>NZ_JAEUAN010000014.1 GCF_019511445.1 Aliirhizobium wenxiniae
GCCAGCCTCGTGCTCCCTCAGAATGCCAATGATCTGTTCGTCCGTGAAACGTGTGCGCTTCATTCTCTGGTCCTTTCGATGGGCCAGAGCTTACTTCAAAATGGATTATTTCAACGGGGCAAGGTCAATCTAGACGCACAGATATCAACGATGCGCACTGCAAACACATTTTACGCGCGGGCGGCATCGCGTGGCCTGCAGCGTTCGATTGTCGGCGCCGATCGAACGGATGAGTGCCTTCGCATGGCGTGGATGGGCGAAATCAAGGCCCTGTGCCAATACACAGCAACGATTGACGTCTCGCCCGAACAGGGGAACGGCAAGACGATGGTGGTTTACGCGAGAAACTTGCCAGTCCAGTCGCCTTTGTTCGTTTCTGAAAGATGGCTAGGTCAGATTGAGCGAAGATCCGATGCGACGATATAAATCTCAGTGCACTGTGGTGCAAAACCCAGCGCGGGTTCTAAGACTAACCTGTGCGATGAATTCACATGCGAGGTGGACCGCTTGCTCTATGGTACAGGCGAGCGTGTCATTGGGATCAGCTTCAAAAAATTCCAGGACGTCAACAAGCTTGCGCGCGGAGATTGACCATCATGATCTTGCTGCCGGATCCAGTTCGCAGAAGATGCGAGCGACCTCTTTTTTCAAATTCCTGAAAAATAGTCGCCTTTCCTCGTCAGTCAGACGGTAAATTGCGGTCTCTAGCTTTACGCTTCCGAGCAACATGTCAACTCCCCCTAGTAAAAAGAAGCGATACTATCAGATTGAAGCAGGCCGTTTGCGCACCGATTGCTAGGAGCTAGTCACTGCGGTCGAATTTGACAGTGTCCACCAACTGGGACGAGGCCCGATAGTTCCTTGGAGGAATATTACTATTTCTTAGGCTGAGCACACGCGCTCTTCAACGGCTTCTCCTTGTTGCGGTCAAGCAACTTGCCTGTGGAGTACCACCGGGTTCAACACTCCAATCGGGATAGACAATCTTCGTGAAACCGTCTGCGGTCACCGAATAGCGGAACTCAGGAAAGAGGTTATTTCTTTGCTGCTGCAGGGCTTGCAGTAATAAGGTACGTCCCGAAATTCTGCGGGGATCACCTCTCGCTGGTAGCCCGTGAGAAACGCGAATGGTATATGCGTTTCGCAGAGAGCCTTTGCCAAGCCCAGAGCGTTTCCTTCAGCAAGGAAGATGTCCAGCACAGCAGCATCTATCTGGTCATGCTCGAGATATTTGAGTGCCTCCCGCGCTCGAGGGAAAGGTCCGACCACCTCGATCCTCATCGACCTCAATAAGTCGGCCAATTCGCGAGCCTGTTCGTAGCTATCCTCTGCGATCAATACACGCCGGCCTCGAAGGTTGAGTTCATCTGGTTCCGTTATCGAAGCGTGCTTTTTAAAGGCACCAACATGTTGGAGATGCTCCGCAAGAGCCGACTGATACTGTCGTCGTTTACGCTGGTCGATAATCCGGCCAATGAGTTTCTGACTTCTGATTAGTGACTTGTCTTTCATCTGACCCCTCCGCAGAATTTATCTGCAAAAACTAATTCAGGATCAGCTTATTTCAACTTCCTCTTTTCAGATATTCGTTGTGCAAAAAAGAGGCGGGCAATCTCTCGCAAAGCAGGGACTTAACCAAAAGCTTAACGCAGCGTCGCCGTGGCTGCCGGTCTGCAAATTACCCTGAGAGGCACCAAATCAGCTTCTTGGGAACTGACATCGACCCGAGCCACCCTCCATCTCGTCCTCTCCGATGGCTCGAGGGGCATCATAGGTCGCGACAAACTCAATATGATGAAGCCAACAGCCTGGCTGGTGAACACGTCGCGTGGCCCGCGTCGACGAGGACGCGCTTGCGAAAGCCTTGGCGACGAACTCGATTGGTGGCGCTGCTCTTGATGTGTTCGATGACGGCCCTGTTCGTCCGGGACACCGCCTGCTATCGCTTCCCAATGTCATTGCAACTCCGCATATCGGCTTTGTCACCGAGCGTTCGTATAGGATCTTCTATCGGGAGACTGCCGAGAATCTATTGGCGTGGCTCGACGAGCTCCGATTAGAACCCTTTAGGGCGACCGAGCCCTCGAATATGAAAAGCGGGATTTTCCTGAAGCCCTTGGATCAAAACAACGGGCCACCGGTTCGAACCATTTCAAGAACTTAGTCCGCCATACCACGTCCCGTCGTCGAAATGATCAATTGAGCGGTAGACGAGGGATAGCCGTGACTTGACGATTTACAAGACCGCTGCTTCAAGTGAGGCATCGAAACGTCGCCTCGGGGCTCATGTGAAAATCCTTCTCGTGGAAGATGATGCTGAGCTGGCCCAATGGCTCATCAAGGCGATGAACCAGCGATACGAATTCATCATCGAGTGGGCGGAAGATGGTCGCGCCGCTGACGCTCGCTTGCGTAACGAGGAGTTTGATATCGTCATTCTCGATCTCGGCCTGCCCTTTATGGATGGCCGGTCGGTTCTGTCCGCTATGCGGGCTAGGCGGGACACCACACCGGCTCTCATCCTGACCGCACGCGACACGTTAACCGAGCGGATCGACAGTCTGCACCAAGGTGCCGACGACTTTCTGGCCAAGCCCTTTGCAATCGAGGAGCTGGAAGCACGTCTCGTTGCATTGGTGCGCCGCGCCCATGGCCGCCACGCGGGGATGTTCACCTGCGGAGACCTGTCGTTTTCTTCATCCGAACAGAGGTTCACACTTGCAGGCTCCGCCCTGGAATTGACACCCAGAGAACATTCGATGCTCCGGATACTGATCCAGCATGCCGGCGAACCGATGTCGAAGCAGAAAATCCTCGACCGCATGTTCTCCTACGATGCCGAAATACAGCTTGAGGCGATAGAGGTCATCGCGCATCGACTTCGAAAGAAACTTGCCGGCTCGGCACAGATCAAAACCTTGAGAGGTATCGGCTACGTTCTGGAGGAGGCCGGGACATGACCGGGCATTCGCCTAGTGAAAAGTCAACGGCAATATTTCCACCGAGAGCGGAGGGGTGGGCGTAGAGCTTCCCTACAACCTCTTCGAATTCTTCCAGCTGACGGCTCAGGGTGCTGTCTACTTCAACATCTCGACAAGCGATGGCTTCGTGCAGATTGGAGACGTCCTGCTGCCAAAGGCGCGAAGTTCGAGGAGTGGCGAGCTCAGCTTCGAAGATGCCTTATACTTCGGGAAGGAGGTTCGGATCGGGACGCTAACACGGCCGCTCGATCCTTCGAAACGCGACGGCACGCAGGTCACGATCCAGGTGGCGGAAACGAAGGTCTCAAGGACCTCCTTCCAGAACGAGTTGATATTGCGGGCGGTGCTGCGCGATCTTCTTGTTGTTGTCGTACTCACTGCCCTTCTTGGTATTGGTGTCTATGTGGCGGTGAAGCCCTTGAACCGATTGCGGGAAACGATCGATGCAAGGGACCCGGACGATCTCAAACCGGTCGAGGCTGCGTCACTGCCTTTGGAAGTAAGGCCGCTGGTGCAGGCGATGAACCGGTTGATACAGCGGACGGTTGATGAGGCCGAGCAGCAACGCCGGTTCCTCGACGACGCGTCGCACCAGCTCAGGACGCCTATGGCGATCCTCAGAACTCAAATCGACTATGCTTTGCATCAAACGGACTTCAAGGACGTCCATCAGACACTGCACGCGTCACGCGACGTTCTCGATCGCTCCATCAGAACCACCAACCAGCTTCTGTCTCTCGCCAAGGCGCGGACGTCGCAAGGAACAGATATCTATCCCCAAGTGCAGCTCGACGTCACGGAGATTGCTGCCGACACTATACGCATGCTATGGCCAAGGATCCGCGCAAGACGGATGGAATGCGTGCTGGAAGCTTCGGACGAACCTGTTCACGTTAGGGCGAACGAGGGGCTGCTGCAAGAAGCCTGCATGAACATCATCGACAATGCGATTACATACGCGCCGGAAGGCACGCTGATCACTGTCACCGTGCAAAATCAGCGCGACAGCTGCACTATCGAGGTGATTGACGAGGGGTCCGGAATGAATGCGGAGGAACTCGCATTCGCGGGCACCAGGTTCCGGAGTGGAAATCGCAAATCAAGCGGCAACGGACTGGGATTGGCAATTGCCATGACCGTAGCTCGGGCAAATGGAGGCACGATGACGGCGGAAAACCGCCAGGACAGATCGGGGCTTATCGTACGAATTGTGCTTCCGGCGACTTGATGAAAGCCAGTTGAAAGCTTGGGTAGGTTAAAACATGCGTTGCAGATTGGAGGTCTGCACACGTCATATGGAGGAGAGAACTATGACTTCTATTTACCGCGCCGCTTTTGCGGCCGCGCTCGCGTCGGCTGCGTTCTCAGTCACGCCTTCCACATCGCATGCCGAACCGAAGAATCCCGAATGCGTTGCTCCGGCTCAGCCGGGCGGCGGGTTCGACATCACCTGCAAGCTTGCCCAGGCGTCGTTGCAGGAATCTGGTGCCGTCAAGTCGCCGATGCGCGTTTCCTACATGCCGGGCGGCATCGGAGCGGTCGCCTACAACTCGATAGTTGGCCAGCGTCGTGCAGAACCAGGAACGATCGTCGCCTTCTCGGCCGGATCGCTCCTTAACCTCGCACAGGGCAAGTTCGGCGCCTATACTGAGAAGGACGTGCGCTGGGTTGCTAGCGTCGGCACGGATTATGGCGCGGTCGTCGTACAGGACGATAGCGAATACAAGTCGCTCAAGGATTTGATGGAGGCGATCAAGAAGGATCCTTCGTCGGTCATCATCGGCGCCGGGGGCACGATCGGCAGCCAGGACTGGATGAAGGCGGCTATGACGGCACGTGCGGCCGGCATCGACTACAAGACTATGCGATTTGTGGCCTTCGAGGGCGGCGGAGACTGCGCAACAGCCCTACAGGGTGGCCATGTCAATGTCTGCATGAACGACGTCGGGGACAGCCAGGCAGCCATCGACGGCGGCGCGCCGCTCAAGCTTCTGGCGATCTTCTCCGAGAAAAGATTGCCGGGCAAGCTTGCCGAAGTGCCGACCGCCGCCGAACAGGGATTCGATATTAAATGGCCGATCGTGCGTGGTTTCTATGTCGGACCTGATGTCAGCGACGCGGACTACAAGTGGTGGTCCGATGCGTTTGCCGCGACCATGAAGGCACCTGGCTACGAGGCCGCTCTTCAGAAGCGTAACCTCCTGCCCTTGCCCATGACAGGCGAAGAGACGACAGCCTTCGTCCAGAAGCAGGTCGCTGCATACAAGACGCTTGCGACCGAATTCGGTCTCGCCACCAAGTAAGGGCAGTTGCCATGAATACCGACCGTCTCCTGGGAGCGACCGCACTCGCGGTCGCAGCATTGATGCTCGCCTTCGGCTATGGGCTTCAGGCACCGTTCGCATATGAACCTGTCGGTCCCCGGGCCTTCCCGCTTCTGGCCGCGGGGGTGATAGCCATCTGCGGCATCATGTTGCTGCTGAAGCCCGAAGAGCCTGATCAGGCTCACAAGGCCGGCTCCGGAATGGCGATTGCTGCGCTTTCCGCGTCGCTGTTGGCTTATACGGTTCTGTTCCAGCCTCTCGGCTTCGTGATCTCGACGGCGATCTTCATGGTTCCGATTGCTATGATCTTCGGAGCCAAGTGGTGGCAGGGGGCGGTGACAGGGGTGGTTCTTGGCCTTGCTTCCTATCTTCTATTCGACCGCGTTCTCGATGTGGTTTTACCGGTCGGTCCGTTTGGAGGGATCATCTGATGGACACTCTCGGCTTTCTTGCCCATGGCTTTGGTGTTGCCTTGGCTCCTACCAATCTTCTTCTTGCAACCCTGGGGGCCATCGTCGGCACAATGGTCGGCGTCCTCCCGGGACTTGGTCCGATCAACGCCGTCGCCATGCTTGTCCCGGTCGTCTTCGCGCTTGGACTGCCGCCTGAGGGATCTCTGATCCTGATGGCCGCCATCTATATCGGCTCCGAATACGGCGGCCGCATCAGCGCCATCCTGCTTAACGTCCCCGGCGAAGCCTCGGCCGTCATGACGGCGCTCGAAGGTTATCCGCTGGCGCGGCAGGGAAAGGCGGGAATTGCGCTGTCCCTGTCGGCTTGGACTTCGTTTGTCGGCTCGGCGATTGCGACATTCGGTATCGTGCTCGCCGCACCCGTGCTCGCGCGCTGGGCGCTCGCTTTTGGACCGGTGGAATATGTTGCGTTGATGGTCTTCGCCTTTTCTTGCTTGACGGGCCTGCTTACTGACCAGCCCGTGAAGGCGCTGCTGGCGATCATGCTCGGGCTCGCCATCTCGACGATCGGCATCGATGCGAACTCCGGCGTCTACAGATACACATTCGGCTCGCCGAACCTCGCAGACGGCGTTCAGTTTGCGACCGTCGTCATCGGCCTCTTCGCCATTAGCGAACTGCTGATCATGCTGGACACGATGCACGGCGGCGCGTCGATCCGCATCGAGCAACTCGGCCGCAGTCTCTTTAACCGCGCTGAATTGCGTTTCACCAACATGGCGACGCTACGCGGGTCCCTGATCGGATTCTTCGTCGGTATCCTTCCGGGTGCTGGCGGCACGGTCGCATCGGCTCTCGCCTACACCACGGAGAAGCGTGTTGTGGAAAAAAGCGACCCGAAAGGCAGCCATTTCGGTAACGGTGACCTCCGTGGACTTGCTTCAGTTGAGGCCGCCAACAACAGCGCGTCGAACAGCAACTTCATTCCGATGCTGACATTGGGCATCCCAAGCTCCGGAACCACGGCGATCATGCTCGGTGTTCTCACCCTCTACAACTTGACCCCCGGACCGGCCCTTTTCCGGTCGCAGCCCGACCTCGTATGGGGCCTCATTGCCTCGCTCTTCATCGGCAACATCATACTGCTTGCCATAAACATCCCACTCGTCGGGCTGTTTGCGAAGATGCTATCGGTCCCGGCGTGGGTCCTTGTCCCGTTCATCGTCGTGGTCAGTGCGATCGGCGTTTATTCGGGGAAATCGACGACATTCGACCTCGTCCTGATGGTCGCGCTCGGGGTCGGAGCCTATTTCCTTCGCCGCGTCGGCGTGCCGATGGCGCCCCTGATCCTCGGGTTGGTACTGGGAAAAATCCTTGAGCAAAGCCTTCGCAGAGCGCTGTCCTTGTCGGCTGGCGATGTGTCCATCCTCTGGTCAAGCCCGATATCCATAACGCTCTGGATCATGGCTGCGGGTGTTCTGCTGGTCCCCATGCTGATGCCGAAGTTTAGAAGCTGGCGCCACAAGACGATCGTTGAGACGGACTAAGAGAAGGGCTACCGCATGTCGTATCTTGTTCTTTCACCCGATGAGGACGTGCCGTCAGGTCTTCGGCTGCGTCGGATGCTTGACGGCCCCGAAATCGTCCGGATGCCTGGTGCCCACAATGGACTAGCTGCGTTGCAGGCAAAGGCGAGCGGCTTCCAGGCACTTTACCTGTCCGGCGCGGCGATGAGCGCCTCCATGGGCCTGCCAGATCTTGGTATTCTAACCCTGGACGATGTACTGTTCTTTACACGGCAGATCGTTCGGGCGTCCGGGCTTCCGCTTCTTGTGGACGCAGACACGGGCTTCGGCGAAGCGCTCAACGTCATGAACACTGTTCGTCGTCTTGAGGAAGCCGGGGCTGCCGCCATCCAGATCGAGGACCAAATCCTGCCAAAGAAGTGCGGGCATCTCAACGACAAGAAGCTGGCAACGCCGCAGGATATGGCAGCTAAGGTTGCTGCCGCCGCCAGGGCCCGGCGCTCGCTGCTGATTGTTGCCCGCACCGATGCCGCTGCCGACGAAGGCATCGACAAAGCGATAGACCGGGCGCGTCTGTATGTCCGGGCAGGTGCCGATGCCATATTTCCCGAAGCGTTAACGTCCGAGGCGATGTTCTCGGAGTTCGTAGCGGCGATGGGAGACGTGCCACTGCTTGCCAACATGACGGAGTTTGGCCGCTCGCCACCGATGACGGCGCAACGGTTGCAGGCCATAGGCTACAAAATTGTCATCTGGCCGGTATCATCGCTGCGGGTTGCCAACAAGTCGCAAGACGCACTGTTCGCGGAGATCGCCCGTCTAGGCTCGACTGGCCACCTTCTCGCTTCGATGCAAACTCGAGCCGAACTCTATAATCTGCTTGATCTGAAGGGCTATGAGGCGCTCGACGCGAATATCGTCCCAACCAGGCTCCCATAGTGATTATCAGCCCGTCCCAACAGGGAAGAATTTGACCATCGTGGACTTCGAAGCGGAGAAGGCCATTGCCAGGGCGTTGGGAGGATCTGCCGGAAAGCGCAGTCCCGCGCTCGATATACAGAAATCACGGACTGAAACCACTAGGCTCTTGGCGCGTGTCCGCTCAAGACCTAAAATTGTGGTCGGCTCTCATCGCCATCGGCCGATAATGAACTTAGTCTCTCCAGAGACACTGCACACCACATCTCTGGAGGAGTCTGGTGGCCCTTATGACCATGGTGTGGAGCTGGCGTCAGACCTGTGCCATGCCTCCGTCGACAACGAGTTCTGCACCCGTCGTGAAACTGCTCTCGTCGCTTGCGAGGAAGAGGGCGGCCGCGGCCACCTCTTCGGGCCTCCCCATGCGTCCAAGAGGGATCATGCTGGACAGTGCATCTCGCACCTCCTGCGACGCGCTTGCCATCATCGCGGTGTCGGTCGGTCCAGGGCTGACGACGTTGACGCGAACGCCTCTGGGAGCAAGTTCGTTGGCCCACGTACGCGTAAACGAACGGACTGCTGCTTTGGTCGCACCGTAGACACCATAGCCCTTGGTGCCGATGTCGCCCGCGATTGAGCCGATGAGTACAATGGTTCCGCCGGATTGCATGAGGTCAACCGCACCCTGCGCTGCGAACACGAGGGATCGGACGTTCAGCCCAAATGCTCGATCGAAATGGTCGTCCGAAATCTCTTCGAGCGGTGCATATTCGGACAAGCCCGCGTTCACGACAAGCACGTCGATGCGGCCTTCTTTCGAGCGGATATGCTCGATGACGCGCTTAAGATCGGTCTTTTCGTTGGCGTCCGCTTGAATGACCCGGATACTCCCCGAGCCCTCCGACTCTGAAATGTTCTCCCCACCCTTGCGGCTGGTCGCGTAGACCCGTGCGCCCTCGCTGGCAAATCTCTGCGAAATGGCTCCGCCGATGCCACCGACGCCCCCGATAACGAGGGCGATTTTGTTTGCTAATCTGTTCATGCTAACTCCATCAATAATGATGTGATTAGATATAATGTCTATACCTACGGTCAATTACGCACTATGAGTAAAGCAGATATCGAGGAGTATACCTATGTCATTGGATGACGGAGGAATGTCCACCAAAGCCAGCATGCCTCGCCGGCCCAAGCCTGTCTCGGTTGAGGCTCTGTTGGACGTCGAGAAGGCGCGGCCGGTGCTGGAGCAGATCGCCAACAAGTGGTCTGTGCTGATCCTGACTGTATTATGCACCAGACCGTCACGGTTCAACGAGATCATGCGGCGCCTTGACGGGATCACGCACAAAGCGCTTTCCGAAGCGTTGAAAAGACTGGAGCGCAACGGGCTCATCCGCCGTGAAGTTCTGACGACGACGACGCCGGTCGGCGTCGAATATACCATTACCGTGCTCGGCCGCTCGCTTCAGCAGCCGTTCGAGGCGCTGTACGCCTGGTCCATGACCTACGGCCCGGAGCTTGAGCGCGCGCAAATAGAATACGATCGCCAGCGAGACTAGCTCCCTGACGATCGCGCTGCCTTCTACTAGCGGTCCTAGACCCTAACGAGCAGCTTGCCGAAATTGCGGCCCTCAAGAAGACCTATGAATGCTGCGGGGGCATGTTCAAGCCCGTCCACGATGTCCTCTCGATACTTCAACCTGCCGTCAGCGATCCAACCAGCGGCTTCCTCTAAGAATGTCGGTTGCTGCTTAATGAACTCCACGTTCATGAAACCTCGAACTGTGATGCTCTTGTGCTGGATGACCTTCATGGAAGAAGGAAGCCGGTCAACGGATGGCGGGCCTAACGCTTCGTCATTGTAGTGGGAGATCATCCCGCAGAGGGGCACACGCGCGAAATTGTTGAAAAGTGGCAGGACCGCATCCCAGACGGCGCCGCCGACGTTTTCGAAATAGACATCGATCCCGACCGGGCAGGCCTCGGCGAGCTGTTGCGCGAAGTGTGGATCACGATGATCGATCGCGGCGTCAAAGCCCAGTTCGTTTTTGACGAACGCACATTTCTCAGCACCCCCGGCTATCCCAATGGCGCGCGCCCCGTCGATCCTGGCGAGCTGGCCAACGACTGAGCCAACCGCTCCGCTTGCTGCGGCGACGACAACAGTCTCTCCGGGCTTCGGGCGCCCGATGTTGCGCAGGCCTGCATAGGCTGAGAAGCCGGTCATGCCCAGGACGCCAAGTCCGGTAGAGATCGGAGCGGCATGCGGATCGATCCTCCGCAAATCGCTTCCGTCGGAGATGGCATGGGTCTGCCAACCCGAGTAGCCAACAAAGATGTCGCCTTCCTTCCAATTCAGGTTGCGGGACCGTTTGATCCTGGAGACCGTGGCGCCAACCATCACGTCGCCGATCGCGATCGGATCAGCATAGGACTTGGCGTCGCTCATGCGTCCCCGCATGTACGGGTCTAGCGAAAGGTAGATGGTTTCGAGCCGAACGTGATCATTGGGCACCTCGGGCAGAGGCGCTTCTTCGAGACGAAAGTTAGCAGGCTTGGGCGGTCCCGCCGGCCTTGATGCAAGCACGATCCGTCTGTTGGTCTGTGACATGGGTGGCTTCCTCAAAGTGTGTCGTGACAGACCGCCGCGTTTCTTTCCGGTGCGGCGGTCGCGATCGCGTTTCAGTTTGCGAAAAGTTGCTTCAGGAAGCTCATGGTGTCAGGCTGCGCGGCACGGATGACGGTGAAGTGGTCCGTGTGCGGATACTCATTGTATGTCACAGGTGTTCCGTCTGCCTTTAATCGCGCGACCAGCGCCCGCGTCGTGTTCAAAAAGACAAAGGAGTCGTCGGGGCCAAGCGAGATGAAGGTCGGCTTTTTGAGGCGGAAGTTCGGGTTGGCAGCCGGGTCGTTCGCAGTAAGAAACGCGGCCATCTTCGGATCACTAGCCCAATCTTGTCTGAAGCCATCGAAGGTCGCACCTTTTGCGGCAATTGCTTTAGACAGGCCACCGATGGCAGGAACCGAGCAGCGTGTCGTGAATTCCTTCAGCTGCGCTTCAAGATCAGCGCCCATGACGGATGAAGCCTTGAACGAAGGATCAATCACCTTCAACCCAGTCGTCATGAGGGCGACGTTGAAGTTCTGGAGAAGGCGATAGTCGCTTGCCTTTTCAGGGTTCGCTACGGCTCGCTGGCCTAGCTCTTTGACGAAAGCATCGATCGAGGTGTAGGGCGCTATTGCCGCCGTTCCGATGTATTCCAACTGCGGGGCTTCATCGGCATAGGCTTCGACGCCGAGGACCGCGTGACCGCCGTCAGAATGCCCAACCGCGGCGTACTGCTTCGAAAGGTTGCCGTCGACATTGTGAGCGGCAACCACGCCGCTGATCAGCGAACGCGCCAGACTGCTGGCACTGAAGTAGGGGTAAGGAACCGTTGCGGCTTCGCCGAGACCTTCCAAATCAGGAGCAACGACTGCATAGCCCGCGTTTACAAGCGTCGAGATTTCGAACAGGTAATCGCTATTGAAGCCGTCCTTTGTAAGGCCACCATCAAGCTCACCTGTCAGGCTGGGTGCGCATAGCTTATTGCCAGGTGTCGTCGTCCCATGTGCCCAGGCAATTACTGGCCATCCACCGGGTGCCGCCTTTCCGTCCGGCACCAACAGGAGGGTTGATGCCGTTGTGAGGTCTCCGGACACCGACTACATGGTGTGGACCATGAGCTGTGCGTGTCCCTTGATTTGTGGTGAAATGTTGTGCGGTTTATGGGAGATCACCGCTCCGGACGTTGCCGCTTCTTCGACAGCCAGGGCGGGAACGGTGGAACCGGCGATCATCACGGTGGAGCTAAGGATCGTCATGACGAGCGCGTGCGTGACCGCCCGTCTTAATGTCGAGGCATGCATAAGACACTCCAGTTTGTTCAATTCAGAATAGACCTCGCGCGGGGGTGCTGTGCACAGCCCATGCTTGCGAGGGCGATTGGGAGACCTGATCGGCCTCATCCGCAGAAACGGGCGCAATCGCTCGCTTAAGATATACGTGGGTTATCTACGGTCAATTACGCACTTTGCGTAAACAATGTTTCGGAAAGTATATCGACTTCATCGCATCGACGACGCGATGGCCGCCTCGCCACCAGTTAAGCTGCTGGAGCAGTCACGAGTTCATGACCCGCGGCCGGCTGCTGGAGCTTCGCTAGCCAGCCTTTCAAAAGGTTATACATGCTTACGTGGCAGCAATCGCGCGAGAATAAGCCCCGGGCGGCATCCCCACATGCCGACTAAAGGCGACATTGAAAGCGCTCGTCGAGCCATAGCCGACGCGTTCAGCGATTTCCGCCATCGCGACCTCGTCGCGAAGAAGCTCTTTCGCCAAGGCCATCCGCCACCTCGTTGCGTATTCCATCGGCGCGACGCCTACCTCCTTGCGGAAGCGATCGAAGAAGGTCGAACGAGACATGGCAGCCTCTTTGGCAAGCGTCTCCACCGTAATGCTGCGACCTGGATTTGCGTGTATCCGGCGTAATGTCGGCGCCAGCAATGGATCGGCCATGCCACGCAGGAGACCCGGCGGTGCCTTGGCGCTTGCGGCCGATCGTATTGCATCGATGAACAACACTTCGAGCAACCGATGGAGCACCATCTCACGCGCGGCACGGTCGGCCCTCGTCTCCTCGTTGATCATCCGGACGAGAGCCATCAGTCGCTCTTCACCATGAACATGGATGACCTCCGGCAGCAGCGATACGAGAAGGGCCTTGTCATCCGAGCCGAACTGACAATGACCAACCAGTGCCTTGATCTCCGTCGGCCATTCCGGATCGCCCAGACGAAAGACACCGGGGCTGGTCTCCAGGCGCTGGGCAAGTGCGCCCCGTGGCGGCGCCTCCATGCTGCTCATCGTGAACGAGAAAATCTTCGGAACCAGGACAAAATCGCCCGCAGCCAGCACCATGGCCTCACGGCCGGCTATCGTCATCAGGCAACGGCCCTCGACCACCGCGCAGTAGAAGGGGCTTCCAAGCTCCGTGCGCTCAACCAGCCACCGACCGCCGCCCGTCACCAGCTTTGAGATCGACGGGCTCGGCTTCAACAAGGAAACAACTTCAGCAACCGGATCGGTCATCAATTCGGACTTCCGCTAAACGCTTTTGGACGTACGCCTATAGCAGGTCCGGGTGACTAGGTCCATCTTCAGCCGAGTTAAATGTCAGGAGACGGAACATGCCAAAGATCCTCATCACCGGTTGCTCGTCCGGTTTCGGCCTCGCCACCGCACAGAAATTCTTGGACGCCGGGTGGGACGTCGTCGCAACCATGCGCACACCGCGAAACAACCTTCTTCCTTCGAACGACAGGCTCGAAATCCTGCCGCTAGATGTCACCAGCGCGGACAGCATTGCTGAGGCGGTCGAAGCTGCCGGCACGATCGATGCTCTGGTCAACAACGCCGGCGTCGGCATGCTCAATGTGCTCGAAGGCTCGGAGATGTCGAAGGTTCGCGAACTGTTCGAGACAAACGTCTTCGGCGCAATGGCGATGACAAAAGCCGTCCTTCCGCAGATGCGGGTCCGGCGCTCAGGCGTCATAGTCAACGTCAGCTCCGCCGTCACGATAAGGCCGTTGCCCGCTCTCTCGGTCTACAGCGCCAGCAAGGCGGCGCTCAATGCCTTCACGGAGAGCCTCGCGCTCGAGGCGGCGATGTTCGGCATCCGCGCTAAAATCGTCCTACCTGGCTCTGCACCGACGACCGGCTTCGGCAAGAATGCCGTCTCGCGCATGGGCATGGAAATCCCCGAGCCCTATGAAGTTTTCGTCCACGACTACATGAAGAAGCTGCGTTCGGGCACTGAGGTCACTACGCCGGAAGCTGTTGCAGAGGCCGTCTGGCGGTCTGTGACAGAGATCGACGCGCCGATGAAGATCCCCGCCGGCGCCGACGCGGAAACCTCGTTCCGCGAAGCGGGTCATTCGCTCGCCTGAATATCACCATCCGAAATCCACTTTTGAAGATCGAGACCCATGAACAATCTGATCAATCTCGCGAAGCATATTCCGACCACTGAAGCCACGCTCACCGTTGCCTACACGCCGATCCGCCTCTCTATGCCCGGTCGCCAGCCGCTGGAGCTGCGTTTGACAGCACCAGCCAATGGCGCTGACTTGCCCATCGTGATTCTTTCACATGGTTTTGGCCCGTCCAACTATGTCCCTTCAAAGGACGGCTACGCGCCACTTGCACAGTTCTGGGCGGAGAGAGGGTTTGTCGTGATCCAGCCGACCCACGCGAGTTCGAGGGTTGGTGGCCTGCCGAAGGATTCTCCCGGCGCACCATTTTTCTGGCGCGAGCGTGTTGAGGAGGTAAAGGCAATCCTCGACCAGTTGCGCGAGATCGAGCGACAGGCTCCCGCCGTTGCTGGCCGGATGGATCATCTACGCATCGCTGCCGTTGGCCACTCCCTTGGCGGCCATACCGTTGGACTTCTGATGGGAGCGCAGCTCAATGGTGAGGATTTTTCCGATCCTCGCATCTCGGCGGGCACTCTCCTGACAACGCCGGGCCGCGGCGGCAAGGATATGACCGAAGAGAACGCTGCTCGGTTTCCGTTTTTCGATGTCGACTTCTCGACCTTAACGACACACAGCCTGGTTGTCTGTGGTGATATGGATAAGCCGCATTTCACCACCCGTGGCCCTGAGTGGCATGCAGATGCGTTTCACGATGCGCCGGGCGCTAAAGCAATGCTGACCATGCACGGCGTTGGTCACGGCCTAGGCGGGATCGCCGCACTAGACGCAAAGGAAACAGAAACAGAATCCCCAGACGTGCTGGAAGCGACGCGGCGCCTGACGCTTGCGTGGCTTCAGACGGCTCTCAAAGCAGACGACGGGGCGTGGGAACGAGCAACTTCGGCGCTTTTCCAGGATGCGGCAACGCTCGCCACTGTCTCGGAGAAGCATCTTTGACAGGCGCTCGGCTTCTGCTTCGCCAGTTGGAGACCCTCGGCCTCAGTGAGAAGGTCGATGTCAGTGAGCATAAGGCGAATGTCGGGATTGTTTTCAAGGACGTTGATCGCCTCTTGAGCATTTTGACCTGCAAATATCTCATATCCTGCTTGTTCGAGTTCCTCGACCAGCAATAATCTCAGGACCGGGTCGTCCTCTACGACAAGGATAGCATCTGCTTTGGGCATGCAAGATGACCCTCTGTTGTCTGTGTACGGTATCGTACGCTCAGAACTGTCATAGGTGGCATCGGTTCCAACGCTTGTCTCGCTCGAAGGATCACGGCGCCAAGCATTCGTCGCAAATGCCGCAGCCGTCTTCGTCCATGGCGGAGCTCGGACGCTGGCAGCAGCAGCAGACGCAACCGGCTGACTCATTCTGATTGATGCGTTTTGGAGCCAAAATCTCAATGTCCGCGTCTGAAAACATCCCAGTCATTGCGTCACCCATCCCGATGCTCCCAAGTCGAAAATCGCAATCGAGATAGGATCGCTTTTCAAACGAACAAGATAACCTCCGGAGAGCTGAAAAAAATTTCGGATCAGGTCTTGAACGACAAAAACTCAAAAACCAAATCGTCCAGCGCCGACGGCCCATTAGGGAGCCGGTTAATCAGGGGAGCACTTTGCTTCCTTCCATGTTGCTTTACGGAGGATATGGTTATGAGAACTGAACTTGATTTTGCACCACTCTATCGTTCGAGCATCGGCTTCGACCGCGTGTTCAATCTGCTCAATAATACGCAGCGTCTCAACGCAATCGAAACCTGGCCTGCCTATGACATCGTCAAAACCGGCGAAGACGACTATCGCATCACAATGGCAGTGGCGGGCTTCGGCGAAGGCGATTTGGATATCACTCAGGAGCGCAACGTCCTGGTGATCAAAGGCGGGAAAGCCGAAGAACTACAGGGCGAATATCTCCACCGCGGCATCGCTGGCCGGTCCTTTGAGCGCAAGTTTGAGCTTGCCGATCATGTGAGGGTCGAAGGTGCCGATCTGAAGAATGGCCTGCTGACGATTGCCCTGAAGCGCGAGGTCCCCGAAGCCATGAAACCGCGCAAGATCGAAATCGGCGTCGTTTCGTCTGCCGGCGAGCCGCTTCGACTTGGAGCCGACCGCCAGGTCGCATGACCGCTTAACCGAGATAAAACGCCTCTTGCTATCAGCCGGCCCGTCTGGGCCGGCTTCAGTTATCTGTCCTTGCCGAGCACACGAAGGAGGTTGCTATGTTGCTCGCTCAATTTGACAAGCCGATCTACGCACAGCGCCGGTATTTCGTGCAGGAGATAACCGGACTGGATGACGTGTTCGATTTTCTCGACGAATGGCCCCGAGATAAGCGAAACCTGGCTTACGACACCCTCGTTCGCTACTGTCGTGAGGCGGCGAGTGGTCACTGGCCGATCGATGCGGCTCGCGAGAACTTTCGTATTTTTCTGAAGCAGAACAATAAGCTTGCCGAGCTCGGGGATGTCCCGCCTCATCTCAGGCGTGACACTGGCGCGAAGATCAGCGGGGCGTGATCGTCAGAAGCAACAGCCTCGCCGGGTTCACTGCTCATGGCCGCTATAGATCCGGTGCATCGTCTCTGCGGCGGCTTTTTCGACCGGGATTTCGAAGAAAACGTCCGGATTGCTCGCCAAAGCCTGAAACATTCGCTCAATCAGATCGTCTCGCTCTGGGCCCGCGAGGTGGTAACGCGCGGCGTAACGGCCTAGCAGCGTTCTGAGTATGCGCATGTCGCTCGCGGAAAGACCCGGGCTCCTCCTATCCATATTCTCCTCCCTGAATTGATCAGTCCATAAGGGCTGACCACTGTCAACTCCTGCATAATGTCCCGCTGTAGCCGAGATAATTGCGACAGTGTCTGACATCAAGGAGCCTGCGCAATGCTGCCTTTCATTGCGCGGCGATGCTGGCCGTCACCTTGATTATCATCTCCGAAAACACACCTATCGCCGTGATGCTCTTGTCTTTGGAGGAAGGATGGCAGCGGAAAGGTATACGGCCGATGATCCTGAAACCCGACTGGCACTGTTCGACTTCGCCTTCGAGAATGCTCCGATCGGGATTGCTCTGGTCGATCTTGCAGGACGCATCATTCGCGGCAACGCGGCTTTCGCCAAGTTGGTTGGGCTTCCGACCGAGAAAGTCCTGGGCACTCATTTCAGGGACTTCACGCATCCAGACGATATCGAGGCGGACCTGATCTTGTTCCAGCAAGTGCTGCAGGGAAAGCGGGACGGTTATACGATTGAGAAGCGTTACCTGCGACCTTTCGAAGAAGTCGTTCACGTGCTGATCCATGTCGCTGCGATGCGCGATGCCGAGGGCAAGGTCGTTCGCTTCATATCGCAGATCGAAGACATCACTCGCCACAAGGAGCATGAGCGTCAGCTCGCCGAGCGTGCAGCGCAGCTCGAACTGGCGCTTGAAGCTGTCCGCGGCGGCTTCTGGCAGATGGACATCCTGACAGGAAAGTTTGAGACCTCGGATCGGCTAGCTCAGTTCATCGGTGGCCCGATGGCGGCGTGACTTGACCTTGAGCGCTATGTCAACAGGGTCAACGTAAACGACGGGGCGCAAGCCGATCTTACGCCGCTGATTGCCGGTCAGCTCGATCAGAATGTCGCCGAGTATCGTCTTGACACCGTTCACGGCGAGCGCTGGATGCGCTGTGATCGGCGGCTTTTGCGTGACAGCGATGGCCGACCGGTCAAGATTGTCGGGATGGCAATCGATTTTACGGAAGACCGCCTTCGGATCGAGATGCTGGAGGAGACGGCGCGCACAGACGCTCTGACCGGGCTGCTGAACCGTCGTGGATTGTCGATCAATTACGCTGCCTTGCAGTCTGCCGACGGGTTCGCCGTCCTCGCGCTAGACCTGGATGGGTTCAAGGAGGTGAACGATACCTCTGGCCACGCAATGGGAGATCTCGTCCTGCAATCTACCGCCGAGCGGCTGACTTCAGCCGTCAGGAGCCAGGATCTCGTGGCACGTACCGGCGGGGACGAATTCGTCGTTATTGTCGCCGGCGATCGATCAACAGGGGAGGCAGCAGCTGAACGGATAGTCGCGCGGATGAGGGAGCCTCTTTTGATTGACGATAAGATCGCCGATGTCCGCACGAGCATCGGCGGGGTTTGGACCGGCGAAAAGCGTGAGGTGTCCGAGCTCCTGAAGGCGGCCGACGCGCTTCTGTACGATGCGAAGGCGGCCGGGAAGGACACCATCATGTTTCAGTCGGCGTCCTGATCGGTGCTTTGACAGAGATCTGGATCTGTTCCGAGAATGTCAGTCGTCTTGGCGTCGTGAGCGGAACGGCGTAGTTGTTGTGCTCGGCGTGCTGTGAGGTCATTGTACCGAGACCTCAACTCGGACATCTCGTATTCGCCACTGATCCAGAGCTCGACCCAAGCCAGGAATTCTGGGTCATCGTCGATAGGCATGCCCCGCACCGCGGCCTTTGTGCGAACCCGATCGAAAATCATCCGCCGCCCGTCGCTATCAGTCGCCACTCTGCACCTCTTTGAAAACGGAAGCGCTACAGGAAAACTGCGATCCCTTCTGTGTTGACGACGTAGATGAACTCGTCCCACGCCTCATGAGCAGATGCGAATGGTTCATTCCAGTCGGTAAGCTGGTCTTCTAGGCTCGTCACCTCCATCCGCCAATCATCGCCGCCTGAGCGGCGGAAGATTTCCACGAGGACCGTCGTCCCGTTGTCGGTGTAGCGGCCGGAGAGTTCGGAACGTTCAGAAAGCGGCTGATGCTGGTTCATTGGGTCACTGCGGATGATTGTTCGTATCCCATAATATGCCTGCTCCTTTCGGTTGCAAGACGATCGCATTCGGATCTTGATCATGTCGACTTCCAAAGAACTCCATCACACCATTCGGTGGCGGAAATCTCGGCAGCGTGACGCTCGCCGAGTGCCTTGGGCAGGAATTTCTACACTTTAGCCTATCCCGAGACGCGGGTCTCCGGTTCACATCCAATCAAGGCTTAAGTTGTTTTCGTGGGCGTGCCTGCCCTCCAATTGCCGGCACTACTGCTGGAAAACCGAATGACGCATTATCTCATCAACGAAGTCTGACACGATGCGCGGAGGATACCTATTCTGGGGCAGGACAAGCAAAGTCCGAAAATACACCGCCGGCTCGAACGGGATGATCTTCAGTCCTCGGCCGATATACGGCTCAGCCGTCATAGGATTCACCAGACCCACGCCCATGCCGGCCTGGATCATCGCGCAGATGGTTGTCGAATACGGGGTCTCTAAGACAACCTTTGGCTTGACGCCTCGATCCAGGAATATCGCCTCGACGGCTCTCCGCGTGGTATCTTCGGGCGAAAGTGCCACGAACGGCTCGCCCTGCAAATCTTCGGGCGTCAGAGCACTCGCTCCATCCAGCTTATGACCTTCGGGCACCGCGATCGCGGCCCGGTAGCGTGCAAACGGCCTGACATCCACGCCATCCGTTTCGATCTCATCTGCTGCAAGCCCGACGTCGACCTGTCCAGAGGCAACGAGGTCCTTGACGGTCGATGAGAGCTGGGCTTGGAACGTGATTGCAACATTGGGATGCCGGGACTGGAAAGCACTCAGGGCTCGCGGGAGAACGTTGGTGCTAAGTGCGGATAGGCTGGCAACCTTGATCTCGCCCGACCCGAAGTCTCGGATCCTGGCAGCTGCACTTTTAAGTTTGGTGAGCCCCGTGAACGATCCCTCGACTTCCTTAAAGAAGATGTTGGCTTCAGCGGTTGGGAACATCCGACCGCGCTCTCGCCGGAACAGCGGGAAGCCAATATCGCGTTCAAGCTGTTGAATTGCTTTACTGACGGCAGGTTGGGATATCCGGAGGACCTCTGCTGCGCGAGACGCCGTCGTATTAGTCATCACCGCATAGAAGACCTCAATTTCACGGATGTTCATGCCCTGCCCCATAACCTGTGAGAATGAAGTTCGAGGATAATGATATTGGACGGAATTGATATGCCCGTGATTTAATCCCTGCAAAGAAATTGCTCGGGATGAAGCCTCATGAAAGATCTGACCCAATGTGTCGTTACGCCGGACGTCAAAACTGAGGGGTTCGAAGCTCTCGGCGTTGCCACCCACCGGGCCTCAACTATCGTCTTCAAAAGCGCTGAAGCTTATGCCACGCGCGGGCAGCGCGGTCATGAGGGATATACCTATGGTCTCTATGGCACCCCGACCACGCGGACGTTGGAAGCTAAGCTAACCGCTCTGGAGCAAGGCGTACGAACGTTTCTCGTGCCTTCGGGCCAGGCCGCAAACTCGATCGCAATACTTCCGTTTGTGAATGCTGGTGACAAAATCCTGATCGCGGACACTTCCTACCCACCGGTGCGCGATTTCGCGAACCGAGATCTGGCCCGCTTTGGCGTCGATGTCGAATACTATAACCCCGTGTCGGTCGAGGATCTCGCTAGCAAGATCGACGATCGGACCAAACTTGTCTGGTGCGAATCCCCCGGTTCGACGACGATGGAAATTCAGGATTTGCCAGCCATCGCAGAGGTTGCTCATCGTTACGGCGCCCTGGTCGGCTGCGACAATACCTGGGCGACACCGCTGAACTACAAGCCCCTAGCGCTTGGCGCAGATATCGTCACCGAAGCGTTGACCAAATACATATCAGGCCACTCCGACTTGCTTATGGGGTCGATCACCATTCGAAGCGAAGAGTTGATTACGCCGATCCGGTCGCTCCTTGGTCGTTTTGGTATTGGAGTTTCGCCGGATGACGCGCAGCTGGTGCTGCGCGGGATGGAGACACTCGGCGTACGGTTGAAGCATGCGGCCGACGGAGCCGCAAAACTCATAGAGTGGATCGAACGTCACCCCTTGGTCGACCGCGTTCTTTTCCCATCTCTCCCCGGCTTCCCTGGTCATGAAACGTGGAAACGCGACTTCCATGGCGTAAGCGGTGTGTTCAGTGTCGTCTTGAAGCCGCAGGCCGTACCGCACGCTGCCGCCGCGCTCGATGTCCTGAAGACGATCGCCATCGGCGCCTCGTGGGGCGGCACGCGCAGCCTTGTTGCTCCAATGCCCGTGCGGCAAAATCGCAGTGCTACGGGCTGGGCCGATGATGACCTCGTTCTGCGGATCAGCGTCGGACTGGAGGATGCAGGCGACCTGCAGACTGATATCGAGGCATTCTTTGCTGACATCTCTTCGCGCACTGAAAGCGGAGCAATCGCACGCGCAAGCTAGACGACCTCATATTCGCAACACAAAAAAGGGGAATAAAATGCGTTCACATCTTCTGGTACTTGGTCTCGCGCTTTCCACAATTCTTGGTGCCGGACTGTCGCCGGCGTTAGCAGGGCTGACACTTGATGCCGTCAAAGCGCGTGGCTTTCTGAAATGCGCCTCCAGCCAAGGAACTGTCGGCTTTGGTGCGCCGGACGACAAGGGCTATTGGCGCGGTCTCGATGTTGAGACCTGCCGCGCCGTTGCCGTTGCGATCTTCAATGACAAGGACAAGGTCGAGTTTGTTCCATTGAGTGGCCAGCAGCGCGTACCGGCGCTGCAGACAGGCGAAATCGATATCTTGCCGCGGACTTTTACCTGGACGCTGCGTCGCGATGCCAATGGTCTCAATTTTACGACACCAAACTACTATGAGTTCACCGGTTTCATGATGCCGAAATCGCTCGGCGTTACAAAGGTCGAGGACATGACGGGTGCGTCCGTCTGCGTCCAGACCGGTTCGACCACTGAGGTCGTGGCGAATGATGTGTCGAAGGAGCATAACCTCGGGCTGAAGCCGGTCGTCTTCGAAAACAGCTCCGCCGTCAGCCAGGCTTTCTTTTCTGGCCGATGCGATGCGTTGATCACGGATGCCGCAGCCCTCGCTTCGATCCGTGCGACAAAAGCTGAGAACGCGGATGATTTCGTTATCTTCCCGGCAACGCGGTTCATGGACGCGCTGACGCCGGCGGTTCGACATGGCGATGATCAATGGCTGGATATCGTCAATTGGTCGATTCAGGCGCTTATCGCTGGTGAACAGCTCGGCATCACACAAGCTAACGTCGCGGAGATGGAGAAGTCCGAAGACCCGCGCGTTAAGCGTTTTCTCGGTCTAGAACCCGGCAATGGTTCGGCGCTTGGTCTCGATGAAAAATTTGCGGCCAACATTGTCACGCAGCTCGGCAACTACGGCGAGATGTTTGACCGGAACGTTGGAAAGGACAGCCCGCTGAAGCTTGATCGCGGCGCCAATCGCCTCTTCTCGGATGGCGGCCTGATGTTCCCGTTGGCCTTCCAGTAAAACGCGGAGGCCGGCATGCTGTTAACGCTCTGGGACAACCGCCGCACACGAAACCTCGCACTGCAGGCCCTGTTGTTTGCAGGTTTTGCCGGTCTTCTTTACTGGCTTTGGTCGAACACGGCCTCCAATCTGGCTGCACGCGGGATCCGCGTCGGCTTCGACTATCTGGACCGACAGGCGAACTTTCCCATATCGGAAAGCGTGCTGCCATACGACCCTTCCGATACATTCGGGTGGGCTTATCTTGTGGGGGTCGCGAACACTGCCGCGATCTCGTTCACGTCGATCGTCGCCGCAACTCTTCTCGGGCTACTGATTGCGCTCGTTCGTCTTTCACGAAACCCGCTAGCATCCACTATCGCTGCGGTCTTCGTGGGCGGGGTCAGGAATATGCCCCTGATCGTCCAGCTTCTTTTCTGGTACGCGCTCGCAACGACACTGCTGCCTGCACCTCGGCTCGCATTCAATCCTCTGCCCGGCGTCTACCTGTCGCTTCGCGGCCTTTATCTGCCATCTTTATCGCTCGGCGAGCATGGCAATGTCTTTCTTCTACTCGCGGCGTCGGTGATTGTTGGCCTTGCCATTCTCCGACGGCAACTTTCAGCGACACTGCGCGATCCTCTGGGATGGAGCGCAGTAGTAGTAATCGTGATTGCTGCACTTGCTCTGATCAAACCGGCAGTCAGTGTACCGGAATTGAAGGGCTTCAACTTCGTCGGTGGCCTGCGCTTGTCGCCCGAATTCGCGGCGCTCATGCTCGGCCTTGTTCTCTACACCTCGGTGTTCATAAGCGAAGTTATCCGCGGGGGGATCGAAGCAGTGTCGCGAGGGCAATGGGAGGCGGGTAGGGCGCTTGGCTTGTCTGAGCGCCACACGATGTTTCGTATCATCATTCCCCAGGCTCTGCGGATCATCATCCCCCCGATGACCTCGCAATACCTCTCGACAGTCAAAAACACCACGCTTGCGCTGGCTGTCGGATACCCCGAGTTGGGACTGGTGGTTGGAACCGTGATCAATCAGACAGGGCAGGCGATTGAAAGCATTTCGATCCTGCTCGCGGTTTTCCTGACGATCAGCATCGGAGTCTCGATGTTCATGAACTGGTACAATGCCCGTGTGGCTCTGGTGACGCGATGACAAGTCTTTCGATCAACGAAGCTTACGTTTCAACGGAAATCCGGCCAGCGCAGACGGCGCCTGCAAGCAAGCGGTCCCCTATTATCAAAACGCTGTTCAGTGACTTTCTGAGCGCTGCACTGACTGTCGGAGCAATCGCAGTATTTGTCTCGCTATTTCCGGCGATAAAATGGGGTGTCATTGACGCCACGTGGGCAACCAACGATCCAGGCGCGTGCCGATCTGGAGGTGCTTGCTGGGCATTCATCGGAGCAAAACTTCGCTTTATCCTTTTCGGCCTCTATCCGCCGGATGAGCAGTGGCGGCCCGCCATCGTCATGGTGCTCATCCTGGTTATGGTGTTGGCGTCTCTGTCGCCGTCGCTTTGGGGACGGAAACTGGCAGCTGGTTGGCTTGGCGCCGTCGCGGTCATGCTGGCTTTGATGTGGGGTGGGGTCGCGGGTCTTCCGTTCGTGCCCACGTCCCAATGGGGTGGACTGCCCGTCACCCTGCTCCTGGCATTGCTATCACTCGGCCTTGGTTTCCCGTTTGCAGTTTTTCTCGCGCTCGGGCGGCGCTCGAAGCTACCGATCCCGAGGTTGTTATCCGTCGGCGTGATCGAGACGATCCGCGGCCTTCCCCTGGTCGGCTTGCTCTTCGTTGCCTCAATTCTGCTTCCGCTTCTGCTGCCGCCGACCTGGACGATTGACAAACTCGGCCGGACATTTGCAGCGCTGACCGTGTTTGCTGCGGCTTATCTTGCGGAAGTGATACGCGGGGGGCTGCAGGCGATCCCAGCCGGCCAGATCGAAGCGGCCAAGGCTCTTGGGATTCCACATTGGAAGGCGGTCCAGCACATTGTTCTGCCACAGGCCATCCAGAAGGTGATCCCACCGCTGACGAATACGGCGATCGTGATGGTGAAGAATACCAGCCTTGTGATGATCGTCGGCGTCTTCGACATGTTGAGCGCGGGACGCTCGGCAGCAATGGATCCGGTTTGGCCGGCGCCCTATGCGGAAGCCTATCTTTTCGTCGGCATGATCTATTTCGCGATCTGCGTTGGCATCTCATATTACGCGCGCTGGCTAGAACTGCGCGTCAAAGCGAAGGACTATCGTTGATGTCGCTCAAGTCAATCAATCCGATCGACCAACTCGCGATCAAGATCAGAAATGTCGACAAGTGGTATGGTCACTACCATGCTTTGCGGGACGTCAGCCTGTCGATCAATGCGAGGGAGCGAATTGTTATCTGCGGTCCGTCGGGGTCTGGCAAATCTACCCTCATTCGATGCGTCAACCATCTGGAGGAACATCAACAAGGAGAGATCGTCGTCAACGGCGTGACCTTGAACGATAGCTTGAAGAGCATCGATGCGATCCGGCGCGATGTCGGAATGGTCTTTCAGCATTTCAATCTCTTTCCGCATCTCACTGTTCTTGAGAACTGCGCGTTGCCGCAGATCCTATCTCGAGGCACGCCTCGTAAGATTGCGGAAGAGAAAGGCATGCAATTCCTTGAGCGGGTGAGGATCCCGGAACAGGCGCAGAAATTTCCGGGCCAACTATCCGGCGGGCAGCAGCAGCGTGTCGCTATTGCCCGGGCGTTGTGCATGACGCCGAAGATCATGCTGTTCGATGAGCCGACCTCTGCGCTCGACCCCGAGATGGTCAAGGAGGTCCTCGACACCATGGTGTCGCTTGCCGAAGAGGGCATGACGATGATTGTCGTGACCCATGAAATGGGATTTGCGCGAAGGGTCGCCGATCGCGTTGTGTTCATGGATCAGGGCGCGATCGTCGAAAGTAACGTGCCCGATCTGTTTTTCGATACGCCGAGCAATGAGCGAACTAGGAATTTCCTGAGCCAAATCGTACATTAAGGCGTAAGAGAAGAACACCGCTCTGTCACCAGCCGAGAGGTGTTGGAAATGGCGGGTGGCCAAATAAATTAAAGCGCTGTGACAGCTTATATAAAGCTTATCTACAGCGCGGTTGTCAGCCGCTACGGTCGCCGCTCGCACCATCCATTGCCGCCGCCGTTGCTGTCAGGAGCTCGGACGTGTTGCGCATCGGCTGCTCAATCTCTGCGAGTGGCGGCAATCGGCCCGATACCTTTTTGCGCATGCTGACCGGTCGTTCGGCCTTCTTCAGCATCCCGTCCTCGTGATCGTTCCATCTGTCGACGAACTGAATCAGCGCCTCACGGTCGTCCGCGAGGTTGACAAGCCGTCACGGGCGAGATGAATGTCGTGCAGTTCAAGTGAACAGGATATGCTCATCGCATGCCTCCAACGCTATTGCGCATGATCAGCGCGAACAGCACCGGCACGCCGACGACGGCGGTGACGATTCAGAGCTGACAGAAAGATCGCATCCGGTTTTGTCGAGATAACATATTCCGGATTGAGCAGACATAGGTGTTGCCGTATCCCCAGCACCCTTCTGGCCGAGTTCCACATAGACTTTTGGCTTGGTTTTCTTTGCGACGCGGGCGACGGTGTCGGCGATCTTGTCCTTTTACTGGTTCGCCAGCTTCTGTGCCCGATCTTCCGTCCCCATGACCTGACAAATGATCAGAATGCTGGCGACATGCTTTTCGACGGTCTGGGGTTGTAATCGACTACGACAAGCGGAAGGCCGACCTGCTCGATCGTCTGGGCCGCAGAGCCGAGATATTTGTACTGGCCAGCGGAGAGAATGACGACATCAGGCCGTGCGGCGATGATCTTTTCTGCCGAAAGCGCACCGGCACTCGCGTCACCAACATCGACAAGTTAGGCAATCTTCGGGAAGGCCTTTATATAGGCGTCGTATTGGGCAGGCGATAGCCTTTCCCATAATTGAGTGAAACAGCCTTGAGGCGATCGATCGCGGCCGGGCCTGTAATGGCGATCTAATCCTCGAAAAAGAAGCCGAGCCTAACCCTTTCGGCGGGCTTTTCAAGCGAAACGTGGCGACCGAGCACGTCGGCGAAATCGATTTGGGCCTGTGCGGACGATGCTGCGGCAAAAGTGAGGGCCGCAGCCACGAGCGTAGCTTTCTCAAGGGACGAACTCCGGGGGTTAGACCGGCGAGGCAAGTCGCGGCCTATCGGGATGGGATGCAATTTTCGGAAATGTATGGCTTCCATTTCGGTCCAGGCGTCTGTGGCCTGCGTGGTTATCTATCTTGGCATATTCGCTCAATGGCTTCCAAAGCAGCTTAGGAGCTCGCTGCGCTCACCGATCGCCGCTCCACCACATGGCAGGCAAGTTCGATGCGGCGTGACAAAGCCGGCACGCCGGAACAGAGATCGCGCAAGAGGTCGACCGCCGTCATGCCGATTTCTCGCATGGGGATATGCACGGTGGTCAGCGGCGGGTTGAGAAAGGCGGCCTGCGGCAAGTCGTCCATGCCCATGACTGACACATCGTCTGGCACGCTGTAACCCGCCTGTTGCACCGCCATCATCGCGCCGGCCGCAAGGCTGTCGCCGGCC
The DNA here is from genome assembly GCF_019511445.1 of Aliirhizobium wenxiniae. GTDB lineage: Bacteria > Pseudomonadota > Alphaproteobacteria > Rhizobiales > Rhizobiaceae > Neorhizobium > Neorhizobium wenxiniae_A. Next base: position 27,085 of record NZ_JAEUAN010000014.1, read on the forward strand.
GTCAGGATGGCGGTGAAGTCGAGGCCTTTTTCGGCGATACGGTCCGCGATCGCCTGTGTGGCCAGTTCCGGCAGCCAGTCATCGACGGTGACGGTCATGTCCGGTGTCGGCGTGATGCCGCGATGCCGTAGCGCATCCCAAAACCCTTCCTGGCGACGTTCGATCGTGCGACGACCGGGGCGCATGAGGAACAGAATGCGGCGGTGGCCGAGATCGAGCAGGCGATCGGTGGCCAGCTGTGCGGCCGAACGGTTGCAGGGCGTGACGCTCGACAGCCGCATATGCGGATCGTCGCCATTGATCAGCACGACCGGCTTGTCGAAGGCGCGTGTGGCCGCAAGAATGCGTTCGTCATCCACCGTCAGGAACAGCAGGCCCGTCACGTCTGGATCGCTGCCCGCCTCATCGAGAACCGAGCGTTCGTCGCTGGCATCGGCGATAGGGCGGGTGATGATGTCGAGGCCGAGCATGGTTGCGCGGTCGCGGGCACCTTCCAGAACATGCAGGGTGAACTGGTTGCGCACATAATCGATCATCGCCGCACTGGAGGCGGCAATAACGATCTTTTTGCCCGGCACGGGCGCCGGCATCGGGTAGTTGGCGTCCTTCGCGGCTTCCCGAATGCGCTGGCGGATATCGTCGCGCACGCCCTTTTCACCAGTCAAAGCACGTGACACCGTGCTCAGCGAAACACCGACTTTTTCGGCAATATCTTCCAGCCGCACACGCCGGCTTTTCTTGCCGCGCTTGTTGGGAATTGCTGCGTCCGCCATCGACCTTCTCCGGTAATCGTCACCAGACTGCAAAAAATTTTCAGATTGCGCAATCGCAAATCCAGTGTTTACATCGCGTCACCGCTAGGGAGAAGCGGATTGGAGGAGCCGGTGCCGCAACGCATCGGATGAGGAGGAGACAGGCATGGGCCTTTCAGCCCGGCATATCCGTGAGAAACTCGATTTGCTCGTCACCGGCATGACCGGCCTGCGCGATGACGGTCGCTTTCACGAACCCAATCTCGATGGCTCGGCCGGCGATTACATTTCCTTCGACAGCTGGGAATGGCCGCAGGGAGTTGGGCTTTATGGCCTGATCCGGCTGTGGCAGTTCACCGGCCGTGATGACCTCAAGATTTTGATCGAGAACTGGTATGCCGCGCGCATTGAGGCGGGTCTGCCGAAGCTGAACGTCAACACGACGGCGCCGATGCTGGGACTTTCCGTTCTCTGGCGGGAAACCCGCGATCCGCGCTGGAAGCCTGTGCTGGATGCGTGGGCGGACCGCGCCGTCACCGAAATGGGCCGCACGCGGGAAGGCGCTTTTGCGCATCACGTCTCCGACAAGGTCAATGACGACGAGCTTTGGGACGACACGCTTTATATGGTGGCGCTGTTCCTTGCTTCCTATGGTCAGGCCAGTGGCCGGGCCGAGCTGGTCGATGAGGCGGTAAAGCAGTTTCTCGTCCATACCCGTTATCTCGCCGACAAAAAGACCGGCCTGTGGTTCCATGGCTGGACGTTTCAGGGGTACCACAATTTCGCAGAGGCCCGCTGGGCGCGCGGCAATGCCTGGATCACCGCCGGCCTGCTCGATCTGTTCGATCTGGCCGACATTCCGGCAGCCGTGAAAGCTTATCTGACCGGCGTTCTGGTGGCGCAGGTGGATGCGCTCCTCGCATTGCAGACGGCATCCGGCGCATGGCGCACGCTGCTCGACGATCCGACCTCCTATGAGGAAATTTCGGCGACGGCCGGTTTCGGTTACGGCCTGCTCAAGGGCCATCGGCTGGGGCTCGGCACGCCGGAATGGCGCAAGGCCGGTTTGCGCGCCGTCGATGCGCTGCTTGCCAATATCGATGATAGCGGCACTGTGCTGAACGTTTCTTACGGCACGCGCATGGGCCATGATCTGCAATTTTATCGCGACATTCCGATCCAGCCGACCGGTTACGGGCAGGCGCTGGCGATCCTGTGCCTGTCCGAGGCGCTGCGCCATGTCGAAGGAGAAACGTCATGACGATGAAGGTTCTGTATGGCGCCGGCCCGGATGACATCAAGGCATTCGATACCGCACGGTTGCGCAAGGAGTTTCTGGTCGAGGACCTTTTTGAGCCGGGCGAGTTGAGTTTTACCTATACCCATGTCGATCGCCTGATCCTCGGCGGCGCGGTGCCGCTCGATGCGTCGCTGACATTTGGTTCGGGCCAGGATATCGGCACGCCCTATCTTCTGTCGGCGCGTGAAATGGGTATTGCCAATCTCGGCGGCACCGGCACGATCACGGTCGATGGCCAAAAATTCGAGCTGGAAAACCGCGACATTCTTTATATCGGCCGGGGTGCCCAGAAAATTTCGGTCGCCAGTCATTCGGCGGACAGGCCGGCGCGGTTTTACATGAATTCGGTTCCGGCCGGGGCGGATATCCCGCACCGGCTGATCAGCAAAGCGGAATCGAAACCGCTCGATCTCGGCGAGGCAAAACGCTCCAACAAGCGGAATCTGCGGATGTATATCCATCCGCAGGTGGCGCCCTCCTGCCTGCTGCTGATGGGCATTACCGATCTGGCCGAAGGTTCTGTCTGGAACACCATGCCGCCGCATCTGCATGAGCGGCGCATGGAGGCCTATTGCTATTTCGATCTCGCGCCGGAAGAGCGTGTCATCCACCTGATGGGGCGGCCGGAGGAAACCCGGCATCTGCTGGTCAAAAATCTCGATGCGGTTCTGTCGCCGGCATGGTCCATCCATATGGGGGCAGGGACCGATGGTTACGCGTTCGTCTGGGGCATGACCGGCGAAAACCAGGAATATAACGACGTGGCCCCGGTGGCCTTAAGCGAACTCAGGTAAGGCGGCAGGCGAAGATGAATCCGGAACAGAACTGGATGCGCAAGACATTGAAGCCGGGTGACGCGGTGCGTTACTGGCAGCTTGGCCGCATCGCCGAGGAACGGTTCGACGTGCCCGATGCGCCGATGAAGGGCGAGATGGACCCGTTCTTCTTCCTCACCAAGGTGAAAAATTTCATTCCGCACGAATATCCCTGCCGCACCATTTTTGCCGAGACTTTTCGCGGCAAGCGGCCGGATGTGCGCGGCGAGTTTGAGGCCCTGCGCTGGTGGCTGCCCTTCGGCTCGCCCCGGCTCGATCTCTCCGGTTTCTGGTTCCGCCCGACGCGGCTCGCGACATGGACACGCACCTATATCGAGGCGGAAAAGGCGGGGACGGCAAAAATCCGGCTCGGCACCTGCGGCGGCGCGGTTCTGTGGCTGAACGGTTCGGAAGTGGGCTGGATGGCGCCCTATAGCCGCAATCTCGAAGCCAAGCAGGAATTCGAACTGCGCCTGACTGCCGGTCTGAACGAGATCGTGCTGTTCTTCGATGATCTCGCCGAGCGTGATGCCCGTTATTTCTACCAGTTCGATTACCTCTCCGGCCCCGCCGCGAACATCGCCCTGCCGGTTCCAGTCGCGGGTAGCGTGGCGGACAGTCTGGAAGAAGCGCTGGATGGCATGCATCTCGACCGCCAGCATTATCTTGGCGGCGACATCACCGTGCTGTTTGCCAAAACCTTGCCGGTGGAGGCCAAGGTTAATGTCGCCATCGAAGGCGATTTCATGTCGCGCGAACGTTTCGATTACGATTTCGAGCTGCCGGCGGGTGTCGGTAGCCTCAATGTCGGGCCATCGGAAAACGCGCCAGCCGATTTCCGCCATCTGCGTGTGACGCTGAATGCCGGTGGGTTTGTCGCCTCGCGTTCGGTGGGCGTGGAAATCTGCCATACGGCGCGTCAGGGCGAGGCCTCGGGATCGCTGGCTGAACGTATCGCGGATACGCTTACCGAAGTGTCGGACTATTCCGAGCGCGATACGGTTCGCGCCTTTGCGCGGCTGGCGAGTGGTCGTGGAGGTGCTGATACCGATGCGATGATCGAGGAAATCCTGCCGTCGATCGAGGATTGCCATGACTGCGCCGATTTTTCGCTGGTGCCGCTGATCTGGTCGCGCACGCGCTGGGGCGGTGATATCAACGAGAAAACCCGCGCGCGCATCGATGCCGCCATCCTCAACTATCGTTACTGGATGGATGAGCCGGGCAATGACGTGCAGTGGTATTTTTCGGAAAACCACGCGCTGCTCTTCCACACCTCCGCCTATCTCGCCGGTCATCTTCTCCCCGAGGCCACGTTTGTCCGTTCCGGCCGCAAGGGGGCTGAGCAGGCAAAAGTAGGTGCTGCGAGGGTGCGGGCATGGCTCGATCATTTCGAGAATTGGGAAATGGCGGAGTTCAACTCGGCTCCGTATTTCCCGATCGATCTCAAGGGCCTGACGGCGCTGGCAGCGCTTTCGCCGGACAAGGATATCGCTGACCGCGCCAAGGCAGGCATCGTGCGGTTGGCCGAAATCATCGCCCGTTCAGCGCATCACGGCATGGTGACGGCGGCGCAGGGGCGTTCCTACGAACACACGCTCTGCGCCGGTCGTTCGCTGGAGCTTTCGGCGGTTGCCCGCCTGCTCTGGGGCAAGGGTTGTTATGGCCGCCGCGTACATTGCCTGCCGCAGATGGCGGTGTGCCTGCGCGACCATGGGCTGGTCATTCCGGAAGAGTTTGCGGCGATTGCCGATCATCAGGGTGATCAACATCAGGAATGGCGGTTTGCGCAGGGCGAAAATTCCTTTGCCGCACTGTATCATTATAAGGGCAGGAATTTCGCCATGGGTTCCACGGTGCATTACCGCTGGGACGAATGGGGTTATCAGGAAACCGTGCTGCATTTGCGCATTGGAGAAAAGCCGGAAGCGGCGATCTGGATCAATCATCCGGGTGAGACGATCCAGTTCGGTTATGGGCGCCCGTCCTATTGGGGCGGTTGCGGTACCATTCCGCGCGTGCAGCAATATCGTGGCCTCGCGGTGCTGGAATTCACAACCTACGAGGAACAGCCGGATTTTACCCATGCCTGGTTCCCGGCGGCGGAGTTCGACGAAAGCCGTGTCTCGGGCAGTCTGGCGCTGGCGCGTTCGGGTGAAGGCGCTGTGTTTTTGCGCGCGGGCTCCGATCTTGAGGCAACGAAGGAAGGCCCCTCCGCCGGTGCGGAACTGCGCCAATATGGCCAGAAAGCAAGCTGGATCGTGCGGGTCTGCGAGGCCGGTGATCTCACCTCGGTCGAAAGCCGCTTCGGCGCTCTGCAAGTTGAACGGACGGGCGACGGCACACTCGTTGTCGCGGACCCGGAATATGGTAGCGTATCCTTCCGCGCCGATGGCACGGTGGAGGCTGAAGGCCGCGTGATAACGCGCGGAGACTATGACGTAAAGGGCGAAGCAACGCTGCTTGGCGCTTGAGATTGGTCAATGGACGGGTTGGGAGGCCTTGGTCCATCAGAGGAGGAAAATGCGCATGAAGACCAGACCGCTTTTTACGGGCCTCGCGCTCGCTTTTCTCACCTCGACGGCGGCCCATGCCGGCGATGTGCGCATCATGTGGTATTCCGATGGCGTTGAAGGCGAGGTGATGAAAGACCTTGTCGGGCGTTTCATGAAGGAAAATCCCGGCATCAACGTCATTCTCGATAACGTTGCCTATAGCGTCATCAAGGAACAGCTGCCGGTGCAGCTGGAGGCCGGCAACGGGCCGGATATCGCCCGCGTCACCGCCATCAAGGAACTGTCGAAACACTGGCTGGATCTGCGTCCGCTGGTGAAGGACGCCAAATACTGGGACGACAATTTTGGCCTGCAGGCTGACTGGATGCGCCCGGACGGGGCCAACCAGATTTCCGGTTTTATGACGCAGATCACGCTGACCGGCGGGTATGCCAACAAGACGCTGTTCGATCAGGCCGGTGTGCCGATCCCCGGTCCGAAGGCAACATGGGAAGATTGGGCTGCCGCTTCCAAGAGGGTGCAGGAAAGCCAGCAGGTGCCGTTCGCCATGGCGATCGACCGTTCCGGCCACCGCATCACCGCGCCGCTTCTCTCCTACGGCGCCAATTATATCGGCTCCGACGGCAAGCCGGCGCCGCTCGACAAGGGCGCCAAGGACTATCTCACCACGTTCGTCGGCTGGGCTGAAGACGGCACTGTCAGCAAGGATGTTTGGGTGTCGGCCGCCGGCAGCACCTATCGGGCTGCTGCCGATGATTTCATCAACGGCCAGCTCGCCTTCTATTATTCCGGTTCCTGGCAGGTGGCGAACCTTGCCACCAAGATCGGCAACAATTTTGACTGGGTCGCGGTCGGCAGTCCCTGCGGTCCTGCGGCCTGCACCGGCATGCCGGGCGGAGCAGCGCTGGTTGCGGTGAAATACACCAAGAACCAGAAGGATGTCGCGACCGTGATGGACTGGTTCGCGCAGGAAAAGATCGTCAAGGAATTTTCCGAACGCACGCTGTTCCTGCCCGGCCACAAGGCCTTGGTCGACAAGGGCGGCCTCGATTTCAAGTCGGACAATGAGCAGGCCAAGGCCGCGCTGAACGTGTTCGTCGAATCGACCAAGACGACATCCGAAGCGGCGCTGAAACTGCCGGGCTGGCGCTGGTCCGATACGGTTTATGCGGCGATCGTCACCCGTATCGGCCAGACACTGGCGGGTGAGCTGAAGATCGATGATGCGTTTACGCGCATTGATGCGGATATCGCCCAGAAGGTGAAGGATGCGGGGCAGTAGTCTTTGCTAAAGCATATGGGCCAGCTTCTCTCCCTGTAGGTGGCAGGGCCTTTCCTTTTAAAAAGACCCCTCCCCACAAGGGGGAGGGGCCTAACCCAGCCGGTCCGTCGAAGCACATTTGAGGCAGGCGGTTGCCGCGCGTTTTTTCCCCTTTGTGGGGGAGATGGCCGGCAGGCCAGAGGGGGACTTGCTTCACTTGCAATAGCGTTGCCGCAGGTCGGAGAACATGCCGGCAGCAGACGGCCAAGCAATAATATTCGACGGCGATGGAGGAGAACCAGAACAGCATGACCACACCATCTCTCGCCAGCCTGCTATTGGGTCCCATAAATGCCGTCATGCGCATCATCGATGCGCCGCTGCGTCGCCTGCAGAAGGCGACCGGTATCGGTGGCATGGCGACGTTTTTCCTTGCGCCGAACATGCTGATTTTCGGCATCTTCGTGCTGCTGCCTCTGGTCATCAACTTCGTTTATTCGATGACCGGTGGGACTGCCTTTTTCCTCTCCGAGCGCGATTTCGTCGGTGGGGCGCAATATTCGCGCCTGTTCGAGTGCCAGAACTATCTCGATCCGATGTCGTGTCAGGAAGACGCCTTCTGGACCGCCGTCGGCAACACGTTCTGGTTCGTGTTGCTGCAGGTCTCGTTGATGATCCTGACGGCGCTGATCACGGCGCTGATCCTCAACCGCGAGCTGGCCGCCCGCTCTTTCTGGCGCGCCGTGTTCTTCTTTCCCGTGCTGCTGTCGCCGGTCGTTGTGGGCCTGATCTGGAAATGGATTCTGCAGCGGCAGGGGCTGCTTAATTTCGGTCTCTATCAGTTCGGCATGGACCCATATACGTGGCTGACCGACCGCAACTGGACCTTTGCCGCCACGATCGGCGTGTCGCTCTGGGCGCATATGGGTTTTTATGCGCTGATCATTCTGGCCGGCCTTCAGGCGATCCCCAAGGATCTCTACGAGGCCGCCGAAATGGATGGCACAAAACCGGCGCGCGTCTTCTGGCGCATCACGCTGCCGCTGCTGGCACCGAACCTTCTGGTCGTTGTGGTGCTGGCGCTGATCAAGTCGGTGCAGGTGTTCGACGAAATCTACGTGCTGACCGGTGGCGGGCCGGGCACCAGCACGCTGTTCCTGACGCAATATATCTATGAAACCGGCTTTGCCTCGGCGCTGCGCAATCCGGGTCTGGCGGCCGCCGCCTCGATCCTGATGGGCACGGTGCTGGTGGTGTTGACGCTGATCCAGCTCGGCATCGGCAAGCGTGGCGAAAACAAGGGGAAACGCTGATGGGAAAGGTCGCGCATTTCATCCTGCGCCGGCGAGGCGCCCATGGCAGCGGCAAGGGTTGGCACTGGACCGATGTGTTTACTTGGGTATGGCTGATCGGCGGGCTGATCATCATGTTCGGCCCGGCTGTCTGGCTGGTGTTTTCCTCGCTGAAAACACCGGCGGCGCTCGCCGAATTTCCGCCGACGATCCTGCCCTATGTCACCAGCCAGGCAACCATCGAAGGCTATGACAAGCCGCTGATGCTCTATGATGCCAAAATGCCGGATGGTTCGACGCGGGTTCTCGCCGAAGTGCGACGTATCGGGCTGGTGGCGCAGATGGTCGATCCCAAGGCGCCGGGCGAGATCGTCAAGGTCAATATCAACGACCGCACGCCGGTGCGCACCATGTCGTTTGCCACCAACAACTATACCGAACCCTTCGTGCATTTCGATTTCCTGCACTATCTCTGGAACTCGGTTTTCGTGACAGTGGTGGCGACTGTCATCACACTGGTGGTCAATTCCATGGCGGCCTTCGCGCTATCGAAATACGAGTTCAAGGGCCGGTCACTCGCCATGCTGGTCATCCTCGCCACGCTGATGGTGCCGCTGTCGGTGATCATGGTGCCGCTCTATTCGATCATCTCGACACTCGGCCTGTTCAACAGTCTCTGGGGTGTCATCCTGCCCACGGTGGCGACACCGACCGGCGTCTTCATCCTGCGGCAATACATGCTGACCATTCCTGACGAGTTGCTCGACGCGGCGCGCATGGATAAGGCGTCGGAATGGCAGATCTACTGGCGCATTGTGCTGCCTTTGACGGCACCGGCGCTGGCGGTTTTGGCAATCTTTTCGGTCGTCTGGCGCTGGAACGATTTTTTGTGGCCGCTGATCGTGCTGTCGCGGCGTGAGCTTTACACCCTGCAGGTGGGCCTGAGCATCTATTCCGGCGAACTCAATGTGCAATGGCACTTCATTCTGGCGATGACCGTCGTCACCATGATCCCGGTCGTGCTGGTCTTCATTTTCCTGCAGCGTTTCATCACCACCGGCATTGCCGGCACCGGCCTGAAGTAAGGGACACCGATGGGCGAAATCAAACTCACCGACGTCAAGAAATCGTTTGGCGCACTCGCGGTCCTGAAAGACATCGACCTGCATATTAAGGATGGCGAATTCGTTGTGTTCGTCGGCCCGTCCGGCTGCGGAAAATCGACGCTTCTGCGCACTATTGCCGGGCTTGAAAAAGTAACGGGCGGCGAAATCCAGATCGATGGCAAGCGCGTTAACGAGGTGACGGCGGCCGATCGCGGGCTTGCCATGGTGTTCCAGTCCTATGCGCTCTATCCCCACATGAGCGTGCGCCAGAACCTCGCTTTTGGGTTGGAAAATTCCAGCATGCCGAAAGCGGAAATCACCGAGCGCATCATTGAGGCGGCGCGGATGCTTGAGATCGAGGCCTATATGGACCGTCGTCCGGGCCAGCTCTCCGGCGGTCAGCGGCAGCGAGTCGCCATCGGCCGCGCCATCGTGCGCCGCCCGACGGCCTTCCTGCTGGATGAGCCGCTGTCCAACCTCGATGCGGAATTGCGTGTTTCGACGCGAGCAGAACTGGCGGCGCTGCATGCGCGGCTGGGGTCGACGATGATCTATGTTACCCACGATCAGGTGGAGGCGATGACGCTTGCACATCGCATCGTCGTCATGCGCGCGGGAAAAATCGAGCAGGTGGGGACGCCGCTGGAGCTTTATAATGAGCCGGCCAACCGGTTCGTGGCGGGTTTTATCGGCGCGCCGCACATGAACTTTTTGAAGGCCGATGTGCTGGCCGTGTCCGCCGGTTCGGCGACCTTGTCGTTCGCCGGTGGTCATCGCGCCGAGCTAAAAATCGGGCATGCGAAACTGCATGTCGGCGACAAGGTGACGGTCGGCGTTCGGCCGCAGCATCTGGTCGTCAGCAATGATCCGCAGCATCCGACGGCAAAACTCTATCTGGTCGAGGCGCTGGGATCGGAAACCGTCGTGCATGGCGAGATCGGCGGGGAAAAGCTGCTGGCGGTCCTGCCGGGCCAGCAGAAGCTGAATGCCGGCGATACCGTGCATTTCGACCTGTCGAAACCGGTTCTGCATGTCTTCGACGACAATGGCCACCGCCTGTTCACCCATCCGGGAAGCAGTGAATAAAACTAGCGGCGTTCGCCCGTCCCCAGTGGCGTGGCGGGCGTCTCTTTCGGTACACGGCCATAGGCATGCGGCAGTGAGCAGGTCTTTAAGTGCGGCAAGACCTTTTTGCCAAAATGCTCGGCCTCGTCGAGATGCGGGTAGCCGGAAAAGATGAAGGCGCGAATGCCCATATTCCGATAGGCCTCGATTTCCGACAGGACCTGATCGGTGGAGCCGACGATGGCGGCGCCGCAGCCGGAACGGGCGCGGCCGATACCGGTCCACAAATGTCGTTCGACATAACCGAACTGGTCAGCCAGTTCGCGGGCGCGCGCCTGATGCGACACGCCGAGCGAGATGCTGTCATGTGCCCGTTCGCGGATCAGCTTGCCGTATTCGTCATCGAGTTTGGACACAAGATAGTTCGCATATTCGCGCGCTTCCTGCTCGGTGTCGCGCACGATCATGTGCACGCGCAGACCGTAATCGAGCACGCGTCCATGCGCTTCGGCGCGCGCATGCACGGCGCGCATGCGTTCCGCCAGCTGTTCCTTCGGCTCCGGCCACATCAGGTAGACGTCGCACTGTGCCCCGCAAAGCTCCAGCGCATCAGGTGAATAACCGCCGAAATAGAGAAGCGGCCCGCCATTCTGCTGATAGGGGCGGGCGGGTTCGGTGGAGACGTTTTTGAACTGGTAGATCTCGCCATCGTGGTCGATCGCGTCGCGCGTCCAGGCCTGTCGCAGGATCTCAACCACCTCATGGCTGCGGCGATACCGATAGGCGCTGTCGGCCACTTCGCCCGGAAAATCCGAACTGATGACATTGAGCGTAAGGCGACCTTTCAGCATGTGGTCGAGCGTGGCGACGGTGCGCGCCAGCATGATTGGCTGCATCTCGCCGCAACGGATCGCTGCCAGCATGTTGATGTTTTGCGTGATCGGCGCGCAGGCGGCGACAAAACTCAGCGTGTCCTGACCGACCTGATAGGACGAGGGGCAGAGGATGTTGCGAAAGCCAAGCACCTCCGCCTTTTTCACGATCTCAAAACAGTGTTCAAAGCTGGAGCGCAGGGTGCCATCCGGCACGCCGAGAAAGGCGTAATCATCCGAGCACAGCGCGGAAAACCACGAAATTTCCGATGCATCGAGATCGGCGGATCGGACGGGCACAACGGTCATCGGAATTCTCCTCCCCGAGATCGATTGCCTGTTGCGTAACATTGCGATTGATGTAAATCAATAGTGTATCAATTTGGCTGCGCGCGACGGGAGGGGGCATGCAGCAGACATCCGGCAGCCTGCCAATCTGGCTGCAGATCACCGAACTTCTGATCCGTGACATCGCCAGCGGCCGGCTGATCGACGGTGAAAAGCTGCCGCCGGAACGGGAGATGTCGGAACGGATCGGCATCGCCACCGGCACCTTGCGCAAGGCGCTGGCGGAACTGCAATCGCGAGGCATGCTGGTGCGGGTGCAGGGCTCTGGCAATTACGTGCGCGCCGTCAGCGATCCGAAAAGTATTTACGCGATGTTCCGGCTGGAATTGCTGGAGAGCGGCGGCCTGCCGACTGCTGATATCCTGGATGTGCGGCGTTTGCCAAAACCCGCCGATCTGCCGGCATTCGGTTCGTCAAGAGAGGCGCACCGCATCCGCCGTATCCGCAAACTGTCCGGCAAGGTGGCGGCGCTGGAAGAGGTCTGGCTCGACGGTGATTATGTCGAAACCATTGCCGCGGAAGACCTGTCGGAGTCGCTTTACCTCTATTATCGCGAGGCTCTCGGTCTCTGGATCGTGCAGGCGGAGGATCGGATCGGTCTTGATACGGTGCCGGACTGGGCACCGGAAAATTTTGGCCGTCGGGCGGGAGACCCGGCGGTGCAGGTGCTCCGCATCAGCGAGGCGCAGGACGGAAAACGGGCGGAGGTTTCGCGGACATGGATCGACCATTCGGTCGCTCGCTATGTGTCGCGGCTGAAATAATCGGGAGGAGAGATGGCAGTGCGTTATGGCGTGATCGGCTGCGGCATGATGGGGCAGGAGCATTTGCGCAATCTGGCGCTGCTACCGGATGCGGAGGTGGTAGCGATTTTCGAGCCGGATCCGGGAATGAGAGCGCGCGCCGCCGAGCTTGCTCCAAACGCGCGTTTGGTCGGATCGGTCAAGGAGCTTCTGGCCGTCGAGGCGTTGGATTGCCTGCTGATCGCCAGTCCCAACCATTTCCATCTCGGTCAACTGGAGGAAATCGCGGCGATCCGGCCGCTGCCGGTTCTGGTGGAAAAACCGCTGTTCACCAGCTCCGGTGACATGGCCCGCATCGAGACCTTGCGTGAAAACTACCCGGCGCCGATCTGGGTGGCGATGGAATATCGTTACATGCCGCCGGTGGCGCGGCTGATCGCGGAGGCTGAAGCCGCAACCAGCGGCATTCGCATGCTGACCATTCGCGAGCATCGTTTTCCGTTTCTGAAGAAGGTGGGCGACTGGAACCGGTTCAATGAACGCACTGGCGGCACGATGGTGGAAAAATGCTGCCATTTCTTCGATCTGATGCGGCTGATCCTGAAATCCGATCCGGTGCGCATCATGGCATCCGGTGGGCAGGCAGTTAACCATGCCGACGAGCGGTATGACGGTCTGCGGCCAGATATCTGGGACCATGGGTACGCGATCGTCGATTTTGCCTCCGGTGCCCGGGCGATGCTGGAACTGTGCATGTTCGCTGAAGGATCGCGCTATCAGGAGGAGATTTCGGCCATCGGGCCGAACGGCAAGATCGAATGCAAGGTGCCGGGGCCGGGGCGTTTCTGGCCGCAGCATCTCGGGAGCCCGCCGGTTGCCAAAGTGATCGTCTCGCCGCGCGAACCGCAGGGTCCGCGTGCGATCGACATTCCAGTCGATCCGACACTTCTGGACGCCGGTGACCATAACGGATCGACCTATTACCAGCATCAGCGTTTTCTTCGCGCGGTAAGAGGGGAGGGTCCCGTAGAGGTGACGGTGGACGATGGGCGATGGGCCGTGGCGATGGGGTTAGCGGCACAAAAAGCCGCTATGACTGGTCAGGTCGTGGAGTTTTGATCTGAAGCACAGATTCATGCGAGATGAATAACCCGAGTTGTATAGACACCCTCGGGTAACATTTTCGGATGCTTAGCCACTTTGGCGAATGGGTCAATAGTTCGAGTCCTATCAAGAGCAAAGGCAAAAGGCCGCTCGGCAATGGCGTCGGTCTGAGTTGTGACCTGTGTTCCGCTGTGGATTTGCGATATGACTAGACCGTGCACCGGACAACCAAGCCGTCCCTTTGGCGCGCGTACCAGTTGATCCAGCACCGGCGCAACTTTCATCTCCTCCGCGACGATGCGCAGGAGTGCCCCGAAATCCTTATGGTTATGCAGGAAATCAGTTGGCATGCGCATCCGCTACGAGAGCGTTGAAGAATTTGCGGGTGCGCACCATGCCGTTGTAGTGGCCCCCTAAATCCCCGGACACGATCTCCCACTTGTTAAGTGTTAGGAGTAATGTGCCCATTATGACCAGTCACATATCTAAGATAGAAGTGCTGTCCGGCCCTGAGCGCCGCCGTCGCTGGTCGACAGCGGAGAAGCTCGCGATAGTCCAGGAGACCTACGAGCCTGACGTCACGGTCAGCATCGTTGCGCGACGGCATGGCATTCAGCCGAACCAGTTGTTCGCCTGGCGCAAATTAGCGACACAAGGTGCGCTGACGGCGACGGCATCGCAGGAAGAGGTCGTCCCGGCATCCGAATACAGGGCACTTCAGAACCAGGTGAAAGAGCTTCAGCGCCTCCTCGGCAAAAAGACGATGGAAGGCGAAATCCTCAAAGAAGCGCTTGAGATAGCATCAGGGTCAAAAAAACACCTGTTGCGCTCGCTCTCGCTGCCGAAGGACGGTTCGCGATGACGGCGGTGTGCGAGACCTTGGGTGTCGCCCGATCCAACATCGCGGAACGTGTGAAGCAACGTCCTTCCAAAACCCGAGGGCGGCCGCCGCTCGCCGATCAGGAACTGGTGGATGAGATCAAGACGATCATCGACGACATGCCGACCTACGGGTATCGCCGGGTTCACGCGATCCTGCGCCGTAAAGCCCGCAACGAAAACCGCCTATGGCCGAATGCCAAGCGCGTCTACCGCGTGATGAAGGTTCACGGCATGCTCCTTCAGCGCCACACCGGTGCAATCGATACCCGCCGTCACGATGGTCGCGTGGCTGTGGAGCAATCGAACCTGCGATGGTGTTCAGATGGCTTCGAAATCGGCTGTGACAACAAGGAGAAGGTGCGCGTTGCCTTTGCTCTCGATTGCTGTGATCGCGAGGCCATCGCCCATGTCGCGACCACCGAGGGCATCAAGAGCGAGGACGTCCAGGACCTTGTCATCACGGCTGTTGAGAACCGCTTCGGTCTCGTCAACACCCTTCCAAAGCCAATCGAATGGTTGACGGACAACGGCTCCTGCTTCATTGCAAAAGACACTAGGTCGCTGCTCATGGATATCGGGATGGAGCCGTGTTCAACACCCGTCCGAAGCCCCCAGTCCAACGGAATGGCCGAAGCCTTCGTAAAAACCTTCAAGCGCGATTATGTTTCGGTCAACCCATTGCCGGACGCCATAACCGTCATCGCGCAACTGCCTTCATGGTTCGAACACTACAATGCCCTTCACCCACACAAGGCATTGGGGTATCGCTCGCCTCGTGAGTTCTTAAACCGCCAAACCGAAACCTGATCCTGTCCGGTTTTTAAGGGGCAACTCCAGCCGTAATCCTTGGCGGCACGGGCGAGGGCACCGTGATTGCCCTGCAGGGCACGTTCTTTCACGCGCGCCAGCACCTGATCGCGGTCCTCGGCTAGCTGGTCGAGATTGTTGACCAGGTCGACCAGTAGGAATTCTTTGGTCAGGGTTTTGGGGAAGGCTGGCTTTTTGCGGAACTCGAACTCTCGGCCGCCCAGCATGAAGTTGCCGTGGCGCTTATGGTTATAGACGATGGTCTTGTTATAGAGCTGCGTCGCGCCGACACCCAAACTGTTATAGGCATTGGGCGAGGTGACGAGGTAACGGTCATCCTTCAGTAAGGCCGACACGAGCGCGCCATCCTCGGCGGGGGCTTTGCCGAATGCGGTCTGCTTCGGCCGGTGATAGACGCCGGTCGATAGCTTGGTCAGGTATCCTTCTGCCAGCAGCTGCTGAAGATGCCGATCGACAGACGACGACCATTGGGCGAGATCCTCCCAATCTGCAACAGGATCGCCATCTGCCTGAGCGTCAGGTCAGACGCTTCGCCCCTCACCTCTTCCAGTGAAACGCGGTGTCACAGGCCAAGAAGGAAGCGCCAAAATGGGTCTTCTGGTCCGAGCTACGTTTTTGTCCTGCTCCATACTCTTGGTCGGCGGCGCATGTCTGCTTATGCCAAACCCGCCGAAGTGAGTTCGAAACGAACACACGTTCCGCTAGCCTAACCCTAATCAAGACGAACTTGTAAGCTTTTTACCAAGGCCTTCAAGTCGGAGCTATCTGTGTCTGTTGGCAAAAGAAGCGAGATAGCGGCCTGGCTGTTGAA
The DNA here is from genome assembly GCF_019511445.1 of Aliirhizobium wenxiniae. Taxonomy (GTDB): domain Bacteria; phylum Pseudomonadota; class Alphaproteobacteria; order Rhizobiales; family Rhizobiaceae; genus Neorhizobium; species Neorhizobium wenxiniae_A. The sequence goes on from NZ_JAEUAN010000014.1 coordinate 42,780, forward strand.
TGTGTTTGCTTTTTCGGCGGGAAAGGCGATCGTCTTTATCTCGCCACCGCCGCTATGTTTTCTCGTGCCGAAGACGTAGCCCTCCGTCTTCAGCATGGTGATTTCCTGCATGATCGTATCGACATCGACACCCCATTGCCCATAGCGTTCGGCATTGATCTCGATGATCCTGTCGCGGGCAGCTTCTTCCATCTGCGCCAGCACGCAGACGCCACCGAGGCCGACGCCGAGGGGGAGACGGCCTCCAACACCTTCAAACATGGCCTGCATGGGAAGGGTGCCCAATGCGAAATCCAGACAGACGGAATCGAGCCCCGAGCGCACCATGAGGTAGCTCGACAGTCCCGTCTCGGCGCTGATGCTGATCAGCGCCGGACGATAGAAGTTTACCATGTCATTGATGCTGTGCGACTTGTTTGCCAGCGCATAGATGCCAGGCCCCAAGCGATAGGCGCCGCGCCTTCCTGATTGCTCGACTAGGCCGAACTGGCTGAGCGCGACGAGCGCCCGGTGGACGGCGGATTTGGCATCGTCTAGTTGCGTCGCGAGATCGGACAGCGTCAGCCCCGGCGGATTGGCATCACCGAGCGCCATCAGGATCTCGGCCGCGCGCATGACGTTGCTCGACGATTTCTTTTCCGCGCTCAATTCCAACTCCTCCAAAGGCAATGTATCGGCCTGCACGGTCATCGACAGTGCAGGCCGATACGAGTTCAAGCTGTGAAACGTTTCCACCCGGCTTGTCAAATCCGGGTGAAATGCAACCGGGATGAGGTCAGCTGTAAAGCGAGGCTGCTTCGCCTGCGGTCATGCGTCCCTCACGCACATCACGTTCGACCTCGGTCTTTGCACGGCCAGCGGGGGCTCCGTAGCCACCGGCGCCGGGCGTGACGATTTCGAGAAGATCGCCGGCCTTGAGGTCGACAGAACCATCAACGAAAACGTCGCGGTTGCCGTTAAGCGAGAAGTAACCGCGTGCACCTTCGAGACCGCCATCGATGCCCCATGGGGCCGAGATCAGGCGCGAGCCCATGACCTGCACGCGGCAATCGGCCTGCGCCCGGTAGACACGGCGAAGACCCATGCCGCCGCGGAACGTGCCAGCACCGCCGGATCCATCCACCAGTTCATAGCGGAGAAGCGTGATCGGGTATTCGTTCTCCAGCGCTTCCACGGGAAGGTTGGAGGTGTTGGTCATATGAACGTGTACGCCGTCCAGACCATCCTTGTTGCAGCGGGCGCCGGAACCGCCGCCGATGGTTTCCAGATAGACCCACAGGCTCTTGTCGGGCCTTGTGCCGTTGAAGCTTGCGACGCCGACAGAGCCGTTGGAGGCGGCCGTTACCCGATGCGGGATCACCTGGGCAAAGGCGCCGTGGATCAGGTCTACGACACGCTGGCAGGCGGTAATGCGCCCGTCGACGGCCGCCGGGTGGCCGCAGCGCAGCAGGCTGCCTTCTTCCGCAGTCACATGGATCGGGCGGGCAAGGCCGGCATTCGGGAGGATCGTCGGATCGACGATCGACTTTACCGCATAGTAGACGGTGGCCAGAAGCGCGGTGTAGACGACGTTGAGGCCGGCGCGGACCTGCGGTGGGCTGACGAAATCGAGATGCATTTCATCACCCCGGACTTCGATCGTCACGCCGAATTCCAGTTCGCCGACAAGCGATTCACTGTCAAAACGATCCTTGAAGGAATAAGTGCCGTCGGGAATGGCGGCGATGCCGAGGCGCATCTTGCGCTCCGCATAGTTCATCAGCTCCGCACCTGCCGCCAAAACCGTGTCGAGACCGTATTTCTCGCAGAGTTCGTTGACGCGGGTGATGCCGAGGCGGTTTGCCGCCATCTGGGCGCGAAGGTCGGAAACGCGCTCATGCGGAACCTGGCAGTTGAGCAGGAAGAGGCGCTGGATATCCTCCTGCAATACGCCTTCCCTGTAGAGACGGACCGGCGGAATGCGCAGGCCTTCCTGATAGATATGCGCGTGGCCGCGATCGGCGAAGTCGGAATGATGGGCGGTGTTGATAGCCCAGGCCATAAGCCGGTTCTCAACGAAGATCGGCGACGCCATGACGATATCGGGCAGGTGGGTGCCACCGCCTTCATAGGCATCGTTGCCGATGAAGATGTCGCCGGGCTTGATGTTTTCCAGACCCGGCGTCTTCATCACATAGGGGATGAAGCCGATGAAGCTGCCGAGATGCATGGGGATGTGTTCGGCCTGGCAAAGCATCGCGCCATTGGCATCGAAGAGAGCCGTCGAGCAGTCGCGACGTTCCTTGATGTTGGTGGAATAGCTGGCGCGGACGAGCGCTTCGCCCATTTCCTCGACGGTCGAAGCAAATGCGCTGGCAATCACTTCAACGGTAATCGGGTTGATGGCCGTGGTTTGTTCCTGATTGACGTTCAGCATCACTTCGCCTCAAGCATGAGATTGAGATAGGCATCGACGGTCGCGGTCGTATCCATCGGCACAACGCTGGTGGTATCCATCTGGTCGATGATCGCGGGGCCATGGACGACATTGCCGGCCTTCAGCTTGGCGCGGTCATAAAGCGTCGCGGTGACGAAGCCACCGGCTTCCATCATCCAGACTTCGCGCGAGCCGGTGATCGCCGCAGATGAATCCGGGCCTTCGATTTCTGCCGGCTGGAACTGTGCCTTTTCGACAAGCCCGCTGGCGGCGAGGCGGAAGGTCACCATCTGTACCGGCTCGCCTTCGGCGATGAAGCCGTAAAGCTGGCGATGGGCGTTCAGGAAGGCTTCCTCGATCGCTGCAAAGGTTGCGGTCGTGACCGCGCCTGCCGGGACAGGGACGGAGATCTCGTAGTTCTGGCCGGCGTAACGAACGTCGACCGTGCGGGAGATCTGCTGTGCCTGCGGGGCAATGCCTTCGCTATCGAACCAGGCATAGGCCTTGGCTTCGAGGGCTGCGTAGATTTCACCGATCCCGTCAGCGCTTGCCTCGTCGAGGCGGGTCAGCTGGGTGGAGGAGAAATCGGTGCGCAGATCGGTCATCAGCAGGCCGAGCGCGCAAAGCACGCCGGGCGTGCGGGGAATGAGGATACGCTTCATGCCGAGTTCTTTGGCAAGCCGCGCGGCGTGAACCGGGCCGGCACCACCGAAGGCGACCATTGTGTATTCGCGCGGATCATGGCCGCGCTGGACGCTGATCACGCGGATGGCCTTGGCCATGTTGGCGGCGACGATATCGAGAATGCCGTTTGCCGTTTCCAGAACGCCCATGCCGAGCTTGTCGGCCAGCGTCTGGATGGCTGCTCGTGAAAGCTCCTGATCGATCTTCATGCGGCCGTTGAGCAGGTATTTCGGGTTCTGCGTCTGCAGAAGCACGTTGGCGTCCGTCACCGTCGGTTCCGGGTTGCCGAGACCGTAGCAGGAGGGTCCGGGATTAGCGCCAGCGCTGCGCGGGCCGACCTTGAGGAAGCCACCATTATCAACATAGGCGATCGAACCGCCGCCGGCGCCGACCGTGTGGATGTCGAGCATCGGCGCCTTGATCGGATAACCGTGCACGACGGATTCGTTGACGACCTGGCATTTGCCACCGGTCAAAAGCGCCACGTCGCTTGACGTGCCGCCCATGTCGAAAGTTATGAGGTTCTCGATGCCGGTCATGCGGCCGATCGCCTGTGCGGCAACCACGCCGGTGCTCGGGCCGGAAAGTACGGTGCGGACCGGAAGATCGGCTGCTGCATCAAAGCCGATGACGCCGCCGTTGGACTGGGTCAGCTGCGGGGCGACGGAAATGCCGAGGTTCTTCAGCTTGCCGCTGAGCGCATTAACATAGCCCTTCATTACCGGGCCGAGATAGGCATTGACGACCGTGGTCGACAGGCGCTCGAACTCGCGGAATTCCGGGGCTATTCTGTGTGACAGTGCGGAGAAGGCTTCCGGGAATTCTTCTTCGAGAATGCGGCCGGCGATCGCCTCGTGTTCGGAATTCAGGAAGCTGTAGAGGAAGCAGACGGCAACCGACTTGACGCCGGCCTTCTTCAGCTCGCGAACGGCAGCGCGGAATTCTTCCTCATCGAGCGAAGTCTCGGTTTCGCCATTCGACAGCACACGTTCCTTGACGCCGATGCGCAGATCACGGCTGACCAGCGTATCCGGCTTGTCGGCCTGGATGTCGTAAAGGTCAGGGCGCTTCTGGCGACCGATTTCGAGAAGATCGCGGAAACCGTCGGTGGTGATAAGGCCTGTTTCTACGCCGCGGCCTTGGATGAGCGCGTTGGTGGCGACAGTCGTGCCGTGGCCGAGGAAGGCAACGTCTGCGGCGGTGGTGCCGACTTCACGAATACCTTCTTCCACGCCTTGCGTGATGCCGCGGGACGGATCGTCCGGCGTGGAGGAGACTTTCCAGATCTTCACCTCGCCGGTGGTCTCTTCAAACAAACATACATCGGTAAACGTACCGCCGGAATCCACGCCAATGCGCCAGACCATGAAGTTCCCCTTCTTGTTTTGAGGCCGTGTTGCCCCGAGGTGCCTTCATGTAAGAACCGAAGAAAAAAACTGTCAACTAAATTCCAATAAATGGACCATGTAATATTCAGTGGACCGATTATAGGAATGATACAGAGATTTTTGATGATTGCTAGCTGTGAGTGAGATTTCTTATTCCTATAATCGGACCTGTGGCAATTATTTGGCCCTTTTATTGGAATTGAGCTTGACGATTTTCATTTCTGGTCCTTAGCTTGAGCCAACGGAAACCATCGGCCGCAAGCCTTTCGGATTTTCTCAATGCCGCAGCTTCGTCATCGGGTGGAATGGATGATGTAGGGAGCGCGGCAAGACAGGTCGATGCTTGATAGCAAGGCATCCGCGAAAGCATGAAGACATGCGCGCCGCGCCTTGAAGCCAGAAACAGACAGATCATAAAAGAGGGAACTGCTATGATTGTTAATCGCCGAGATCTCCTGAAATATCTCGCTATCTCCAGCGCCGCCGCAGCACTTCCCGGTCAGCTTCTTGCTGCTCCGGCAGCCAAGACATTGCGGGTTGGCCTCTCCACCTATCCGTCGCATTTCCGCCCGTGGATCAATGTCGGCTATGCGGGCCAGCTCGTTTCGGCCCTGATCAACCGCAACCTCGTTACCTATGACGCTAAGGGGCAACTGGTCGGCGAACTGGCGGAAAGCTGGACGCGCGAAAACGACCTGACCTGGGCATTCGTGCTCAAGGACGTGAAGTTTTCCAACGGCCAGCCGGTTACTTCAGCCGACGTGAAGTGGACGCTGGAAAAGATCGCGGCCGAAGGCTCCGGTGCCTATATGCGCGATCCGGTGACCCAGATTGCCTCGATCGAGATTGTCGACGACCGCAATTTCAAGCTCGTCACCAAGGCGCCGGACGTAACCATTCCCTCGGTCATGGCTTATCCCTTCCTCGCCATTATTGCGGCCGGCTCCACCGATGCACAGGAACAGGGCATCGGTGCCGGACCCTTCACCATCGTTTCCACGGAAAAGGGCGTCGGTATTTCGCTCGCCGCATCGGAACATTACTTCAAGGAAGGCCTGCCCTCCTTCAAGGATGTTCAGATCACCCCTTATGCGGACGAGAACCTGCGCGTTGCGGCACTCACTGCAGGCGATGTCGACTTGATCGACTACGTGCCGTGGAGCGCGATGGACACGATCGACAAGGACTCCAATCTGAAGCTCGACGCCATGGCTTCCGGTGCGTTCATGTATCTGAGCTTCAACGGTTCGGGCGTGTTCAAGGATCCGAAGCTGCGCCAGGCGGTTGCCTTCGGCATTCGCCGCGAGGAAATCGTCAACACCGTGTTCTATGGCCGCGGCGCGCCGCTTTCCGGCGTTCCGCGCCCGTCGGTCTCGCCTTACTATAACAAGGAACTGGCCAATTACTGGACCTATGATCCGGCAAAGGCAAAGGCCCTGCTGAAGGAAGCCGGTCACGAGAACGGTCTTGAGGTTTCGCTGCTGGCGACCTCGCAATACACGATGCATTCCGGCATCGCCGTCCTGGTTCAGTCGCATCTGGCCGAAATCGGCATCAAGGTGAACCTGACCATGCCTGACTGGGCAACACGTGTAACGATGGGCAATCGCGGCGTCGGCGATTTCGCGGTTCAGGGCATCGGCATTGATACGCTCGATCCGGATGCGGCGGCAACCGTCATCGATCCGTCGCTGACCCAAACCTTCCTTCGCAGCCGCAATTTCGAGGTGCCGGGCCTTTCCGACCTGCTGCAGCGCGGTCGCCAGGAAGGCGACGAGGCCAAGCGCATCGTGCTCTATGCCGAAGTCGACAAGCTCGTCTGCGACAATACCAGCTTCTGCGGTCTTGCTTATCGCGCGACGGGCTTTGCGCGCAACAAGACTGTCAGCAATCTCGAACTGCTGCCGGACCAGATGTCGCCCTTCTCGGCAACGCTGTTCGACAAGCTGGCGCTTGCCTGACACCATCTCCCCCAGCGCTTCCGCCTGCCTTCCGGCTTGGGCGGAAGCGGTAATGGCATTGGCTCTGGCCGCATGATTGCGGCGGCCCGTGCCGTGACGAAAAGAGAATAGGGGCTATATGTTCTGGTTTCTGAGACGCGGGATTGCCAGTCTGATCATGTTATGGGTGATCGTGACGCTGGTCTTCATGTCCATCCACTTCGTACCCGGTGACCCCGTCGAGCTGCTTCTGTCGCAGGATGGCGGCTCGGCCGATCCGGCGACGGTCCAGATGATCCGCGAGGACCTCGGGCTGAACCGCCCGATCGTCGAGCAGTATGTGGAGAAGCTGAAGGGCCTCGCCTCCTTCGATCTCGGGCGCTCGATGGTTGACGACAGCTCTGTGTCTGCCGAAATCGCGCGACGGCTGCCGCGTACGCTGGAACTGATCGGGCTTGCGGCGCTGATCAGTCTGGTGATCGGAGTTCCGGCCGGCATCTATGCTGCACTTCACACAGGCAGGTCGTTCGATCGCGCGGCATCCTATGTCGCGGGTTTTGCCCAGGGCATTCCGGTTTTCGTGCTCGGTACGCTTCTCATCTTGGTCTTCTCGCAGATGCTGAAGCTGACGCCGGCGGGCGGTTTCGTGGCGTTTTCGCAAGCGCCGGGCAGGCACATGATGCTGCTACTCATGCCGTCGCTTTCGATCGGTATCGGGCTTGCCGCGATCGTTTTTCGGATCACCCGCGCCTCTACGCTGGAAGTCCTGCCGCTCGACTACGTGCGCACCGCTCGAGCCAAGGGTCTGGGCGATCGCCGTATCGTGCTCCACCACATCCTGCGCAATGCGCTGATTCCCGTCATCACCATTTTCGCGCTGCAGATCGGTTCGCTGCTCGGCGGCACGGTACTTGTCGAATATGTATTCAACTGGCCTGGGCTGTCGGGAATGCTGGTCAGCGGCGTCAATGCCCGTGACTACCCGACCGTGACCGGCGTCATTCTGGTGATCTCGGCGCTTTTCATCGGCCTCAATTTCTTGGTCGATGTTCTCTACGGCCTGACTGATCCGCGGGTGCGCAAATGACCGGAACCTCCTTGAAATTCACTCGACGCCTGATCCCGGCCTATCTTCTGGCCCTGCTTCTCATCGTCAGTCTTCTCGCTCCGGTTCTGCCGCTACAGGATCCGCTTGCGATGGATACCGCGGCCCGCTTTGCCGGTCCCTCAGCTCAGCATCTGTTCGGTCAGGATGAGTTTGGCCGTGACATTCTCGTGCGTCTAATCTTCGCGCTGCGAAACTCGCTGATCGTCGCCTTTGCCGCCGCCATTCTGGCGGGCTTCATCGGTACGGCGCTCGGTGTTCTGGCCGGCTATTCCCGCGGGCTGACCGAAATGCTGGCGATGCGGTTTATCGACATCGTACTGTGTTTCCCGCCGCTGCTGCTCGCGATGCTGGCTGTGACGCTTTACGGTCCGGGACCGGTGACGCTTATTCCGGTTTTGGCGATCGTCTTCGTGCCGAGTTTCACCCGTGTCGCCCATGCCAGCGTGCTTTCCGTCCGCTCGCAGGACTATGTCGAGGCCGTGCGCAGCATGGGGGCGAGCAATGCGCGGGTGATGTTTTCCACCATCCTGCCCAATATCGCCGGTCCGCTGATCGTCCAGTTCTCGTTCACCGTCGCTGTGACCGTGGTGCTGGAATCCGGCCTGTCCTTCCTCGGGCTTGGCGTGCTGCCGCCGGCCCCGTCGCTCGGGCTGATGATCGGGACGGGCCGCGCGACGCTGGCGCAGGCGCCGATGTTGCTTGTCTGGCCCTGTGCTGCACTGACGGCGATGATCCTCATTCTCAATGCCTTCTGCGACGACTTGCGTGACAGGCTCGATCCGAAATCCAGCAAGATCAGGGGGCAGTGATGTCAATATCCGAAACCGCAACCAAGCCCGGCCTGTCGATTTCTGACCTCAACATCTCCTTCCGCAACAAGGATGGATGGACCTCGGTCGTGCGCAGCCTCGGCTTCGATATTGCGCCGGGCGAGACCGTCGCGATCGTCGGTGAATCCGGTTCGGGCAAGAGCGTCACCGCCCTGTCGTTGCTAGGCCTTTTGCCGCAGCAGTCGACGCGGATCGAGGGCTCGATCCGGCTCGGAGACAAAGAGCTACTCTCCCTTTCGCCGAAAGACCTGAAGGCGCTGCGCGGCAACGAGATCGCCATGATCTTTCAGGAGCCGATGACGTCGCTCAACCCGACCATGTGCATCGGCGAGCAGATTGCCGAATCCATCATCGCCCATCGCGGCATTTCCAAGTCGGAGGCCAAGGTCGAGGCGATCCGGCTGATGGAAAAGGTGCATATTCCGTCCGCCGCGCGTCGTTACAGTGAATATCCGCACCAGTTTTCCGGCGGCATGCGCCAGCGTGTGATGATCGCCATCGCGCTTGCCTGCAAGCCGGCGCTGCTGATTGCCGATGAGCCGACGACGGCACTCGACGTGACGATCCAGGCGCAGGTGCTGAACCTGATCAAGGAGTTGCAGGAAGAAGAAGGCATGGCCGTTCTCTTCATCACCCACGACATGGGCGTGGTGGCCGAAGTCGCCGACCGCATGGTGGTGATGTATCGCGGCGATGTGGTGGAAGAGGGGACGACGACCGAAATCTTCGCCAATGCCCGCCATCCCTATACCAAGGCGCTGCTTTCCGCCGTGCCGCAGCTGGGATCGATGAGCGGCTCAAGCGATCCGCAGCCCTTTGCCATCTACGATATCAATACCGGCCTTGCCGCCGAGGCTTCGGTGTTGAAATCCACCGTCGATACGTCGGAAATCCTGCTCGATGTGAAGGACCTGTCGGTTCGTTTCCCGGTGCAGCAGACGATTTTTGGCAAGGTTACCGCGCGTGTCCATGCGGTCGAGAATGTCAGCCTGACGCTTGCGCGCGGGGAAACACTGGCGATCGTCGGGGAGTCCGGCAGCGGCAAATCCACGACCGGCAAGCTGATCACCGGTCTCTTACATCCGACGGCGGGCAAGGTGGAGATCTGCGGCAAGCCGATGCGCCAAGACACACGGCAATCGCTCAGCCGCTCGGTGCAGATGATCTTTCAGGATCCGTTCGCCAGCCTCAATCCGCGCCTGACGGTCGGTCGGGCGATCACCGAGCCGTTGCGCATCCACAAGCTGGCGAGCGAAAAGGAGCAGGACGAGATTGCCGCTTCGCTGCTGACACGCGTTGGTCTCTCGCCGGAGATTGCAAAACGCTATCCGCATGAATTTTCCGGCGGCCAGCGGCAGCGTATCTGCGTTGCCCGTACGCTGGCTCTGAAGCCGAGCGTGATCATTGCCGACGAGGCCGTGTCGGCGCTCGACGTTTCGGTGAAGGCGCAGGTGGTAAACTTGCTCTTGGAACTGCAGCAGGAGATGCAGCTCGGCTTCATCTTCATCAGCCACGACATGGCCGTGGTCGAGCGGATCAGCCACCGGGTGGCAGTGATGTATCTCGGCGAAATCGTCGAGATCGGGCCACGGGCAGCGATCTTTTCCAATCCTGTTCATCCCTATACGCGCCGTCTCATAGAGGCCGTTCCGGTGCCCGATCCGTCGCGGCGGCGCGATCGCCACAAGATAACCGACAGCGAAATCCGCAGCCCGGTGCGGCCCGGAGACTACGTGCCACCTGCACGGACCTACCGCGAAGTGTCGCCGGGCCATCTGGTGCAGGATGCCGGCCCGGAATGGGCGGCTTGAATTTTCGCATAGACAATTGAGGCAAAGGCCATGTCACTCTCCATTCCCGTTTCTCCTTTTCAAGGCGATGCCGAACTGCCGGCACATGCCGATGTTGTCGTCATCGGCGGTGGCATTATCGGTATCAACACGGCGCTGACGCTGGCGGAGCGCGGCGTCTCCGTCGCGGTGGTCGAAAAGGGCGTGATCGGCGGCGAGCAATCGGCGCGCAACTGGGGCTGGACACGCCAGATGGGCCGCGATCCGGCGGAAATTCCGCTGACCATGGCAAGCCTGCGTTTGTGGTCGCAGATGAACGAGCGCACCGGCGAGGAAACCGGCTGGCGGCGCACCGGGATCACCTATCTCTGCTACAACAAGCGCGACATGGAGATCTGGGGCGGCTGGTATGAAAAGGGCAAGGCTTACGGGCTGAACTCCGAAATGCTGACCGGTGCGCAGACCGAGGCGCTGCTGCCGGGATCGTCGGGCGGGTTGATCGGCGGTCTTCACACCCCGAGTGATGGACGCGCCGAGCCGGCATTGGCGACGGTTGCCATGGCGAATGCGGCGAGACGCGCCGGCGCTCACATTCTGACGCAATGTGCGGCGCGTGGTGTCGAGCGCTCGGCGGGAAAAATCTCCGCTGTCGTGACAGAACGTGGCCGGATCACCTGCTCGTCGGTGGTGCTGGCGGGTGGTGTCTGGTCGCGGCTGTTTGCCGGCAATATGGGCATCGATTTTCCGCAGCTGAAGGTGATGGGTACGGTTGCCCGCGTCACCGGTATTGAGGGCATTTCCGACATGCCGGTCGGCGCCGGTGATTTCGCCTACAGAAAACGTCTGGATGGTGATTATTCGGTGGCGCTGCGCAATGCCAATATCGCCAATATCGTGCCGGACAGCTTTCGGCTGTTCTTCGAATATATGCCGTCCTTTGTGCAGACATGGCGGGAGCTGAAACTGCGTGTCGGCAAATCCTTCGTCGATGAGCTGGTGATGCCGAGGCGCTGGCAGCTGGACGATAAGACGGCCTTCGAGACGATCCGCACGCTTGATCCGCTGCCGACGAAATCCTTCAACCGCAAGGCACTTGCCAATCTGGCGCGTGCCTATCCGGCCTTCGCCAAAGCGCGTGTCGTCAACGAATGGGCGGGCATGATGGATGTGACGCCGGATGCCGTTCCAGTGATCAGCGACGTGCCCTCGACGCCGGGCTTCTTCATCGCCTCCGGTTTTTCCGGCCACGGTTTTGGCATCGGGCCGGGTGCGGGCCATCTGATGGCCGATATCGTCATGGGCGGCGATACGCTTGTAGACCCCGCGCCCTTCCACATTTCGAGACTTCGCCCAAAGCTGGCGATTGCCGCTTAAGAAACGGACGGTCCTTCTCTCCCGTCAGGGCAAAAAAAAGTCCTCCCATAGCCGTTCGGGCAATATGGGAGGTTAGTTGGGGAGGGGTGTCCGGCTTTCACAATCCGTTTCGCCGAGACGATGATTTATCCGGCGAGATCGCTGGTCAGCAGGCCGGCATAGGGGAAGAGGGCAGGGGAGCCGCCGCAATGGATGAAGAGAACGGAGCTGCCCTTCGCGATGCTGCCCTTTTCAACGCAACCGATAATTCCGGCGAAGGCCTTGCCGGTGTAGACGGGATCGAGAAGCATGCCTTCGCGATTGCCGGCGAGCTTGATCGCGGCATTACCGGCATCCGACGGAATGGAGTAGCCGGGGCCGATATAATCGTTTTCGATGCGGATATCGTCAGCGGTCCAGCGCTTTTCGAGGTCGAGCAGTTCTGCGCCGGCATTGGCCATGACGGCGATACGCTCACTGAACGGGACGGCGCTGCCGGTGACGGCGATGCCGACGACTTCCGTTTCCGGCCAATAGAGCGAGCAGCCGATATGCAGGCCGGCAAGCGTGCCGCCGGAGCCGACCGGAGCAACGAGATAGCGCGGAGCGGGCGTGCCGGCGGCGGCATATTGTTCGGAGAGTTCCTTGACCGCGTTGACATAACCCATGGCGCCGAGTGCGCTCGCGCCGCCAAGCGGGATGATATAGGCCTTCTCGCCACGCGCCTCGGCTTCAGCAGCGTGATGGGACATGCGTGGGTTGATCTCGGTGAAATAGGCATCGGGATCGAGGAAGTCGATTTCGGCACCGAAGAGATGATCGAGCAGGAGATTGCCCTGGAAGAGATCGGGGCGGTTGCCGCGCAGAACGAGAATGGGCTTCATGCCATATTTGCGGGCAGCAGCAGCCGTCATGCGGGCATGGTTCGACTGGTGGCCGCCCGTGGTGATGAGCACCTTGACGCCCTGCGCGACGGCATCGGCCATCAGGTATTCGAGCTTGCGCACCTTGTTGCCGCCACCGCCGAATCCGGTGAAGTCGTCCCGCTTGACCGAAAGCGTAATTCCAAGCTCGGCGCTCAGGCGCTCCATCTTCTCGATCGGCGTCGGCAGATAGCCGAGGGAGAGCCTAGGGATCGCTTCGAGTTTCATGCAGATTTCCTTTTGAATCACGGGGTGCAGCGGGTCGTGCACGACCGGCAATGATCAATAGATATATAATATATCCTATATCGATACTGGCAAGATGCTTTCATTTGTGGCATGCAATATAAAGAGGCAAATTATTGCACCGGACCCGAATTTCGGAGAAAAAGGACCCGTCCATGAGCGCACCATTGATGACCGTGTCGGGCCTGAAAACCTCCTTCCGTCGCAAGGGTGTCTGGCTTCCCGTCGTGCGCGACGTGTCCTTCGATATCCATGCGGGTGAAACCCTGGCGCTGGTGGGCGAATCCGGTTCCGGCAAGAGCGTCACGGCCATGTCGATCATGCGGCTCTATGCGCCCGAGACCTGCCGGATCGAAGGGTCTGTTAAGCTTGAGGGCCAGGAGCTGACGACGCTGCCGGAGCGCAAAATGCGCGACGTGCGCGGTGACCGGATCGCAATGATCTTTCAGGAGCCGATGACGAGCCTCAATCCGTCGCTGACGATCGGCGACCAGATTTCCGAAGTGCTGGTTGCGCATCGCGGCCTTTCCCTGACGGACGCGATGAAAGAGACGCGCGGCCTCTTGGAGAAGGTCCGCATTCCTTCCGCTGCCAAGCGTCTCGAAGAATATCCGCATCAGATGTCCGGCGGCATGCGCCAGCGCATCATGATCGCCATGGCGCTCGCCTGCCGCCCGAAACTGCTGATCGCCGACGAGCCGACGACGGCACTCGACGTGACGATCCAGGCCCAGATCCTCGAACTGATCAAGCTGTTGCAGGAAGAGGAAGGCATGGCCGTTCTCTTCATTACCCATGACATGGGCGTGGTTGCCGAAATCGCCAATCGCACGCTCGTCATGTACAAGGGCGAGGCGATCGAGCGCGGTGAGACCGAACAGATTTTTGCCGAGCCGCAGCGGGGATATACCAAGGCGCTTCTCTCCGCCGTGCCGAAGCTCGGCTCGATGAAGGGCGAAGCAAGTCCGGCCCGGTTCCCGCTGGTGGATGTCGATACGGGCGTACCGGTTGCGATGCCACAGGTGGAAGACACCGTGTCTGCCGAGCCGGTGCCGCTTCTGCAGGTTCGCGATCTGATGACGCGTTTCGATATCGGAAGCGGGTTTCTTGGCTCCACATCGGGCCGCGTGCATGCGGTCGAGAACGTCTCCTTCGATCTGAAGGCCGGGGAAACGCTGGCGCTGGTGGGTGAATCCGGCTGCGGAAAATCGACGACAGGCCGCACGATCATCCGTTTGCAGGACGCGACGTCCGGCTCGGTGAAGCTAGACGGCAAGGAGATACTCGGCCTGACGGGCGACGAGATGCGCGCCATGCGCCGGCATATTCAGATGATCTTTCAGGACCCGTTCGCCAGCCTCAATCCGCGCATTCAGGTCGGTGATGCGGTGGCTGAACCGCTGCTGGCGCATAAGATTGCATCCGGCAAGAGTGATGCCCGCGATCGGGTAGCGGATCTGATGGTGAAGGTCGGCCTGCAGCCGGATATGGCCAGCCGTTTTCCGCACGAGTTTTCCGGCGGCCAGCGGCAACGCCTGTGCATTGCCCGCGCGCTTGCCATGGCGCCGCAGATCATCGTGGCGGATGAGGCGGTTTCAGCGCTCGACGTGTCGATCAAGGCGCAGGTGATCAACCTGATGCTCGACCTGCAGGAAAGCATGGGGCTTTCCTACCTGTTCATTTCCCACGATATGGCGGTGGTGGAGCGGATGAGCCATCGCGTTGCCGTGATGTATCTCGGCGAGATCGTCGAGATCGGTCCGCGGCAGGCGATCTTCGAAAACCCGCAGCATCCCTATACAAAGCGGCTTTTGGCCGCCGTTCCGATTCCGGATCCCGCCCGTCGCGGCATTCGCCGTGGTTTGAGCAATGAAGAGATCAAGAGCCCGGTCCGGCCGGTCTCATATGTTCCGCCGAAGCGGGATTATGTCGAGGTTTCGCCGGGGCATCTCGTCCAGTCCTGGGGTGATGAGTGGGGCAATGCCGATGCCGCGGCGTGATGTGAATTGGCAGGGAATGTGAGAATGACAGTGTCGAACCGGGTGGCAATGATCAGCGGCGCATCGCGAGGCATCGGTGCCTCGATTGCGGAAAAGCTGCTTTCCGAGGGCTGGGCGGTGAGCCTCGGGGTCAGAAGCCCGGAAGCTTCATCGTTCAAGCGCAATGCGAACGCGCTTGTCTGCCGTTTCGATGCGCTCGATCCTGCGAGCGAACGGTCGTGGATGGAGGAGACGATCGCTCGTTTCGGCCGTCTCGACGGTCTGGTGCATAATGCCGGGATCATGACGCCGAAGACTGTGCTGGAGGCCGGCGACGACGATTTCGATCTGATTTTCAATGTCAACGTGAAGTCGCCGATGCGGCTCAGCCAGCTTGCCTGGCCGCATCTCGAAAAGGCGCCGAACGGACGGATCGTGACGCTCGCCTCGCTTTCCGGCAAGCGGGTGAAATCCGCAGGTTCCGGGCTTTATGCCATGTCGAAATTTGCGGCGGTGGCGCTCGGACATGGCCTGCGCCAATGCGGCAAGGAGAATGGTGTTCGTTCGACGATCATCTGCCCGAGCTTTGTCGCCACCGACATGGGCAATGCGCTGGCTAGCCGCGACAGTGCGGAGCTGACGCAGCCGGAAGACATTGCCAAGATCGTGCACATGGTTCTCGAACTGCCGAAGACGGCGAGCATTGCCGAAATTCCAGTCCATTACACCGTCGAAGACTGTTACTGAATCCGGTGTCGTTTGCCGAGCCGCTTTATGCGGCCCGGCCTAGCGCTAGTCAGACCTCTTCGGCCGGACCGATTTCGATCGGCAGGGCAGCATTGCCAGCCCATTCATGCCATGAGCCGACATAGATTTTCAGCTTGTCGAAACCTGCGAGTTTCAGGCCGTAAAGTGCAGTCGCTGCGCGTGCGCCGCGGTGACAATAGGTGATAATCTCGCGATCCGGCGACAGGCCGGCTTCTTCGGCGATCCGACGGATTTCTTCGGCCGGGCGGTATTTGCCGTTCTTCAGCACGTCTTCGTAGAAGGCGAAATGCGAATGTGGGATGCGGCCCGGGCGGGCGCAGCAGGCGTGGTGGAATGTACCTTCGAATTCCGTCTTGCGGCGGACGTCGAAGATATCGGCGTTGTGATCCGCGTGGTTCAGTACGTCATCCGTCGAGGCGACGAGTTCACGGTGAAAACTCAGGCCCGTGGTTGCCGACTGGCTGATCGCATCCGGCGTTCCTGTGCCCGGTGCGGTTTCGCCGCCTTCCTCCATCCAGGCCTGAATGCCACCATCGAGGATGAGACCGCCCTTGAGACCCACGAGTTCATAGAACCAGAGGCCGCGCGGGGAGATCATGCCGGTCTGTTCCTCGAAAAACACGGGGATGCGATCATCGCCGAGGCCCAGCCGATCAAAGGCTTCGCGTGCGCCGGCGGCCATGCCGGTTATGCCAGCCTCATCGCTTTCGGGAATGAAATAGTCGTAGACATTGAGGCTCACCGCACCGGAAATACTGGCTTCGCGCCATGCTGCTTCCGGGCGTACATCGACTGGTACGAGGCGGCCTTCGGGCAGCAACTTGATGAGTTCGGCGGCGGTGATGATCATGGCCGGATCCTTTCGGGAATGCGTATCAGATGGAGGGCAGAAGAGTGCCGATATTCAGGTCGTTCGCTCGGGCCAGCACGCGCGCGGCAAAGGCGATGTCGAAGACGTTGAGCCCGAAGCTGGAGAAATATAGCGATGCGTCAGCCGGTGGTCGCCAGCCGTCGAGCAGTAGGGCCGGGAGGTCGGCGGCAACGCGCTCGGGCGAAAATTCACCGACGCGATACATCTGGAACAGGCTTTTGGCGCTCTTGTCGGCAAAATCGCCCCAAAGGTCGACGGTAACGAGATCGGTCGCCGCGATCGTCTCGAACATGACTTCGTGAAAGCCGATCTGCATGATCAACCGACCGGGCCGGACGGCGGATCTGTCCAGAAACGGCTGCGGTGAAGACGTGCAGCAGATGACGACATCCGCATCGGCCAGAGCATCACGCCAATCGGAATGGCGGAGGATGCGGGTGGAAATCTGCCCGGCCTGTTCGATCAGGGGATCGAGGTTTGATCGTGTGCGGTTCCAGAGATGGATCGCTTCTAGGCCGGGGAAAAGGGCAAGCAGCATGTCCAGATGGGTCTGCGCATGTGCGCCACCTCCCAGCAGGGCAACGGTTCTGATGCCATCGGGTTTAAGGGCGTTGATCGCCGCTGCGGAGACGGCTGCGGTGCGCATGCAGGTCAGGAGCGCGCTTTCGACGCTGCCGACCGGTGCGCCATCCGACAGGCGGTTGATGACGGTCGTGCTGCTGATGCTCGGCAGGTCACCGATCGGTTCTGCGCGGTGGACGGTCCATTTCAGACCGGCCGCGTTAAATGCTCCGCCGACGAAGGCCGGCAGGCCATAGGCCTTGTTGCGCGGGTCGGCTCCGAGCGGCATGACGCTTTCGGCGACCATGCCGGCTTCGCCGCTGCGCAAAAGCCGGATCGTGGCCTTGATATCCTCGACCGCTGCCGCCCAATCCAGCGCACCGGCCTCGATTGCATCCTTGCGAGAGAGATGGCGGATGGTGCTCACACGGCCTCCGGTTCGTCTGCGACGTGTTCGAGCCAGAGCGTTATCGACTGGATGAAGCGTCGAAAGCCTTCAAGCGTCATGAATTCATCGATGCCATGCGCATTGCCGCCGCGACCGGCGCCGGCGAGCAGGAAGGAGTTTGCATGGCGCGCAAATGCATAAGCGGGTGCTGCGCCGATTGCCCAGGGCCAGATCTGCGGCGGGGCGTTGGCGGTGGTCTCGTAGCTTTTCAGGAGAGCCAAAACGCCGGGCGCATCGGCGAGGAAACGGAAGCCCGGATAGCTATCGGCAACAGTGAGGATCGCTCCTGGCGCCTTTCCGAGCGCCGTCCGGTATTGATCGAGGAAATCCGCCGGGTTGAGCGAGGGCGGTGTGCGCAGTTCGAAAGCGGCACGCGCGCCATGCGGGATCACGCCATCGGAGCCGAGCGGCATGCTTTCGAGGCTCGATATGTTGAAGGATGCAGTCGACAGGACGTGCTCAAGAAGCGTCTGCGCATCGCCTTCCAGAGAGAAAGCCTCCGTCTTGCGGAAGCGCAGTTCGGCGGCGGGGTCGAAGGCTTTTGCCAGATCTGAGACGATGCCGGCGGCTTCCGCGTCGATCGCGATTTTTTCGAGTTCGCCGGTCGGCGGCTTGCCGATCAGAGACAGGGCTTCGACCAGCCTGCTTGCGGGATTGGCGATCCACGGGGCGTTGCTGGAATGGATGGCCGCTTTCGGGCCGCCCCATGCGCCGCCCTCGACCCGCACCTCGCCCTTGGCGATGCCGGAAAAGCCGAGATAGACGCGCGGCGCGCCACCGCCATATTCGCAGAAGGAGGGAAAGATCGCAGACGCGCTTTTGCGTACCGGGCAATCCGGGGCGGCGAGATAATCGCGTATCGCGCCGCTGCCGCTTTCCTCTTCGCCATCAACGAGAATCTCGACATTGACGCGAAGTTTTCCGGCATCTGCCAGCGCCTTGACGGCGATAAGCATGCCGGCGAGTGGCCCCTTGTTGTTTTCCGCCCCGCGGGCAACAAAACTTTCGCCGATGCCTTCGAGATCGACGATGCCGCCCTTGAACGGATGGACCGACCAGCCTTCCGGCGAAGCGGGCATGACGTCATACATGTTGTAGAGGATGACAGTCTTTTCAGCGCCGACATCGATACGGGCGTGGATGAACGGGGGGCGGCCGTTCGAGGAAGCCGCCGAGACGATCGTCGCACCAAGTTCGGTCTTCAGCCAGTCAACGACCGCATCCGCCTGCCGGGCGATCTGCCGTTCATCGCCCTTAACCGACGGGATTGCGCACCATTGCCGGGTAAGGTCCAGAGCTGCGTCGAAAGTGGCGTCCGAAGTCACAGTCTGATCCTCGGGTTGAGCCAGACATAGGCGAGATCGACAAGGAAGTTGACGATGACGAAGACGGCTGCGGCAAACAGAACGACCGCCTGAACGACGGGGAAGTCGCGGTTCTGGATTGCCTCGACCGCCAGCCGTCCGATGCCCGGCCAGGCGAAGATGATTTCCGTCACCAGCGCACCACCGAGCAGCGAGGCGAAATACATGCCCTGCACGGTGATGACCGGAATCAGCGCATTGCGCAGTGCGTGATGGACGATGATCCGCCAGGACGAGATGCCCTTGGCGCGGGCGGTACGGATGTAGTTTTCGCCCAGAACCTCAATGAGGCTTGCTCTGACCAGCCGCGTGATGGCGCTGAGATAATAGGCACCGAGCGCAATGGACGGCATGATGAGGTGCCAGGCCGAGCCGATGCCGCTCGACGGCAGCCAGCGCATTTTCAGCGAAAAGAAGATGATCAGCAGCAGCGCCAGCCAGAAGACCGGGATGGCCTGACCGAGCAGCGAGATGACCCGGATGGCGAAATCGATGGCGCTGTTCTTGCGCACGGCGGCGATCGTGCCGAGCAGGAAGCCCAAGAGCGAACTCCAGACGAGTGCGGTCATGGCCAGAAGCGCTGTTGCCGGCAAGCGTTCGATCAGAAGATCGAGTGCCGGACGCTGGAAGCGCAGTGACATGCCGAGTTCACCGGTCACGGCACTTGCCAGAAACCGGCCATACTGAACCCAGATCGGATCGTTGAAGCCCATCGCCTGACGGAAAGCCTCGATCTCTTCGCGCGAAGCTTCGGGCGACATCATCAGGGCTGCCGGGTCGCCGGTCAGGAAGAGCGCGAAGAACACAATGGCTGAGACGCCGAACATGACGACAAGGCCCTGAAGCGCGCGGCCGGTGATAAAGCTCAAGGTCTTCATGTTTTATGCGTTCCTGCTGTCGGCACGTCTTACGAGCCAGTCACCGATCAGATTGCAGCCGATCACCAGCGCGCCGATGACGAGGCCCGGATAGAGCACCAGCCAGTTGGCAAGCAGGATGAAGGAGCGGCCTTCGCCGATCAGGTTGCCAAGCGTTGGCGTCGGCGGCTGCACGCCAAGGCCGAGGAAGCCGACGGAGGCTTCGAGGATGATGAGGCGCGGCAGATCGAGCGTCATCAGCACCGTGATCGGCCCGACAATATTGGGCAAGACATGGCGGAAGATGATGACCATGTTGGACAGGCCGATGGAACGCGAGGCGTCGATATATTCCAGCTCGCGGATTTCGAGCGTCTTGGCGCGGGCGACGCGGGCAAAGACCGCCCAGCCTGTCACGCCGAGCACGACGACGAGATTGCCCATGCTTGGGCCGATGACGGCAACGATGAGCAGGATCAGGAGAATGAACGGGATGGCGAGCTGCACGTCGACGGCGCGCATGATGATGATATCAAACCAACCGCGGTAATAACCGGCGATCATGCCGAGCGTTGTGCCGAGCACAACGGAGATGACCGAGGCGGCAAGCACGATCGACAGCGAGATCGCCGTTCCAAGCCCGAGACGGGCGAGGAGATCCCGCCCGAGCTGGTCTGTTCCCAGAGGATGAAGCTCTCCGCCGATGACGGAGAGCGGTGGCTTGAATGTCGCGGTCAGGGTTCCGCGCACAGGGTCGATCGGCCAGAGAAGGGGCACGAGGACGCAAAGCGCCAGAACCGCGATCAGAAGGAACGTGGCAAATATCGCATCTGCGTTGTCCCTGACATTCCAAAACCGTGTCATGCGCGATTACTGCTTCTTGATGTCGAAGATCGGGATACGGGCGTCCGGACGTCCTTCGAAGGTGACCGACTTAGCCTTACCGTAAAGGGCATCTTCCTGGTAGAGCGGTATGACCGGCACCTGCTCTGCGGCGAGATCCTGGATCTCTGCAAGGACAGCTTCGCGCTTTGCCGGATCGACGATCGAGCGGCTTTCATCGAGCAGCTTGTCGAGTTCCGGAATGGAAGCTGTCGAATAGGGCTCTCCGGTCTTGAAGATGGCGTAGACGGCGGCATCCGCATCGAGAGTCTGGGTGGAGCCCCAGCCGAGCATGAAGATCGGGCCCTTGCGCGGAACCTGCTGGGTGTAGACGGACCAGTCGAGCACTTCCTGATCGATCTTGACGCCGATATCGCCGAATTGCTGGGCAATCGCCTGGGCGACTTCGCTGTCCTTCATGTAGCGATGGGTGGACTGCATCTTGATCGAGAAGCCGTTCGGCAGGCCGGCTTCGGCCAGCAGGGCCTTTGCCTTTGCCGGGTCGTATGGCGTGACGGGCAGATCCTTGTAGCCGAAGTCGGCGGCGCCGACCTGCGTGCCGCGCGGCGATGCCATGCCCTGCAGGATGTTGGTGACGATCGACTGGCGGTCGATCGCCATGTTGAGTGCCTGGCGGACTTTGACGTTATCCAGCGGCTTTTCGTTCATCACGAGGCCGAGATAGATGGTGAGGCCGCCATTCTTGACCTGGACGAGATCTGTATCCGGGCTGTCCTTGACCATCGGAGCGATATCGACGGGGACGTTTTCGATCAGGTCGACTTCGCCGGTCAGAAGCGCGGTGATGCGGGCCGTGCCATCCGGGATGGCGCGCCAGGTCACCTTGTCGATCGACGGAGCCCCGCGCCAGTAATCCTTGTTGGCTTCAAGAATGACGTGCTGGTCAGGAACGAATTCAACGAATTTGTAAGGGCCGGTGCCGACCGGCTTGCGGGCGAAGACGTCGTTGCCGACTTCCTTCACGTATTTCGGCGGCACGATATAGGCCGGATAGCGGCTCATGCGGGTGGGCAGTAGCGGATCGGCACCTTTGGTCTTGATGCGGACGGTCAGCGGATCGACGACTTCGACGCTTTCGACCGTGCGGATATAGGATACGGTCGGAGACTTGGCTGCAGGATCGATAACGCGGTCGATGGTGAACTTGACCGCTTCTGCATCCATCGCTTCACCATTGTGGAACTTCACGCCGTCGCGCAGCTCGAATTCCCAGGTCGTGTCGTCGATCGCTGTCCAGGACGTAGCAAGGCCTGGGACCAGCTTCATTTCCTTGTCGCGCATAACCAGCGTGTCGAAGATGTTGTCGACGATCGTGGCGCTCTCCCTGAGGAAGCCGGGGTCCATCGCGGTGGTCGAGGCGCCGCGACCAACGACAATATCGGCCGCCGAAGCGATGGCCGTGGAGATTGGCAGCAGCATGGATGCAGCGAGCGCAATGGCAGCAAGTCTTTTCATGGGGGCCTTCACTTCCTCTGGAGTTGGTATCTGATATCCTGACAATGTATTCGTCAGGGGGGGCTATTATTATATGCTAAGATATATGATATATTCTGTGTGGGCAAGATATGGGCATTTTCGATTGAGTGCCAAAAAACGGGCAATTTTTCCAAGGGTGAGGTCTACGTGAGTACAGCTTTGTTCAATGCGGCGCCTCGAAGGAGCCTAGTCACCCATGTTGAAGATGAAATCCGTGCGGCTCTGATCGAGGGGCGGCTAGAGCCGGGGACGCGGCTTGTCACCAAGGATTTGGCGGATTCGCTCGGCATGAGCATCACCCCGGTGCGCGAGGCGCTGGTGCGCTTTGCTGCCTCCGGCGTTCTGACGGCTGAACCGGCGCAATCCTTCCGGGTGCCGACGATGACGGTGGCGCAATATTCGGAGATTTCCGAGATCCGTAAATCGGTGGAGGGGCTTGCGGCGTTCAACGCCGCTTCGCAGATTACCGCCGAAGAGATCGCTTCAATGAAGGATCTGCTCACACGCTATCTCGCCGCGAAGGCCGAAAAGGATCAGCATCTCGCCCTGACGCTGAACAAGGAATTCCGTTTTGTTCTTTATGCGGCTGCCCGGATGCCGACGCTTCTCGGGGTGATCGAATTGTTGTGGCTAAGGGCCGGTCCAGGGTTCAACTATCTCTATCCGGAGACTCAGTCAGGCACCGGAGAACATCAAAATTACGATGATCTGCTGGTTGCGTTGCATGAGCGGCAGGCGGTGGCAGCTCGCGAGGCGATCGAACACGCGATCCAGGATGGAGCGCGGATCGTCATCGAGGCTCTGCAGCGGCGGCAGGCGCAGCCGGTTGCGGCCAAGTAAGAGAGAAGGCGGACTTCACCAATGGGTAAGACATTCACTGCAGCCCATTGGGGCGTCTATGAAGTAAGCGCCGACGAGGCCGGTCTGAGACTTGAAGGTTTTGCGCAGGATCCCGATCCGTCTCCGATCGGTATGCATATGGCGGCCGAGGACCTGACGGATGTGAGGATCCGCAGGCCGGCGGTCCGCAAGAGCTGGCTCGAGAAAGGGCCGGGCGCCAATCCGCATTTGCGCGGGCGCGAGCCTTTCGTCGAGGTCGACTGGGATACGGCGCTTGATCTTCTGGCGGCCGAACTCGACCGGGTGCGGCGCGACCACGGCAACGAATCCATCTTCGGCGGCTCCTATGGATGGGCAAGTGCGGGGCGCTTCCATCATGCTCAAAGCCAGGTCCACCGATTTCTCAATCTGATCGGCGGTTACGTGTCGTCGGTCGATAATTACAGCCTTGCCGCTGGACGGGTGATCCTGCCGCATGCAATCGGCTCGACCGAGTTCCTGCTGGACCGGCATACATCCTTCGACGTGATGGCCAAGCATACCGAGCTTTTCGTCACCTTTGGCGGCGTGCCGGTCAAGAACGCCCAAATGTCGGCCGGCGGGGCAGGGCGGCACCGCGTGGTGGCCGGCATGCTTGCTATGGAGAAAAACGGCACGCGGTTCATCAATATCGGTCCGGTTTCCGACAATATGCCGGTCGACAGCGAATGGATTGCCGCGCGGCCGAATACAGATGTCGCGATGATGCTGGCACTGGCCTATGTGCTTCACACTGAGGAGCTGGCGAAGCTGGATTTCCTCACTACCCATTGTGTCGGGTATGACCGTTTTGCAGCCTATCTGACGGGTGAGGCGGATGGGATCGCCAAGACGCCGGAATGGGCGGCCGCACTCTGCGGTGTCGGTGCCGACCGTATCGCTTCGCTTGCCCGAGACATGGCCTGCCATCGAACCATGCTCAATATCTCCTGGTCACTGCAGCGTGCCGTCCATGGCGAGCAACCGTTCTGGATGCTGGTGACGCTGGCGGCGATGCTGGGACAGATCGGATTGCCGGGCGGCGGGTTCGGGGTCGGATACGGTGCGCTCAATTCCGTCGGCCATGACAATGTCCGCTTCAAGTCGGGAGCGTTTCCTCAGGGCGAAAATCTGGTTAAAGCGTTCATTCCGGTGGCGCGCATCACCGACATGCTGCTCAATCCGGGCGAGGGTTTCAGCTACAACGGCAAGGAGCATCGCTATACGGATATCCGCCTGGTCTATTGGGCGGGTGGCAATCCGTTCCACCATCACCAGGATCTCAACCGGCTGCTGAAGGCGTGGCAGAAGCCGGAGACGATCATCGTCAACGAACCCTACTGGACGCCGACGGCCAAGCTTGCGGATATCGTCCTGCCGGTCACTACTCCTCTGGAGCGCAACGATATTGCGTCATCCGGCGGCGAGGATCTCATCGTGGCGATGCGCAAGGTTTCCGAGCCTTATGCGCAGGCACGCAACGATTTCGATATCTTCTGTGGACTGGCGCTGCGCATGGGCGTCAATTTCTCTGAAAATCTCGACGAGGAAGGCTGGCTGCGACGGCTCTATGGCGTGACCGCTGCGAATGCCCGCGAAAAGGGTGTCGAGATGCCGAATTTCGACCAGTTCTGGCAGGAGGGTGTTTTCGACCTTCAGCCGGAGGCGCGGCCGGTAGTGATGCTGCAGGAGTTTCGCGACGCTCCAGAGGCGAACCCGGTTCCGACCCCTTCCGGCAGGATCGAGATATTATCCGAGACCGTCGACAGTTTTGGGCTCAGTGACTGCCCCGGTCATCCGACATGGTTCGAACCGCCGGAATGGCTGGGCAATCGGCAGAGCGAGGATCAGTTCCATCTGATTTCCGACCAGCCCGTGCGGCGTCTGCATAGCCAGCTGGATGCAAGCCCTCACAGCAAGGCGGGCAAGATTAAAGGCCGCGAGCCGGTTCTGGTCAATCCATCGGATGCCGAGCGTTGTGATCTTAGCGAGAGCGATCTCGTCGAGATCCACAACGAGCGTGGCCGGCTTATTTCGGCCGTGGTGATTTCCGATGCGATCATGCCGGGTGTGGTCAGGCTTTCGACAGGCGCATGGTTTGACATGGATTTTGAGCGCAATCTGGAGCGTCACGGCAATCCCAACGCACTGACGCTGGATGTGCCGTCGTCATCACTGTCTCAAGGCTGCAGCGCCCAAACGTGTCTTGTCCGGCTTCGCAAGATCGACGATGACTATGCGCCCTCTGTACAGGCGTTTGAGCATCCGGAACTGGCAATCGCGGCAACTCGGCCTTAACCGCATTCGTCTGCGCCGATTGAGTCCAAAGAAAGCGCGCGCCTCATCAATAAGCGCGCGCTGACTGACTATGCAGCCTTGATCTTGGTGTCCGTCTGCGGATAGCGGAACTTGGTATCTGTGAGGCCGGCAGCATCGGAGAGCTGGGCCGCAAAAAGTTGTGCCGTCAGAATGTCGAGGATGGCACGTGCGATGTGGTTTTCCTGTTCAGGTACACGCATGACGGTCAGAAGCGATCCGTCCTGAATATCCGGGTTTGCAGTGACGAGCAGGACAGGGCAGCCGATCTCCTCGAGTTGGCGCGCCATCTGCAGTTCACGTCCATCACCGAAGACCACGACGCCGGTTCTGCCGTCCATTGATTCCATCGGTCCATGCAGATAGTGGCGTGTTTCGGACGGACCTGCCGGAATTCGGGATGCTTCGCGGATCAGAAGCGAAGCACCGTCTGCCGTTCCGAGCGACGCGCCTGCGCCGACGCAATCGATGGCTCGGCGGTCATGGAAAAGCTCGCCGAGACGTTCCATTTTCTGGCCGGCGTTCGACAGCACTTCCGCTGCAAGCTGGGGGATTGCGTTCCAGTCTGCAGTGATGCTTCCGCAGAGCTTATCGACGACCAGTCCCGCAACCGCCAGTGTGCCGGTATAGCCCGTGCTTGACGGCGTGGCGTCGGATCCGTTGTTGATCATCAAATGTTTGCCGGCCGCCATTGCCAGCGGGCTTTCCGGATCCTTGGTGATGGCGAGCTTTGCCGCTTTCGGATTGGCATTGAGCGCATCGACCGTCTCAACGCTGCGGCCGCGATGGGACAGGGCAATGATCGCATCGACGATGTCGCCGCCCATCATGTCGACCTGACGCAGCGGAATCGCCCGGCGAGCACGGCGCGTCAACTCGCCCGCAACCACTGTTGCTGCTGCATAGCTGGCACCGATGCCGGTGATCCCGATCAGCCCGGACTTGAATGCGGAGAGATCGAGGTTCTGAAGCTCTGTAGTGGCTGCGGCAAAGCTGTCGGCAAGCGATTCCGGCTGCCGTGCGATTGTGGATCGATAGCTCATATATAGTCCTTTCGGTATTTCTGCAGGGTTCAGGAAGACGAGGAAACGGGACGAGGGGTGTTGGTTGCTGCCGGGTTGAGGCGCGCGGCCAGGCGACATGCGCCTTCCACAGGCGGTCCGGAAAACAATCTGGCGGTCACGCTGCCGTCGAAACGATTGGTGATCTGTTCGGAAAAGGCGCTCCACAGCATGGGCTGGGATGCAATCACGCTGCCGCCGGCCACGACTGTCGTCGCTCCGGCACCATTGTGCCTCAACCGCGCGATCAGATCGGCAAGCTCCTTGGCGCCATCTCGTACAACCTGCCGTGCAAGGAGCGACCCCGCTTCAGCCGCTTCGAATATGATATGGGCGTGGCGGCCAAGCTGCGCGGCGCTACCGCTCCTGCCGACTGCGCTGCCGATGCGTGCAGAGGACTTGATTTCAAGCGCCGCGAAGAGAGCCCGAACCAGAGGTTCGTCGGGGATGCCGCCATAGTCGAGATAAAGGGCAACCGCCCTGGCTGCCTCGCGCATCAGGCCCGAGGCACTGCCTTCATCACCGATAACCCAGCCCCAGCCGCCGGCCACCAGCATACGGCCATCCGGGCTGCGGCAGACCGCAATCGATCCGGTGCCGGCAACAACACCGATACCGTCGGAGAGATCAAAGGCGGCAGGCAAAAGTTCGGCGTCGTTGACCACCTGCACGGGAAAATTCACGCGCTCGGCAAAGGCCACCTGAAACGCGTTGCATTCTTCCGCATCGTCACATCCATGTGCCCCAATGGCCATCGAGGCGATGGTTGCGCCATCGGAAAACCGCTCGACGAGAGCAAGCAATGCCTTGGCATCGCTTGTCCAGTCGCGGACCCGCCATTCGGTGGTGGGCAAGATCAGATCCTTGGCAGTCCCGTCCGGCAGGTAGCGTCGGAGGTGGGTCTTGGTTCCGCCGATATCGATGCCGATTTCGGTTGCGACCTTGTTCGTTGTTTTCATTGCATGTCTCTTTCTGCGATCCTGCGCAGCATGGTCGTCTCGCGGCCGCTCTGTGCGCAGAGCATCTCTTATCGAGCCGGCCGGACGCGCTGGCCGGCTTCGTCGAAGATCATCAGTCCCTTGATGTCGATAACGGCGGAGCAGTCGCCCGAGCCGGAATAACGTTTGCCGGAGCTTCGGATGACCATCCGTTCGCCGCTTACGAGATCGGTGTGGATATGGCTGACGTCCCCGAGTTCTTCGACGAAGGCGACTTTTGCGGGTAGCGACACCTGGCCGGCCTGCCCATTGGTGAAGCCCACATTCTCGGTTCGTATGCCGAGCTTGATCTTGCGCAGCGCAGGATCAAAGCCCGTGAACGGTATCGCGAAACGGCCTTCGCCGCCGACGCCGTCGACCAAAATTTCGTCCTTCGAGACGGACACGACCTCCGCCTTCATGAAGTTCATCCGCGGTGAGCCGACAAAACCCGCGACGAATTCATTGTCCGGGTCATCATAGAGATCGAGCGGGCGACCGCACTGCTGGATGATGCCGCCGTTCATCACGACCATCTTGTCGGCCAATGTCATCGCCTCGACCTGATCATGGGTGACGTAGATCATCGTCGTTTTCAGCTTCGCATGAAGCTGGATCAGCTCGGCGCGCATCTGAACGCGCAATTCGGTATCGAGATTGGAAAGCGGTTCGTCGAAGAGAAACACTTTCGGTTCCCGCACGATCGCGCGGCCGATCGCGACACGCTGTTTCTGGCCGCCGGAAAGCTCGCCCGGCCGGCGCTCGAGTAAATGCTCAAGGCGCAGGATGCCTGCGGCTTTCGCCACCTTTCCCTGGATGACGTCTCGTTTTTCCTTTGCGAGCTTCAGGCTGAAGGCCATGTTCTCGAAGGCGGTCATGTGCGGGTAGAGTGCGTAGGACTGAAACACCATAGCGACGCCGCGATGAGCCGGATCGACCGAGTTCATCGACTTCCCGTCAAGCCGGATATGGCCGGAGCCGATCTCTTCCAGCCCGGATATAGTGCGCAGCAGGGTAGATTTTCCACACCCCGATGGCCCGACAAAGACAACGAATTCACCGGAGGAAATGTCGAGGTTGACGTTCCGTAGCACGTCGGTTTTGCCGAACGATTTTGATAGGTTCACGATTTCAAGCTGAGCCATGTTCCAAACCTTGGGATTGGGTGTTGTAGGGGGCCGGGTGCATCTCCGGCCTCAGCCCTTTGTGCCGGACATCGCGATGCCCTCGACGATTTTGCGCTGGAAAATCAGGAAGAAGATCAGCGGTGGCAGTGCGGCAAGCAGGTTTGCCGTCATGACAACGTCGACCGTCTGATGCGAGTAGGGGGAGTTGAACAGACCGACCACCTGGCCGACGGTGTAGAGCTCCGGATTGGGAGCCACGATAAGCGGCCAGATGAAGTTGCCCCATGTCTTCATGAAGGTGAGGATCGCCAGCGTCACAAGAGCATTCTTCGACAGGGGCAGCGCGATATAGCGATAGAGCTGAAAGTGGCTGGCACCGTCGAGCCTTGCGGCTTCGAGCATTTCCTTCGGCAGGGTCTTCATGAACTGGATCAGCATGAACAGGCCGAAGGCGGATGCAAGGCCGGGAACGACCAGCCCCTGCATCGTATTCAGCCAGCCGAGTTCGGCGGTGAGCAGATAAGTCGGTATGATGGAGACCGCGGTCGGCACCATGAGCGACAGCATGACGACCGCAAACATCAGTCGCTTGCCGGGAAAATTGAACAGCGCGAATTCGAAGGCCGCCATCGAGCCGATCAGGAGCACGCCGACAATCGTCAACAGGCTGTAGGCGATCGAGACATAGTAGGCCTTCAGGTAATCGGTTTCGCGCATGATCATCATGATCTTGCCGAAACCGGCGCTGAACGACGTCGGGTAAAGCCGCGGATTGAGTGAAACCGGCGTACCGGGATCCGAAAACACCACGTTGATCATCCACCAGATCGGGAAGACCGCAACGATGGCGACGCAAATGGCGACGATCCATTTGAGCACGGCCCAAGGCGAAATCACCAGGGCAATCGACCGGCTGGCAGGTGCTTCGGCGACAGCATCAATGGTCATTGATCATAACCCTTCCTGCGAAAGACGAACATTGCGGCGGTAAACAGGATGATGATTGCCGTCAGGATGAACCCGTAGGCCGATGCCTGGCCGAATTTGAGCGAGCCAAACCCTCGTCCCATCATGTCCATAACCGGGAAAAGCAGAGCATTGGAGCGGCCGCCATAGCTGGCGAATGAAGAGCCGGTAAGCAGCCACGGCACATCGAAGACCTGCAGGGCCGAAATGACGCCGTAGGTGGTGACGAAAAAGAGTACCGGATAGAGCATCGGGATGGTCACGTAGCGGACCTGCTGGAGTGGACTTGCCCCGTCCAGGCGGGCGGCCTCATAGACATCTTTCGGAATATTTTTCAGTCCGGCAAGGATGATCACCATGTTGAAGCCTGCCGACACCCAGACATCGACCGCTATCAGCGAGTAGAGCATGGTTCCTGTGTCATTGAGAAAATTCACGGAGGGAAGACCGAACCAGCCGAGCATCATATTCAGCAGGCCGAAGTTCGGCGTGTAGATCCAGCGCCACACGGTTGCCGCAAGAAATGCCGGAAGAACGACGGGCATGAAGAAGGCGCTGCGGAAGATATTCGACCAAGCGCCCTTGAAGCTGTCGACCAGAAGGGCAAGGCAGAAGGCAACGAAGATCCCGAGCGGCACGGTGATAAAGATATAGGTCGCCAGATTCCACATCGCCTTGTTGAAATCACGCGAGCCGATGATCCGGCTATAGTTGTCCAGTCCGACGAAACGGACCGTCGTCGTCGCGTTCCAATCGTGGAAACTGTAGAAGAAGCCGCTTGCGATCGGATAGAGAAAGAAGACGGCGAAAAGACACATGAATGGCAGAACCATCATGTAATGGGGTATGTATTTCTTGGCGATCATCGGGGCACCTCGCTGAACCAGGCATGGCCGACCCGATGGGACCGGCCATGTGCTTGAGCAAACCAGATCAGTTGCTGGCGATGCAGTCGTTCAGCTGCTCGACAAGATCTTTGGCGCCTTCGTGGGGCGTCATGTCGCCGTCGGCGACGGCGGCGGCATTGTCCGTGACGATCGACTTGTAGCAGTTGGGATAAGCGCCGACGAAATAGGGCGGCTGGACTTCGAGTGCGTATTTCACCGCCTCGACGGATTTCGCGACAAGGGGCAGCGACGTCACTTCCGGATCAGCCATTGCCGCGGCATTGCCGTTATAGCGTGACAAAAGCTTGGCCCAGCGGAGCATCTGTTTCTTTTCGGCGACATAGGATGCGAACTGCCAGGCGATATCGGCATTCTTGCCGGGAGCGACAGACAGGATTTCGTAACTCTTTACCCCGCCATGATCACCTTCCTTGGCTGCCGGCACAAGCACGAAGTCGTATTTCAGGCCGGAATCCGTTGCTGCCTGCTTATAGGTCGGATCTACCCAGGGGCCGACGACATGAAATGCAAGCTGGTTGGTGATGAACAGGTCCTTGGTTGCCTGATCGTTACGGCTCGTGCCGCTGGTCAGCGGCGCCATGTCAACGAAGAGCTGAAGTGCCTTGGCATAGCTTTCGGGTTTGACAAGAGTCTTGTTGGTGGCGAAGTCGATGCCCCAGTCGCTGTCGGGTCCAACAACCGCATAGGTGCTGGCAACCGAGTTGAACACCTGGGTCTGGTCCGGCATGGCGAACTTGCCGGCAGCCTTCACCTTCTTCATCTGGTCCAACCATTCGGCCCAGTCCTTGGGAGGGGTGGACGTATCGATGCCTGCTTCCTGAAGCACTGTAAGATTGCGGAAAAGGATCTCGCCGAAGCCGGTATAGGGCAGGCAATACATGGTGTCCGGCTTCGGCATGCAGCTTGCGATCGCATCCTTGTCGAACTGGTCGCGGTAGGACTGCGGCATCGCCATCCATTTCGAATAGATGTTGTCCAGCGCGCCGGCTTCGACGAGTTGCGCGCCGGATGCCAGGCCGTTCATGAACACATCCGGGAGATTGCCGCTGGCAGCACCGGTTACCTGACCTGTCGTCAGATCATCGTCACCCTTGCCCGATATGCTGATCTTGACGCCCGGATGAGCCGCTTCGAATTCTGCAATGAATTCCTGCTGGAGCTTGAGAGCTTCGCCCTGGGCGAAGTCGGAATAAACCCAATATTGCAATGTCACCGGTGTCTGCGCACTGGCAGTAGTGGCAGCAAGGGAAATCGCGAAAAAACTACACCCTGCGAGAAGTCGTACGGCACGCATAGTTACCCTCCGAATAAGGCTGATTTTGCTGTTCCAGGTTCGGGATGCGTCGCGAAAGCCGAGACGTCCCGTTTGTTCTCTTGATTATGTTACGTAGCCTAACAAACAAATCCAGATGCGCAATTGCTTTTTTGCCAAAAAGGTCAAATAGGCGTGTTAGGCCGCGCAACACCTATCTTGCGGGCCATATTGATCAGACCAGATTGGTTGTCGCTGGTGGCTATTCGGCGCCCAGAATCAGATTGCAGGCATGTTCTGCCGCGAGCTTTTCTATGCCGAGCACTGTCGCATCAGCCCCGAGCGTGCTCGATTGGATCTCTGTCGGGTAACTGAGACGGTTTGCCATATCGCGGACATGTGGAAGAATGAGCGGACTTGTGCCGATGCCACCGCCCAGGACGACGAGACCTGGATCGACAATGCTCACGCAGGTCGCAACGACAGCGCCGATATCCCGGGCATGCCGCTCGACTGCAGCATTGGCTGCCTCATGTCCGTCTCTGGCCAATGTGAGCAAGTGTGCCGTATCTTGCGGCGGCGTCCCCGCATTCGCAGGCCAGGCTTGGTGAACGCGCGCCATCAGCGCCTCGGTGCCGAGATAGTATTCAAGCTCGGCTGCGTTGGCAGGCAGCGCGTTCGGCCCAAATGGAAATGCGATGTGGCTGATTTCGCCCGCGGCGCCGTTTCTGCCCTGCAAAAGCTGGCCGCGTAACACGATGCCCATGCCGATTTTCAGGCCCACCTGAACATAGGCAAAGTCCTGTCTTCCTTGCGCCACGCCGTGGCTGTGCTCGGCAATCGCAGCGCAATTGACGTTGTTTTCAAGAACAACAGGAACATCCGCAGGCGGAGTAAAGTGGCTGAATATCTGCTCCTGCCGCGTGGTTCTGGCATCGCCATCGTCATTGACGACGCGTGACGGCAGGGCAATCCCGATCGCGCGGAGCGGACCCCATGCCGCCTCCGTCAACTGGCGGGAGGCCTCGATTTCCTCGGCGACCGCGACACTGATCTCATCTCCGAGATACCGCTGGCTCGATGATAGCCGATAAGTGCGGTGGTGGAGCAGGCGCCGGTCGAGCGTCGACACGCGCAGGCGAATATGTGTTGAACCCGCGTCGACGGAAATGATGTGACCAACTTTCTCCCCAAGGCGGTACATCGCGGCCTTGCGGCCGACGGCGCCCTGGATTTCCCCGATCTTCTCCACATAGCCGAACCGGTCAAGTTCAGCCATGGACGACGACATCGTTGGGCGCGAAAGGCCCAATGCCTCGCAGAGTTGCGGACGAGTCGCCTGCCCTTCGGAAAACAGCATGCGAAAGACCGCGCGTGCGCTCGAGGTGAAGCCACTTCGACTGATCTGGCCGGATGTTCCCGCGACTTTCAACGTTTGCCTTTCGATAAAGTAAAGCTGCTTGACAAATAGCTACACGATCAGCTTGCTTATGGCAATTCAACCATTTTGGGCGTGCACATGACACAGGCGGTAGAGCAAATCGAGGTAGGTTATGACGTACCTGCAATGATAGGTGATCGGATCGAGGATATCGAGACTCCGGCGCTGATCATTGATCTTGATGCCTTCGAGCGAAATTGCACGAGAATGCGCGATTATACCGAGGCTATGGGGGTCAGGCTTCGCGCCCATGCCAAGACCCATAAATCAGCGGACATTGCCCGCCATCAGATGGCTCACGGGGGTGCTTGCGGAATATGCTGCCAGAAAGTGTCAGAGGCCGAAGCCCTGATCAGATCAGGCGTTACCGATATCCTGATTGCAAACGAAGTGAGTGGCCGACGCAAGGTCGAGCGGCTGGCGCGGCTGGCGAAAAAGGCACGAATTCTTGTCTGCGTCGACAATGCCGAAAATGTCGAAGAACTGTCGGCCGCTGCCGTCGCCAATGATGTGACGATTGAGGTGCTGGTCGAGATCGATTGTGGTGCACGGCGCTGCGGTACGCAGCCGGGCGAACCCGCGCTGGAGTTAGCCCGAAAGGTATCCGTAGCCGAAAGGCTCGTGTTCGCCGGTTTGCAGGCCTATAACGGCCCAGCCCAGCATATCGAGGACCCGATCAATCGGCGGGCTGCGATCGAACGTTCGACGGAACTCGCGCGCAAGACGATCGAGCTTCTCAGTGCCAATGGCATTGAATGCGATATCGTCGGTGGTGCGGGAACCGGGAGCCATTACCTGGAAGGTAAGTCCGGCATCTATAACGAGTTACAGGCCGGATCCTACATATTCATGGATGCCCATTATGGCCGCGTTCGAGGCGAAAACAATATGCAGGTCGGCGGTTTCGAGCATGCTCTATTTGTGCTAACGTCGATCATGAGCAAGCCCGAACCGGGGCGCGCCGTCTGCGATGCAGGTTTGAAAGCTCATTCCATCGACAGCGGGCTTCCGATCGTGTTCGAGGTGCCCGATCTGGCCTATGTTTCGGCTTCCGACGAACACGGTGTGATTGAGGATCCCGGCCATCGC
The DNA here is from genome assembly GCF_019511445.1 of Aliirhizobium wenxiniae. Lineage (GTDB taxonomy): Bacteria > Pseudomonadota > Alphaproteobacteria > Rhizobiales > Rhizobiaceae > Neorhizobium > Neorhizobium wenxiniae_A. The sequence goes on from NZ_JAEUAN010000014.1 coordinate 76,680, forward strand.
CTGAAGTTGAACTCGAAGCTAAGGCTAATCCCTGGTCACTGCGATCCCACATGTAATCTTTACGATTGGTTCGTCGGTGTTCGGCACGATAGGGTGGAAACACTCTGGCCGGTGACCGCACGTGGCAAGGTTTACTAGCTGCATCCGGTAGCTCGTAGCTGCTGCTGGACGGTCCTCCTCCCATCGAGAGCGCAAAAGAGCCGCGAGCGGATAATGGCAGCATAAGATTTGTCGTATCTCATCAAAAGCTCATTGATAGGAGTGGTTCTCGCTTGCCCGGCATTAGCTTGCCCCACTATTTCGGTGGGCAAGTACTTCTATCAGGATCTCAGCGGAGACGGCGAACGGCTGAACGGAGCGAAATCATACATAGTCACTTTCGCCAAGGACGCCACGCCGCCCGTCGAAGGCCTCTGGTCTTTGACGCTTTACCACGACAAGCACTTCTTCGTCCCGAACGAACTCTCCCGGTTTTTTCTTGCCACCAAGAACAAGGGCATGAAGACGAACCCCGACGGGTCGCTGACCATCTATGTCCAGGAGAGGTCCCCAGGCAAAGAGAACGAGGCCAATTGGCCTCCGGCGCCGAATGGGGATTTTTCACTCTACCTGCGGGCTTACTGGCCGAAGACTCAAACTGTCGACGGTTCGTGGACGCCGCCGCCCGTAGTCGTGGTACGGCCTGTGAGGGCGGTGCGTGACCGCTGGCCTCGATGAGATCCGCGAAACGAGGAGCTGAATCACATCCACGCACTTTGGAGTGCACTGAGGTTGGCGGCTTCGCTCGTTCCGGAATTTCGTCCCATGGCTTCATCGTTTGCTGTTGCACCTTGCATCTGTCGGCCGACGCCGGTCAGATCAGTTATAAGTCCTGATACTCTTCAGATTGCCGCTAAATTTTGGGATGGTTCCAGAGGGGCGTAGATTCCGCCCTTATTCAAGAGGGCCCAGATGATGCGAGCCATTTTGTTGGCCAACGCGACAGCGGCCACCTTAAATGGACGTCTGGCAAGCAGCGCTTTTAACCAAGGTCGTGCCTCTTCATCGTTCCGGGCAATCCGCAGAACGGCTGTCGCTCCGAGGACCAGGAGAACACGGAGTTCGGGATTCCCCATTTTCGATATTCTACCCAATCGCTCTTTGCCTCCGCTGGAATGAGGCCTGGGGGTCAGTCCCACCCAAGCGGCGAAGTGCCGCCCGGACTTAAACCCGCCGGGATCCGGAACCACGGCTTTGATCGTCGCTGCGGTTATGGCACCAACCCCGGGGATTGTTGTCAGTCGACGCATGCTCTCATCGCGCTTCGATTCCGTAACGATTGTACGCTCGAGCACGCCGATCTGAATGGCCAAGGCGTCGATCTGATCGACAATAGCTGTGAGGGCGAATCGTGCCGCTGTGGGTAGTCGGGTATCTTCAGCTTCCCGAACGATGGTCATCAGTGCCGCTACGTTGGCAAGGCCACCGGCCGCGATGATGCCCAGTTCGGCCAGATGTGCTCGTAGGGCATTAACCGATTGCGTTCTCTGCTGCACCAGAAGAGCACGGGTCTTCAGGACCATCGCATCCGCTTGCTGCTCGGCGGTCTTGATGGGGACGAAGCGCATGGTCTTGCGGATCACCGCTTCGCTGATGGCTTCCGCATCGGCCGCGTCCGTCTTGCCGCGCTTGACGAAAGGTTTGACATAAGCCGGCGGAATGAGACGCACATCATGACCAAGTTGAGCAATCTCCCGCGCCCAATAGTGCGCGCCACCACATGCCTCCATGCCAACCATGCACGGAGGCAGTCTTTCGAAGAAGCGCAGCACTTCCGTGCGCCGCAGTTTCCGATTGAACAGGGCCGAACCTTCATTGTCGGCACCGTGAACTTGGAAGACGTGTTTGGCTAAATCCAGCCCGATTGTGCTAACTTGCTTCATGGAACGGTCCCTCCTTTGTGGCGTTCGAGCAACGACCACGTTTTAGCACTAGATGCTGTCGGAGCGGGCCGTTCCACCTCATCACATACGGTCGCCGCTCTCACGCGGCTGCACCATTATCCCGCTTTCGACGGGTACGGGCTCAGGAGAACGGGACCAAACTCAAGATCGGCGTTTCAAGGCCAAAAGGATTCCCGGTTCGTCCACCTGGGTCCGTCAGGGCTGATCAGGCCCTGAGGATTAGAACTGTGTTTCGCAGTTTGTCATTCAGGCGGCTTTCATGATTGCACCTTCGATGACGAGCCGAAGCTCACATACTTCCACAGGGCCACTAGCAGCTTACGCGCGAGCGCAACGATCATCGGCGTCTTTAAGCGGCCGGCGTTCCGCGCGATGCGTTCCTTAAACCATAGCGTTAAGGTCGATCTCGGTTGGTGGCGCAGCCATAGCCAGGCGAGTTCGACCATCGTTGCCCGCAATCGCGGATTTCCCGCTTTCGAGACCCCTTGTTCGCGATTGACGTTGCCGCTTTGCCAAGGGGAGGGCGCAAGGCCCGCATAGGATGCGATTTGTCGCCGATTGTCGAAGTGTCGGAACAAGCCTTCCGTGTAAAGTATCGTAGCGAACTCTGGGCCTATTCCTTTGATGCCTAAAAGCGCGGTCGCCTCTTTCGGCGTTTCCGGCGTATCCTGAACGATCAAGGCATCTCGCTCGGCTTCAACAGCCTTGATTTGTGTGAGCAACAATTCGAGACGATCGAGTTCTCTGCAGATTTCCGCTTTCAAATGCTTTGAGAGCGGCCGACCATCGCCAGTCCGAAGTTTTTCCAGACGTTGGCGGCGATCTCCATTGACAGGTTGGTAATCCCGAATCCCTTGCGTGTAGAGCAGCCCCTTTATGCGGTTGACGTGGAAGACACGTTCCGCAATCAGAGTTTTCCGCTCCCGTCCAATCCGTCGATTGTCGTCTTCCTCGGGTGAAAGAAGTTTGACCATTGAGCACGCGCGAGGCTCGCCACGTTTCCATGCCATCAATGCGCGGATCAGTGTTTCGCCGTCGATGCGGTCGGTCTTCGCCCGGCGGTGCCGGCGCGGCATGGTAATTGATGCGGCCTCTACAATGTGGCCCTCGATCCAAGCTTCCTTGCTGAGCACTCGTCCCAGCCAAGAGCCGTCCAGTCCGGCCTCCTGTATCACTACCAGTGGGTAAAGTATGTTCTTTCGTCGAACGGCTTTCTGACGAAGCGCTGCAAAGCATGCGAACAAGCCGGCAATATCCCCTCCAATAACGGAGTGGCGGGACATCTTCTCGCTGCTTGGCGACAGAGCTGTCACCAGCCACGTCGATTCACTCAATTCCAACGAGACGAAAATTGCGCCAAGATCGACGGGGGTAGCGGTCTGTGCTTGAGTTGGATCTGCTGTCATCGGCATGATTGGCCTCCAGAGAGTTTTCTAGCGACCTCACTCTGCCACGGTGCAGGCCGCTACTCACCCCTGATGGGATCTCAAGAGCTTCAACGCAAGCCTATCGAGTGTCGATGTATATCCCATTGACATATCCTTGGCTGCGCATTAGCTTTCGGTATATCCCATCTGTAGATGCCAGAGGAGTAAGTTATGGAGCAGGGTGCGGTATTTCAGAGTAATCGTAGCCAGGCTATCCGGCTTCCAAAGGCAGTCGCTCTTCCGGATGATGTGAAGCGAGTCGATATCGTCGCGGTTGGGCGTACTCGAATTATCGCCCCCGCCGGGGAGGTCTGGGATAGCTGGTTTGACGGCGCCGCTGCGACTTCCGACTTCATGAGCGAACGTGATCAGCCTGCCCTGCAGGAGCGTGAGGCATTCTGATGTTGAAATACATGTTGGACACCAACATCTGCATCTTCACCATCAAGAACAAACCAGAGCACATGCGAGATGCGTTCAATCGCCACCACGGTCAGCTTTGTATTAGTTCAGTCAGCCTGATGGAGCTGATATATGGAGCAGAGAAATCGGCTATCTCAGAACGCAACTTGGCCGTCGTTGAGGGGTTCGCCGCCCGCCTGGAAGTGCTATCTTATGACGAGATAGCGGCGACTCACACTGGCCAGCTGCGTGCTGAACTTGCACGAAACGGAACGCCCATTGGTCCATATGATCAACTTATAGCTGGACACGCTCGGTCGCGCGGATTGATCGTCGTCACAAACAACCGCCGCGAGTTTGATCGCGTGGCGGGCTTACGCGTCGAAGACTGGATCCTCTAACTCACTGAGATGTTCCTGACTGGCTTTACAATCTGACTGGGTTAGACATAAATCTACCGGATTAGCGGTTCTGATCCCATCAAGACCAAGACAGCCTCCTCTAAGCTTACTCATAGCTGCACCCGTACCGGGTCCCAGACTATTATCGGCCGTGTAACTCATCGAATGATAATACCGCCTTCGACTGCCCGGGCTGGGCTGTGAAATGCCAAGGCGTCACGCAACTGTTGAATAGGAAGCACCTTCACGGGCGGAAGCGCACATTCCGTCAAAAGCGTCCGGATACGTCGAAATCCCTCCTGCCGGACCTCCGACGACATGCCTGCCAAGAGCCATACGCTACAAACTATATTGCTTCCGCAAAACTAGTATAGCGCGCGAAATATTCGTTAAGAGGTTCTGGGAGCGCACAATTTCAGACATTGAAAGCCAAGCCTCACTATACTAGAATTGCACAAATGATATAAGGGCAATGCCGTGAAACAAATCGACATGGTTTTCCGCACGATGATCGCGGAGCTTCAACAGAGAGCGTTCGACGACGCCTGGTCCGAGGATTTCCCACCAGTTGGTCGTTTCGTCCCTGTCAAAGTCGATAATCGCAAATACTGGTATTTCGATCAACCGAATGACGAAGGCGGGCAAAAGAGAAAGTACGTAGGTCCTGCTGATGATCCCGACATCTCGGCGCGGGCTGAAGACTTTAAAAGAGAGAAAGCCGACTACAAGGGCCGCCGAAAGATCGTGTCCGTTTTGACACGAGATGTCGGTTTGATCGCTCCGGATCCCTTCACTGGTGATGTCGTCGAGGCGCTCGCTAAAGCCGGCCTGTTCCGACTGCGAGGTATCCTCGTTGGAACAGTCGCGTTCCAGTGCTATTCAACCTATCTGGGTGTCCGTCTACCAATGGCCTCTATCCTTACCGGCGATGCTGACATTGCCCAGGATTATGCGATTTCTGCGGAAGTCTCGGACACGCTCCCCCCGATCCTCGACCTCCTGCAAGATCTCGATCCCTCATTTCGAGCCGTCCCCCACATCTCTGGTTCGCCGCGATCAAATGCTTTCCGAAATCTGGCCGGCTATCGCATCGAGTTTCTAACGACGAACAGAGGGAGCGAGGAAAATGCCGACGAACCGGCAAAGATGCCCGCACTCGGCGGGGCCTCGGCTGAACCATTACGGTTCATGGATTTCCTGATCCGGGACCCGGTGCGATCAATCCTTCTATATGGTCCTGGTATCACAGTCGTTGTCCCATCTCCCGAGCGATATGCCGTCCATAAAATGATTATTGCAGGTCGGCGCCAAAATGATGCCGGTGGCGAAGCAAAACGCCAGAAAGACATCAGACAAGCTGAGCTGTTGCTACTTGGTATGCGACAATTCTACAGGCGGGATCTCGTCGCCGCTGCATTCGGTGAAGCCTGGGAACGGGGTCCGTCATGGCAGGCGGCAATCATCGAAGGCATCGGAATGATGACGGAAGAGGCAAGACTGGTCGCCGAGTTCAATCTGAAGAACGGGCAGGAGATGCTCGCGTCAGCCGCAGCCAGAGAGCGATACGGCCTCGATCATAATGAGGATTGACCTTATACAAACTCCGCAGAACAGCTGGCTTATCCGTTTTAAGTGATGCCAGACTAAGTCGCTAGCATCAAAACCGAAATTAGGCCTCCACCCCGTGATCTCTCGTCCCGTGCTTGGTGCTGCGCAGCCGCATTGAAGCGGCTCCAGGTTCTCCGAAACTGGCGGGTCGAGCTGAAGCCGGCGCGCTCGGCGATGTTGTCGATCGATTGCATCGCCTCAAGGTGAACCCACATTTGAGGCACGTGGCCAGTGTAGCAGCCTTACCGTCCAGACCCACACAACTGCGAACTCGAACCGATTAACCTGAGATCACCAGCTTGTATCATCATTCCGACGATAGCGGTCAGGGTGGCGCTCAGATAGGCCAATGGATCGACAGCGTTGAGCTTGCAGGTCTCTATGAGCGAAGCGATAGTCGCCCAGTTCTCTGCACCTGTATCGTGTCCGGCAAAAAGAGCGTTCTTCCGGTTCAACGCAATCGGCCTGATGGTCCGCTCGACGGTATTGTTGTCGACCTCGATCCGGCCATCGGTCAGGAAGATGCAGAGGCCATCCCAGTATTTGGCGATGTAGGAAAGCGCTTCGCCAAGCGGCGACTTGCCAGCGACGCGAGCACGATGATGCGTGAGCCAGTCCCGCATGTCTGCGATCAATGGCACTGATCGTTCCTGTCGCCTAGCCAAGCGAGCATCGGCGGGAAGACCGCGCAGCTCCGCCTCAATCCGATAGAGTTCACCAATCCGCTTCACACCCTCCTCAGCGATTGGTGCCGAGCCCGTGCGAGTGATCTCGACCAGCTTGCGCCTGGCGTGTGCCCAGCAATAGGCCAGCCGGATGTCGGGACCAACCCGATCCGATGCGATCAGCCGATTATACCCGGCATATCCATCGACCTGAAGGATGCCCGTAAATCCTTGCAGTATCCGCTCGGCATGTAGTCCCCCGCGACCGGGCGTATAGGTGAAGGCCACACCGGGCGGAGCACCGCCACTCCACGGTCTATCATCACGGGCCAAGGCCCAAAAGTATCCGGTCTTGGTTTTGCGGGAGCCAGGATCGAGCACTGGCGCACGGGTCTCGTCCATGAAGAGCTTGGTGGACCGCTTCAGGTCGGCGAGGAGAGCGTCGAAGACTGGGCGGAGTTCGAATGCCGCGCGACCGACCCAGTCGGCAAGCGTGGAACGGTCGAGATCAATACCCTGTCGGCTCATGATCTGGGCCTGCCGATAGAGCGGCAGGTGATCAGCATATTTGGACACCAACACATGCGCGATGGTCGCCTCTGTCGGCAATCCGGCGTGGATCAATCGTGCGGGCGCTGGAGCCTGAGATATGCCGTCGGTGCAGGCACGGCAGGCATATTTGGGACGACGAGTGACGATGACACGGAACTGCGCCGGAATGATATCCAGCCGCTCGGACACGTCCTCCCCGATGCAATGCAGACCGCCGCCACAGTTGCAGATCAAGCTATCCGGCTCGATGACCTCTTCGACACGAGGAAGATGGGCGGGAAGAGAGCCCCGATTGGCGGCGCGTGGTTTGGGTTGCGACTTACCTGGGGCGCTGTCGGCCTCGTCTTCGGCATGGATCGCCGCAATGACCGTTTCCAAGTCTTCAAGTGCAAGATCGAATTGCTCAGGATCGGCCTTCTCGGATTTGCGGCCAAAGGCGGCTTGTTTGAAAGCGGCGACCAGTTTCTCAAGCCGTTCGATCCGCTCGTCCTTGTGGACTTCCCGAAGCTGGGAGGCAATCAGCATCGCCTTCAGGGCAGCAATATCGTCTGGGAGATCGACCGCATCCAACATGCTTAAAGTCTATCAAATTGGGGGTCGCCTCGCTGTCGGAATTTGCGAACCGAGTCATCGTGACGCATCTATTCGACTGCGGTTGGCGCACGTGCCTCCACGGAGCGGACTCGACGCCAATCAAGTCCTGCAAACAGCGCTTCGAACTGGGCATGGCCCAAGGTCATCAGGCCGTCCCGAATGTCTGGCCAAGTGAACGTATGCTCCTCCAGGCGCTTGTAGGCCATCACCAAACCGCTGCCATCCCAATAGATCAGCTTCAATCGGTCCGCCTTGCGGGATCGGAATACGAAGATCGTTCCTGTAAACGGGTCCTTGTGCAACTCGTTTCTGACCAGCGCTGCCAGTCCATCATGGCCTTTGCGGAAATCGACGGGCTTGGTCGCCACCATGATCCGAACCCGGTTCGATGGAAAGATCATGCCGGAACCGCACAGGCACGCGCGACAGCGGCGATCCGGGCGGCGGACGCGCCTTCTTCCAACCTGATCGTGACAGCGCCGACGATGATCTCAGGGCGGCTGGCTTTCTTGAGGGGCGGCTCCGCAACGGGTGGATCGACGACAACCGCCGCGAACTCCACCGCATCCTCGGGTGCTGGCAGAACCAGCTTGCCCTGCCGTGCCATCGTTCGCCAAGTCGAGAGGTGGTTTGGCTTCAGGCCGTGGCGTTCTGCAACTTCATTCACCAACGCTCCGGGCCGAAGGCTCTCCGAAACGATCTGGGCCTTCACTTCGTCCGGCCAGTGCCGCTGTGGCTCACGCCCAGACTTCCTGGCCGTGAGAAACTCCAATGTAGTATCCATGGAGAAACTCCCGTTGCTCGTCCATGAATAGGCGATCACAGATCAGAGCGGCGAGGACAACGTGGGAGCGGGACACCGGTTACATTGAAAGAGGTCTAAGATCACTTTATCGCCGTGGCGGTTTCGAACGGGCGAAAGGGCTTTCGCTCTGGCTGGATTTTATCACGGGCACCTTTGATGATCGTGCCTTGCCGATGGATACTGTCGTCGCTCGCATCGCTGGATCTATGGAGGATGAAGCCAAAGGGAGAGGCCAGAACCCGGGCCTTGGCGATATCATTATTGCTGCGACAGCTCGAGCATACGATCTGACGGTTATTACCGAGAATATGCGGCACTTCGAACCTTTGAACGTCGCGGTAGATCTCCCAGTTTTCTTCAAGACTGATTGATCAAGCTAAGAAATCTCTGAACCTGCGGGTCGGAAGTTCGAGTCCGCTCAAGACCTTTACATATCATTTAATCCAAACTTACTTCCGAACTCACACTGTTCGCGCCTCAGGTGCCGCCCGTGGCGTGCATCAACAAGCCTTTGCCGCCATGCTCGATATCGTCACGCATTGCAGCCTGAGCCGCTTCCGCGTCCTTGTCGCGGAGAGCCTTAACGATGCGTCGGTGAGGGTGCGGCTCCCAGTCCGGCAATCCGGCATCATAGAGATGCGACAAGATTGGACCACAGCGAATCCATAACGTTTCAACAATGTCGTAGACGATCGGTAAGCGTCCCATGCGGCATAGCGTCAGGTGGAATTCGGTATTGAGATCGATCGCCTCCACGAATGCTTGAGATGCATGACATTCGGAAATGCGAGTGTGAATCTTCTCTAGAGCATCAATCTCTTCTGCATTTGCAACCGTCGCTGCCGCCCCCGCCGCTCTGCCCTCGAGGTCCATGCGGATCGCTCGAATCTCGAGCAACTGATCAAGCGTGAGGGTCGGCACCATTACTGTGCCGCGGGCATCTAGCGTCAAAGCCTTTTCGCTGACGAGCCGCAATAATGCCTCGCGCATAGGAGTCGCGCTGATACCAAAGCGCGCGGACATCGGGCGCAGACGCAGCATCTCTCCCGGCTTCAGCTGGCCACGCATTAGCGCCTGCCGAAGACCAAGATAGGCGCGATCGCTGAGGTTTTCCTTCACAATCGGTTGAGCCCAGTCGGCTTCGGATGCGGTGATCAGGTTATTTTCAATTGCGGTTCTTGACACTTATCACCCATCATGCAGATACTGTTATAACAAATAACATATAGCAAATTCCGGCTTGTGCGAAGAGGAATCGTACACAACGACGGGCGAGGAGGCCAGTCGTAGATGGGAATGAACTTGGAGGAAGTTCATGATTGCGCTCCGCAAAACTGCGGCTGCCTTCGGGCTTGAGCTAGTGCCGCTCGATGGCCTGATGTCGCCAGCAGCTGGTGATGTTTTAATCGAGGTTGCGGCTGCTGGTATTTGCGGTAGCGATCTCCATGCGTACGAATGGACGCCGGGTTACGAATTCATGGCCGCGAACCTGCCGGTTACGGTCGGTCATGAATTTTCCGGCGTCATCCGGTCCGTTGGCAAGGATGTTTCGGATTTCGCGCCAGGCGATCGTGTCGTCTGCTGGCCGACCAAGACGTGCGGCAAATGCAGTTCCTGTCTGGCCGATGAGCCGCAGAACTGCAGCCGCCGCAGCATTATCGGTCTGCATTGCGATGGCGGTTTTGCAGACATGGTAACGGTGCCGGTAGCCAATTGCCGGCATGTTCCAGACGAGCTCGATCTTTCCATCGCCGCCTTGAGCGAGCCGCTGGCAGTGGGCGTCAACGCTGTCGATATCGCTGATGTCCGACCGGGAGCGCGGGTCGTCGTGCTCGGACCAGGGCCGATCGGGCTCGGCATCGCCTGGGTCGCAAAACACCGCGGCGCTAAGGTGCTGATTGCCGGATTGTGCGATCCGCTGCGCCTGTCGCTGGCTTTACAGATGGGCATCGATGATGCCTTCGATCTCGCTGACAAAAGCCTCGAACAGGCGGTGGCGGACGCCTTCGGCCAGTCTGCCGATCGCGTCATCGAGGCAACCGGCGTAGCTCGCTCCGTATCCGACGGCCTAGCTGTCCTGCGACCGGGAGGCATCTTAGTCGTCGCTGGCATCCATTCCAAACCGCTGGAACTCGATCTGACGCGATTTGTGCGTGAGAAGAAGCAGTTGCGTGGTGCCCATGACACGACGGACCGGGCGTTGCGCGAAGCGATCCAACTTCTGGCTGAAAATTCCGATGCCCTGTCGAAGCTTATCACTCACCGGCGTCCACTATCGAGCGGCATCGAGGCATTCGAGCTGGCGCGCGGCCGACAGGCGGTGAAGGTGCTGCTGTTTCCGCAAGGACAGGATGTGACATTCGAAGGGGAAGACGCATGAGCGGAATGACGCGAGCCGTAATCGCCAAGGGTGCGGGCGGGCCGGATGTGCTTGCAATCGTAGAACGCGAGTTGAATGCTCCCGGCACTGGGGAAATGATCGTGTGTGTGCATGCAGCCGGTATCAACCGCCCGGACGTCATGCAGCGGCAAGGCAATTATCCGCCGCCGCCGGGGGCTTCCGACGTTTTGGGCCTCGAACTTGCCGGAGTGGTGGAAACGGTCGGGCCGGGCGTCACGCGTTTCAAGGCGGGTGACAGGGTTATGGCGCTGGTCCACAGCGGCGCTTATGCAGAGCGGGCGATCATCCAGGAAGGCGCAGCGTTGCCCATTCCCGAAGGCATGTCCTTCGTCGAGGCGGGCGCGTTTCCCGAGACCTATTTCACTGTTTGGAGCAATGTCTTTGAACGTGCCGGCCTCAAGCGCGGCGAAACGCTACTCATTCATGGCGGCACATCGGGGATCGGCACGACGGCGCTGAAACTTGCAAAGGCTTTCGGCGCAAAGGTAATCGTTACAGCCGGTTCCGCCGAAAAATGCCAGGCCTGCCTCGACCTCGGCGCCGATGCCGCCATCGATTATCGCCGAGACGATTTCGTTGCAGTTTCGAAAGAGCTGACGGACGGCAAGGGCCCGGACGTCATTCTCGACATGGTAGGCGGCAGCTATATCCAGCGCAATCTCGAAGCGATCGCAGCGGATGGGCGTATCGCCCAGATCGCCTTCCAGCAGGGACCCAAAGCCGAGCTCGATCTGCTGCCGCTTCTGATGAAGCGCGTCACCCTGACCGGATCGACGCTTCGGGCTCGGCCGATCGAGATGAAGGCGCGGCTTGCTGCGGCGCTCCAGGCAAATGTCCTGCCGCTGCTTTCCAGGGAGGAGGCGCGGCCGCTGATCGATTCCACTTTCGCGTTCGACAAGGTTGCCGAAGCCCATGCGCGGATGGATGGCGGCAGCCACACAGGAAAGATCGTTCTCGTCATGGAGGAACAGGGCTGAACCAATGTCCTGTTTAGGGAGAGGAAATGAGTATGAACGTCATGAGTAAACCAGAGGCGCAGACAGCCGCCAACAACATGACCGGAGCGCATGTTCTGGCCGCCGCCCTCAGCCGTCACGGCGTGAAGGAGGTTTTCGGGCAGAGCATTCCGTCCGCCCTGTTTCTCGCCGCACCCGACTACGGCATCCGGCAGATCGGTTACCGTACCGAAAACGCAGGTGCTGCGATGGCAGACGCATTCGCCCGCGTCTCCGGCAAGGTCTCCGTAGTGACCGCGCAGAACGGCCCGGCGGCGACCCTACTGGTTCCCGGCCTTGCCGAAGCACTGAAGGCATCGATCCCGATCGTTGCTATCGTGCAGGATGTCGCTCGCCGGTTTACCGACAAGAATGCCTTCCAGGAACTGGATCATTTCGCCTTGTTTGGCGGAGTAGCAAAATGGGTGCGCCGGATCGCCGATCCCGCGCGTATAGACGATTATGTCGACATGGCTTTCGCCGCTGCGGCGACCGGCAGGCCCGGACCTGTCGTCCTGCTCGTGCCGCTTGATGTGCTGGATGAACGGCCGGACATCGACCCCGCTGCACCACGCCGCGATGCGACGCTTGGCACATTCCCGCTGGATCGTACGGTTGCTGATCCAGACCGCATTGCCGAGGCGGCCAAGCTGATCGCCGGGGCTGCCCGGCCGATCGTCATTGCAGGCGGCGGCGTGCATGCTTCGCAGGCGACGGCTGAAATCGCGGCCCTGCAGGCTCTGGGTCTTCCGGTGGCGACGACGGTGATGGGCAAGGGATCGGTCGATGAGACCAATCCGCTCTCCGTCGGCGTGGTCGGTTATTTCATGGCACCGCGGGGACGTACGTCGCATCTGCGCGACCTCGTCACAGAAGCGGACGTTGTTCTGCTTGTCGGCAACCGCACCAACCAGAATGGCACCGACAGCTGGTCGCTCTATCCGAAGAACGCAAAATTCATCCATCTCGATATCGATGGTGGCGAGATCGGCCGCAATTACGAAGCGCTGCGTCTCGCGGGCGATGCCAAGCTGACCGTTGCAGCATTGACCGAGGCACTGAAAAGCCAAGATCTTTCCGCTATTGCCGACCGTCGCAGGGGGTTGGAGGACAAGATCGCCGCAGGTCGTGCCGCTCATCAGGACGACATGAAGGCTCTTGTGAACATGGATGCGATGCCCATCCGCCCGGAAAGGCTGATGGCCGATCTCGATACTGTGCTGACGCCGGAAAGCATCGTCGTTGCCGATGCAAGCTACTCGTCGATCTGGATTGCCAACTTCCTGACCGCCCGCAAGGCTGGCCAGCGTTTCATCACTCCGCGCGGCATTGCCGGACTCGGCTGGGGGCTTCCCTACGCGCTCGGAGCCAAGACGGCGCATCCCGATGCGCCGGTGATATGCCTCACCGGCGATGGAGGGTTCGGCCATGTCTGGTCGGAAATGGAAACAGCGCGGCGCATGAAGCTGCCGGTCGTGCTGATCGTACTCAACAACCAAATCCTCGGCTACCAGAAACACGCCGAACTCAGCCTGTTCGGCAACTTCACGGATGTCTGCGATTTTGAGGCCGTCGATCATGCCGCGATCGCTAAGGCGGTCGGATGCCGTGGCGTGCGCGTCGAGAGGCCAGAAGACTTTCTGCCGGCCCTGAAGGAAGCGCTGGCGGCCGATACCTTGACCGTTATCGACGTCGTGACCGACGAACGGGCGCATCCGCCGATCACCAGTTTCCAGGGCAAGGAGGCGCTGGACTACTGACAACAGTCACATTGCAGCAGATCACGGCTTTTCACGGGAGGAAAACATGAAATTGCCGAACTTGTTGAAAATGACCGCCGCAGCCATCGTGCTGTCGGCATCCGCAGCCCATGCCGAAGTCAAGTTCGGCGCGCTTTATCCGTTCAGCGGTCAGCTCGCGCTTCTCGGGGAGGAGAGTGCACGAGGTCTGGAGATCGCCGTCGATGAAATCAATGCTGCGGGCGGCATCCAGGGCGAAAAGGTTGTTCTGGTCAAGGGCGACGCCGTGGATAACAACCAGGCAATCGGCGAAGCTCGCCGGCTGATCTCGCTGGAAAAGGTTTCCGCCATCTTTGGCACCTATTCCTCGGCACGTTCGATCGCAGCAAGCCAGGTCGCCGAGCTTTCCGGCATTCCTTATTTCGAACTCGGAGCCGTTGCCGACGAAGTAACGAGCCGCGGCCTCAAATATATGTTCCGAACCAATCCCTATGCCAAGGACATGGGCGAGATGGTGGTCGACATGGTGGTCGAAAAAGTTGCGCCAGGTCTCGGAAAGCAACCAGGCGATCTCAAGATCGGCATCATCTACGAGGATTCGAGCTATGGCACCTCGGTATCCAAACACCAGGCGGACTTTGCCAAGGAAAAGGGCCTCAACATCGTGCTCTCTTCCGGTTATCCGGCAGCAACGGTCGATATGTCGTCGCTGGTGCTGCAGCTGAAACAGGCCGGAGCCGATGTGGTGCTGCAGACCTCCTACCAGAACGATTCCGTTCTCTTTCTCCAGCAGGCGAACGAGGCCGGCTACAAGCCTGCCGCGGTCATCGGCGGCGGTGGCGGTTATTCGATGCAGCCGACAGCCGACGCCGTGGGCCATGACGTGATCGAAAACGTGCTGGACGTCGATTTCACTCAGTTCCTCGTCAATACCAAGGCGACACCAGGTCTCGAAGCCTTCGTCGAAGCCTACAAGGAGAAGTACGGCATCGCGCCGCGCTCGGGCCACTCGCTCAACAACTATGTCGGTGCCAAGGCGCTTATGGAATCGATCGGCAAAGCCGAGGGATTTGAGCCCGACACGATCGTCGAAGCGGTAAAGGCAATAGACATTGCGGACGGCCAGACGGCTGCTGGCTATGGCATCAAGTTCGGTGAGAACGGCCAGAATGAGCGCGCCGCGATGATGGGGATGCAGTGGCAGGGCGGCAAGCTCGTCGCCGTTTATCCCGATGCCGCTGCCGTCAGCAAGCTCAACATCGCCAATTAAGCGGGGCGTCTCGGGGAGCAGCTTGCACCGCTCCGACGACAGGGTGCCGGGCTTCGGTCCGGCAGCCGCTCGGCCCGCGTTTTGCCGGAGGAGGCATCATGGAAACGTTTCTGCAAGTGCTTGTCAGCGGATTGATGCTGGGCGCACTGTTTGCCATCGTCAGCGTTGGACTGACCCTGATCTTCGGCATCGTCAAGGTGGTCAACTTCGCCCATGGCGAATTCCTGATGCTGGGCATGTATCTGGTCTATCTGTTCACCACCAAACTCGGCATCCATCCGCTGCTCACTTCGGTGATCGTGGCCCCCCTGTTGTTCGTCGCTGGTGTTGTGACGCAAAGGTTCATCATCCAGCCGCTGATGTCGGCGCGGGATGACCATATCCAGATTTTTGCAACCGTTGGCCTTTCTACCGCACTGATCAATCTGGCCTTGCTCCTGTTCGGTGCCGACATCGCCAACACCCCGTCATCCGGACTTCGGACGCCGATCACGTTCGGCCCGGTGCGCGTGCTGTTGGGCCAGCTTGTTATCCTCGCCGTGTCGATCATGCTGGTGATCGGATTGCAGGCTTTCCTGAAACGCACCCAGACAGGGCGCGCCATCCGCGCGGTAGCGCAGAACAGGGCCGCCGCGCAGCTGATGGGCATCAATGTCAACCGCATCTACATGCTGACATTCGGCATCGGCGCAGCCTGTGTCGGGCTTGCCGCCTCGATGGTCGCACCGCTTTATCCGACCTCGCCAAATATAGGCACCTATTTCGTGCTGACGGCCTTCGTCGTCGTGGTTCTTGGCGGGCTCGGCTCGCTAACCGGCGCTTTTGCCGGCGCGATGATCATTGGTCTGATCGATTCATTCGCCGGCTTCTACATCGGATCGGACGTCAGGGAGGTCGTCGTCTTCGGCGTGTTCCTGCTCATCCTGATCCTGAAACCCTCGGGGCTGTTCAGCAATCGCCTCTCCCTTTCACACGTTTCGCCCTGAGGGCGCCATGAGGAAGACCGTGACAGACAGCACGCTCGACACCGCCATGACACAAGCCCGTCCGAATACCCTGCCCTGGAAACGGATCGGCCTTTTCACCGCAGGCATGCTCGCGCTTCTGATCATCCCGATCCTGATCGGCGATCAGTTCGTTTCGCATATCTTTGTCACCATCTTCATCTTCGCCGGCCTTTCCACCGCCTGGAACATCGTTGGCGGTTATGCCGGCCAGCTGTCGCTCGGCCATGCGATCTTCTACGGCATCGGCGCTTATGCCGGGATCATCCTGATGAATCTAGGCATATCGCCCTGGCTCGGCATGTTCGTCGGCGCGGCTGTCTCGATGGTCGTGGCTGTTGCAATCAGTTATCCCTGTTTCCGGCTGCGCGGGCCGTTCTTTTCGCTTGCGACAATCGCATTCCTCGAAGTGTTCCGCGTCCTTGCGCTGCATTTCCGCGAATTGACCGGCGGCGCAACCGGTCTGATGATCCCGCTGAAATTCGGCTGGGAATGGATGGTCTTTCGCGATCGTACGCCGGGGCTCCTGATCGCCTTCGGCATGCTGATGGTGGCACTCGGCGTCGCCTGGTGGATCCGCTCGCACCGGCTCGGCTTCTATCTCGTCGCCACCCGCGAGCGTGAAAGTGCGGCCCAGGCCGCTGGCGTCAGTACGGTCAGGGTGCGGCTGATCGCGGTTGCCGCCTCGGCGGCACTGACGGCGATGATCGGCACGTTCCACGCCATGTATCTGACGTTCATCGATCCTAGCTCGGTGTTTTCGCTGACGACGTCGATCCAGATCGCGATGTTCGCACTGATTGGTGGCATCGGCACGATCTTCGGCCCGCTGGTCGGTGCCCTCTTCCTCGTCCCGCTGTCAGAGCTTGCGCGCGGTTGGCTCGGCGCACAGGCGCTTGGCCTGCACGGTTTCGTCTATGGCGTCGTGCTGGTGCTGGTCGTGCTGTTCATGCCGAACGGCATCGTCGGCCTGACGGGGCGGTTCTTCAACGGCAAGAATGATGAGAAGAAGGCGCAGGCTGCGCCAATCGCAGCCGCTGCACGCGCCAGCCGGCCGCCGATCGGAAACGATATTCTGGTTGTCGATCATCTCGACAAACATTTTGGCGGGCTGCATGTGACACGCGATGTCAGCCTGACCTTGAAGGAAGGTGAGATCCTCGGCCTTATCGGTCCGAACGGCGCCGGTAAGACGACCGTCTTCAACATGATCTCCGGTTTCCTTAAACCCTCCAGTGGTACGGTGAAGGTACGCTCGGAAGATGGATCAATGATGATGCCGGTGACGCCGGGCGATTTCGCCGCCATCGGTGTCGGTCGCACCTTTCAGATCGTCCAGCCGTTTGCTGCCATGACGGTGGAGGAAAACATCATGGTCGGCGCCTTCCATCGCCATTCGGATGTGAGAGAAGCGCGCGAGGTTGCGCGCGAGACGGCACACCGGATGGGGCTTGGGCATTATCTCGATGCCGAGGCGAGAGGGCTGACGATCGGAGGGCTTAAGCGCCTCGAAGTCGCCCGCGTCATGGCGATGAAACCTCGCATCCTGCTTCTCGACGAGGTGATGGCCGGCATCAACCAGACGGATGTTCGCCGTGCCATCGACCTGATGCTGTCGATCCGCGACACCGGCGTTTCGATCATCGCGATCGAGCATGTGATGCAGGCGGTGATGTCGTTGTCTGACCGGGTGATCGTGTTGAGCTCGGGCCAGATCATCGCCGAGGGCAAACCGCAAGATGTTGTGCGCGACAAACAGGTGATTGAAGCTTATCTTGGAAAGGATTTCGTCCATGCTGAGGCTTGAGGGCATTCACGCCGGTTACGGGCCGACGACAATCCTCCATGACGTGTCGCTGGAGGTGAAACGCGGCGAGGTCGTGACGATCGTCGGCGCAAACGGCGCCGGCAAGACCACGACGTTGCGCACTATCGCCGGGCTGATCCAGCCAACAGAGGGGCGCATCTTCTTTGAAGACCGAGACATAACTAGCATGCCGGCCCATGAGGTCGTCGATCTCGGCATTACTCTCATCCCCGAGGGACGTCAGCTTTTTGCCGACATGACGGTCGAGGAGAACCTGCTGATGGGTGCCTACCGCAGGGAGGCCCGCAGCCGACAGGCTGAAACTCTGGAACATGTGCTCTCCCTGTTTCCACGGGTACGTGAGAGGCTTTCGCAGAGCGCCGGATCGCTTTCCGGCGGCGAGCAGCAGATGGTCGCGATCGCCCGCGGAATGATGGCGCGGCCGAGCATCCTGATGTTCGACGAGCCGTCGCTGGGCCTTGCGCCGATCATCGTCCAGCAGGTGTTCGAGGTGATCGAAGCGATCACCTCGACCGGCACGACCGTGCTGATCGTCGAACAGAACGTGTTCAATACACTGAAGGCCTCCGACCGCGGCTACGTGCTCGAGAACGGCGAGATCGTACTCTCCGACACGTCGGAATCGCTGCTGACCAACGACCATGTCCGCCAAGCATATCTGGGAATCTGATCATGCCGCTGAGAGAAGAAAATCCGCAATCTATCGCCAATCGTCCAAGCCATGCGGGCCGACGTGTCCTCGTCACCGGGGCCGGTCGAGGCATCGGCCGTGCAATCGCGCTCGGCTTCGCCGCCCGGGGCGCGACGGTCGGTGTGGCCGACATGAACGAGGCGGATATTGCCGAGACGGTCAGGCTGATCGAGACGGAAGGTTACGGAAGCGGTGTGCCGCTGATGCTCGATGTAGCCGATTATGACGCAGTATCGTTGACGCTTGACAAGGCCGCGGCCAAAATGGGCGGAGCGTTCGATACAGTCGTCAACAATGCCGGTATTTCTCCGAAGCATGACGGCGTCGCCCACAAGGTTTGGGAAATGGACCCGGCCGAGTGGAACCGTGTCGTCGCGGTAAATCTCACGGGTACCTTCAATACGATCCGAGCGTTGACGCCATCGATGCGGCATGCCGAGCGCGGTTGGATCGTCAACCTGTCCTCGGTTGCCGGCAAGACTTATTCGCCGATCGTCGCCTGCCACTATGCAGCGACGAAATCGGCGCTGATTGGCTTCACCAAACATCTGGCGGCGGAGCTCGGGCCGTTCGGCATCCGGGTCAATGCGCTGGCGCCTGGCCGTATCGAGACGCCGATGGTGCGTGGGGTGGCGAAGGAGATCAATGACGAGCAGGTGAAGATGACGCCGCTCGCGCGCCTTGGCCAGCCGGAAGAGGTGGCGGATCTTGCGATCTATCTGACGTCGCCTGAATCGAGCTTCGTCACCGGCCAGACAATTGATGTCGCCGGTGGGCTATACATGACCTGAGCCGCGCCGGGCGAAATGGACATCACACCAATGAAGATCGAGCGGGCCGACATGCATGATAAAGCCGACCATCAGATCACCGGCCGTACCCGGATATACGGCATCCTTGCGGACCCGATCTATCATGTGAAGACGCCGCAGGTGATGGCCGAAGTGTTCCGTCATCACGGACTGGATGCGGTGCTGATCCCCTTCCACGTCAAGTCGGAGGGTTTGGCGACGCTGGTCCAGGGCCTGTCGGCGATGGAAAATTTCGGCGGGTTCATCGCCACCGTGCCGCATAAGCCTGCCATGCTCGAAATCTGCGACGAGATCACCGACGAAGCTCGGCATATCGGAGCGGTCAATTGCGTGCGCCGCGAAGCGGATGGGCGAATGATCGGCACGATGCTAGACGGCATCGGTTTCGTCGTTGCGCTCAAGAACGTCACCGGGTTCGATCCCGCCGGCAAGGCGGCCTTTGTGGCCGGCGCTGGCGGAGCGGCCTGCGCCATCGCCTTCGCCCTTGCAGGCGCTGGTGTGCGGCGCCTAACGATCGCCAATCGAACAGTCGGCAAGGCAGAAGCGTTGGTTGGTCGGCTAAGAAAGGTTCATCCATCGTTGCAATTTTCGACCGATACACGATCGGTTGCCGACCACGATCTCGTCGTCAACGGCACATCGCTCGGGATGAAGTCGGAAGATGCCCAGTCGCTTGATTTCTCGCTTCTCTCCCCGGATCAGGTCGTCGCCGATGCGATCATGGACCCGGTGATGACGCCGCTTCTCAGCGCCGCGGAGGCCAAGGGCTGCCGCATCCAGCGTGGTCTGCCGATGCTTCAGTGCCAGATCGAACTGATGGCTCGGCATATGGGGGCAATCGCATGACGGACTTCCGTCCGCTTCTCGACGAATTGCGTAGGATATGTGGTGAAAACCATGTTCTGACGACTGCTTCCGATGTCGAAGCTTACGCCACGGACTGGAAGCGGAGTGTCAAAGGCACGCCGCTCTGCGTCGTGCGGCCGGCGAACACGGCAGAGGTCGCCGCGATTGTCAAAACGGCTGGCAGCTACGGGATGCCGATCGTGCCACAGGGTGGAAATACCGGTCTGGCAGCCGGTGCGACACCGGGAAATCAAGGCGATGAGATCGTGCTTTCGCTTGGCCGCATGAAGGCGATCCGTGATCTTGACCCGGTCAGCATGACCGTCGAGGTGGAGGCCGGCGCCATCCTGCAGACGGTCAGGCAAGAGGCGGAAAAACATAACCGTCTGCTGCCCGTCAGTCTCGCCGCCGAAGGCTCGGCGATGATCGGCGGAATCGTGTCCACCAATGCCGGCGGAATCAACGTGCTGCGTTACGGCATGACCCGTGCGCTCGTGCTTGGGCTCGAGGTCGTGCTGGCCGATGGGACTGTCGTCGACGGGCTGCGTCATCTGCGCAAGGACAATGCCGGCTACGACTGGAAACAGCTTTTCATCGGTGCCGAAGGGACGCTCGGCATCGTTACGGCGGCGGTTCTGCGTCTTGTGCCTTTACCGCGCGAAAGTGTCACCGCACTGCTGTCGGTCGCCGATACCGAGGCGGCGCTCGGCTTCTTCGCACTGGCTCAGGACGCGGTTGGCGATGCGCTTTCAGCATTCGAGCTGATTTCCGCGACCTCGATCGGTCTCGTCGAGAAACATGCCGGACTGAAAAGCCCGATCGCCGGGGGCGAGTGGTACCTGCTGGTGGAGGCATCTTCCAGTCTCTCCGGGCTTGAACCGGCCATGGAAACATTGCTGACGGATGCCTTTGAAAGAGATCTGGCGCTGGATGGCGTCGTTGCCGCCAGCCGCCAGCAGGCGCAGGCACTCTGGGCGCTGCGCGAACACGTCACCGAAGCCGAAGCGCGCGAGGGTGGCGGCTTGAAACACGATATTTCCGTGCCGCTCGGCGCCATGGCGGACTTTCTCATCGAGGCGGGAGAGGCCGTCGCTGCAGGCTGCCCCGGTGCCGGCTTCAACGTCTTCGGCCATCTGGGTGACGGCAACCTTCACTACAATGTCTTGCTGAACGGCGCGGCGGATCACGAGGCCGTCAATCGCGCCGTCCATGACACGGTCGTCCGTCATAACGGTTCCATCTCGGCCGAACATGGGATCGGTCGCTACCGGCTTGCCGAATGGTTGCGCACCAAGGCAGAGCCGGAACAGCGCCTGTCGCGGGCGATCAAGCAGGCGATCGATCCGGGCGGCCTGTTCAATCCCGGTAAGCTGTTGCCGAAAACGTCGATCGAGGAAGGCGCAGAATGACCCCAGAACCAGAAGCCTGGGACTACATCATCGTCGGCGGTGGAAATGCCGGCTGCGTGCTGGCCGACCGGCTAACACAATCCGGTCGCCACAAGGTCCTGCTGCTCGAGGCCGGAAGTCCCGCGCGCAGCATCTGGATTGGCATACCAGCTGGCTTTTCCAAGCTGCTCGTCGATCCGGTCTATAACTGGCGTTTCAAATCGGAGCCGGAAGAGGCGACCAACAATCGGGTGATCTCGGTACCTCGGGGTAGGGGGCTCGGCGGTTCGACGCTGATCAACGGAATGATCTATGTCCGCGGGCAACAGCAGGATTACGATGGCTGGGCGCAGGCGGGCTGCCGTGGCTGGAGTTTCGAAGACGTGTTGCCCTTCTTCCGCAAGGTAGAGGATTTCGACGGGCCAAAAAGCCCATTGCGCGCTCGCGGCGGGCCGCTGCCGCTAACGACGGTAGCACTGAGGCCGACGATCGGCGAAGCCTTCATCACGGCAGCCGGAGAGGCCGGTTACCCGCGTAATCCAGACTATAATGCTGAGAGCCAGGACGGGTTCGGTTATTATCAGGTCAACCAGAAGGAAGGCCGCCGGGTGAGTGCGGCGGACGCCTACCTGAAACCAGCGATGAAGCGCTCCAATCTCAGGGTGCTGACCGATGCCCATGTGCTGCGTGTCGATCTCGACGGCAATCGCGCCACCGGCGTCACCGCCCGGGTCGGTGGAACAGAGCGTCACTTCGTTGCAAAGGGCGAGGTGATCCTGGCGGCTGGCGCGGCCCAGACACCCCAACTGCTGGAGCTTTCCGGTATTGGCAATCCTGACATTCTCCAAAACCTTGGCATTCCGGTGAAACATGTTCTTGCAGGCGTCGGCGAAAACTATATCGACCATTTTTGCACCCGCATGAACTGGCGCGTAAAGCAGCCTTTCACACTCAACGAGCAGACGCGGGGCCTCCAGCTGGCGCGCGCGGTTGCGCAATATGCCGCGACCCGGAAAGGCATTCTGACGCTCGGCACCGGGCTGGTGCATGGCTTCGTGCGCACCCGCGAGGGACTGGCTGGGCCGGATGTCCAGTATTTCTTCATGCATGCAAGCTATGCCAATGCCGCTGAGCGTATACTCGACAAACATCCGGGGATGACGATCGGCGTCACCCAGCTCCGGCCGCAGTCACGCGGCTCCATCCATGCCGCCTCACCCGACCCCGATATGGGACCGGTCATCCGCCCGAACTTCCTCGCAGTCGAAGAAGATCGAACGGCTATTGTGGAAGGTATGAAGCTTGCCCGGCATATCGTCGAACAGCCGGGGATGGACAGTTTCCGCGAAAGCGAAACGAGCCCCGGCAAAGATTGTCGCAGCGACGAGGACTGGCTCGCCTTCGCGCGTGCCAACGGTCAGACGATCTACCATATCTGCGGCACCTGCCGTATGGGCAGCGACCCGGTCGCCGTCACAGATCCGACACTGAAAGTGAACGGTGTGAAAGGGCTGCGCATTGTTGACGCCTCGATCATGCCGACCATGGTTTCTGGCAACACTCAGGCGGCCGTTTTCATGATTGCCGAGAAGGGAGCTGACCTGATCCTTTCGGAGGCAAAATAGACCGGAAGGCAACGCGATGGGTGTATACTCCATTCAGACTATCAGGTTTTCAGCAACGAACTCAACTACAGCTATCATCTCGAAGGAGCGATCGACCTCACTCCTCCAATCACCGAGCAGGTCCGAATAATCTCTCTCCAGCCGGAATACGCGACACGGAATTATGCTGTTCCGATCTCCGCGATTTCACTCGTTGATGAGGATTGATTTCATTCCTTCTCTTCCTTCGGATCAACCGCTACCTCCCTCGATCATGACCATTGGCCATATTCGGCGACGCAGGTCGCCGTAGCTTTGCCGATATGCGGGCATCACTGACAGCAGTGTTTCGGCCAGCGCAATTCCGAGCTCGTGAAGGGAAAGGCTGAATCCGGTCAGCGACGGCGACAGGAATTGCGTATGCGGGCTGTGGCGGCCGACGATGGCGATGTCTCGGCCGGGCTGTATTCCTGCGTCTTCCAGTCCCTTGTAGAGACCCGTCACCAATGTCTCGTTTACGAGTGCGATTGCCGAGGGGCGCGAAGGCCGAGCCGCGATCTCCTTGGCGACCGCATAACCGCCGGCTTCACTGGGCTTTGCTCGAAAAACGTTCTCTTCGCGCAGGCGGATTCCGTTTGCGGCAAGGATACTGCGGCAGCGCTCGATGAAGAGATAACCTAAATTGAGATCGCCGTGTGGCCAGATCACGCCGATGTCTTTGTGCCCTGCGAGAATAAACCGTTCCATCGCGGCTTCGGCCATCCCCTCGAAATCGAGGTCGATCCACGGTTGGCCCACATCGGTCAGGCTGCGGCCAAGCGAGATGAAGGGGATCTTGTGCCGTTCAAGCAGTTCGAAACGGGCATCGTTGCGGCGTGTCGCTGAAAGTATGATCGCATCGGCAAATCCGCGTGCCACCGTGCGCTGCAGATAGGCATCCGGATCCTCTGAGGACGAGCAGAGAAGGGCAACGAGATCGAGATCGTGTCGCGCCAGAACGGTCTGGACGCCGTCGAACACGCTCATGAAAAACGTGTCGCCCTGACCGGTGATCTCCGGCCCGGTCTGCATCATGAAACCGATCACGCCGGTCGAGCCCTTGCGCAGCGAACGGCCCGACTGATTGGCGACATATCCAAGTTTTTCAGCAGCTTCCAACACACGCTTTCGTGTCTGCGGATTGACATCCGCCTTACCGTTGAGCGCCCGCGAAACGGTGCCGATCGAGATGTCGAGATGGTCCGCGAGTTGCCGTATGCCCTTCATGCGAATGCCGCCTTTTATCGCTCTGCCGAGAACCAGTATTGACAAAATACCAGACATGTCCATAGTTTCCGTAAACGTTTACGGTCGTTGCAGGAGGTGCTGCACCGGAAATGTCTGGGAGGTGTTCGTGTCATACAATGTCGTTTTGTGTGGATGCGGAGCTATGGCCAAAGGCTGGCTCCGCGCGGTCCAATCCACTCCGGAACTGAGAGAGGCGCTCCGCATCGCGGGTCTTGTCGATCTTGATGAGCGTGTCGCCCGCGCACTGGCGGAGGAATTCGGCCTTGCGGATGCCGTTGTTGGCACAAACCTTGTAAGAGTGCTGGCTCAGACTGAAGCCGATATCGTTTTCGACGTTGTCATTCCAGCGGCGCGCCATACGGTGGTTACGGCGGCACTGGCCCAGGGATGCCACGTGCTGAGCGAAAAACCCATGGCCAATTCCATGGAGGAAGCCGCCGATCTCCTGAAGGCTGCGGCACAGGCCGGAAAGATCCATTCCGTCGTCCAGAACCGGCGTTTTATATCGGGCGTGCGCCGCATGCGCCGCCTGGTAGAGAGTGGTGCCATCGGTGACGTAACGGCAATCCATTGCGACTTTTTCATCGGTCCGCATTTCGGTGGTTTTCGCGAGAAGATGGACAATGTCCTGCTGCTCGACATGGCGATCCATACATTCGATGCGGCCCGTTATGTCTCCGGCAAGACGCCGCTTTCGGTCTATTGCCTGGAAACCAATCCGCCCGGTTCCTGGTATGCGCATGGCGCTTCGGCGAACGCCGTCTTCCGCTTTTCCGACGATGTCGTTTTTACCTATC
The DNA here is from genome assembly GCF_019511445.1 of Aliirhizobium wenxiniae. Classification (GTDB taxonomy): domain Bacteria; phylum Pseudomonadota; class Alphaproteobacteria; order Rhizobiales; family Rhizobiaceae; genus Neorhizobium; species Neorhizobium wenxiniae_A. Next base: position 101,739 of record NZ_JAEUAN010000014.1, read on the forward strand.
GCGGCTCCTGGTGTGCGGAAGGCGAACGGACCAGCTGGGAAAGCGCGTGGCGCATCGTCGGTACGAAAGGCATGTTGACCTGGGATGGTGAGGACGGTTTCCGGGCCTCTGTCGCGGGCGGTGATGATGGCCTTTTGCGCGGATTTTCACCGGTCGACGTGCCGCCGCCATCGCGGGAGGAGGAAACACACGGGCATGCCAGCGTCATCGCCGATTTCCTCAACGCCTTGAGCACGGGGAGGCCGCCGGAAACGGCCGGTGAAGACAATATCCGGAGCCTCGCCATGGTGTTTGGTGCCATCGAAAGCGCCCGGCTCGGGCGCAGTGTCGAGCTTGCAGCATAGGGAAGAGAATAATGAGCGTAGATTTTAGCAACTCCATCCGCGTCGGCACGATGGTCAGCGCCACCAAGGGGCAGGCGGCCGAGCGTATTGCGCAGATCGCAGACATGGGTTTTGAAAGTTTCGAGCCGTTTTTCTGGCAGACAACCAATGGTCAGGATATCGCCGAACTTGGCAAACGATGCGTCGATGCGATCGGTGACAGGGATATCACCATCTCCACGATCGGCATGTTCGGCAATCCGCTTGAGGGCACCGATATCGACCTTCAGACCCTGCAGGGCTGGAAGGATTGCATCGACAATGCCCATCATTTCGGTGCCACCTGCGTGGCCGGCTTTACCGGTCGCATCCGCAACCGGCCGCTGCCGGAAAGCCTGCCGCGATACAAGGAAGTATTTGGCGAACTGGCCAAACGTGCCGCCGACAAGGGGGTGAAGATCGCCTTCGAGAATTGCGCCATGGATGGCAACTGGCAGACCGGCGACTGGAACATCGCCCATAATCCGGATGCCTGGGAACTGATTTTCAACGAGACGCCGGATGACAATATCGGCCTGGAATGGGAACCGTGCCATCAGATGGTCTATCTGATCGACCCGCTGCCGCAGATCCGCAAATGGGCGCACAAGATCTTTCACGTGCACGGCAAGGATGCCACGATCCGCTGGGATGTGATCCGCGAACACGGCATCTTTGGCAAACATCCGTTCGTCTTCATGCGCACGCCCGGTTTCGGCGACAGCAACTGGACGGACATCATTTCGGAACTGCGGCTCGCCGGCTGGTCCGGCTCCATCGATATCGAGGGCTGGCACGATCCGGTTTATCGTGATGCGCTGGAGATGACCGGTCAGGTCCATGCGCTCAATCACCTGAAACAAGCACGCGGCGGAAATTTTGTCGTTGATCCGCAATAAGGAAAATGCGCCGATCGCATGAGGAGGTGCGGCCGGCGGCATGACGTCAAGGATAACCGAAAAGGAGGAGAACCATGGGTATCCGAAAGCATTCGATTGCCATCGCACTGGCTCTGACATGTGCCTCGCTCGTCAGCTTTCAGGCAAGGGCTGAAGACGTGAAATTGACGTTGTGGTCGCTGGATCGCGATATACAGCCGGCGCCCAACCTGATCAAGGAATTCAACGAACAGAAAAACGGCATCCAGATCGAGTACCGGCAAATCCAGTTCGACGATGTAGTGAGCGAAGCAATGCGCGCCTATTCCACCGGCAAAGCGCCCGATATCATCGCCATCGATAATCCGAACCACGCCATGTTTGCCTCTCGCGATGCCTTCCTCGACCTGACGGACATGATCGAGAAATCGACGGTCATCAAGCCGGAAAACTATTTCCAGGGGCCGCTGAAATCCGCCACTTGGGACGAAAAATATTACGGCGTGCCGAAGGCGACCAACACGATCGCGCTCTATTACAACAAGGATCTGTTCAAGGCGGCGGGTCTTGATCCGGAAAAGCCGCCGAAGACCTGGGATGAACTGGTCGAGACCGCACGCAAGCTCAACGATCCGTCCAAAAACGTTTATGGCATCACCTTCTGCGCCAAGGCCAATGAGGAGGGGACGTTTCAGTTCCTTCCCTGGGCGCAGATGGGCGGCTCCACCTACAAGACCATCAACGGCGAAGGTGCGGTGCGCGCGCTCACCACCTGGAAACAGCTTCTGGACGAGAAGCTGACCTCGCCGGATACGCTCACCCGCAGCCAGTGGGATTCGACCGCGACCTTCAACGCCGGCAATGCCGCCATGGCGATTTCCGGTCCATGGGAAATCGACCGCATGCTGACGGACGCCAAGTTCGAATGGGGCACCGCGCTTCTGCCGGTTCCGCGGGACGGGGCACAGCGTTCCTCGGCCATGGGCGATTACAACTGGGCGATCTTCTCCAGTTCCAAACATCCGGAAGAGGCCTTCAAGGCGCTCGAATTCTTCGCCTCGAAGGATGCCACCATGTACAAGGATTTCGGTCAGCTCCCGGCGCGTGCCGATCTGCCCGTGCCGCCCACCGGCAATGCGGTGAAGGATGCGGCCTTAGCAACCTTCCTCGAGCAGATGAAATATGCACAGCCGCGCGGCCCGTCACCTGAATGGCCAAAGATTTCCAAGGCCATCCAGGATGCTATCCAAGCGGCACTGACCGGCCAGATGGAGCCGAAGGCAGCGCTTGATCAGGCGGCTGAAAAGATCAAGTCGATCGAAGGGTGACACGCCCATTGGCCCGCCATCTCCGCTGTTGCGGGCCAAAAATCCCGTTTCCTCCCGGACGGTTCTGCCCGGCACGCCCCCGGTGGGCGACGTGCCGGGTGGTTCCGAGCGATCACATGAGGTTTTGATGAGACGGATTATAGCAAGCGTCAGAGATGGTCGTGGTTTCGACTTCGTGCTTGTCGGCGTGCCCTTCGCGTTCCTGTTCGCGCTGGCCGGCTTGCCGCTGATCTACAATATCCTGATGAGCTTTCAGGAAGTGGACATGTTCAGCCTCGGCAGCTTCATCCGGCCCTTTGTTGGCATCGACAATTACGTGGCATTGTTCCGGCAGCCGGAAACATGGCCGATCCTGACCAATACGCTGATCTTTGTCGTCGGCTCGATTGCCGGACAATTTGTCATCGGCTTCGGTCTCGCCCTGTTTTTCTGGACGAGTTTTCCGGGTGCAAGCTGGCTGCGCGGGCTGTTTCTTGTATCCTGGGTCATGCCAGGCCTTGTCGTCGGCGCAATTTGGAACTGGATACTCTCCGGCGATTTTGGTGTCCTGAATTTCTTCCTGCGCGAAAGCGGGCTGATCACGGCCAACATCTTCTGGCGCTCGGATCCGAATTTCTCGCTGTGGGCAGTTGTCATCGCCAATATCTGGCTCGGCACATCCTTCAACATGATCCTGCTGTCGGTCGGTCTTTCCGCCATTCCCGGTGACCTCTACGAGGCGGCTGATATGGATGGTGCCAATGCATGGCAGCGTTTCTGGACGATCACGCTGCCGATGATGCGCTCCACCATCGGCGCGATCATCGCGCTCGGTCTGATTTTTACGCTGCAGCAATTCGATCTGTTCGCGGCCATTACCGATGGTGGACCGAACAATTCTTCAAATGTCGCACAATACTGGGCGTGGGACCTGTCCTTCCGCCAGTATGATTTCGGCCGGGGTGCCACGATCTCCGTCATCATGACCGTGTTCGTGATGTTCGCCGCTGCCGTTTATGTGCGCTCCACACGTCATGAGGTGCGCGGATGAGCGAGACCGCCCGCAATCGCCTGATGCTGATGATCGCGCTCATAATGGCGGCCATCTATCTGTTCCCGCTCTACTGGATGTATGTCACGTCCCTGAAGAGCGGCTCGGAAATGTTCGCTAATCCGCCAAGCTTCCTGCCGTCCTCGGCGCAATGGCAGACCTTCGCCTTTGTCTGGGAAAGCCGGAACCTGGGGCGTTATCTCTGGAACTCGACGGTCATCGCCTTCGGTTCCGTGGCCCTGATCGCCGTGCTCGGCACCGGCTGCGCCTATGTTCTGGCGCGCTACCGCAATGTCTGGGTCGATCTCGGACTTTTCCTGATCCTGATGCTGCAGGTCCTGCCCGCATCGCTGATGGTGACGCCTATTTTCGTCGGTTTCACGCAGGTCGGCCTGCTCGATTATCCGCGGCTGGCGGTCATTCTGGCGATAGCCGCCAAAAGCATGCCGTTCTTCGTGGTTCTGGTTCGCGCCACCTTCATGGCGGTGCCGATGGAACTGGAAGAGGCGGCGCTGGTCGACGGCAATTCGCGTGTCGGCGCCTTTTTCAACATCGTCCTACCGCTTGCCCGCAACGGCATCCTCGTCAGCGCCATCCTTATCTTCATGCAGGCCTTTGGCGAGTTCGTCTATTCGAAGTCGATGATTCAGGATGTCAGCCTGCAGCCGGCAAGCGTCGGCCTCAATTCCTTCATGGGGCCGAACACCAGCGAATGGAACAACATCATGGCCTACGCCACGATGTACGTAACCCCCATCCTTGCGATCTTCGTGCTTCTGCAGCGGCGCATCGTCTCCGGCCTCACATCGGGAGCCCTCAAATGACCCAGCAAATCGAACTTTCCGGTATCAACAAATATTATGGCGCCTACCATGCGCTGAGGGACATCAACCTGTCGATTCCGAAGGGTGCTTTCGTCGCATTGGTCGGACCGTCCGGCTGCGGAAAGTCGACACTTCTACGCTCATTGGCCGGGCTCGAAACCATCTCCAGTGGCGATCTGGTGATTGCAGGCGAGCGGATGAACGACATGCCGCCGCGAAAGCGGGATCTCGCCATGGTCTTCCAGTCCTATGCGCTCTATCCGCACATGACGGTGGAGCAGAACCTCACCTACAGCCTTCGCATCAAGGGCGTGAAAAAGGCGCAGGCGAAAAAGGCGGCAGAGGAAGTGGCGGCGATTACCGGCCTGTCGGACCTGTTGCACCGTTATCCGCGCGAGCTTTCGGGCGGCCAGCGTCAGCGCGTTGCCATGAGCCGGGCGATCATACGCCATCCGAAAGCCTTCCTGTTCGATGAACCACTCTCGAACCTTGATGCTGCATTGCGCGTGCATATGCGCAAGGAAATCCGGGCGCTGCATGACCGGCTGGGCGCGACCTCCGTCTATGTCACGCATGATCAGGTGGAGGCCATGACGATGGCGGACCATGTGGTGATCATGCGCGCAGGCGTGATTGAACAGCAGGGCAGGCCACTCGATCTTTACGACCGTCCGGCCAATCGTTTCGTTGCCGGCTTCATCGGTTCGCCTGCGATGAATTTCATTCCTGCCAAAATTGGTGAGAATGGCAGGTCCTTGGTTCTCGATCTGCCCGGTACCCAGATGCTCGATCTTGATCTCGCCCTACAGCCCGGACGGGAAGTGCTGGTCGGCGTTCGTCCGGAACATCTTGTGATCGCACCGCCGGATCAGCTCGGCTTCGATGTCCCGATCGTTGCGATTGAATCGACGGGAGCTACAACGTTCGTCACGACGCAGACTTCGCCTGAGATCGTCTTCGTGCAGAACGGGCGTTCGTCGCTTCAAGCCGGCCATACCGTCCGGCTGGGCTTTGCACTTGAGAACGTGCATATCTTCGATGCAGCGTCAGAGCAGCGGTTGAGTGGAGATTGATCTTCTTCGCCGCCGATGCGGGTTCGCTTTGTCGCTTAAAGTAGCCTCGTCCAGCGTAATGTCGGGGGCCGATTAAGGTTTCTCCAGCTTGACGATAGCGCTTTTTGTCCTGATGTCCCGATGTACTCTGAAACCTGCCCAAATGCCTCATTGTCCAAGATATCTAAGACAGAGGTCATGGATAGTGGTGCGTCCAGTCATAATCCGTCGCCGCGTCTTCTCACCCGTTATGCACTATTTTCCATCCATTTCTCTCAAATTTTAATAAGTGATGTCATCTGCCCGCGGGTTGTGCGCCGGGCGATCCGCCAGTGTACGAAAGAGCGGGTCGAGACCTCTTCAGCGAGACAAAGGAAGATGTTCGAGAATGGTTGCCAGCAGACGCTGAAACGGATTGTGGATTTCACAGGCAACGAGATAGCGACCAAAAACTGAGATTTATACGTCCCTAACGTACTTAAAACTTCGGACGAGATGGAAGCGAAGCGACATCGGATCACAGGTTCTGATCCCATCACGACCCTAACTTCAGATGACCGCCGCAAAGAATCGCGCCGGTCGTCCGTTTTCGGGCTCTAGGTTCGAACGAATGCCAGAAGATCCTGGTTCAGCACATCTGCATTCACCGTCAGCATGCCGTGCGAGAAGCCGGGATAGGTCTTGAGCTGGCCGTTCTTCAGAAGCTTGGCCGACTTCAGTGCGGAATCTGCGATCGGAACGATCTGGTCGTCTTCGCCGTGAAGGACCAGCGTCGGCACGGTGATCGCCTTCAGGTCGTCCGTCTGGTCGGTTTCGGAGAAGGCCTTGATGCCGTCATAATGAGCCTTTGCGCCGCCCATCATGCCCTGACGCCACCAATTCTGGATCACGCCTTCCTGCACCTTGGCGCCGTCACGGTTGAAGGCGTAGAACGGACCGGCCGGAACATCGCGGAAGAACTGGGCGCGGTTGGCGGCGAGCGCCGAGCGGAAGCCGTCGAACACTTCGATCGGCAGGCCTTCCGGGTTTGCTTCGGTCTTCAGCATCAGCGGCGGAACGGCGGAGACGAGAACGGCCTTGGCAACGCGGCCGGCCTTCTGGCCGTGCCTGGCGACATAGCGGGCAACTTCGCCGCCGCCGGTGGAGTGGCCGATATGGACTGCATTCTTCAGATCCAGATGTTCGACGACGGCGAATGCGTCGGCTGCATAATGGTCCATGTCGTGACCTTCCGCCACCTGGGCCGAGCGGCCATGACCACGGCGGTCATGGGCGACTACGCGATAACCCTTGGAGAGGAAGAACAGCATCTGTGCGTCCCAGTCGTCCGACGACAGCGGCCAGCCGTGGTGGAAGACGATCGGCTGAGCGTTCTTCGGACCCCAGTCCTTGTAGATTATTTCAACGCCGTCCTTGGTGGTCACATAAGCCATGGTCTTGTTTCCTTCAGTGGAATGTTTGAGGGATGCAGCACGTGCCGCTGATCCGAGCCCGGCCGGAAGGGTCGCGTAAGCTGCGGCCGCTGCTCCGCTGATAAGTGCGTTGCGGCGGGTTAGGTAAGGTAAGGTTTCAGTCATTTTCGCGTCCTGCGATCTGAGCCTTTCTGTCTGCTGAGCTAGGGTGCCGCACCCTTATGCTGATCGCCGCGCTTTATTTATTGGATCGAACGGATGAAACTTGGATTTTACCGACGTCGAGGAGAAGAGTCCGCTCTGCTAACGCGAGCTCTTACGCCATTGGGCAGGGGTCATGCCAAGTTTAGCTGTGAACATCCGGGTCAAATGGGCCTGGTCGCAAAAGCCGCAGAGAAACGCAACTTCGGCAATCGTGATGTTGGTCGATCGGAGAAGCTCTTTGGCTTTTTCTACCCGTTTCAAGATCACCCAGCGATAAGGCGGGTGGCCTGTCGAAAGCCTGAACGCCCTTGTAAAGTATCCCTGGGATAGACCGCATGCTGCGGCAACCGCAGCTAACGGCAGATCGGCAGCAAGATCAGCCTCCAGCATTTCCAATGCTCGCTTCTTTTGCCACGGAGCGAGAGAACCCTGGACGGGTGTTCTAATGCTCGTGTTGCCATAGGTTGCGCACAGGTGGAACGTCAGAATAGCTGCAACATGGTCCTGAAACAGCCGCATTGCACCACGCGGATCGCTGAGGACAGGGAGGCAGACACGAACCAGTCCTCGAACGATATCATCTTCGATGTCTTTGCCGGGGGCTGCGTGCAGTGTGTCGATATGCTTACCGCCCAAGTCCTCTTCGTAAGCAGTCAATGCGGCGCGAGGTATGTGAAAGCCGAGACCATCAAAACAGGATTTCATGTCGGCCAGCCATGTCCGCCGATGATCATAGATGGTGAAATTACCGCTCTTTGAGCGCTTGGTGTCCACTTTCTTTCCATCGACCCAAAGATCACCGTCGTAATCAAGAAGATTGAAGGCAAGGAAGAACGCGTCTTCATGGACGGGCGGATCGATGACCCCGTGTCCGGGTGTCATGCAAGACAGCCTTGCCATCGAAATCTCGGACTTCCCGAACACTGGAGCGATCACGACATCCTGTTGCTTGGCGCGAAAATACTCCATGCTTTGATTGCTGACGAGGGCCGTGGTCACGGAATCTGGTCTCTGGCTCGAATTGATAAATCGCAAATCTGATCGAGTAATATCATTCCATGCGCCTACGAAAAGAGCCCAGATCACGATAAATGCGTGATCTCTATTGGCCCGATAAAGATACGGCCAAGCTCGTAGATCCGATACTCGACGCCACGCAGCCGCAGGATCCGCGATTGAATGGGTAATTCGTCGGGATGAAAGCTTGGTATCTCGGAAACATGATCATTTCGCGCACGCAGCTCGATGCCGTAAATCCAACGACGCATTGGAACGATTTCAGAGCCTTCGAAATCCCGCTGAACGGATTTTAGGTTCGTATCCGCTCAAGAGCTTAAGCTATCAGCGCTCGAAAGCTCCTCGCTGGAGGTCTAGTGAGGAGTATTCGCAGAAGGATATAGTGCCGCGCCAACCTTCTGAGCCGCAGCCGTCAGACGTTTATCTCTCGTCCACAAGCTCGATCGGCGATCGAGGAGGGTTGAAGTCAACAGATGTGCATCGGTATAGCCGATCCCCATGCTGAATACCGAATAGCGGTCGATGACGGTCATTACCTCTGCATGGGTCGCGACCACTGCCTCACGCTGAGCTCCAAGAAACGTTAATACCGCATCCCTATCACGCAGACTGCCTAGAGCCAGTTCGCCGATAACGAAAGGGTGGCAAAGTAACCGATCATCTCCGATGATTTTAGTCAGCTCCGAGTCGCCGTGTCGAAAATGATCCATCCAGATCGAGCTATCGACAAGGATCACTTGCTCACTTCGCTCCGGCGGCGAGGCGCTAAGTTGGCCTCGGGCATAGTGCCGCCAAGGGCGATCAGCCGTTTGCCGGATTCGACGCGTACCAAAGTCTCGAGTGCTTGACGCACGAGAGCCGCCGTTTCCTTTGTGCCTGTAAGGGACTTGGCCCGTTCCATGAGGTTGTCGTCAAGATTAATAGTAGATCGCATAGGCAGCTCCTAAATGGTGACACGCCCATAGCACCAATTGGTGCAATAATCTACGCCTCTCGAGCTGCTCGTTGCCACCAGGCCCATCTCGGGTCGCCGCTCGATCCCCATCGAGACCTAGTGCTTTGCCACCCCTCCGGTCTTTAGTCTGCCGGCCTATTTACAGATGAGCTGAACTGCCGTTGGATGTATGAGCGCTGCCATCCCCTCGGTCGGGACAGATAGCCAAGACAGCCCTGGCTTTGACGAGATCAATGTTCGACAATTCCATCCGCATTGCCTATGACGCATAAACGTCCGCCAGTTTTACTTGCCCGAGATCCCCATGAACAAAAATTCCCCATCCCACCTGTCAAATGGCGTCCTCGGGCTCGATTACGGCGTAGCTCTCGGATTGGTCGGAACTCTCGTCTTTTTCGTGATAAGCGGGCTGGTGTCGTTCTATAATCTCCAGGCTTTGGATGATGGCAATCAACGTATCGTCCGAACTCACGTTGCAATTGTGGCGCTCGACGAATTGCTGTCGCGGGTTCAGGATGCTGAGACAGGCCAACGCGGCTTTCTTTTAACCTTCAACGATAGCTATCTCGGGCCATACAATGCCGCGCTGCAGGCAATACCCGTCAAGTTCGATGACATAGACCGACTAACGGCTGACAATTCTGGGCAAGGGCAGCGGCTCGCGACGTTGAAACGGCGTGTCGCTGGCAAGCTCGATGAGTTGCAGCAAACGATTGACCTGAGACGCAGCCAGGGGCTGGATGCCGCAATGGCAATCGTGAATACCGACCGTGGTAAGGAGGAGATGGACGCGATCCGGGCGCAGATTGCCGCTATGGCGCAACGCGAGGGCGAGGCCCGTGTCCAGCGGATTGCCGAAATGAAGAGCGCCCAGCAAACCGCACTCGCGAGCACGATATTATCTGGCCTGCTTGGTGTTATGCTAACCATGGCCATCGGTTTCCTGATCCGGCGCGCGACGTTTGCCCGCCGGCGCGACGACTGGCTGCAATCCGGCCAGGTCGAGCTCGCGGCCGCTATGATGGGCGACCAGCCGATCGAGCAATTGGGCAACAGCATCTTGGAGTTCCTGGTGCGATACGTCGGCGGTGTCGCGGGGGCAGCATTCGTCGGGACCGGCGACGAGTTTCAGCGTGTGGCGGCTTACGGTGTGCCTGACGCGACGACTGTACCCGCCCGCTTCCGTCAGCGCGAGGGACTTTTGGGTCAGGCAGCGGCGGAAGGTCGGCCTATGGTGTTCGGTGAGGTTCCGGACGGCTATCTTACTTTCGGCTCGGCGCTCGGCCAACACAAACCCGGTCACATCGCGATCTTCCCCGGCGTAGTTGATGGCGACGTCAATTCGGTGATTGAAATCGGCTTTCTGCGCGCCGTCGACCCGCGTGTCGAGACCTTTCTCGCGCGGGCGTCCGAAGCCGTTGCGATTGCCGTGCGTTCTGCCACTTATCGAAGCGAATTGCAGAACCTACTAGAGGAAACACAGCGCCAGTCCGAAGAGCTTCAGACGCAGAGCGAAGAACTGCGGGTGTCCAACGAAGAGCTTGAAGAGCAAGGTCGTGCGCTGAAAGAATCCCAGACACGCCTGGAGCAGCAACAGGCCGAACTCGAGCAGACAAATTCACAGCTTGAACAGCAGACGCAAGAGCTGGAAGCGCAGCGCGATAATCTCGAACGTGTCAATGCCTCGGTCGAGCTCAAAGCAAGAGAACTGGAGCAAGCGAGCCAGTACAAGTCGGATTTCCTCGCCAACATGTCGCATGAACTCAGGACGCCACTCAATTCGTCGCTAATCCTTGCCAAGTTGCTGGCCGACAATCCAGATGACAACCTCACGGCCGACCAAGTCAAGTATGCCCAGACTATCCAGTCCTCGGGCAATGACCTCCTTAATCTGATCAATGACATCCTTGACCTCTCCAAGATCGAGGCAGGCCATGTCGAAATCAGGCCCGAGGCTGTGGTCGTGGAACGCGTCGCCAATAACCTTCGCCAGATGTTCCAACCGCTGGCGACTGATAAAAATCTCGATTTCGCCGTTGAACTCGCTGCGGATATTCCTGTCGCGATCGAGACGGATCCGCTCCGGTTGGAGCAGGTGCTGAAGAACTTGCTTTCGAACGCCATTAAGTTCACCGGTTCGGGACGTGTGACATTGTCGATTGAGCCCGCGGGCGTGGGACGCATCTCCTTTGCCGTGACGGACACAGGCATCGGGATTGCCGCCGATCAACAACAACGGATTTTTGATGCATTCCACCAAGCCGACAGCACAATCAGCAGACGATATGGCGGGACAGGCTTGGGCCTATCCATTTCACGCCAGCTTGTGCGGCTACTTGGCGGCTCCATCGATCTTACCAGCCGGCCAGGACAAGGCAGCACGTTTACGGTGACTGTGCCGGAGGCCTATGATCCGTCTTTTGTCGTGCCGAGGGATACGACACCTCGTGTTGACCCAGTGACAGTTGGAACGCAGCCTCCGGTTGGACCAGAACGTCACCATCCTGCTCGACCGGCGCCTACCGTCGAAGACGACCGCGCCTCTTTGAGCAGCACCAAGAGGGTTCTTCTCGTGATCGAAGACGACGCGTCCTTCGCGGCGATCGTCAGGGACCTCTCACGAGAAATGGGCTTCCAGTCTCTGGTTGCCGGCACAGCTGAAGAAGCACTGCGCCTTGCAAAGGAATATAAGCCAAGCGCCGTCGTTCTCGATGTCGGCCTTCCCGACCAGTCCGGCCTTGCGGTCCTCGATCGCCTGAAGCACGACGTTGAGACCCGACATATTCCGATCCACATGATCTCGGCTGAAGATCATACGGAGACCGCCTTCTCGCTGGGCGCGGTCGGGTACGCAGTCAAGCCGGTCATGCGAGAACAACTGGTCGAAGTGCTCGAAAAGCTGGAAGACAAGCTGTCCCAGAATGTGCGTCGCATTCTCATCGTGGAGGACGATCCTGTACAAAGCGATGCCGTCGCGAGACTTCTAGGTTCGCGTGGTGTGGAGACGGTGACGGCGGGGACGGCGGCCGAGTGCCTGGAACTGCTCAAGGACCAGACATTTGATTGCATGGTGCTCGATCTCGCGCTGCCCGACGCCTCAGGGTATTCGCTGCTTGAAACTCTGAGCCAGGAAAGCGCCTACGCTTTTCCACCGGTGATTGTTTACACGGGCCGTGAGCTTTCCCAGGACGACGAGCAGCGACTGAGGCGCTACTCAAAGTCCATCATCATCAAAGGCGCCAAGTCTCCAGAGCGCCTGCTAGATGAGGTGAGCCTCTTTTTGCACCAGGTTATCGCAGAGCTACCGGACGAGCAGCAGAAGATGATCCGCAAGGCGCGAAACCGCGATTCCATTCTCGAGGGCCGCCGCATTCTCGTCGTGGAAGATGATGTCCGCAACGTGTATGCTTTGACCAACATCCTCGAACCCCGAGGCGCGATCGTCACGATTGCCCGCAACGGTCAGGAAGCAATCACTGCTTTGGAGAAAGCCTCCCAGCCTGATGCTTCCATGGTCGATCTCGTGTTAATGGACGTGATGATGCCGGTCATGGACGGTCTGACCGCAACGCGAGAAATCCGCAAGAACCCGGCCTGGAAGAAGCTGCCGATCCTGACGTTGACGGCGAAGGCGATGCCCGACGACCAGCAACGCTGCATTGAGGCGGGCGCCAACGACTACATGGCCAAGCCGCTCGACGTGGAGAAGCTGTTGTCCCTGGTGCGGGTGTGGATGCCGAAATGACCGGAGCGGAACCATCCGAGAAGGTCGAGGATATCGAGATCAGGCTGCTGTTGGAGGCGCTATTTCTCACCTACCACTACGACTTCCGCAACTATGCGATGGCCTCGATCAAGCGCCGGTTGCGGCAGGCTCAGCGGGCGCTTGGCTTTGCAACCATTTCGGCCATGCAGGAACGTGTCCTCCACGATGCGTCCATGCTGCCTCGGCTTCTGGGTTACCTGACCGTTCAGGTCAGTGAGATGTTCCGGGATCCGAGCTATTTCAGGACACTTCGTGAAAGCGTTATTCCTCATCTGCGAACCTACCCCTCCTTGAAGGTCTGGATCGCGGGATGCAGCGGCGGCGAAGAGCTCTATTCCATGGTCATTCTTTTCCGGGAGGAAGGTCTGGAAGAGCGCACGCTCTTTTATGCGACGGACATCAATGCCGAGGCGCTTGCCACGGCGGAAGCAGGTATCTATGCATTGGACAGGGTGCAACTATTTACCCAGAACCATCGAAAGTCCGGCGGGAAATCGTCTCTGTCGGACTATTATCAGGCCGCCTATGGCCGGGCGTCCTTCGATAAGAGCCTGCGGCGCAACGTCGTGTTCTCGGACCACAGCCTGGTGACGGACTCAGTCTTTGCTGAGATGCACCTGATCTCCTGCCGCAATGTGCTTATTTATTTCGATCGGGATTTGCAGGACCGCGCGATCGGGCTTTTTGATGCCTCAATGGTCAGGAAAGGCTTTCTAGGCCTCGGCTCTAAGGAAAGCCTGCGGTTCTCACGATACACCGACACATTCGACGAGTTTGCGCGGGAGGAGAAGATTTATCAGAAGAAAGGTCGGGGATGAGTAGGTCGGAAGCCGTCGTCATCGGTGCATCGGCAGGTGCGTTGGAAGCGCTCTCGGCAATCCTCCCTGGATTGCCAGCGAGTTTCCCGCTACCGATTATGGTTGTCGTGCATATTCCTCCTGATCGACCAAGCGCACTGGCAGATCTGTTCGCTGCCAAGTGCCGAATGATTGTGAAAGAAGCTGAGGATAAGGAGCCTTTGCTCGCGGGCACCATCTACTTTGCACCGCCGGACTATCACCTGCTCGTTGAAGTTGATAAGACAGTCGCGCTTTCCAGCGATGAACAGGTATTTTTCTCCCGTCCATCCATCGACGTTCTGTTTGAAACCGCCGCAGATGCCTACCAGGAGAGGCTCATCGGAATTGTCCTTTCAGGTGCCAATAGCGATGGTGCAAATGGCCTGAGGGCTGTCATGGGAGCAGGTGGCGTCGGATTGGTGCAGAATCCAGGCACGGCCTTCGCGGCGGCTATGCCAGAAGCCGCAGAAAAAATGAACCCTGGCGCCGACGCCATGACACTTGCGGAAATCGCAGAATATTTGAAAAAGGTTTGAGAAATTTATGAACCCTGTGCCTTTCCTGCTTGTCGATGATCTGGAGGAAAACCTCCTCTCCCTTGAAGCGCTTTTGCGGCGTGACGACCTCCTTTTGTTGAAAGCGCGCTCTGGTGACGAGGCGCTTGAGATATTGCTGCATAACGATGTTGCGCTGGCGCTGGTCGATGTCCAGATGCCGGGCCTTAACGGATTTGATCTGGCAGAGCTGATGCGCGGCAACGAGCGCACCCGCCGGATACCTATCATTTTTGTGACTGCGGGAAGCACCGACGCCCAGCGCCGGTTCCGTGGCTATGAAGCGGGTGCAGTCGACTTCATTCAGAAACCGATCGAGCCGGATGTTTTGCGGAGTAAAGTCGATGTTTTTTATGAGCTCTATCGGCAACGCCAACAGCTGGCAGCCCAGCGTGACGAGCTCGCTGCACAGTCGCAGGCTCTCATAGAGGCCGCTGGGCACAAGGATATCCTCCTCAAAGAAATCAATCATCGCATTAAGAACCTGTTCAGCCTGACCGCGGGTCTCATATCCTTGAGCGCCAGGCCCGCCAAAAGCGTGGCGGAACTGGAGGCCGATTTACGCTCTCGGCTGCATGCGCTCTCGCGGGCTCACGAATTGACGATGCCCGATCTTGCCAGCGATGCTAGTGGGGGGCAGATTGCGACGACCGTAACTGCTCTTTTGAGGGCAATCGTTGCGCCACACGATCACGAACTAGCATCCCGAATCGAAATCACCGGAGCAGACGCGCCACTAACCGGTGCTGCACTAACCTCGCTTGCGCTTTTGCTGCACGAGCTGACCACCAATGCGGCGAAATACGGGGCTCTCTGCATGCCCGACGGGAAGCTCACCATCAACGTCACTGCTGAAGACGAGCATCTCGAAATACAGTGGACGGAGGCAGGAGTGCTCCGCGATCAAGGCGCACCTGATCGCGAGGGCTTTGGCTCCACCTTGGAAAAGGCAGCGCTACAAGGCTTGAACGGCAACATCGCACGGCAATGGACTAACGACGGCGTGTCTCTACTTGTAAGAATGCCGCTGCAAGGCCTTGTCAGGGCGTAAAGTGCACCTGATCTTCCTTATCGCTCAGATGACAGAGGGAAGAGAGCTTGCCAATAAGAACGAATTTTTCGCCAATTAACGAGTGATCTCTTGTTTTTTACTTACTGGCTTGATTAAGCACAAGTTCCTCTAGATCATGCACGAACGCTAAAACAGTCTTCATCGATCAGCATGGAAAAGCACACCGAGGAACGCCTCGCCGCCATTGTAGAGTCGTCGTTCGACGCCATCGTCAGCCGAGACCTGTCAGGTATTATTGTCAGCTGGAACGGGGCTGCCGAGAGGATGTTCGGCTATACCGAACACGAAGCGATCGGTCAGTCCATTTTACTCATTGTCCCAGCTGACAAACATGAAGAGGAACTGGAAATCCAGCGCCGGCTCAAGCTCGGTGAACGGATTGAAACCTTCGAGACCTTTCGTCGTCACCAGAACGGAAGGCGGATTCCGATTTCCATCACGATATCGCCAATCAAGAGCCGAAGTGGAGATCTCGTTGGCGCATCGAGTATAGCCAGAGATATTTCTCAGACGAAGGAAAGCGAACGGCGGCTTCAGCTGCTGATGCGAGAGATCAATCATCGCGTCAAAAATCAGTATGCGGTCGTACTTTCGGTGATAAAGCAGACAGCGGCCCGATCAATTTCGGTCGATGAGTTTGAAGCCAGGATTCGCGAGCGCATCATGGCCCTATCTCACTCGCATGATTTGCTATCCCATGTGGATTGGGCCGGCGTCAGTCTTGCAGACCTCGTCGAGCATCAGGTCAAATCGTTCATGAGGATCCGAACGGTCAAGGCGAGCGGACCGGAAATATTACTCAGCGCCAACGCCGTCCTTAATCTTGGTATGGCGCTGCACGAACTGATCATGAACTCTATACGGTTCGGCGCGACAACAGACCATGAGGTGTCTGTTACATGGAGGATCGTTTATGCAGCGAATGGCCACGATCCGATGTTCGAATTGACATGGTCGGAGCCCTCGCATGATTCCAACGATATTTTGGAGCAGCAAGCCGGGTTTGGCTCCCTGGCGCTCCTCCGCATCGTGCCGTCAGCCCTGTCGGCAGAGGCGACTTGGGATGCAGACAGTAGTCAGGTCATTTGGAACCTCTCCGCACCCTTGGCGCATATCAAAGTAAAGGCTGACTGAGGAGCGGAGCAAAACCGATACCTTCTTGTTCTTTCCTTACGCCGAAAACAAAAGGAGGAAACATCATGGACTGGAACCGTGTTGAGGGTAACTGTGAACAGGCCAAGGGCAAGATCAAGGAATAGCGGGGCAAACTCACGGACGATGATCTCGATGTCATCAACGGCAAGCGCGACCAGCTCGAGGGTAAAATTCAGGAGCGGTACGGCTACGAAAAGGACCGTACCAAAAGAGACGTCGATGACTGGTATGGACGCCAAACTTGGTAATTCAGAGGACCCTGCTACGGCGGGGTTTTTCTTTACGAACAATCGCTTAGCGAAGGCGGAACTAATTCGGTGGCGTGGAGTTTGAGACCGCCACGGCACTTCGTGAGAACAAAGCGGGGAAACACCAATGAAAATGCTCATCGCCGCTGTTCTCGCTCTCAGTACCATGACGTCTGCAGTCTACGCGCAGCAGCCTTTAGCTCCGGCAGCGAACTTGTTGTCGCCCTCCTCTATGATGGTCTCTGCACCTTCGAATTCGGCATCGTCGCCGAAATATTCGGTCTTCCCAGACCTGAGATGGGAGAGACCTGGTATAGGTTTGCAAACTGCGCGATCGACGAAGGACCGCTTCGCGCCCACGGCGGTTTCGTGGTGACACCCGATTTCGGGCCTGAGCTGATCGATGAAGCCGACATCATCGTTGTGCCTAGATGGAGTGGCATCGATGAGCCGGTTCCGCAGAGCCTAATAGATCTGCTCCGTAAAGCGCATAAACGTGGAGCACGATTGGCATCGATTTGCTCCGGTGCATTCGTGCTCGCAGCCACAGGCCTTTTGGATGGCAGCACCGCGACGACACATTGGCGATATGCCGAGGCACTACGGTCGCGTCATGCCAACATTTTCGTGGACGATGCTTCTCTCTATCGTACTCACGAGCGCATCTTTACGTCGGCCGGAAGCGCGGCCGGAATAGATCTCTTGATCGAGATCGTCCGTCAAGACTTTGGAACAGAGGCAGCGAACTCGGTGGCGCGGCGTATCGTCATGCCGGCACATCGTAGCGCGGACAGGCTCAGTTTCTGGAGCGCCCCGTTCCGGCCGCACACCAATCATCCGTCGCGCCGCTGCTCGACAGAATACGCGCTGACCTCAAAGCGTCCTGGACGTTGGAGCGAATGGCCGCAGTGCATGAGTCTTCGGACCTTCATTCGCCGCTTTCCCGAGGCGACCGGCGTTCCACCTGGCGATTGGCTTATCGGCCAAAGGATAGAAGCGGCAAAAGATCTCCTGATCGATCGCCGCCAGTCCATTGACGAGATCGCCACCGTGGTAGGGATTGGATCCGCAGATACGCTTCGGCACCATTTCAAGAAGCGAATAGGTCTCAGTCCAAAGGCGGACCAGGACCAGTTTAGCCGCATAAAAAGCGCATAAGGGTACATCTCACCTTATCGCATTTCTTGAAACCGATTTTAATGCGCGGGGATGTTACGAAAAGACGGTAACGTTTTCGTCTCATGATCAGAAGCAGGCCGGGTTGAGCCAGCGGCTGCGAAAACCGCTTTATCTAGAGGCGAGACGCACCGGCATACTCTTTTTCCTGCCACCTACGCTCGATTATATCGGCCTGTGGAGGTGTCCGACCTCTTCTATCCCGGCGCGATGTCCGCGGGAAAATCCGCGAAATTTCGTAAGCGGCTCTGCCCCGATCTTTTTTCTTTACAGAAATGGACTATGAGATACGTCTTCATTAGTTGATTCTCATCAGGGAAAATGACGTGGTTTCCGAAGACGCGCTTGAACACCATACGAAGCTTCTCTCCGCACTCGCGAATAGCAAGCGCCTCCAAATCATGCGGATCATTTCGGAGCGGGAGGTGGGCGTCGGCGATCTGGCTGAAGAGGTAGGTCTGAGCCAGTCGGCACTTTCCCAACATTTGGCGAGACTTCGGCACGATAAGCTGGTTGCGACTCGGCGCGATGCTCAGAACGTATACTATTCAACCAGTCACCCGGGCGTCCGAAAGCTTTTGGAAAGCCTGCAGTCTATCGAACTCAGTATCCATCGAGCCTAAAGCGACAAAACTAATGCGAGTATCTCATCGGTGAGATCTGGGCGCTTGTTGGCACAACAATACCAACATAGCGCGCAATCTCCCCATTCTGGGTTCGAAAGCCGCGGCCAAAGCCAGTCACGAAGACGTAACATCCTTCTGTGTTCATGACCCGATAGGTCTCGTTTTGCGGGCGATCCGTCACGATGCTGTCGCGGATTGTCTTAGCTAGTCGAGGTCTATCTTCAGGATGTACGCGGTCAAGGTAAGCTTCAATCGGCAATCCTTGTGACGAAATCCTTGGGTCCAGTCCGAAGAGGTCCGCGAGCGCCCCGTCCGCGTAGAGAACGTTTTCGGGCACATCTCATGTGAAGAAGCCCGCTTCGGCTGGCGCTTCCCCCGTCGCCTGGGCCACGAAAAGAACCTCATTCAGATCTCGCATATTTACCCGGAAAAGATCACAACAACTGAATTTTAGAGTTGAGTAATTCAACGTCAAGTGCAGCCAAGTGTAAGCGGTGTTTTCCTCTCACATTGACCAAGCTCGATTGGCCATCCCGAATGACACAGCTATGAAATTGATGGCAAGAATGCGCCAATTGAAGACATAAGGTAAACTCATGCGAGCGGGGAAACGTTCTAGCGAGTTGTTGGAGAGTCTGCATGCCTAAACAAACGATCACGGTCTCTCTGAAAGAGAGTTTGGGTTCATTGCAGATCGACTTCCTACAATTCGGTACGCCGCTCCTACAAATCGCAGAGACACTCGGTCCACCGAAAGGGTGGATTACCAACGCGTATGACGAGCCAGTGCCGCTATATTGGCTCTATCCAGGCGGACTGGAATTATCTTTCGAACCGGAACCGCCTTACCGGTTGACTGGATTCAAGCTTTCTCCCGTAGGTAGACATAAAGGAAGGATCACCAACTTCAGTTATTACGTTCGGATGCGCAACGACTTTCCAATGGTCGATACTTCGGTATCTGGATTCCTGCGGAGCGGTTTGTGGGATTTAGAAAAAGTAAGTGTCGGCATCTGCGCTGAACGAAACTATCCTATTCTCGATATTTGTCTCGGATGCCTACGGATACCTTTCTTGATGAATTCGGAAAGGGAAGAGGCACTTGAAGATCAACTTTCCGATAACGACATTGAATTTAAAAAGAGAATTGCCTTACTTGATCCGAATTGCGACTTCTTTGGAGCCTACTTCTCACTTGACGAGGTTGAAGATCAACGATTCCCGAGAGATGGTTGGACGACCATTAGCGGTGAAGAATATCTTCGCCAGCTTGACTTAGTGGAATGAGGGGCTGCTTCGGGCCGACAGCAAACTTCAGCCGCCTGTCCGCCGCGAATAATTACACGGCATCAACTCATCGATCCGATTTTGCTTGTGGCCGTTTACGATAGCGGTGAGCGTGGCCGTCAGAAAGGCAAGAGGATCGACAGCGTTGAGCTTGCAGGTCTCGATGAGCGAGGCGATGATCGCCCAGTTCTCCGCTCCAGTGTCGTGTCCGGCAAAAAGAGCGTTCTTCCGGTTCAACGCAATCGGCCTGATGGTCCGCTCGACGGTATTGTTGTCGACCTCGATCCGGCCGTCGGTCAGGAAGATGCAGAGGCCATCCCAGTATTTGGCGATGTAGGAAAGCGCTTCGCCAAGCGGCGACTTGCCAGCGACGCGAGCACGATGATGCGTGAGCCAGTCCCGCATGTCTGCGATCAATGGCACTGATCGTTCCTGTCGCCTAGCCAAGCGAGCATCGGCGGGAAGACCGCGCAGCTCCGCCTCAATCCGATAGAGTTCACCAATCCGCTTCACACCCTCCTCAGCGATTGGTGCCGAGCCCGTGCGAGTGATCTCGACCAGCTTGCGCCTGGCGTGTGCCCAGCAATAGGCCAGCCGGATGTCGGGACCAACCCGATCCGGTGCGATCAGCCGATTATACCCGGCATATCCATCGACCTGAAGGATGCCCGTGAACCCTTGCAGTATCCGCTCGGCATGGAGTCCCCCGCGACCGGGCGCATAGGTGAAGGCCACACCGGGCGGCGCACCGCCACCCCACGGTCTGTCATCGCGGGCCAAGGCCCAGAAGTATCCGGTCTTGGTCTTGCGGGAACCGGGATCGAGGACGGGCGCACGGGTCTCGTCCATGAACAGCTTGGTGGACCGCTTCAGGTCGGCGATCAGAGCGTCGAAGACCGGGCGAAGCTCGAATGCCGCCCGGCCGACCCAGTCGGCGAGCGTGGAGCGGTCGAGATCGACGCCCTGGCGGCTCATGATCTGGGCCTGTCGGTAAAGCGGCAGGTGATCGGCATATTTGGAGACCAGCACATGCGCGATGGTCGCCTCCGTCGGCAACCCGGCGTGGATCAATCGTGCAGGCGCTGGAGCCTGGGTAACGCCATCAATACAGGCGCAGATCAGGCTTTCCGGTTCGATGATCTCCTCAACGCGAAGAAGATGAGCGGGCAGAGAGCCGCGATTGACGGCACGGGGTTTAGGCTGCGGCTTGCCCTGCGCGCTATCGGCTTCATCTTCGGCATGGATGGCCGCAATGGCCGTTTCCAGGTCCTCCAATGCGAGATCGAATTGTTCAGGATCGGCCTTCTCGGATTTGCGGCCGAAGGCTGCCTGCTTGAAAGCGGCGACCAGCCTCTCAAGCCGCTCGATCCGCTCATCCCTACGGGCTTCACGCGCCTGCGACGCAACCAGCATCGCCTTCAGGGCAGCAATATCGTCTGGAAGATCGACCGCGTCCAACATGGAGAAAGTCTATCAAATTTGATGTAGTCACGCCGCCGGAATTTACGAACCGAGTCATCGTGACGCATCTACTCGATCGCTGTCGGCGCTCTTGTCTCAACGGAGCGGACCCGCCGCCAGTCGAGCCCCGCAAATAGCGCCTCGAATTGAGCATGGCCCAAGGTCATCAGACCGTCCCGGATGTCTGGCCAAGTGAACGTGTGCTCCTCCAGCCGTTTGTAGGCCATCACCAGACCGCTGCCATCCCAGTAGATCAGCTTCAGGCGATCCGCCTTTCGTGATCGGAATACGAAGACCGTCCCCGTAAAAGGGTCCTTGTGCAGCTCATTCTTGACCAGTGCTGCCAGGCCATCGTGGCCCTTGCGGAAATCGACAGGCTTGGTCGCCACCATGATCCGAACCCGGTTCGAGGGAAAGATCATGCAGGAACCGCGCAGGCACGCGCGACAGCGGCAATCCGGGAGGCGGACGCGCCTTCCTCTAACCGGATCGTGACAGCGCCGACGATGATCTCGGGACGGCTAGCTTTCTTGATGGGCGGCTCCGCAACTGGTGGATCGATGACAACCGCCGCGAACTCCACCGCGTTGTCGGGTGCAGGTAGAACCAGTTTGCCCTGCCGTGCCATCGTCTGCCAGGTGGACAGGTGGTTCGGCTTCAGGCCATGTCGCTCTGCAACTTCATTGACCATCGCACCTGGTCGAAGGCTCTCGGAAACGATCTGCGCCTTGATCTCGTCCGGCCAGTGCCGCTGCGGCTCACGCCCAGACTTCCTGGTCGTGAGAAACTCCAATGTACTCTCCATGGAGAAACTCCCGTTGCTCGTCCATGAATAGGCGATCACAGATCAGGGCGACGAGGACAACGTGGGAGCGGAACACCGGTTACAGCCAAGTTTTTACACGGCAAGTAGATGGATGCGTGATCTACCCGACAGGAATTGCGCCTGCTAACCGCGATGACGAAGCAAGGATCAATTAGTTGACCAACGGGATACGGTTGGAGTTGCGGACTTCCCTCGCAAGCTGGCTAAAAGCAGCCGAAGGAGACCGCTCACGGCGGGGGATCGTTAAACTTGTCATCCTTGGCACTACATTTTGACGGTTGATGCACCACGGCAATCGTGCCGGTGTCTACGGCGCGGTTCATTTTCAGGCAACGAAGATGCTCTGTGGCCCAAGTGATTTCTCGGACATGGAAAGCACCGGGCTTTCTGTCACCCGACGCGTCCGATCTTGCGAGGCTAAGACCGTCCGTTGATCGATGTTTGCAAGAATTTGGCGCAGTTCAGGCTCGTCGACCATGACGGCTGCGGCTGCCGGCGATACCCATATCTTGCTACGCTGTCCTTGTTCAGCGAAGGCGTCGGTTTCTTCAGAGCATTTAAGCAAATGCACCCGCTACCGTGAGTGACGTCTCTTCGTTTTTCGCGTAAAGATAGTAGCCGACTGTAGTTTTTCTGATCTTCCCGGACACGCCGCTCTCTTCAAGTGCCTCGCGTTGTGCGGCTCTAAAAGACGGTTCTCGCCGACGGATATTCCCTTTCGGTATAATCCAACGGCCTGTATCCTTGCTCGTGATCAGCAAGATCTCGATTCGGCTGCTGGAAACCCGCCAACAAACAGCCCCAGCTTGTTCGGTGGCAAAGTAGTGCGCCAACGCGAGTTGGTAATGATCGATGGTGAAGTTTTGTGCTGGACGCGTGTCCGCGTGGATTTCAGGTGCGTAGAGGCTGAAACGAAAATCATCCTGCCTAGTCGATCGACCTAGAGAGACCGATCATTTACTGCGCCTCCTACTCTGCAGCTTGGCGGTGCCAAATGCTGGGTGGCTGCTCGATGTGGCTAAGGATTTCGAAATCGCTGATCATGAAATGTTGATCGGAGCCCGGAACTGCAAGCGTCCAGTGGTCGTGGCTCTCCCCGAAGATGGTTGAGACCTCTACGATCGTCGTCCGCCCGTCGTTGTGTTTTTGCGAACGTGCCCAATAGAACTCGTGGGGGAAAACGTCGATCATGGCGCGACTCCTCTGTAGAGGTGAAGTCTACGAACAATCCAATGGCTTGGATAGGAGCCTCTGCACACTTACTGAGCTCTCCCCAGCTTTATGTAAGCAGCGTCGTGTGTCCTTGAGGCCACCTACGGAGAAGTGGTTAAACACGTTGTCAGGTTTGTGGAACCGGTCGATGAGTGATCCATTGTGCCTCCATGAAACTGACACTCACAACATTTATTGGGCTCCTCGCAGGTATCGTGCTGGCCGCCTACCTGATCGAACTGATATCGGCGATAACATAGAGGCGGCTAAGGCAATGACGCAATGAGCCAGTTCCTGATGCAGCAATCTAGTTAGCCATCAAGGGCGCGGAGAATGAATGCCTTGTAGTCGTCGGGACCGAGAGACCTGACGTGGTGGCGACATCCACGGTGGGCGTGCACAGCCAACTATCAGCGCCACTTCTTGAGCAATGCGCCGCGTGCGCCGTGAACAGGATCGGTCCGGGGCAAGGGAAGAGATGCAATCGTCGACAGCATTTTCTCGGTGGCGGCCAACCGTTGAATGTCCGCGTGTTGCTCCGGAGGATAAGCTCCAACAACCGCAAAATCTTTCGAGCTGCCAAGGTTCTGGTGTCCGGTACCGGCAGGGAGGATCAGGCAATCGCCCGGCGCTACTCTAATCTCCTGACCGTCCGGCCCACCAATCAGCAAGGTTGCCGTGCCACTTTTCACTCCCAGGACCTCATGAGCACCGGTGTGATAGTGCTGATAGTCGAAGACGCCATCCGTCCAGATGCCGGACCAGCCATTCCTCGCAAACAGCTTGTCGAATGCCTCTCCGTCTGCAAGATCGATGTTGTAACGCAAGACGGGAAGCCGCTGATTATTCGGCACCCAGGCGCTCGGTTCAAACATTCTAGTATCGACAAACATCGTCGTTGTTACCTTCAATGTGGAGCTGGTTCGTCGCTCTCGTCATTCAACGAGGGGAGAAAAGTCTCCACATCACGGCGCTCCCGGTCGGATAGAACTGCGACGTGTTCGTTCCAGAACCGGGCAGCTTCAGGAGGATCGCCGTCCCATTCGCGCGATGAACCGAGATTGTCATCAATGACAGCGATCCGGCGGCCGCCGAGGCGCCGGTACTCGTCTGCAAGCTCTTTCGAAGCATTTTTCATTGCAATCACCTCTGTCGCTTCATGATCGCGAGAGGAACTGTTGGGCGCAGCCATCGTTCCAGAACAGGCCCTGGGATTTACATTCGCATTAAACGCAACCGGGGGCATTTGCGCAGACGAAGCGAAGAAAATAGGGATCGTCGAATGCGAGAAAGAGTTTCGCGACTGGGTTTTCCAGTCAAGGTCATGATCCGTGACAACTTGAAAAGTAACGACGCTCGCCGGGCTGCGAGTGATCCTCACCTGAAGGTCTCGCTCGGATACGTCGATCAGATCTTGGATCATCTCGCCAAGCACAAAATCTCGATGTACCGCCTGTCGTCTGACCTTGCGCCCTATGCAACCCATCCCGACATGCCACAGTTCCACGGTATGATTTCGGAAAGCAAAGCGGAATTGGCCGCGATAGGCGCCAAGGCGAGAGCGCTCGATATCCGCCTGTCTTTTCATCCCTCGCAATACGTGGTGCTTAACAGCCCCGATCCTGAGCTGGTGGCCAAGAGCGTTTGGGACCTGTTGAGCCAAGCCGAGATGCTCGACCTGATGGGCCTGGGCCCCGAAGCCGTTCTGGTCATCCATGTCGGCGGCACCTATGGTGACATCGGTTCGAGCCGTAAGCGCTGGGTGGACACATGGCACACATTGCCCGAGCCTGTGCGCAGGCGTCTTGCCCTCGAACATGACGACCTGCGCTTCTCCGCAGCGGACGTCCTGTGGATCCACGAGCAGACTGGCGTGCGGGTCATCTTTGACCATCAGCATTTCTGGTGTCTGAACCCGGAGCGCGCCGACCTGGTCGAAACGTTTGCGAAAGTCATGGCAACTTGGCCATCCGGTCAACAGCCAAAAATCCACTATTCGTCACCCCGTACCGAAATGCGTGAGAAGATCGTCGTCGACAGAATCACCAAAAAGAAGACCGCTAGGCCGATTGCGCCCGTGTTCACCGGCCACGCTGACTTCTGCAATCCCTTCGAGTTCGCAACATTCATGCGGATGGTCGCGGCTTTCGATTTTGATGTGATGCTAGAAGCAAAGGCAAAGGATCTGGCGCTGATACGTCTTCGACCCGATCTCTTGCGATACGCGCCTGATGTCGCTGACCGTTTTGGACTACAGCCGAGTGAAGTCGATGAACTTGCGAATGAAGAAGATGCTGCGATGGAGACTGGCTGAACGTCTTTTCGTCAACGAGCAGCTTGTTCACGTGCTAGAAAACTAGATCGCAAAGCAGCTATCGCGACATCGTGCCGGCGCCATAGATCGGAGCGGTTCTGTTGTGTGCGAACTTCAAGGTCCACAACCTCGTCTTGCCGCAGATTGTTTTCTATAGCCATCATCACCGCGGCGAACGCTCCTTTTATCAGTTCACCGCCACCGAACAGGTCGCTGGCAACCGATTGCCTGACGCCTGGCTCGGCTGCGACTACTGTTTCGAGCGTTTCTACGAGTACATGCGCGGCTGATAGGGGCTCACGCGTCGCCTCTGTGAGTGCGCCTCGACGGACGGAGGGGTCGGCATTATCGCGAAAATTTTTGATCAGCGCCTGCGCAGCCGCCCGGTCATGCTCCGTTGCATCGTCGAGACGAGCAGTTAATGAATCCAGTTGTTCAATGTGCAAGCCATTATCTGCGCCATGCTTGCCCGAAACAGCTAAAGCCATTCGGATCATGGCGATGCCAAATCGCGCTGCGAGCAGCGATGCCGTACTGCCGCCGATCAATGGTTCAGCCCGCCCCGTCAAAGCGAGCAATTCTTCCAGCGGCATTTTTCGCAGCGCCATGGTCTCTATCCCGTCATTTTGGATCACGCCAAGAACCATAAGTTGGTCATTTCCCCGCGTTGGCTCGCAGCTTTCGTATCAGAATATATCCGGAGAGGCAGAAGCAGATCGAATTGGTGAGGATGATGGGCCACTCGGTCTTCAGAATGCCGAAGGCAGACCAAAGGGCGAAGCCGATAACCGTGAGCGTATACATTCGACCCGAGATCGCGGCTGTATCGCCGGTCCTGACGACTTTCCAGACTTGTGGCACGAAACTGATTACCGAGCATAGGGACGCTAGATAGCCAACCAGCAGCGCTATTTCCATGAGTAGTCCTTATTGTCGAATGGCTTGCCTTAAGATGTCTTATCGATCGCTGGCATGACCTGCGAAGCCATGAACTCCAGAAATGCCGACTGGTCTCGCGACACGTTATGAATGTAGATCTCATCGACCCGGGACGCCTTCGTTTCCTCGATGAGATCGAGAATGTGCTGGGCGGTGGTGACCAGAGGAATGACGTCGTCCATTTCCTCGGGAGAGACGGCCTGGGTCTCACGGTCGAATTCGAAAGCAGTTTGCAGGCTTGCCAGGTGGTCAGGAGCGGCTGCCGCGACGCGCCATTGATCCCATGCCGCTTCCCGGGCTTCTTCGGTGTTCCGACCCCAACTGACCTGGAGTTGCACCGTTATGGCCTTGCCGACCCCACCGCCGCCTCGAAAGCGATTGATCATTTTTATAAGCTCTTCCCGCGGCTTGCGGACTGTCAAAAGTCCGGCAGTCCAACCACCCATCCACTCTGCCGTGTCGTCGGAAAGTGCGGCGCCAAAGATCATCGGCGGCTTCTGCGGAGGTGACCAAAGTCGGGCACGATCAATGGCGAACCATGGAGTGTCGGTGGTGAGCATGTCGCCCTTCATCAGGGAGTGCATGATATCACAGCCCGCGCGCAGGCGTTGGTTGCGCTCTGCTTTATCGGGCCAGCCCGTTCCGACGACGTGTTCATTCATCGCCTCGCCGCTCCCCGCAGCGATCCAGCGCAGACGATCGGGAAACATTTCAGACACCGTCGCAATCATGTGGGCGAGGACAACCGGATGGTATCTCCAGCCGCCAGGGATTGCGAGACTACCGAACGGCAGAGAGGTCGCAGACATGGCAGCTCCCAACCATGCCCAGTTGTTGCCTGAGTTTCCCTGCCGATTACTCCACGGAGTTATGTGGTCCGAGGTCATGATGGCGTCAAAACCGGCGGCTTCCGCTTGCTTGACATAGAGAAGAAGCTGGCTGGGCGAGAACTGCTCATGAGACGCGTGGTAACCGATAACCGACAATAGACTGGGTCCCTTTTATAGCCGGTCAATCTGGGTCGTGCGAATAACGATCTCGTCTTGCGCCAGTTGACGCTCAAGTCGCTCGCGATAGTCGCGCCACCAATCGCGATCGAGATGTTCGGTCATCACTTCGGCAATCACGATGCGATCGAGTTCGAACGTGCCGTCGTCGGCCCAAACGCCTTCGGCAGGGGCGCTCGAATGTAGCGTTGCTCCTCCAAAGCGAGCCGTCAATTCATTCCGTATGCCTTCAAGCGCTTCCTGTATCGGTGCGTCGGAGACAGGAAGGAGGATTTCAACGAGATGTGCCATGCGCAGGCTCCGATTTGCGTTGCCGTGCTTAACTGGCGGGCAGCTCATCAGTTCCTGGAACAGCGTGAGAGCCCAATTGTCAGTAAGAGCCCAATCGTAATGCACGTTTGGGCGGACTAAAAATCCAAACGTCTATGAGACTAGGCGTGCACTCATGTCGGCTCCCTTACCTCGGAGCCGTTTTTTACTGGCACAGGTAACGGCGACCATCGTCGGAACCTAATCCACCTCTGCCACGTTGCCGCCGCAATCACGCCATCGTGAGCAATGAGGAAACAGCCATGACCGAACCTGTCACCGTCGCAGCGCTGCATTCGCGAGCCGCCGATCCCTACATTAACGCCGCCTACAACAAAGTCTCATGGGGAGCTATATTTGCGGGCGTTGCCATCACGCTTACGACACACATTTTGCTGACGATGCTTGGTGTTGGCCTCGGTGCCGCAGTCATTGACCCCGCATCCAATGACAACCCAGCCGCAAGCACAATGTCGATTAGCTCGGCCGTTTGGTTTGTCGTGAGCGGCGTCGTTGCTTTTTTTGTTGGCGGCTACGTCGCCAGCCGTCTTTCCGGTCGTCCGCTGCGCTCTACCGGATCGCTTCACGGCCTTACGTCATGGGCTGTGACGACTCTCGTGACCCTCTACCTTCTGACTACCTCGGTAGGCGCGATCGTTGGCGGCACGTTCAGCGGTCTTGGCGGGCTGATCTCAAGCGCGGGCTCGACCATCTCCACTGCAGCAACGACTGCAGCTCCATCGATCGCGACCGCTGCTGATCCGATGGCCGATATCGAACGAAGCGTTCGTGATGCTAGCGGCGGTAGCGATCCGGCTGCGCTGCGCGACACTGCCGTTGCTTCGGTTCGTGCCATGCTCACCGGCGACCAGGCGCAGATTGAGGAAGCACGCACCAGGTCGGCTGAAGCTCTGGCTCGCGCCCAGAACATTCCTGTCGAGCAGGCCCGCCAACAGGTTCAGCAGTATGAGACCCAGTACCGTCAGTCGGTGGAAGAAGCCAAGAAGCAGGCGACCGAAGCTGCTCAAGTCGCCGCGACTGCGATTTCTACCGGAGCAATCCTTGCATTCATCTCGCTGGCTATTGGGGCTATCGCCGCCTGGATCGGTGGCGCTGTTGGCACTACCCACGTAACACGCGACGATGAGCTGCGCGCTACGCGCTAGTCTACTGCACCTCACCATTTCTGAAGCGGGCGACTTACGCCCGCTTTTTTGTTATCATACGAGGCGAAGCCAAGAGCCTCCCCGGCATCGGGATTGGAGACGGCCAGAGCTTGATAAGCTGGCAAAACAGGTCATCTACCCAGCGCCGCGATGCCCAGTCGATGCTGAATTGGACCGAGCGGATGATCCGCATGCGCAAGGAGGCGCCGGAGATCGGTTGGGGCACATTCGAAGTCCTGGATTGCGGCGACACCGGGGTATTGGGGATGCGATACGACTGGCGCGACAATGCCGTCGTCATCATTCATAATTTCCACGACAAGCCGGTGGAGATCACATTCGATGCAGGCATCGGCGGTGATGGGGACATTCTGATCGACATCGCAGACGCGACAAATAGCCGGACGAGGGCCGGTAAGCACCACATGGTTTTAGACCCTTATGGCTATCGGTGGTACCGAGCGGGTGGTCTAGATTACCTCCTTAAGCGAAGTGATGTCTAGAATTTAGGTAAATTAGATCGGGTACCAAACGGTAAAGGCGGTCTTTGTGACCGTTAGACGGCACGCAAAATGGGCTCTCATTATTTCGTTAAGAAAGACAAAGCGCTCCTCGCTGCGAGCCAATGGCCCGTGGAATACGAGCTTTGCCACGGGATTTCTCTTGCGTCAGCTGTTTTTCTGACATTTTCGGCCGGTCAGTCGCGCAGCACCATGGGTATGGGCGGAGCGCGCGGCTGGTTCCTCATAGGCCCCGAGAGATCCGCGGGTCCGCTCTCCACGTACTACATATCGTCTGCGGGAACACTTCCAACGACGGGAAGCTGGCGCGGCTACACCCCCTCTAACCGCGCCGGCATCTCCTCTGATCAGATCGGTTACCGGCCTTTTTCAAGTTGCGCCGTCGCCTAGGCAACTGACGCTTGTGTGTGTTCGGAGGCGGCACCTGCGCAACTCTTGGACGGCAGCGGTCTTGGGGAGAAAGCTGGTTAATCATGACCGGGGATTTTGCGGGGGCTAGGTCAAAATATCGTCGTCTGCCCCTGTGTGACGAAGCATCGAGACTTCTAGAGAAGATGATCCAATGCGGCTGGAAGCTCACCCTCACACGGTGGGCTTCATTCTTTTGCATGGGCCATCGGTCTGTAATGGGGCTGGCGCAGTAGGCCTAAAGGCGTATCAATCGGCAAGGGATTGGGCACAAAGTCCCAGCCCGGAACTTGTTCGAAGTTTCTCCATTAGTTGGACGAGGAACACCTCGGTAAAAAAGGAGAAGCAGATGAACAGGAAACAAGCCGTAGTTTTTGCCACCGCGATGTTCGTGGCAGGTAGTGCCATGGCACAGCAGTCCACGGTAAACGGCGCTGCCGGCGGCGCGGTGACGGGAGCAATTGTCGGCGGTCCGGTGGGTGCAGCTGTTGGCGGGGTTGTGGGCGCAGTCGCCGGAACCGCTATCGACCCACCGCCGGAACGCGTTGTAACTTACGTTCGTGAAGCTCCCATGCCCACTGATACCGTCGTTGTACAGGAAAAGGTGGTCGTCGGTGAACCGCTTCCATCGACTGTCGTCGTGCAGCAGGTTCCGGAAAATCCCAATTATTCCTACGCAATTGTGAACAAGCAGCGCGTCATCGTCGAGCCTTCAAGCCGCAAGGTTATCCAGGTAATCAACTAACCGGTCGGTTGGGCCCAGATGGTGTGGTAGATGGTATCTGCCACACCGATTTTCTTATGGGAGGTGGAAGATGAAGTCGCTTGTTGCAGGCATTCTCGTCATTATGGGTGGAATGGTGGTGGTGCTCATAGGCCTTAACGATCCTATTCAGCAGCCGCGGGTCGGTTTCATCCCTGAGGCCCCCGCGAGCGGCTCGAGCCTGTCTTCCATATTAATCCGCTGAACTTTGCATGCAGGTTTATCCGATAGGCGGATGTTGGAACTTGGAACGGGCCGGTGAAGTCAGCTCTAGATTTCGTGAACTCCCTTAGTCTCGCAAAGCAGTTTTTTCTGGCAGGTGGTATAGTTACCGCAATCGCCACGATCATCATCGGGCATCATGTCACAGAGCAGATTGCACAGACGGTTACGCGGAATGCTGCCGCTACTACAGCCCTGTATGTCGACAGTATTATCGCGCCAGTTTTGCCGGACCTGACCCGCGAGACGAAGCTCGATGAGTCCATAGAGCGGACACTCGACGAAACCCTGGGCCAGGGCGCTCTCGGAAAGCGGTTGGTCTCTTTTCGCCTATGGCGCAAGGACGGCATGATCCTATATTCGAACGACAAGAAGCTTATGGGTCGTGTCGTGCCTCCTGGCGAAAGCCGAAAGCGTGCCTTCAATGGCGAACTTGTCGCGAAATTCGACGAGATCGATGATCCCGAAAGCGATGCTGAACAAGCGGTTGGGGAGCCTCTGCTCGAGATTTACAATCCAATCCTACAGCCTTGGTCTGGCCAGGTTGTTGCCGTCACAGAGTTTTACGAAAGGGCGGGAGAGCTCGAACTCAGCCTGACAAGGGCGCGTTTTAGAAGCTGGGTCGTGACTGTCACCGTAACGGCCGGTTTTTTTCTGATTCTCTCGGCGATCGTGCTGCGTGGAAGCCGGACAATAGAACGTCAGCTGCAGGAAAACCTCGATCTTACCCTCCGCGTCAAGAAAGGGTCTCAGCGAGCGGTCGCCCTCAACGAAAAATTTCTCAGAAGGGTGGGTGCGGACCTGCACGATGGGCCAGCACAGCTTCTGGCCTACGCTGCTCTACGCATGGATAGCGAACAGATCCTCAGCGACGACAGCAACAGAGCTACCCGTGAGGAAGAGGTTGCGACAATTAAAGAAAGCCTCGACGAGGCTATACGCGATATCCGCATCATCTGTCGTGGTTTGATCTTGCCGCACATCGAGACCTTGTCAGTCAGCGAAGCGGCCCGCCGAGCAGTCGAGCACTACCAATTACGTACAGGCGCATCGGTAGATAGTACGATCGAGCCGTTGAATGACGAGATACCAGTGGCGGTGAAAATCTGCGCGTATAGGTTCATCCAGGAAGGACTCAACAACAGCTGGCGGCATGCCGATGGCAAAGGGCAACGGGTCGAAGTGAAACTTCTTGGCAGCGAGATTACAGTCATCGTGCAAGATGCTGGCCACGGCTTCAAAGCAGAAAACGCGTCATTGCTCGGTCTCGGCCTCTCAGGACTGCGTGAACGCGTCGAAAGTCTTGGCGGAAAATTCGAAATAAATTCGTCTTTTGCCGGCACTACTCTAACTATGTTCCTCAATATCCACGATCCAATAGTGTCATGACCGAGAAAATCCGCCTTGTGCTTGTCGATGATCATCCGATGTTTCGCGCGGGGGTCTATAAAAGTTTGGGAGATCTGGGCTTCGACATCGTCGGAGAGGGAGGCTCGGCGAGCGATGCCGTGTCGTTAGCCACGACGCACTGTCCTGAGGCTGTTTTGCTCGATATATCGATGCCGGGAAATGGCCTCTCCGCGGTCCAAACTATCCTCGCCAAGGCTCCTGCTACCAAAGTGGTAATATTGACTGCATCTGAAGACGGGGACGATGTGCGTGCCGCGATGCAGTCAGGAGCGTGTGGTTATGTTCTTAAAGGTATCGGGTCTCGCGACCTGGCAAGCGTGGTTAGGACTGTTGTACTTGGCGGAAGTTATGTCCCCCCCAACTTGAGCGCGAGACTGATTGCGGAAAGCAAGCCGCATCCAGCCGCTATGCATGAGCATGATGGGCTTAGTGCGCGCGAGCGTGAGGTCATGGATCTGATCGCGGTGGGCATGAGTAACAAGTTGGTTGCGCGAAAGCTCGGCCTTCACGAGAAAACGGTCAAGCACCACGCAACCCGCATCTTCGCGAAGCTTAGCGTCTCAAATCGAACCGAGGCCGCCCTGCGCTGGCGTAGATAGATCCTTGTTCTCATTTGAGCAGAGATTGAATCCGAGCCCGGTCAACAGAGGTTGCAGGACGGTCCACGATTGTGCGCCCCCTCCGATCAATCATCGAGAAGCGCCGATTGGTGAGGCGTTCCAAGATCCCGTTCGAGTATCGAATTTCTACGGTACTGCCTCTGACAGAAACTGAGTAGCCGCCCGGCTGCTGATTGGCTTCGGTGACACCCGCAGAATTACTAGATCTGCCCTTGCTATTATCATCTCCTGCGGAATTTCTTCTTCCGAAGCCTTGGCCGCCGTTTCCGCCGCCGTTTCCGCCGCCGTTTCCGCCGCCGTTTCCGCCGCCGTTTCCGCCGCCGTTTCCGCCGCCGTTTCCGCCGCCGTTTCCGCCGCCGTTTCCGCCGCCGTTTCCGCCGCCGTTTCCGCCGCCATTTCCACCGCCACTCCTTGCAAGTGCCGGGCTAGCGGTCGCAACAGCCTCCAGCGCGATGAGGCTGGCTGGTCGCGCTGAACTATGCAAAAAGGCGATTCCCGCTATGAGCGATCTGCGTGAAATCATCAGACCCTCCATCTTAGATTACTTCGCGCTCGGTTGTTGACGGTCTTGGGCGTGGCCCTAGCCCCCCTTTTCAAAAAGAAAGTTTTTCGTCCGCTGCAACAGAACCGTCGCCGAAAGAGCGAGACCTTCAGATTAGTGTATGGTCGCGTTTGTGATCTCATATTGCGATGGTATCGCTTGAATGGTGAATTGGCAGGCAAGTTCCACGGCCTCAGCCATTGAGCATCCCTCGGCGTCCTGTGGCAGATGCTCGAAAATTTCTAAGATTTCGGTGAGCATCTGGGCTGAGGTCGCCCAGCGTCTCTGTGCTTGAGGATCGAGCATCAAGAAGCTCCGATTAACCTCTTTTTTTAATCCAGCGAAAAGCGACTGTCTTTGTTGATACGTAGGGTAGATGAGGACGTTTCGCATTGCATTTTCCAGCTGCACTTCCGTTCCTCCCTGTGGACCACACAATATCTTAGCAAGGGCGCTGGTGTTAAGTAACCGACCAAGGTCTAAGGCAGAGCAGCTGATCTGCCCATACCGCCTTATATGCTAGTTGGTCTTCGATTATGTCGAACTACCGACGTGATACGAGATCAGATCAGCTTTCGGGGCGGCGAAAGGGCGCCTCTTCAGGCTACCCTCAGCTAAGTTCAGATACCGCCGCGGCGGTATCGAAGCCTTTCCTGCTCGACCTGCTTTGCGTCATAGGCTCAAGCCTTTCGTCGAATCCTTTCCAGCCTTGCTGTTCATATCAAACGCGACCTTCTGCAGGATCGACCCAGTTGGAGCGTTTAAGGATAGCTTCAGCTTCTGGTGCCAGAGCGTCCTCCACCTTGGCAGTGACGAGTGTGCCACCGCGACGGACGCCTTCTGCATAGAAATGCGCATCGCGTTCTGGGACGCCGGAGCTCGTCAGCCCGACGATAATACCGCCGGCTGCCCCACCAGCAACCGCGCCGGCTGCAGCGCCAGCGGCGGTTGCAGGCATGTGAAACATCCGCTCCACATGCCCTCGATTGCGTACTAGTTAGCAGCGGTCGACATATCGGCGTCCGTATTGGTCGCGGTAGTAGCAGCGGCCAGGCTGCTCTGCGACCCTGCCGATCAAAGCGCCCGAGACACCGCCAATTGCGGCGCCGACGGCTGCGCCGCGGACGTTGCCGGTAGCGACGCCGCCTATGACAGCCCCGGTTGCCGCTCCAACCCCCGCCCCTTGTTCGGTTGCCGTGCAAGCGGC
Organism: Aliirhizobium wenxiniae; assembly: GCF_019511445.1. GTDB lineage: Bacteria > Pseudomonadota > Alphaproteobacteria > Rhizobiales > Rhizobiaceae > Neorhizobium > Neorhizobium wenxiniae_A. The sequence goes on from NZ_JAEUAN010000014.1 coordinate 136,450, forward strand.
GAGAGATGCTGCCATAAGGCTGATGATTACAATGCGTTTCATGGATATCCTCCCTGTTGAATCCACCACGTCTGTCCCAATCCTCGATTGGAAGGCAGTGCCGATGCCCTTGGAAATATGTTGCGGCAACGCTCAAAGTCCATTCCCGCTGGACCTTTGGCCCGAAAGCTCAACCTAACGGGCGGCACGGAGTGGCAAATGTCCCGCGGATCAATCGAAGCAGTTCCAACGCGGCCTTTTCGTCAAAATAAGAGAAAAGCTAGACTTTCCAACAATGCGTCCGAGCTCGTCGAAACCTTTCTTTGCTTTCCAACCGGGACCTCGTCGATCGCTCTTGCGGTATGGCAGCGTGACGATGGGACTGAAGTCCTAGTCTGGAACGAGCCGTGATCGTCTCACGTTCGAGGGAAAGGAGGTTGGGACCAGGAGCAACGTTACGCAGAACGACCTATGGGAAGCCACTTATGAAATCAGCCTCGATTGTGGCGACCACTTTAAACGCGTTGGCAATAGCCGAGAAGCCTTGGAAGTCTTGATGACCTGCTGGCCCCGGCCCGCCGGGAAAAATTTCAAGGTTGCAAAAAAAGCTTGCCTCGGTGCGCTAAAGGGGAACGTCAGCTCCGTAGTGGCGGCCCAAGCTTTTCTGAATGCGGCGAAAGAAGTTGGGTTGCTGAGGCCTTAAGCGACCGTGCCAGAAACAAAATAAAGCAATGATGCAGGACCAGCCCATATCGGACTATCGGCCTAGGAACAAACAGTCTCCAACGACATTTTGGATAGCAAATCCATAAGGTTGATATCCTATGCGCGAACTATTAACAGGTCTTGTTCTAGCTTCTTGCCTCCTGCCGATCGCAGCGGCTGGGATGCGGGTGTCATCCTATCTGACGGCACCTATTGCGCCGCATCAATTCGCGGATATTTATGGCGAGCCACTTTGGTCGCCCGAGGTGCGGAGGGTTGATACCAGCTTGCAGGCTTACGAGAGGCTTCCCGCTGTGTTACCCGAGAATACGCTCCTAGCCGAAGCGAAGTCCGGGCAGCGCGTGAATGTGCCGCCAAGCTCCACGAACAAACCCGATGTGACCGGGGCGGGGGTTGCTTTGCTGTCCGAAACACTATCCACCAAGGCGCAGGAGTGGTGTGGTGCTCGGTACCGCTCATATAATGCTGCCGACAACACATATCAGCCATATGGGGGCGGGCCGCGGCGCGCCTGTGCCGCTCCGATCGAAGCGGCCTCCGTCGCCGTTGAGCAGGTCGCCGACGGCGGTGCGAGCGATCCAAACGTGAACGAGCGGTGGTGCATGGAGCGATACACCTCATATCGGATAGAGGACAACACGTATCAACCTTTTTCGGGTGGCAGGAAGGTGTGCTCCGGGCCGATATCGGAGTCGGCAAACATCTCGATCAGGAGTGCTGCGGACGCTACTGTTGCCCAGTTCTAAAGCCTCCCGGCTCGCTGAAACCGGGGATACAGGCCCTCATGCCCGTACGGGGAGGCCGATGGCGAGCAGGCGGGCGACGGATTCCGTTCGAATTTGCGCGAGATGCCCGCAGCGAAAGTGCAAAGACGAAGTTCAAGTTTGATGACTGGGTCTTCCTGCATGATGATAACCACCTGACGGCCCGTGCTTCGCTGACGAAGCATGGTATCGAACTCGTAACCCTGAGCGCGTTCTACGAGCGGATGTCCTCAGCCGGCAGTGCTCTCGACAGTCCTCGAAACAAAGCGAATCACGATCATGTGTCGGAGGCCGTGCCGCGCGCTGCCATTGCGTTTGTAGTGAGAAGGCCATCGCACAGTTTTAGTCACTCTCGAATCGCGGGGACCCGCCGGCCAGCAGAGCACGTGATTAGGTTCTCAGGCATTCACGGCGATTGGCAAAGGTGATCCGGCCAAGACCGTTTCTGGTCATTCTGCACACTGTGATGCAGCGGTTGGTGACGCGAACCACATCTGCCACCTTCGGTCTCAGATCGTTGCCCATTCGCCTCCTTATCATAATAGTCTCATCGCGCCAGTTCTGCCAGAACCGGCGCTGAAGACGATACTTACCGGCATACCTGACCTTGTATCGTTATGCTTAAGAAAGCCGTCGGCGACGGCTGAGAGGAGCCTTGGACGATCGCGCCCGAAGCGCCGCGCTCGGCGCGGTCGGCCGCCGCCGTTTTCAAGTGCAGGCCATGCTTTCGGAACAGCGAGCTCACCTTTGTCGTATAACTGAGGCTAGACGGCGGACACTATCTGGGCCTCAGAAGTTGCAGCAGATACATAAGCAATAGCCGCCTCTCTTGGCAGAGGCCGAGACATGAGGAAGCCTTGTAGATCGTCGCAGCCCAGACTTTCTAGTGCTTCACGCTGTTCGGTCGTCTCAACGCCTTCCGCCGTGATTTTCAGCCCCTTAGCGCGCGCCATGTCAATCATCGCAATCACGAGCGCGCGGCTGTCGCTTCGATGCATGTCGTCGATGAAAGACTTGTCGATCTTTATTCGATCAACTTCGACCTTCTGCACCCTGGAGAAAGACGAGTAGCCGGTCCCAAAATCATCGATAGCAAAACGGACGCCTGCTGTCCGCAGCGTGGAGATAGTTCGTCCGAGCTCCCCACAATTATCGATGGTCGCGCTTTCGGTCATCTCGATCTCCAGCCTGTCGGGACTCAGGTTCCATCGAGCAAGAGTTGTCAGAACACGCAACGCATAGCCAGGAGCTTCGAGTTCACGAGCGGAAGCATTGACCGCGACTGTAATGTCAGGAAGTTCAGCCAGCGTCCTGCACGCGTCTTCAAGTACAAGCGAGCCGATCTCGCGGATTAGACCCATCTCCTCGGCGAGCGGAATGAACTCGTCGGGGCTGATATATCCGAGAGTATGGTGCTTCCAACGAGCGAGTGCTTCCAGCGAACAGATCCTCCCGTTGCTTGCCGAATATACCGGTTGATAAAAGGTCTCGATCTGGCTGCCGGACACGACCGCAGATCGCAGATCGCTTTCCAGTGCTCTGCGCTTGCGCAGCAGTTCGTCCATGTGATCTCCGAATATCGCGTAGGTATTCCTCCCGGCAGCCTTAGCGTGATACAGTGCAATGTCTGCCTGACGTGTGAGTTCAGCCGGATCGCATGGTCCGCGTGCAATGGCTACACCAATGCTGGCTCCGATTACGATGTGCGCCGTTTCGATCTCGAAGGGGACCTTCAAGCCTTGAACAAGCGCGTCCGCGAGCTTCTCCACTTGGAGCGCATAATCCTTTTGCAGCAGAACCGTGAATTCGTCGCCACCAATTCGCGCGATGAGAGCTTCGGGCAGGAGATCACGCATGCGTTCGGCCGCCAAGCTGATCAGCTTGTCGCCAATTGGGTGGCCGAAGGTGTCGTTAACAGCCTTGAAGCGATCGAGATCAACGAAAAGCACAGTGTGTCGTTCGTCATCTAAAGCCTCCTGCAGCCGACGATTGAGCTCGTCGTTGAAATGTGAGCGGTTCGCGAGACCGGTCAGCGCGTCGTGGCAAGCCTGATGGCTAAGCTCTGCGCGGCTCGCAGCGAGGCGTTCCGTTCGACGCCAAATAGCGCCTCCAGCCAAGCTGCTTCCAGCGAATAGCGCCACGAATGCAAGGATGAGGGCAGGGGTTGTGGCCTCCAGGACATGGTGCCCTGGCCGAAACGGTTTCCATTCGAAGTATCCGAAGATTTCCCCATCTCGATCTTTCAACGGCACGAACGCTAGACTGCGATCCCGTGGCCGCGTTGCCGAAAATTGCAGTTCGGAAAATGCGTACTCCTTGCCGATAACAGTCGGCAAATCGCCGTCGAGAAACCGCACCACGACGTGAAGCATCTCACTGCCGGCTGTCTGCTCGACATCGCCCGTGTCGGACACGATTGGTTTGACGCTCACGATCGCCGGGCGAAACCCGACATAGGATAGATCTGTTTCGCCGATCGAGAGGATCTTCTCATTAGTGCCGTCGGCGTCACCGGCAACGAGCCGGCCTTGAAGCGTCTCTGCAAGTGGAAGGTATGCGCCTCGGAGGTCGCCGGGAGTAGGGGCGTAGTCCGAGTCTGCGGAGAATTGGTACAAGGGCGCGAGGTCAGATGTCAGGACAAGAGCGGCGTCGTGACCAAAGTAGCTATGCATCCACGAGCCGAGATTTGCATCGATCCACTCGATGTTTCCAGCTCGAGCATTTCTTACGGCATCGTCCCAGACCGTGGCACTTTCCTGATCATGAGCGATCCCCGCCTTCAGTTTTGCAATTGTCAAGGTGACGAGATCGCGTTGCCTCAAAACCGCAACGGCGTCGCTGCGAGCGGCCGCCCAGCTTAAGCTGAAGAGAAGTAAACTACACAGGACGAGAGAACCGCAAGCCGGGAGTACCCCTCGTAGAAACCATTGAGATTGAAGCTGCTTTGTCATTCGCGGTACGCCATCGTGTATTTAATGAAACCGTAAAACAGCGACCATTAAAACCGCGGCAAACAATCTGGTTAGAGGCTGGTTAAAGGGCGCTCCGTACGCTGGCGTACGATTGCGAACGCGGCCAAGTACGGCGCCTCGTCGGTGCCGGAAGGAGTTGTAGCTATAAAGTGGCAGTATGAGGCGACCGGTAGGTTAGCTCTTCGGTGGGTCGAAAGAAACGGTCCCGCCGTTGTACCTCCGACACGAAGAGGGTTCGGTAGCCGCCTGATCGAAAGGCTTTTGGCTGCTGAGCTCGCGGACAATCAAGGAACGATCCGGTCGGCGTTATCTACGAGATCGAGGCTCAACTACCAAGCGAAGCTTGATCAGGACCTAGTGTTAAAAAGCGTTTTGGAGCCTAAGCGCTCGCGCTTTCCAGGTCCTCGATGAGCGGTGTCATGCGACAAACGTGTCACGTTTCTCAGCGAATGATTTCAGCTTCGAAACTAACGCCGCGGGGTGGCAGGGTTTCTGGCACACCAGCGAGGCGGGATATTGTTCTTCAAGCTTCCGCGGATTAGCGTGGCCGGAGTGGAATACGAACGGGATTTCGTTTTTCTTGAGACGGTCCGCGACTGGGAATACGTCTCCGTCCGCCAATCTGACATCGAGTATTGCGCAATGTACTGAGTTGTCGAGAAACTCCAGTGCTTCACGGGCAGTCGCGAATGGCCCTGACACCTGCCAGCCCTCATCTTCCAAAGTCATTTGAATATCGAGTGCGACGAACATCTCGTCTTCAACCAACAGCACCGTTTTAGCAGTCATGTCTCACCGAATTGGGCAATGTCAAAATGTGCGAAATGATTGAGCCTGCTACCTTAGTTTCGATTGTGGCGCCGAGTTGCCGCGACGATGTCGATAACAGGATGGTCCCAAAACCCGCTTTACAAGCATCCTCAACGTCGACATCACCATTTCCGTCCAGCCTCCTTCAGTAACAGGGCTCACGCTGTCGCTCTGAAGGCCTGCCAAGCGGCCCTGCGTGGCGAGATCGAAGCAGAGACGGCGCGGGGCCCTTTCGTAGCATTCGCGCAGAAACATGATCTCGTAACGGTCGGGACGCCGGCGGTTGTCGCTGCCCGATCACACAGCGACAAAGATCCCCATGCGCAGTGAAGGCGGGACGTAAGGCCGGCCAAGCAAGATCATCATCGGGTCTGGCGCCGATTATGCCCCGGTCGAAACGCGCGTCTCGCTACCCACTAGTCCCGCCAGCACCATGGTGAGAAAGTGCGCCGAAAACGCTGCCACAGATCGCTGGAATTATGAACCCAATTCCCGGGGCTCCGGCGTAGTTGTCGGAGCCCTTTTTGATATCGTTCTGACGGAGGAAAATGTTTCCCCTATGATTTTTTCTCGATGGTGGTGTAAATGATGTTCCTATTGTGACCGTACCACACGGAAGCGTCCACCGTATCGGCCCTCGCGGTGGAGTTGGCTATCCGCCACATATCCGCTTCGGATCTCTGCAAAAGCTCCCAGTTCATGTAGGATTCCATATATCCGTCGTCGGCCATCTCGTCTGAGAAATTCGCGAACAAAAAGGTTCCGCCCGGCTTCAGCATCTCTATGCACACTTGGGTCAGTCGGATTGCCACCTTCTCGCTGAGATAGTCATAGAGGCCAGCTGCGTAGATAAGATCGAACTGCCCAATTTGCTGTCTCTTTGCGAGAAGCCCACGCACCGACCCATCTATGGGCTCAACACAAGTTTTCCTGTATTGCGTCGCAATGGTGCCAATGCTTATAGGATCCTGATCCAAAGCGACCCAGCGCTTGAGGCGATGCTCCAACAATGCTTTCGACATCTCCGCCTCTCGAAGGTGACCAGCAGCGATAGCGAGGATTTCCGTGTCGGGACCAACCCGAGTTGCCGTGTCATCGACGAAGTCCGCAAGGATATTTCGCCTTTCCCTTACCGCAACCGGACCTGGAGCATTGATGGTGTATTCAAAGATGTCTCGGCCAAGCGGTGTGGTTTTTGCAAGCTCTTCGGATATCGCGGGGTGCCTATAGATGAAGTCGATAAGAGTGGCGTCGCCAGAGTAGCCGCGAGGTTTGTCGAAGGACCACTTAGTGAAAGGGCACTGCTGTAAAATCTCAGCAGAAGAGTGTGATCGAATCATCGGTGCCAGCTCCTGCCACACGGCTGGTCCATATTTCAGGCGGACTTCATGAAGTTGAGTAATAAGCCACTTCACTGCATCCGCTCGATTTTGGTTTGACGATAGCCGTTGAGTAGCGACGTTGATTATAATCGCAAACTCAGCCGCTGCGGTTTGCACCAAGTCGGCTATTTGCGCGCCATTGCGTGGAAACAGATGATCGCTAACGGACTGCGGAGTAATCAGGCTGCGGCCGTCGAGTGAAAATACGGGCTTTGTCACTTTCGCCTCTTAAGTTAATGAAAATTGTAGGCAATCGCTAAAATCTTCAGCATGTGCGCCGTCGACAAGCAGCCAACGATCGCACCCTTTGATTAATTCTGATGTAAGATTCAGAGAATATTAGCGAAGTTGGAACAATTCCGTGGGGATTTGGCTCGACATTGCCCTTGTTAATTGAAGTGAAATTTCAGCGGGGCTATCCAGCCTCAGCTAGCGGTCCGTGTTGGGAAGCTGCACGAGATTGTTGGGTGACAGGGCATGATGCACGTGTTGGCCGAGACCGCAGCTAAAGCACCGAGTTCGACACGCTCGACGAGGGAGCTGCGCAGCTTATATGACCAGCAGAGCGAGTTGGTGCGCAAGGTTGCTACGCGCAGGGGCCTCTGGATCGCCGTTGTTGCGTACCTTGGCTATTCATTGACCGACTACCTCTTCATCGCCGATGTTGCCCGAAGTACGATCACTGCGCGATTTATTGTCGGACTTGGCGCGCTCTGCATCTTGGAATTTTTGCTCCGTCGCAAAGCGATGGCGAACACGATCGATGTGGCGTCGGCGATCTCCGTGTCGACAGGCTATCTAGTATGGCTGGTTATGGCGCAGATGACCGAGGACCGGGCGGCATTCTCATACTATATGGTATTTGGTGCGATCTTCATGATGAGCGTCAATCTCTTTTTCCGGTTCCGATCTTCTGTGGCGATAGCGTCATCCGCAGCCAATATGATCATCTTCATCGGCGCTCTTTGTGTTTTCGCGCCGATGGCTTTCACTCATAAGCTGATAATGGGTGCGTTCTGTATCTCGTGTTTCATTTTCACCGCATACGTCAATCTTGAGCTCAATAAGGAGCGATACAAGGTATTTCTCAACGCACTTGAGGCGAGCCTGCAACAAGCTGCGGCCGACGAGAGAGGCAACGCCCTCCTGCATCTCTCGAACACTGACTCCCTGACCGGGCTGGAAAACCGTAGAGCTATCGATCAACGCTTACGTGACTACTGGCAGCGCTGGCTCGACGACGGCGCATCGTTTGCAGTCCTGCTCATCGATGTAGACTACTTTAAACACTACAATGATTGCTACGGGCATCAGCAAGGAGACCAGTGCCTTGTAACAATTTCCGAACATCTCCAACAGACGGCTTCGTCTTGTGGAGCAGTTATTGGGCGCTACGGCGGTGAAGAATTCATCGTTATCAAGTCGGCATCCAGCCTCGACGACATGAAGGAGCTTGCGGAAGCGATCCGTCGGGGAGTAGCGGAGATGGCTCTGCCGCACCAGCACAGGCGAGATGGCACTCCGATAATCACTGTGAGCGTCGGGGTCTCGCATACCCGCAGCGAAATCAAGCAGGTCGACAAGGTTGTTCACGAGGCTGATCGGGCGCTATATGCAGCAAAAGCAGGCGGACGCAACGTTGTCGCAGTCTTTGACGTCACGGATTCGAAATATAGCGTTGACCGTGAGGATGTTGCTGCAACCCTGAAAATTGCACTCGATCAGAAGCTAGTCTCGCTCGTCTATCAGCCGATCCGCAATATGCAGACAGGCATGCTTGACGGCGCAGAGGCATTGATGCGCTTGAAAATGCTTGATGGGACGCCAGTCGGGCCTGATGTCTTCATTCCGATCGCGGAAAGGACAGGCGCGATCGTTGCGCTCGGACGTTGGGCAATACGGACTACTTGTTCTGATCTGTTGGTGACGGATTTGGTTCGTGTCGCAAGCGTTAATGTGTCTCCAATGGAGCTAAAAAAGCCTGGGTTCGCAGACTACGTCGCCGCGATACTGGCGGAATTCGAGGTAGACGGCGGGAGGCTCGCATTCGAGATTACCGAAGGTGTGGAGCTCGAAATCGATCAAGACCTTGTCCGATGCATCAGCGATCTAAGAAAGCTGGGCGTTCAGGTCTGGCTCGATGATTTTGGTACAGGCTTTGCGGGGTTGTCGTGGCTCCGCCTGATAGATTTCGATACGGTGAAAATCGATCGCTCCTTCCTGCACGACTCTCATACGGACAGAGGCAGGAGAATGCTCCTCGATATCATCACCCTCCTGAGAAATCGTGGAGTAAGTATTCTGGTTGAAGGTGTAGAGACGGCCGAGCATCAGAGATTAATGCTACAGTACGGCATTCATTATCTTCAAGGCTATCACATTGCGCGACCTGCGCCGGCGGACCAACTCGCAACCAATAACGTGCTGCCATTTCTCGAAACGAAAAAAAACGTAGGTTGATCCCAATTGAGGTGATCACTTCCGTAGAGCGCCGTCGGCGCTGGTCTTACTATCCAGGCTTTCAAAGGTAACGCGACTGAAATGAAAGGGCGTGCCGACGCTTTTGACCGACGATTGGCCCGAGCCAGAGGGCAGCCAATTCTGCGATCGGTAGCCGCTGGCTACATCGAAGTCCAGCAGCTGTAGTCATGCATCTTCATCTCTGCACATGCCGCCCACGCGTCGCTCTTGTTTGAAAAGCCGACAAATCGAGCGCGATAGATACTGGAGTTCGAGGTTAGGTATGCTTAACAGATTCTCTCATCGTTCCGAGTCTGTGTCCCAGGTCTTCTTTCGCTGCGGCCAAGTAACGCGTTGCCGCGGCTTCGTCCGGGAACGTGCCAATCTGCACGGACCAAGATCCTGCCGAGGATTTGGCACACTCACGGTCGTGACGCTGTCTACTATGGATTGTTCCACGGCACGGTGTGTTGCACCCTGAATTCGGGCAATGGGGAGTCAAGGACGGTCAATGCTTGTGGCGAAATCGGGCGCCAATCTGCCAGAGCAAGCCCAACAAGCTTATGAAATCCGTTACGACACCAAAACTCATTTCTTCTATTTTGACAAGCATCAAGCCAAAAGCAGATAATACGCGACGCCCGGTGCAATCAACGCAAGGCGATCTCGAAAAAAATGCGTTCCAGCTGCTTCCCAGCAATCGAAAAAGCCCCACCCTCCGTGCTGCCGCTACTTTTTTTGAAGAGTCTCCTTTCCGCGCTCATTACGCTTCCGCGGAACGCTCCTCAGCTGGACCTTCGACGCGCGATAGATTCATAGCCGTAGCAATTAGCCCGAGATGGCTGAACGCTTGCGGGAAGTTACCCAGCATGCGTCCTGCGACTGGGTCATACTCCTCCGAAAGCAGCCCGACGTCATTGGTGCATTCACATAGCCGCGTGAAAATCTTGCTTGCATCCGCATCGCGACCCAAAAGAATGAGCGCGCCGCAGAGCCAGAAGCTGCATATGAGAAAAGCGCCTTCGCCGGACGGCAAGCCGTCGTCCGTCGCCTCGGTTTCGTAGCGTAACAGCAATCCGTCACGCATCAGGCGGGCCTCGATCGCTTCGACTGTCGATGCTACTTTGGCATCATCTGCGGGCAAAAAGCCGACAAGGGGAATTTGAAGAAGGCTGGCATCGAGTGTCTTCGAGCCGTAGCTCTGAACGAAGCTGCCGAGCTCGTCGTCGTATGCATTTTTGCAAACATCGGCATGAATTTCGTCAGCGATTAATCGCCAACGTGTGGCGGATGAAACGTCTCCAGCATCGTCAGCCAGCTTTGCCGTTCGGTCGAATGCCACCCAAGCCATCACCTTAGAATGGGTAAAATGATCTCGCCCGCCGCGCACTTCCCAGATGCCCTCATCCGGTTCACGCCATGCCTTTTCCAGATACGGCAAGAGAACCTGGCCAATGAATTCAGTTCGTGGATGTGGGGGCAGGCCATGCTTTCGCGCCTGCACTAGTGCATCAGCGACCTCTCCGTAAACGTCCAACTGAAACTGGTCAGCAGCGGCGTTTCCGATACGCACGGGCAGGGATCCCTCATAGCCCGAAAGCCAATCCAGTTCGCACTCGGGCAGAGAGCGCTCGCCTGCAACGCCATACATGATTTGCATCTGTTCAGGAGTGCCGGCAACCGCGCGCATGAGCCATTCCCGCCATGCGGCTGCCTCCTCAAAGTAGCCAAGAGTCATGAACGCCATCAGCGTCATGGTGGCATCGCGCAGCCAGCAGTAGCGATAATCCCAGTTGCGTGGCCCGCCAATCTTTTCCGGTAGGGAGGTGGTTATTGCCGCAACGATGCCGCCCGTTGGCATGTAGGTCATGGCTTTGAGGGTGATGAGCGACCGCTTTACAATCTCGTTATAGCCGTTGACCGGCGGGCAGCGCCCCACGAATTCCTGCCAGAAAAAGATCGTATGCTGAAGCGCCGCTTCTGGATCCTGTGTGATCGGGACAGGTAGGTGAGAGGGACTACGGGTCAGGGTGAAGGCAATGCGTTGTCCTTCAGAAACGACAAATTTCGCTTTACTGTGGAGGTCTTCCCCTGTCAGTTCTATCGGGCCTTCTAAAGTCAGTCGATGAGGGCCGGCAACTGCTGTCAGCTTACCGGTCTCGTCTTGGCTTACCCACGGCACACTTCGGCCGTAGTCAAACCGGATTACAAGATCGATTTCGAACTCAACACTACCTTTGCGCCCCTCGACTATTCGGACGATGTTGCTGGAGCCGTCGCGAGGGGGCATGAAATCGAAAATCGCTGCTTCACCCGAACCGACAGAGAACTCGGTTTCACACAAGCGTACCTTCTACATAGGCCCTCTGCACTTTCCGCACGGCTTCGGTCGGTACAATGGACCAATGGCCATTTTCCTCGGTCCGCGGCAACGTGTGGCCCCATAGCAAGCGAGGCACCGAGAAAGACGACCGATCGCAGATATGCGTTGGAAATATTGGACATGATCTCCTCCAACATCCCTTCGCGCCATGGCGCGAAGGGGAGAACAACATGAACCGATCACTGCTTCGGCGCAGCTTCCACACCTTCGAATGCGGGGGCGTCTTCAAGCTGCTGGCGCGTGACATTGAGGACAATGCGCTCCGGCAGGCCGTCGTCACCGATCTTGATTTGGTCAGCGCTTGCCGTCTCTCCAGCGACAGGCGTCTGGGCTGGCGGAACCGTCGTGCCGCCAGGAGCCGGCGTGGTTGCGGCTGGGGCGCTTGTCGTGTTGCCAGCAGTCGTCGAAGCCGTCGTCTCCGATGAGACATGGGCGCTTGCTGCGTCCGCCTGCTGCTGATCAGCCCCCGGGCCGAGCTGAAGCGCGCTCATATCGACGGCGACATTCTTTTCGCCGATCCCCAGAAAACCACCAACACCAATGATCACGGCATTGATGCTGCCGTCCTGGCTGACGAGGACGTCATTGATCTCGCCGATGCTTTCGTTTTCCGCTCCGTAAACGGCCTTGCCTTCAAGGTCGGTCACACGCCATGCGCCGGTCTCCGGTACGGTAATAAATGGTCCTGCGGTCTCGGCGCTCTGCTCATTCGCCATATCCATCGGCTTTTGATCGGACATACCGCCAGTCGCCTTGTTCTGGTTGGTTGCAGCAGGCGCCTGGGCTGCAGGAGCGGGTGTCGTCGCGCTCGTCTGGGCGAAGGCAGCGGCCGGAATCGCGGCGGAAAGGACGAGGGCGGAAAGCGTGATCTTTTTCATATGGATGCCTCCAGGTCTGTTGTTGGTCACAAATAGGCAACAGCGCTGAACCGGCATCGTTCCAAAATTTCCGGCACAACTCATTGTGACCGAATTGTGTCCAAGATCGACAGTGCTTCGATGGCGAAATACATCACGTCGTGATAATAATGCGCGATTGGGAGGAGCTTGGAATGATCGTATTCTCGACAAGCTCGACGCGCCTGTCAGCGGCCGTGAAGGCAACCGCGAGGGCGCTCGATGATGCCTATGGATGGCTCGTTCTGTGGTTGCCACTCGTGCCGGTCATCCTGATCGGCGGTGCGGTTATAGTCGCGGGCTTCGACGCCACGCCCAGTTCATTCGGCTTGCGCTTCCTGGCCGGGCTGGTGTTCACCGGGAATTGCTTCGTCGTCACATTCGGTGGCTTCTTCAGCACTCTCTTCTTCGCCGGGCTGACGTGGAAGCTATCGAGCAAATCTCCAAAGGCTCGTGAGCAACCGTTCGAGCGGCAAGGCGAGATCGGAGCACTGTTCTGGGTGACTGGGTTAGTTTTTACAGTGTTATGGGCGGTGCCCTTAGCGCTGGTCGTCAATCAGATGGCCATGTTCATCCGGAGTATGTGACAGGTAAACGACAAGAGGCCATTCTCCCGGCTAGGCAAGTTCGCGAAGGTCGCTGAGCTTGCCGAGTGACTCCACCAACAGTGCCTGATTTTCCAGAAGGCCCTTCACATGAATCCGTGCCAGGTCCTGCAGCAGGCGGCGGCCATCGGGCGTCAGCTCGATTAGGATGCTGCGCTTGTCGGTTTGCGATGGCTTGCGTTCGACAAGGCCGGCGGCGGCGAGACGGTCGACCAGTTGGACCGCCCCATGGGCGCGCATCAGCATTTGTTCCGAAAGCTCGCGCATTCTGATCTGTCCGGCGGCCGCCGTCCTGATGACCAGCATTGCCTGATATTGCTGTGAGGTCACGTCGGCCTGTGCGAGTGCTGCTCCGCTAAGCGACAGGAACCTGCGCATCGCAAGACGAAATCCGGCAAGTCCGTCGTAGAGGGCTGACGGCAGATCTGTTTCCCCAATCAAATCTTCTGCCACCGCCATCAAAACCCTTTCAATATGTCATGTCGTGATATATTGTCCACCAGTCCGCACTGGGAGGACTGTTCGCGTGCGCGCGGCGAACCGGCTGGACATAAGCCACAAGGCTGAACGTCGCTACAGCGCGCGCGAACATTAGGCCTTCATCTTGGCGATATAAAGAGGGGACAAATTTGCCGGGATGAGAGAGCATATATCATCGAAAAACGAAGACGCCGTCATCCAGGCGGCACAGGCAGTGATGTCCGTCGATGAAATGTCCAGAAGGCTTGGACTGTCTGTCCCGGAGTTCTCGCGATACACCGGACTTGGAATTATCAAAATCAGTGTGGCTGAAGCGACAGAAGATAACGGAGTCTCGGAGGTCGTCGTCCAGCATGGCAATAAAGTGCTGATCGCGGTGTGTCCGCCCGACCCTGCATCGGTCGAATACGAAATCCGATTTCTGCGAGGAAAGCGTTCTTCCGAATGAGTGACAGGCCAATGAACGGCGGCGCACTCGGATGCAAAGACCTCAGCGGGTTCGGATTGTTTTGTTCCCGTTGTCATCTATCTCCCGTGAAAAGGAGATAGATGTATGAGTTCGAAACTGATTTGGCAGATCTCTCTGCTTGCCCGCCAGATCTGGTTCCGGGCCACTCTGTTTTGCATCGCTGCGATCGCAACGGCCCTGATGGCAATCCTGATCTCTCCCTATCTTCCGTCGAATCTATCGACCCGGATCGGAGCAGATTCGGTTGATCGCATCCTCGGCATCATCGCGTCGAGCATGCTGACGGTCACGACCTTTTCGCTGAGCACCATGGTCTCGGCGTTCTCTGCGGCAACTAGCAATGTAACACCGAGAGCAACCCGCCTCGTCATGGAAGACAGTACGACGCAGAACGTGTTGGCGACCTTTATCGGTTCGTTTTTGTTCAGCCTGGTCGGCATCATCGCGCTGACCACGGGTGCCTATGGAGAGCAGGGCAGGGTGATACTGTTTCTCGTAACGATTGGTGTGATCGCTTTGATTGTCATTACGTTGCTTCGCTGGATCGATCATCTGTCTCGGCTCGGCCGTGTGACGGAGACAACAAGGCGCGTTGAACAAGCAACGATTGATGCAATCGAGAAATGGCAAGCAGCGCCCAATCTGGGAGGCAAAGCCTTGCCCAAGGACACCTCGCTCCCGAAGGATAGCGGAAAACTGGTCCAGAGTGACAAGGTCGGTTACGTCCAGCGTGTCGATAGTGGTGCGCTGGCGGCCATAGCTGATGACAACGCCACGGACATCTTCATCTCGGCCATTCCGGGAACGGTTGTTGGACCGGGTCGCACGATTGCTTGGACGGCCAAGGTCATCGATGACGAGGTACGAGCCAAAATCCTGGGATGTTTTGCGGTCGACGATACGAGATCGTTCGACCAGGATCCTCGCTTCGGTGCTTCCGTTCTGACGGAAATCGCATCACGTGCACTTTCGCCTGCCGTCAACGATCCAGGGACCGCGATCGATGTCCTGTCGAGAACCCTTCGTATTCTTGTCGCGTGGCGAGGCGCGGCTCGTCGGCAAGAAGGCAAGGTGCTTTATCCTGCCCTCCATGTCGCAAGCATCGACGTTTCGGACCTGTTCGATGATCTCTACACGCCGATCGCGAGAGACGGCGCGGGGCTCGTCGAGGTAGGGCTGCGCCTGCAGAAGACGCTAGCTCACGCCGCAGATCTCGGTGTTGAATACCGGCGAAACGCCAAACGGCATTCTCAGGAAGCGCTCGATCGGGCAGACAAAGCACTGCACGTTGATATGGATCGCAAACGGCTGAAAGATGCGTCTCTGTCGGCCAAGTAGTTCGATCGGTTGGCATTTAGCGTGCCGAGGATGCCTGTTAGATGGCATCCCATTGCCAATGGTGAGCGACCCCAAAAACTTGCTCGCGTTTCGCGGGTGTCGGCGGTTCAGATCTCGTTTCGAGCTTAGACGAGATCGCTTACTGCTAAACAACTCAGAAAAATGCGACGCCAATCTTCCTTTCGAATGCTTGATCCAGCGGACTCGTTCTACCGGAGCTGGTGGCGATTTGATCTGTTTAGTCTCGGAGGCTGCTGGCTGGAGAGCAAACCAAGCGGTTTGTCCTCAGAAAGTTACGCCCTCAGCCACACGAGCCGAGAGCGTTCGCGTCAACACTTGCTAAAACTCTTGCCAGTCGTCGATCTTCAGGGCGTTCGCGCCAGAGAACTGCGCCACACGGGCTTGCAGCCTGCGAGGGTCAGCCAAAGAAGCTGCAGGTGCTGCGCGCGAGGGCATAGCAACTTTGAAGCGGCCGACCAAATCCGACAAGCTGCCAGCTTCTGCGGAGAGTTTATGCGTCGCCGCAGACGTCTCTTCCACCATTGCCGCATTCTGCTGGGTCACCTGATCCATCTGATTGACCGCGGTGTTCACTTCCGCAAGGGCGGTTGCTTGCTCTTGGGATGCCGTGGCAATCGCGTGAACTCGATCATTGATCTGGGCTACGTAGTCACCAATTTCGTTCAACGCACTGCCGGTTTCCTCGACAAGACCAACGCCGGACTGCACGCTTGTCGCCGAACGACTGATCAATGTTTTGATGTCTTTTGCGGCAACTGCCGACCTCTGCGCGAGTTCTCTGACCTCTTGCGCCACCACAGCAAAACCCTTGCCAGCCTCTCCTGCACGCGCGGCTTCTACGCCAGCATTGAGTGCTAGAAGATTGGTCTGGAAAGCAATCTCATCGATTACATTTGTTATTTGAGCGATCTCATTTGAAGCATTTTTTATGTCGGCCATCGCCGTGACGGCTCGGGCAACGACATCAGACGATTTGATCGCCCGCTCCTTTGCCTCTGAAACCATCCTGGTCGCTTCATGAGCTCGCTCAGTAGATGTTCTAACAACGGTGGTGATTTGGTCGAGAGCCGCCGAGGATTCTTCCAGCGCCGCAGCTTGCTGCTCGGTACGCTTTGAAAGGCTATCAGATGACGAGCGCAGTTCATCGCTGTTTGCGTTCAATGTGTCACTCGCTGTGCGGATCTCACCAACGGTGCTTTGCAAGCTCGCGATCGTGTTGTTCACGTTGTGCTGGAGCTCCAGAAAAACGCCCTTGTAGTCGCCAGTCATTGTCTGCGTGAGATCACCATCGGCGAGCAAGCGAACTACTCTGTTAGTCTCGTTTACCCCGGTTTCAACAGACGAGACGAGCGTATTGATGTTAGCGGCGAAATGGTTGAGACCCTCGTCACCGTAGTCGGTACCGACCCGCATTGAGAAGTTTCCACCTGCCGCTGAGGTTACGACGGCAGCCATTCCCTTTTGCAGGCTATCGCTCTTCTCGCGCATCGCCGCTTCTTGTGCGTTCATGCGCTGAACTTCCAGCCCATTCCGCTTGAACACTTCTACCGCGCCGGCCATCTCGCCGATTTCATCTGTTCTGCCGAGGAATGGCACATTTGCCCCGAAATTCCCGCCTGCCAGAGATTTCATGACGGTGGTTACCGTGCGGATCGGATTGCTGATCTGGTATGTTGCAATATAGAACGCGATACCGCAGCCGCCCGCTATCCCGATTAGGGTTACGGCTGCCATGATCAGCAGGACATTTGACTGGAAGTCTTTTAGATCGGCACTGATTTGTACAAGCTTGGCCTCGTCCTGTTTGACGACATCGTCGATGTCCTTCTGATAGCTCTTGCGGTTCGCGCGATTAGCATCGGTGTTCCCGTGCGCATTTGATGCGGCAGGGCCCTCGGTGACGGCAATGCGAGCAGTCTCGCTTCGGAACTGAGTAAAGGCCGCCGCGCCTTGACGAAGCTCAGCGAAATCCGTCTTCTGATCCGCGGGAACCAGAGGCTCCCAGGCATCAAGGAGCCCATTCATCTTTCTGAGCGAGACCAAAGCGCCCTCAGCGAAGGGTTTTGTCTCTTCAGCGGATGCGGCCGCGTACGTGCCGCGCAAATCCATGACGACTGCAGTGACTAGCCTGTTTAAAGTCTCGCCGTTCTGCGCGCGTTTGGCCGCATTTTCCAAGCGGTCGACACGGGTATCGTAGACACTCAGAGTGTAGAAGCTTATGCCGCCAATAGTAAGCGCTGTGAGCGCCATTACCGCGACGATCGAATAGATCTTGCCACGAATGTTCATCGTTGCTCCGGTAGGAAATGATGGGAAGGAGCCTTCATGGCTTGAGCTTGTGCTTTAGCGGATGATGATTAACGCATAGTCACCAACGCGTGATATCGCAAGACCGAGAGATAAGCACCGTTCCGCACTAACTGATGAAACGCTTCATCGCGTTCCCTGAGTAGCTGGTTTTGTTCGGCACTGTGGTGCGCTTCTTACTCTAAAGCCTTGGCCCAGCAACGCCATATGTTCAGAGGGCTGACGCAGAGGTGTTCAAGTCGTTTTTCAACGATCACAGGCACAAGGCTGGGCGCCGTATTTTCCCTCCGGCCTCGCTTGCGGCAGTCGCGCGAGCTCAGCTTATCTCTCGCAGCCGCTCGAAGCTCGGTCTTTTCGGTTCGATGATCGAGGGGAGTCCAGAACGAGAAAAGCCCGCTCATTGGCGGGCTTTCGTTTATCTGGATGCAATTATATCAAGCGGCAACTTCGTCGACAATGATGATGCGGGAAAGAACGCGGTCATAGCCGACGATCTCGCGCGCAACGCGGAGGGCGCGGGCCTGATCGCTGGATGAGTGAACAACGCCTTCTAGCACGATGTAATCGCCGGTCACATCAACCGACAAATCTCTACCGTCGAAATTGGCGAGGTAGCTCAGTTCCGTTTCGACCGCCGTCTTTTCCATAGCGATGCCGTGGTCGCGGGCGAATTCGACCGTGGCGGAAGGCTGAAGGGTGCTCAGAAACATCATCGTATCCTTGAACATGAATGCACGATGAACAAACCGTTGTGCGACGTTTATGTTCCTGCCGCTGAGGATTATTTTCTTACCATTGCCTTAATTAAATATCCGTGGTGGAGTGCGCTTCTACCGGTTGGAGAAGAGCATGGAACGCTTTGAAGAATTGGTGAAGGCGGTCATAGTAAGCATGCGCGAGATCACTCCCCGCGAGACTGTTGAGCTTGGTGTGATCCACGGGTTTTGTATTGATGCTGCCGAGACTGAAGCGCCTGATTTGATCACGTTTCTCAGCAGCGTGGCGGGGTTGGAAGCTGTCACCGCGCAATTAGGGCGGTTACCCGAATACCTCACGGCAGTGGCGGTTGATGGAGCAACTTGGCAGTTTGTCCCAAAGGCTGAAGCTTAGTTACTTGATGCCGCCCTGAGCGCACTAATTGAAGCGGCGAAGGCATAGTTCGCCTGCTTCTCAATTCCCGCGTCATCGCTGTCCGTCGCCAGATCAAGCGCGTCGATCGCATTCCAGCTTGCAGCCTGTTCCATCTCGGTCGCAATGATGCTGTGTGTCAGCTTTTGATTGGTGGCAGCAAGGGGGGCTGCATCGGCGATAATGGTGGCGATAGTGCGTTCGTTGGTCTCGACGGCGTTGGTCAGAACCGCGTTGCGCTGTGTCAGGGTGTCGATCTCAGCAGTAGAAATACGGTGAGAGACGTACCAGCCCCCGCCAAGGGCGATGAGGGCTATGAAGAGGGCGATGATTGCGTAGAGATTGAGTTGGGCGAACATGCCTTGTTTCTGTTTGCGTCTTCGTCCCCGCATACGTCCACGATGATAGGATATGTCGTGCTGGTCCGATGTTGCCGTTAATACTATATTTAGTGTTTCCGGTTTGCAAATGTCGGTATAAATGGTGTGCCAGCAAATTTCAGTAGATGAGGCTGGCATGGAACTGATCTGGAAAAAAGGCATCGGCATGAAGATCGCAATAGCTCCGCAATCCGTGCTCAATAGTCGGCGGTCGTATTTGGAAGCTATATGCGCGAACATCTTGCGTCCTTGTCGGCTATAGCCCGTTTAGCGTGGTGGTAGCGCTAAGGCTCTTCACATGCTTCGATGCGATCCTGCACATCACCATGTCGTTATACCATTCATCCGATAGCAGCACGTCGTAAACGAACTGAAGGCGCGTCTCGTGGTAGCTCATCTCGCCTTTCTACCGGCATAGATGGACGATCTCGCGTTGGAACCGGTCAATGCCGTGTTCTGCGACTATGGTTTTAATAACCGGCGATGAAGAGCAATAGGTTTGCCAATCGGATTCCAGGGTCTTCTTCCGCTTGCCGCCTTTCAGCGGGGGCAGGGTCTTGGTGGAGAAGAACAGCTTCTTGCCAACGAATTTTTTAGAATTGATCCGATCTGTCAGTAGGTATACGAAGCCGACGTGATCCCCGATGTCGGCGCTGGTGAACGGCTCGCCGCGATATGTCCAACTAATATGCGTATCCTCTGAAACGTATATTTATCTGTTTGCCATCATCCACAACGCAATGTGGAAAAGGGGGGGGGGAGGATGTATGGATTCGTTGGATTCATTGAAGCGTTTTCGCTGCCAACTCCGTGCCGGACAAACGACGAAGAAGCCAAATGCTGCTCAGCGCAAAGCCAAGGTGGCTGCGACGATAGTCAAGCTGCAAGCCATCCGCGATAAGCCAAAAGATCAGTGATCTCGCTTGTGTCTGCTGTCAGCAAACGAAAACGAGAGATCGAGCGCAACGCCGCCCGTGAAATATGACGGGATGCCATCTTCATCGCGAAGACAGCGACCATAGGCAGACACGTTGCGAAGCAGACCTCCTACAGAGATGCGGTAGTCAATCGTTCCAAGCTTTCCCGCTAGAATGGAAGCATGCGTTGAACGAGCCGCACATTTCCCTGTCGTCTTTAAATATGAGGCCTATCACTTCTTCGATCTCAATGCCTTTGGCAAGCTTATCCGCACTCAAGCCGTAAATACTCGCGTACACCTCATCCGCGACGAGCCGGTTTTCTGGTACATTCCACGTAAATAGCCCAAATTCGGGAAGCTGGAATTTGGGAGTAACTTGTGAAAACATGATTATGTATCCATTTTACTCTTGTTGGCGCGCGTTCTTATTGGTCACGCCTTCGTAAGTTCCTCAGCATTTATATGTTAGATTACGAATATTGAGTCGGAAAGGTGGTTGAACTTTTTTGGAGCCTCAACCTGATTCAATCAAATGTTACTTTCAAGCCCTGCGAAGGGCAGTAGGGTCGACTTTACTCTTTGTACGATTCCGTACGGAAACTTCGGCTTCCACTTCGCGTCGTGACGCGAACGCGGAGCAGATTGAGTTGAAGGTTGAAGGCGCGCAGCGGTGATGACAATCATCGACTTCGCGCTTCAGTACAAGCTGACGAGCGATGAGCGATTGCGCCTAACCAAGCTTTTCGGCACGTTTGCAACGAAGCAAGAGCTTTTAATGAACGCCCGGTTCAAGTCCCGAATTCGTCATTGAACCAAATGGTGATCCAGCGGCTTCATCATCGCCTTCAGTTCGCAAGAACCGCGAAAACCCGCCAGCCATAGATTTACGAGATCACGAGCTAGGTCGTCTAGGGTAGGGTCGCGAGCATCGATACCGCGATCCAGACGTGTCTCTTCGAGGACGCTTTTTAACTCGTCAAGATCGCGCGGTTCAAGCGCTTCGAACGCGGTGAAGTACATCTGTTGTGCCCCAGTTTTGCCATAACCTAACAGAGACGGCGGGGCGTCGAAAAGATGCGAGAAGTTGCAATAGCTTAGATGTGAATGCGCTAACCGACGTTGACTCTGTAGTGCGATGAGAACATAACAGGAACATAATCCTATTTGGAGGGTGTTATGTCCGCTGTTCCCCGCATCGAAGAAATCGATATCGAGAAGGCGCAAGACGTATTGGACGCGTTCGGTGGCAACGCGTTGGCGGCTCTGAGATCAGTCATCGCCGATGCCGAATTTCTGTGTGAGCAGCTTGAAACGGCAAGCCTCTATCTCAGCTATGGTGCGGCTCGCGGCTGGACACCTTCCTTTGAGCGAGATCGGTAATGGAGGCGGTCGAAGCTGTCCTTGAACAGTTGCGGGTGCTAGATGCGAAGCCGGATACGCCGATGAGTATATTCGACATCGGCGTACCGCTGATGAAGGCGGGACACAGCCAAGAAATGCTGGTGAATGCGCTCTTCTATCTTGAGAGCAAGAAGACGATCGAATTGCTGCCGGGGAACCGGTTGAGGCTTATCACGCCGCTGTGACGGTCAGGACGCAAACGCTCAGCACAGCAATGGCGAACACAACCGACACGACCGCAAAAACCAAACTGCGATATCCGGTGACTGGATTGGGTGGCTGATCAGCTTCGGGCGAACGACGGCTTGCGAGATACGGCATGAGGTCTCCTTTGTATTGGGAAACCGATCGGAACTCAGCTGAGTTCCTAAAGAAATGCCCTTCGGCGGGTCCGTGAGAGAGGAAGCCGAAGGGCACCATCGCAAACCGATCTATTGGGCAATGAGATCGGCAGCAGCCAAACCGGATCGTTTCGCAATCGTTCCTATGTCCAAAGAAAAACCCGCTGCGAAGGTTGGGGAGCGCAGCGGGTCTGAGGAAGCCGACCTGAGAGGGGACATACAGAGCGGTTGCGCCGATAACGTCGGTTGTGTTGGTTGGTTCCGTTAACGCGTCAGCGATTTTTTACACGCTGCGATCCACCATAGACGGACTTTTTCGCAAGCCCCGCTGGCGTGAGCCGGAACTTCGCTTTGGCGGACAATTCTCCGTCAGCTTCGACTAGCCCTTCGCTCTTGGCTTGATTTGCCGTCTTCAATCCAACGCCGTCAGGGAGGGGTTTGAAAGCGCGTGGACCAAGCGCCATGATGAGGATGCGTAATCTACTGTATGCCATGCGAGATCGCTATTTTTCTTGAGTTCCGGTTGCCGCAACCCCCACCGGACTGAGCCGGTGAGGGGAGCAGTACAAGGAAAGCCGACGTCCATGCGAAGGCATCGGCTGTTTGTGGAACTTCGTGGTTTTGCGATTTGTTCCCGCAACGAAAAAGGGTTCGGAAGCCGAAGCCTGAAACAGAATGGCAAGCTCGCCGAACTTGGAGATGTGCCGCCGCACCTTCGCCGTGACACAAGCGCTAAAATCGGTGGAATGTAACGGGTTTCGCTGTTGAAAGCGTTATCGGACCGCACCGCTAATCTGTTTGTGAGCCTATCCCAGTGAGACGAAGCCGACTGGCAGAGATGGCGATATTAGTCGTCATCTCTCACGATGCCGTCCTCGCCATGTGTCTCTCAAGAGACGAGCCTGTGGGCCGGTCGCATCAACCTGCGCGCTATGAGCCTGCCGCAGGGATCTTCCATCTTGCCCGCTGCGTGACGAGGCCGTTGTAGCGGGATCGGAGCTCTGACATCTCGATCTCACCAAGTATCCACAGTTCCACCAACGTCAGAAACTCGGGATCCTCGTCGATCGGCATTCCTCTGGCCAACGCTTTCTGGCGGGCGCGCTCGAAGATCATCCGTCGTTTTTCACTGTCGATCGTCAACTCAACAATTCCCAAAGATGTCGGCGAGGCTACAGAAAAACCGAGATGTCCTCGGTGTTGACGACATAGATGAACTCGTCCCACGCCTCCTGATCGGAAGCGAATGTTTCACTCCAGCCGGTGACCTGCTGTTCTAAGCTTGTCACTTCCATATACCAAGCGGCGCTGCCAGAAGGTTTGAAGATTTCCACGATGACGGTAATGCCGTTGTCGGTGTAGCGGCCGGAGAGCTGTGAACGTTCACGCGAGGGTCGGTCTATCGAGTCCATAGGAGCTTGCTGATCGATGAATGGGCAGGGATTATCGCGGGTGTTTCGATAGGCTGCAAGCGGGCGTGCGCAATCAAAATCCGAACAGAGCTTCAGGTTGGAGAACCGGCGGGCGGAGGCGCTATCGGTTCAAGGCACGGGAACCTTGTCTCGCACCGGTCTCCTTTAAGGCTGATCAGGCGATCGCAGCCCATCGCCGCCATGCGCCGCAACCTGGCGAACGTCATTCCCGCGCCATGCTTTCGCACTCAAGCGTATCGGTTCGCCCACATGCGCGGCACTCAACCGTTATCATGGACGCTTTCACCTGACGGAGGTGGCGCTGAGGTCGAGACTGCGATTTCTTTTGGTTTCAAGCGTATCTCAGCCTTAAGTCTATGGGGATGCGAGGCTCCCAAAATTTTTCTTCAACTCTCTAATCCACTCGACCCGATTTCTAGCGATCTGATTCACAACGAGAATCCGCGAGATTGCTAAAATTATGAGACTCTATTCCTATTTTCTGGCCGCTTGACTCTTTTCTCCTAACGGAACAGATACAGAACATCAACTGTTCTGGCGGCATGACGTCGCCTTGTTTTCAATCAACGCGAACCGAAAGGATTCCGCGAATGATGTCGGCTGTCCGCGCCCAAGTCCTGGCAGATCTGCGCGAACGCATCTCTTCGATTGAAGGAGAAGGCGCCAAGAAGGCTGGCTGTCTGCCATTTGGCGTGGCAGAAATTGATGCGATCCTGCCGGGCGGTGGGTTGGCGCAGGGCGCTCTCCATGAATTTGCTGGCGGCGGGTCCGGCACGGTCGACGGAGCTGCAGCAGCACTGTTTGCAGCCGGGATCGCTGCACGCACCAAAGGCCAGGTCGTCTGGTGTCTCACACGGCCCGATCTGTTCTTCCCGGCACTGGCTCAGGCTGGGCTTCATTCCAAGCGGGTGATCTTTGTCGAAAGCGACAAGGAGGAGGATGTCGCTGCGAGCATGGAGGAGGCGCTGTCATACGGTGGTCTCGGAGCGGTTGTCGGCGAAATGGTCAGGCTGCCTATGGTCGTCAGTCGGCGGCTCCAACTTGTGGCGGAGCGGACCGGGACAATCGCTCTCGTAGTGCGTCGATGGCGGCGTCAAACCGAAGCGAATGATTTCGGTCAGCCGACGGCAGCGATGACGCGTTGGCGTGTGAGCGTTCTGCCTTCAGAGGCGCTCCCGGTTCCCGGGATCGGGCGGCCAAGATGGTTTCTGGAATTAATGAGATCGCGTGCGGGCGAGTGTGCTGAGTTTTACGTCGGAGCGTGTGATGACAAGGGTCGTATCCATCTATCTTCCGGATCTGGCCACGGACAGGATCAGGCGGGACGATCCCGCTATTCCGGATGACCGTCCGATCGCCGTCATCGCCAGTAGCGGTGCCAAGCGCTGGGTGTCTGCGGCCGATCATACCGCGAGACAGATCGGTGTCAGGGTGGGGATGCCAGCCGCCAAGGCGCAGGCAATCTTTCGGGGGCTTATGCTCGTCGATGCGGACCCCGCAGCTGATGCCATGGAGCTGGATCGCCTCGGCTTCTGGGCGCTCGGGCATTATTCACCGATCGTTGCCGTCGATGGCACCGATGGTCTCGTTCTCGATACGGAAGGCGCCGATCATCTCCAGGGCGGCGAGTTGCCGATGATCACCGGCATCGTCAACATGTTTCGTGGCAGAAGGCTCACCGCCCGGGCCGCAATTGCAGACACCTGGGGGGCAGCGCATGCCTGCGTGCGGGCCATCAAGCGTGACACGGTGATCGTGCCGCGCGGCGAGATCGTCCGCGCCGTCGAGAAGCTGCCGATTTCCCTGCTGAGGCTTCCGGAGAAGGTGGTGCAGGACCTGCGGGTTCTCGGCTTCCAGTCGATCGGAGAACTATCGAACACGCCAAGGGCACCGCTGGCCCTTCGCTTCGGGCCGGAAGTCGGCCGTCGTCTCGATCAAATGTTCGGACGCATGAACGAGCCCATCGAGCCCATCCGGACCGCCGACCTCGTCGAGGTCTCACGATCGTTCCAGGAGCCCATTGGCGCTGCCGAGACGATCAACAAATACGTTGGTCGGCTGGTTGTGCAGCTCGTTGCCGAACTGGAGAAGCGCGGGCTCGGTGCCCGGCGCACGGATCTGATAGTCCACAAGGTCGACAACACGATCCAGGCGATACGGGCCGGAACGGCGAAGCCCGCGCGCGATATCGCCTGGCTCACCAAGCTTTTCCGCGACCGAACCGAAAAGATCGAGCCGGGCTTTGGCATCGAGAAGCTGACGCTGGTGGCTGTGTCCGCGGAGCCCTTGGCGCAAGAGCAGAAGGTTTCCTCGCTCGTGGAGGAAGAAAACAGCGACATCACGCCGCTGATCGATGTTTTCGCCAATCGCGGGCAGCGGGTCTACAGGGTTGCTCCCTTCGCCTCCGATGTCCCGGAGCGCAGTATTCAGCGAGTGTCCGCCGTCGCGGAAGCCGTCGAAGAAGGATGGGTCAGTCATTGGCGGAGACCGGTTCGCTTGTTCAGCCGACCCGAGCAGATCCAGGCGATCGCGATGATGCCGGACTATCCGCCCGCCACCATCACTTGGCGCGGCAAACGCCACCGCGTCAGAAGGGCCGATGGCCCTGAGCGCATCTTTGGCGAGTGGTGGATGCGGCCGAGCGAGCTCGAAGCTGTTCGCGACTATTTCGTTATCGAGAACGATGACGGCGAGCGCTTCTGGATTTTCCGCTCCGGCGACGGCGTAGGTCCGGAGACCGGATCGCACAAATGGTTCATGCACGGGATCTTTGCATGAAGTATGCCGAACTCCAGGTAACGACGCATTTCAGCTTCCTGCGAGGGGCATCGTCCGCACAGGAGCTTTTCGCCGCCGCGAAGGCACTCGGCATTGAGGCACTTGGTGTGGTTGACCGCAATTCGCTGGCTGGGATCGTGCGCGCGTTGGAAGCATCGCGTGACACGGGGCTTCGCCTCGTGGTCGGATGTCGTCTCGATCTGCAGGATGGCATGTCGATCCTGGTCTACCCGACCGACAAAGCAGCCTACTCCCGGCTGACCCGGTTGATTACGCTCGGCAAGGGCAGGGGTGGCAAGGACAATTGCATCCTCCACCTCGATGATGTCGCCCTTTACGCAGACGGCCTGATCGGCATTCTCGTGCCGAACCTCCCAGATGAGATTTGCGCCGTGCAGCTGCGCAAGATGGCAGAGATTTTCGGGAGGCGGGCTTATGTCTCGCTCTGTCTTCGACGGCGGCCGAACGATCAGATGCGGCTCCACGAGCTAGCGAACATGGCGGCGAAATTCCGCGTCAAAACCGTCGTTACCAACGATGTACTTTTCCATGAACCGTCCCGACGGCGCCTCCAGGATATTGTCACATGCATCCGTGAAAGCACCACGATCAATACGGTCGGGTTCGACCGGGAGCGGTTTGCCGACCGTTTTTTGAAACCACCGGAGGAGATGGAGCGGCTCTTCCCCCGATATCCGCAAGCACTCGCTCGGACGATGGAGATCGTCGAGCAGTGCAGGTTCTCGCTTGAAGAGCTGACCTACGAGTATCCCGAAGAGGCCTTGATCGATGGCATGGACGCCCAGCAGTCCCTCGAACAGTGCGTCCGTGACTGTATCCCGATCCGCTACCCCGAAGGCTTGCCGCAAAAGGTTCTGAGATCCGTCAGGCACGAGCTCGACCTTATCAAGGAGATGGACTACGCGCCCTACTTCCTGACGGTCTACAGCATCGTCCGTTTCGCCCGCAGCCAGGGCATCCTTTGCCAGGGCAGGGGATCGGCGGCAAATTCAGCGATCTGTTACATCCTCGGCATCACCAGCATCGATCCGGAAACCAATGACTTGCTGTTCGAACGTTTCGTCTCCAAGGAGCGGAACGAGCCGCCGGACATTGATGTCGACTTCGAGCACCAGCGGCGCGAGGAAGTCATTCAGTGGATTTACAGGACTTATGGCCGCGACCGGGCGGCACTGGTTTGCACCGTCACCCGCTACCGGGCCAAGAGCGCCATCAAGGACATCGGCAAGGCGATGGGCTTGCCCGAGGATGTCACCAAGGCCCTTTCATCCGGTCTCTGGTCGTGGTCGGAAGAGATTACCGAGCGCAATGTCCGCGAGCTGAACCTCAACCCGGACGACTACCGCCTGGTGACGACACTTCGCCTTGCCCGCGAGCTGATGGGCGCCCCCAGGCATCTCGGTCAGCATGTCGGCGGCTTCGTGCTGACGCGCTCGCGCCTCGATGACCTCGTGCCGATCGAGCCGGCAGCCATGGAAGATCGTCAGGTGATTGAATGGGACAAGGATGATGTCGAAGCCCTGAAAATGATGAAGGTCGACGTGCTGGCGCTGGGCATGCTGACCTGCATGCAGAAGGCGTTCGATCTGATCCGCGAGCATAAGGGAGAGGATCTCGATCTCGCCAGGGTCAAGCAGGAGGACAGCGCCACCTACGCGATGATCCGCAAGGCCGATACGCTCGGGACGTTCCAGGTCGAGAGCCGCGCGCAGATGTCGATGCTGCCACGACTGAAGCCTCGGACATTCTACGATCTGGTTGTTCAGGTGGCGATCGTCCGGCCGGGTCCGATCCAAGGCGACATGGTGCACCCCTATCTTCGACGACGCGAGGGCAAGGAACCGGTCGAATACCCGACGCCTGAGCTCGAAGCCGTGCTTGGCAAAACGTTGGGCGTGCCGCTGTTTCAGGAATCGGCGATGAAGGTCGCGATGGTCTGCGCCGGATTTACAGCTGGCGAGGCCGACCAGTTGCGCAAGTCGATGGCGACCTTCAAGTTCACCGGCGGTGTCTCCCGCTTCCAGGCCAAGCTGATCGACGGCATGATCAACAATGGCTACACGCGTGAATTCGCCGAGAGGACATTCAAACAGCTGGAGGGATTTGGATCCTACGGCTTCCCGGAGAGCCATGCCGCATCGTTCGCCCTGATTGCCTATGCATCCTGCTTCATCAAATGCCACTTTCCGGATGCCTTCGCCGCCGCGCTGATGAACTCCCTTCCGATGGGTTTTTACGCGCCCGCCCAGATCATTGGTGATGCTCGCAAGCATGGTGTCGAAGTACGGCCCATCTCGGTTCAGCATTCGCGATGGGACTGCACGCTTGAAGAAATTCCGGGATCCGACCGCCATGCCATCCGGCTTGGCATGCGGCAGGTCGATGGATTGGCGGTCGCAGACGCCGCGCGGATTATTGCTGCCCGCATGGAGCGGCCATTCGAAACTGTCGATGATGTCTGGCGACGATCTGAGGTGCCGGCCGAGGCCTTGGTTCAACTGGCCGAGGCCGATGCGTTCCGTCCGGCGTTTGGCTTGGAACGGCGAGATGCCCTATGGGCGATCAAGGCCCTCCGCGACGAGCCGCTCCCGCTGTTTGCCGCGGCAGCGGCACGGGAGGAGAGAGCCGTGGCCGAGCAGCAGGAGCCGGAGGTAACATTGAGGCAGATGACCGAAAGCCACAACGTCGTCGAGGATTATGCCCATGTCGGATTGACGCTCAGGGAGCATCCCATATCCTTCCTTCGCCGGAATCTCACGGCTCGCCGGATCGTCACCTGCGCCGACGCGATGAATGCAAGAGACAAGAGTTTTGTCTGCGCCGCCGGTCTCGTGCTGGTCCGCCAAAAGCCGGGCAGCGCCAAGGGGGTGATGTTCATCACCATCGAGGATGAGACTGGCATTGCCAACGTGGTCGTGTGGCCAAGCCTGTTCGAAAAGCGACGACGCGTCGTGCTTGGTGCCAGCATGATGGCGATCCACGGCAAGATCCAGCGCGAGGGTGAGGTCGTTCATCTGATTGCGCGGCAGCTTGAGGATCTGTCTGGGGATCTTGCAGCCCTGTCCGATCGCGATTCCGAGTTTAAGCATCCGACCGGACGCGGCGACGAGTTCGCCCATGGCTCACCGGGGGGTGGGGATGCCCGGGATCGGCCGAAACCGAACAAGGTTCGCGATATTTTCGTACCGGATCTTCACATCGACACGCTGAAGGTGAAGAGTAGAAATTTTCACTGAAACATGACGTCCAATTACATCGACGCAAATAGCGTCGTTGGACTGGATGCTCCTCCCAAAGCAACCAGTCCAACGAGAGCCTCGGAAGGCAAGAGCCACGTCGAGGCCTCGTGAACCTATGCGGTTGTAGCGCACTGTCAAGCGCACCGATGCTGACTGATAGGGGAACAATGAGAGCCGGGTCCTGTTCTCGTTTCAGACACAGGAAGGAAAACAAATGGACAAGCTCGCAGACGACTTCATCACCGCGCTTCATCAGCTCGAGAAAACATCGGATGTCGATGGCATCACCGCGCTCTTTTCTGACAAGGCGGTTCTATCAAATCCACTGACAGTTCATGACGCAGATGATGGCGGAGCGGCGAAAGCTTTCTGGACGGCATATCGTGCGCCATTCGAGGAAATATCCTCTGAGTTTGTCAGCGTCGCGGAAGGCGAGGGGAGCGCGATGCTGGAATGGCGAAGCGATGGCGTGATCCAGGGACAGGCTATCTCCTACAGTGGCGTCAGTGTTCTGGAATTTGCAGACGATCGGATATCCTCGTTCCGTGCCTATTTCGATCCGCGCGAACTTGTGGCCCATGTCGGAAGCCCGCAAAACTCTGATGATCTGACGCCAAGCGATGTCGAACTTGCCAGCCAATAGAGCCAGTAAGAGACGATGGAACATTTCCGCTCTGGCTGGGTTCGCTTTACGAGGTCGCGGCGTGCCAATCGAACACGACGGAGATGGTGAACGCATCGGTTTTTCCGGTTTCTCGATGCGAGCAACGAAGCGCCAGGCGAGCACCTAACCTGTCCGCCGCGATCCTCAATCTCTCAAAGCCGCCTGCATCATCCGCCGAAGCCGGATTTACAGCGGATTGACCTCTGGCTTCCCCGTGAACCTTGATGAGTTCACGTCTCTCGAGACCCGATGAAACTCTAACACGCCGTCGAGATTCTGGTTTTCCAAAAGCTCTTTCGCCCGCGCACCGCTTGTCGCGGGATCAAGCCACTCCTTATAAGCCGCCGGATCGAGAATTGCGGGCTGCCTGTCGTGCAAACGCGTCATCGGCTCTGCCGAGGGCATGGTGATAATGGTGCAGCTGGTGATGCCGAGTTTTTCATTATGCGCCCACAGTCCGGCAAACGAGAAGGGGTTGCCGCCGGGCTGGGTGATAAGCCACGGGTCCTTCTTGCCATCGTCCGGATTGACGGTCCACTCGTAGAACCCATCGGCCGGGATCAGGCACCGCTTCGACTTGAACGCATCGCGAAACGCCGGCGATGTTCCGATGGTCTCGATCCGAGCGTTGAACATCGCGCCCTTGGGCAGTTCCTTTGCCCAAAATGGTACCAACCACCACCGCGCGATCTGTGCAACCTGTTTGCCCTCGACATCGTTGTGAACGATCAGGACATCTTGCGACGGGGCAATGTTATAGCGAGCCTGGGTATTTCGTCCGCGTTCCTGAGCGGAGTCCAGCTCGTACAAATCAAGAAAGGCTGGCCACTCATGCTCGAACGTAAACCTGCCGCACATCGGATCATTGTCTCCTGAGGATCGAAAGGTCGCGATCGACGTCGCGGTTCGCGATTATCCCTAGCATCAAATGATCGGCAAGCTCGACCATGGCAGCGGAGACTTCTTCGGGTCGCCAGCCAGCTTTCACGGCTGCCTCAGAAAATGCTCCTGCCATCGCTTCCTGACATTGCAGAAATCGATCCGGGTGCTTGTCAGTCGCGGGCGCGGCTATACGTTTCATATCCAAGACATGTGGCTTGCTCGCCTGCGGTCAAGATACCGGAAGAGTGCAATCATCAAGCCGGTCCGGCACGGAACATTTCGACCTTTGATCTGGTTCGTCACGGACAGAGGAGATTTGATATGACCGACCCAAAAGACCACCCCGAACAGGATCCTGCCGAAGGTTCGCGTGAGACGATTGAGCGCGACCTGCAGAAGCAAGACAATAAAGATGAGACCCCAAAGAACACGTCCGATAGGCGTCCATCAGGAGACGATGCGGGCGCCGAGGCAGCCGAGCCATCACCAGGAGGGTAAACGCACCCTGGGGCAATCGCCTGGGGTAGAGGAGAGGAAGCCGTATGACGGACATTAGCCGGACGAACAGAAGGGTGTTACGACTTATAGCTGTCGGCGTGATTGTCGCGATCGCGGCCATTTTGGGAAGTTATCTCCTTGGGCCAGCCACCAATCCTCGCACAACATCGTCCGTTTCGGTGCCCGCACATAATGAGCCAAACAATCTGGCGGCACCAGCAAACCCCTCAGGTGGGTCTAACCCCTAACGAGTAAGCGTCAATGCCTCAAACCACTTTCGGTAAGGCGTGCTCTTCGCGAGCTTGCGATTATAGTCGGGTGCCCCATCCGTCCACCACACCGGACCGCGCTCGCCTAACGCGGTTTTCGCGGTATCAACTTGGGCACGGGCGGCAGCTCTTGCCTCTTCATCGTCTTTCGCGTCCTTGACCGCTCTGCGAGCATTCATGAGCTCCGAGACGAGCGCCTGTCGTTGGTCCTGATCCAGGTTCGGATTGCTCAACCTCCAAAGTCGCCCTCGGACCACCATGTAGCGACCGTCCGGTGTGTGTGGAAACGGTTCACGCTGCGTCAAATCCGCCCCTGTGCTCGGGTCGACCGGCCCAAAGTCCCACTAGGACTTTTCGCGGCGAGCACGTCGCTTTCTCGCACCCAGACCTTCCCATCTAGCTCTTCGCCCCGCCGAATGCTGGCTGCCGCAAGGTCACGATACAACTCGGCGTAGCGGACAAGCCGCCTCAACGATTTCTCCGGCGGAGAGGCTGTGGCCTTCATCGCCTCGCAGGTGACGATGACCAGCCAGACCGATGATCCATCGGTCACGGCGATTTGGCCGTTCTCGAAATAGATAAACGGCGCAGGCTCACACAGCCGGATCTCTGGTTCTTCGTGCATGTCAGCCTGCCTTTTTCTTTTTGAGATCGGCCTCAACGCTCTTGCGTAGGGCATCCATGATGTTGACGACATTCGATGCCGGCGCATCCTCTGTCTTTTTGCCCTTTGCGGCCCTCCTGGGCTTCAGCCGCTTCTTTTTCTCGGCGATCAACTTCAGCAGGCTTTCCTGGATTGGATCGCTGACCATGTCGGGCGACCAGCGTGCGGTCTTTTGTTTGATCAGCTTCTGCACCAACGGGATGAGGTCTGGATCGGCGTCGTCATCGATATCCTCGAAGTAGTTCTCTTCAGGCCGAACCTCATCGCCAAATCGCAACGACCATAGGACAATGCCGTCGTCCCGCGGTTCGAGGACAACGGCTCGCTCGCGCCGACCGATCACCAGCTTCGAGACGCCGACGACCTTGTCGGCCTTCATCGCATCGCGCATGACGGCAAAGGCTTCGTGCCCGACGGGATCGTCCGGCATCAGATAGTGGGGTTTTTCCAGATACACCCACTCGATGCTGTCGGCCGGCGCGAACTTCTCGATATCGATTGTCTTCACCGTATCCAGCGCCACGGCGTCGAGATCGTCGTCCGTGAGGATCACGTAATCGTTCTCGCCGCGGGCATAACCCTTGGCCTCGTTCTCATCCTTCACCGGCTTGCCGGTGACTGAGTCGATGTATTGGGAGACGACACGATTGCCGGTTTCCCTGTTCAGAGTATGAAACCGAACCTTTTCCGCTTCTGACGTCGCCGGCATCATCGAGACCGGGCATGTGACAAGCGAGAGTTTTAAATAGCCCTTCCAATAGGGGCGAAGTGCCATGATCTCGTCTCCTCATCCGGCCTTGCGCTGCGGGGCAGCTTTCGAAGAGGCGGTCTTCGATGCCGCCCCGCGCGCGGCGCGCTGACGGCCACCACCCTTGTTGGCGTTGGCCGCAGTGCGTTTCGGTTTGTCGCTGGCGGATTTGCCGAGGCCAGCGCTTTCGCGTAGCGCTGCCAAAAGGTCGTTCGGCTTGGAGACCTCGACCTTTTTGCGTTTCGGCAGAGCTTTACCCTCGATCTTGGCTTTCACCAGCTCGGCCAGTGCCGCCTCATAACGATCGTCGAAGGCCGCAGGATCGAAGTCGCCTTTCTTTGTCGAAATGATGTGCTTGGCGAGATCCAGCATCTCGCCCTTGATCCTGATTTTCGGCATGTCTTCGAAGGCTTTCTTCGATGACCGAACTTCATAGTCGTAGTTCAGCGTAGTGGCGATCAGCCCCTTGCCGTGTGGGCGGATGAGAACGGTCCGCATCCGCCGAAACAGGACAGTTCGGGCGATCGCTGCGACTTTCGATCTGCGCATGCCGTCTCTCAGGGCAGCAAAGGCGTCTGTGCCGATCTTGTCGGGCGTGAGGTAATACGGCTTGTCGAAATAGACATCGTCGACGTCCGAGCAGGGAATGAAGGCTTCAACCTCCAGCGTCTTGTTGCTTTCCGGAATGGTGGCGGCCACTTCCACTGGATCGATAATGATGTATTGGCCATTCTCGATCTCGAAACCCTTGGTCTGGGCTTCCTTTGGTACAGGCTCTTCTGTGTAGCTGTCGATGAACACGCGATTGACGCGGTTTCCGGTCGCGGTGTTGATCGTATTGAATGTGATCCGCTCCGAGGTCGAGGCGGCCGTGTAAAGCGCCACCCCACACGTCACTTCGCCAAACTTGATGAAGCCTTTCCATTGAGCGCGCTGACCGGCCATATCGAACTCCTCGCACAAGACGCAACCTATGCGATTCAACTGCGTCATCTGCGACTCAGTTCCGACTCGAAAAACGAATCATTTTCAATGGCTTGATTCAGTTTTCCACCGTAACCAGGAGATTCAAATCAAGCCTCTGGATTCGATGCATCTTTTCGGGCGCGCGCGAGTTATCCGCTTATCGCAACCGATGGAGAATTCAGATGTCGAAGAGAGAACTGATCGATACCGGAACCGACAAGCGCTATGTCCGCCGAGAAGCCAATCGGATCAATCTTCTATGAAGATTGGTGGTGTTATGCTGAAACAATGCACCTTTTCGTTCTGATGTCGGCAGTTCGTATTCGTTGTCTAATCGCCTGCATCGGGTCAAGCGGATTTTAAACAAGGTACTTCGTTGCCGTGTTGCGAGCGCGACATCTTTTCTAGATTTTCTTTCGACATCTTTCAGTCCTGCAAATTCGTCCTGTGCTGGGAGCACGGTTGTCTCCGCGGTCGACATGCAGTCGC
>NZ_JAEUAN010000140.1 GCF_019511445.1 Aliirhizobium wenxiniae
TCCCAGCCCGCAGCAGGATTGCAGAACTCAGGTGCAAAGACGTAGTGGTTCGTCATCGCAAGGAACCGGATGTTGACCTGTCGCTCCTTGCCCCGGCCGACGCGATCGACCGCTGTCTTCATATTATCGTAGATGCCGCGAGCAGGGACGCCGCCGAACACACGGAAGCCGTGCCAATGGGCGTCAAACAGCATCTCGTGCGTCTGCAGCAGATACGCCCTGACCAAAAACGCGCGACTGTGCGATAGC
>NZ_JAEUAN010000015.1 GCF_019511445.1 Aliirhizobium wenxiniae
GGGGAGGGTTGAACAAGCTGTGGATATTTTTGACACTTCAACCAAGGTCACGCTCGAAGAGCGGCGGGCTGCCGATGGCCTCGATGCCTATGTGCCGCGTATTTTACGCGGCGGTGAACTGTACGACGCCGACGTTGATCGCTTTTTTCTCGACCTGCCGCTCAACGGAGTTCGCTCCCGTCATTCTCTTCGGGCCTATGGCTACGACATCATGGTGTGGTTGCGCTTCCTCACCGAGGTCTGTGACAAGCCTGTCTGGGAAGCTGCTCGCACCGATGTCGAAGCCTTCCATCGCATTCGCAGAAGGAGCGAGCCTGGAAGCCGGATCTCGGCGGCGTCGTGGAACAGATCGATTGCGGCAATCGACAAGCTGTATGAGTGGGGAGTGCGCGAGGGACTTCTGCGCTCCAGTCCCTTTTCGCATCGAGAGATCTGGCGCCGTAATCGGAGGCGGGGCCAGGGCAAGATAGTCGCGCGCGACGATGCATTCGAACGGCCTGCTAATCAAACAACCATCCGTTTCGTTACGCTTGAGGATTTTCGGCAGTTCCGTGATGTGGGGCTACGCGGCCTGACCGCGGATGGAAGTGAGCGCCCGGGAGCGCGCGACAGGAATGGACTTCGCAACGCGCTGTTCGCGGAGATGTTGGTGGTGACCGGCTTGAGGCTCGAAGAGGCCTCGTTTCTCTTGGCGTTCGAGTTTGACGCTTTGCCTGCGGCGAATGGGTCTCGTCGCCAGGCGTGGCTTAATTTGCCAGCAGGCCTCACCAAAGGTGAGCGCGGACGGGCAATTCTTATTCCAGATGGTCTGCTTCAGCGGCTCCGAGCCTACATTCGCGTTGAACGCGCCCACGCAGTCACGAAGTTCAAAGCCCGCCAAGGCTGGAGCCTTGTAGAACGTCCAATCCACGTGCGTCGACCGACCGTCGGGTCAAGGAATCTTTTACTAGCCGATGGGCGAGTTGTTCCGCTGGAAGTGTTCTCGCCGGAAGAACGAGAGCGTTTGGTCATCTGTGAGGCGGATAATTCGCCAATCGAACCAGCGGTCTTGTGGTTGACGGAGGTCGGTCAGCCGGTGCGCCCTAATTCCTGGGAAGTCGCATTCGCCCGGGCCTGCCAGCGCTGTCAGGCGAATAGATTTCCGATCGACATCAGTCCACATCAACTCCGGCATACCTTCGCAGTCCATATGCTCGCAATGCTGATTCAGCGCCAGCTCGAAGGCGGACCGTCGACGAGTTCGGCCGGATCGGCGGAAGGCTATCGCAGAATCCTCGGAGATCCCCTCCAGCAGGTGCAGCGGCTCCTTGGACATGCCAGCCTCGAGACCACTTCCTTATACCTTGACCATATAGCTACGCGCGCGGACACCGTCGATACCGCCGTCGCGGAACTGCTCGCGCTGCTGCCAAGCGGAGGTCGCTTATGAACACTCGACCTCGCAGGGGCCGGCCTGTCGCATTCACTCGCGAACTCGTAGCCCCGCCACAGGTGTCGGCAGACGTGGTGTCAGGTCTACGATTTAGCATCCAGACGCAGGATGGTGGCGAGGTTCCGCTTGACTACACTCATCTGAAGCCGCGCTGGCTGGCCCTTGCATTCGCGCGTGCGCTACGGCGACTTGCTGGTCTCGGTGGGCCCCTGTCCGTCAGATCGACTGTGGTTGTCTATGTCCGCATCCTGCCGCTGTTTTTCGCGTATATGACCGAGGCTGAAGATGTGCCTGATGCTCCAGAACTCCTTCAGGCGCGTCATATCGACGGATTTGAAGCCTGGTTTGCGGCAAAGGGAAAGTCGAACATCCATCTGCTATTTATTTTGAACAAGATCATCGTGACGTTGCGGGAGGTAACGTCTGAGG
This sequence comes from Aliirhizobium wenxiniae, assembly GCF_019511445.1. Lineage (GTDB taxonomy): Bacteria > Pseudomonadota > Alphaproteobacteria > Rhizobiales > Rhizobiaceae > Neorhizobium > Neorhizobium wenxiniae_A. The sequence goes on from NZ_JAEUAN010000015.1 coordinate 1,862, forward strand.
GGATTGTCGCATTTTCCGAGCCGCTCCGCGATCGGCTCAGCTATACGACGCTGAGGCCGATACCCCCAGCAACTCCCCGCGATGCATACAGTCCTTACATTGCACGGCAGCTTCGGGATGCCGCTCGGGCGGATATCATGAGGCTTCTCCAACGCTTTCGCGATCCTCATCCAATAAGCGCGCACAGCGATCTCCAGACCATGGAGAAAGAGATGCATGCTCAGATCGAGGCCGAGGGAATTTTCCGCTATACTGATCGCAGATATAAGGCTCTCCAGCACGCGCGAAGAGTTCGAGGTCTCTCGTCGGAGAACCTGTCTCGTCAGCTTCACGAACAACATTATTTGACGTCTCACGACGTCATCCCACTAATGGTATTTCTGGCGCTTGAGACCGGTCTGGAGCCCGAGTGCTGCAAGACCTTGACCGTTGATTGCCTTAGAAACCCTGCAAACGGGACGGTCGAGATTGCTTATATCAAACGACGGGCCCGTGGCGCTGAGCATAAGACACTTCGCGTCGGCGACGGAGGTCCGCGAACGCCAGGAGGACTTATCCGTCACGTGATTGCCTGGACCGCGGCCGCTCGCAGACATCGGCGGACCGACTGTCTTTGGGTGTACTATGGGTTCGGCGGGCTAATATCCGGGATAAACTATCCCCAGCATCGCATCGATGCATGGACGGCACAGCACAATATTCGTGATGATGATGGCCCGCCGCTCCATCTTACATTTTCGCGGCTCCGCAAGACGCACAAGGCACTCTGGTATTTAAAGACCGAGGGACACATGACGCGTTTTGCCGTCGGTCACACGAAGGAGGTGGCCGCTCGGCACTATGCCGATGTTCCCGCACTCCGCCCTCTGCACGAGGCGGCGATCGCTGATGCTTTCACCGAGGCAGTCAAATCGGCTTTCTCGTCCACCGTATTGACACCAGAGGAGGAGGAGAGCTGGCGGAATGATCCGGTGACCGCTTCAGAGGCCGCTCCAGCGGGATGCGATCCGATCTCACTTCTCGACGGAAAGCAGGATATCTGGCTGGCAAGCTGCGGCGGGTTCTTTTCCAGCCCCTATGCCGATCCCGGCTCGCCCTGTTCCCAACCCTTCTGGGGTTGTCTTGAATGTCCGAACGCTGTCATCACCGCTCGCAAGCTCCCCGCCATCCTGTCGTTTCTCGCTTTCATTGAAGACCAGCGCCTCTCGCTTTCCGCCAGCCATTGGGCGGCGAAGTTCGCAACCGCGCACGCCCGCATCACCATGCAGATCCTGCCTGCCTTCGGTGCGGCGACCATCGAGGAGACACGTCGTATGCTCGCCAGCGAACCGGTCTCCAACTACATGCCGCCGGAGGCGTTACAGTGAAGGCTATCGCCAACCTTCCCGTCGTCACTACGGATTTAGACAGCCGCCCCGTGCTGGCCACCGCAGCTTTGCGCCCCGGTTTCGAGCGGTCGAGCCTGTCGCGCTATGGCGACGACAGATGGGACTTGAACCCTGCGGTTTTTCGAGAGAACGTGCGAAGCTCAGACGCCACCGTGGATTTTAGCGTTGTCGATGACCCGCAGATTGGCGAGGCTCTTCGAGATTATCTGTATGTTCGCCTGAACATTGATCTGCCGGGATACAGGATGCGAGCGACACCGGTGAATGTCCGCCGCCTTTTTCGTTCCGCGCGCAGCTTCTTCGATTTCGTCAAGGCGGCCCATGGTGTCTTCGACCTCTGCCGCGTCGATCAGGTCCTGCTTGACGATTTCGCCAGGTTTCTTCGTCAGGGACGGCGGCCGATCATCGTCATGCAATTATTAGGCATTGTGTTTGACCTGTACTTATTCCGCAATCACCTCACCGTGGCGAAGCTCACCTTAGAGCCCTGGCATGGGCGCAAGCCCGCCCAGGTCGCCGGGTATCGATTTAGGACGGAGGAGAACCGTACGCCGCGGATCCCGGAAGCGATCATCAAACCGTTGCTCGCATGGTCGCTCAAATATGTGACTGTATTCGCGCCCGACATTCTCGCCGCGCGCAGGGAAGTGCTGGCACTCGAACAGCACTACAAGGCGCTCACTGCTGAAGATGCTCTCGCCCCTCGCAACGAACGACGGGCGCGCCGCCAGGCTCGCTTGCATGCATATCTCGATGAATGCCGTCGGCAGGGCCGCGGCATTCCAGCCTGGCCTGTCAGGATCGGCGGCGCAGCATCATTCTCCGGATTCGAGCCACCGTTGAACTGGCAATTGATCTATCTGCATGTCGGCGCCGATCCCAATCTTCAACGATTTGCCGGCGGTCAACCCAATAACGAGATGCGACGAGCGGTCGAAGCTGCGACCGGCGAACTGGGGACCGAGATCGGCGGAATGGATACGCCGATTTCGGTCGATCCTGATACCGGTCGTCCCTGGCGTGTCCGTTTTGACGCGCGGGCGTTGGCAATAGAAGAACGCATGCTGCAAGCTGCCTGCTATGTCGTCTGCGCCTATCTGACCGGCATGCGCGATAGTGAAGTCCAGGCGATGCGTCCCGGTTGTCTCTCGATCACCCGTAGCGAGGACGGGCTGATTGACAGGCACAGGGTGAAGTCCGTCGCCTACAAAGGCAAGGAAGCGCGTGGCGAAGAGGCGGAGTGGATCACCATCACACCCGTAGCGACGGCAATTTCAGTCCTTGAACAGCTTAACGTCCGCTCTGTACAACAGCGAGGTACCGAGACGCTTTGGCCAGTCCTGTCTCTCGCACACGCTCGCAAGCAGGTACTTGCAACGGACGTCGTCACCAAACTGAATCAGTTTCGCGATTATCTGAACGAGCGGTTTGGAACTGAGGCCGAGCCGATCATACCACCAAGACCCGATGGCCGACCTTGGCAACTGACGACGCGTCAGTTTCGTCGAACAATTGCCTGGCACATTGCCAACAGACCGTTCGGAACGATCGCAGGAATGATCCAATACAAGCACGTCTCAGTCGCGACGTTTGAAGGCTATGCGGGCTCCAGCAGATCAGGATTTCTGGCAGAGGTCGAGACTGAACGGCGCCTCGGACAGATGGATGACATTCTCGCCTATTTCGATGACAGGCAGCTGGGTTCCGGGCTATCCGGCCCAGCCGCGGTCCGGATAGCCAAGTCGCTCGATGGCGCCGCCAACGAGTTGCAACCGCTTCCCGGCATGATCGCTGATCGCGGTCGCCTACGTGTCATGCTGGCCGACACGGCACGCACCCTCCATGTCGGCGTGTTGGCCGACTGTTTTTTTGATCCTGCGACCGCCGTCTGTCTTCGCCATGCCGCCGGCGACAGGTCTGCTCCGGTGATCTCACTGTGCCAGCCGTCGCGATGCCCTAACGCCTGCATAACAGCGCGCCACCGCCCTGCATGGGCGGGTGCGGCGGAGAATGCCAGGAGCGTGCTGAAGGAGAAGCGATTGTCCGAGCTTCAGCGCCTGGCCGTGGAGCAAGATCTTCAGAGGATCGAGAAGGTTCTGTCCGATATCGACGTCACCAGAGGATAGCTCTTTAGGAATACGGTCGCGACCCCTGGTCGGGGCCGCGGGTTCTCTTCTTTCTGCCGTCCTACTTTACGGCTACTCAGCCCGCCTCAAGGACGAGTGTGGGCCCCCGATTTTGCCTCCGCTCCGTTTCACTGCGCTCCGACAAAACCGGCACCCCACTCGCCGCCTTTGGCGGTCGCTTCGCGCTCCTTGACCCGGGCTTCGTGCGCACGTCGCCCCGTTGACGTCATCAAAAGGAGACGATCAACATGACCACTCTCGATCAAATCAACGAATTGCGTGCGGAGCTTCGGAGCTGCTATTTCACCAAAACCGAGCGTGCTGCAGCACAAGCCGAACTTGCCGCCCTTGTCGCTCAGGCGCAAGCTGAGGATGAGCAGTTTGCTCGCGACATCGCGCTCTATCTCGCTGACCTCGAATGAGGTCGGCGATATTTCTTTGTTATGACGTCGTACGGCGGAGCGGCGGCGACATCTCAATAAGAAGATGCCGAAGAGGCTGTTTTTCAGCGAATTCGGCTTTGACATGTCTCAGAACATGGCGCTGCCCTGCGAATGGCACCAGGTTGATCGCGGTTTCAAATGGCACCCAGCAAAATTCGCTATGCTCCTCGTTGAGAACAACGGGCGTTTCGCCGTTCACGAACCCAACAAAAACCGGCAGCATACTTATGGCGTCGCGGTCAGCTTCATAGAATTGCTCACAGATATCAGCCGAATAGAGGCTGTCGCAGGCCAAGCCCGTCTCTTCCCTCACTTCCCTGAGGGCTGCCTCCCAAGCCTTTTCGCCACTCTCTATGCCGCCAGCTATCTGACACCACTCCCCAATCAAAGTGTGGTTTCGACGAAGTAGCAAGACTTGCGTTTGCTCGTTGACGACACGAAGAACGACAACCGAGACGGCAAAACAACGAACCGGGATATCAGGCATGTTTAGCTGTCTCCTGAAGATGCGAGCAATCCGCTAATAAAACAACAGCGCGGCTTCGCCAGTAATCGTCTTGTTTCAAATGTGTGATGCTTCCAGATCGAGCGGGAAAGCTGACGTACGCGACCGCATCAACAGGCATCTTGATCCATGCCGCTATAACGAAAGTCAGTGCGAAGCCATGTGTAACGATAATCTGCGTTTCGCATGGTCTCGACACAATAGCATCGACGGCACGATAGACGCGCTCCGCGACCTCTCTGCGTGTCTCGCCATTCTCAATGCCACCGCGATGGTCCAGGCGACTGTCATCAGGCGCTGGCACCTGGCGAGCATCAAGCCACTCCTGTGGCATACCTTCAGCACACCCGTAGCTTATTTCGCGCAAATCAGAATCAGTATGAATCGGTCTTTTCAGACGTTCGCCAATTACGTCAGCAGTTTGCGAGGCGCGTAAGAGATCTGAGCTAAATATTTCGACCGGACCATCTGTAACAACGGAACTGAGCCGGTCCGCGATAGCATTTGCGTCCCTATAACCTTGCTGCGTAAGGCCAGTGTCGTACCATCCACCGACTTTCTTTTCGATGTGGTGAAGCGATTGGGCGTGTGTCACGACAAATAAGTTCTTCATGCGCTTTTCCCTCGGCGCTGAATACTCAGGCGCTATAAGGGCTTTATTCAAAGCGCAGAAGGATTCTGCAACCCGCAATATCACCCCATCCCACAACCTAGACGCATTTTCCATTTGACTGTCAGGATAACGTGCCGAATTGCGCAATGCAGTAGTCCCTTGCGAGCGCGCCCAAATCGAGGCCGAGCTCGATCTCGCACAGGCCGAACTAACGCTGGCGATTGCCGAGCTGGATGGCCGCGCCGAGGCCGAGCCACCGTTCTAAAGGCGATGTCCAACTGCGTCGGCATCACATGCTGTCGCAGATCTCTTGTTGATCCGATTTCATTCACACGTCAGGGATGGTGCGTCCCAGGGCGTCAGGCTGCAACCTGCTGACGCCAGAATTTTCCCCGCTTAACGCTCCTCGCGCAGCAACATTCAGTCGCCCTCAGGTCCTCCGCCCCGCGTCGACCCTATGGGTGCGGCTCTCCTTTTCGATTCGCTTTTCATCCCCGCAATGAAACGCAATCAACAGGAGATCCATGATGCAACAGCTCGCAAAATTCCTCAGCGCCACCGGCCGCCGTCTTCGCACCCTTGGCAAGGTCGTCAGTCACTTCTTCCGCAAGGGCAAGCTCGGTTTGAAGATCGCCATCAAAATCCCCTTCTCCGCCAATGTCGAATTCAACATTGAGACCGAATGGGAACGGCGCGAGTGAGCGCCGCCTCTCCGCCTGCACTCTCGATGGTGATCAGGATGCCCCAGGAAGTCCTCATTGTCATTGTCGATCAGGCGAAGCCGGCTTCAGTGCCACCGCCATGTTCGCAGCATTCTCATACTGCCTTGCGAAGGCTACCAGGAGATGAGCGGTGTGTTATGCAGCCATCGATCTGACGTAACCTGATCGAGCACAAAAGTCGCAACGTCTGCTCGCGAGATCGAACCGCCGTGGAATGTGTCGAGGTTGGTCAGCGCACGAACAGTTTTGCCGCCGGCTTTGCTGTTCAGGATCGAAGGTCGGACGATCGTCCAGTCGAGGGCGCTTTCCTTGATGATCAATTCTTGCCGGTTCTTGTCGGCGTATACTTTGCGCAGAAGGAGCGGGAAGATCAGATTGTCGAACAGGAAACCACCATGGCCGGCGCTGTCGCCAGCGCCAATACCCGTTATGGCAACGAGGCGCCCCACCCCCTCCGCCTTCATCGCGCTGATGAGCGCTCGAGTCACAGTGGAAAGGAGCGTAACGTCGCGAAACGGACTGGCGGGTGTGCCGAGGGCACTGATTACAGTGTCGCGGCCTTTTACTGCCCGACGCAGTGCCACTTCATCGCGGGCATCGCCGACAATGATCCTCGCTCCAATCAGGTCGGCGGCTTTGTCCGGCGAGCGAACGAGTGCGGTGACATCATAGCCGCGAGCAACGGCCTGGCTGACGATATGGCGACCGGTCGGGCCGGTGGCTCCGAGGATCAGGATCTTTGGGAGGCTGGTTGGCTGAATTTTTGTCGGAGAGGTGAGCATGGAAGTGGTCCTCGTGATAGGCAGGGCGCCTCTCACGAGGCCGCCTCATTGATTTCGATCATGGTGGAATTCAGAGCTTTCCATCTGCCAAGAGTTCGCGGGTCCGCTTGAGCGTCGACAGCAGGGCCGATCTGTACCCCCTGTCGCTGTCGAACTGCGACTGTTCCGCCTGCTCTTCAGGTCCGCCAGCTTCCTTGCCGCGCAGCCCGAGGTAGCAGTAGAATTTTAGCTGCAGCGCCCCGACTTCATCCTCGAAGAGTTCATTGATGATGGCGCCCTCGCGCGGACCAGTGGCCTGAAAGAACGTGACCTTGCTCTGCGGCTCCAGGGTGATGATCTCCCTGATGTCACAGCCCGCGATCGTGGCTTCCCGAACGAAATGGGTCGCACTTTCCTCGGCGACGTCGCAGCGGGTGCAGAGGCCTTGCGGCAGAAACAGGCGCGCGTCGCGCGCTTTCAGTTCAAGGCCTTTCCAGACTTGCTCTCGGGTGAGCGTGGTTTCGGCTTCAGGATTTACGGGTACGGTTGCGGTCGAATAGATCATGACGATGGTCCTTGTTTTGATATGTGGGACGGCCTGCCTCAGGCAGAGGCCGCGGTTTCCAAAGCGAAGGCGCGATAGGAGCGAAGCGGGCGGCCGAGCAGGGCCGTCAGGCGCTCGACATCGCCATCTTCAGGCAGCATGCCGTCGGTCAGGAACCGCTCACCCATCATGCGCATGTCATAGGCCATCCAGGCGGGCATGAACTGCTTAAGGTTCTGCTCGAAGGCCGCTGTATCGCCACCGCCATAGTTGATGGGGCGTCCCAGGATGTCCGACCAGACGGAAGCGATATCCGCTCCGGTCAGTGTTTCGGGACCGACCAGATTGATGCGGCTGAGGGGAAGGGGTTGTGCCGCCTGTTCGCGACGGAGCAGTTCCAAGGCAGCGATCTCGGCGATATCGCGCACGTCGATCATGGCAAGGCCCTTGTCGCCGACCGGCATCGGGTAGACGCCATAGCCGGTGATGACATCCTTGATCGTTAGATCGTTCTGAATGAAGTAGGCCGGGCGCAGGATTGTGGCGGCCATGCCCATCTGTTCGATCATCCGCTCCACGGTGAACTTGCCGGCGAAATGCGGCACGTTCACGTAGACGTCGGCATGGATCACCGACAGGTAGACGATGCGCTCAATGCCAGCCGATCGTGCAACGTTGAGGGCGATCAGTGCCTGGGTGAATTCGTCCGGTACGACTGCGTTCAGCAGAAAAAGCGTGGAGACGCCGTCGAATGCGCTGCGGAGCGAGTCAACATCCAGTAGGTCGCCCTTCACAACGGCTATACCGGCTGGGAAGTTTGCCTTGGAGGGATCGCGGACCAAAGCACGAACGTCGGAGCCGTGGTTGACAAGATGCTGGACGACTTGTGCGCCGATATTGCCTGTGGCGCCGGTAACGAGGATTGTCATGGGAGTGTCTCCGGGTTTGTTGCTTGACACCCCGAATATGGATGGTTCACTGTTGGCCCGGTAGACGGTCATTTTAGACGCGCTGTCCCACAGGTGGAACAATATGGACCTGCTCGCTCTTGCCGACTTCAACCTCGTCGCGCGCCATGGCGGTTTTGGCAAAGCGGCGCGCGCCACCGGGCGGCCGAAGGCAACGCTGTCGCGGCGCGTTGCGGAACTGGAGGCTGCGCTCCAGCTTCGGCTGTTCGAGCGCGGTGCACGCACGCTAAAACTTACGGAAGAAGGGCGCTCGCTCTACGAGCGGACTGCCCGCTTGCTGACGGAGCTGGACGAGACTGCGGCGGCCATCACCTCCGGTGCTGAAAAGCCCCGCGGCCGATTGCGGATCAGTGCGCCACTCCTCTTGTCGCAGACCGCGATGGGAAAGATCGCCGCGGGTTTTGCGCTGAAATACCCGGATGTCAGACTTGAAATCACCACGGAAGATCGCGCCGTCGACATGATCGAGGAGGGCTATGACCTTGTGATCCGCGTCAACCCGGCGCCTGACGAAAGCCTCATCGGTCGAGCTTTTCTGCATGATCGCCTGGTTGTCGTGGCACGTCCGGATCTCGCCCGGCCCAGTGGCGGTCAGCCAGTTCCGGGCGTCGTCCGGGGAGGGGGAGATAAAGAGACCTGGAATGTCGTCAACTCCGAAGGTTCTGCCAAAATCACGATCGATCCCGTCCTCGTCCTGTCGTCCCTCATCATGGTTCGGGATGCGGTGAGGGCAGGCGTCGGGGCCGCACGTTTGCCGATTTCGCTGGTGAGCCATGATATCGTTAATGGGACCTTGAAGCATTGCGGCGACATCGAAGGCTCCGAGATCGCGCTCTGGGCGCTTTACCCGTCGCGGCGTCTCCTGAGCGCGCGGGTTTCTGCCTTTCTCGATTTCCTGAAGCAGGCTTTTCCCAAGGGAGCGCCTGAAGAGCTGGCCGGCTATATCGGCGGATAAGGATCGGACGCGCTAAGCTGCAGCAGCAGCTGCGCGCGAATAGGCGCCAGGCGGCATCCCCACATGCCGATTGAAGGCGACGCTGAAGGCGCTGGTCGATCCATAGCCGACGCGTTCGGCGATTTCGGCCATGGCAACATCCTCGCGGAGATACTCTTTTGCCAGCGCCATGCGCCATCCCGTCGCGTATTCCATCGGCGCGACACCGACTTCCTTGCGAAAACGATCGAAGAAGGTCGAACGAGACATCGCAGCCTCCTGGGCAAGCGTTTCTACGGTCATGCTGCGACCCGGGTCTGCGTGTATTCGGCGCAAGGTCGGCGCCAGCAGCGGATCGGCCATGCCACGCAGGAGACCCGGCGGCGCCTTGGCGCTTGCTGCTGAACGTAATGCATCTATGAACAGAACTTCCAGCAGCCGGTGAAGAACCATCTCACGTGCCACACGGTCAGCTCGCGTCTCCTCATTGATCATTCGGACGAGAGTCATCAGTCGCTCTTCCCCATGAACATGGATGACCTCCGGCAGCAGCGATACGAGAAGAGCTTTATCATCCGAACCGAAGGCACAATGCCCGACCAGTGCCTTGATCTCCGTCGGCGCCTCCGGGTCGCCCAGGCGAAACACACCGGGGCTGGTTTCCAGACGTTGTGCAAGGGCGCCGCGTGGCGGCGGCTGCATGCTGCTCATCGTGAACGAGAAGATCTTTGGGACCAGGACGAAGTCACCCGCATTGAGCACCATTGGGTCACGACCGGTGATCGTCATCAGGCAACGGCCATCGACCACGGCGCAGTAGAAAGGGCTTCCAATCTCCGTGCGCTCAACCAGCCACTGGCCACCGCCCATGACCAGCTTCGAGATCGACGGGCTCGGCTTTAACAAGGAAACAACTTCGGCAACCGGATCGGTCATGTTTCGGACTTCCTCTAAAGATTCTCGGATATGTAAATATAGAAGGTCCGGACGATCAGGTCCATCTTCAGTCCTGTTAAATGTCAGGAGACGGAACATGCCAAAGATCCTCATCACCGGTTGCTCGTCCGGTTTCGGCCTCGCCATTACACAGAAATTCTTGAACGCCGGGTGGGACGTCGTCGCAACCATGCGCACGCCGCGAAACGACCTCCTTCCATCGAACGACAGGCTCGAAATCCTGCCGCTGGACGTCACCAACGCGGACAGCATCGCGAAGGCGGTCGAAACCGCCGGCCCGATCGATGCCCTGGTCAACAATGCCGGCGTCGGCATGCTCAATGTGCTGGAAGGCACAGAGATGGCGAAAATCCGCGAACTGTTCGAGACAAACGTCTTCGGCGCGATGGCGATGACCAAAGCCTTCCTCCCGCAAATGCGGGCCCGTCGCTCGGGCGCCATCGTTAATGTCAGCTCCGCTGTCACAATCAGGCCCTTGCCCGCGCTCTCGGTCTACAGCGCCAGCAAGGCGGCCCTCAACGCATTCACGGAGAGCCTTGCGCTCGAAGCGGCACTGTTTGGCATTCGCGCCAAACTTGTTTTGCCTGGCTCGGCGCCGACGACCGGCTTCGGCAAGAATGCTGTCTCGCGCATGGGCATGGAAATTCCTGAGCCATATGCCGCCTTCGTCAACGACTACATGACGAAGCTGCGTTCGGGCACTGAGGTCACGACCGCGGATGCGGTTGCAGAGGCTGTCTGGCGGTCTGTGACAGAGATCGACGCGCCGATGAAGATCCCCGCCGGCGCCGATGCGGAAACCTCATACCGCGAAGCGGGTCATCTGCTCGCGTGAACATCACAATCCGAAATCCATCTTTGAAGGTCCAGACCCATGAATAATCTCATCAATCTCGCAAAGCTTATTCCGACGCCTGATGCCACTCTCACCGTGGCCTACACGCCGATCCGTCTTTCGATGCCGGGTCGCCAGCCGCTGGAACTGCGTCTCACCGCGCCCGCTGCGGGAAGTAGCCTGCCGATCCTGCTGCTGTCGCATGGCTACGGCCCATCCAACTACATCCCGTCAAAGGACGGCTACGCTCCTCTTGTCCAGTTTTGGGCGGAGAGAGGGTTCGTCGTCATCCAGCCAACGCATGCGAGCTCGCGGGTCGGTGGCCTGCCGTCGGATTCACCCGGTGCACCGTTCTTCTGGCGCGAGCGCGTCGAGGAGATGAAGGCGATCCTGGACCAACTGCCGGAGATCGAGAGACAGGTGCCGGCCGTTGCGGGCAGGATGGATCATGCTCGCATCGGCGCGGTCGGTCATTCCTTCGGCGGCCATACGGTTGGGCTCCTGCTCGGCGCGCAGGTGGATGGTGAGGATTTTTTCGATCCACGCATCTCGACCGGCGTTCTTCTGACAACACCGGGCCGCGGCGGCAAGGACATGACAGCTGAGAGTGCCGCGCGGTTTCCGTTCTTCGACGTCGATTTCTCGACGCTCTCGACACGCAACCTCGTCGTCTGCGGTGATATGGACAATCCGCATTTTACCACCCGCGGCCCTGAATGGCATGCGGATGCGTTCCATGACGCGCCAGGAGCCGAGGCGATGCTGATGATGCACGGCGTCGGACACGGCCTTGGAGGGATCGCGGCGCTGGACGCGAAGGAGACAGAGACTGAAGCACCAGACGTACTGGAGGCTACGCGGCGTCTGACGCTTGCCTGGCTTCAGACCGCGCTCAGCACGGATCAGGACGCTTGGCCAAGTGCTTGCCTCGCACTTGAAAGCGAAGCTGCCCCGCTTGCGACGGTCACAGAGAAGCGACCCTGACCGCTGGGTAGATCTGCGCGGTTGAAGCCACGAGGACGATAAACCATTGGGCGCCCCTTCTTCGGCGCTCAATCCAGTCTGCTGCAACGTGTGATGCGCGGCGCCAAACTTGAGGTTCCCGAAGCTCATCTAAATCCCCGTTCGTCCAGCAGCCTCTCACAGGCCCCGTTGGAACAGTATCAGTCCCGACGGAGAACTGCGATCAGCAAGCTTTGGTATTTGACTTTAGCACTCGGTCAGGAGGGGCCGGGCGGCTCCGGCATGCAATTTTTCGGGCGTGCAGATGACGCCAGTGCCGTATCCCTTGATCTGGTAAGTTGGCACGTCCACTGCGGTCTCGATGGGGCATGTCTGACCAAAGACCGCCTCACGGTGCTCGGCTCGATCGGCATCCACAACGGCCGGATCGTTTTCTTCCCCTGTGCGCTGAAGCGCCCATTCCTCGCGATAGCCAAGAAAGCCTCCCCCTGGCCGTCCCCCACTCCGTTTCGGTCCTTTGGATGCGGGCCGATTGTCTCCGGTCCTATCGACTGCCATCGAGGCTGCGATGGACGCGGCCCGAACAACCGAAAAGGATTACGGCAATGGCAACCATCGGCTCTTTCACCGCTTCCGGTAACGGCTTCACCGGCACCATCAAGACCCTCAACCTCAACGTCAAGGCGACCATCCGCACCGTCGAGCGCACGTCCGACAAAGGCCCCGACTACCGCATCCTGGCGGGGGCGACGGAGTTCGGCGCAGCTTGGAAGAAAACCTCGAATGAAGGCCGCGACTATCTTTCGGTCAAGCTCGACGACCCGAGCTTCCCCGCTCCGATCTACGCAACGCTGATCGAGGTCGAGGGCGAGGGCGAGGAAGGCCTCTCCCTCATCTGGTCTCGGTCAAACCGGGACTGATCCGGAATGCCCCGCCCGACAAGGCGGGGCTCTTCCTGTAAGTGATCACTTGTTCAGCGCATCCTTCAGCGCCTTGGCTGGCGTGAAGGTAAGCTTGTTGGAAGCGGCGATCTTCATGGCTTCGCCAGTTGCCGGATTGCGGCCCTCGCGTTCAGGCGAAGCCTTCACTTTGAACTTTCCGAAGCCAGGGATGGACGTTTCCGCGCCGGAGCTTGCGGCGTCGGTGATCGCCTGGAAAACGGCTTCGACGATGGCCTTGCCCTGAACCTTGGTCAGGCCGTGATCGGCGGCGATCTTGTCAGCGATTTCGTTGGTAGTTGTCATGAAAATTTCCTCGAACGTGAAACAATGCAAAATCCGTGTCAGCTTCTAGCTTCGTTGTCATCGTTGGCGATCGCGACATGGCCTAGATCCGTTGGATGTCCACAACTCGTTTCGGCTTGTAGCCCCGCCTGCGTTTTTCTCGAAGAACATCCAGGAACAGTCTGACAGCCTCGCCTTCGTTGTCAAAGAGATGAACCATCTGCTGCCCCCGTGTTCCGATCCGTCCCCAAGCGCGCACAAGAGACACCTCGCCGAACAGTGTCGGCTGGACAGCAAGCGCGTAGAAGCGCGCCATGTTCTGTTCAGGGGCGATACGCTCGACATAGAGGTGATAAGGCTGTGCGATCATAAACGCAGAATCGCGCGATCGGAAGCCGACGTCCAATGAGAGTTTTGAATCGCAATGTGCTCACCGATTCATGACGTTGATCCGTCGGGCCGCTTCAATCACACCAGCCGCGACGTGATCCCTCCCACTTCCGGGCCAAGCCTTCGGCGATAAGGATAATGCCGACAGAGCGATCACCGCGAAAGACGACCCGGAGCTTCCGGCCAAAGCGATCCTCGTCTCTTGCTGTGCTCTTCAAAACGATTGGGCCCGAGTTGAGAATTTCGAGCAGGCGCTGCTTTGCAGCCATGCCGCGTTGGCGTTCACGCTCACATCTCGGAGGGCTAAGCTCTGGTGTGTCAATGTCGGCAATCCTGATCTTCGTGCCTCGAAGCCAGAAGGTATCACCATCCACGACGCAGCTGATCCTGTGCCCGCTCCCACAAATCGAGAATTGCTCATTCGATTTCTCCGGTTGCTCGGCTAACCCCGCGTTCGAAAAGCCGGAGAATATCATGATGGCGATGGTGGCAACGGTCGGCGATGCTCTCAACCTCTAATCTCCTCAATGTCCACGACGTCCGTGTCACCGCGCTGGGGCTGTTTGATGGCCGGCCTGTGGAACCGGTTCTCTCCAACACAGGCTTTCATGTCCGCGCGTCTAAACCAGATGGGTCGCCCGCATCGAAGCGGAGCATTTCCCGAAGTGAAGACGATCTGCTCGTCACTGCGCATGCGCAACACTTCATGCGGCAGGATCAGCGGCCGACGACTAAGTTGCTTCGATCGCGATCGTGACGATCCCTTCATTCCGGAAGATCGGTTGGTCTGGTCGACCTCGATCGTGGTGTCGCCGCAGCGCTTCGAGATGTAGTCTGCCGTATCGGGATCATTGATGGCCGCGAACGAAATCCACGATGCGGATTCGAACCACTTGCTCGTCGCATCTAGCCCGCCATAAGCCTCGCGCATCTGGCCGAGTGACTGGAAGATCATCGTCAGCGTGATCCCGTATTTGCGCCCAGCGTCACGGGCGGTCTCAAGGATGCGCAGGTAGCCGAGACGCGCCACCTCGTCGAGCAGGAAAAGCGTGCGATCCTTCAGGTTGCCATTGCGGTTATAGATTGCATTGAGCAGCGAACCGATGACGACGCGGGCAAGGCCCGGATGCGCTTCCAGCACCTTGAGATTGAGCGCAATGAAGATGTCGGTGCCACCGGCGGCTACATCGTCGGTGGAGAAGCTGTTGCCGGAGACAAGACCGGCGTAGTTCGGATAGGAGAGCCAATGGGTCTCCTTGACCGCATTGGCATAGACACCGGAGAACGTCTCCGGTGTCATGTTGACGAACACAGCGACATTCTCCTTTACAAAGTCGGAGTCCGACTGCTCGTAGATCTTCGTCAGACGCGCCCGAAGCTGCGGCTCCGGCTCGGAGAGATTGGCCCGGACACGGCGCAGCGTCTGGTCTTTTTCATCGGTATGGCCGGAAAGGCACACATCAGCAATCAGCGCCGTCAACAGCTGCATCGCCGAAGCCCGGAAGAAGTCGTCGCGGGCGGATGCGGTGCGGGCATTGTCGGTCATAATCCATGTGGCGACAGCGACGATGTCTTCTTCCTTTGTATTGCCGTGACGGCCGATCCAGTCGAGAGCATTGAAGCCGACACCCGATGCGGTGGGATCCAGCACGATGACCTTGCGTCCGGCCTTGCGCCGGTGCTCGATCACCATCGGCGCGACCTCGCTTGACGGATCCAGCACGACGAGACCACCGCCCCATTTGAGCGCGGTCGGGATCGTCACCGACGTCGTCTTAAAACCGCCGGAGCCGGCGAAGACAATTCCATGCGACGAGCCGAACGAGCCGTCGAAGCAGAGCAGCGGCGACTTGCCGCCGGCGCCCCAGCTTTGCGGTTGATCGGAGCGGAATGGCATGGCGGCAACGCTGTCGCGATCGACGCGATAGCGTTCGCCGATAACGATACCGCCGGCTTCGGGAAACAGTCTCGCAGCTTCGGGCAGTCTCATCCAGTCGGCCTCACCGTGGACAGCGCGTTTTCCGCCGATCCGCTTCGGGGCTGCCATTGCGAAGGCGGCATTCCCCTTGATCGCAACCCGTAAAGCGAAGACGCTTCCGATGAAGGCGACGGCCGCGCCGAGCGTGGTTGCCGGGTCGGCGTAGGCGAGAACCGATTGACCGGCCGGGACGTCGCTGGCAATAGCGGCCAGTCTTATGGCCTCGCGTGTCATAGCGATGATAATGACCACAGCACTTCCAGCCAGCACGCTCAGAGCGGCGGCCTTGATATGCGCCGAACCATGGATGGCGAACAGCGCAACAACGCCGATCGCGGCGGCGCCCACGTAGGGTAGGGCGAGCCCCGCGCGGCCCAGTGTCAGCTTCGTCGGCGCTGATGTTCCGAGTGCCGCCAGCCGATGTTCAAAGCCTGACATCAGGACCAGCGCCGCGAGCATGATTGCTGCGGGCAGGATTGTCAGAAGCAGCCTATTCGCTGTCATTGCCGAAGGCCTCCGCGCCGATCGCCGCCAGGCGTGCCTTCTCCGTCTCGTCGCCCTTGATCCGCCTGTTGGCGTCGATCAGCAGGCCGAACAACAGAGCACGCTTCTCGTAGCGCAGCCCGGCTTTAACGATCAGGCCGCCGAGCTCGATTTTTTCGCGCGTGTCCTTTTTGCGCGCATCTGATGTCATCGCTTTCGCCATGCGCTTAAGCCTCACCAGGGCCGCCCGCATCCGCGCCAGGCGACTGCGCCGTGGACGGCTCACCGCCGCTTCTGTTCTCGCCGGCATTCTTTCTCCCGGTCGCAATACTTTTGCCTCCGCGAAACCGTTTTGCGACATCCTCGAAGGCAGCCTGGAGCTCTGCCTCGTCAATCTCGATGTCCCCGAGACCGGATTTCAGCGCGATGCGACCAATGCGCTCGGCCTCACGGGTCTCGGCCTGCCTCAGCTGGTCCTGCAATCTGGCGATCTCTTCCCTGATCTTCGATGACGGTTTCTTCATTCCGGTTGCTCCTTTTGAAGTCGGGCGTTGCTCTTGCGACGCCCAGACTCTTCCGGATGCGCTGAAAAAGACATCTGCAGATCTGCAGGTCGCCAAGGCCGATGCTTTTGTGAATGATCCCGCCGTTCCGAAGGAATGGCTCCAAGGGCGCAATTATACGTCGCAAGGCGACGTGTTGCTTTTTGGCCCGGAGAGGCGGGTTCCGCCGCCACTCCTGACGAACTTGGTTCTAACCGGGAGCGCTCTTCGCCGTGGCCATCGCCCACTTCTCAGCCAGCATCGTCAGCCGCGGCTCCGGCCGCAGTGCCGTGCTGTCCGCGGCCTACCGGCACTGCGCGAAGATGGACTATCAACGTGAGGCTCGCACCATCGACTACACGCGGAAGCAGAGGCTGCTTCACGAGGAGTTTCTCCTCCCGGCAGATGCCCCGAACTGGGTTCGATCGATGATCGCCGACCGCTCTGTCTCAGGTGCGTCGGAAGCCTTCTGGAACCGGGTCGAAGCTTTCGAGAAGCGTGCCGATGCGCAGCTTGCCCGTGACCTGACGATTGCCTTGCCCCTGGAACTGTCGGCCGAGCAGAACATCGCCCTGGTCCGGGATTTTGTCGAGAAACACATTCTGGCCAAAGGTATGGTCGCCGACTGGGTTTATCACGACAATGCCGGCAATCCGCATATTCATCTGATGACCACGTTGCGGCCGCTCTCCCACGACGGCTTCGGGTCGAAGAAGGTTGCTGTCATCGGCGAGGATGGCCAGGCGGTGCGGACGAAGTCCGGGAAAATCCTCTACGAACTCTGGGCCGGCTCGACTGATGACTTTAACGTGCTGCGGGATGGATGGTTTGAACGCCTCAACCACCATCTGGCTCTCGGCGGCATCGATCTTCGCATTGATGGGCGCTCCTACGAAAAGCAGGGCATCGATCTCGAGCCCACCATTCATCTTGGTGTCGGGACCAAGGCGATCGAGCGCAAGGCGGAGCAACAAGGTGTTCGCCCGGAACTGGAACGGATCGAGCTGAATGAGCAGCGACGCTCGGAAAACGCCCGCCGCATTCTGAACAATCCAGCCATCGTGCTCGACCTGATCACGCGGGAAAAGAGCGTCTTCGATGAGCGCGATGTTGCGAAAGTGCTGCATCGCTATATTGACGATCCCGCTGTCTTCCAGCAGCTGATGTTGCGTATCATCCTCAACCCCGAGGTGCTCCGGCTCCAGCGCGACACAATCGATTTTGCGACCGGTGACAAGCTGCCGGCGCGCTATTCGACACGGGCGATGATCCGCCTTGAGGCGACGATGGCGCGGCAGGCGACGTGGCTGTCGGGCAAAGAGAGGTATGAGGTTTCCACGGCCGTTCTCGATGCAACGTTCCGAAGGCATGAACGCCTGTCGGAAGAGCAGAAAGCGGCGATCGAGCGCGTCGCAGGACCTGCCCAGATCGCCGCGGTCGTCGGACGCGCCGGTGCTGGCAAGACCACGATGATGAAGGCGGCGCGAGAGGCTTGGGAACTGGCCGGATATCGTGTGGTTGGCGGTGCCCTCGCCGGTAAGGCCGCTGAAGGTCTGGAGAAGGAAGCAGGCATCGCGAGCCAGACGCTCGCGTCATGGGAGCTGCGCTGGAATCGAGGCCGTGATGGTCTGGACGAGAAGACCATCTTCGTCATGGACGAGGCGGGCATGGTCGCCTCAAAACAGATGGCCGGCTTCGTTGATAACGTTGTCAGGGCAGGCGCCAAGCTCGTGCTGGTCGGCGATCCCGAACAGCTCCAGCCGATCGAGGCGGGTGCTGCCTTCCGCGCCGTCGTTGACCGCATTGGTTGTGCCGAACTCGAGACGATCTATCGCCAGCGCGAGGACTGGATGCGCAAGGCGTCGCTCGATCTGGCCCATGGCAATGTGGAAAAGGCGCTGGCCGCTTATGATGCCAATGCCAGAATTACGGGAACACGCCTTAAGACCGAAGCTGTCGAGCGGCTGATAGGTGACTGGAACCACGGTTACGATCGGACGAAGACAACATTGATCCTCGCGCATCTTCGTCGTGACGTGCGCATGTTGAATGTAATGGCCCGCGAAAAGCTGGTCGAACGCGGCATCGTCGGAGAAGGTCATCTGTTCTGGACCGCCGACGGCGAACGCCGTTTCGATGCCGGCGACCAGATCGTCTTCTTGAAGAACGAAGGATCGCTCGGCGTCAAGAATGGCATGATAGGTCATGTCGTAGAAGCTGCAGCAAACCGCATCGTCGCGACGGTGGGCGAGGGCGATCATCGACGCCAGGTGATCGTCGAACAGCGGTTCTACAACAATCTCGATCACGGCTACGCGACGACGATTCACAAGTCTCAAGGAGCGACGGTCGATAGGGTCAAAGTGCTCGCTTCCCTGTCGCTGGACCGGCATCTGACCTATGTGGCCATGACCCGCCATCGTGAGGATCTGCAGCTCTACTACGGAACCAGATCCTTCTCATTCAATGGCGGTCTGCCCAAGGTTCTATCCCAAAGGAACGCCAAGGAGACCACGCTCGATTACGAGCGCGGCCAGCTATATCGCGAGGCGCTGCGGTTCGCCGAGGCTCGTGGCCTGAACATCGTGCAGGTCGCCCGGACGCTGGTACGCGACCGGCTCGACTGGACGCTGCGCCAGAAAGCCAAACTCGTCGATCTCGGCCGGCGTCTTTCTGCCTTAGCCGCGCACCTCGGCATCACCCAATCCCCGAACACTCAGACGATGAAGGAGGCCGCGCCCATGGTCGCAGGTATCAAGACATTCGCTGGCTCTGTTGCCGATACGGTCGGTGACAAGCTTGGCGCTGATCCCGCCCTGCAACGGCAATGGGAAGAAGTCTCGGCACGTTTTGCTTATGTCTTTGCCGATCCCGAAACTGCTTTCCGCTCGATGAACATCGACGCGGTCCTGGCAGACAAGGAGATGGCGAAGCAGGTTCTCCAGAAACTCGAGGCGAAGCCGGCGTCGATCGGCGCGCTGACGGGCAAGACCGGCATTCTCGCCACCAAGTCCGAGCGGGAGGCGCGTCGTGTCGCTGAGGTCAATGTTCCGGCTCTGAAACGCGATCTCGAGCAGTATTTTCGCATACGAGAGACCGTCGCAATGAAGCTTCAGGCGGACGAGCAGGCCTTGCGTCGGCGGGTTTCGATCGACATTCCGGCCCTGTCGCCTGCGGCGCGCGTGGTGCTGGAGAGGGTGCGTGATGCCATCGACCGCAACGATCTGCCGGCTGCGATGGGGTATGCGCTGAGCAATCGGGAGACCAAGCTCGAAATTGACGAATTGAACAAGGCGATCACCGAGCGGTTCGGCGAGCGCACCTTGTTGAGCAACGCTGTCCGTGAACCCTCCGGAAAACAGTACGAAGAGCTTTCCAAGGGTATGAAGCCGGAACAGAAGGAGGAGCTCAAACAAGCCTGGCCGGTGATGCGGACAGCGCAACAGCTCTCCGCCCATGAGCGCACCGTCCACTCGCTAAAACAAGCGGAGGAACAGCGTCTTACCCAGCGTCAGACGCCGGTGATTAAGCAATGAGGCGGAGGCGGGTTCTTCTGTTTATGACGGGCGCCGCCGTCTTCGTGTCCGCACTGACGGCGGCCGCGTTCACGGGTGGCTACCGCCTGAACCTGACTCCAAGCGAGCCGCTCGGCCTCTGGCGTATTGAAGGGCTTCAACGCCCGGTCTCTATAGGCGATCTGGTGTTTTTATGCCCGCCCATGACAGCCGTGTTCGCAGAGGCGTGGCGGCGCGGATATCTGCGGCGGGGGCTGTGCCCCGGCGGGTTCGCGCCGCTGATCAAGACGGTCGCAGCACTTCCCGGACAGCGTGTCGAAATCACGGATCACGTGCTCATCGACGGTCGCCCGGTTCCCGCGTCATCTGTGTCGCGCCGGGACGGAGAGGGCAGGGTGCTCCTGCCCGATCCCGGCGGTGTCGTACCGCCGCATCATCTGTTCCTTCACTCATCCTTTGCGAGCTCCTATGATAGTCGATATTTTGGCCCGCTTCCGGATTCAGGTCTTCTCGGTCTGGCGCGGCCGGTGTTCATCTTCGATCCCTGATGGCGGCGACATTCATCTGACTGATCGCTGGAAATCCATCCTCCTGATCATCGCGTCCATCGCCTGTGGCTGGATCGGCTGGAGCGGTGAAGTGCTTCTTCTCCCGCTCGCCATTTCCTTTCCTTTGCTCTGGGCGATGGCGCCATCACGCGCGATCGCTGCACTCGTGTCCGCTGGGTATTTCCTGGCGGCCTCCCGCGGGTTGCCGCAGGGCGTGGCCAACTTCTACGCTTCCGATCTCTGGCCGGGGCTTCTGCTCTGGGTCACGGCTTCAATGTCGTTCATTGGCGTACATGCTGCACTCTGGAGGAGGCCCGGTCACGAATTCCAGTCCTGGAGCAGGGGCGCTGATTTGGCGAGAGTGATGCGTTATCCGCTCGCCATGGTGCTGACCGCGCTGCCGCCGTTCGGCATCACCGGCTGGGCGCATCCCCTGACGGCTGCCGGCGTGCTGTTTCCCGGCTGGGGATGGTGGGGGCTCGGCGCGACCGCGATCCTGTTGGTCCTCATGACCGGTCGAAGATGGCGTATCGCGGCCGCAGTTCTAGGAGGACTCTACGTCTGGTCCGCCACGAACTGGACGCCCCCGAAACTAACATCCGGATGGATGGCCGTCGATCTGAAACAAGAGAAATTGCTTGGGCGCGATAGCTCGCTTCAGTATCACCGCGACCTGATCGAGAGGGTGCGTAATGCCGCGGAGGCAAGCCAGGAGGTTCGTGTCGCGGTGTTGCCAGAAAGTGCGCTCGGCTTCTGGACGCAGACCGTGGAGCGGGTCTGGCGGGAGGGGCTGCGGAACTCCGGTCTTACCGTTATTACAGGCGCCGCCGTCATCGATCCTGGTGGCTACGATAATGTGATGACAGTGATCTCGGCCGATGCGGCCGATGTCGTCTATCGCGAGCGCATGCCGGTCCCAGGCTCCATGTGGCAGCCCTGGTTGCGATGGAGCGGGCAGGGCGGTGGCGCGCGGGCCGACTTCTTCGGCAATCCAGTGGCCCAAGTTGACGGTGTAAGGATCGCGCCGCTGATCTGCTACGAGCAGCTCATTGTCTGGCCGGTACTGCAATCGATGCTGCATGCGCCAGGAGTCATCGTTGCCGTCGGCAACGGCTGGTGGACGGAAAACACCTCGATCGTTGCCATCCAGAAAGCGAGCGTCTCGGCCTGGGCAAGGCTTTTCGGCTTGCCCGCTGTCATGGCATTCAACACATAGGGAGTACCCAAGATGCTCGATGCCGTCCTCATCCAGCAATGCGCCGATCCTTCCCTGAAGCCCGCGATCGTTGAGCAGTTCATCGCGAAGGCCGGATCGCAGGACCCGCTGGCTGTCACCGTGCGCTCCGGCAACCGGGTGGTGCTGGTGCCGAAGCCGACAACACACGAAGAAGCCTTGGCTCTGATCCGCGACAATCTCGGTCGGAACACCGTTCGCGTGGGTATCACCCAATACCCGGCGGGCGTCGGCATCGTTGAGGCCGGTCAATTGAAGCCGGATATGGTCGATCCTTGCGAGAATATCCGCATGGGGACGACGCTGTTCGCCAAGGTCTTTCGCATCGTCTCGAAATGGTATGGCAATCCCACGGCGAAAGAAGTCCTGCCACAGGTCATGGACGATGCGATCATCGCCTGGCAGACGGGATACTTCGAGGGGACGGCGGTGTTTAGGGCGGATGAAGAGGCTCGGTCTGAACCGGCCAATCCCGAAAATACCGAAAAGGATAGCGACCCCGTTGAAGCCGGTGACACGGCGGAATCTGCGACCGATGCGGTAGCGTCCGATCCGAACAAGGCAAGTATTAGGATCGATCTCTCGGGGATCGGTGCGAGGCCCTGAACAAGGATCTCTGCAGATTTGCCGAACGATTGTTTTTCCCAAGACTAGCGGAAGCCCGCTGGACCTCTTATAACGACAGCGACGTAGTACGTGCTGCGTTGCGGCTTAGAATCCGCAGATGAACGGTTGGCGCTGGCCGAAACGGCGCCAGGAACCCTCTGACCTTGTGTCCGGGGGCCTGCGACGCATGTCCAGGCTCCGGCTAAAGGTCGCAGGGCCGATTCATCTCGGATTCTAACCCCCGGTCAGGGTTCAAAGGGTTCATAGTCGGCGGGGGCGTACCGCAGACAATTTTCTTCGGGTTGGATCAACAATGGATTTGAAAGATTCACCAGTGTCGGACACATGTGAATTGCGCCCGGTGATCGGGCTCACGCGCGGACTTCCAATCTCGGATATCGAGACCTTGGCGGTCAATGCCATCCGGCTGCACAGACAACTCGTCGAAAAAGCGGATCAACTGTTCCAGGCGTTGCCGGAGGATTATAAGTCGGGCAAATCAATCGGTGGCGAGCAGCATCTCGAATACATAAAAGCGATGATCGAGATGCATGCGCAGATGGGTGCGGTGAATACGCTGGTTGGACTTCTGGGTTTCATCCCAAAAGTTTCGGTCAACTAAAGTCCGCGGTCAGATTAGCCCGGCCCGGATGGCCAACGCCACCAGGTGCGGCATCGTATGGATCTGGAAGCGCTTCCTAGCCTCTTCAAGTTTGCTTTTCACGGAATTGTATTTGACGCCTTCCAGATCGGCCGCTTCTTCCATCGTCTTGCCGACTGAGATCCAGTTGAGGTACGCGGCCTCCTTGGGATCGAGCCACGCCGGATACTGTGCACTCGATGTCAGGGGCAACAGGGTCATGCGGGTGTGAAGCTGCCCAACAGCGGCGGCCGCCGCGACAGGATCGATATCGCGTTCGAGATCAATTGCAGATTTGTCTGAAGCGAGCGTGAACATGGAAGTCGATCCATTGGCCGCTCGAATGGGGACGGTGACACCGGAGCGGATCCCGAAATCCGCTGCCTGGTCGAAGAACGCCCGCTCGTCCTTTGAAAGCTGCCGTCTCTGTTCCTCCCCGCTCCATGTAAACACCCGTTTCTGCGCCTTTGCGCGGTTTACGATCGGATCGATCGCCTGAAATTTTCGCTTAAAGTAGAGCGAACGCCATTCGGGAGGGTAGTTTGATGAGGCAATCGTGTGACCCGGTCGGATGAACAGATAAGCATACCCGGAAAATCCCGCTTGATGGGCAAGGTTGGTCAGAGCATCCTTGAGAACACCTTCGTCGCCTCGAAGCGCAGCAAGGTCGACCAGCTTGTCTAGCCAATGTTGCATATTGTACTCCGTAATTTCAGGTGGGACAGGTCACCGAGGCGCTCTTAAATATTGAATTCTCAGTATAATATCATCTAGGATTGCATAATCCTTTTTATGGAACTAGGTCGGCTATGAATACTTTTGTAGGCTTAAAGGCTCTCATTCAAAGGTTGTTGCGACTTCGGTATGTCTCGCGCCCTCGCTAAGGTAGTCCAAAAACGCGGTGCGACTTAACTCAACCGTCGAGAGCACGGCAAAGGTTCTTCGCACATTGCACCTTTGCCGCCTCAAACAGCGCCTCTCTTAAAGGGAAGTACCTGTAGAAGGAGGCTTTTAATCCGCCGAGCGGCGCTGCGATGCCAGACATCGATCTCTGCCCCGACCCCTCACGTGCGAGCAACCCGTCAACAATGCTTGTGGCCGGCCCTCTTTGGGAGTCTTGAAACTTGTAAGTTAGTGACCATTCCGTACACTTTTAGCCTTCATTAAAGCGTCTTGCAAGGGCAGCAGTTGGATGGGACAATTGATACCTTCTTACTTTACCCCCCGCTCAAAAACATAAGAGCGAGAGGGCTGGCATGTGGCCTCAACATCGTCGTGCAAAAGTTTGCGGTATCGATGGCGAAACACTTATCCGCGCAGCTTTAACAACGGAGCGTGGCGAACCTCGCGTCTCCTTAAAAGGTCGAATGTCTTCCTGCCGAGACACGACACGCCGGATAGGAATAGCCTTTGCTAAATGGAAGTCCACGAGACGCATTGTTTCATCATCACATATTCTGATACACCGACCCTTCCGCGCCCTGCGGTGGTACCCAGTTGATGTTCTGGTTGGGGTCCTTGATGTCGCAGGTCTTGCAATGCGCGCAGTTCTGCGTGTTGATCACGTAGACCTCCTCGCCGTCCTTCTCGACCCATTCATAAACCCCGGCCGGACAGTAACGTGTCGACGGGCCCGCATAAACGTCGTGTTCGGAGCGTTTCTGCAGGTCCATATCCTTCACGTGAAGATGAACCGGCTGGTCTTCCTCATGATTGGTGTTGGACAGGAACACCGAGGACAGGCGGTCAAACGTCAGCACGCCATCCGGCTTCAGGCAGTCGATCTTTTTATGAAGCTTGGCCGGCTCGAGCGACTGCGCATCGGTCTTGCCGTGTTTCAGCGTGCCGAAGAAGGAGAAACCGAATAGCTGGTTGGTCCACATGTCGAGACCGCCGAGGCCAACACCCAGAACCGTGCCGAGCTTCGACCACAGCGGCTTGACGTTGCGCACCCGCTTCAGATCCTTGCCGATGGCCGTGTCGCGCCACTCGTTTTCGATCTCGACCACTTCGTCATTGGCGCGGCCGCTCGCGATCGCCTCGGCAAGCTTGTCCGCCGCCAGCATACCAGACAGGACCGCGTTGTGGCTGCCCTTGATGCGCGGCACGTTGACGAGACCGGCGGAGCAACCGATCAGCGCGCCGCCCGGGAATGTGAGCTTCGGAACCGACTGATAACCGCCCTCGGTAATCGAGCGTGCGCCATAAGAAAGGCGTTTACCACCTTCGAAAATCGGGGCGATGGCCGGATGTGTCTTGAACCGCTGGAATTCCTCGAACGGATAGAGGTAGGGGTTCTTGTAATTGAGAAGCACGACGAAACCGACCGCCACCTGATTGTCTTCCAGATGATAGAGGAAGGAACCGCCGCCGGTCTTCATGTCGAGCGGCCAGCCGAACGAGCCCTGCCGAATGACCGAGCGATGTGACGACTTTTCTCTCAATGAGATCGCGGCAAACAGACGCAAATGAAGGCTTTTCACGATATCGTCAGCTGTTGCAACTCTGCCCGTGGCAAGAGCATTAATGCATAATGGCGGCGCGGCCCGAACGCCACAACACGACTTCGAAGGGATTGTCGTCACGGTGACTTGGACCGGCGGCTCCATCTTACGCAACATCTTTCCACACTGCGCCACCTCGCCTGATCGCCCACGGGCGGCGCGTCGAGATCTAAGAGACTATCTCTCCGAGCTAAGACAATGCGGGCGGGTGTTTACCTATCCAAACCGCAAGATTCCTAAAAGTAGCTTCAATGCATGTGTCCATGCCAAGAGAAGATTTACAGTCTGCGCAATCTCCACCCGGTTCTTATCCAACCGCCCAGCCATTTCGCAGCATGTCACTCAGGACGGCTCGGCTGGTTCTCCCTACGGTGGTCTGTTCGCTCGCCCATGCTAATGCCATCACGCCGATGAAGACGTCCCGACCGGACAGACATGGCCGCGAAAAGCCGTCCCGCTGAGCTGCGTCCAAGAATTTCTCTGTTGTCGCGATCAAGCCGTCACAGGCTGGTTTCAGCGCCGACGTATCGGTCATCCAAGCCTCCCTCAATGGCTCTGGCAGTCCTTCGAATGCCAACATCCAGTCACCGAGCGCGTCGATCCACTGTTGCAGCTTTTGGCCGGCGTCGCCATCACTTCTCTCAATTGCGATTCGCCGCGTCGCCAGGCGCTCGTGATGGGGAGCAAGAAGTGCCGCAAGCAACGCGTCCTTGTTTGGAAAGTTGCGGTACAGGGTCGCTGAGCCAATCCCCGCGTGCTTTGCGAGAGCATCCATCGAAACGTTTACTCCTTCTTCGGCGAAAACGCGGGCAGCGGTATCCAGGATATGCGCCCGGTTCGCGACAGCATCTTTGCGAGGCTGTCGAGCATTGTCTGACGCGACCATCATGAACCTTTCGAACAAGCCTCTTGTTAAATGGGGATGGTCCCCATATATCCTTTTAGAGCCGGGGAGAGTCCCCATTATATGGCTGTTCTGTCGATGGCTGGCAAGACAGGCTAGCGAGATGAGGAGATTGAGATGCCCCCGAGACAGATGCTTCTCGCGATGTCGGTCGGTAATGGCTACGGAACCCAACCCGGCGCATGGCGATGGCCGGGCGTTGGTCCCGAGGATCTAACAAGCTTTGATGCCATTGTGCGACATGCGCAGACAGCCGAACGCGGCAAGTTTCAATTTTTGTTCATGCCCGATTTTCAGTCGGTGAATGGCGATCTCGCTTCGGACCCTCAGCAGTTGACCATGGAGCCAATGACGATGGCAGCCGCTATTGCTCGTGGGACCAAGCGCATCGGCATGGTGGCAACCGGCTCGACCACATTTACAGAACCCTTCAATCTGGCGCGACAATTCAAGGCGCTCGATTTGATGAGTCATGGGCGTATGGGGTGGAACGTCGTACCAACGAGCAACCCGGTGATCGCCGCCAACTATGGACGCGAACTGCCACCTCGCATCGAGAAATACGAACGACTGCATGAGGTTGTTCAGATCGTGCAGGCGCTGTGGGGTAGCTGGGAGCGGGATGCATGGATCCATGATCAGGCATCGGGGCGGTTTACCAATCCGGACAAGATACGCCCGATTAATTTGCGCGGCCGCCACGTCGGGTCCGCAGGGCCTCTGATCCTGCCCCCGTCCGAGCAAGGGCAACCGGTTATCTTCCAAGCCGGTGGCACTGGTGCTGGCGGAGAGGTCGCCGCTCGCTATGCCAGCGGGGTAATTGGCGCGGTCTTCTCCATCGAAGAAGCGCGTGCCCAACGCATGGCGCTGCGTGCAGCAGCGGAGCATGCGGGCCGTGATCCTGATGAGATAAAATTTTTTGCCGGGGTCCAGACCACCCTTGCTTCTGATCGGCGTGCGGCGCTGGACCGGCGCATTAAAATGAGCGGTGACGCTTCAGAGCAACGCGCAGGCTATCTTGGTCAGATGCTCGGCATCCCACTTGGCTCCGCCGCGCTGGACGAACCACTCGCCCCGGCACAACTAGCCGCAGCGCGCCCATCGCAGCATGACCCAAGATCCACCAAGGCGCTCGAGATTGCGAAGGAAGGGTGGACATTACGTGACGTGCTCGCACACGGGGTGATTGATTACCATCCATCCGTCATAGGGGCACCAACTGAACTCGCCGACCATTTGCAGCAGTGGTTCGAGGCGGAAGCAGCGGACGGCTTCTGGCTAAATCCTGACGTCTATGAGGATGGCCTTCCGCCAATTGTCGACGAGGTCGTTCCGATGTTGCAGGAACGCGGACTATTCCACCTCGACTACGCAGGAGCCACGTTGCGCGATCATCTCGGCGTCCCTGCTCAATATGGCAGAGACGCGCGGCTGGCTTGAGGAAGCAGTTGCAGCTTCGCTCGGCGTTTTGGACAAGCGCCTTCTCGCTCATGGGAGCGCCATAGTGAACACGCTCCAGCAACTCGCTGGCGCGGCGGGGATCGCTATCATGTTTTCGATCATGGGAGCGACCAGTGAGGGCTACATTCATACTGGAGAAGCCATTGGTCCTGCGATTGCGGAGGGTACCCAGCAGGCTTACCTTGTCGGCTGTTTATTCGTTCTTGTGTCTCTCGTCGCTGCGCTCTTTCTGCCGCGCCGCACCATTCCAGGCGGTGTTCCGCTTCCTACCGCTGAAAGTAAAAGGTGTTAGGTCCTCCCCATTTTCAAGGAGCCGCTATCTTGAGAAGAATGCCGTGGGATCACATACGTTAGATACCATCGACTTGGAGGTTGATCATCGCGAACATTGGAATTTTGGGTGCCGGCGCGATAGGAAAAACGTTGGTGGAGCGATTGATTGCGAAGGGCCACGAGTTGAAGGTAGCAAATTCGCGCGGGCATGAGGCTATCGACCCTACAGTGACTGTGTCAGGCGGATGCGCGGTCAGAGCAGCCCCCGCGCCCCTGATCGCAGATGCAGAAACAGGGACGCGACCCCGTAGCCGGTCTCGACGGCTATGGAAAAAAAACGGCCTGGGAATATACTGGCTACAGGTGCATGCCACCATTAGCCTGGATCATCTGCCCGGTGATCCAATGTCCTGCCGGGGATGCGAGGAATGTGACCACGGGCGCGATATCAATGGCCTTTCCAATACGTCCCAAAGCTGCTTGCGAAGCGATGGCGTCCAGCACGCCGGGAATATCCCTGACCCCGTCCAGGAAGTCAGTATCGGTCGCACCGGGCAACACCGCGTTTACTGTAATCTGTCGCTTAGCGAGACCAGCAGCGAGCGACCGCGTGAAACCGTTCACCGCTGTTTTGGACATCGAATAGACAAGGTAGTCAGGATAGGCAGCGATCGACACGGTGGATGACGTGTTGATTATCGAACCTCCGTCACGCAATTTGGGAAGAAGCGCCTGAGTCAGGAAAAACATTGCTTTGACGTTTGTGTCGAATACAGCGTCGTATTGATCCCGCGTCGTGCCTGCAAGATCGGCTCCATCCGCCACGCCGGCATTATTGACCAGAATATCCAGAGCGTCGATCTGGCCAACCAGGAGGTCGATTGCTGCGGCGTCGCGCAAGTTTGCCTGGACGCTTCTCGCACTTCCACCAACTTTCGTTATTTCGGCAACTGTCTTATCCGCAGACGCCTTGTTCCCCGAATAGTGAACCAAGACCTGGGCGCCAGCTTCCGCAAGTTGGAGGGCGATGGCTTGGCCAATACCACCGGATGCGCCCGTGACTAGAGCGATTTTGCCTTCAAGTGTCTTATCAGTCATCTACTTTTTCCTTGAAATTGAATTGTAATGGCAGCGATATCGAAGCCGAGATGTTAGTCCGGCAATAGAAGAGGGCGACCTTGATAAGGCCCGCTTGGTCGCGCATGACTTGGCCCGCGATCCAAGCAAGCGAGCGCACGATGATAAGTATTCCTCGCGCCTCTTTCGCATTGTCATGCAGCGAAAGGAGTATTTCGATCCACAAGAGTCAAATCTACCTTAGCCGGACGACCCTCCTGTCAGTATTCCGGTCGAGACGGTTCGCAAAGTGTTAGTGACCGTTCCGTACACTTAGTTCACAGTGGCACCTGATGCAAGCCTCTTTGTGACGAAGCTCCCGGGCGCAAGTTCGAAAGCGAGCGAATGCCCGCGGCGGCGCCATGCAAGACACTTCCGTTCATCAGAAATCGGCGGGCGAAATGAGCAAGAATTCCAATGTAGCAAATGAGACTGCGGCATCTCGCAGGCAGTGCACGACCACAGTGTCGGACGCCTTTGTCAACCGGCAGAAACCAAGGTTCTTGCTGTAGAGCTTGCAATGGACGGGAGAAGAAGCTAGGTGTACGGAATGGTCACTATAGCCTCCCGCCTCCCAAGACTTTCGAAAGAGAGCAGAACCGAAAACATAATAGATGTTGCTGTTCAACTCTATGTCCGCGACGGCTATGGACAGACATCCATGTCCAGCATTGCCGCCGCGGTTGGTGGATCTAAAGCCACTCTCTACAAGTACTTTCCTTCACGAGAAGCGTTGTTCGAGACAGCAATGGTTCAATGCTGTGACGCCCTGTTCGCCGAATTACCGACCCATGTGCCAAGTCGTACCAGCATTTTGGACTACCTCAACCGGGTTGGACAGATAGTCCTCGAAGCCATGCTGAAACCCCGTGCGCTAGACCTTGCCCGGCTCGTCTTTAGCGAGGGGGCAAGACATCCTGAGATCGCACAGATCTTTTACTCGAAAGGTGTTGAACCCACACATGCTCTTATAGCGGATGGGTTAGCTTATTTTCATTCCTTGGGTCAGATTGTCTCACCGGATCCCTTCAAAAGCGCGAGGTATTTTCTCGGGATGCTTCGGGGGGACGTCCACTTGCGCGCTGTTTGCGGACTCGAACCGTTCCCTGGGAACGCCTCGCTTGTGGAGCATGTAGCCCAAGCCGCTACATTGTTTCTCATTGGGATGGCGCCTCCAACACAGAGGGACCTCGGAAACCGATCGTGGAAAGCTCGATGATATCGGTATTCGCGGGCCGACACTCGTCTCACACTCCTGATTGCTTGCGTCCACTTTTGTCTCTGGAGTTTGCGACACATTGGATCTGCCACAACAACAATCGGCCCACGCAAGATAGCGGCAGACGACGCGTTCCATGAGAGGGCGCCAATGCCGCACCCATGGAACAATGGAAATCCTTATATTGACGCAAGTGAGTCAGGCGCGTACGTGGGAAACAAGATTGCTACCTGGGAATTCGTCACCTTGGCTGCCGCCGTTATGGCGCTAAACGCGTTGGCGGTGAACATCGTGGTCCCGGGCCTTGGACAGATGGGAACTGATCTCGGCGTGGTGAATCCCAATCACCGGCAGTTCGTGATTACCTCTTATATGGTAGGAATGGCGCTTGCGCTCTTGCCTTATGGCCCCGCATCCGATCGCTTCGGGCGTCGCAAGCCATTGCTGTTTGGTCTGGGAATATTTGTCCTTGCTTCAGTAGCCGTACTGTTTACGAGAAGTTTCGAACTGCTTCTCTGCCTGCGCTTCCTTCAGGGAATAGGTGCCGCTGCAATCCGCGTCATCACTGTCGCCATGATTAGAGACAAGTTCAGCGGTCGGGCAATGGCCGAAACCATGTCGCTGGTCATATCCGTCTTCATGGCCGCGCCGGTGTTCGCGCCACTGCTCGGGCAAGCGGCGCTGCTCGTCGGTGACTGGCGCACTATCTTTCTCATCATCGGCCTGGGCGGAGGGATTGTCGCAACATGGCTAGCGCTGCGCATGCCGGAGACCCAGCACCCCGCAGATGTGAGGGCCTTTACGCTACGCTCAATCAGCGGCGGACTAGCCGTCGTGATCAAAAACCGGGTTGCCTTTTGCTACATCGTCGCCTCCGCGCTGATGTTCGGTTCCCTCTATGGATATATTAACTCGGCTCAACAGATATTTGTCGATACGTTCGGTGTCGGGCCGTTGTTTCCGACCCTGTTCGCGTCTGTGGCTGCAGCGATGGCGGTCACGTCGTTCCTTAATTCCTACCTCGTCAGGCGCTTTGGCATCCGTCGCTTGTCGCACGGCGCGCTTGTCACTTTCATCGCGGTGTCGTCAGTCTGGTGGTCGCTGACGCTTATGGGACCCATTCATCTGTGCGTCTTTCTGTCTTTGATGACGTTAGCAATGATGGCGTCTGGGATGATCTTTGCCAATTTCAACGCGCTCGTGATGGAACCCCTTGGCCACGTCGCCGGCGCTGGGGCGGCCGTCCAAGGCTTTGTGCAAACTTTGGGGGGCGCCCTGATCGGCACGGTGATCGGACAAAGTTTCAACGGATCAACCGGGCCGCTTGCCGGTGGCTTCCTCGGCTTCGGCCTGTGTTCCTTGCTTTGCGTACTGCTGGCGGAACAAGGCCGTCTTTTCCAGCATAGCCCACCCCAGGGCCATCATTAAATCGCCCAAACCCTGCCCAAGAAACAAATGTGCCTGGCGAAATCAGGCGCTGTTGAAGCAGCGGCAGTACCGAACTGGAGAACGAGATGAACAAGCGTCAGCTTGAACAGACGAACCTTTCGATAGCCCCTCTTGTGCTAGGCAGCAATGTTTTCGGCTGGACCATTGATGAGCAAGCCAGCTTCGCCGTCCTCGACTCCTTTATCGAGTACGGTTTCAATGCGATTGATACGGCGGACGTGTACTCGGCATGGATACCCGGTAACTGCGGCGGCGAGGCTGAGACGATTATCGGTCGCTGGTTAAAAGCACGGCCTGGTGTCCGTGACAAAGTCGTCATTTTTACGAAAGTGGGCGGCGATCTTGGCCGACCGGGAGAGACGGGACTTTCGGAACGCTGGATCAATAAGGGGGTGGAGGCGTCGCTTTCGCGCCTCGGGGTTGAAGCAATCGACTTGTTATTCTCCCACATACCCGATGCTGGTACGCCCTATGAAGAGACTCTCGCGGCCTACGCCGGGCTCCTCAAAGCCGGCAAGATCCGCGCTATCGGGGCATCAAATCATGACGCTGTCCAATTAGAAGAAGCGCTGACCGTTGCCGACCGAACCGGCTTGCCGCGCTATCAGGTCCTTCAGCCAGAATACAATCTGTACGATCGTGCTTCTTTTGAGGGGCCATTGAGGAATCTGAGCGTCGCCCAAGGACTCGGCGTCGTTACTTATTTCAGCCTCGCCTCAGGCTTCTTAACGGGCAAGTATCGTCAGGAGGCAGACCTTGATGGGACCGCCCGCAGTGGGATGGTCGGCAAGTACCTTAACGCCAAGGGCAAAGCGATTCTCCAGGGATTGGACGAAGTAGCGGATGCACACCGAGCCAAGCCCGTTGAGGTGGCATTAGCCTGGCTTATGGCTCGCCAGGGTGTCACGGCACCAATCGCGAGCGCAACGTCTCCATCCCACGTCAAGAGCTTCGCCAGCGCGGTGGACCTGCATCTTTCGGACGACGAGACCATACTTCTTGAAAAGGCTGGTGGTTAAAGCTCTGAAGCACTGGGGATTGAGTGTGAATGGAAACATAAGAGCATTACCTCGACCTTCCCTGGCATTGATCAGGTGCCGGACCTATTGCGGCGATCATCCGCTAGCAATCTGGTGAGAATCATCGGCAGGATGCCTCCCGCGCGCAGAATGTTTACCTCCGCATTGGTCTCGATGGCGGCGCTGGCCGAGAAGGTCAGCGTCTCGCCGGACGTGCGCTCGAGCCGCACCTCGACAGGGCAGCGTGACGAAATGGCGTCGGGTTCAGCGACGATCGTCAGGAGATCGCCGGGTACCAATGCCAGCTCATCGGGGCCAAAAGCCTCGGGCAGGCGAAGCGGCAGTACGCCCATGCCGATCAGGTTCCAGCGGTGGATGCGCTCAAAACTCTTGGCAAGAACCGCGCGAACGCCGAGCAGCGCCGCGCCCTTGGCCGCCCAGTCACGGGAAGACCCCATCCCGTACCGTTCGCCGGCGACGATCACGACCGAGCGCTCTTCATCCTGATATCTCTGTGCCGCGTCCCAGAGCGACATCACGGCACCCGATGGGGAGTGGATCGTTGATCCGGGCGGAACATCGCCCAACAGGTTGCGTACCGTCTTGTTGGTGAACAGGCCGCGGATCATCACTTCCCAGTTGCCGCGCCGCGATGAGAAGACGTTGAGGTCCGTCGGGTTCTCGCCGCGCTCGATCAGGTGACGGCCGGCATCGCCCTTGGCGGGGATCGCGCCTGCCGGCGAGATATGGTCCGTCGTGATGTCGTCGCCAAGGACAATGATCGGATGCGCTTGATAGGTGCCAAGCTGCGTGCCCTTGCCGAAACTCGCAAATGGCGGGCGGCGGATATAGGTGGAATTCTCGTCCCACGAGAACAATGTGGTGGTGGGGGCGGACAAGTCCTTCCACGCCTTGCTTGCCTCGGCCGCATCATAGGCCGGAGCGAAATCGGCAATGCTGGATGCCAGGGTGAGCGCTCCATCAATCTCGGAAGCGCTCGGCCAGAGCATGGCAAGCGTTACCGGCGCGCCATCCGTAGCCGTACCGATCACGTCGGTCATGATGTCGATCTCGACGGTGCCCGCCAGCGCGAACGCGACGACCAGCGGCGGTGATGCCAGAAAGCCGGCTTCGAGCTGCGGATGGATGCGGCCCGGGAAGTTCCGGTTTCCGGAGATCACTGCCGCGGGCAGAATGCCGCGCTCAGCCATTGCTTTCGCGACAGGCTCCGTCAGCGGGCCGGAATTGCCGATGCAGGTGGTACAGCCGTAACCAACGATGCCGAAACCAACGGATTCGAGATCGTCCAGCAGACCGGCGCGGACCAGATAGCGTTCGGCCGTTGGAGAGCCCGGTGCGGTGGACGTCTTGACCCAGTGCGGCGGGCGCAACCCGAACTTTCGTGCCTTTCTTGCCAATAGGCCTGCGGCGATGAGCAGGCCGGGATCGGACGTGTTGGTGCAACTTGTGATCGCCGCAATCGCGACAGCCCCGTCGTTTGGCTCGCCTTCGACTGCAACAGCACCTGTTTTCATGCCGCTGATGGCCGCGCGGGTTTCACTGACCGCGATCCTGTCCTGTGGACGGCGGGGACCGGCAAGGCTCGGCTCGACGCTGTCGAGGTCGAGTTCAAGTATCGACGTATAACGGGGACTGGCTTGCGGGTCGAACCACAGCCCGACGCGTTTCGCATAGGCTTCGACAAAGAGAGCGTGCTCCTTGCTGCGTCCCGTCTGCAAAAGGTAGTCGATCGATCGGCTATCGATTGGAAAATAACCGCTATTGGCGCCAAACTCGGGGGTCATGTTGGCAACGACCGCGCGTTCTGCCGCTGTTAGAGCAGAGACGCCCGGTCCGTAAAACTCGACGAACTTGTCCTGAAGGTCGATCTTTCGCAGCAGATGGGTGATGACGAGCGCGAGATCGGTGGCTAAAACGCCTTCGCGCAGCGCGCCGGTCAATTTGACACCGACAACATCAGGGACGCGCAGCGCCACCGGCATCCCGAAAAATACGCTTTCCGCTTCAAGGCCGCCGACCCCCCAGGCCAGCACACCGATGCCATTGATCATCGGCGTGTGGCTGTCCGTACCGATCAGCGCGTCAGGCACGGCCCAGAGGCGTCCATCGCGGCGGTATGGCGTTGCGATCGTGGCCAGCCGCTCGAGATTGAGCGTGTGCATGATGCCTGTACCGGGCGGATGGGCGCGGAAATCCGAGAGTGTGTTGGTCGCCCATTTCATGAAGCTGTAGCGCTCGGAATTGCGGTCGTACTCACGCGCCATGTTTCGGGCCAAGGCAGCAGACGTTCCGAACGCATCGACGGCGACGGAATGGTCGGTCGAAACATCCACAGGAACGACGGGATTGAGCAGCGAAGGGTCTCCGCCAGCCTCCGCCAGGGCCGAACGCATGCCAGCGATATCGACCAGCGCCGGGCCACAGGTCGTGTCATGCATCAGGACGCGATTGGGAAGGAACGGGATCTCGACGTCGCTTTCGCCCGTATCAACCCAATCGAGGATTGCCTTGCGCGCGCCTGCCGCATCATCGCCTCCGGTCCGGATCGCATTTTCCAGCAGGATTCGGTGAATATACGGCATGCGCGCAAGCTTTTCGCCGGCCTCTGCAGGCAGGTCTATGACTTCGTAAGAGACATCATTGATTTCAATGTTCATCCGCGTGTCTTGCCCAGTTCAATTCATGTCATCGTAAAGAACGGAGGCCTAGGCATCCGAACCAATTTCGACCTTATATAACTATAAAATGCAATATTCGCAAGGATGTGCCCGACTTTGTCCTGGAGATTTGCTGCTCGGCGGTTGATGCAGCAGCGCCGTCAGGCCTGCGGGGTCTTGATGCGTCCTGCGCCAAGGATGTGCGTGTAGAGGAAAGCAGCGGCTTCGTTCCTGCGTCCATCCTCGATCAGGTCGAGGATATGCAGGTGTTCGTTGGTTTGCCGCGGCAGGCGCGTCCGATCTATGGTGATGCGGTATTCGATGAGGCGGCGCAGACGATTGATGCGTCGGATGGCATCGAGAAAAAATTCATTCTGCGAGCAAGCGACGAGCATCTCATGAAACTCGTTATTGGCCTTGAAGATCTCGGCGCGCGACCACGCTTCGTAACCACCGTCGCGAAGGTTGCTCTGGGTTTCTCGAGCGCGCTTGAAACCTTCGGGATTCGGCTCGAAGGTCGGCAGCAGCATCGCCTGCTGTTCGATAACGGCGCGGAAAGCGTAACCGTCTTCGTAACTCTTGCGAGAAGTGAGCGCTTGCGTGAATGCCCAACCGTTTCCGGGAAGGCGCTCGATCCAGCCCTCATCGGCAATTCGGTGCAGGATCTTCAGCAGTCTCGTCCGCGGAAGATCGTACATCCGCATCAACTCGTTTTCGCTCACCTTGTCCGGAAGCGCTCCTGACAGCCGGTCATCCGCCATCCGGAAATAAACGTCTTCATTGCCGTCAGCGTCGCCGGATCCGATGGGCTTGGATGCATCCATGACTTGCGCATCCACCGCGAGAAAGAAGCCGCGGTTGGGTTCCGAGCGCACGATACCCTGCGCCTCAAGGTTCTTGAGCGCGCCCATGATTGGCGCCCGGGAAACGCGAAAAGCATCCGCCAGCATCTGGAGTGGCAGGCGATCGCCCTCGCCCATGCCATTTGCTTTGGCGTATTCGATGATGTTCTCGGTAATTTGAGGCGTCAGACTGTTTCGCGCCATGGGGCTCGCTCTGTTGAATTCGTCTGCCTTCTACCATCGTCGCGTAACCGAAAAAAGCGGCGGCCTTTGTAGCCGCCGCCGAATTTCTAGTCCTCGTCCTGCTGGAAGCGTGACAGTCCCCTGAACAGGAATGGAGCAACAAGCGCGATCACAGCAATACCGATCATGATCGCCGAGCTCCAGTGTTGGAACAGGATCATCGGATCACCGAGGCTCATCTGCATGGAACGGCGGAGTGCGCTATCGGCAAGTGGACCGAGGATCAATCCGACGACGGCAGGCGCGATCGGATAATCGAACTTGCGCATGAAGAAACCGATGACGCCAAAGCCGGTGAGCAGCAGCAGTTCCACCACGGATGGATTTGCAGCGATCGTTCCCATCGAGGCAAAGACCAGGATGCCGGCATAGAGCCATGGCAACGGGATCTTGAGCAACCTCACCCAGAGCCCGACTAGAGGCAGGTTCAGTACCAGCAGCATGACATTGGCAATGAACAGGCTGGCGACGAGCCCCCAGACGAGATCGGCATGCTGTGTAAAGAGCAGTGGACCTGGCTGGATGTTATATTGCTGGAAGCCGGCGAGCATCACGGCGGCCGTGGCAGACGTCGGAAGGCCAAGCGTCAGCAGCGGCACCAATGTACCGGCGGCAGACGCGTTGTTGGCAGCTTCCGGTCCTGCGACGCCTTCGATTGCACCATGCCCGAACTCCTCAGGCTTATCGGAAAGCTTGCGCTCAACGTTGTAGCTCAGAAAAGTCGGAATTTCGGCGCCACCCGCGGGCAGTGCGCCGATCGGGAACCCGATCACGGTTCCGCGCAGCCAAGGTTTCCAGGAGCGTTTCCAGTCATCTTTCGACATCCAGATCGAGCCTTTTACGGGAATGGGCTTTTCCGGTTTGTAAAGGTGGCGCGATGCGACGATCAAAGCTTCGCCGATGGCAAACAGGCCAACAGCGAGCGTCGTGACTTCGACACCATCAAGCAGTTCTGGCACGCCGAACGTCAGCCGGGCCTGACCCGTTAGCTGGTCGATGCCCATCAGACCGAGCCACAGGCCGAACGCGAGGCTTGTCAGCCCCCGCAACGGTGAAGAACCGAACGTCGCCGATACGGTGACGAAAGCGATCAGCATAAGGCCAAAGTAGTCCCAAGGGCCGAATTTGACGGCAACCTTCACCAGCATTGGCGCCAGAAACGCCAGACCTATCGTTGCGATTAGGGCTGCAACGAACGATCCGATCGCGGCGGTGGCCAAAGCAGGTCCGCCGCGGCCGGAGCGCGCCATCTTGTTGCCTTCGAGAGCCGTCACAACCGATGCGCTTTCGCCTGGTGTGTTCAGGAGGATGGCCGTCGTCGATCCACCATACATACCGCCATAATAAATGCCGGCGAACATGATGATCGAGCCGCCCGGATCGAGCTTGAAGGTAACAGGCAGAAGCAACGCGACGGTCAATGCCGGTCCAATGCCCGGCAGGACACCAACGGCCGTGCCGATGATGACGCCTACCGCGGCATAGATCAGGTTTGCCGGTTCGATCGCGGTCGCAAAACCTTGAAAAAGATAAAACAGAGAATCCATGGGTAGCCTCAGAACAGTCGTTCAAGCGGCCCCTGGGGCAGCGCAAGCGTCAGCAGCTTGTTGAACATCAGGAAAATGATCACGCCGATGATGGCACCAAGACAGAGATCCTTGATGATCGTCTTGTTACCGAAAGCACGCGCGGTAAGGGCAAACAGCAGCGTCGATCCCAGGATGAAACCGCCGCCCAGCCAAATCGAGCCGATCAGTCCGGCCAGCCCCAAGCCAATCCAGCTCACGGCCTTCCAGTCGGTAACTTCCGCCTCCACATCGCGTGGTCGGAAAGCGCTGACGAGATGTCCGATAGCCAACGCGGCAAATAGGATCGCCACGAAATAGGATGCAGCACTTGCACTCATGCCGTAACTGGCACGAACTTTCATGTGACTTGCGTCCCAGTATGTAATCACTGCAATCGCAAGCAGGATGATCGCAACCACCGCGACGGGCCGGTTGGCGACAGACAATGTCTTGGATGTCATAATGGTCCTCGTCGGCGGGAAGCGACAAGCCGCCTCCCGCTCTCAGATTGGATTAGTTAGCAAGGCCGATGGATGTCAGGATGGCGCGGACCCGTTCTGTTTCGGAACCGATAAAGGTCTTGAACTCGTCGGATGGCGCGTAGTAGTCGGTCCAGCCGCGGGTTTTGAGGACTTCCTTCCAGCGGTCGGACTTTACGGTCTTTTCGACCGCAGCCTTGATGGCATCGAGATCCTTGCCTTCAACGCCGGGACCGGCAAATACGCCGCGCCAGTTGACCAGTTCGATATCAAACCCCTGCGCCTTGAGGGGCTGGGCCTCGATACCGGCGATCGGCTCGGGATAGGAAATCGCGAGCGCCCGAAGGTCGCCGGATTTGATCTGGCCTTCCCATTCGCCGTAACCCGAGACACCAGCGGTCGCCTGACCGCCAAGCATGGCTGCGAGGGATTCCCCGCCGCCGGAATAGGCCACGTAGTTGACCTTGGCGGGATCCTGACCGGAGCCCTTGGTGACGAGCGCGGCGAGGATATGATCCGCGCCGCCAGCGGAGCCGCCGACCCAGATAGTCTTTGCGACGTCCTTGGCAATCGTCGCCTTCAGGTCCGCCATCGTTTTGATCGGCGAGTCTTTTGGCACGACAATAACCAGCGGATCGCCCGTTAGTCGGGCTACCGGCGTAACCTGCGTCAAATCAACCGGTGAGGCATTGGAGATGCTTGCGCCGACGAGCGTGATGCCGGCGACGAGCAACTGTTTGGGGCTGCCTTTGGCGGCTCCTACGAACTGCGCAAGCCCGACAGTGCCGCCTGCGCCCGGAACGTTGACGACCTGCACGCTCTTCGCGGCGCCGGTGGCCATCATGACTTCCTGAAGGGAACGGGAAGCAGAATCCCAGCCACCACCAGCGCCTGCCGGTGCGGTAATTGTCACTTCAAGGCTCTGAGCATGAACGAGCGAATACGCACCGGTGACGGCGATCGTCGCAACGAGACAAAATTTTAGCAGCTTTCGCATGATGTAATCCTCCACAGATCTTCAAGCTCCTCCGAGCTCAATCAAACTGCATTAAATAATTACAAAAGTAAATCAGTTTCAAGTAACTTTATCTCTGGACTGGCCGCGTCCAATTGAAGGGATTGATGTCTTTGGTTCGCGCCGGCGCGCTCTCTCTTCGTGAGCGTGCCCCTCCATAGCCAAACTCGCCGTTTCCGGGTCAGTTGCGGTCAGGGGACCGCCATTCGATCTCTTCTGTTGCCTCATTGGTAAATGCTTCTTTTTGAACTGGAGTGGATAGGAACTCTCGAAAGGGCAGAAGATTGCCGCAGATACGAGTGCTGAAACTTGCTTGAAAACCTCGTCACGAAAGCGATCGCCGCACTAGATCTTCAGGATGTCGCAATCTGCCCGGTTCGGACTCTGCTGCACAGCGCTACGCCCTATTCAATGGGCCCGCCGCCATGGGCGGGTTCCAAAAGCCAACTCACAAGACATTGCCGGATATTCTATCTCGGGCGCGAGCGGCCGTAGTCTCTCTGCCACCGCTGGAATACGCGGACTCGAGACATGCCAGACTGAAATCTGAATACGGATTACATCAAGCTGGCGGTCATTGTGCGTTGTGCGGCACTCTCTATTGCCGCTCAAGCGCACCGGACGTAGCTGATCACCTCGAGCGTCGTTTGTCGTACATGTGGGTCCGTTCGGAATGATCGACGCTTCCGCTCCCGGCTTGAACTGAAATATGTCCTCGAAAATCCTCGGCAGAGATACTAAGTGGATTGAACACGGCTCCGTGGGGAAAGCGGTGCTGCTTTAAAAGGATTGGATCGGGTTCGACATGTGAGACGTCGCCACACAGGTCAAACGTAACCGCTGTTCCAATCCCACATTGTCCTCGCCGCCGTGATCTGTGATCGCCTTTTCATGGACGAGCAACGGGAGTTTCTCCATGGAGAGTACATTGGAGGTTCTCACGACCAGGAAGTCTGGACGTGAGTTTCATCGGCATTGGCCAGACGATGTTAAGGCACAGATCGTTTCGGAGAGCCTTCGGCCCGGAGCCTTGGTGAATGAGGTCGCAGAGCGCTACGGCTTGAGGCCGAACCACCTCTCTGCGTGGCGGACGATGGCGCGGCAGGGCAAACTGATTTTGCCTGCGCCTGAGGATGCGGTGGAGTTTGCAGCGGTGATCGTCGATCCACCAGTTGCGGAGCCACCCATCAAGAAAGCCAGTCGTCCCGAGATCATCGTCGGCGCTGTCACGATCCGGTTGGAAGAAGGCGCGTCCGCCGCCCGGATCGCCGCTGTCGCGCGTGCCTGCGCGGTTCCGGCATGATCTTTCCCTCGAACCGGGTTCGGATCATGGTGGCGACCAAGCCCGTCGATTTCCGTAATTATGCGGCGATGATAATTATGCAGAGCCGATGACGCAAATCTATAGATTATGTATTCATTACAGCTGCTTAGTTAAAATGCGCAGGCGCGGTCGCTCCACATAATATGCTCCCTCACGATGGGTTCACCCTGTGAGGAGAGTAATATGAATGCCAATAGTCGTAATCACCTGTTCCTCGATCCCGGCCCTTTGTCGTCATGGATCGATCGGTTCGCAGATGAGCTTGCCGCTCAGAGGTATACGCCGCTGACCATTGAAGGCTACACGGCCTCGGCTCGTCATTTCGCAGCTTGGCTTGACAAATCGGGGATCTCGATGGACGTCATCGATGGTGATGTCGTTCGTCGCTTTGCCGAACATCGCTGTCGATGTGCCGGTGGGCGACAGTGGCTGCGGGTCTCGCCAAAATACTCTCGCCGTGCCGGGAGGTTCGTTGTTTTCCTGCAAGGGGCAGGTGTTGTATGTCCACCCCCGAAGATCGCGTCGCCATATCCCCTGCTTGACGGCTATCAAAGCTGGTTGCGCGTCCACCGAGGACTGTCGGAACGAACGATCACCCGTCACCTTCGCGACCTCCATAGGCTCTTGCCGGTGCTCGGCGCGGCGACCCTCGACTATGATGCCGCCCTGATCCGTAATGTTGTCCGAGAGTGGCGCGAGCGAACCGGGCCAGCTAATCTGAGGACCATAACAAGCGCCTTGCGCAGCTATCTCCGCTACCTCGCGGGTGCCAGCTTGTGCCGACCCAACCTCGATCACGCCATTCCCCCGGTCTTGCAGTGGCGCCTTTCATCGTTGCCGCGGTATCTTGCAGCCACCGACGTTGAAAGCG
The DNA here is from genome assembly GCF_019511445.1 of Aliirhizobium wenxiniae. Taxonomy (GTDB): domain Bacteria; phylum Pseudomonadota; class Alphaproteobacteria; order Rhizobiales; family Rhizobiaceae; genus Neorhizobium; species Neorhizobium wenxiniae_A. Next base: position 43,745 of record NZ_JAEUAN010000015.1, read on the forward strand.
TCATTGCATCCTGCGATCAACTCAGCAGAGGCCAACTGCGGGACCGGGCAATCCTGCTTCTATTAGCTCGTCTTGGACTGCGGGCCGGGGATGTGGCCGGACTCAGGCTCGACGACATCGAATGGACGTCAGGTATGCTACGCCTAAGTGGCAAAGCGCGCCGGCAAGTTCGGCTGCCATTACCGCAGGACGTCGGTGATGCACTTCTCGCATACATCGAGCAGGAACGGCCGCGCGTGCCTCAAGAGGCGGTCTTTCTTACAATGATTGCTCCCTTCCGGTCATTTTCACAGTCCAGTCATGTCTCCACGATCGTAGCGCTGGCGCTAAAACGTGCGGGCATTTCAGATCCCCCGTCGTCGGGAGCGTGCTTGCTGCGCCACTCAGCGGCAACCTCGATGCTCCGCGCGGGGGCCACACTCGAAGCTGTTGGCACGGTGCTGCGTCACCGTTCGATCGATATGACCGCACATTACGCTAAGGTCGATGTCGCGATGCTGGAGCAGGTTGCCCAGCCTTGGCCGGGAGAGCTCCCATGCTGAGTCAGCTCCTCGCCGACCATGCGGCGCTGCATCAAGCCCTGGGATTCAAGTTTAGGACCCCAGGCATTCTCCTGCGCAACTTCGTCACCTTTGCCGAGCATCGCGGTGAGCATTTTATAACGACAGCAACCGTGCATGAGTGGGCGCTACAGGCGCCTTCACCCGAACAACGTCGCAACCGCCTATTGGCGGTCCGTCGCTTCGCGCTCTCGCTGCATGCCGAAGATTCGCGCCACGAAGTTCCCTCCGCTGATCTTTTCGGCCGCGCAACTCGCAATCGCCGCACGCCCTACATTTATAGTCCCGGGGAGATCCGACGGCTGATCGACGACGCTCAGCGACTTGGCCCTGACGGTTCAATCAGGCCGCTCACCTACGCCACGATGTTCGGGCTGATTGCCGCGACGGGAATGCGTGTTTCGGAGGCGATCGCCATTCGATTGCCGGATGTGACCGACGATGGGTTGATCATTGCCCAGACCAAGTTCAAGAAGAGCCGGTTGCTGCCGCTCCACCCGACCACCCGACGCGCTTTGGACGGATACCTCGCCACTCGCCTGAAGGCAGCAAGTCAGAGCGATGCGCTTTTCATATCGCATCAGGGAACGCCGCTCGCTTATCCGACAGTGATAACGGTCTTCTTGCAGATCATGCGATCGATCGGGTTGCGAGGGGCTGCAGGATCGCGAGGGCCGCGGATCCACGATCTTCGCCACACGTTCGCCGTCCGCTCTCTCGAACACTGTGCGCACGATTCCCAGGCGGTCGCGCAGCATATCTCCGCACTCAGTACCTATCTGGGGCACGCCCATGTAACCGATACTTACTGGTATCTCCAGTCAACGCCGGAGCTGATGACGCATATGTCGGCAGCCGGCGAGACATTGCATCGAGGAGTGACGGCATGACCCAACTTGCCCAGCACCTCACCGCCTTCCTGCGCGAACATCTTCCCCGGGAACGACGTGCAAGCGTTCACACTTGCGATGCCTATGCCTATAGCTTCCAGCTGCTGGTGACGTTTGCCGCGCGACGATTAAGCAAGCGACCGTGTCTGCTGCAGATCGAAGATTTCGACGTACCGATGATCCTCACCTTTCTCGAACACATCGAAGAAACGCGTGGCAACAAGGCCCGTTCGCGCAACGCCAGGCTGGCGGCCGTGAAGTCCTTCTTCCGCTATCTCGAGCATCGCGTACCCGCAGTGCTGGATCAGGCCTTTAGGGTGCACGCTATTCCGATGAAGAAGATTGACGAGGCGCTCGTGGCTTCGCTTTCGCGTGCCGAAGTGCAAGCGCTGCTTAGTGCACCGGATCGGCGGTCATTATCAGGCATTCGGGATCGAGCCATGCTGCATCTGGCTTTCGCCAGCGGGCTGCGCGTTTCCGAACTCGTTGGACTCACCCTCGACCAGTTCGACGGACGGTCACCCGCTAGCATCCATATCATCGGCAAAGGACGTCGCGAGCGCGTGCTACCGCTCTGGCATGAGACTGCAGCCGCGATCCGCGCCTGGATCGCGGTCAGACCCAAGAATGGCGACACGGCGCTCTTCCTGAACAACGCTGGTAGGATGATGACCCGCTCCGGTTTCGAATACATCCTCGAAAAGCACGCCACCGCCGCCGTCAGCGTCGCGCCCACGTTGGCGACGAAGTCAATATCGCCACATGTCCTGCGCCATAGCTGCGCAATGCACATGCTTCAGGCGACGCGCGACATTCGCAAAGTAGCGCTGTGGCTGGGTCACGCCACTCTCCAGAGCACGGAGATCTACCTGCGAGCTGACCCGACCGAAAAACTCGAGATGCTCGACGCTTTGGCGCCACTCGGCATCAAGCCAGGCAAATTCCGCCCGCCGGATAAACTGATCGCGATGCTTGCCACGCGATAGCGCATAGTTATGTGGAGCCGATGGATGTCAAGAAGTCGCCCAAGGCGTCCATCGACGTCATCGACTCCGCATAATTATTATCGCCGCATAATTGCGGTTATGCGGAGCTCCACATAACCGCAAGGGTCACGACGGCTTGGCCGCACTGGTCAAGAACGAGTTGCATAAGGACCCATTTACGGGGACGGTCTTCGTATTCCGATCGCGCAAGGCGGACCGATTGAAGCTGATCTACTGGGATGGCAGCGGTCTGGTGATGGCCTACAAGCGGCTGGAGGAGCACACGTTCACTTGGCCAGACATCCGGGACGGTTTGATGACGTTGGGACATGCCCAGTTCGAAGCCTTGTTTGCGGGGCTCGACTGGCGGCGGGTCCGCTCTGTTGAGACAAGAGCGCCGACCGCAATCGAATAGGTGCGACACGATGACTCGGGTGCCAAATTCCGACAGTGAGACGACGCCCAATTTGATAGACTTTCTGCATGTTGGACGCGGTCGATCTTCCAGACGATATTGCTGCCCTGAAGGCGATGCTGATCGCGTCGCAGCTTCGTGAAGTCCGCAAGGATGATCGGATCGAACGGCTGGAGAAACTGGTAGCCGCTTTCAAACAAGCCGCCTTTGGCCGCAAGTCCGAGAAGGCCGATCCTGAGCAATTCGATCTTGCCCTGGAAGACTTGGAGACGGCCATCGCGGCTATCCATGCCGAAGACGAGGCTGACAGCTCTCCGGGTAAGCCGCAGCCCAAAGCACGCGCCGCCATCGGGGCTCTCTTCCCGCCCATCCTCCTCGTGTCGAGGAGCTCATCGAGCCGGATAGCTTGATCTGCAACTGTGGCGGCGGTCTGCATTGCATCGGCGAGGACCTGTCCGAGAGGCTGGATATCGTACCGGCGCAGTTCCGTGTCATCGTCACCCGTCGTCCCAAATATGCCTGCCGTGCCTGCACCGATGGAGTGTCCCAGGCTCCAGCACCAGCACGACTGATCCATGCCGGATTGCCTACCGAGGCGACCATCGCGCATGTGTTGGTGTCCAAATATGCCGATCACCTGCCGCTCTATCGGCAGGCACAGATCATGAGTCGACAGGGCATTGATCTTGACCGTTCCACGCTGGCCGACTGGGTCGGTCGCGCGGCATTCGAACTCCGCCCGGTCTTCGAGGCTCTGATTACAGGCCTGAAGCGGTCTTCGAAGCTGTTCATGGACGAGACCCGTGCGCCAATCCTCGATCCCGGCTCACGCAAGACCAAAACAGGATACTTCTGGGCGCTGGCTCGTGATGACCGACCATGGAGTGGTGGTGCGCCGCCAGGTGTGGCCTTCACCTATGCGCCCGGTCGCGGGGGGCTACATGCCGAGCGGATATTGCAAGGATTTATGGGTATCCTTCAGGTGGATGGTTACGCCGGATATAATCGACTGATCGCACCGGATCGTGTCGGTCCCTACATCCAGCTTGCCTATTGTTGGGCCCATGCCCGTCGCAAGCTGGTCGAGATCACGCGCAGCGGATCGGCACCGATTGCCGAGGAAGGCGTCAAACGGATCGGTGAACTTTATAGGATAGAGGCGGAGCTGCGTGGTCTTCCCGCCGACGCTCGATTGGCTGGGCGGCAGGAACGATCAGCGCCATTGATTGCCGACCTACGAACTTGGCTGGCGCATCATCGCGCCCGCGTTGCTGGCAAATCGCCGCTCGGCGAAGCTCTGGCCTATATCGCCAAATACTGGGATGGCCTTTGTTTCTTCCTGACCGATGGCCGCATTGAGATCGACAACAATATCGTTGAGCGAACCATCAGGCCAATAGCGCTAAACCGAAAGAACGCTCTCTTCGCTGGTCATGATGCTGGAGCGGAGAATTGGACGGCCATCGCATCGCTCGTTGAGACCTGCAAGCTCAACGCCGTCGATCCCTTTGACTACCTGAGAAGCACGCTAACTGCACTCGTTAATGGCCATAAGCAGAGCCAAATCGCGCATCTCCTGCCTTGGAACTACCGGGTGGGTTAGACGGTCGGCCCAAGGTTGTTTTCCGTTGGCGAGGTAAAGCTTGTCTGCGTTTTACTTTTTTCCAGAGTGCGTCCGAGACAATGCGCAGCGTCGGAACCTCCTGAATGATATGTAGCTCCGGCGAGTTGAGCCGAGACACCCGGCGTTCGCTCACTGGGTTCTTTCGGTATACGAGCCTGTTGAACACCAGGCGACCGATGTACATCTGATTATTTAGAATTCCGCTACCTCTTCGCCGGTGTCCCCGGATCGCCGTTCCTCTCCAAGCCTGCCCGCGAGGGCCTGGTATACCCTCCTCATTCAGGATTTCTGCAATGGCGTCAGGACTTAGGACGCGGACTCATTAGCTGATGCGATCCATATCCTCGTCGCTGCAAGTTTGAGAGCGGCGAGATAGTTGTCGGCACGTCTGTCGTATCTGGTTGCTAGGCCCCGCATCTGTTTGATGCGATTGAAGAAGCGTTCCACCTGATTGCGCTGACGGTAGACCCATCGACTGAAGCTGAATGTCTTTTTGCGGTTGGTCTTTGCGGGGATGTTGGCCCAACACCCGCGTTGCTTGGCAAAGTGACGAATGGCATCGGTGTCATATGCCTTGTCGGCAAGGATTGTTGCTCCGGGCTGAACATTGCTCAGCAGCTTTTCAGCCATGGGGGCATCAGCAGCCTGACCTGCGGTTAATTCCAGGCAAACTGGCAAACCATCGGCATCGACAAGTGCGTGGATTTTGGTTGTCAGGCCGCCACGCGAACGTCCCATGCAAGGATCGGCAGATCCCCCTTTTTAGCGTTGGCACCATGTTGGTGAACGCGGACGCAGGATGAATCGATCATCACGATGTCGCCGTCGTAACGCTTTGAAACGGCGTCCAGAAGACGATCCCAGACACCTGCTTTGCGCCAACGCGAGAACCGATTGTAGAGCGTCGTGCGCGGGCCATAACGCTCCGGCACGTCGCGCCAGGACGATCCGGTTCTGAAGCGCCACAGGATGCCATTGATCACTCGGCGGTCGTCAACACGTTCAATTCCACGGGTATTGGTCGGCAGAAGTGGTGCGATGACGGCCCATTCTTCGTCGCTCAATTCATGACGGCGCATGGCAATCTCCTTTCAAGCAGATTGAATCACACACCGCCAACAAGGTGAACCCCGTTTATGGGGACGCGGCCTAGGCCTTTTACGTATTGCTCAAATATCCACACAATCACGGCTGCTTCGGCGGCAATGATATCCCTCAGGCCACGGATCGGTTCGCCGTCCGCTCCAATCATCTTTTTAATCGCATAGCCGTAACAAATGCCGCCGGGAACTCGGCCCGTTTTCGCAACGGTCTTCATGCCTTCCCTGGTTCGATATCGAACCTGCTCCAGCATCTCGCTATTCAGGACCGCCCTCAGGCCGAGTTCCATAGCTGACACTTGAGAACCACCGTGCACCGTCCAAAGTTCAATGTCGTGGAACTGGAGCAGCTTCAACACTTTTGTACTGTGTTCCAGGTCTCGCGACAACCGATCAAGTGTAAGGCAAAGTAGGACATCGTAGGCACCAACTCGCGCCCCACTCAGCGCAGCTTGAAGGCCCGGCCGTGTTTCGAAACTAGCGCCGCTAACGCCAGCATCAACATATGTCCCGGCCAGCTTCCAACCGCGCTCCGCAACAAATGAAGCCCCCAGATCAAGCTGGGTTTCGATTGAAGCTGGGTTCTGTTGATCTGTTGAATACCGCGCGTAAATTACCACTCTCTTGCACATATTGGCCTCCCGATAACAATGGCAGGTCAAGGTAACACGACGCCGATGTGCTCAAGTATTTGTCGACCTTTGCTGTTTTCCAAAAATTCGGTCAAGGTGTGAACGGGGCTGCGCTTACGGTCAAACAGACTATCGCGAACTATATAGATACTCCGATTGATGAGATTTCGGACGAAGCGTCGTTTCACGATGATTTCCGGTTAGACTCGTTGGCTCTGATGGAAATGGTGATGGCGTTCGAAGAGAGGTTCGGAGTCGAGCTTGACGAGCAGTCGACCGACGCGCTCGAAACGGTGGCCGACGCAATAGCAGCAGTCGCGTCAAAGGTTCTTCAGGTAGGCGCCCCACACCAAGCGACATGACTTTTCCCATCGGCGAAGGAACGCTGACATTCCTTGGAGCGTTGAGGAAGGATCGGTTGGCTGCCCCTGTGTCTTTGACGGACCAATCAACGGCCAGTGCTTTCGCGCCTATGCCGAGCAGCAGTTGGTGCCAGTGCTCAAGCCGGGCGACATCGTCGTCATGGATAACCTCGGCAGCCACAAATCAGCGGCAATCCGTCAGGCAATCAATGCCGCAGGTGCAAGGCTCTGGTTCCTGCCACCGTATTCGCCGGACCTCAATCCGATCGAACAGGCCTTCTCGAAGGTAAAGCGCTGGATGCGTAATGCACAAAAGCGGACTGTCGACGATACCTGGCGACATGTCGGCGAGCTGGTCGAAACAATCCAGCCCAACGAATGTGGAAACTATCTCAAAAATGCAGGCTATGGTTCCGTCAAAGGTGAAACGCGATAAGGCCTGTGGGGATTCACGAGGCTGGCTTGATGTGATTCAAGCTTTTGATGGACCATTTTATTCTGACTGACGCCCAATGGGCGAAGATGGAGCCTCATTGTCTGGGCAAAGCAGCCGATCCCGGACGTAGCGGCAGCGACAACCGACTTTTCATCGAAGCTGTTCTTTGGATCGTGCGCACAGGCTCGCCTTGGCGTGATTTGCCCGAGCATTTTGGGAACTGGAGCACGGCATTCCGTCGGTTCAGCGATTGGCGTCGTGCCGATGTGTTTGTAAAGCTTTTCGAAGCTTGCTCGGATGAGCCGGACCTCGAATACGCAATGGTCGATGCCACCATCGTCAAGGTCCACCGCCATGGACAGGGCTCAAAAGGGGGACTCAGAGCCAGGCCATAGGTCGCTCGAAGGGCGGAATGACGACCAAAATCCTCGCGCTGACTGATGCTCTCGGCAATCTGGTGCGGTTTGAGCTTCTACCGGGACATCGCTTCGATACGGTCGGTGTTGAGCCTCTGGTCAAAAACGTCGAATTCGACGGTCTGATTGCCGACAAGGCATTCGACAGCGATACGATCATCAACGATCTCAACACGCGTGGAGCCAAAATCGTTATCTCCCAGCATTCTCGCCGTTCAAAACCCCTGCCGCTGGACCGCGAGCTTTATAAATGGCGGCACCTGATTGAGAACTTCTTCTGCAAGCTCAAGGATTTCAAGCGCATCGCCATGAGGGCCTACAAGACAGACGAAAGCTTCTCCGCCATCATCCATCTCGCAGCAGCCGTCATCAATTCAAGATGAACCCCCACAGACCTTAGAGCGAAACGATATTTCAAGCTCTGGAGCTAACCTTTTTCAGAAGGGGCTTAGTATGTGAGACCGACTCCCACGAGACCAATCACAAAGACTCCGATCGGACACAAATGAGAGAATTCCCGGCAATTCACCACGGTAGCTGCCGCTGCCGCCATAATGATGGCACCGACAATCAAGCCGGTCGTCTGAAAGGCAGGTAAGGCAACCAGCACGGCAGTTGCAAGTTCCAGCAAACCAGTCAGCAGGTGCCACCATGGAGGAAAGCCCCACCGAACAAAGTTTTGCCGTTGGCCTGCCAGACCGATAGCATTGAACAGCCCGGCACCAGCGAAACCCACAACGACAAGCGAGGTTAAAATCGTATACAGCATGAGCGCTTTCCCAATTTGTTCTTAGCGTCGGAGTGATGTTCAGCCCTTTTGAGCTATCAAACCGCATTCGGAGATCGGATATCGCGGAGTTCGTGAACCTTCGATCGTGATCCAGTGTAGTTCGGTGAACTCCTCAAACCCGATTGCGCCGCCTGATCGGCCGTAGCCGCTGTCTTTAACCCCGCCAAACGGTATCTGCGCCTCGTCATCGAGCGTCGTCCCGTTGATATGTGACATCCCAGCGTTCAGCCGTTTCACCACGTCGAGCGCAAGGCCGACGTCCCGCGTGAATATTGCGGAGGACAGGCCATAGTCGTTATCGTTGGCGATTTGGATTGCCTCTTCGATACCATCAACGATAACGACGGATGCCAAGGGCCCAAATGACTCTTCCTGATAGACGCGCATGGTGGGCGTGACGCCGCGCAGGACGGTTGGCTCAAAACATGGACCGTCGGCCTTTCCTCCAGCAAACAACTGCGCACCTGAGGCGACGGCATCGCCGACCAGTTCCTCAAGCCGTCTGACGGCCGTCCCATTGATGACGGGTCCAAGCACGGTCGCGCTGTCGCGAGGATCACCATAGACGATGGACTTCGCAACGGCAGCGAGGCGTCGGCAGAACTCGTCTGCAATAGATTCATCCACGATGATCCGTTCGGTCGAAAGGCATCCTTGTCCCGAGTTGGCAAAGGAGCCAAAGGCCGCGGCACTCACGGCGCGGTCTAAATCGGCATCGGCCAGAATGATGCACGGTGCCTTGCCGCCCAGTTCGAGCACAGTCCGCTTGAGGAAGGTTCCGGCTTTTTCCGCGATGATGCGGCCGATCCGCGTCGAACCGGTAAAATGAACGCGGCGCACGCTCGGATGAGCGATGAGGGCTTCTACGACTTGGCCCGCGTTCTCGGGGGAGTTAGTGATGAGGTTGATCACGCCAGCCGGGAAACCGGCATCGGCAAAGCATTCCGCCACTAGCCCGTGCGTCCGGGGTGTTTGCTCCGACGCCTTGATGACGACCGTGTTGCCGAGAACAAGTGCGGCCGGAACCGACGCACCGACCAGCAGTGCTGGAGCATTCCAGGGCACGATACTGACAACGACACCTACGGGTTTGCGGATGACAAGCATTGTCCGCGACGGATTTTCAGACGGGATGACCTCACCAGTCAAACCTTGGTAGCTACCGTCTGCCGCATACCTGAGCTTTTCCGCCAGAACCTTGACGTTGTATTTGCCCCAGGCTGCCGGTCCACCCGTCTCGGTCATAATGGCTTCGATGATGTCGGATGCGCGCGCCTCCACCGCATCGGCCGCATCTAACAGATACTGCCGACGTTTGCTCGGGGGCAACGAAGCCCAGCTACCGAAGGCACCCTGCGCTGCGTCCACAGCACGCTCGACGTCGACGGCTGTCGCAGCCGAGGCATTCGTGGCTACGCCTCCAGTGAAGGGATTCAGAGATTCGTAGGTCTTCCCACTCTCGGAAGGCACCCAGTGCCCTCCGATCAAGAGTTTCTGTTCGCCAATAGACATTGTCGATCCTTCGGTAACTGATCCAATGAGGCTCAAGCTTTCTGAGCCGCTGCAAAACGAGTGGCGATTTCGGCCACGCGCACACCGTAAAGCCGGGCAGTCTCGAGATCGCCTACCGACATTTCGTCAGGCGCGGCGTCTGCGTCGCACTGTGCCATCGGCGCGATGTATGAGCCCATTCTATTCAGATCGTCCCGTTTGGAGGACTTGACGTTTGCAGGCTTCATGGCGAGGCTGACCCACACGCCGCCGTGCTGGCCTGCTAGCAGGACGAAATATTGCAGGGTGTTGAGCTTGTCGCCGTTGATGCTGGCGCTGTTGGTAAAGCCGCCGAAGACCTTGTCCTTCCACTTTTCCTCAAACCACGGCTTGGAGGAAGTATCGGCGAATTTTTTGAACTGCCAGGAAGGGCCGCCCATATAGGTCGGCGATCCGAAAATGATGGCATCCGCCTCATTGAGAGCCTCCCACTCTTCCTGCTTGATGTTGCCTTCGGCATCGATCGGGATAAGCGACGCAGAGGCGCCTTCAGCGACGATCTCAGCGAGCCGTTGCGTATGTCCGTAGCCGGAGTGATAGACGATGGCGGTTTTGATGGTTGACCGGGTCATTGGAAGTCCTTGGCGCTTGGGCGTTCCGTCGTTTCGACGGTCCATTGTTCGTGCCCAGGCCAAAGATTACTGTTTTGCAAATCGACGATAAACCACGCTACAACGAACAGATTGTTCTTCCTAAACGATCCAATCGGGACAAATTGAATGCAGAGCCTTGAGCCAATCCTTATCTTCATCCGGGTCGCCGAGATGGGAAGTTTCACCCGCGCGGCGGATAGCTTGGGCATACAGAAGGGGCGTGCATCGACAGCCGTTCGCAAACTCGAAGAGGATCTCGGCGTTCGATTGCTGCACCGGACGACGCGCAGTGTTCAACTCACGGAAGACGGCCGAGCCTACCACGTACGTGCCCGCGATCTTCTTGCCAACGTCGACGATCTTCAATCGATGTTTGCGAAGGAACGCGCAGCGCTTCGAGGTCGCCTGCGGGTCGATCTGCCGATGGAACTTGCACGGACGACGATAATACCGGCCCTGCCGGAATTCATGGCTTCCTATCCAGAACTGGAACTGGAGATATCGAGCACGGATCGGCAAGTCGATCTTGTTCAGGAGGGCTTCGACTGTGTTCTTCGGCTTGGACCGATTGGGGATGAGAGTTTGATCGCCCGCAAGCTCGGTCGGCTGAGCATGGTGAATGCGGCAAGCCCAATCTACGTGGCACGCTATGGCATGCCACAAACTCTGGACGACCTACGACTTCCAACGCACTGTACGATCCATTACAGCAGGATACTTGGGACCAAACCTTACGGTTGGGAGTATCCGGACGACGACGGAGATTTTGCGACACTCCCGCTTGCTGGCACATTGCAAGTCAACAGTGTGCAGACTTACGAGGCGGCTGGTGTCGCGGGCATTGGATTGATACAGGCGGCCTATTCAGGGATACGACAGCACCTTGAAAGCGGTGCGTTAGTTGAAATACTGCCTGATTTCCGTCCGGAGCCGCTGGACGTTTCGCTTGTCGTTGCTCATCGTCAAAACATGTCCCGCCGTGTGCGAGCATTCATGGGATGGATCGAAGAGGTGCTCCGGCCTTATCTCGATTAGTTTGGTCTGTCGGCCGCTATGCGACGACGGAAGAATTAATGTTGGAGTGGACGGCCGTGTACGGCATCGGAATGTGCCAGAATGAGCTGTCAAGATCTCAATCGAAGGAGCTCCCCATGGACAAGTTTATCCGTATTTGCATGAATACGTCAAAGCATGTCTTTCAGCTGCATGGCCTGAATGCTGGAGAGAAGCCGGTCTTGAGTAAGAAAATGCGAGGCAAGGAGATGACCGACTACTTGACGTCCTGCCCTCCAACTTCGGTCGGATCGAGGCCCGGGGTGGTTCCCATCATTGGGCGCGGTTACTCGCCTCATTGGACATGAGGTGAGGATGATCGCGCCACAACTCGCCAAGCCTTATGTTAAGTGGGACCAGAATAACGCTGCCGATGCCGAAGGGCTGTGCGAGGCGAAGGCCCGCCCATCGATGCGGTTTGTCCCGGTCAAGACAATTGATGAGCAAGCAGCACTCATGCTGATCAGCGCCAGCACCCGTCTGATAGTCAATCGCACCCATGATCACTCCACCGGCGGCAGGCTATGGCTCCGTGGTATCACACGAGCCGGCGACGAAGCTTTGCGGGCCGTCTTCGTGGCTGGGGCAACAGCTGTCATTCATCACACGCGGCGATCCGGTAAGACTTCTCGATGCTTGGCGGAACTGCTCATGCGAAAGCTGCCCAAATTGGCAGCTGTCGCACTCGCCAAGAAGAAGGCGCGCTTAGCCTGGAAGCTTATGGGCTCGGGGGAGACAGTCAGCGCAAAATGAGGACCGGCCTTGACGGACTGTTTTACATGAAGATGGGGAAGCGAGAAGCCGAGCCGTCCTGATATTCGCCATGTGTTTGTGATACTACAACTTGCAAGATAATAGCAGATGCGGAAACCATCTTGGCCAGCGTTTCATTTGCGGATGCCACGCTAGGTCGGACATGGACGCTGCGCTCGCACCTCGACGCGATCGGAGCTAAATCGTTCCAGCAGGCACCAGGACAATCGAAGGGCATCCGTGTTCAGGAGGGTCAGCCCTTCGGTGCAACCAGTCTCTCTACGCCTATGCGCAAGGTGTTTGCCGCGTCTAGCCCGTCCTATGTCAGGATAGACTTGAGGCAGAACACCATTATTTTACTCCTGCAGAAGATCGTCATGCCACACCTGCCGCGACTGTATCGTTCACGGAAAGGCCACCTGAGCGTTTGAGGATCCACGAGGCGACGATCGGTGCCAAAATGGCGGTTACCAGAACGGCTGTCGCCGTTTGCGCGGCGGCTGATTCAACGAAGGGTGCAAACCGTGGATCGGCAACGGCCACGGCCATGGGCACGGCGACAGCGTTACCTGCTGTCGTACCTGCAGCAAAACCAATGCCGCTCTTTGAGCCACGGCGCAACAAAAACCGATAACCGAGGTAAGTAAGCCCGCCTGTGAAAACAACGACGCCAACACCAAGGAACAGGCCCTGAACTCCACCGGTGAGCACTGTGCCCAAGCTGACGCCTGTTCCAACAGCAAAGGACATGAAGGGGATCGTGATGCTCGGCACGCTATCGAGAACACGGGTCCACTCGCGATCAACCGCCCCGACGATCAGACCCAGAGCAAACGGGACAATCGCTGCAACGAGAGCTATGAACGGGATCTGCCCGAGGCCGGATGCGCCGAGAAAGATCATGGCAAGAAAAGGACCATCATCGAAGGCGCTGGCGACATAGGCGCCTGTGTCTCGCTCGTCGCCGTATTCACCGGCGAAAGCCAGCCACAGCGCACCGTTACTGTTGCCCATAATCGCAAGCAAGGCCAGAATGGATATTCCCCAGAACCCCTCGAGCCCGAATATGAGGCCCAGAACAACAGCGATCGCCGCGGGGATCAGGGTCTTGCAGAGTAGTACAACGCCCGTCGTGGCAGCTGCCGCCTTGCCGCTATGGCTCCCCGTAATTTGAGCCCCGGTTGCAAAAATAAGCAGGCCGATCAGAGCCAGCGCCCCGTCCTTGAACAAGGCTTGAGTGAAACCGCCAATTCTTAGTGCGTCCGGAGCAAACGTGTTGATGAGAACACCCAATATGAGCGGGATCAACATCATGCCGGCTGGCACTTTCTGCATGGTCTTGAAGAAAGGAATCGACGAAGGACCTTGTCTGAATTGCATTTCCATACGGCACACTCCTCCTGCGCGCCCTACCTCCCAGGTATAGCACGTCACTTTCTGTTGAATGTTGGTTTCATGCGTATTCTACGTCGAGCGATGTACCGGAAACCCAGGGCTCCTCGTCCCAAAATGGCCGCACACCGCACCGATGCTTATTCCAAACTACCGTCTTAAGCCGGGAGTGCCCCGGCCGCGAGAAAGCCGCCGTCGACGGGGATGACCGCGCCGTTGACGTAACTAGCGCCCTCAGACGCAAGGAACGAGACGGCCGACGCGATCTCGCTCGGCTTGCCATAACGTTTGGCCGGAATGGCTGCCGTGTATGTCGCCCTGAACTCGGCAGAGTGCAGCACTTCCGTCAGGGGGGTGTCCACGGGACCGGGCGCAACGGCGTTGCTTGTGATGCCGTATGCGGCCAACTCGGCGGCCATCTGCCTGGTCAGGCCGATGACAGCCGCCTTTGACACACCGTATGCAGTACGGCCATGACCCACGGCACGTTCGCCTGCCACAGACGCGATGTTGATAATCCTGCCCCAACCGGATCGCTGCATAAGCCGGGCGGCATGCTGACTGCACAGCAGGGACCCTGTCACGTTGATGTTGATCGTTGCTGCCCAATTGTCGTAAGGAAAGTCGATAAATGGATATGTCTTCGCGATGCCGGCATTATTCACGAGAACATCGCAGCGACCATGTTCGGCCTCAACAGCTTTAAACGCCTCCGCGATCGACGCCTGATCGCCGACATCCATCACAACTGACTGCGCTCTAAGCCCGGCGGCTTTCAGTTCGTTCGCAGCTTTTTCTGCGGCTCCCTCATCAATGTCGGCGATGATAACCGCAAAGCCATCCAAGGCGAGTTGGTTTGCAATCGCAAACCCGATGCCCATTGCGGAACCGGTGACAAGTGCAACTCTTGGTTCATTCTGCTGTGGCATATGTTCTCCCTAACTTCAAAATCTACTGGCACACGCTCCATCCTTACGGATGTGAGCGGGGCAAAACTGTCATTGTCCGTCTCTTGCCGCCGCGAAGTATCCTACAGATCCCACCTGCCCGCCCTTCATTGCGATCTCAATTCCATTTCTTGACGGGTCTGCGGAATGAGCCCGGCACAACGGGCCGCCAGGAGCCAGCTTTGCAACGCTGGTCAATGCGTCGATTCTGAGCTTCAACGCAGCATGGCTAGACGTGTCTCCCCCTGACAAGACAACTCGACTTAAGTTCGATTCAATGATCAGCCTGTCGAGTATTTGTCCAAGACTGCTGCCAATGAGATCATTGGCAGCCTCAGCCGTCGCCCGGTCGTGGTAGAACTTCTCTTTGAACTGCCGGACGGCAGGGTCGTCGGGACCTCTGGCTGTAAACACCAGCGGATCGCGGCCTTCGGACAGAGCGGACTTGGATTTAGTCACCGCAAGTTCGATCTCAGCGTTCCAGGCATTCTGGTCTGACAACCGAGCTAGATCGAGCCGGATCGCCTCAAAACCTTGAGACGTCGCATGGTCTATCTGTGCGGCAGTCATCGGCGAAACCGAACCCGACACTACAGCGATCCTATCAATCGCCTTTACCGATGTCTCGACCTGAGGATCAGTTAGAAGACCCTGTGAACGCCAATAAGCCGCTAGAGCTGCTTCTACGCCTTGAGAGCCAAGCACAAACGTTTGGGCCCTTCCCGTCATCCAGATCGCCTGCCCAGCGGCGCGCAACGTCTCTTCATCGAGCAGATCAATCGAGTAAATATGCGACTTGTTTGTCGAGGTCAGGCGCATAGTCCCTGTCGCATCACCCGCCTTCAGCCGAAGAAAGTCAATATTCGATATGGGCAGCACACTGGTCTGCGCAGCCAGATGTCGCGCCAGGTCGGATTCCTGCATCGGTGTCGCGGGGTGGTTGGCCATCGTTGGATGACGATCCAGCCGATAGTACTGGCCATTGGCTTGAGCGAAGAGATGTCCGAAAACCTGAATCCTGCCCATCCCGAGATCACCGACCAGCATCGGTATTGGACCTGGAAACATGCCTGCACCGAGTTCAGCCGCTTTTCCTATGGAGCCGATCTCTGGCGAGGAATCAAAGGTCGAACAAACCTTGTAGTGCACGATGGGGGAGCCCGTCTGTCTTAGACGTTCGAAGATGGCGGGCAAATGAGCGTCCATCCAGGCCGGGCTTTTGGAGCGCGCTATCCCCGCAATGCCGATGCATCTGTAATCAGAAAATTCTTCGAGCCTCTCTGCCGACGGAACATTCAGAAAAAGCACCGTCTTGATCCCTTGCCAGGCAAACGCTTCCATCGATGCAGACGATCCCGTGAAGTCGTCGCCGTAGAAGGAAACCAACGGCCCCGCAGGGAGCGAAGTCAGCGGGCTATTCATGCGCCACGTCCCAGAGCGAGCGCCAATGCCTCACTTTGCTTGGCAGCGGACTGAAGACTTTCCCCCGATGTAGCGGCCTGATAAGCGTCCCTAAGGGCTTGGACACCCGCTGCAGGACCTTTCGGATGAGCCACGATCCCGCCGCCAGCCGTGACAATCAGGTCATCGGACTCCAAACCTGCATACGTAGCATGAGCCTGACGCACGGTCTGCCCGCTCGAAAATACCGGCATGACGACACAAGGCTTCTCTTGCGACATTGGTGTCAGGCATTCACGCGCTGAGCGAATGACAGATTCATTGTCTTCGGAAAACTTGTTGTCGACGCCGTTGACGTGCATGTGGTCGGCGCCGGCAAGACGCCAAAGCTTCTGCCATGCCATATAAGACCAACCCAAAGAACGATGACGGCTCAGGTAACCCCAA
This sequence comes from Aliirhizobium wenxiniae, assembly GCF_019511445.1. Lineage (GTDB taxonomy): Bacteria > Pseudomonadota > Alphaproteobacteria > Rhizobiales > Rhizobiaceae > Neorhizobium > Neorhizobium wenxiniae_A. The sequence continues at coordinate 60,093 of NZ_JAEUAN010000015.1, forward strand.
CCGTTTCGGTGAGCGTGGATCGGAAGCTGACTGAAGGATCTGAGACCAACGAAGCCTGCCATGCCGACCGAATTGAGACTGACCATCAGGCATGTCGCACCCGTTGAGACAAGCTTGTCATGACGGCGCCGCATCTCATCCATATCGCCGGTCAGATTGAACGCGTACATCGTCTTTTTGCCCGTACGGTCCGCGGCGTCGTTGATTACTCGCATCACGCGATCTACACGGTCGTCAAACGGGCAGACTGTAGAGTCGCTTTGCAGCTCATCATCCTTGATGAAGTCAATGCCGCCGTCGACGAGGTCTTTGACCAGAGAAGCGGTTTGATCTGCTGTCAGGCCGACACTCGGCTTGATAATGGTCCCGATGATCGGGCCGGTCTGAACACCGGTGAGTTCCCGGGTGCCTTTGACACCGAAAGCAGGGCCTCTGTATTTTTGGAAGTACGATGGTGGAAAGCGAATATCGACGATCCTGAGGCCAGTGACGCAGGCAAGTTCAAAAAGATTGCCAGCGACTGTCGCCAGAATATTGGGAAGAGACGTTCCAACAGTCGCAAGGGGCCAGGACAGCGTCATTCTTACCCGATGCAAAGGCATCGTGGCGTCAGCTGGATATCGACCGTCGAGGGCTGGAAGAGCATTGTAAGAAGCGATAGCCTCGAGGGATTCCACCCTTGCAGCCGCCAATGCTTTCAACTCTGGCGTTTCGCCCGGTACCGCAACGAATGTACCACTCGATTGCTCGCCGGCAATAATTTCCGCGGCTTGTTCGGGCGGCATGGGTGTCTCGAGGATATAGTCAGCCTCGAGGCGCATTGAATTACTCACGATATTTCCTCCTCGATCGAAAGCGTACTGGACCCTCCTCCGTACTGCCCTGATCGTTCAAGCAAAGATACATAGGCACGTGCCCAAGAACAGGCACAAAACAATCCGAATGATGTGAGTTTGACTCACATCAGAAAGCTGAGGTGGAACTTTGGTTCCATGCAAATCCAATCGCTGTGACCGCGGCATATTTCCGTGTAAATGTCGAACGTCTGCTTACACCGATTGATGCGCGTCAAGCTGACATCGTCCAAAGATCCTGCTTGGTGCAGTATGTCAGGAGGTATCAATGTCCTATGCAAATCTTCCTTTGCATGCTCTTCGCGCTTTCGAAGCAACGATACGGCTGGGAAGCATGACGAAAGCGGCAAAGGAGCTCGATGTGAGCCACGGCGCCATAAGCCGTCACGTTCGCGAGTTGGAACGCCTTTACGCGACGACCCTCGTCCGGCGCCTTTCGAAATCATCCGAGCCTACCCCGGCAGGGGCCGAGATGGCGCAGACCCTCAGCGAAGGGTTTCGGTCGCTCAACCTGGCCGTGGCGCGTCTTTCGGCTGGCCCGCTGACCTTGTCGTGTTCGGCAACGATCATGCAGCACTGGCTGATCCCGAAAATACCTGAGTTCAGAGCGCTCAATCCAGACATCCATTTCCGTCTCAACGTGAATTATGGAGAAGTCGACTTTGCCAGGGACGGCATCAGCGTCGCAATTCGAAACACGATGTACAACCCGCCGGACGATGTCGTGGTTTTAGACATGATCGGCGAGGAGATCGGCCCTGTCTGTAGCCCGGACTATCTCTCACGACATCCCGTTGAATCCTTCGCCGATCTGACCACGGCGCGAGCCCTTGGAACCGCGACGCGGAGGAGGGCTTGGGAGGAGTGGCTTTTGACAATCGGTGATGAAATTCCGGAGATCCAGATCGCTGAGGAATATGAGCATTTTTATCTTATGCTCCAAGCCGCTACTTTTGCTGCAGGCATTGCGATTGCCCCAAAATATCTGGTTCAGAGAGAGATCGATGCTGGACAGTTGGTCGCTCCCTTCGGCTTTACTCTCGGGCCCCATAGGCTGCAGCTTTGGATAGCTCACCATCTCAGGCAAAATCCTAGCGTTAAAGCTCTGGCCGGATGGATCGAAACCAAAATGACAGCGGCCGCTTGATTGTCCATTGAGTAATGTTGCGTCTCACACCTTCTGGAGTGGCCAGTGAACCTGAACGGGCGGAGTTCCGAGTTGCTGCAAATACTGGTTGAGAGGTGATTTCATAGCTTCCAGCGTAAGCGACTTCGGAGGCATTATGGTCGCCCGCAGGAACACTGGCGCGCCTCCTGAAGGCGTGACTGTTATTATACTGGATCCGGCTCACTACCGTCAGAGAAACGGAGTAGCGATACACGCCGCTCGCCTCAAGCCAGCATCTTCTATCGTCTTCAGTCTGCGGTAATGGGCGATTACGCTTCAGGGCAGAGGAACCTGGACCTTCCACTGCGATTTAAGCCCTGATTTCCAAGACCAAACGAGTGGTGCTGAGACGAGTTAGCGTAGCCTAAGCTGAGCCTCACTTTCTCACGATTCTGCTGACTTTATCCACCATTGTTGAATGCAACGCGAATCTTTGACGATTCCCGTCCGCATCAAACCGACATGTTGAGCAGATGTAATGACCAGATCCTTCTCTGGTAGTTGCTGTCACGGCCGACTAAAAGTCGTACGCGATGCGGAAGCCGGTGTTGCTGGACGAACTGTCGGCAGACAACCCCATGCGGGATGCGATGCGGTAACGGTAACAATAGCTCTTGTGGCAAAGGAACGAGCCACCCTTCAGCACTTTGTCAGAAAATTTCCTGGCCTGGTCGTTACGCGCCTTGGCCGCCCTCGTCATCGACCGCACCTTGAAGGCATCAGCACTCCATTCCCAGACATTGCCCGCCAGATTGTAAAATCCGGTATCGGACGGATTAAAACTACGGGCCGGCGCCGTGCTGAAATAGCCGTCTGCCAATGTGTTGTGGCGTGGGAACGCACCCTGCCAGATGTTGCAGAAAATCGCTGCATCCGTCGGTTCCACGTCGCCCCATGGATATCGTCGACGACAGTTGCCGCCGCGCGCGGCGTGCTCCCATTCCGCCTCGCTCGGCAGGCGGCCACCAACCCAGGAGGCAAAGGCCATCGCATCGTTCCAGGATACCTGCGTGACCGGATGATCGAGCCGCTCCGCAATCGAACTGCCAGGCCCTTCAGGTTGCTTCCAGGTCGCCCCGTCTATCCGTATCCACCAGGGGGTATCGACCACGCCACCGGTGACCATTGCCTGATCCTTGAGAAGCGGAGAAAATACGGCCGACATGCCGAACCGTTCTGATTCCGTCACATAGCCGGTCGCCCCAACGAATTCGGTAAACCGGCGCACGGTAACGGTCTCGACCTCCAGATGAAAGTCCGGCAGAAATACCTTGCGCTCCGGGCCCTCGCCATCGCCGGTGATGACCGGATCATTGGTTCCCACAAAGGTCTCTCCTCCCTTCATCAAGATCGTCTCAGCCCTCCGACCGCGCCCCTTGTAACCGTGGCTCTCGGGCGCCGCCTGCCCCTCCCCGCCTCGCGCCGCTCCAGAACAACATCCGTTCATGCCTGATTTCCCGATCATATATTCCGCATTCTGATAAGCATTTTGCAGCATTGATAGTTTGTGTTTCAAGGTTGGTATGTGCGAAGGACTCAATCCTTGCGGAAGACGATGCTTGCCTGGTTCGCTCCGGTCGCGACCGCAACGACGGGCGGAATATTGTAGAAGATCAGGAGCGGCGTGATCAGAAACCCGCCGCCGACGCCGAACATGCCGGACAGGAAACCGACGGCCGCACCCATGCCGAGGATGATGAAAATATTCACCGAAAGCTCGGCTATGGGCAGGTAAATATGCACCGGACCGACCTAATGATGGCTGATCAATCTTCGACGAAAATTTCTTCCCGGCGCGCCCTGATGATCGAGAATGCCGGCGCCACGATAAGCAGTACTGCGATTGCCAGCATGACCGCGCTGATCGGCCGCTCGATAAAGACCGAAGCATTTCCGCGTGACAGCAACAGCGCTCGACGCAAATGCTCTTCCATCATAGGTCCGAGGATGAAGCCCAAAAGCATCGGCGCCGGTTCGCATCGCAGCTTTACCAGGATATAGCCGATGACGCTAAACAGCAGCAGCATCCACACATCGAACATCGAATTGTTAAAGCTGAAGACGCCAATGCAGGTAATGACGACGATCGCCGGGAAAAGAAGGTGGTAAGGGAATGTCAGCAGCTTCACCCACAGCCCGACGAGCGGAAGATTGAGGATGACAAGCATGGCGTTGCCGATCCACATTGAGGTAATCAGCCCCCAGAACAGCGCTGGCTGCTCGGAAATGACATTCGGCCCGGGCTGGATGCCGTGGATCATCAAAGCCCCGATCATCAGCGCCATGACCGGGTTTGATGGCAATCCAAGTGTCAGCATCGGAATGAACGATGTCTGTGCTCCTGCGTTATTCGCCGATTCCGGCCCTGTCAGTCCCTGAAGTACGCCTGTCCCAAACTTTTCCGGCTCCTTTGAGATCTTCTTCTCGATGGCGTAGGAGGCGAAGGATGAAAGGGTCGCGCCTCCGCCCGGCAAGATTCCGAGGATTGATCCAATAGCCGTACCGCGCAGAATGGACCCCAGTGCTTCGCGCAGGCGGGAAAGACCGGCGGCCAATCCGCTGATCTGGGCAACCGTTGGCGGTTTGTCCGAGCGGTCTTCGAGATTGCGGAGCACCTCGGCGACGGAAAATAGACCCATGGCGAGTGCAACGATTGCGATGCCGTCGAACAGGTTCAGTGCGCCAAACGTATAGCGCTGAACACCGGACGTGACGTCCGTACCGACTAGCCCCAGAAGCAGACCGACAACGGCCATAGCGACTGCCTTCAACACGGACCCGTTGGCCAGCGCGATTGCGGCAATCAGACCGAGTACCATCAGTGAAAAATATTCCGCCGGGCCAAACAGAAGCGCGGCTCTGGCAAGCGGCGGCGCAAGCAGTGCAATGATGACCGTAGAGATGGTGCCGGCGATAAACGATCCGACCGCCGCCATGGCAAGCGCTTCGCCGGCCCTGCCGCGTTTGGCCATCTGGTAGCCATCAAGGGCCGTGACTACCGAAGACGATTCACCTGGCGTATTGATCAGGATCGCGGTCGTCGATCCGCCATACTGGGCGCCGTAAAAGATCCCCGACAACATGATGAAGCCTGAGACAGGCGGCAGGCCGAAAGACAACGGCAGCAACATGGCAACGGTGGGAGCCGGCCCCAAACCCGGCAAAACGCCGATCAGAGTACCGATCAGAACCCCGGCGAAACAATAGAACAGATTGAGCGGTGACAGGGCTGTTTCGAAGCCGAGTGCGAGATGCGACAGGAGTTCCATGTCAACCTCCGAACCAATGACCGATGGCCGGAAGCGGCAGGCCGAGGGCGACGCGGAAAATTAGATCGGAACAAAGCGTTATTCCTGCAGCCAGCAGAAGCGTGGCTTTCCAGCGAAAAAGCGGGCTGGCGGACGCGAGCAGGACAACGACAATCGGCAGGACAAGATAGCTACCGAGCGGCTGCATCAGACCTGCGAAGATGGCCATCGATCCGATGACCCTGACGATCGGTCCGACACGCGGCATGCTTACGTGTTCATCGGCAATGAAGCTCCAGACCAGAACTGCAGCGCCAAGGGCAATCAGGACGCATGAAAGAATGATCGGGAAAAAGCCGGGACCGATCCTGACCATAGAACCAAATCCGAAATCGAGGCCGAGCCATAAAAAACCAGACCCGATCGCGACGAAGATTAGCCCGGCAAGGCGATCCATCCCCAACGAAATATTCATTCTCAACCTCCCCAGATGCTGCCTGTCGGCTTTTTTATCAGACGCCGCCGACGACGGCCGATGGATCCTGCAGCGGCGGAGCTGGAAAATGCAGCCCCCGTTGCCCCGACAGCCCGCGATTTGACGAGGCAGCCTTTGCGGGAACGGAAACCCCGACAAAATGATCTCCCGAAAGCGCTTCGAGATCCTCCCCATAAAGTTCTTGGCGAAGACGTCTCTTCAGCGCCATGGTGACGCCTGCATAAGCCTCGTCATCGATGCGATCGACCATCTCGTTCGGATCGAGCTCGAGGTCGAAAAGCTGGAAACGCGAGCCGGCCGGATACCAGATCAGCTTATGGCGTCCGTCATGCAGCATTCTCATCGCCTTGGGGCCCGATAGAGCTTCCCCATACAGAAAATCCCGGCGGTCCTCAGAGACCATTGACCGCCCCTCGCAGGTTTTCGGGACCGGAAGACCGCAAAGGTCCAGAAGCGTCGGCATGACATCCTGCAGTCCCACTAGGCGATCATCGACGCTCCCCGTTTGCACGCGTCGATCGGATTCTGTGCCGACGACAATCATCGGCACATTGGCCGATCCCTCATACATCAGGCGTTTGGCGTAAAAACCGTGATTTCCGAGCATGTCGCCATGGTCACTGGTAATCATGATAACCGTATTGTCGAGTATATGCTCTTCACGCAGGGTGCCAACCAGAATACGGATCTGGTGATCGATATGGGTGCATAATGCATAAAAGGCGCGACGCATGTCGGCGAGCTGCTCGGAGGGTAGCCTGGCCCAATAATCGCGGGTCAATTCCAGTGGAAGTGGTAATCCTTCATCGTCTTTTGCCCAGTCTCCGATGTAGGGCTCGTCCATCTGCCGCGCCCGGTATCGTTCCAGGTAACTCGCAAGAGGAATGAGAGGTGGATGCGGCGGTGTATAAGACACATGCCAGAAGCCAGGTCTCGTCGGGTCGCGACGCCTGATCGTGCGTGCCGCAGCCCAGGTCGTCCAGTTCGTGACATGGGTCTCTTCGGGCAGATGCCAGGTGCGCCAGCTGTATTCGTTATTGCTCATCCCGTGCATGAACTGCTGGCCGGCATATCCCTTGTCGGCCAGGAACATTTCATAATCGTCCGTGCCACCAAGCGCACCGCGCCCCTCCTCCGCCAGAAGTGCGTCGTCGAAACCTATTCTGTCACGCTGGGGATAGACATGCAGCTTGCCGATCGCCTGGGTCTGGTAGCCATGACGACCAAAGGTTTCGGCAAGCGTCGGCAGGTCTTCCGGCATACGCAAGGAAGGTTGGAAGACGCGGTCACCATGCCGGCGCGGACTGGTGCCCGTCATGATCGTGCGCCTCGCGGGGATGCAGATCGGGCATTCCGAATAGGTCCTTGAGAAGCGCGTCCCCACTGATGCCAGATGGTCCAGGGTTGGCGTTTCGATCACGGGATGACCGGCAGAGCCCAGAAGGTTGCCGGGCCATTGATCGACGGTCACAAAAAGCACGTTCGGGCGCGCAGAGACAGCGCCGGGCATGGAATGTTTCATAGGGACTGGGACCTGTTAGTCTTGGGTCGCGCCAGAGCTCTCAACGAGAGCCTTCATTTTCTCGTTTTCAGCGGCAATAAATTCGACAAATTTCTGCGGAGAGCCCCCGGCAATGCCGATATTCAGTTCGGCGAACCGGTTTTTGACCTCATCCTGGTTGATGATCTCGTTGATCGCCGTGTTCACCTTGCCAACGATTTCGTCGGGAACTCCCGCCGGATAGAAGACGCCATGCCAGGAAGCGAAGGAATAATCCTTTACACCTGCCTCAGCCATGGTCGGAATATCGGGCATGACCTTGGAGCGCTCGGTACCTGTTACCGCAAGCGCACGGAGGTTGCCGCTCTTTACCTGCGGGACCGCCGTACCGTCGATCATCATCTGTACATGACCGGCAACGACGTCAGTCAACGCAGGCGCGGCGCCGTTATAGGGAATATGAACTGCTTCTATGCCTGCTAGCTTCTTTAAATACTCGAATGCGAGATGTTGCGGAGAACCATTACCGGACGAGGCGTAAGCAAGGCTGTCCGGATCTTCCTTGGCCAGCGCAATGAGTTCCGCCACGGAGTTCGCCTTCACTTGCGGATTTATCACAAGCAGCAGGGACACGGATGTGATCTGAACGACAGGCTTGAAATCCTTGATCGGATCATACGTCAGTTTCTTGTAGACATAAGGGCTGATCGCATGGGTGCTGATGTCGCCGATCTGCATCGTGTAACCATCCGGCGCAGCTGCGGCGAGCTCGGTGGTCGCAATGGTTCCGCCTGCACCTGGCCGGTTTTCGACAATAACCGACTGGCCTAGCTTTTCGCTAAGTTTGGGCGCGATCGTGCGGGCGAGAAGATCGGTGTTGCCTCCCGGTGCAAATGGCACGATCCAGGTGATCGGCTTCGCCGGCCAGGCGTCCTGGGCATGTCCAGCGGATACGCTGCATCCGAACGAAATAACGGCCGTAGCCACTGCAAAGATCGTTTTTTTCATAGTCCTCCCCTTTTACCAAAGCCGCCCCTCCTCAGAGGCCGCATGCCACGAAAATCGCGGACTGACGTATTAGATATTCGATATTTTACTGATTTAGAAATTAGAGCTGCTTATAATAGGTAATATGGATAAACGGCTTCTCAACTCTTTCGTGGTCCTCGCAGAGGAACTGCACTTCATTCGAGCCGCGGGAAGGCTGCGAATAACCCAGTCTGCCCTGAGCCAACAGATTTCGCGTCTGGAACAGGAAATCGGAGTACAGCTCTTCGACCGCAGCCGTCGCCGAGTGTCGTTGACCGATGCGGGTCAGAGCCTTTTCGAGGAGGGCAGCTTGGCGCTCAGGCAGCTCAACCTCGCGATCGACATGGCTAAAAGGGCAGCGAATGGGCATGTTGGCAGTCTTACGATCGGTTTTGCCGATGCTGCAGCCCTCAATGTTTTGCCAAAATTGACCTCGGAATTTTCGAAACGTTATCCCGGAGTAAACATCATTCTCCACGAGATGATTTCAGCAGAACAAGTCGAAGCACTGCGCGCCAGGCGGATCCAGATCGCACTTTTGCGCCCGGTATTCGAAGATGGGGACTTTGATACCGCGTTGCTTTTACGCGAACCCTATGTGGTCGCCGTTTCGGCGACACACAAATTGGCAGACTGCGATACGATACGGCTTGCGGACCTATCCGACGAAGGGTTGATTACCACCAGGCGCGTCAAGGCGCGCTATGTAGAGGAAAATTTCCGACCGTTTTTAAAGCGTGCCGGTGTGACGTTGAGGACCGTGCAGGAAGTCAACGAATTACATGCGATCCTTGGGTTGGTCGCCGGCGGACTTGGTATCGCCCTGTTTCCTCGATCTATCACGTCCCTACAGCTTGACGGCGTTGTGTTTCGGCCACTTGATGGCAAAGAAACACCAACGGCCGAAATGTACATTGCGAAGCGTTCAGACGATGAGACGATGACCGTGAGGCGGTTCGTTGAGCTGGCCAAGAAGCTCCATGGTCAAGCGAAGTGACATGAACCTTTTTGTACTCTTGGATCTAGGTTTCGGTTCGAAAGCTCCTTTCTCATATGTGGGGCCGTAAAAACGGGCTTCAAAATGCAAATCACTCCTTAGTTTGTTACTGATCTTCCGATAATTGCGCAATTCGAGGCTACGGCTGGCGTTGTTGACACGTTGAAGTTGACGTCACCGGCCACTCGGGTGAGCGTGTCCCTGAAGACAAATATGGACGTCAGCGCGTTCAAGCTGCTCAGGCTGACACGAGGCCGACGCTATGTGGTTGCGGTTCAGACAGTCGGTGGCGAAATCGAGCCGCATGCGTACTGGGATGAGGCTCAAGCGCTTGCCGCAAAGAAGGTGCCGTCTGAATTCTGGCTGGATGTCGATACCGAAATCTACACGGAAGTGCCGAACGTAAATTTGCCGGCTGGGAACGCGATGTTCAGTCGCCAGCGTAGAGGAGGCCCATGTCTGGGCGTCGTGCTGTGGCGCGGCTCGACGATCTACCCGTTCATCTTTCCTTCCGAGGCCGATGCGCTTGCGGCCGTGCACGTTGATCATGAGTATGGATGAGCGATCAGCTGAATCCGCTGCAAATCCGGCCCCTAGCCCTTCATTCCTAGCGCACGCAACACGAACGCGGTTTGCAAACGCATCGCGTCTTCCTGGCCTTCCTCGAGACGCTGTCCGACCAAAACCGGGTGGAGGAATGAGGTCATGGCTTCGACAACGGCCTGAGCTGCACCGTGTCGATCCAGCACGAACTCTGCAGGATTTGGCACATCTCCAAGGATAGTTTCAATTGCGTCTTTCAGGAGCTGAAGGTGCTGGCGCGTTTCGAGCCAGTCCTCCAGATGGGCGGCGACCGAGAGCGCATGGACGTTCGCCGCGTGCGCGGCGTCGTTCCGTATGCGCTTGTGAAGGTGTTCAAGAAGGGTCACTAGCTGCGTAGACGCTTGGCAGCAAGTTCCAGAGCGCGCAATCGCCTCCGACAAGGACTGATCGGCATGGCGGGCATAGACACCTCGATCGATTGCCGCCCTGCTTGGGAAGAAGCGATAGATATAGGCGCGGCTCATGCCCAGCTTTTCCGCTATATCCTCGACGTTGGTCTTCTTGCGCCCGACGTGGCGGATGAGCGCTTCAGCCTGGTCGAGAATAAGGTCTCTGGTTTCGGCCTCTCCGGTTTTCTCCTCCGTCATTCGATGTACGCGCCCTCTGTAACGACCGAACGCGTATCAGAGGCCGCCAAGGCGACCTCGCTGCCGGTCCTCGCTGCTTTTCAGAACAGAGAAGCTGTTTTTCAGTGCCTCCGGCTGGAGCTTGTCCCAGAGTGACGGCGTATTGCTAAGGCGCGCGAGATTCTCATGCCGCCTTAGCCATTCCTCCGCTGTTTTCAGCCTGTTCGGATGGATTTCATCAAGCAGCTGGTAATTGCGGGTGATGACATCGTGTTTCCACATGTTCCAGAACCCGGTAAAATTGTCCCGGAAGCTCATGGTGCTTCTGTCAGCGGGATCCGCGTTGTAGCCGGCCGGCCGGTCTGCCGCGTTTTTGAGAGGCCCGCCGAAATATCGATCAATGTCGGTATCGATGTAGCGGGCCGGATGTCCCGTCACACGCTCGAATGCGGCGGCCAGTTCGTCGTAGCGCACATGCTCGATCGCAACCTCGAGGTCCATTCCCACAGACCGTTCCGGGTTGTCGAACAGCCAACGGACGTAATATGCGCAATCTTCCAGTGAGACATGAACGACTGCCCCCTGCCCTAGCGGCACCCTCCAGGTCACCACGCCATCCTCGATCCTGGGTGTCATCGGCGTAGAGGGCGAGAAAGCCATCTCCATATAGGGGCCGGTGGTAAAGATTGCCGCGCCCATCCGGTCGGCATTTGACCTGTTCTGCGCGAGAATCCATTCGGCAACGCGGCCCCTGCCATCGTAGTGACCGGTGAGGAAGCGGGAATCGTACCCGGATTTTTTGAAAACATAGTCGAGATTGCCATAGACGAAGAACCTGATCCCCTCCTCAAGCGCGATCTCGTAGGTCCGCATGGCGAGAAAGGTTTCTGTCTTTTCCCCGGTATTGAACCCGTCGATGTTCACAAATGCCCCATCGCACGCGCGGAAGGCTGATCGAAGAAGCGCTTCGTCCGCAAACGTACCCTCTAGCAGGGTAACGTTCCCCATAGCCTGAAGCCGCTGCGCCCGTTCTGACGCCAGATCTCGAGTGAGCGCCAGGACCTCGTATTTCCCATCCGCGACCAGTCCCCGGACCACAGTCATGCCCTGCGCTCCGGTGGCGCCGATGACGAAAATCCGTTTGAGTTGAGATGACATGGATGGCTCCTTCATATGGTCGATGTGAGAAAGGCGATAGACACGCGCTGTTTGCGGTTCAGGCTGAACGAACGCGGTTGGAAGATGCGATGAGCGCCCTCTGGAAAGCCGGGCGCGCCTCGGCGCGTTCGACGTAGCTGTAAAGATTCGGGTACGCCTCAAGCAGGTTGGCCCCGTGCGGCGCGCGCAGTACCGCCACCATCAGGAGGTCACCGGCACTGAACGCGCCGTCGAGCCATTCACTGTCACCGAGCGCCGTCGAGAGTTCATGGAGTCGCTGTTGCAAATGCGAGACGCTGCCTGAAGAGATCGCTGGCTCGATCGTGTCCAGTGCAGCAAACATCCACATGACCGCGCGCGACCGGCTGTTGCGATCGGCCGGCACCAGGCCTGGATATTGATGAGCGATGTGATGGACGATCGCTCCTGACTCGAACAGCACCAGATCCCCGTCCTCATAGGTCGGCATTTGTCCGAACGGATGAAGTTGTCGGTATTCTGGACGGCGCATTTCGGAGAATGTCAGCAAGCGCAGTTGATAAGGCTGACCGACTTCCTCGAGCGCCCATCGCACACGGATATCGCGATGGAAACCGCGGCCGCCGTCGGGCGGATTTTTGAAGACAGATACGATCGGTGTCATGTTGCTCCTGTTATTCCTCTGGCCGTAAAGCCTCTATCCCGGCATGGCCGGGATAGAGGGGGACATCGCCCGTCGCGAAACCTCACGGTCGTTGTCCAAGCCTGTCCACTACTCCGCCGCGAGACGCATATTGGGTTCTAGGTTATTGTTTTCCTGGGAATGCCGATGGTCGTGGTGCATCGCGCTGTCTTCGGTCGGCTTGATCCGGAACCATGCCGCATAGAGTGCCGGCAGGAACAGCAAGATCATCAAGGTGCCGACGGCTGTGCCACCGATCAACGTGTAGGCCATCGATCCCCAGAAAACCGAGTGGGTCAGTGGTATGAAGGCGAGCACCGCGGCTAGTGCCGTCAAGATGACCGGGCGGGTTCGTTGTACCGTCGCCTCGATCACCGCGTGATAATCATCGAGACCTGCCGCCTTGTTGTCCTTGATCTGCTCGGTCAGGATGAGCGTGTTTCGCATGAGAATTCCGGCGAGCCCGATCAATCCGAGGATGGCGTTGAAGCCAAACGGCTGATTGAACAAGAGCAGCGCTGGTACTGCACCGGCAAGGCCGAGCGGAGCTGTCAGCATGACCATGGTCATGGTCGACAGGCTGCGAACCTGAAGAATGATGACGATCAATGTCGCGGCGATCATCAAGGGGAAGACCTTGACGAGAGCGACGTTCGCCTTGAGTGACTCCTCAATATTGCCGCCCATCTCGATCCGGTAGCCGACGGGAAGCGAGGCGATCAGCGGCTGGAGCGCCGTCATGACGGCTTGCGAAACCTCGGGCGGTTGCGTTGCCTCGTTGATGTCAGAGCGGACAGTGATGACGGACGTGCGGTCTCGGCGCTTCATGATCGGTTCTTCGAACGTCACCTCCGAGTGCCCAATCTGGTCGAGAGGAACGGCGCGTCCGTCCCTGCTGATCAGGGAGAAATCTCCAAGCCGCGAGGGATCAAGGCGGATGTCGCCGCCGCTGCGCGCAACCACGGGAACATTGCGGATGTTCTCGCGGACCTGGGTGATCGGAACGCCCGACAACAGGAGCTGGATCTGCTGAGCCGCTTCGGCCGGTGATAGACCTATGAGATTGAGCCTCTCCTGGTCAGGGACAAAGCGGACGACGGGCGTGCGGTTGCCCCAGTCGCGATTGGCTTGCCGAACGTCCGGCACGGTGTTCATGACGGCGAGCGCCTGTTCGGAGATGTCATAGAGTTTTTTCGGGTCAGGTCCCATGATGCGGAACTCGACCGGAAATGGCGTGTAAGGACCGAATACGAGTTGGGTAACGCGCACCGAGGCTTCAGGCGCGAGACCTTCGGCGATGGCGGCGCGCAAGCGGTGTTTGAGCTCTTCTCGCGCATGCGCATCCGGCGTCAGTGTGACGATCTTGGCAAAGGCGGGATCCGGCAGTTCCGGCGCCATGGCGAAGAAGAAGCGCGGCGCACCCTGGCCGACATAGCTGGTGACGATCTTGGATTCCGGCTGCTGCTGCAGCCACTTTTCGAGCTTTGCAACGGTAGCCGTCGTGGTTTCGATGCTGGTGCCTTCTGGCAAGCGAACCTCGACCAGCACTTCAGGACGATCTGATGTCGGGAAGAACTGCTGCTTGACGCTGCCCATTCCGACGACCGACAGGCCCATGATGACGACTACTGCGGCGCAGGTCAGAAACTTGTGGCGGACCGCAAACTTGATGACGGAGCGCAGACGCTCGTAGTTCGGCGTGCCGTAGATCGCTTCGTGGCCGCCGGTGACCGGCTTGATCTCTGGCAGCATTTTGACGCCAAGATAAGGCGTGAATACCACCGCGATGATCCACGACACGATCAGGGCGAAACTAACCACCCAGAAGATGTTGCCGGCATATTCGCCGGCAGTCGATTTGGCAAAGCCGACCGGCATCAGGCCAATGATGGTGACAAGCGTGCCTGACAGCATCGGTGCTGCCGTGTGGCTCCAGGCATAGGCAGCGGCCTTGATGCGGTCCATGCCTTCTTCCATCTTCACCACCATCACCTCGATAGCGATGATGGCATCGTCAACGAGAAGCCCGAGCGCGAGGATCAGGGCGCCGAGCGTGATGCGGTCGAAGAACCGTCCCGTCTCCAGCATGATGACAAAGACGACAGCGAGCGTCAGCGGAACGGCAAGCGCAACAACGATGCCGACGCGCCAGCCCAAGGCGATAAGGCTGACGAACAGCACGACGCCGAGCGCCATGGCGAATTTGAGCATGAATTCGCCGACCGCTTCCTGGATATTGACGGCCTGGTCGCTGACTTTCTCAAGGGTCATGCCGAGCGGAAGGGACTGCGCGATGGTCGCCGATCTTTCCTCGAGCGCCTTGCCGAGTTCGAGACCGTTCCATCCCGCCTGCATGACGGCGCCAAGCATGATCGCGGGCTCGCCGTTATGGCGGATGATGTAGGTGGCAGGGTCCTCATATCCGCGACGGATGTCGGCAAAGTCCGAGAGTTTCAAGGTGCGCCCACCGGCAACGATCGGCGTATCGGCGATCGCCTGGACGCTGTTATAGGCGCCATCGAACCGGATAAACACTTGGGGTCCGCGCGTGTCGATCGAGCCGGCCGGCGTGACAGTGTTCTGGTTCTGGAGCGCAGCAGCGATGCTCTGGGCCGAGACGCCGAGTGTCGCAAGCTTGGCAAAGGAGAACTCGACAAAGATCTGTTCGGGACGTTCGCCGAGAATGTTGATCTTCTTGACGCCGGGCACGTGCAGGAGGTCCTGCCGGATGGTTTCGGCCTGACGCACCAGATCGCGCATCGGCATGCCTTTGGCCTTCAGCGCGTAAAGCCCGAAGCTGACATCGGAGTATTCGTCGTTGACGAAAGGCCCGAAGACCCCCGGCGGCAGGTTTCGCGCCTCGTCACCGAGTTTCTTGCGCGCCTGGTAGAACTCTTCCTCGACGGCGCTGGCCGGTGTATTATCCTTCAGCGTCACGGTCAGATAGGCGTAACCGGGACGTGTGGTCGTCTCGACACGGTCATACCAGGTCAGTTCCTGAAGACGCTTTTCCAGCGGCTCGGCGACAAGGTCCTGCATTTCGCGGGCCGTCGCACCGGGCCAGACGGACGTCACCGTCATCGTCTTGATGGTGAAGGACGGATCCTCCGCTCGCCCGAGGCTCAAAAAAGCATAAACGCCAGCAGCCGCCAGGAGAACGATGAAAAACAGGGTGACGGCCCGCTCACGAACGGCCAGCGCGGAAAGATTGAAGCTCATCAGTTGGCCGCCTCTGCTTTTTCGACGGTGGTGCGGATCGTTTCGCCGTCGGTGAGAAGATGGGCTCCGAGCGCAACAACAGTTTCCCCGGCTTTCAGGCCAGAGACGATCGCCGCTTCCTCGCTCAAACGCTCGACCTTGACGTCGCGAAACTGAACGCTGGACGCTTTCTCATCGACCACCCATGCGCCCGTGCGGACTCCATCGTCGAGGATTGACCCGACCGGTATTTCGGCATGCGCAAGGGCGTCCTTGTTGGCGATCTTGATGGTGACGGTCGCGCCGAGCGGCGCGTCGGCAGCTGCGCCCTGCAACACCCAGCGCGTCTCAAAGGTACGTGTCTGATGATCGGCAGAATCCGAGATCTGGCGCAGAACAGCGTTATCTTCAGCATCCTTACCGTATACCCTCGCCCTTGAGGTCGAGCCGGGCTCAGGTCTGAAGTTCTCCGGCATCCACACCAGGGCCTCACGCGCTCCGGATCTAGCCAGCCTGACAACGACCTGGCCCGCAGTCACCACCTGCCCCGGTTCGCCAAGGGTTTCAACAATCGTCCCGTCGGCGTCGGCCAAGAGGACGGTGTATGTTGCCTCGTTCTCGGAGACCGTCGCGTCGGCCTTCGCCGCGGCAAGCTGTGCCGTCGCAGTGTCGAGTGCTGCCTTGGCTCTTTCGTACTGCTGTGTCGATGCGGCGTTGATTTTCACCAGTGCCGCAAAACGCTTCTCGTCACTGACGGCCTGTATATATGTGGCCTGTGCTGCAGCGACGGCGTTGCGCTTTGCCGTCAGCGCAAGACGCAGATCTGTTCCATCGATTTTCATCAGCGGCTGGCCCGCTTTGACGCTATCACCGACATTGACGAGCCGCTCGACGATCTTGCCTGGTACGCGGAACCCGAGATCGCTTTGGACACGCGCGGCAACCGTTCCCGTGAAGCTGCGAGACAGGCTATCCGGCGTTTTGACTTTGACGACACTGACAAGCGGAACGGCCGTTCGAGGATCGGCCGAAGCCGAAACTTTTTCCGTCGGCCAGAACATGACCGCCGCCGGTGCGGCTCCGGCGATGATCACCGCAGTGGTGAGAATAAAGTTGGTTTTCATGTGCTGACCCTTCTTGACGGTCGAGGCATTCGGAATAGATTTCATGTTAACTCTAAAACATATATAGATGTCAAAAGAAATCTAAAAGGAGAGCACGATGAGAGTCAGTCGCGTCCAAGCCGAAGCCAACCGGGAAGCCGTGATCAACGCCGCAAGCCGCCTCTTTCGCGAACATGGATTTGACGGGATCGGCCTCAAGGATCTGATGAAAGGAGCCGGCCTGACCCAGGGCGGCTTCTACAAGCAGTTCGAGTCCAAGGACGATCTTGCCGCACTGGCATCGCGGCGCGCGATGGAGAGCGCAACGCGACGCTGGTCGTCCGTTGCCGCCTCAAGCAACGATCCACTTCAGGCGGTGGTCGATCTCTATCTCTCCGCAGGCCATCGCGGCGAGACCGGCGATGGGTGCCCCCTCGTCGCACTCGGCTCTGATGCGGCTCGTCAAAGTCCGGAAGTCCGCGCGCCCTTTCAGGACGGGATCAAGGCGCATCTTCAGGTGCTGGAAGAACTCATCCCGAACGATGGTGCGCCCGATGCAGCCGAAAAGGCCATGGTCGTGCTGTCGCTGATGGTCGGCGCGGTCACGCTTTCGCGGATCATGACGGACGAAGCAATGTCCGATCGTGTTCTCGAAGCCGCATCGAACGAGGTGAAGCGCTTGGCTTCGACCGAATAGGTCAGGCGCCCAGCCGTCTCTTTTCAAAATAAACAGGTGAATTCATCATGCGTCGTATCGTCGTCACAGGCATGGGAGCGGTGAGCCCGCTCGGTGCCAGCGTCTACAGTTCCTGGGCTCGACTATTGGCCGGAAAATCGGGCATTCGTCGCCTGCCGGACGAGATCGTCGGCGATCTGCCCGCCAAAGTCGGGGGCGTTGTCCCGTCGATCGAAGATGATCCGGAAGCAGGTTTCGACCCCGACCTCATCCTGGCGCCGAAGGATCAGCGCAAGGTGGATCGGTTTATCCTGCTGGCGCTTGCCGCAGCCGACGAAGCGTTGGCGCAGGCCAGGTGGAAGCCCGCGTCCGAAGAGGATCGCCTGAGAACGGCAACGATTATTGCCTCCGGGATCGGTGGCTTTCCGGCGATTACCGAGGCGGTCAGGACCGTCGATCAGAAAGGACCGCGACGTTTGTCCCCATTCACGATCCCCTCATTTCTGGTCAATCTCGCGGCCGGCCACGTCTCCATCCGGCATGGCTTCAGGGGGCCGCTTGGCGCGCCAGTCACGGCCTGTGCGGCCGGGGTCCAGGCGATAGGGGATGCCGGCCGCCTCATCTGCTCTGGCGAGGCCGACATCGCGGTCTGCGGTGGCACCGAAGCCTGCATCAATACCGTTAGCCTCGGAGGCTTTGCAGCTGCGCGCTCGCTGTCAGCGGGCTTCAACAATACGCCTGAGCTGGCCTCGCGGCCGTTCGACATGCTCCGCGACGGTTTCGTCATGGGCGAAGGTGCCGGCGTGTTGGTCATCGAGGCCCTCAGCCACGCCCTTGCGCGCGGTGCAGAGCCGCTTGCTGAACTGGTCGGCTACGGCACGACGGCCGATGCCCATCACATAACGTCAGGTCCGGAGGACGGCTCGGGAGCCGCCCGCGCTATGCAGATCGCCATCAAGCAGGCGGGGATCACGCCGGAAGAGATCCAGCACCTTAACGCCCATGCGACGTCGACCCCGGTCGGGGATCGCGGCGAGATCGAAGCGGTCAAATCGGTGTTCGGTACGGGATCGGATCTTGCGGTGAGCGGCACGAAATCGGCAACCGGTCACCTTCTCGGCGCGGCCGGCGGCCTGGAAGCGATCTTTACGATCATGGCACTCAGGAACCAGATCGCACCGCCGACACTCAACCTCAATGCGCCCGACCCCGCCAGCGACGGGATCGACATCGTTGCAAAGCAGGCGCGCCCGCATCTGATGAACTACGCTATTTCGAATGGATTCGGCTTTGGCGGGGTCAATGCCAGCGCCGTGTTCAAACGCTGGTCGTAGGGGCTGGGTCAGCCAATGGTCCCTTTCGTAGCTTCCGCCAGCAAGAGGATAAAAGCGATGATGAATGCTCAATACGGGATGGCCGACCAATTGCCAAAAATCACCGTGATCGGGGTCGGCGGCGGTGGTGGAAACGCGGTCGATAACATGATTGCGCAGGCGCTGGCCGGGGTAGAATTCCTGGCAGCCAATACCGACGCGCAAGCGCTTGTCAAATCATTGGCGCCGCAGATCGTCCAGCTTGGTCCGCATCTTACCGAGGGGCTTGGTGCCGGTTCGCTTCCGGATATCGGACGAGCGGCCGCCGAAGAATCGATGGACAACCTGATGGGGTATCTGACCAACGCCGACATGCTGTTTCTGGCTGGCGGCATGGGTGGCGGGACAGGGACAGGCGCCATGCCGGTTATCGCACGCGCGGCGCGCGCGGCAGGCATCCTGACCGTCGCTGTCGTCACCGAACCATTCGTGTTCGAAGGGTCTCACCGCTTGCGCCAGGCGCGAGCTGGAACCGAGGCGCTTGTCCAGAGCGCAGATACCGTGATCGTTGTGCCGAACCAGAGCCTGTTTCGTCTTTCCAATCCGCACACGACCCTGGCAGACGCTTTCGCCATGGCGGATGCGGTGCTGCATGCCGGCGTCAGCTCGGTCGTCGACCTGATCTTGAAGGAAGGCATCGTCAATCTCGATTTCTCCGACGTCCGCGCAGTCATGCACGGCATGGGTAGAGCCATCATGAGCACAGGCGAGGCAGGCGGACCGGACCGCGCGGCTAAGGCCGCAAAGGCGGCGGTCGAAAACCCGCTGTTCGGCGACGCCGTCCTCAGCGGCGCAAGGGGTGTTCTCGTTTCGGTTTCGGCTGGGCGGGACCTGGCCTTGCACGAAGTTGATGAGGCCGCCAGCCGCATTCGCGAAACAGTCGACAGCGAGGCGGAGATCATCTTCGGCGCCGTCCTCGACCCTGGTCTTGGTGACACGATGCGTGTGTCGATCGTGGCGACAGGCTTGCAGTCTGAAGAGATTGCCATCGGGCGCGTCGCCTAGCGCATCGTCGTCGCGCTGGCATTCAGGAATTTCGACCGAGACGGAGCATGACGATGTGGAAGCGTTTTTGGGCAAAATGGCGCATTTGGGAAGAAGCACTCGGCGGTCTGGATGACCTACGAGGAGACCATCTCCCTCAGCCTGGAGGGGCGCATAGCGAGCCTCGAAAAGAGAGTGGCAATCCTGACGGAGCGCGGTGACCCGGACTGATGGCTCCAGCGATGAGCTCGATCTTTGTTCCTGACAGCTCTGAGCGGGCCTCGTAACGATAAAACTTCCCTTGGAGCTCAGGGTCGGGACAGCAAGCGCAGCGCGGCCACCACATCTTCAAGAACACCATGCGCTGCCAGCTTCTGTTTGATCGCCTCATCCATTGTGGTCAGGATTTTTCGGGACCATTGAAGCCGCATCTCCCCCTCCCCTGTCAGCTTCACGCGCCTCACGCGCCGGTTAGAAACATCTTCCGTGATGACGACGAACTGGCGTTTTAGCAAGGGTTTCAGGTTGGCCGAAACCGTCGATGGATCAAGACCGAGCGCAACGCGCAGGTCTGTCACCCGCGGGCTATCCAACGCGGCGATCGTTTCAAGCACCACCGCCTGCTCTCCCGTGAGTTCGTGGCTCTTGAGTGCTGCATTGATCTTCGTGACAGGCGCCGGTTGAGGCGAAGGACGGCAGCGCACCGCAGCGTTCGCCCATATGCGCCGTGCGCTCATGCCGGACGGGCGGGGCGTTTTTGTCTGCTGGCGCGGCATGGCCGAGAACGACTGGATGCGTTTGCCGATGGGGGCAATGAAGGGCATCGCCCGGCCGATGACGCAGCCCGGTCCTGAAGCGCCCGGCCCGTTCTCTTTTGGCGACCGGGAGCGTGTGGCGTCTATCCTGACGAAGGCAGGCTTCACCGATGTCGCTAGCGCGCCTTTCAATGCTTCAGTCCCGTTCGGCAAGGGGGAGACGCGGGACGCGGAGCTCGACGACGCAGTGAACATGACACTCGAGGTCGGCCCACTGGCGCGCGCTCTTGCGGATCAGCCGGATGACATGCGCGCCAGCGCCTCGGCTGCGGTTCGTGCCGCCTTAGCGGTCTGCGCCGGTGAACGGTCGGTGATGATCAACGGCGCGACATGGATCGTCACTGCGCGCAATCCGCAAGCTGATAGGGTAGTAGGCGAGCAACGTGCACCGCGAGTTACTTGGACGCAAGTCACTACACGCGGCAAACAATACTTGAAAGGCCGGTACCTAATCGCCTCGATCTCGAGCTATGTCTGAATGACTATGCCCACCCTTCCGCAGTGATTTCACACTCCGCAGCAGGCAGCGCCCGCACTTGAGTGATGCAGTCGCATATGCACTTCAAAGCAAGAAGAAGTAGGATGCCGTTAAAGGGCGTTGCCGCGGTCACGTGCAAATTGCTGGCTGCGAGCTGGTGGCTGTTTGCGTAGCTTTTTCGTGCCTAACATATCGGCGGTCGGATACCTACGTGCGCACGGCTCGGCGCAGCCATGTACAACGCTGGTGCCCTTTATACAAAGCCCAACATTACGAGAGCGATTGGCAAGCCGGACCAAGGACCAGCCGCGATAGGCCTGATGGGGTTGCGCAAATCAGGTTTGATTGGGCACTATCGGAGCTGATCGCCCATAGGTAAGGCACGCTCTTCAACGATACTGGCCCGGAAAAACAATATCCTGATCAATGAGAACGTTAAATTTATACCCAGGCCGGATCTGCAGCGTCGGCTGCACGTCCATATTCCGCTGGATTGTCCGGTCGGCCACCCGTCCAAAGGTCTCGGCAAAATTGCGTCGCGCCGCATCCGACGCCGTGTCCTGCGTGGCCAGGGTTGAACTCTCCGGCACCACCATATCGATGCCAGTCCCGATCAGCGCGATCATGACTGCCGAGCCGAAGGTTTTTAGATAGTGGTTATTCACCTTGTCATTGAAGCCGCCGTATCCTTCCGCATCCGTGCCGGCCATGCCACCGATCTGCAACGTCGATCCATTAGGGAAGACGATATCGGACCAGACGACGAGCACACGGCTCTGGCCGAACGAAACCTTGCTATCGTAACGTCCGAACAGTTTCGTGCCCTGCGGGATCAACAGACGCTGGCCGGTCGCACTGTCATAGACATTTTGGCTGACCTGGGCGGTAATGCGACCTGGAAGGTCGGAATTGATGCCTGATATCAATGTCGCCGGAATGACCGAGCCTCGTTTCAGTTCGTACAGGGACTGTTGGGTCACGACGCGGTTCGGCAAATATCCAAGATCCTTGAGATCGGCATTGAAGAAGTCTTCCTTGGAGTTCTGACCGTTCGGATCGACGTTCTGCCCACCCAGACCCGCGCGCAAGGCCGCGGCGTATAGGTCGGACGCGTTTGCGTTCGTGGCGGCTGTCGTCATTTGGGCCGCGGCGCTTTCATCTTTCTCCGACCGCGCTTCCAGCTTGCCGCGATTGATCGCCAGCGGCGCGTCATAGGCGGACTCTCGTGCCTGCATCCGCGCCATCCGCTGACGCTGCTGCTCGCGCAGAAGCTGCTCCTGTTGCTCACGGGCAAGACGCGCCCGCCACACCTGTTCCGGCTCCAGTTCCGATCCGTTCCGTTGCACTTGTGTCTGTTCGGGCTGCCTGAACGGATTGGCCGGCTTCTCTTCGGCCTGCTTCGTCTCGACCGGGGTCGGCTGGAACGTTTCCTGCTGCTGTGGCTCCCCAATGATGCCGTCGGTGACGCCCCGCTTGATCTGGTCGGCATAGGTCGAGGCCGGATTGCCCGAACTGGTGTCAGGACCTCTGTCGCGGCCGAAGTAAAGCCCGCGCGAGGCGAGCCCTAAGAAGATGATTCCGAGGAAGGCGACCAACAGCACGATCACGACGATGACCGGCACGCGGTTCACCCGCTTGATGCCCGACGTGGCCTGACTGTTCGCTGTGCCACCAAGCTTGAGAGACTGCACCATGATGTCCTCCCTTACCCGCGCCGCATGAGCGACAAAGCGCTTGTCGGAGTTGCACCCGCTGTCGTCACGGTATAGGCCCGGCCGAGTTCGATATTGCTCGTCGAAAGCCGTGCCAGCATCTGGCCGTCATAGGGGACAATCACATAGGCGAGCGAAACGACGGCCGCGCCGCTATCCGTCTTCTGGTCGGTGGCAACGGCATAGCCCCATCCCTTCAACGCGGCTTCAAGCGCCTGTCCGAACGGTGAGCCGTCCTGCTTGAGCACAACGGTCGCCCTCCCTTGTCCGATCTGTTCGGCAAGTCGGCTAACCATATCGCCGGCAATCGCACCCGCCGCTGGTCCGGAAACCTCAGGCGGAGCTGCGCTGGCGTCGAGACCGCCGGTGTCCATCGACTGGCATCCGGAAAGGAGGATGGCGAGGGCACTGGTTGCAGCGAGAGAGCGGAGAGGGCCGAGGCGGTTCCGATCGTAACGAAGGAGGTTCTGCATCACCGCCCTCCCCTGCTGATCGTCACCTTCTGCTGTTTCCAGCCGACGCCTGAGACAAGGACAGCACGATCGATGTTGTAGTCGACCACCATCATGTTGCTCTTCATGCGATAGTTGACGATGCGGTTTTGGCCGCCGGAGACGACGAAGAGAACCGGTGCATCCTGACCGGAGATCGAGCGTGGAAACTGGATGTAGGTTTTCTGCCCATCGGAATAGACTCGCGTCGGCCGCCAGCCGGCACTGCCCGAGACGGAGTAGGCAAAGCTTAATTGCTCCGCCGGAACGCCGGCGCCGGGAATGGTGCTGGCTTCCAGCCGCGCGTTGACATCGGCAAACTTTGCCGAGACCTCCTCAGGATATTCGAACCCGACACGCGCCATATATTGCGTTGCATGTGACTTGAGCTGGATATGATAGGTCCGCCGCGACGTCGTCACCACCATCGACGTGACCAGACCCGGCTCTGACGGCTTGACGATCAGATGGATCGCCTGCCCTCCCGCGGCACCCGAGGTTGCGGGCTCGACTTTCCAGCGCACGGTATCTCCGACCAGCACGTCGCGAACGACCTCGCCACCCTGAAGCTCGATGTCGCAAACCTGCAACGGTGAACAGACGACGGATGGCTGTACCTCGCCATAAAGGAAGATGACTTTGCCGTCCGCGCCTTTCGTCACGAGCCCGCGACTTCCGCGCCACTGTGTCGAAATCCCCATGCCTTTCGCCTCGTTGGCGGTGACACCATCGGCGGCACGTGCCTGGAAGGTGGGGAGAGCCATCATTGGGAAAATCAAAAGCATCGCTGCGCTCGCAGTCAGGACGGCGCGTGTTCTAAGATGTCGTATGTTCATGTTGGAAGCCATGCCTTTCAAAGCTGCGCAGTCCAGTCGAAGTCGCGGAGGTACAGACCGATGGGATTAAGACGGATGACACCCTCGTCCTGCGGCGGCGTCAGTGTCACCGTGGCGATGCCCCGAAAGCGGCGGGTCGCAGTTTCCTTGCCGCGCCGGTCCCGCTCGAACTCGGTCCAGTCGATCTGGTAGCTCTGGTTCGAAAGCGCGACGATGTTGTTGACCTCAATCGCCACCGTCGCGCTCTTCGCCTTCTCGAACGGCGAATTCGAGCGGAACCAGGCATTGACCTTTTCGGTCGCCGGATCGGAGGTGCGGAGCAGCCCATAGGTCCTGTCGATATATTGCTTCTGCACGACCGCATCCGGCGTGACGGACCGGAAGTTCGACACGAAGCTGCCGAGCGTTGCGCGGACCACGCGTGGATCGGCATATTCGATCTGCTGCGGGAAGCCGGCGTCGACAGATGTGCCGAGCTTGTCGACCTCGACGATATAAGGGATTAGCTTGACCTGGGTGCTCTGGTAGAGGGCGTAACCAAAACCGGTCACGGCCATGGTCATGCCGGCGATGCCGACGACGCGCCAGGCGGCTGCCGCTTTGACGTACGAGCCATAACGCTCGTTCCATTCGTTGCGCGCAGCGATGTAGGGATTATCCGGGATATTCTGTCCGGCCATTCTTTCAGTGTCCCATCACTTGCTGTCATTGATCGGCGGTGGTGAAGGCGGCGTGCGGGGCCGGCCGGATGATTGGTCGAGCTTGGCATTGGCAAGACCGAGCATCGATCCGGCATAAGCGCCGGGTGATCCGATCGCTTTTTCCTTTGCTGCCGAGCCGACTGCGCCAGCCGCTCCGCCGATCCCGGCCTGCATGCCGCGCAACGCCGCGCTGGCCAGAGATGAGCCTCCTGCCCTCGCGGCACTGGCGGCCCCAAACCCTCTGTTTGCCGCGCCGATCGTTAGAAACCCGGCGCCGAGCGCTGCGGACGCCGCCTGCCCGCCATGACGAATGGCTTCCATGCCGCCGCCGACCGATGCACCCTGGACCACGCCCTGCAGGATGGGCGGCACATACATGGCGATAACGAAGACAACGACCGAGATGCCGGCAATTGCAAGCGTGGTGATGAACTGCTCCGAGGTCGCCGTTGGCGCCTCTGCCAGACCGAGCAGGATATCCGAGCCGATCTTTGCGATCATCACCAGTGCCATCAGCTTCATGCCGACAGAGAAGGCATAGACCAAATATTTGATCGTAAAGTCCTTGGTGTAGGACGACCCACCCAGCCCGAGCATGATCATGCCAGCGAGCAGTCCGACATACATCTCGACCATGACGGCCACGAAAATCGCCGCAACGAGCGAAAACGAGACAACGACCACCACCATGGCGAAGACCGCGGCGATAGCGAGTGCATTGTCTTCCCAGAGCCCAAACTTCGCCTGTT
The DNA here is from genome assembly GCF_019511445.1 of Aliirhizobium wenxiniae. Classification (GTDB taxonomy): domain Bacteria; phylum Pseudomonadota; class Alphaproteobacteria; order Rhizobiales; family Rhizobiaceae; genus Neorhizobium; species Neorhizobium wenxiniae_A. The sequence continues at coordinate 85,490 of NZ_JAEUAN010000015.1, forward strand.
CCGACATTTTGGTTGCGACACGAATGCCGGCGTCGAAAATATTGGCAGGTGAAGCCGAACCGCCGCCGGCGCCGATCTGGTAGAGGCTGTCGACGACGGCTTTCGCGAACGCCGGGCCCTGATCGAGGATGAAGGCGAACAGGCCGATAAACATGATCCGCTTCACGAGTTCGGCAAACCAGCTGTCGAGCGAGGCGGCGTTGATTGCCAGCCATACGGCCGCAATCCCGACCTCGATGCCGGCCAGGATCCAGAAGAGTGAGCGGGCCGCATTCATCACAGTCGACTCCCAGCCCTTGGCGGCGGTGACGACGGAGTTTTCGAGTGTGGTCAGAACCTGACCCTGTTGTGCCAGCGCCGGCGTGGTTGCCGCCAGCAGGACGATGGTGATCGCGATGAGCATGCGGTCGGCCGCACGGGAAGAAGGAACGGCTACCATCGCGGTTTCATCTCTTGGCCGCTGCGGATGTCGCGTTCGGAATTCCCGCTAAAGAACTCGTCGCGATGTCGGCGTTTTTCCTCATCAGATGACGAATTCATTGCGGCTGTGCCCGATCCAGAGATTGGCGTTTCCTGTGGCTGGACGACGATCCAGGTGATGACGCTCGCGCCGCCCGCGGAGACGACAGCGACGAGCGCGAGAATGAGGATCAGACGCGGGCTCACCAGCGCGGCTCCATCGTCTGGCCGCCACGGATGTCACGCTCGGTTCCGCTGAAGAACTGTTCGCGCCGCGCCTGTGCCAGATCCTTTTGCGCTTGCTCGGACTGATACCAGGTGCCCATCATCGTCATCTGCTGGGAAACGAGACCCCGCAGCTTCTGCATCTGCGCGACCTGCTGGGCTGCAATCTCGTGTCCGACCTGCAGCGCCTTCATCTGGCCGTCGGCCGATTCTGACATCGACCTGAGCTGCGACATCGTGCTTTCCTCGCTGGAGAATTGCTCTGCCGTCAGATTGGCGGCCTTTAGCGTGCCGGCGATCGTGTCGCGATTGGTGTCGGACCAGCTCTGGTAGGTCGTGGAGAAGCTCGCACCCTCAGGAAGGTTGCTCTTCATGTCGGCGAAACTCTGGAAGCGTTGCTTGAGCACATCGTCGACATTGCCCATGGAGAAGGCGACGCCCTGGCCCTGGTTGACGATACTCTGGAGGTTCTTCAGGTCATTTTCGACCTGGCCCCAGATATGGTTCGGCAGCTGAGCGGTGTTCTGCAGCATGTTTTTGTAGATGTTAAGCTGGTTCTGGATCTGCTCGGCCAGCTGCGAGATCTGGGTGATCTGGTTGTTCACCTGCTCGGCGGACTTGCCGACGAGGCTGATGAGTTCGGTATTGTTGGCAAGCTGCGTCCATTCTGTCGCCTGTCCGGTGACGCCACCGGCCTGCACTGGAAGCGGGAGAGCGGACGAGAGCATGAGGACCGCACCAAGCGCGGTGTGCAATGTCCTATTGGGTTGGGAAGAGCGTGTCGGCATGGGCGATCCCCCTTTGCTGGAGCCAATGGAGAGGCCAGCTGGCCCCATGTTCGAGATGCAGGGCGCGGATGCGCTTCAGGTCTTCCTTTCCGGATGCCCCGACAAAGGACAGAGCGACGGGACCGAGGGCCATGTCGAACAGGCGGCGGCCCTCTGGCGACACGACGTAATAGTCTCGCTTGGGGATCGCGGTCGCGACGATCTCGATCTGCCGCTCGTTGAAGCCGATGCGCTCGTAGAATTCGCGCGTGCCCGGCTCCCGTGCAGCACCGTTCGGCAGGCAGATCTTGGTTGGGCAGCTCTCCTTCAACACATCGATGATGCCGGAGCGTTCGGCGTCCGAGATCGACTGGGTAGCGAGCACCACGGCGCAATTGGCTTTTCGAAGGACCTTCAGCCATTCCCGGATCTTGTCCCGGAATACCGGATGGCCGAGCATCAGCCAGGCCTCATCGAGGATGATGAGGCTGGGTGCACCGGTGAGGCGTTTTTCGATGCGTCGGAAGAGATAGGTGAGCACGGGCACGAGGTTTCGCTCGCCCATGTTCATCAGTTCCTCGATCTCGAAGCACTGGAAGGCGCCAAGCGCCAGACCGTCTTCCTCGGCATCGAGAAGCTGGCCCATCGGACCATCGACGGTGTAGTGATGCAGGGCGTCCTTGATTTCGCGCATCTGGACGCCGGAGACGAAGTCGGATAGCGAGCGACCCCGCGACTCGGCCATCAGCCCGACCTGTCGGGAGATAGCGTTGCGGTAGTCCGGGGTGATTGTCACGCCCTGCAGGGCGACCAGCATCTCGATCCACTCGGATGCCCAGGCGCGGTCGGCATCTGACGAGAGATCGGCCAGAGGGCAGAAGGACAGTGCTCTTCCCTCCCCCTCCTCCGGTGCATCGCCGCCGATCTGATAGTGATCGCCGTTGATCCCCAGCGTCAGCGGCAGCATCGAGCCCCCCTTGTCGAAGGCAAAGATCTGCGCATCGGCGTAGCGTCGGAACTGCGCTGCGATCAATGAGAGCAGCGTTGATTTGCCCGACCCCGTCGGACCGAAGATCAACGTGTGGCCGACATCGTCGACATGCAGGTTGAGCCGGAAGGGTGTCGACCCGCTTGCGACCTGCATCAGCGGGGGCGAGGCTGGCGGATAATACGGGCAAGGAGCTATCGGGCTTCCCGACCAGACCGAATTGAGCGGGATGAGGTCGGCGAGATTGCGCGTGTTGATCAGCGGCTCGCGGATATTGGCGTAGGAGACACCCGGCAAGCTGCCGAGAAACGCGTCGGTCGCGTTGATTGTCTCGATGCGAGCACCAAAACCTTCAGCCTGGATCAAGCGCCGGACTGCCTCACACTTCTCCTGCAGGCTCCGTTGGTCCTCGTCGAAGAGAACGATCACGGGCGTATAGTAGCCATAGGCCACCAGCTGCGATGAGGCCTCAGCGATTGCGTCCTCGGTTTCCGCCACCATCAGCATGGCATCCTGGTCGAGCGATCGGGATTGGGTTTGGAAGAGCTGATCGAAGAATGGCCGCACCTTTTGTTGCCATTTCTTGCGCGTGCGCTCGAGCCTCGCGCGAGCCTCCTCGGCGTCGAGGAATACGAACCGGGACGACCAGCGATAGGTCAGCGGCATTAGGTCAAGGCTGTTGAGAATTCCGGGCCAGCTTTCCGCCGGTAGGCCATCGATCGCGACCACGCCGAGAAACCGGTTTTCGACGAGCGGCGTCAGACCGTGCTGCAGCTCGGCCGTCGCCAGCCAGTCGAGATACATGGGGATATCTGGCAGACGCACCGGATGATTTTCCCCGGTGATGCAGAAACGGATGAACTGAAAGAGCTCGTCGTAGCGGGCGACACGATAGCCGCCACGCTCCGGCGTTTCGTGTGTCATCATCCGCTGGATCGACACGACATTGCCGAGATACTGTTCGACCTCACGGATGGAGGTGAGGAAGGTTTCAAGCGCCCTGTCGGCATACGTGGCGGATCGGCTGCCAGCATCGGAATAGACATACCGCGTCAGCCCGGACCTCCTCGGCTCCGGTGGGCGCCAGGTCAGGATCAGGGCGTGACGGCTTTCGTAATGTCCCCTCTCCTTCTGGAAGTGCCCCCGTCGCTCCGCATCGATGGCTCGGGTGACGGGATCGAGGAAATGGCTGGCTTCCTCGATTGGATAATCGCCGGTCGGCACTCTGACAGCCTCAACCTGGATCATCCAACCTGACCCGAGGCGCGACAGGATGGCATTGATCTGTCGCGACACCTCGTTTCGCTCAACGTCGGTCGAGCTTTCGCTGTCAGGCCCGGCAAAATACCAGCCGGCCATCAGCGATCCGTCCTTCAGGAGAATGACGCCGTTATCGACCAACCCGGCATAGGGAACGAGATCGGCAAAGGACGGTCCGGAATGGCGGAAGGATTTGAGGGCAACCATGTCGTACCCCTCAATACCGGCGCCACGGCGAGGACGTCGCGCGGTAGAAGGTCTTGTAGGAGATATGTCTGATGTAGACCCTCCGCATCAGCGGGTCGGCCTTGGCCATCATGCGGAGGGCTGCGACCGCGAGCAGCCAGACCGCCACGCCGAACAGCGCCGCATACCAGGTCAGAACCACGAAGATCAGGATGACGGCGGCGAGCGCCGTCACCAGGACCAGCTCGCGATCGGCGCCTATCAACAGGTTGGGGCGCGACAGTGCCCGATGCACCCGCGATCGGATAAGGTTGGAACCGGCTTCAGCCACGAGCCCCCTCCCCTGCTGCTGGCGGCGTCGTCACAGGCGCAGAGACGATGGGAGCAGCCCCGGCCTCGGCGTGGTGCCCGCCGATCGACGCCCCGGTTGCACCGAAGAGAGCGACGATCTGGGTGGCGCCGAGAAGAACGCCGCCGACCAGGGCGACATAGCAAAGGCGACGAGCAAAATCGTTGAGTTCGCCGCCGAAGATCAGCATGGCTCCGGCGATCGCGACCGCGGCAAGCGCTATGAACCCTGCCACAGGACCGGTAATCGACTGCTGGATCTGCTGCAGAGGTGATTCCCACGGAAGGCCGCCTCCACCCGAGGACGCCAATGCAGGTTCCGAAAGGCTGAAGGAGACCGCAGCAAACATAAGCGCTGCGACAATGGGATAAGTCTTACGCGACATGGCTATCCTCGTCGATCTGGGCATAGTGTTCGGTCTGGTAGTGATTGTTGCGGTATCCCTCGATGTGGATCACCTCTCGGACCCGCCTCCCCTTGCCCGTCCGCTCGATGGAGACGACGAGATCGACCGCCTCGCCGATCACCTCCTGCATTGGTTGCTGGCTGGCCTCGGCGGTCAGTTGTTCCAGCCGGCGCAGCGCCGACATTGCGGTGTTGGAGTGGATTGTGGTGACGCCGCCGGGATGACCGGTGTTCCAGGCTTTGAGGAGGGTCAGGGCTGCACCGTCGCGGACCTCGCCGACGATGATGCGGTCTGGACGCAGCCGCATGGTGCTTTTTAGCAACCGCGCCATATCGATGGTATCGCTGGTATGCAGGCAGACCGCGTTTTCGGCAGCGCACTGGATTTCGGCAGTATCCTCCAGAATCACCATGCGATCGTCGGGTGCGGCGGCGACAATCTCCGCTAGGATTGCGTTGGCCAGCGTGGTTTTGCCGGAGCCGGTGCCACCGGAAATCACGATGTTCATGCGAGCGTCAATCGCGCTGCGGATGGCAGACGCTTGCCCCTCCGTCATCACCTTCGAGGACACGTAATCGCTGAGCGGTATGAGACGCGAGGCGCGACGACGGATGGTGAAGGCAGGGCCGGACACGATTGGCGGAAGCAGACCCTCGAAACGATGGCCGCCGATCGGCAACTCGCCAGAGATGATCGGACGTTCGTCGTCTGCTTCCGACTGCAGCGCATGGGCGACGCTGCCAATGACCACTTCGGCGGCCGCTGATGTCATGACACCGGCTTCGGCAACACCGTGGCCGAGGCGTTCAATATACAGTCGGCCGTCAGGATTGAGCATAATCTCAACGACCGACGCATCGTCGAGGGCGAAGCAGAGCTGATCACCAAGAGCATCCTGTAGCTTGCGCACCAGGCGTGGATGGGAGCGAAGCTGGGTCACGCAGCGCTCCTGGTCGGGTGATTATCAATACGAAATATGGCTGACTGGTAGATCGATGGACGGACCCGCTCGAAGCTCTTCTGGTCCGCCGGAAGTGTGCCGGCTACCGCGACGGTATTGCCAATTGCCACAGGTTCACCCAAACGCGCCATCGGCCAACCTGCCCGATTCAGGATGCGCTCGAAGCGAAGGTCGGTGGCGGTAACGATCCTGTCGTAGCCATGCGCTATCGACCATTCAATGATCCCAGCGAACATGGTCAGGGTCGCGAGGTGGAGTTGTCCCCCTTCCCTGCCCGCAGGCAAGGTCGTATCGACGCAGAAGCGCGAACTCTCGATCATCGCGGCGCTCGCATTGAGCGAGCCATCTCTTAAGAGCTGCGGAAAGGTCAGCTCGAGCATGGTCGGGCCCACAGCGGGAAGGAGACGTGCGCATCCGACCACCTTGCTGCCGGAGGTGGCGAGGATGTAGGTTGGATTGAGTTCGTCGTATTGATCTCGCTCGCCACCATCGATGATGGAGACGTCCCATTCGAGCCGTCCGCTGAACACGTCGGCGCGCAGCCGGTACATTTGTTTTAGAAGATTTTGATGCTCGACATATCGGTCGGGCGAGATCGTGAGAACCTGCATCCTTATCTCCGCGTGAACTTCGTCAGGCAGATGAAGATCATCTCAATCCGCGGCTGGCCATCTGCAGATCTGCAGGCGATGATTCTGGTGAGTCGGGATGGCAGAGTCGGGAATTGAACCAACGAGACGTTCGCGAAAGGTGCCGGATTTCTGCAGATCTGCAGTTTCCACCGTCTATACGCCATCACAGGAATCTGCCTAACTTGCGGAAAGATATCGCAGATTCAGCGAGCGGCCTGGATTCCAGGAATATCCGTTAACCTGTTGTTAACCTTAAATGTCTTGCGGCGCGATGGGAATCGAGAGATAGTTTCGCAAATGATGGCCGCAAAGCCATTTTTTCGAAAGTGAAGATCTCCGGGAAATAGTTCGCAAAATGAGCACTGAGCTGCAAAACAGGTTTGATATCGAGATCGCCCAGCAGGGGTCGAAGATCTCAAGCGCGTTGCATATGCTGCGCAGCCAGCAATACCCGCCTGACGCCCGCAAGGGGTTGCGCAAGTTCCAGCTTGCGGAAGTCGCCGATTTCATGGGGGTGACGCAGACGCATCTGAGGCAACTCCATTCTGATGGCAAAGGGCCGGAGATCGAGTCGGTCAGCGGACGCCGGTATTATACGGCAGACCAGATGCTGGAGCTCCGGGATTATCTCGAAGCAAACAAGAAATCCGACAAGCGCTACTACGTGCCCAGGCGCCGGGAAGGCGAACCGATGCAGGTTGTCTCAGTCGTCAATTTCAAGGGGGGCAGCGGCAAGACCACCACGGCGGCACACCTTGCCCAGTATCTCGCTCTCACCGGCCATCGGGTATTGGCCGTCGATCTCGATCCGCAGGCCTCGCTCACCTCCTTGTTCGGGATCCAGCCTGAGCTTGACGACACTGCCTCTCTCTATGAGGCGCTTCGCTTTGATGACGAACGGAAGTCGATCGCGGACGTCATCCAGCAAACCAACATCCCGGGACTGGATGTCGTCCCGGCCAACCTGGTTCTCCAGGAATACGAATATGACGTGCCGCTGGCGATCTCCTCCAGGAAGGGCGAGGACGGCCGGCTGTTCTACATGCGGATCGCCAGCGCCCTGAAGCAGGTCGACGACAAGTATGACGTCGTCGTCATCGACTGCCCTCCTCAGCTGGGATACCTGACGATCACCGCACTCATGGCCTCGACAGGCATCCTCATCACCATCCATCCGCAGATGCTCGACATCATGTCGATGAGCCAGTTTCTCATGATGCTTGGCGGGATCATGGGGCCTGTCGCCGAGGCCGGGGCGGAGATGCGGGTGCAGTGGTTCCGCTATCTCATCACCCGCTTTGAGCCGACGGATATCCCCCAAGCCCAGATGGTAGGGTTCATGCAGTCGATGTTCGCGCAGCAGATGTTGAGAAATCACGTCCTGAAGTCCACGGCGATTTCCGACGCGTCGATCAAGAAGCAGACCCTGTATGAGGTCGAGCGGGGCGAATTCGTCCGCGCGACCTACGACCGGGCAATGGAAAGTCTCAATGCCGCCAACGCGGAAATCGTCGAACTCATCCATGGTGTCTGGGGGCGAAAATGAGAGACTTGTCAGCCGTCTTTTTTGTCGTTTTTGAGAGCGCGATGAATGGCTTGTCGCAGTTGAGCACTGATCCGGAGGCCGGCCATGTCACGTGAAAATCCATTCGCCAAGCTGGACATGGCTGCCATCTCGGCGAGCCAGACGCCAACTAAGCCGGGCTACGGCATGACAGGAGCGGCGAAGACGGTTGTCCGCTCCATCGAGGATATGGCCGAGAACACCAAGAAGCTGATGGAAGGCGAGGTAATCGTCGATCTTGATCCGCACTTGATAGATGCCTCCTTCGTTTCCGACCGTTTGTCCGACGATGGGGAGGAGTTTCAGGAACTGCTCCAGGCGATCAGGGAATCAGGTCAGACGACGCCTATTCTGGTTCGCCCGAGCTCGACGGACGCCAAGCGATATATGGTGGTGTTCGGCCATCGTCGCCTCAAGGTCGCGCGCGAGCTAGGCATTCCGGTCAAGGCAATCGTCAAGAAGCTGGACGACACCACCTCCGCAATCGTCCAGGGCCAGGAAAACGCGGCCCGGTCCAACCTGTCCTTCATAGAACGCGCCTACTTCGCCCAGAACCTGATTGGCTCAGGCATGACGAAGGAGACTGTTCGTTCGTCGCTTGCCATCGATGAAGCGATGCTTTCAAAGATGCTCGCGGTCGTCGAGGCAGTGCCAGCATCGGTTATAACGGCCTTGGGTGCGTCCAAGAAAATCGGGCGCGACCGGTGGCTAAGCCTCCGCCAGCTTGTCCTTGCCCCTGCCCTGTCCAAGGTTGCGATCGATCATGTGGAGTCCGCCGACTTCCAGGCGCTCCCTGAAGGCGACCGCTTCGACAAACTTCATGATCACCTGAAGCGATACAAGTCCAGATCAGCCGCCAAGAAGCCGAAGGCTGAACCCGCTGTCCGGGACTGGACCTCGACCGATCGCGCGTTGAACATGGTGATAAATGCGAAGGCAAAGAAGGTTGCCATCGAACTTACCAATGCTGAAGCCAGGCCGTTTAGCGAATGGCTGTCTTCACACATGGGTCGTTTGTACGAGGAGTACAAAGGATCGAAAACTGAAACAAACGGAGACTAAACAGCAAAAGAAAAAGGCCCCCAAACGGCGAACCGTGGAAGCCTCTCTCGTCATCTCTAGCAGGATCGAGAATCGCATTTCCCGGAATCACAGTCAAGAGTCTAGGCGCCGATTTGGTGAGCGGATTTCCTTTGCCTGAAGCAAGGTGAAAGAAAAATGCAGACAGGACATGTGACGACGCCCTTTGGGCGGCGACCGATGTCGCTCGCCCTGGTACAAAGCCAGATGGCGATTGAGGATCCGCGACCGGAAACGCGTATCGAGAAGTGGAAGGTCTTTCGAGACGTATGTGAGGCACGGGAGCGCCTGGGGATCCAGGACCGGGCACTTGCAGTCCTCGATGCCCTTCTGACGTTTCACCCTCATGCCCAGCTCGATCCGAGCCAGGGTCTGGTGGTCTTCCCATCCAACGCCCAGCTGTCTGTTCGGGCCCACGGGATCACCGAGACAACCCTGCGCCGGCAACTTGCCGCGCTTGTCGACGCGGGCCTCATTCTCCGGCGCGACAGCCCGAACGGTAAACGCTACGCGCACCGCAACAGGGATGGCGAGGTCGAACAGGCCTACGGGTTTGACCTGACGCCCCTGCTGGCTCGTGCCACCGAACTCGCCTTGATGGCGCAGGATGTCGCCGCCGAACGCGCGCGCTTCCGCCGTGCAAAGGAAGCGCTGACAATCTGCCGTCGCGATGTGCGCAAGTTGATCTCGGCCTCCGTGGAAGAGGGCGCGGCCGGCAACTGGCACCATGTGGAGTCCGAGTATGTCAGTATTCTCGCTCGCCTCCCCCGCCACCCGAACCGCTCCCAAATAGAGACTACGCTCGATGAAATGGAGCTGCTGCGGGAAGAAGTTCTCAACCTCCTGGAAATGCAGTTCAAAACGGAAGAAATGCATGGCAATGCCATTCAGAATGACCGCCACATACAGAATTCAAATACCGAATCCATAAATGAACTTGAACCTAGCTCTGGAAAAGAGCAGGGCGAAAAGACGGCGGACAAACCTATGACGAGGCACGAGCCGAAGGAAACACGGATCACGAGACGCGAGCCGATCAAGGCGTTCCCCCTCGGAATGGTCCTCCGTGCGTGCCCCCAGATCACTGATTATGGGCCTGGCGGGCGCATCGAGCACTGGCGCGAGCTCATGAAGGCGGCCGTGGTTGTGCGCTCGATGCTCGGCGTGAGCCCCTCTGCCTACGAGGAGGCGTGCAACGCCATGGGGCAGGAAAATGCCGCGGTAGCGGTGGCCTGCATTCTAGAGCGATCGAATTTTATAACATCGGCGGGCGGCTATCTGCGGGACCTTACCAGGCGCTCTGAGCGCGGGGAGTTTTCACTTGGACCAATGCTGATGGCTCTCATGAAGGCGAAGGAGCAGGGAAATCGGAGGACTGCGTGATGTTGGCAAGGCGCCTCGGCCGGCAAGCGGGAAACTGGCCCTGATCCGTCCGTGAAAAGGTCACTTGTCAGCCGTTTTTTTTCGTGATTTTCTGTTCTGATACAGGGAGTTACTGGCGCTGAATGTCAGTTTCTAGGGCGTCAAGCTATGTGGAGAGCAAAAGAAAAGCAGATCGGCGTCGAGCAGATCAACGGTCACGTGCCCAGGAGGAACCGCTTGATCACCGGTCGGGCGCCGGAGAATACCGAAATGCTGTTCACACCCGCCGAGCTGTTCGGGGCAATGGCGCAATGCTCCAGCAGGGCGAAGATGGACCAGCGGGCCGCGAGGGCTCAGGTTCAGATGTGCCGACACCTCATCGCCCGGCACGTCGATGACAAGAATGAGCGTTTTGCGTTGTTAGATACTGCCCGCACCCTCAAGGACTACGTGGGAAAGACGATGACTGGCCTGGTCGGCGACGGCATTGCCTATCTCCAGATGGTCCGGGATGGATATCGCTGGGTGGATCATTTTGAAAACCATGAAGTCCACGGCAAACGTCCGACCTCTCGTTCTCCCGATTACGTCTTCAGCCGTTCGGGAGATATGTTCGTCGCCCTTGCGGAGTCGAAAGCGACCAAGGGAGCGTACAGGGCAGCTTTCACGAAGACGGTCAGGGAAGGCTACAAGGAGCAGGTCGAGCCTTATCTGGGTCGCAAAATCGGTTCGTGGGTAGCCTCACATGGCTATGCGGTCGGCAGCTGGATGAAATCTGTGAGGAAGGCTGAGATATTCATTGACCACACGGCAAATCATGAACCACCCAGGGGAAGCAGGGACGAAGGCCCGTCTGAACGCTCTGATCCAAAAGACGTGCAGTTTGGCAGCTATTGTGGAGTGCTGACTCTTCTCTTCGGACCAGAGGTCGGGGAGGCCGCCCGCCATCGTACTTGGCGACCCTCCGGGCAAAGCTTTACCACGGTCGAATGGCTCGGCCGAACCTGGATTGTCGGAGAGGATGCAGAGTGGGAGCCGCTGGTCGGCACTGCCGAAGAGCACCTGATCTTCAGGTCGGGACCGGTTAGGTTCGTGAATGGCATGGCGCTTGATCTGCAAATCGCTCAGCGTGTCTTTGCTTCCATCGAGTCGGGCGAAGGTGAGGTCGACCTCATGGCGGAATTTCCATTGTATCCGGCGGATCTGGTCGAGGCAGCAAAGCGATCTGGAGGAGCAATATTTCCAGACGGGTTCGCTGTCCTGGGTCGCGATGAGGATCTGAGCCTCTATTCGCGGATATTGGTCAAACCGCCCGCGCAAGAAGTGCCTGCATTAGTTGAAAACAAGCTAGAGGTCGACAGCGTTGTCTCCGAGGGGGTTCCGGCGATCGACGCTCGCACGTATTCCACACGCAACGCTGATGTGGTTGAGGAGAAGAAGGCGCGGCTTTACCTCACTTGGGAATAGCGTTGGAATTTGCCCGACCGCTTGTGATTGAAGTGGTCGATTGCCCCACCTGCGCTAACCGGATGAGCGCCCTCCGGGAATGATCGTCTGATCGTCGCGGCTTCTGTAATTTTCAGTCGCGCAAGTTTGCCCCTGTCGCATGGTGGTTGCCGCAGCGGATCGCGGACACGGTTTGCAATTTTCTCGTGCAGATGAAAAGACGTATTTAATGCAGCTGGTTATCGGACCCGGAAGAATTATGCCGCTCCTTTTTTGCAATATTGCGTGGATGAAGAATTACGCAGGCCGCGACGCCAAAGACCCTCCGAAAGGTGGAGGTGGCTATGTTGTGTCCGAGGGAAGAGCCGGGGAAGAGTTGAACTTCGTGGAAGCTGACGACGGATATGTCTATGGCCACTTCGAAACGATAAAGGACAACGTCGATCGGGATGTCAAAATCGAAAGACTGGGGACGTCGACTTCAGCCGAGTTCATCGATGGTGTTGACGTCGTCTGGACCGCTCCTGTCGATGGCAAAGACCCGCGGTGCGTAATCGGATGGTACAAAAATGCGCGGGTCTATCGCAAGCGGCAGAGGTTCGATGGAGTATATCCCTCCGGCCAACATGAGCTCGACGACGTCTTAAGCTTTCGGGTGCGAGCACGGGCCGAGGACGCGCATCGAATTCCCGTAAGTAAGCGCGATGAAGGCCTTTATCTTGGGCGGGGCAAAGGCTGGAGCGGGCAAGCGAGCTGGTGGTATGCGGACGACACGACCGATCCGGCTGCGCAGAATTTTGTTGAAGGTATCCGTACGATCATCAGGGGGGAAATACCCGCGTTTGATCGACCGCCCGTTCGCAGCCGGGTCAAACACAGGGCGGGGCAGGCTACAGCTGACGGCTACACCAGGTATGTTGAACGTCATGAGGTGCGGGTTAGCCCTCGGCACAACAAGCTCGAAAAGCGATTTAAAGACTACCTGCAAAGGACAGTACGCGGTCTCCAATTCCTTCCTACCTTCTGCGACGACATGCGATTTATAGATGGGAAAGGCCAGGAGGTAATGGTCGAAGTCAAGCCGACAGAGGTTTCGAGTATTCGATTTGCTATCCGTACGGCGATGGGACAACTCTTCGACTATCGCCAGCAACAACGGTGGGAAGGGAGACAACTCATTGTAGTTGAAACGGAAGTGACCAAGGCTGACGACAAAGCTTTGGCTTTGGAGAACGGCTTCGGTCTTGCTTGGCCTTCGGAAGGGGGCGATTTCAAAGTCCTCTGGCCTCCAGCCTCATAGCTAGCGGGCGATTATTGAGGAGGAAGGGCGACCGATCGCGACGCCCTTGTCACAGGCCGGCTACGCAACGGGCCTAACAACACCCGTTATTTTCGCCAATCACAACAGAACAGGCGCTGATAGCGCCACGGGATACCCGAACGACCTACCTCATCGAGTAGCACGTCGGTCTGACTCGGACTGTCTCCAACTGGCCGCCTTAGGATTATGGAATCAGTAGCGTCACGACGTATCGAGCTTGAGGCGCGCGAACGCCACATCGAATATCATCCCAGTTTGCTGTGGAAGTGAGCCGCAACCCGGTCGGCGGCATGCCGCACGGTGTCGCCTTGGTCGTAGAAGTCGAAATGCTTGCCAACTGCCCACTGCAGCTCCTTCGGACCCGCAAGCAAATTGTAGACATTGCGTGCTTGATCGGGAAAAGCGGCGCCGTCCGAATGGATTACCAGTGCGGGCGCCGTGACCTTTGAGGCCTGTGCAACGGGATTAAAGGCGATCCAAGGCTCCCAGCCCATCACCGCAAACTCATTGCGCCACGAACGTACGCCGCCGCCGCGTGTTAGGTCAAAGTAGTATTCGCTTGGGCTCGCGCTCACCGCGGTTTTGTCACCGGGATTGTAGGTCAACACGGTCTCGATGACGCCGGTTTGAAGACCGCTTTGTTGATATCGTCGCTGAGGGATATGACGCTGGCATCCGCATCGGCGAAATGATCGCGCAGGACATGGTGGCTGTAAGGCTCACTGAACCCTCGCCGCTGACTGTCGTAGGATCTCCGGCGTATTTCGCTCGCAGAGGCAAGCCGCTGCGCCCGGAACACCTCAGTGAGCACGCCTGCATCAACGTCCGGCTGTTCGGGGGCGCGGTCTACCGCTGGATGTTCAAGGAGCGATCGGGACAAGGCGATCCGCGAAGTTTTTCCATGGATGTGAAAGGCCCGCTGACAGTCAACGGGCCGGCGACATGCATATCGGCCGCTGTATCCGGCGTCGGTCTCACTTACAATATTGCGTCGGTCGTCGAGCCGCTCGTCCGGCAGGGGTTGCTCGAGCCATGCCTAGAAGGCTTCCTGCCTGAAAGCCCCGGCTTGTTTATCTACTTTCCGAGCAGGAGACAGATGCTGCCCAAGCTCCGGGCATTCGTTGAGTTTTGGAAAGAATTTGGAGGCAGATAGATCGACCGCCTGTAACCTTGTGTAGTAACCCCGCTCCCATCGAGGTCGCACAAAGCGACGAACCTCTGCATGTTCGTGCTCAGTTGGGAATAAGACCGAACTGTTGGTCCGTCCTGTACCAGCTACAACAGGCGAATTAGACAGGTAGAGTTATATAAGCCGAGCCGCCCGACCGCTTCTACGCGTTGCACTGTTGTAATAACTCGATGCCTGCTGGACGGAGCGATGGCGTGACTGTTCCATTGCTTCGGGCAAAGGGATCCCACGGTTGGCTGCCTCGGTCAGATATCCGGACCTCAGCCCGTGCGCCGAAAACTCCCCACTGTCCAACCCGGCCATCTCGGCGCGCTGCTTGACTATTAGATTGATCGACTGCGGATCGAGCTCGCGGCGCGATACTGTGCCCCAGCGCGCTATGCGGCGAAACACGCTCCCGCTCTCGATCTTCGCCGCGGCCAGCCATGCATGCAGCGCCTCCACCGGCCGGCCGGTGAGATAGACGACATCGTCCTCTTCGCCACTCGTCGTTTTCGTCCGACCGAGATGGATGGCGAGCGAGGGGAGGGGAGGGCCGTCGGCCACGTCGATTGGCGGTTCGGCGGCCAGCTGCTCGACCCGCAGCCCGGCGATCTCGCTGCGTCGACGGCCGCCGGAGGCAAAGCCCACCATGAGAATGGCGCGGTCGCGCAGATCCCGCAGGTTTTCGGTGGCGCAGGTCGCCAGCAGCTTTGCCAAAACGTCGCCTGTGACGGCCTTTGCACTCTTGCGGCCTCTCTTGCGGGGCACCGCACGCACGGCAAGGCGGATCGCCGACTTGAGAGGAGGGGAGGCGAAGGCGCCATCTAGGCCGCGCCATTTTGTCAGCGTCGACCAGTTCGCCAGACGCCGGCGCACCGTCGACGGTGCATGCGGCCCGATTGATTTCAGAAAGCCTTGGCTCCGCAGGTTGTCATCGACATCGGCCGGCATGCCGTGATCTGGATCGGTGGCCCGCTTTTGCGGATCCCAGAGATGCTGCGCAACGAATTTGAGCAGCAGCGCCTCGGGCGCCGGCCAGGGTAGCGATCGTTTCGTGGCGGCAAGAGCCCAGGCTTCGATGTAGGCGAGATCGGAGGTGATGGCCCGCAGTGTGTTCGCGCCCATGCCTTCGTTGACGAGATGGCGCAGTGTTTCTATGTCGCTATCGGTCAGTAGCTCGGCGAGTTCGTCGCGGCGATCAATCGGCAGGACGGCGGCAATTGTGTCGAGTTCGACGGCTCTCGCCAATTGGGCATCATTCATTACAGATACCACCTCAACTTCTTGCGCTCGGCGAGAACAAGGCGTTGATAGAATTCTGGCATTCCCTCGAGCGGATCCTCACCTGCGTCGGCGCGGCGGGCAAGCTCCTTGAGGGCAGCAAGATTCATTCGCGGCCTCGGTTTATCCAAATCGATGAAGTCGTCGTCGGGAAACATCGAGTGAGCATGCATATGGGGAAGCAGCCACCGCGCCAGGTCACGGTAGGATGGCTCCGATTGGTTCTGCAGAAGGTCGGTCGTGGCACCCGCGACAATATCGGCGATCTGCAATGTGGGATTTTCTGCTGATGATCCGAAGCGCAGGGGATTTGACAGATTGGCCCTGATGGGTGCTGGTTCACCACCTGGTCCTTTCAGCTCCACCGTTTCGGTGTTCCCAACGAACCCCGAAAAGATGTGCGACATCGCCTGTAACGGCTTGGAATCATCGCAAAGCACATCCAGCCTGTCGAACCGGTGTCCCCAACCATAGACGATCAAACTGAACAGGCAGGTCGTTGTGAGATCGAGCGTCCATTTCCCAGTCGGGTCTACATCCTTCTGTAGGTGCTCGCTTTGCTCTGCGATAATTTTTGCATATCCACGTGCGAAGCGGAGAACGCACGAAAGGATTTCGTTCGTCTCCGGGTCTTGCTTGGCGGCACCGAAAACGGTCGGCGCATCGCTTGGGTCAAAAGACTTCATGAATGCCTGAAGTTCCTCGGCGAGCTTTGGGACTTGCTCGCCAGATCTGAAGAACACGCGATGCAGCGCATTCATAACGAAGCGATGGAGATCCTGACCGTAGAACAGCGTGCTCCACCTTTGGAGAACAGGTTCGAATATATACTCAAATGTTTTGCCAGCGAGATTCAATCGCTTATCGGCGGCTATGACCAGTACACGTCCTTTTAAAGGACTAAGGATGTCCAAGGCGATCTCGGGCCAATTCGCGCGCTTACGCAGCAAGCTGGCCTTGAGTTCGGGAGCCTGAATGTGGTGCTTTGCCCGCATTGCACTGACAATGCCGGCTGCCTCCTCCGGCGTGAGTTCGACTGCTGCGTAGGCAAAGTATGGCTGGTTGTCGTCGAGGAGCTTGGGCCCGGTATAGCCGGCTTCATCGCAAGATATCAGTCGAGGGGGCGTGTTTTGGGCCAAGCCACAGGCTCCATATCATGAACAGGAGCCAAGTTTCTCATGTTTTGTGACCGTTGTCGATCTATTATCGATAAACGTTAGTTATCGATGGTTATAGCCCCAATCTGTAATCATACCATGTAGCGAACTGCAATATTGATATAGAGTTCCTTTGAGAAATCGTTTACCATAAAATCAATGGCTTACGATCTCACGAACATCAGCATGAGTACCCTGATGCGGCCGGCTTTCGACGCCGGTATCGCCTTGGCGCGTCTCGACGAGCGCATTGCCCGATCCGCGGTCGGCGCCGGCTTCCTCGAGCGGCAAAATTTCGCCGACTCCTGCGCCTCGTTGTGGATCGACGGCGAACTCGTCCATCTCGAAGACCTCGTTCTCCATGATGCCACCCGCGATGTCCGCACTCCCACCCACGAACTCACCATCGCCCGTGACGTGTTGCGTACCCGTCGGCGCATTGCCGCTCAGGCACCGGACTGGGCGCTCTCGGCAGACGGCATTCGGACGTTGCGAAAAACCGCGGAAATCACGCCGTCAGACATGACCGAGGCGGCGACGGTCGGCGCCACCCGGCGCTTATTCGCAACCGATCCAGAAGGGGAGGGGGACGACGCCGACATCGACAATCTCCCTGGCGTCGATCTTGCGGATATCGACGCGGTGCTGGCCCGGTCGAATGCCGCGATCGACGAAGCAACACGGCCCGCCAGCGCCGGCAGCCGTGCGAGTGAAAAGGATCCATTGCTCTATGATCTCGACTGGGACGAGGATGCCCGGCTCGACGAATGGCGCGGCGTGCTGCGGCAGGCTGAAAGCCTGCCAGCGGTGTTGCAGGCGATCGTCGCCCTCGATGCCTGGAACGAATTGTCCGTGCTGCAGCATGCGCCCTGGCTCGGCCGGCTGTTTTGCGCTTCGATCCTGCGGGAAGCGGGCATCACTACCGGCGCCCATCTGGCCGCCATCAATGTCGGCCTGAAAACCATTCCGGTCGATCGGCGCCGGCATCGCGATCGAGAGACGCGGCTGCTGGCCATCGCTGCCGGACTTTTGGCCGCGGCTGAGATCGGCATGAAGGAGCACGACCGGCTGGCGCTCGCTCGGCAGATGATGGAGCGCAAATTGTCGGGGCGGCGAACGTCGTCAAAATTGCCGGAGCTGGTCGAGCTCGTCATGGCAAAGCCGCTCGTGTCGGCCGGGTTGGTGGCGAAAACGCTCGACGTGACGCCGCAGGCGGCGCGGAGGATCGTTTTGGAACTCGGCCTGCGCGAGATGACGGGGAGGGGGAGGTTTCGGGCGTGGGGAATAATTTAGCCGTTGCGTTAGTGAGCATTTCACCCGGAGTCTGCTAGGCAGTATCCCTCCAAAACCTGACCTGAGGAACTATTGAGGTAGACCTGCCGGCAATTCCGCCTGAGGTCTAATGCGCGGCCTTTCGCTGTACTATCGTCTCGGCCAGTATACGTGGATTGATTTTCAACTTCCACGTCAGCTGTGCTAATGAGAGTTTCCGCTGGAGCTCTGTCTATGGATGCGCACCATCCGATCGTCGAAAAGTATCCCGAAACACCGCAGACAGCGATCGATCTGAGTGGGAAACACAAACGTGGGCCAAAGCGAAAAGGTCGTATCATGACTGCACCACTGAACGATATCACTCCCGCGCAAACTCTCTTGCATGTTTTGAGCCCGTTCCGTAGGCCGGAAACCCTGTTGCCTGATGGCTCATCCTACCGCCATGGCGAACCTTTCGGGATTCCTACGGACGAAGAAGCGAAGTCCGCACTGCTTAATTTTCAGGCTGATATCCGGGAATTGGACCGTAAACACAATGGGTCCAAAATGCTCAGTGATGATCAACTTGCTGAGCAGGTCTTTAAGAAGAACGTCAGCTTCGAAAGTTTCGCGCAATTCCTGCCATACGGACGCTACCAGCTTCGCCTAGCGAGGCAGGAGATGGACATCCTCGTTGATGATATCCGACGGGTTTCGGGCGGGGAGCTAACTTACGACGGCATTTGGTCGTACAATGACTTTTTGACCGACTATCTATTCGACCTGCGAGAGATTCTCGTCCAGCTCCAGAATGGCGTTGATGGCTGGCGGTTCTTCGACGGGGGCAAATCTTCTCATGTCGATAGTTGGCAGATTTATTTGCTCGCAAACAACCTTGCATGGCAATCTA
Source organism: Aliirhizobium wenxiniae (assembly GCF_019511445.1). Taxonomy (GTDB): domain Bacteria; phylum Pseudomonadota; class Alphaproteobacteria; order Rhizobiales; family Rhizobiaceae; genus Neorhizobium; species Neorhizobium wenxiniae_A. The sequence continues at coordinate 104,269 of NZ_JAEUAN010000015.1, forward strand.
CAATTTCTGATCCAGGCAAACGGCTCCCACACAAGACGGCCCAGATCGCTTCTATAGGCGTTTTACGTCAGGCGATGGAGTTGCGTTTCGAGAGGCTCATTTCTGTCTATCCTATCGATAGGAACGGAAATTCGCCCAAGCTCAAGCATGGGTTCCATCAAACATTTATAGCCAGTCGGCCAGAATTGTTTCAGGCGCAGGGGTTCGACGTCGGTAAGCTTCGACATCTTTATGATTGGTGCAGCGAAATCGTTCACCAAGCGTATCAACCCTACACTTGGCTCATTTCATTTGGGCTTCGGCGTGCTGGCAAACTTCTTCACACGCAGGCGTCCTACAACGGCCGCTGGTCGATCTTTAATGCGGTCAGGGTAACGGATGTAAAAGCGATGCAGGACGCATTCGAGAGGTACTTCCTCGACTATTTCGGTCACGGTGAATGGAAGTTCTATCGCGAGAAGCCCGAAGCGCTGGTCGATGGATGGACAGATGATATGCGGAAGCCAAGCGACGAATTCGTCGCCGTGACCAATCCACGCCAAGGCCGTCTGGTGTGAAAGGAAAGCCCGGGCACGCAACCAGTGCTTTTCTCATCCGACTTTTCTTTGAGCCGCTGCGATAGCATCGACTGCTCGCCGAGCTCGAGATCTGGCCCTTCCTCGATCGGCTGCATTCGCTGTCGACTTGAGCTGACCCCACCCCCTCTCGAAATCGCCCGGCTGCATGTGCTGCGAAAAGCCGAGGCGACGTCGAGCGCCTTGAGAATTGCCTCCTTTACGGCATTCGCCACCTTCGCCGCACTTTCGGTTTCCCAAACCACAGCATCGAAGCGCAGGAAACGATCTAGCATCGCGAAATCTTCGGGCACGGGAAAATACATGAATGCTTAGATAGACCAGCTTCTCTTCACAAGTGATTATGATCGCGGCGCCCCATGACAGCGAGAACTATGCTGCTGACGATGATGTAGTCAGAACTTTTATCGAGCAGGCTCAGGTAACGGTTGGAATTTTGAGTATGGACATTTGCTACAAGTGCATCGGCGATGTGTATTTGCAGGGCGAGATCAAATCGGAAGGCAAGCGCCGCGCCTGTAGTTTTTGCGAGAAGCATCGAAAAAGCTACCGCCTCGAAGAGCTTGCCGAACGCGTACGGAGCGTTATCGAGGAGAACTACCACCCTCATCAGGATGAATACGGAGCGGATTCGGGAGAGTCGATTGCCGATCTCATTGCAAATCTCGCTGGTGTCGATGACTCAATCGCAGAAGCCGTGCGGTCCGAATTATCGAGCAGAACAGCCTACATGGCTGCCAAGAATGGCGAAACCGATCCATTTGGCTCGGAGACATGCTATATCGGGAGGAAGGCCGACACCTATGACTACCAGGAGAGTTGGCGGTTCTTTAGAAACGAGATCAGCCGGCGTTCTCGTTACTTCAGCGAGCATGCTCGCCAGAGTCTGCTAGAAATTTTCGGTGACATTTCAGGCATGCGCGTTTGGCCGGATGTTCCTGTCATTGTCCCCATTGGCCCAGAGAGTGAGGAGCGGTTTCTTTACCGGGGCCGAATTGCGTTTTCCGAAAGCGAAGTCGAGCATTTCTTGAAGGAGCCGGTTCGCGAACTAGGTCCCCCGCCACCGCGATTTGCAAGGCCTGGTCGGATGAATGCCGCCGGCATTTCGGTGTTCTATGGGGCCAGGGAGCCGGAAACCTGCATAGCGGAAATTCGCGCGCCGGTCGGAAGCCACGTTGTTCTCGGTCGGTTTGAGATTATCCGCGAAGTCAGGTTGCTCGATCTGAACAAGCTCACGCAAGTTTTTACCGACGTGAGCATTTTCGACCCACATTTTCAGCGGCTGGCCGGACGTGCCCCCTTCTTCAAAAGGTTGGTCGCTGAAATTAGTCGGCCAATAATGCCGCGCGACGAGGAGGCGGAGTATCTCGTCACACAAGCTGTGTCCGAATTTCTTGCGTCGAGTGTCCAACCTCAGCTCGACGGTATCATTTTCAACTCCGCTCAAACCGACCATGAGGGTCGCAACATTGTGCTCTTCAATCATACCTGCTCGGTCGAACCATACGAGCTTCCACCTGGAACTGACGTCAGTATAAATCTTGGATGGGGTGATGATGAGTCTGACAGCAGCATCGCTGTTTGGGAGAAGGTGCCCAGACCGCAACCCCCGCGGAAGATGCGACCGACGTCTCAGCGCCAGTCGGCGCGCAAGTCTTGGACGTTTGGCAGCACGTTCGACTGGCCTGACGATGAAACATATGACGATCTAACTGTGACTGGGGAGCCGTACTTGCGGCTGCTTGTCGATGAGATGAGCGTTTTCCGCATCAAAGGGGTTAAATATGATCGCTCTGAACGCGGGCTGAGCCGACACAGGTATCGGGAGGGAGATCACGACATGATCGCGGAAGGAGAAGGGATCGTCTATTTTGCATATGGCTCGAATATGCGTACGGAGCGTTTACGCTTCAGAACGTCGGGTTGCAAAGTCATTGGCGCCGCGACCTTGGTTGGTCATGAACTGCGCTTTCACAAATCAAGCAAAGACGGTTCAGCGAAGTGCGATGCTTTTTTGACCGGCGTCTCCACCGATTTGGTCGTCGGCATTCTTTTCAGCATACCAGGTTCACAGAAAGCGGCGCTCGACAGAGCCGAGGGGCTTGGCAACGGCTATGAGGAGGCGACAATCACGGTCATGACAGCGGAGGGCAGGGCTGTGGATGCGGTCACCTACCTAGCGTCTGAAGCCGCCATCGACGACAAGCTGAAGCCGTACCAGTGGTACAAAGACTTTGTCGAAAGCGGCGCAAAGGAACATGGCATCCCCGACGCATATGTCCAGAAGTACATTCTTGATGTGGTCGCGGTGCCCGACCCAGATGCGAGCAGAGAAAAGAAGAGGCGCGCCGAGGTAGCAAAGGCCTGGCCATTTTAAGTGCCGTGATTGAGCTTTGATCGCTTCCCTGTTCGGCTTGAGGCACCCCGACACGAGCTGCGTCAATCGACGTGCTGCGCGCTCACCGGAAGGTCGGGCGAAGGGAGATATTTTTGGAAGAAGTCGCGCCAAAAGCGCACTACGACTTCCAAAAGGTGCGCGGCAGGGAGCCACCGTTGATCGCCAGCCTCTTCGCCCAGATCGATCACGAGATATCCTTTTCCATATGGCCCGACGCCAAATCCTCCCTCGCCGTAGCCACCTACGAAAACTGTCGCAAAGCCTGTGTTTCTCGCGAAATGCTTCGAGCCGTTCGCCAACTCCTGGATCATTTGGAACCAGACGCAGTGTCGGTCGATCCACTCTAGGAACTGTTCCCGGTCTCTTTTCGCTATGCCCATAGCATCGCGCGCAGCTTGTCCTTACTGAGCCAATCCCCCCAAACCCACTCGTGAAGATGATAGGCGGTGATAGCACAGTGCATTGCCCGTCTTGCCGAATGTGGCTCGACAGCGAAGTCGTCAAAATCATCAACGAGCATGGAATAGAAATCTCTCGCGCTGAGGATATCGAACATCTTCAAAAGCCATCCTCTAAGTTCGATTTTGGTAGAGCTCGGGATCCAGTCTCGGGTGCGAAAGTGACGGGGCGCAGAAATCTAAGTGCGAAGTGCGGAATTCCCGTGACATTGCTTGAATTTCCGGCCGCTCCCGCAAAAGCAGCGCGCGTTCCTCGGCGTATATTTCATAGCAAGCTGCATCGTCAGTCTGGCATTTTCCATCTGAAGCGCCTGGATCTGCCGCGCGACAGGTCCGCTCACTTGGATCTCCCCGAAACCCGGTAGTCTGTCCATTGCTTTGTTATATTCTTTGGCACTGTCGAAAAATGCCTGGATGAGCGGATCGCGTGCAAGGGCTTGCCGCTGATTGTCGCGACGAATGCCTTCATTGTCGAAATCATAAATCGCCGAGTCATCGCGCACAAACAAACGATGCGTGATATCTCTCGACGGTGAGGGGGTATTGTCGATCCATACACCTTCCGGGCTCTCGTACACCGCATGGTGCTCCGCTTCAATGTACACGCCTGGCCACTCCCAGACGGCCCAACCAAACACTATGTGACCACCTTCAAGTTCAACTTTCCTCGCAACGTTCGGAAAGCATTCCTGAGGTAGAGATCGAGGGTCCGGGAATATTTCCAGAAGGCAAGGATGAGATTGAGGGGCGATCCGATGGCAAAAATCTTGGACATGTCGGTCATCGGCAGAAGGCGTTCGTGTCAGCAAAAGATCAATCCTACAGAAAGTAGACATCAATGCCACGTCGGCGTCGAAGTAGTACGTTGAAACCTGTTGAGAGCACAGTCCTCTCGATTGAACGACCCCAGAAATCAACTTTACGATGGGATATGATGTGAGCTTATCGTAGGCGGCGCGGTTAGCCGTTCCACCGATGCATCTGTTCTGGAGACAGTGGGCAAATGGAAACGCGTGACGTTGGTGGGATGGGTGAAGGTCATTTCTTCGGCTGGTGCCAGCCGGAGGGGTTCCGAGCGCAAAAATCACTCGTTGATCGTCTTGGATGGGATTTTCTTCTGGAGCGCGAGCCCGTCCGCTCGGCCGCCACGCCGCTCGATCAGCAGAACGATCTGCCGAAGTTCCTCGTGCAGGTCAAATCTACGGATCGCCTGGCAGAGCCACCCCGCATCAAGCTCTCAGCTCTTAAGCATCTCGTTGACGCCGATTTGCCGGCCGCCATTGCTGTCCTCGAATACGGCAATGGAGCGCGGTCGCCGACCCGCGCGATGATCGTCCCAATTGATGAGGAGATAATTTACAAGACACTGCGCCGGGTTAGGAAGGAGGAAGCCAGCGGTAATCGCAAGCTACATCGAGTGACGGTGCGAATTCCTACAGAGCGGGCTATCGAGCTTGGTCGGGATGGTGAAGGACTGTCGAAAGCTCTCGATGGGATTCTTGGAGGGCCGTTTTCCACTTATCTCGAAACCAAGATGCATCAGCGCCGGACATGTGGTTTTGATGACAGTTCGATAACTGGACACTTTTTCATCCCAGGCGAAGACGCGGGAGAGAAGGTTCACAGCCTTTTCCTTGGAAAGCGCCAGGAGATCGATGTAGTGGATCTGACCGTGCAGCGCCGACGGTTCGGCATTCCCCTAGAAAGCGATATGGATTTCTTCCGCGAAGCACTCTTTGAGTTTCGAGCGCCATCTCTCATGTCAGTATCGATCGAGCTCGAAGATGTGGAGGATGGAAACTGGGCGAGATTTTCAGCAGACATGTATGCCGTGCCACCATTCGTGGACGGCAGTCAAAGTGCTCCAACCCGCTTCGCGAATTCGTTCTTTGAGGTCACGCTCGATTTCGAAAAGGAATGGGCGGGTATTGTTTTTGACTGCGAGGGATCCCGTGCTGTCGATTTGGACGAAGCGGTCACCATCATCGAGGTGGGCACGATATTGGCCAAGTCCAAGAGAAGAGTGAAAATCGACTTCGGCAATGGAGTCGTTGAGTTGCCTGCAGCCGAGGGAGAGGAGGGGCCATTCAGCAACTGGATACCCGTCGCTCCGATGCTACGGCGAATGGCGACAGCGATCGAAAGGTATGCGGGCCGAAAGCAACGAAAGGTCTTGCTCTCAGAGTTCTACGATTGGGTTGAGCACCATCAGGAGTTGCTTGCACTCGGCTATCTGCCGGGAGTGAATCTATTTGTTCCGACTTGGGAGGGGGATGGGGTCGTTGCTGAGCAGGACATGGTTCTTGCACCGCTATCTCTTGAATTAGCGGGCGCTCAATATACCGCGCTCATCGAACTTCCCGTCGAATCACAGAGACGCGAAGTAGGCGAGATCAGGATTGTTGGCGGCCAACCCCGTGTTGTCGACGATATTGCCCGCGCGACGAGCGCTGGGACGGAGGACTTCATAAATCGCGCCGTCGAACGCTCTAAGAGAGAACGTAAATCCAAGGGCCCCGCGCTCGTGCTCGGTCCGTTCGAGAGCTGGAAGGTGGGATAGTAGATTGCCGGCCGTTCCTTCCGCCCTATGGCGCACCCGGGCGTGCCTTTAGGGGAGATCAATGATGCTTCGTCGTTCTTGGGGGCTCGAGTTGCCCCTAGGACTGTCTAGTGGCACCTGGCCGCCTTCCCGTTGCTTCGTGCGGGAGTGAATTGCTAAATAAGCAACTGGTTCATAGGCATTTTCTGCGGTTCGCGACGCGAGAAGAGCTGCTTGTAACCCGGGAGACAGGTGCAGTACTTAGCATTTTCGATTCCTATGATACCGACCACATGGGAAGTGCTTTCTGGAGGAATGCGCATTCGACCATCTCGCAGAGCCCGGAAAACGGCCTCTCTATGATCCTCTTCCCCAAGGCTCTCGGCAGTTATCGGATGAAGAACGAGATCGAGCGACCATGCAGGTTTGACGCCCATGATTGCATTGGCGCGGTTCCGGCCGCGTTTCTCGTCTATTACCGGATAGAGGCCCCTCGTGCTGGCAAGTGCGATCGTCGCCGCCTCTCCGTCATCGAGTGTGGGCGATATTGAAGTGAGCGCGAAGAACATCTCAGATTCCTGATCCGTCAGATCAAGCAATGAGACGTGTCCAGCCGCAGAAAGTGCAGCCAGGAATGCCTCCTCGCCGTTGCGACGGCTGGTCTCGTTTTCAAGCTCGCCAGCTACGATGTTCGCGACGATGATCGGATTGGGAATCGAGGTGAGGATATCGATCCCGCACCTGGTGGCATGCAGGTTGATCAGCACGCTGGTATCGAGAACCAAAGGGACGGCATCGTCACTCAGGGAATTTGAGTAGGTCATCCGTCTCCTTTTCCTCAAGCTCGATTTCGTCGACGATCTCGCGCAGCTGCAGCCTGGTGATTTTCAGGAGTTCGGCGAGCTGCCCCTCTGACATCAGCTCGCGCTTCCAAGCCGCATGTGCCATCAAACTCATTCGTTGCGAAACCAGCCGATCTGCATCAGCTTTCCCAGCGTCGCGCCGGTCGGCAGCACTTCCGAGCACTTCTCGCGCCTGCTCGTCCGTAATGCCTCCGTTATCCTCAAACCAGGACCACGTTCCCTTCTTTACAAGCCCGAGCTCCTCCAAGCGCAGAACGCACGCTTGGCGGGATATCCCATATTGGTCAGCAAGGAGAATAACGAGGCGCCGCGTCGTCTTTCCAGTGATCTCCTTCAGTTCTCGAAAGCTCTCGCCGAAGCTTTCCGCCGGCGTGACAAATGCGCGGCCGAAGGCATTTGCGTAACGCTCGTCCCGCGAAAGAAATTTCTCATCCTCTTCGAGGACCTCAGGTATTTGCCGCGTTCCATAGAAGTGCCCGGTCTCGTGTGCCGCAGTCTGGACCCTGCGAGGTAGCGGATGGTTTGCGTTCAGCAGAATGCAAGCGCCCACGTTGTCATCGTAAGTGAACAAGCCCGCGACCCTTGATTTTGAAGAAAGGCGTCGCTGGTAAAGGCGAATTCCGAGTCCCCGCTCCACGATGGAAAAGATATCGGCGACAGGACCTGATCCCAACCCGAGCCAATCACGAAGCTCCTTTGCATGGGATTCACCCAACGCGACTGCGTCACCCTCGTTTATGCCACGCTCAGGAGGATAGTTACGGCGGCGCTGTATGCCGAGAATGTTTTCGAGCTCCACGTCCGCTTTGATCAAGTCATTGAGTAGCCGTACTGCCTCCAACGTATGGTCGTCTTCCGTCTCTCGGAGCTTGCGAAATCGCGGCATCAGATCGGTATGGACGGCCTCACGTCGCAACAGTGCATTTACCGACACGCCATAGTGGCGAGCCAAAGTCTGGATCTCCTGAATGCGAACACGTCTTACACCCTTCTCGATGGAGACCAGCGTCGGTCGTGAGACGTCGATGAACTGCGCAGCGTCATCTTGGCGAATATCGGCGTTCTCGCGTGCAATCCGAAGACGGCGGCCGATTTCCTGCGCGCTCAGCTCATTCAGAGCAGTCATAGCGGCCTCCGTCCATCCAGTTTTTCAAGAAGCTTTTTTCACCTTGCGCGGACAAGAAGGTCCGCCATTCTCGGGCATGCGTCATTAACATTATTCTCAGGTTTCGAAGAGTTTGCTCATAGGCCTCACCAGTCGCGGCGGCAATCTGCGAAGCGAATGGCCTTAACTTTGCATCCGGCAATTCGGACATCGTGGCGAGATGGTCGAGATGGCGAGCCCCCACGCTTCCGTATTCAACCATGATATCACGATCAGCATCGTCAGTGATGCTTGCGAGCGCTGAATCGACTTCTGCAGCTGATAGATCGGAGACAACATAGGCGTCGCTCGGCTCTACGATTTCTGCTGCGTGAAGGCTCATCCGACGCAAGAGGCAGGCAGCACAGAGACCGCATTGCCGCCGGTGCTCGGCATTGACGATCCTGCGCGTCTGCCAGCACGAACGGGTATTGATCAAATGCTGATGCTTCCTACCTGGCAATCCCAGGAAGGCCTTCATCGTCTCACCTTTGGTCGACCAAAGGCGTGGCTGTTCAAACTTTATGCTGCAGTCGAGCAAAGCGCGCGTGAACCGCTCCATCTTTCTAAAGAACGTCGGGAAATTTCGGTAATCAGTGTAGATATTATAGAGGGGTACGAGCACCGGTCCGAGTGCGCCTTGCCCGCTTTCGGGTACGATAATTCTGCTTACATTAGAAAGATGCGAGGCAATCGTCGCCATTGCCGCGAACTGGAAACCGCGAGATCGGAAGCTACTTTCCTTGCCCTTGAAGCCCTTCACCCGGAACGGAATTTGAGTGAAGTGGCTGTCGCCCTCCATCCGGCGCTGTTTGGTGCTGGCCACGCGAATACACAAGGCCTCGGAGGGCGGTCCGCTCAACGCGGACACTGCACGCGAATCCAGTCCGTTGCTGTAGGCGATCGCGAAAGTTTTCGGCTGTTCAAACATAAGCGGGACCTGCCGCCAACCGATCGGAGACGCGTTGGCGGCTTTGACAAAAGTGAAACGCCAGCTGTCGCCGGTCAAAAATTTCATGGCGCTTCGCAGTGACGACTGCACTTCAGGCCTCGACCAGCATGCGTGGTCAATGACGGGGATCGTAACATGCAGATTGCGCAGCCATGATGCCGGTCGCCTCCACCGGCGGTCGGCAAACTCGATAGCGGCGGCCAAGACCATCAGGTCATAGTGTTTTGCCGCAAACCCCTTCACGTCAAAGGTATCAAGAATATCTGGAACGAACTGTATATGCTTGCCGACCTCGGCAACGGCAGCTTTATCCAATTCCGGACGTTGAGCACCCCGGCCTCTCTCAACAACAAAGAGGTGCTTTTCCTGATGGGTCTCAGAGGGCGCTTCAGTCTTCATCTGGTCCATCGTTCACATCCGTTCGCGCGGTCCGGCGGAACGCGTTCTTGTTGCCGTTCTCGAGAGCAGCACAAATGCTGTCGACATCGATATTCGCGAAGGTTTCTCGGTTCCGCTGAACGCCTTTTGCAAAATCCGTCTGGCTCATATCTCGAACATCTCTGGCGCGAAGACATTCCTCGTGGATACGATTTCTAGCGTTTTCGAGAAGCTCGCTGACAGCGCTTCCGAGGGCCGCGTCGAGCGACTTTCTTTCCGACATCCCTTCCCGCAGATTGCAAAGAAGATTTCGCTCGAGCGCATCGCCGAAAGACGAGCGCTCATTGTTGTCGAAGATGGATTCCGTCGCTGCTACGGAGTCCAGATCCATCTGGTCACGCGATGCACGAGAATCCAGTTCACGATAGAGCCGATCGAATGCCTTCATATCGATGGCACTGAGTACGCTGTGACAGGCCTGCTTGGCGCGCTCGTCCGGCGAGGCGGCGTCATTGACGAGGTCCCGTCCGTACTGCTTCCACTTGTTGTTAAATGCGGAGTTTCGGAAAGGTCCGTCGGTCATCATCGCCTCCAATGTCTGCATCATCGTTTTGAAACCTGACAATGTCAATAAGTTAAGAAAAAAAACTGACAAAGAAAAGTGAAGGCCTTGAATCATATCGCGCTGAAGCCGCACGGCAGAACGCTTCCTCGCGACTTAACGCCGAAGCCAAAGTCCGCGGTCGTCATATACGGCTCCGCTAACTTCTCGGCAGATGTTCAACGGACTTTTGCGAACGCATTCCGCGCCCCATGTCAGTTACCGAGTGAGAGACAGACTAGAGCGCAGTAAAGTCGACCGAGCCTCCCATTCCCGCCATCAAATCTCGGAGCCGTGGGGCCTGCGTTCGCGGCAGCGCGATCGCCAACAGGCGCTGCGCCCGCGACGCCCCCACATAGATCTTGCGCGCTTCCTCATTGTCGACCGCGGCATCCCCGGTCAGAAAATCGACGATGCCTTTCGCGGTGCTCGGCGACATCACCACGCAGATCGCCGGAAACTCCATACCCTTCACGCTATGGATTGTCCGCGCAGCGTGGCCGGATGGGGGCGCGACGGACAATGCCTTGTCCAGATCGCCATTGCGGCGAAGCCGCTGATTGATTGACGGGCCGCCGGCCGGCAGCAACGGCGCGAGAAGACGACGGGCCTCATCGTGCCACGCCTCGGCCGTTGCGAACCGCTCCGGACTGAACTTCAGGGCCTGCGCCAACGCGAGGGCTGCAGGGCGCCACGACTCCGGGCTTGCGTCTGTATCCGTGAGATGCTGGTGATAGGTCTTTCCGCCCATGCCGCCACCCAATTCGAGCATGATGCGGTGGATTGCGACAAGCGCCTCCTTCCGACCGCCAATCTCGAACGAGAAGTGAAAATCGCTCACCGCAACGGCAAGCCTGTAGCTCAGATCGCGAACGCCCGTATCCTGGGGATGTCCGAGTGCGTTCGCGCCGGTCCGTCGTGTCGCCGAAACGATCGGACAATCCTTTGCTGCGAACCCCATTGCTTGGACGAGCTCTTGGAATTTCGCCCCAATCGTCGAGGACACGCCCCTTCCTGAATAGGACAGGATCTGAATTGCTTTTGGTTCGTCGCGGTGCTCACCCAGCGCTTCGTCGATCGCAGCACGCATATTGGGCGCGCGCAACGCGACCACACCCTTCGTGATGTGGCGGCTTGATCGGAAGTTTCCGCTCATAGGAAGACGCTCGGCTTCGCCGAACTTCTCAGCGAATTGCGCAAGCTCGCGTGTCACGCCGCCGCGGAAGCCGTAGATCGCTTGGTTGGGATCGCAGATCACCTTCACGGGTACGCCGGCTGCGCGCAACCAGTCGATGATCTCCAGGTCGACCGGATTACAGTCCTGTGCCTCGTCAACGATGAGCTCAAGGAAGCGCGCCGCCAGCGCCCGGCCAAGCACCGCGCCCTGCTCCGGATCGCGTAACCGGGTAAGCGACATAGACCGCGCATCGGTAAAATCGAGTTCGCCGCGCTCCAGGAAGCGCGCTCGCGCGTTCCGGGCCGCAGTTTCATGAGCCTTGAGCTTCCCGCGAAAGCCATGGCGCTGAATCAGTGCCGGAATTGCCACCCCCGTCGTGCGATCGAAGCACTCCAACGGCAAGGCCTGCGCCCCGGCAAACGGCTGAATAATGCGATCATCCTTGTCCGGGATGAGCTTCGGCTTCGCGGCGCAGCCATCGATCCCGAAGGGTGCGATGAGGAACTGCCAGAGAAACCCATCGAATGTGCCGATGAAGTGAGGAAAAGCCGGCGTATCGATCAGGCCTTCGCGGCGCAGTCGATCATCCAGCTCCGAGACCGCAGCGATCGTGAAGGAGAGGAAAGCGATTGCGCCACTCGTTCCCCCACCATTTAGAAGCTTGCGCGCTCGCTCCACCATGACACGGGTCTTGCCCGCACCCGGACACGCCGCGATGAAGGCAGATCCCGAATGCTCGATCACGCGCTTCTGCTCATCAGTCGGCTTGAACGGCGCAGCGATCATTTCACGAGCGCCTCTATCGCCGTCTTCAAATAGCCCGGTACTGTGAACGCCGCGCCGTTGTTGATTTCATCAGCGACTAGCTGGGCAAAATCACCTTTGCGCGTCGTTTCGAACAATCTTTGAATTGCTACCGCCTGTGCAGCGCCGGCCTGCCCGACGGCGGCCTCCCACTTGTCAGCTGAGCGCGGGTGGAGCTTGACATAGGCCCCCTTGAGCAGAGCCCCGTTCCCTGCTCGCACCAATTCTGCCTCGAGCGAATAGTCGTTGATCACGACCTCAAGCAGATCGCTTGCGCCAAGTTCTGCGGCGGCTGCCTCCAGATCGCGCTTGCGTCCGGCGCCTGGCGTCATTGCCCCGCCTGCAACCTCGCCACCGTCGCCGTCCGTCAAGACGACAAGCCGATCCGCGATCCGCACCTCATTGTAGGGTGAGAGGAGCAACTTGGCGTAAGGCTCAAAGTCAACGCCATCAATCGGGACGAACACCGCCGAGCGAAACAGGCGGAGCTTCTCCGGTTCGCCCTTCAGGACGACCTTCTTCGCGATGACCGGAAGCAAAAGCGCTTCAGCGATCCCCTCGACGAGGAGCACGCGACCACCGAACAGGAGCGCCGATTTGGTCACGTCGAGATAGCGATCGACCTTGCGACGCTCGACCGGATCGAGCGCCAATGCACTGAGCGGAATGCAGCGTGTTTCTCGCCTCGGCCTGTCCACCGGCATCACGGGATTCGGCTCGATTTCCGGCATGATCTCGGCTGGAACGCCGGCGAGCGCATGCGGCTCTTTCTCCGCAACAGTGGCCTCGGCCAAAGCTGGCGGGGGAAGAAAGGATCGGAAAAAGACGAGTTTCTTGCTTTCCACCCACGCCGAAAGGTTCGGCGAATGGGTTGCTACGATCACCTGCAACTCGCCCGCCGGACCTTGAACATCAGCGCGCGGCTTACGCGATTTCTCGGCCTGCTCGTCAAGGAAGCTGAGCACAGCCGCTTGGAGCTGGGGGTGGAGATGGGCTTCCGGCTCCTCGACCAGGAACAGCGTCAAATCGGCGTCGTTGACCTTTTCGAGCTCGACCGCGATCGTCGCCATATAGAGAAGGTTCGCGTAGCCGTGTCCCGAATAACGAATATCCTCGGGCTCGATGCCGTGATCGGAGAGCTTGAAGCGGAGGTCGCGCGCGATATCGATTAGCTTCTCGTCATTTGCGAAGCCCAGGGACGCAGCTTGCCGCCGCACGCCATCAGTCAACGCGCTAAGCCCGACTTCCACAGCGCCCCCGACTCTACCAAGAATCTCCGATTCCACACCGCGCCGAAGTGCCTTGGCCAAGGCCTCCGGCTTTTCTCCATCAAGGAAGTGATTGAGAAGTGCGTAGATGCGAGTAGGATTGCCGGATGCCAGGGCCCGCTTTGCGTCGCGCAACGGCGGCAAATAGACATGCCGGACCATGTCGTGACATCCGGGCTCCGGATTGCCCTGCTGATGCCCGCCCCACAAAATCGGACGCACGGGGAAGCGGCCCGTTGTCTCATCATATTTGAGACCGAAAATGCAGCCGGAGATCGCGGCATCGGTCGCCGCTGAAATCAACCGGCCTTGTTGTGCCGGAGTCAGCTCGGTGAAGGTCGCGGTCAGCTCGAACTTTCTCTCGTCGCTACCAAATCGGATGTCCGTCGTCTCGCAATAGAGTTCCCGGCGCCCCCCAAGTGGCGCCGTTAAAAGCCGTATCGCATCAATGGCGTTGCTTTTTCCGCCGTTGTTTTCTCCAACAAGGATCGTCAGATCTTTGCAAAGAGGAATTTCGGACTGACCAAAAGAACGGAAATTACTGAGACTAAGATTTTTGAGATACATGCTCACTCCGGCCCAGCGCGTACTATCGACCGCGCGAATCTTTATTGTATTTGAGCAAAGGAATACGCGGTCGCCAATAGCGCGCCCTCCGAACTTGGCGAGCAAGGACGTTGCCAGAGGTGCGACTTCGAGATTGAGGCCGATCTCGCCCAGCCTCAGATTTGCTTAGCCGAGGCACACCAGGTCCTTCGCACCCCGCCGGTTGCAGGGCGCGCGACTACGGCCCGGTGACTGAAACGGCGGCGAAGCGCGTACCTTTCAAGGCGGCGATGGTCGCGTCTCTGTTGCCGCCCGGAGCAACATGGACGCCGGTCAATTGCAGATCGCAAAAGTCATTGGGTTGGTCGATCGGGATCGGCCAGTAGTCGGAGACGCCATCGTTTCGGGCGAGGTCAATACCATCCGGATGCCGTTTGACGAGAAGGCGGACCTCGTCTTCCAATGCAACGGTCCAATCCAGATAGAACGCGCCGGCGCGCGAGATCGTCCAAGGATTGAACGGAGGCTCTCCTGCAGCTCGCAGCGCATCGTTTATTTCTTGTAGGAGTGTCATCGACCCGCTGGTTTCGTAATAGATCGGCCGAAGCGCGGCGGCGGGTTTAGGTGTAACTTTGAGTTCGAGACGTACTCCTGTGCTCCTGCCAAATGCTCCCCACATCAGCAGTGGATCCTTTGGAGGAATCCGCGTCAGGGAGGCATAAAACAGGTCATCAGATAGGGTGCTATAAAACTCTTCGCCCTTTGATTTGTCTAGATAACCGTCAAGCATGTGTAACTTGGCGAATGCCGCAAGCTCTCCACCTTGGCCAAGCCGGTTGCGGACCGGATAGAGCCGAAGCTCGCCCGAGGAGACAATCCCCTGAAATCCGCTGAACCCAGTATAATGGTAGACCGTGCTCGGTGTGGGCTCATGGGGAAACATGAAATCCAGTACGGTTGCCGAAAGGCGGGCAGGTTGGGACGTGAGTTCGATTATCACCGTCTTGCACAGGTGAAAGTCCATGCGGTTTATGGCCAACACAATTCCATGACGAGCGAGAACGCGGCCGAAAATATCAACAATATTGTCGCGTCGGGCCATCTCATCAAGAATCGCTGCTGCACTCATATCGCGTCCTTCTAATGCCTTGAGGTTAGTGCTGATCTGCTGCGCTTAACAATGAAACCTCAGCGACGATCGCATCAAGGACCTGATTGAGCTTGGAGAGATCATAGTTCCCTGACGCTAATTCTTGAGCATCATGCTTCATGAAATGGCGGTCATAGGATTCCTTGTGCTCCAATGCGCCGTGCCACAATCCTATCTCGCGCTTGAAGTTGCTCCAGATCACCTGCGGCGGCGGGTAGCCGGGCAGATTGAGATCAAGATAGCATTCGATCGCCGCGGCGCGGCCATTGATGTCACAGTTGCTGAGTCCCTCCGGGCCAAGTGCCGGAAACCTCCGCAGTTCCTCAACATTCGGCAAAACCATGCTGCGCAGGTTCGCCGACATATTCAGCTCCTTGAGCTTGCGGTACGCATCCATACCTTCCGCATCATTGTCGAGAAGGAACAGCACCTGGTTCTGTATATCAATCCGCACCAGTCCCTCGGCAAACCGTACCATATTGCCGGTGCCCCAAAAGTGATGCCGCTCATCGCCGTCAATAAAGCGAAAGAAATCCGCGACGTCGGGCCGAAGGAGGTCGAGCGCACGGCGCAGGATCCGAGAATCCGACGCACCTTCAGTCGCGACCAGGATAGTCTGCTTTCTGTCCGCGCCGGCGACAAAGTCTCCCCGTGCGGCCCAACCTGCATTAACGAGATTGCCGAACTGCCATACCACCTCCGCCTCCGCATTCCGCGGATCCTGAGCGAAGATTGAGAGCATCGAAGCAGCGCTCAGGATGCAGATTTTTGACGACAGGTAGCTCGCTTCAGACCAATAGGAGTTGGAGTTCTCGGTCCAGGGGACACGGGCAAATTTCTCCGCAAGGATGGCGAAGCGCCCTTGCGAAACGATGTCGCGGTCGTCGGTCTCGTACTCCACATACTTCTGTGCAAGGCTTGTAAGGGAGAAGTGGTTGGCAAGAGCGCAGAATTCCTCGAAGGCTAAGTGCTCTGGCCTCCGTCCGTTCGCGACCATCGCTGTAATGTCTGCCGACTCAGCCGCGAGAGCCTCATATTCCGCCTTGGCGGTCTCTAGGCTATGCCCGAGTATCTGCAGTCTCGGAACGACCCGCGACAGTGGACGAACGAAGGAAAGCTCGCTCTCAGCGAGCTCGTCTTCCTCTTCAGGATGGTCGGCATAGTAATCGTAGTCTATGCCATCGCATGGCCGGCGCGCCAAATCCTGGCTTTGAAAAAGGTAGCCGTAATCGTGCCCCATATTGTTTTTGGCATAGTCAAGGGAGACGCCACCCACCTTCAGTTCAATCGAAGTGCCCATGGGTCAGGTCTTGTCGCCTCCGGAGTCCTTGCGGGTCTCCGAGGTAATCTCCTCGATCTCCCGCCGCTGCTCGGCGTGTTTCGTGGGGTTTTGCTCCTTCAACTTCTGCAAATTCAGGAGCTTCCAGCGCACGGCTGGCAGCTCCGCGGCCTGTGGCAGCCTGATGGCTTCGAAATCCGGTTCGCCATCGTGGAGCGACAGCAGGAAGCGCATCGCCTTGTCGTCCAGCTTCGCGAGAATATCGGCCGTCATCTGGCTTCTCGCGGCTTTCAGGTCGTCGAGGCCGACGTGCTCAATCGTCATCCCCTCGAATTCCTTTACGAAGGCCTCGTCGAGGTCTGCGAGCGACGGCCGCACAAGCTCGTGCGGCGGGCGTCCGGAGCTAGCGACGTAGATCAGGAATGTCCGGAACAGAGCGTCGGTCAGGCCCTCATTTTCATAGAGCATCTTCACATCGAACAGGTCTCGCGGATGCTGCCGGTCTACTGCCGCATGAAGCTTTCCGCCAAATAGGTCCTCGAACGAAACGACCTGCATCTCGGCGAAACCGAATTCATCCTCTACGGCCGCGCTCACGCGTCGGCGTTCGGGTGGATGGACAGTTCCGCGCGCGACGGGAGATGTCTCGACCTTTATTTCGGCATTGCCCTGACGGACGAGGAGGCGGGTGTCGTTGTTGCCGCCGCCGGCGATCCGTTGGACGCTCGCGCCGCGCAGATTGCCCATCACGTCTTCGCGAATGCGCTCCAGTGTCGTGTCGATATTTTTCAGCGTCGTTTCGCGATCCTCGATCGGCAGATAGGTCAGGTCGATATCGACCGATAGCCGCGGCATGTCGCGATAGAAGAGGTTGATGGCGGTCCCGCCCTTCAGGGCGAAAGCGTCGTAGCGGGCGATGTAAGGAAGCGTCCGCACCAGGAGGTCGACTTGGCGCTTGTATTGGTCACGGGCCATGTTGGGCCTCCTTTGGCATCAAGTCGGCCGGGACTGTGATGCGATAGTCGGGGTGCAACCGGCCACCAGGTGTAAGCGCCCGGTCGCCCTTGCCGAGATCGATGGATGAGGTTTCGACGTGCCGGCGCCAGGCATGATTATGCTTGTCGGCGAACACGAAGAAGAGGCGCTTGGCTTTGACGCTTCGGCACTGGGTCAGGAGTGTCGTTAGCAATCTCGGGCGCAGATTGGCGAGGCTCTCGAACGCCACGTCCACCTTGTGGAAACTTTCCCCCTTCGGGACCTCTTCGAGCATTTCAAGGATCGCGCGCTCTGGTGAGGACATCGGTATTGGCCAGCGCCATGGGCTTTGCGCCAGTTCCGGGTCGTCGCCGTTGGAAAGGTCGAAATCCACGTCTTCAACGCCGATCGATCCGTCGCCGAACAAGACGTTACTCTTGGTCTTCACATCGGCGTCCGTCCTGAGTTTCGATAGCCATGTCGGGACATCGGATCCGTAGAGATAGAGGGCAAATTCGCCGCCGAATGACAGGTAGTGGGCATGTCCCCTCAAGGAGAGTGAGCTCGCCCCGCCGACATGAAATTTGCGTCGCATGAGCCAGACAGCCGAGAGCAGGGGGATTTTCCAGCCGCCGACAGCTTCTGGATTGGCGTCCGAGGAAAATGGGCGACGGTACACGCCTGACACGACCGGCTCTAGCCAACCTTGTTTGACATAGCCTGAAACAGACTGCCGCGAGATTGCATGACGGCTCATCCACCCCGAGTCCACCAGGAAACCGGGGGGGACTTCCTGCAGAAGCTGCTTTAGCTTTGTCTCTGGCTGTCCATTCATGTTTGACATTATGGCACAAGATTAAAGTTTGTGCGACTCGAACTTTACAAGATGCCAAATTTGTCAATTCAAGATAGTCCAGATGCGTCGATCTCAAAGTCGGAGGCAGACGGGCGTCCCTGGGGTCACAACAAGAACAGTGCAAAATCGTGCGCTAACATAATTCCCGAGCAATTTCGGTAATTTACGACCTCTTTCAAAAATGAAACATTACGATTAAATGCAATGTATGATTGAGTTTATGGTATGAATACCGGCCTTCAGCTTCACTTTCCAAGCTAAACGTACGATTTCGCACTGATCTTGTTCTGCCCCCGATATTCCGAAACCGAACGCGCGACGCGTCGCTGTAAATTAGTCATGCTTTACCTGCTCTTGGAGGGAAATTGATCACAGAAGCGGGGCTCCCCGATCTAGCAGATCATTGAGGACTTGGACACGTGTGGCTGGCTGCACCGGTGATTGCGCGACGAGCGCCTCCGCCATTTTCCGTGCGAGACGTCTGGCGCTCAGGCGCAAGGTGGTGGGAATCTTGGCCAGACCGGCTCTGCCATGGACATAACTGCTGCGCAGCTCAAACAGCTGGCGATAGGCTGTTGCCGCGGTCGCGTCGTTCAGGAGAGCGGCCAAACGTGCTGCAGCTCTATCGGAAGGGGACACATCCCGGTGCGCGTCCGGTTTCGGGCGCAGCCCTCTTCTGTGATCCATCTCCAATCCTAGCCCCGCCTCGATGGCGGTCATATGGGCCATGACTTCGTCCATGCCGTCAGCCAGAAAGGCGCGCACAATGAAATGCACGATCGGTGTCTCGAACAAGACGCCAGCACGAGCGTCCAGGACACTTTGCCAGAGGGTCTCGTCCAGCCGGGTAAAATCAGTGCGTGCCTCTTCTTCCAGGTTGTTGACGGTCGGCCGCTCTATTTCAACCTCATCGCCATATCGGTCATAAGCAATGTCTGGCTGCAGGGAGAGCGTATTTGGGCTTGGAGGTGCCATCGGCCTTACAAAAAGATCGTCGTCAACAGTATGAAGCCACGGAAGACGGAAGGCGCGCCAGTTCACTTCGGGATAGACCGCCCAATCTTCCCATGGTGCAAGGAGCAGAAAAAAGATTGCCGCCTCGACAACTGGCGGAAAGCGTCCGAGATGGGGATCGATCTCGCCGAAGTCCTGGCTGAGATCGGCGAACAGTATGGGGAGGGCCCGCGCTTCCGGTCTTGGGTCAACTGCGACATGCTCTTCGACGACCAGCCAGCGAAATTGCGTGAGTTGGCGTACTGGCGGTATATAGGTGGGATAGAATCGCGCCAGCCTTGCAACGTCCAAAAATTCCGCCAGTTCCGGTTCGCCGAACTCTCCAACCACGCTGTTTCCGAACCGGATTGACGGGAGTTCATCGCATAAATCGAGAGGGCACAAATGGCGCCGGCGAACTGTCTTGCTTGTCATTGCTTCGTGCAGTTTGAGCGCAGCCAACTCAGCATTCAAGGCCCTGTCGCGAGTGTCCTTTGGCAGATTGAACGGGGCTCCCAGCGACCGCAGTGCATTTGAAAGAGCGTAGTCAGCATGGGCAAAACCGTAAATTTCGCCGCACACCTCGGTGAGCTTGATGAATGCCGGCCTTTTCGTGAGGCTAGCTGTCCCGAGCGGCGGCATTCGCCAAAGATACTCAACTGCGGTTACGAGCTGGACCGGAACTGTCATTTTCATCCTTTTCATTCTGCAATGGATGCCTATCCCAAACGAATGGTAGTGATCGAAAACTGTATCCTGCGCTTACATAGATCGAACGAGGATAGGGTTGGTCGAACAGATCACAAGACGTCGTGAGCCACGTGTCATTGCGACGTAGAGGTTACGAGCATCGAGCGTGTCGGTGTCGATTACAATGGATACGTCGGCTTCGAGACCCTTTAACAAAAGAGTGCTGCCCACGGCACGGTTGGGAACACTCCTTCCAAGAACTCTCGACTGCTCGCGAGCGAGCAATGCCATGTCGTGAAATTCCTCAGCTGATCTTGAGGCGTTGAGAGCTTGGATACATGCTCGCAAGATTGCTGGTCGAAGCTGGGATACCCCCGCTTGTCGATTAATTTCAACAAGGAAGTCTACAGCAGACTTTGGGTTCGGATCGTTCGAAAAGGAGACCGCAGCCGTTTCGGCGTCTGTCGGCGCCTTCTGGGATCGACCTGCGAGCAATGTGGTGAGACGCTGCTTCAATTGTGCTGGCCCAACACCGATAAGGGTCTCACCGGCAAAATCGATCAAAGCATTCGCAGCTCCCGGGGCGGCGAAGTCAAACTGTTCCGCGAATCTTGTAAAGTCGGACAGATCTGCATTTTCGACGACGACCGCTCCTCTCACCCTGCTCGCAATATCCCTGTGCCTTCGCGGGACTCGGCTATCGCAAACAATCAAAGCACCGCCGCCATTGACCGGCGATGACGTGTATGCCGCACGCGTGAGGGTCTGAACGTCATCCGGACCCGTGATTGGCACCCATGATACCTCACTCGGCGCAAGCCGCAGATCGACTGGCTCTCCCCGTGTCAGTGCCCCCCTGACCCACAGGAGCCATTGGCCGAAAGCCGAACATCCTGCATTGTTCCAGCGCCAAGGTGTGCTCATGGGAGGCAGTGGCGGAAAAGTCCTTTCAACCTCGGCCCATCCGACCAGGACGTTCGTCCCCCACCCGAAGATTGCTTGCATGTCGTCGCCCAGCACGCATGTGGGCAAGATATCGGCCAGCCGGCAAACCATTTGATGCTGCTGCGTAATGCAATCTTGATATTCGTCGACGAGTACCCTGGAATAGGTAGCGTGTATAACATCGCTGAGGTGACCTCCCTGCAAGATGTTGAGGGTACCTTGCCGGACAGCAGGATAGTCATTTGCCGGGAATTTCAGGGAAAGAATTTGTGGGTCCAGGCCGCTGCGTCCGGGAAACGTTCCAACAAGCCGCAGTGCCCAGCCGTCTATCGTCGTGATGCGATATCGATCCCGGGGAACACCGGCTGCGTCCAGGCGTGAACGGAGAGCTGCAACGCCGGCGTTCGTATGCGTAAGTATCAGAACCGGCTTGGCGGGATCATGGGCTAGAAGGCTGGTTGCAATGAGATGCGTCTTGCCGCATCCCGCTGGAGCTGCGAGACTGCCCCTATTGCAGTGGAGGATATTTACCTCATCCATAGGTCGTTTGTGCCCAGCCTAACAACTCGTTAATTTTACTTGTTAGCGCCGGGTTGATCCCTCCTTGGTTCGGACCGAGGATGTGAAGCGCGACATGCTCCATGTGCGTGACCGACTTGAACCAGGCATTTTTTCCGCCACTGGCGCGAGCAAGAATGCTTCGCTGTAAAGGCGAGCTTGAATGCTGCGGTGAAAAGAGGACGTTGCGAATATTTTGAAGGTTGTCTGCCCCCTGAGATGCCGATGAGATATGCGCCGCGATCAGATCGATACCGTGGATAGAAACCGCATAATCCACCATCTGCAGAAGGATATGATCGCTTACATTGAACACGATCGCGCTTTCGATATCCTGGCCATCGAACCATGTGAAAGTGGTCCCACCGAGAGACGCCACTTCGGCCTGAAGGGCTTGCGAGGGTTTCACGTCGTCATCGCGAAATATTGCCGTGCGGTATCCCAAATTGATGAGCGCCTTGGCGCGTTGATATGGTCGATCGGAATGGCCACCCCCACAGTCAACTACAGCGACGCCGGCGGCTTGTATGGATGTTTGACCTTGCGCAACACAGTATTGATCAATTCCGCGAACAAACCCGACCTCCGTTGCGCCCTCACATAGCAAAACCGACGGGGCAAGAAACGCTTCTGGGAACGTGCGTAGTGTCCCTTGAGTTTCGGGTGGAATCGCATACGGATGATGTGCGCCATCCCTGTTTTTCCTGAGCACAAAGAGCTGGTGATGACCCAGTTCTTTGAGAACAACGGGAGAGTGGGACGTCGCGAATACCTGCTGCGGCGCCGGTGTTGTTTTTGCCCCAAGCGAACCGATCAGACGCATAATGCGATGTGGTTCAAGGCCATGTTCAATTTCATCGACAAGAAGGATTGAAGACTTCTCTGCGACCTCCCGCTGCAGTCCCGCGATCAGGAGCCTTGTGGAACCAAGACCCAGGCTGCGAAGAGGCACCCCCATGTCGTTATGAAGGGCAATCGTCCCGCCACTGACGGATACCGAGTGGGTATCAAGCAAAGCCTTTGCGGCAGTGCCGACGGGTACTCCGAGCTCGAGTGCTGCCTTAGTAACGATCGCCAGTGCTCCACCCAGTTGCCTTTCAGCTTCGGCGCCAAACGTCTTTCGGGCTTCTCGTGCTGCATTGGAGAGCGCTTTGGAAGCATCGGGCTTCTCCTCGCTTAAGCGATTAAGGACTGATCCTCGCCGCCAGGCCAAGTTATTTTCAGCCCAGTCCCCCAGCCGTGTAGGCGATAGGGCCAGACGGTCCCCCCAGTTTAACCCTCTGTCGATACCCCGGTCCTGCGACCGTTTGGATAGTAAGCGCCACCGAGGTTCAAGATCACCGGATACGGTGAGGTTGAGCCGCAAGACCGTTTCGAGACCATGTCCCGGCTCCTCCTCGATGCCCCCATTGGCCCGTAAGCCGGAGAGGAAGTCGCCATATGCCTCGTAGTTACGTAGACTTTCGCTCAATCGCCCTAGAACAAGCGTAATGGAGATCTCATTCTCAACATCGAGATTGTGAAAATCGGAGTCGCTTAGCGTCAATGAGCGTCTGGCGCCGAGGCAAAAGTCGATTGCATCGAGGATGCTGCTCTTGCCGGCATCGCCGGCCCCGATCAGGCAGTTCATCCCGTCGGTTGGCCACCAGTCCAACTGCTTAATCGACCTGAAATTTCTCATCTCAAGCTTGCGGATAACCGCCATAGACAAGGACCTCCTGACGCGGGCTGCGCTCTGCTGCTGCTATCATATTGGCCGAGCTTAATATTTCACAACAATAAATTGTGGCCCATCGTCACTGGCTCAATGAGTAGTCTTCATTGAGATCGGGCTCGACAGCGATCGACGCATCGTTATCGTCCGGCTTGTCGCCCTTTTCGCGGCGAATGGTGTTGCGCGGCCGGGCCAAATCGGCAGATCTGTCAGAGAGCGCCTTCCTAGAAATCGGACGACTTGGTCGAGAGGAATTCGTGTAGCGCCTTTAGTTTGGCCAAAAGTTCGTCGAACGTGATGATCAGCACATCGCGCTGGCCGCCGCGATAAATCTCGAACGACCTCTTCAAGTCCCGTGTTGCGGGCAGCCTGCCGATGATCAGGATGCACGGGACCGACCAAGCCTGAATGTGCGGCTGGTCGTCGTCTTCCTTCTTTGCCGCGATACCCTTGATTAGCCTAAGCTTCTGGTCGAGTAACTGGTTTACTCCGCCTGACAACTCCGTGGATGGGCCATAAAGCGTCGGCGGGCGGTAAGGCTCCTTTGTCAACAGTGGGGTTTCGGTGGTTTTGATCTCGACGATACCGAGATTGCCCAACATGCCCGCTTCAACAAGATAGTCCGCATATTTCTCGCCCGAGCGCTTGAGGCCCATGCCCCCGACCGATGCCTGGTCAGTGTACATTATCACCGGCAGGCCGAAGAGCATTTTCAACACGAAAGGGTTTTGGACGAAATATTCCTGCCAAAATCCCTCCTTTCTTCGATTAAGAAGTTCCTTTGACATGCTTTCTATAAGGACTTGCAACGAGATGAGTTCGATTTTTTCGCTCAACTTAAACAGTTGCACCGGGTTGTCTTTGGCGATCTCGTCGACCTCGCGGATTACCGTTCGAACCGCTGCGGCAGTGTTGGAGTTGTGGGACCGTGGCGTGCCCTTTTTGACGAGGGCGGACCGCACCGTGTCTTGCAGGTCTACCGCTGGTCGCTCGAAATCATCGGGTTCAAAATCCGGCACGACGGATGGCAGGAGGCGATTGCGTAGGTAGCTCACCTTTTCCCCGTTGGCGAACCTCACTGCTGCTTCATGAGCTCGATTAATATCCAGCCGTATGTCGTTGTAGATATGCTCCGGAAGCCGAATCTCCTCTCCGTCGATGGAAATTTCGTCGTCGTTGCATATTGTAAGCCCGGCCGCGCCTTCCACTTCATCGAACGCGCTGATGATGTAGCGTATCCGGGGGTCGACACCGAAGCCCTCGAACGGCCCGCGGTGGAAACCGGTAGGCAGGTCAAAAAACATTCCAAAGCCAACCTGAGAATCCATCGGTAGCTGATCCTCGAACGAAATACGTTTGATCGACCCGTATTTCGGTTTGGTGAAATTGCTCTGATTGGACCGAAGCCATGTCGGGTAGGTTGTAAGAACGCGCGTAGGAAAATCGTATTCGGCAATCAGGAGAGGCCAAGTATCGTCCGTGAAATTTACGCCTGCGGCCTTGCCACGCTTGTATCCCTTTTCGCTGAGATAATAGCTCAGATATTGAGTTCCCTCGTCTGGTGTTAGCTCTATCACCAAGGACGATCCGTCCTCGGGATGAACACCCGCATCCACTATCGTTCCGCCGTAGGCAGGCTTGTCCTGCAGTTCCCAAATTTCTCGCACGTCTCACCTCGTCCCCAAGTCTTGGAAGCAAAATGCCAGAAAGCAACAGGATTTCAAAACAATCCCTCTACGAATCGAACGGTATTGTTGCCCCTTATTCTGCGCGGAATCGATCTTCTCCCATCGGGACTTGCAAACTTTCCTGCAAACGAGACCGCAGGACGAGCACGAGTTGGCAAAGGAACGATTTATCGGCCTATTTGTCAGCGGAGCAGGCACGGGGGTCACTGGCTTCACTAGCAGCTCCTCAGTATTAATACCCAAGTTTCGAGTGCCAGCGCATCCGGGGAGGTTAGTTTGTCAGATATTTTAAATTACAGAATTCCTGCGAGATTACGGGAGATGCATACGTTTATTGAACTTGGTCCAACCTTGGAACATGTTCAGCCACTCAAAGTAATCACGTCCAGCCTCGAGATCGCCATCTCCGACCAGCGCTTTCTGACGCATCCATTGGCGGATGCCGCTGTGCTCGTGGCGCGGGGCTTACTTTTTTTCCTCGGCATCACCGTGCAAGGCGGATCGCTCCAAGCAGTCCGACCAACGCGATATCACGCCGACGACCTAAAGATGAGGGATCTTGGGCTTTCGTCGCTTTCAGTATCGCAAGCGACACAAAACTGGCAGGGGGTTTCTCCAGCCCGCGCAGAGACACTTCTTCTGCTTTGCATCTTAGCGGGCAACAAGGTTTCCGCCCATCTGACAAAAGAGACCGCAACGAGCATAAATGCTTCATTTTCAGAGTTGGCCGAAGCGTTCAACCTCGTCATCAATCTCGTCAATCGTGAGGTCTATGACGCGCTCAGCCTACCACGGGTTGAGTTTGTCACAGGCTCGGTGCACGGTTCGATTAGTAAGATGGTGTTGTGAACAGCTTTTTATTCGCTCCATGTTTGCCAGCGGCTTCGGCTCGCGATGAAACCTGTGATCGCTCATAACAAGGGTCTCTGCTACGGCTCGACAGTCGTTGGCGGGTCCAGCTCGCCCCGTTTGTTTAGCTCGGTCTGCGATGAAACGCACATGAATGTTTTGATCCAGCAGATATTCGTTAAGTGTTTCGGTGCTCAGTCGGTTCCAAGTCTTGCCACGAGCAGGACCGGCGGGAACGCGGGGACGAAGGCCCGCTCGGCGCTTCATGCCGTGAGCAGTTCAAACAGTCGCCTTCGACTTGTCACGAAGATGATGGGCGGTCACATAAGCGTCCGCTATGGCGCGGCGCGCTGGCCCTTTGCCGCTCCGCGGTACCTTCGGGCAAGCAAGCCATTGTAGAGTTATTCGAAGCTGACGTTTTCTAAATTGCGCTCTTCCTCCGCCTCTGAGGCGAGGGCCGTCGCGATCTCTGCGCCCAACTCATCGCTCCTTGCCCTCATCAGCCCATCAAGCGCATCATCTCCGGTGCTCGTTGCATCGAGGATTTCGCGTTCGCGAATGAGCGTTGCAGAAAACGGACCGTTGATCGAGCTCCGCTCTATTCGTCTGACGAGAATCTGCAACATACCGGCTTGGTGGGCGGCGTCCTTCATCAATGCCACAGCGATGGAAGACAACTTGGTTGCGGCATCTCCGTCATCCCTGTCGTCGGTGTCGTACAATCGGCACGTACTCGCGACAAAAAATCTCCGCTCATCTGACTGCCCACACCAATCCAGCAGCAGATCATCGTCGATATTCTTGATCGGAGTTTCGACATGACGGCCAAGTGCGTTTCCAACAAGCCGCAAGCTTGTAACATAGCGACCATCGGTATCAGGTTGGAAGACGAGGTCCAGGCTTTCCTGCGGGAAACGACGGAAGTACGGACCGGCGTATTGTCCGAATTCCTTGTACAACGCAGCTTTTGATCGACCGAACGCGAGTAGGTTGTCGAAACTCATTGAAACGTCATCGAAGCTTTCTGCAGATTTTACAGCGAAACCGACCAGTTCCTGGACTTCCGCTTCAAAGGTCCCCCCCTTTTGCGCAACGTCGCTCCAACTTAGGCTGTTGAGAAAGGAGATGGTCGCAGCCCCAACTTCGGCACGGTACTCCGGTGGCTGTGTCGCTGAACAATGGATAACCATGTGGAGCACATCCACGGCGACCAGGATGCCGTTCGGTCTCATTTTGATCTCGTCGATGATCTGAAAGACGTCGACGATGGCCAAGGCATCGGTTACCCGGCCATGCGCCAATGCGCGGAATCGATCAATGGGTGCGATGCCGCGATCGAGACATTGTTTTAGGCGCGCGTAACCCATTCCTTCAAGCCCGATCGCGCATTGCAGCATTGGGAACCATGGCGCCCAGACTTCATCCGTCAGCGCTTCGTCGAGAAACCGTTCAATCTCATCCGGCTCCTGTTTGCTCCAGCCCTGAAGAAAGCCTATCAGCATTGTGAAAGAAGCTGGCTGTTGACTGCCAACTTCTGCTCGGCAGATTTCAATGAACGATTTCGGTGCTGAATGGGCCTCTCCCACTCCAATGCCGAAATACAGGACTTTGTTGCCGCCTGTTCGGTTCGCCAGAAGCGACGGTAGAAGTGATGAAAGTGTCGCCGGAACCCCAGCCGCGAGCTGACCCAACTTGACGGCCTCTGCCTGGCGCAACTCGTAGCGAGCGTCAATGTCCGCAGTTGTCTTGGTGTCGTCCAGATCCTCCAGACTGAAGGAGCCTCTGCCCAGGATCTTGGCCCGGATATTGCCCATCAAATCATTTGGCGCCAGACGCGCGATCAGGGCAGGAAGGGCTTTCTGTCCGTCGAGCCTAGGATGACGCCTCCCATGGTTCGACACCCATTTGAGCGCAAGCCAGCCTTCGGGCCAGGGTCGAGCTTGTTCGATCTTTTCGATTGCGGCCTTCACGGTCCGCCAGAGCCCACGGTCAACCCAAAGGCCCCTGATAGCCTCGGCGAGGATTAGGTCGATCTCTTGGCCAGCTCCTGCATCTTCATTCATAATTTCGACGGCGAGGTCGAGAAACGGTTGGTACCACCCAACCATCTCATCAAAGCTTTCAGGCCACCAGCCATGATCGCGCTTATGCGCGCCGAATTCCGGCTCCAGATTCTGAGCGGTATTCCAGTCCGCCAGGCAGATTTGCAACAATGACAGACCGATACGCTGATCAAGCTCATCTTCGGACCGTACCAAACGGGAAACGGTGACCAGACGCTGTGCGACCGTGGCATGCGTCCCTGAGTGAAAGCAATGGAACAGCGAACGCAAGACTTCCAGTCGCGAGTTGTGCCGGACTTCATCGCCTTCAAAGCGCACAAGCGTGATCAAGGCCGCCACCGCCCTCTCGAACAGGGAAGCGTCATATGCTATCCCTCGCAAGACTGTCGCCAGCGATAGCGACCGATCCGATCCGAGCTGCTCGTCAGTCGCACGTGCGCAAGCACGTTCGATGCAGGTCAATGAATGAGCCGGATCGACGGGAGCCAGATTAAGAAAGATCTGGAAGCCGTCGTCACCGAGAGAATAGAGATCGGCAAGCCGTCCGTTGTCCGACGTCAATTGACGCATCAATTGCTGAGCAACCTCTGAATCATGCAAGTAGCCCAGCCGCCGCGAAAACGACCGGGCAACACGGGCCGGGCCTTGTAGGAGCTCGCCCGTTAGATCGTCGGCGGGCAGAGCAGCCAGTGCCTGCTTTGCCAACCGGTTCGCAATCGCAAGGGGAAGCACTGCCCTCCATTGCGCACGTGACTGCAGCAGACCCCGGATGTTCAGCTCGGCAATGTGCCGATTGATACCTTTGACGGTCATTTCGGCGAGCCGCGCCAGCGTTCCCAGCTCAGAATTCGGTGTCGTGTCGGTCCCATTGAACGAATACAGGAGGCTTAGGACCTCGGCTGCCCGCATCAGCTCGTCGTTTGGCTGGTTTGCTTGTTCGAACAGCCGCTTGAAGAGCGTTTCATCTCCGAGCGCCGCCAACTCTCCTCCCCTGGTGGCCGTTGAAGCAAGGGCCAGAGCCACGCGAGCGTTTCCGTCCGAAAAGCGGACGATCGTCGATATATCGATGGACGTCAGAATATCATGCCGACGGGCCAAGATCTTTCTAATGATCTCATCGGAAACGCCTTCTAATCGAAATACATTCGTGTCTTCCGGCTTGTCATCGCGGATGTCGTACTCAATCGTAATCAGCCGGAGCTTCTTGGCTTTCGCGTTCTCCGCTGCCAGGCGCGCGTGAAGGGCTGAAGAGCAATTATCGACAACAAGGACGCCTCCATTCATGGATGCCGTTAAGGAGTCGAGCATGACATTTGGCGGCGGATCGACGTCGTCCTGGAAATCGCAATAAGTCACCATGTTGGCGTCGAGCGCAGGATTGGTGGTCTTCAACCTCTTATCGAAGAGCGCCTGGACCAGGCGGGTTTTCCCGACACCAGAAAGACCGACAATGCGGACGTTAAGGTTGTCGGGAGTGGGCGCCCGCAGGAGGTTGATGGCCTGGATCGCAGTCAATGCACTGTCTCGCCCGCGTCCAAATATTCGGACGCCATCATCGAGCAGGTACTCCGCCTTCTGATCGACCTCGCCATGAGCCCACGCACCGTAGGACTTCCAGCCTTGGAGGGACCGGCCTAACACGCTTCGGACCCAGATTGCCACCGTTGGATGCGCCGAAACCCAATCCGCTAACTTCTGACTGTCATAGAAATTCAGGGTGATTTTTCCAGCAGCCGGGACCTTTGCAATCACGGCTTTCATCGCGTCCAAACGAGGTGTCATATATTTCTTCGAGACATCGTCGTGCGTGGAGACGATAATATACGCGCCGTTGCTTACTGCCAGATCCGAAAAGATCTTTCGGACACGGCCCTCTGGCACCATCTCGTCGGTTACTTTCTGCGGTCCGAATTTTTCGGCCTTCACCTGGAAGAAGGTGAGTGCAGCGGGAACGTAGCCCTTCAGTTTGCGTTTGCCGCCAATGTCGACTTCAACATCGACCCCGTCATCCGCAGATCGCTGGTTTCCGCCCCAAGAGACAGCTGATCGGGAATATCCCTTTCGCTCTAGCTCAGCCATGCTCAGCCGAGCGACGAGTTCACGAGCCTGCTCATCGGTCAGAGCTTGGATATCCAGTTTGGAGATCGAAAAAAGAGGGTGCATAAATGGCCACAATAGAGGGGAGTATCTTAGAGAGGAAGGCGTCGAGATCCGAAAAGCCGACTTTGACCACCGTCACGTGAGCGGCTCACTGGCAACTGGGAGGGGACAAGCCAACGTGTGTATCTATCACTTGGTATGCGCTCAAGCGAGAATTGAATAAGCGCTGTCGGCGACTGCCACTGTAAGCGGTCAGCCAGGAACACCAACACGATGTCGTGTGTGCAAAACTTTCTCCGAAATCGTAGTTCATGCAAAATTCATTGGGCATGGGCTCTCTACGCAAGGTAAGTCGTTCCTTAAAGCGGGGGCAAAGTTACTGGAGCAGTTTAAGTTCGATGGCCCAATTCCATCAACGACCTCGTCGGTGCGCACCGCGCAGCCTCACGTCACGATGGCGCTTGCGCGTCGTGCCCGTGCCGCTGCTCCGTCCGTAAGCCGTGGATCGGCAGCACTGGCCACCAAGGAAGCGAGCTGGGAAGAATTCTAGCCCCTCTTTGAAAGGCCAGGAGTGCGAAAGCCAGCCCGTTAAACCTGATGGATAGATTGAACGGATTCCGAGCGTACGAACCCACATAGCGGTCTTAACGGCCCCAGCAATACCGGATGGCCGTTGCTCGAGCGTTCTTGGCACAATGCCCAAACAAGTCAATTCGGGCGTCAACAGGGCTAGTAGTCATCCAGTTCAATCCAGACCGGCGCATGATCGCTGGTATGCTCCCAGGCACGCGCAAACTTGTCGACGCTGCAGGTTTGCAGTCTTTCCCGCAGCGATGGGCTCAGCAGGAAATGATCGATGCGCAGCCCGGCGTCGCGAACGAACGCGTTGCGGAAATACTTCCAAAACGTATAGATCCGCTCTTCCGGATGCAGCAGCCTGACTGCGTCCGTCCAGCCCATGGCAACGAGTTCGGCATAAGCTGCGCGCACCTCAGGGCGAAAGAGGGCGTCATCGCGCCAGCGCTCCGGCTTGTAGACGTCGAGATCGGTCGGCATCACATTGAAATCGCCGACCAGAGCCACAGGAACATCGAGTTCGAAGAGTTCCTCGGCGTAGGAATGCAGTCGCTCAAACCAGCGGAGTTTGTAGTCGAATTTCGGCCCAGGGGCTGGATTGCCGTTCGGAAGATACAGGCAGCCAATGACGATGCCATCGATGGCAGCCTCGATATAGCGGCTGTGGTTGTCGTCAGGATCTCCCGGCAGTCCGCGTCTTGTCTCGCGCGGCTCCTGATCCTTGGCAAGGATTGCCACGCCATTCCAGGATTTCTGGCCGTGCCAGATCGCACCGTAGCCCGCGCGCTCGATCTCGCGGCGCGGGAATTTGTCGTTTGGCGCCTTCAATTCCTGCAGGCAGACGACGTCAGGCTTTGCCTCGGCGAGCCAGCGGAGCAAAACCTCCAGCCGGCCATTGATCCCGTTGACGTTGTAGGTAGCGAGCTTCACCGGCGTTTCCGTCAGTGCTTGCGATCACCCTTGTCGCCCTGACCTGGTTTCGCATCATGCTTCGCGTCGTGGCGAGCATCGGCCGACAGCGAGCGGGAGACGTCGACACTCTCCTTGAATTTCCCCTCCTTGTCACGGCGGACATAACGCTTGTCAGTTCCGGTATCGATCAGTTCGCGCTTGCTCATGGCAGTGCTCCTTCAGGTTCGCTCCATGAAGAAACGCGTGTGACCAGGAAAAGATGCACGGGAATCAAGAGACTAGCGCAGACTCGCAAAACGAGTGGGCATTATCGCGCTAAGTCCTTGAAAATTGATTCGTTTCGACTCGGAACAATTACATGCTGATTCGCTTGAATCGCATTGGTTGTGTCAGGAGTTCTGCGTCATGGTTGCCCCGAGAGCGAATTGGAAAGGCTTCATCAAATACGGAGAGGTCGCTTGTCCGGTGGCGCTGTACACCGCGGCATCATCATCGGAACGGATTGCTTTCAACACGCTGAACCGCAAGACGGGCAACCGGGTGAAGCGCGAGTTCGTTGACAGCGAGACAGGTGATCCGGTCGAGCGGGACGAGCAGGTAAAAGGATACGAGGTCGAAAACGGCCAATACATCATCCTTGAGCCCGAGGAGGTCGCGGCCGCAGTTCCTGACAGCGACAAGACGCTCAAGATCGACGCCTTCATCCCCTGCCACGAGATCGACGACGTCTATTTTGACAAGCCGTACTATCTGGCACCGGACAAGATGGGCACGGATGCTTTTTTGCTTTTGCGCGACGGCATGAAGAAAGCCAAGGTTGCCGCGATTGCCCGGACCGTTCTCTTTCGCCGCGTTCGAACCGTCCTCATCCGTCCGCATGGCAAAGGGCTGATCGCCACAACGCTGAACTTCGATTACGAGGTGCGCTCCTCTCAGGAGGCGTTCGAGGAACTACCCGATCTGAAGATCGAAGGCGAAATGCTGGAACTGGCTGAGCACATCATTGGCACCAAGACGGGCAGATTCGATGCCAGCACTTTTGACGATCGCTACGAGGCTGCCGTCGCGGAGCTGGTGAAAGCCAAGATCGAGGGTAGGGCGCTTCCGAAGAAAAAGGCGCCGCCGGCGTCGAAACCCAGCGATCTTCTGCAGGCACTCAGAGAAAGTGCCGGCATTGGTGGAAAGAAGGCGGAGCCGAAACGGAGTGCGGCCAATGCCAACAAGGGCACGGCGCGCCAGAAGTCCGCCAAACCTGCCGCTGCCAAAACCAATTCCGCGGCGTCGCAGACCCGCCGCGCCGGTTGATCGGAGGAGAACATGGCTGTCCGTCCCTATTGGAAAGGCTACCTCAAGCTATCGCTGGTCACATGCCCGGTGCAGATGATGCCGGCGACCTCCGAAAGCGAGAAGGTTCGTTTCCACACGCTCAATCGCGAGACCCAGAACCGCGTCGTCAGCCACTATGTCGACAGCGTCACCGGCAAAGAGGTCAAAGACGAAGATGAGGTCAAAGGCTACCAGCGTGGCGAGAACGAATACATCATGCTGGAGGACGAGGAGCTGGAGAACGTTGCGCTCGACAGCACCAAGACGATCGACATCTCCACATTCACCCCGCGCGACAGTGTGGAATGGATCTGGCTCGACACGCCGTATTACCTATCGCCCAACGATCCGGTCGGACAGGAGGCGTTCTCCGTCATTCGCGATGCGATGGAGGCCCAGGACATGGTTGGTATCTCGCGTCTGGTGATCTCGCGCCGGGAACGCGCCGTCATGCTGGAGCCACGCGGCAAGGGTATTGTCCTTTGGACTTTGCGCTACGGGGACGAAGTCCGCGACGAAGACACCTACTTCGCAGGCATCGATGAAGACGAGACGGCGGATAGCGAGATGATGCCCCTGGTACAGCAACTGATCAAGAAGCAGACGCAGCACTGGGACCCGAAGATGGTCATTGACCCGGTGCAGGACCGGCTGCTCGACATCATCGCCACCAAGAAGAAGGCGCTGAAAAAGCCGGCCAGGGCGAAACCGTCCGAGCCGGCAAAGTCGACGCCGAGCAACGTCATCAACATCATGGACGCTCTGAAAAAGTCGGTCGCCGCTGAGACCCGGTCCAGCAAATGAAGCGACGCGCCAAACCGCTCTTACAGGACGACGGGCTATCTGCCAAATCGCAGCCGCGCCGCAAGCGCGACCCGGCGCAGCCGAACCTTCCATTCGATCCGATGCCCGATCGGGTTGAGCCATGCCTGGCCTTGCTCAAGGCAGCTCCACCGATCGGTCCGGATTGGGCTTTTGAGATCAAGTGGGATGGCTATCGGCTGGCCGTGCACATCGAGCCGAAAGGCGTGCGAATTATTACCCGCGGCGGCCATGATTGGACACACCGATTTCCTGCGATCGCGGCGGCTGCCAAAGAGCTGGGAGTCGGGACTGCCATTCTGGATGGCGAAGCTGTTGTGCTTGATGCGCAGGGCAGGTCCGACTTCGGAGCGCTGCAACGCTCGCTTGGCGGGCGCGGCGGCAAACGAGCTTCGAGCGAATCCGTCCTCTTCGCCTTCGACCTGTTATACTTCGACGGGCACGATCTGACGAAGACCGAGCTGTCCGTCCGCCGACATCTCCTGACAGACTTGTTGGATGGTGCAGTTGGAGCAATCCAGCTGTCCGAGGAGGTGGCAGGAGAGGGCGCCGAACTGCTGGATAACGCCCGCTCGCTTGGGTTGGAAGGAATCATAGCCAAACACCGGGACAGTCCGTACCGACCCGGCCGCACCGGCGACTGGCTGAAGATCAAATGCATTCAGAGCGAGAGCTTTATGATCGTCGGCTATGAGCAGTCTGCCGCCGCGCGAGGCGGGGTCGGTAGCCTGCTGCTGGCGGCTCGCCGCGACCACGACTGGGTCTATGTCGGGGCCGTTGGAACCGGATTCAAGGAAAAGGACGCAGCCTATCTGAAGAAGACGCTCGACAGGTTGAAGACCAGGACACCGGTCGTGCCGCTGAAGGGTAAGAACTACGTCTTCGCCCAGCCGACGCTGATTGCCGAGATCGAGTTCCGTGGCTGGACCGACGACGGCAATCTGCGGCACGCATCTTACAAAGGACTGCGTGAGATCCAGGACAATGCCGCTGTTTATGAACTCGACTGAGCAGGAATTTCAGCGCGTCGGCTAGGCCTCAGTTTTTTTCGGCTGGTGCTCTTGAATCCTAAATTCTCAAAAACCAAATCGATTGCCGCCAGCCGCTGAAACAGGGCTGGCCTTGCTGGGAGCGCCGTCTTTCGGCGCTTCCGTACCCATGTTGCTTCAAGGAGGATATGGCTATGGCAACATCTTACGACTACGCTCCTCTCTTCCGCTCGAGCGTCGGCTTCGACCGGGTCTTCAATCTCCTCGAAAATGCCCAGCGCGCCCGCTCGATCAGTGATTGGCCGCCCTATGACATCGTCAAGACCGGTGATGACAGCTACCGGATTTCAATCGCGGTCGCAGGTTTTGCCCGAGATGATCTCGACATCACCTTCCAGTCCAATCTGCTGACGGTCACTGGCAAGAAGCAGGAGATGGCATCCGAAGGCTACCTGCATCGCGGCATTGCCGGACGTCCGTTCGAACACCGGTTCGAGCTTGCCGACCATGTCAGGGTAAATGGCGCCGACTTAAACAATGGTCTTTTGTCGATCGATCTCGTTCGTGAGATCCCGGAGGCGTTGAAGCCGCGGAAGATCGACATCCAGACGGATCCGGCCCTCGTGCAGTCGACCGCCCCGGCGCAGATCGAAGCGCAAAAGGCCGCCTGATTGAACTTTGGAGAAGGGCGCCGCTGGCCGTGGCGCCCTATTGCACATTCCGGGTTGGGAAGGAGAGAGACAATGAAACCCGATATGTTCAGAGAACCTGTGATCATCCTTGTCGGTCTTGGCTTTCCCGCTAAGGTCCGAACAGTTATAGACGCCTACCGGCATCTCGTCGAATGGCCAGCATCAATGCGCGACACGGCTTATTCGGTGGCGCTGAAGGCCTGTGGCGCAGCCCTGCGCGGCGAGATCGAAGCGGAGACCGCACGCGGCCTGTTCGCAGCTTTCGCTGAGAAGCACGATCTACTGGCACCGGAGACCAATGTCATCGCCGCTTCCAGTCGCCGGCACGACAAAGATCCGCACGTTCGCTAGGGAGGCGGACATGCACCAGACTTTGCAGCAGGCCGCGAGCAATGCCGCGGCGGTGGGTCCGACGATCCTGCTACAGGGCATGCAGATTGAGCGGCCGCTTGACGTGGTGAAAGCGACTGGTCTCACTGTGGACGACAAACGGACCATACTGGCGGCATGGGCTTCGGATTACTATGCGTTGGATTCCACGCCGGCGTTCCGCCATATCCCCGGAACGCCGAAGCCGGTTTCCATCGATGAGCTTCAGGCTGCCCTTCGAGCGCTTGACCGGCGCTATGGCTTCTGACGACAGCGATCTTAGGCGGCCTGTTTGATCGACTTCGCCAATCGTTTGATGGCCTGCTCCAACGAACGCTGGCCATCGCAATAATCCTGCCAGGCGCTGGTCTTTGCCAGCAGCGCTGGCACGGTGCGGATGGTGAAGCGTTTCGGGTCGAGATCGGTCTTCACCTGGCTCCACGTGAGAGGCATCGACACGGTGGCGCCGGGCCTTGCGCGTGGTGACAAGGGTGCAACCGCCGTCGCCATCCGGTCATTGCGCAGGTAGTCGAGGAAGATGCGGCCGTTGCGCTGGTTCTTGGCCATCTTGATCAAATAAAGCTCCGGGTTCTCGCGTGCCATGTGTTGGCAGACATCGTGTGCAAAACCCTTTGCCTCGGGCCAAGACAGCTTCTTGCCCTTCGCTACCGCGAGCGGCGTGACGACATGCAGGCCCTTGCCGCCGGTGGTCTTGCAGAAGCTGACGAGACCGAGTTCCTCCAGCCTGTCGCGCATTTCCCGGGCGGCTTCGACCACGGTGGAGAAGGGCACGTCCGGACCGGGATCGAGGTCGAAGACAAGGCGGCCTGGCACCTCCGGCTGGCGCGGTTCGCAATTCCAGGGATGCAGCTCGACGCCGCCAATCTGGGCAATGGCGGCAAGCCCCTCGACCCGATCGATCTGCAGATAGGGTTTCTTGTCGCCGAATACCTTGACCAGTTCGAGCAGGTTCGACGTTCCCGGCATGGCATGCCGCTGGAAGAACTGCTCGCCGCCAATGCCGTCAGGCGTCCGGATGATCGAGCATGGCCTCCCCTTGATGTGGTCGATCAGCCACGGTCCGACGGCCTCGTAATAGCGGGCCAAATCTTCCTTGGTCACCGGCTCTCCGTCATTGGCATCGGGCCAGAGCGCTTTGTCCGGGCTGGAAATCATCACGCCCATCACCTCGGCCTTGGCGTTCTTGCCCCGTGCCGGCCTTGACGGCTTTGTGGTGGCCGGCGTCGGCGTGTCGGTCTTTGCCGGCGATGCCGGCTTTTCTGGCTCAACTTCGTGTGCAGGCTTGTCTTCGCGCAATCCCTTGAACGCCGCCTGGCGGACGAGACCATCCGCAGTCCAGCCGGCGAACTGGATCTCGGCGACCAGTTCGGGTTTGACCCAGACGATGTTGGGATCCTTCTTCGGAGCGCCGATGCCCGTGAACGGTGATTTGTCGGTCTCGATCTCCCGGAGCTTTGGCAAGATCATATCGACCGTCTTCGCCCCGTAGCCGGTCCCGACCCGGCCGACATAGACGAAGTGATCACCCCGGAAGACGCCGACCAACAGGGAACGGAACTTGCCGTTGGTCTTGGCATAGGCGCCGATCACAACCTCATGGCCAGCACGGCACTTGGACTTCGCCCAGGTGTCGGTGCGGCCCGATCGATAGGGCGCGTCTGCCTGTTTCGAAACAATGCCTTCTAGCGAGAGCTTGCAAGCCGATTTGAGGACCGCATCGCCACCGGTTTCGAAATGTTCAACGAAACGAAGGCGCGGGTCCTCACCGGCATCATTAAGCAGTGTCTGCAGGCGTTCCTTCCGCTCGGTCAGCGGCAACTGCCGCAGGTCGTCACCGCCCTCGAACAGCAAGTCGAAGGCGAAATAGACCAGTTGGTCGGTCGCGCCTTCCGACAGCGCCGCCTGAAGTGCTGCGAAGTCCGGCGCTCCGTTTTCGTCGAGGGCGCAGATCTCTCCGTCGATAATGGCATCCGGCAGGTTTGCGGCCGACGCGGCAATCGCCGGATATTTGCCCGTCCAGTCCAACCCTTTACGGGTCTTCAGCATCACCTCGCCGTTTTCGACGCGCGCCTGAATGCGATAGCCGTCGAACTTGATCTCGTGGATCCAGCCCTCGGCCGAAGGCGGGCGATCGAGCGTCTCGCAAAGCTGCGGCGGTATGAACTCCGGCATCGCGGACTTTGCCGGCTTTTTCCGCGCCGGCTTGCGCTTTGTCTTCGTGTCCGCGGCACGTTCGTCTGCCGCCAGCCCGTGATTGCTATCCCAAACAGCATCTGCCTGGACGTCGCCGCTCTGCACCATGAACGGTTTTGGCTTCCTGCCCTTGCCGGCGGCGATCGCACCCATGGTTCGGCCGGAGGCGACGGACGTCGCGTTGTCCTCAAGCACCGCAGCACCATTCTCCTCGACTGAGAAGTCGTCATGATGCTTGATCAGCAGCCAATTTGTGCGCTTGCCCCCGTCGCGGTCATTGCGCATCCGCACCAGCACGAAGCTGCCATGCAGCCGCTCTCCCTCCAGCGTGAACTTGAAATCCCCTTTGGCGAGGGCCTCCTCCGGCGTCTTGTTGCCTTCCGGCTCCCAGTAGCCCCGATCCCAGAGCATGACAGTTCCGCCGCCATATTGGCCTTTCGGAATAGTCCCCTCGAAGTCGCCATAGTCCAAGGGATGGTCTTCGACCTCGACAGCCAGGCGCTTGTCGTGCGGATCAAGAGACGGTCCCTTGGTGACAGCCCAGGACTTGAAGACGCCATCGAGTTCGAGCCGCAAGTCGTAGTGTAGCCGCGTTGCGTCATGTTTCTGAATGACGAAGCGCCTGCGGTTGGACGCCTTCAGCTTCGCTGCGCCACTCGGCTCCTGCGTCTTCTGAAAATCGCGTTTCTGCTTGTAGGTCGAGAGCTTGTCGCTGGCCATGGCAGTCCCCGGTACAAATCCGCCTCCCGCCTCCGATGAGGGCGGGATGAGGCCCGGCCGGACAGGTTGGACGCTCGACTGCCGTTTCGTTGGCCGCGATGAGAAACCGGAAAAACCATCGCGTTCGTCATCCCTGCCACGTCCGGTTGACACGGCCTGGAACCTCGACACTGAGAAGAGTCCAGCCGTGATTTAGTTCCAACAACACCGTAAGCGGGCTCAGCCTTTTCGCGGAAGATTGAAACTGTCGGTCAACATAGCCGTTTCCACAGCATGAGCGACGAGCAAACAACGGAGAATGTCGAAGCCGCGCCAGGAGAGACGGTGTCCTTTCCGTTCGACCGCATGACTGTCGAGCAATTTCGGACGCGTTTCCCCAGGGCGCGGTGGAGCGACACCCGGAAGGCATGGTTCGTGCCAGGCAAGACTGCTGCACGACGTGTTGGGCGGTGGCTTGCCGAACTCGAAGCAGAGGCTGATGCGTTCGCCGACGCAAAGGGCAGGGATGCATTCGAGTTCGACCCGATCGAGAGCTGCTATCTTGCACTCGGAAAAGCGGGCTTCCTGATCAGCACGCCTTATTCGCGCACGGTCGTCGACGAACTGCGCGAGATCCCCCATTCGCGGTGGGATGGTGACCAGAAGATCTGGCACGTCCCCTACCGTTCATATCAAGAGCTCCGCAGCCACTGGCCGGCAATCGAGGAGGCGGCGAGAAGGAACGAGCCTGAGGAACGGCGGCGTCGAGCTGAAGCCCGGAAAGGCTCGGAAGAGGAGGCGAAGTCGAAACGACTCTCGGCTGAGCGGAAAAGGCGGCGATACCCTCTCGCAAGCGACGACCTTCCTCCTTTGGACAGTGTCGTCGGCATTCAATATGGCCTGGTAATCTTCACTGAGATTACCGGGGAACTCGTCGATCCAGAGGCGACGGCAGAATTCTATCCGGGTGTAACGGAAGATCACGTCTGGGGGCTGTGGCGCAAGCCGAGGTTGGACGAACTCGTACGCACATGGCCTGCGAAGGTAGCACACGCGGAAGGCGCCGAGTGGTGGCACCCGACCATAGAAGAGCTTCGACCAGTCCGGCGGGCCGCTCGCCGGGGAGAAGACAGAAAACTTCGCAACATCGGCGCACCCTGAGAGTTTCACTCTCATCAAAGCCAAAGGAGATTATCATGGCAGACGACAGCACCGTTACCATCCGCGCGAGTTTCTCAACGCGTGAGGCGGCCGACCTGGCGGTCGAACATCTCGTTCAACAGCAGGGCGTGTCGCGGCCCGACATCTTCGTACAGTCGGCCACGAGTGAAAACACATCCGGTTCGCACGCATCCGGCGGAGACGCCTCGCACGCCGATGGGACCCGCCATGACGGCGCACTCGACGGCGACATTGAGGTCTCGGTCGACATCACTGCTGATCAAATCGCGGCCGTTCAACGCATTTTCGGCGATGTCGGAGCGATGAGGGTTTCGAAGGGGTGAGAAGGACGGGGAGACTCCGGGCAGCGCACCGTCCGCGCAACCGTCATCGTCTTTGATCTCGCAGTCACGTGACGCTTTTTCGAGGTCGCACGTAATAATAAAGGCGGGCGGCGAGAGCCGCCGCACTTGTCCTTACTGAGCTTGTTTAAACATCAGCTCGGTCATCTTCGCATCATCCGCCTTTGCCCCCGTGTTGTCGCCGGACGCCCGCCTGGCTGCGGCGCGAAAGCCATAGAGTCCTGAATCATTCGGAGAAAGTTTTATGGCGGCGTCGAAGTCAACAAGGGCCTTAGCGGTGTCGCCATTATTGGAGTGAGCAAGGCCGCGGTTGGTCAACGCATGTACCGAATGAGGATCGTGCCCAAGCGCTTTATTAAGATCGGCCAGGGCCCGTGCCGGCTCCCCAAGCCAGCTCAGGATCGAGGCACGGGTGACAAAGAACTCTGCGTGGGAGGGGGCGATGCGAATGGCCTCATCGAGATCCTTTAAGGCAGCCGGGAGATTACGCGCATAGAGAAGGTTTGCCTTGCCTCGCCGCCAGTAAGCATCAGCGGAGCCGGGGGACAGCTCGATTGCGCGGGCATAGTCGGCCAAGGCCCGTTCGTATTTGTCGTCTTGCCCTGGCGCCTCAAAGTCCGCGCGGTCGAGAAGCGCGTCAACCAGTGCGTCGCCCTGGAGGCCTGAGGCCTCCACCAGCCGGTCGCACGCCGCCCGTGACTGCTCATAATCTTGAAGGATCGAATTTGCGTCGGCTTCAGGCAGAACGGACGCTTCTGCACTTCCCGCACGGCAGAGCCGCCGAAGCTCTGGCGTGGACATCGTCGCAACTGGCGGCATTGGCTGCGAATGAGAACCGCTTGCGACGATCACGAGGCAAACTGCGGCGATGGCAAATGCGGCAAAGGATCGAAAGAGCATTATGATCCGACGTTAATTCAAAGGGGTACCGGGCCGATCATCACACCGTAAAAACAATTGCGAAAGTCAAAATAGTTAGAGTCTTGATTCGTCTCGGCATTTTTTCCGGTGTGTAAGTTTTGGCGAAATTGCCATTTTTGAATCTCTTGACTCTTTGCAAGCGACGGAACAAAAGAGGAACGTCACCAATTTTTCGGGGACATGAAGTCCATGCAACGCGAACCTGAGGAGGTCCGTGAACGATGTCGCGCGCCCGTAATCCTCGGGTCATCGAGGAACTTAGAGACCGTATTTCCCACCTGGAAGGCAGTACGGCGAAGAAGGCCGTCGTACTGCCATTCGGCGTCCGCGAGATGGACGAGCGATTGCCGGGTGGTGGGCTATCGTACGGCGCTCTTCACGAGATAGCAGGCGGCGGAGCCGGCACGGTCGATGGCGCGGCTGCAGCATTGTTCGCCGCTGGCATTGCCGCACGCTCTAAAGGCAAGGTCCTCTGGTGCCTGACGAGACCTGACCTGTTTTTCCCTGCCATCGCCCAGGCAGGCTTGCATCCCGACCGCGTGATTTTCTGCGAAGGCGACAAGGAGGAGGACGTCCTGGCATCCATGGAGGAAGGGCTCTCCTTCGGTGGTTTAGCAGCGGTGGTCGGGGAACTGGTTCGATTGCCGATGGTCGCATCCCGGCGGCTGCAGTTGGCCTGCGAAAAAACAGGGACCATGGGGCTCGTCGTCCGCAGATGGCGGCGGCAAACGGAAGCGTCGGACTTCGGCAATCCGACGGCCTCGATGACACGGTGGAGGGTGAGCGTGCTTCCGTCGGAGGAACTGCCAGTGGCAGGGGTCGGGCGCGCCCGATGGCTATTGGAATTGATGCGCGTGAAAGCAGGCGAGTGTGCTGAGTTCGAATTAGGAGCCTGTGATGCCAAGGGTCGTTTGTGTCTACTTCCCCACTCTGCCAACAGACCGGATACGTCGACATGGAGAGGGAGCCGTGCCAGCTGACCAACCGCTCGTCGTCATCTCGAAATCGGGGTCGAAACGCTGGATCTCGGCTGCCGATACCGCCGCGCGCAAACTCGGTCTCAAGCTCGGTATGCCCGCGAGTAAAGCCCAAGCGATCGTTGCCAATCTGACGATGGTCGATGCTGATCCTAGCGCCGACGCGTCTGCGCTTGAGCGCCTCGCGCTATGGGCGCTCCGGCAATATAGCCCGGTCGTCGCCGTAGATGGTGCGGACGGTATTGTCATGGACACGGAAGGGGCCGACCACTTGCAGGGCGGCGAAGATCTGCTGATCTCCGGCTTGGTCAACGGGTTGAGAGGACGAGGCCTGACCGCACGTGCTGCTGTCGCCGATACCTGGGGAGCAGCGCATGCGATCACCCGCGTGACGCCGGCTGAAACGACGGTCGTCCCGGTCGGCGGCGTTGCGAAAGCGGTGACTGGCCTGCCGATCCACTGTCTGCGTCTTCCAGCTGACACAATCCACGGACTGCGGGTGATGGGCGTCGAGACCGTCGGTGAACTCTCTGCCATGCCGCGCGCACCCTTGACGCTGAGATATGGGCCCGAAGTTGGCCGGCGGCTGGATCAACTGTTTGGGCGAATGGCAGAACCGATCGAGCCCCTGCGCACTCCGGAGCTTGTCGAGGCGGCGAAGAACTTCCAGGAGCCGATCGGCGCGGCCGAGACGATCGCCAAATATGTGCGCCGACTGGTCGGGGAACTCACGGCCAAGCTGGAGACACGCGGCCTTGGCGTCAGGCGTTCCGATCTTGTCATCTACCGTGTCGACAACACGCGGCAGTGCATTCGAGCCGGACTGGCAAAACCGGTGCGTGACCCCGCCCGGCTGTCAAAGCTTCTCTGCGACCGGATCGAGAAAATCGATCCGGGCTTCGGCATAGAGCGCCTGGTGCTTGTCGCCATCATGGCAGAACCACTCGAGGAGCGACAGGCTGCATCCTCTCTGATCGAAGAAACCGTGGTCGACGTCACACCGCTTGTCGACATTCTCGGCAATCGTGGCCAGCGGCTTTACCGCGTGACGCCCGTCGCCTCCGACGTTCCCGAGCGGTCGGTGAAGCGGATTGGGCCGACGGCCGACGAAACCGGAGCGACATGGGCCGCGAAATGGCCGAGGCCGTCGCGGCTACTGGCAAACCCCGAACGGATCGACGTAACCGCTCTGCTCCCCGACCAGCCGCCGGCCGTGTTCACCTGGCGCGGCAAACGCCGCCGTGTGAAGCGGGCAGACGGACCGGAGCGGATATTCGGCGAATGGTGGCTTCGTCCGAAAGAACATGCCGCCGTTCGCGACTATTTTGTCGTCGAGGACGAGGCAGGGGAACGCTACTGGGTTTATCGCGCCGGTGACGGAGTGGATGCCGACACAGGGTCGCACCTCTGGTTTCTGCATGGGGTGTTCG
Source organism: Aliirhizobium wenxiniae (assembly GCF_019511445.1). Lineage (GTDB taxonomy): Bacteria > Pseudomonadota > Alphaproteobacteria > Rhizobiales > Rhizobiaceae > Neorhizobium > Neorhizobium wenxiniae_A. The sequence goes on from NZ_JAEUAN010000015.1 coordinate 147,282, forward strand.
GATGAGATATGCTGAACTTCAGGTCACCACGCATTTCTCGTTCCTGCGAGGGGCAAGTTCCGCTGAGGAGCTGTTTGCCGCCGCGGCAGCGCTTGGCATCGACGCTCTTGGCGTCGTTGATCGCAATTCGCTTGCCGGAATCGTGCGGGCATGGGAGGCGGCGAAGACCACTGGCATCCGACTGGTCGTCGGCTGTCGGCTCGACCTTTCCGACGGCATGTCTATCCTGGTCTATCCGACCGACCGGCCAGCCTATTCGAGACTGACACGCCTGCTGTCGCTCGGAAAAAGCCGGGGAGGTAAAGGCAAGTGCATCCTCGATCTGTCTGATGTCGAAGCCTATAGCGCTGGCCTGATTGCCGTCCTTGTCCCGGATGAGGCCGATGAGACCACCGCGGGCCAGCTCAGGAAGATCGCCGCGATGTTCGGCGACAGGGCCTACGTTTCGCTATGCCTGCGCCGTCGTCCGAACGATCGACTGCGGCTTCACAATCTTTCCAACATGGCGGTGAGACACAAGGTCAAAACGGTCGTCACCAATGATGTGCTGTTTCATGATCCCAGCCGCCGGCAGCTGCAGGACATCGTCACCTGCATTCGCAACCGCACCACCATAGACAGCGTCGGCTTCGATCGCGAGCGGCATGCCGATCGGTTCCTGAAAGCAACGGAAGAAATGCACCGGCTTTTTTCGGAATATCCGGAGGCGCTGGCTCGAACGCGCGAAATCGTCGAGCGCTGTCGTTTCGACATGAGTGAGCTGCAATACCAGTACCCGGAAGAGGCGCTTGTGCCGGGCCTCGATGCCCAGCAGTCGCTAACTAAATTTGCCTGGGAGGGCGCAGCAAGCCGGTACCCTGAGGGGATCCCCGACAAAGTCCGCAAGGCGATCCTTCACGAGCTCGAACTGATCAGGGTGATGAAATACGCCCCGTACTTCCTCACAGTCTACAGCATCGTCCGGTTTGCTCGATCGAAAGGTATCCTCTGTCAGGGTCGGGGCTCGGCGGCGAACTCGGCCGTCTGCTACTGCCTCGGTATCACCAGCATCAACCCGGAAACGGGTGACCTGCTGTTCGAGCGATTCGTCTCGATGGAACGCGACGAGCCTCCGGACATCGACGTCGATTTCGAACACGCCCGCCGCGAGGAAGTCATCCAGTGGATATACGAGACCTACGGACGGTCACGCTCGGCGCTCTGTTCCACCGTCACCCGCTACCGGGCCAAGGGTGCGCTGCGTGATGTCGGTAAAGCCCTAGGGTTGCCGGAAGACCTGATTACCCAACTTTCCTCCGGCGTCTGGGGCTGGTCTGAAGGTGTCGGCGAGAAGCAGCTCGTAGACAACAACATGAACACCGCCGACTACCGCCTGAAGCTGGCATTGGATCTTAGCGCCCAACTCATGGGAGCGCCCCGCCATCTCGGCCAGCATCCGGGCGGCTTCGTTCTGACACAGGACAGGTTGGACGATCTGGTGCCGATCGAACCGGCGACCATGAAGGACCGCCAGGTGGTGGAATGGGACAAGGACGACATCGAGGCGCTGAAATTCATGAAGGTGGACGTGCTGGCACTCGGGATGCTGACCTGCATGGCGTCGTCGTTCGAGCTGCTGAAGGAATACAAGAACATCTCAATGGGCCTTGCCGATGTCGAGCAGGAGGACCCGGCCACCTACGCGATGATCCGCAAGGCCGATACGCTCGGTACGTTCCAGATCGAAAGCCGCGCGCAGATGGCGATGCTGCCGCGACTGAAACCTCGGACATTTTACGATCTCGTCGTGCAGGTGGCCATTGTCCGGCCGGGACCCATCCAGGGCGACATGGTGCACCCGTATCTGAGGCGGCGTGAAGGCAAGGAGAAGGTCGAGTACCCGACCCCCGAACTCGAAGCGGTCCTGGGTAAGACGCTCGGTGTCCCATTGTTTCAAGAAAGTGCGATGAAGGTTGCGATGACCTGCGCGGGTTTTACCGCCGGCGAGGCGGACCAACTCAGGCGCGCCATGGCAACGTTTAAGTTCACCGGCGGAGTCAGCAAGTTCAAGGACAAGCTCGTCGAGGGCATGGTCAAGAACGGCTACAGCCGGGAGTTTGCGGAAAAAACCTTCACCCAACTCGAAGGCTTCGGCTCCTATGGCTTTCCCGAAAGTCATGCCGCCAGCTTCGCGTTGATCGCCTATGCGAGTTCGTGGGTGAAATGCCACCACCCAGACGTTTTTTGTGCGGCCCTGCTCAACAGTCAGCCCATGGGCTTCTACAGTGTTGCCCAGATTGTCCAGGACGCTCGAAACCACGGTGTCGAAGTTCGACCTGTCTGTGTAAACCACTCCCGCTGGGACTGCACGATGGAGCGGATCGGCAATTCCGACCGGTTCGCCGTTCGTCTCGGAATGCGTGTCGTGAAGGGATTGTCCACCAACGACGCCGCACGAATTATCCTGGCGCGCGCCGAGCATCCATTTGTCTCGGCCGACGACATGTGGCGACGCTCCGGTGTTTCACCGTCCTCGCTGGTCAAGCTTGCCGAAGCGGATGCTTTCCTGCCATCGCTGCAACTGGAACGACGTCAGGCACTCTGGGATATCAAGGCGCTCCGTAATGAACCCTTGGAGCTTTGGGCGGCGGCCGCTGAGCGCGAAGCCAAGGTGATCGCCGAGATGCAGGAGCCCGGAGTCGCGTTGAAATCCATGACCGAGGGCAGGGAGGTCGTCGAGGACTACTCACACACCGGTCTTACGCTGCGAGCCCATCCGGTTTCGTTTCTCCGAAAAGACCTCGACCGCAAAGGCATCGTCACCTGCGCCGAGGCGATGGGACAGCGCGACGGAAAATGGCTTTGGACGGCCGGCCTGGTTCTCGTGCGACAGCGGCCGGGATCGGCGAAGGGCGTGATGTTTCTCACGCTGGAAGACGAGACGGGTATCGTCAATGCGGTGGTCTGGCCATCGCTGTTCGAGCGCCAGCGGCGGGTCCTTATGACGGCGAGCATGATGGCGATCAACGGCCGCATCCAGCGGGAAGGTGAGGTCGTTCACCTCGTTGCCCAGCGCCTGTTCGATTTCTCGACTGACCTGGCAAGCGTTGGGAACCGTGACGGCGGACTCGGTGACTTCCCCCTGCCCCATGGTCGCGGCGACCAGGTCAAGCACGGAGGAGGGCCGGATCCGCGTGATAATCCGAAGCCCGCTACGCAAGTCAGGGATATCTATATTCCAGACCTGCACATCGATAATCTGACGATCAAATCCAGAAACTTCCACTGAGGAGACCGGTGTGTCACGCCTGTTTGCAGTCACCAAAAGCCTGGACGAGATTGTCGCGCAATTCGCGGTCGACATGGCGCCGGCGATCGAGGTGCCGAGCGAAACTATCGAAGGCACCCCCGGACTGATCGTTCTTGAGAAAGATGGGTTGAGGCTGTTGAAGTCAATCCCGTGGGGCTTTCCGCGGCAGACCCGGGACATGCGACGTGAGGGCGAGCCCCCGAGCAGAATAGGTCTGGTCGCCGATCTCATCAACCCGCTCTGGGACCGCATCGTCGTGCATCCCAGATATCGTTGCCTGATCCCTCTGACGCACTTCGCAAATCCCGACGGTGTCAAAGGGGCAAAAACCCGATCGTGGTTTTCGAAAAACCGCCAACCATTGATGGCGTGGGCGGGGTTCTGCAAGAATACCCCGGACTTCGGCCCTGTGTTCGCAGGCATGACCATGACCGCCAATGAGAAGATCAGGCCGTTCAACGACCGCATGCCGGTTCTGCTCGAGCCAGACGAATACGATCGTTGGCTTCATGGTTCGATTGAAGACGTCATCGCCTTCCAGTTTCGTGATCCACCGTCATCCGATGACTTCGAAATCCTGCATACGCGCGATCGCTGGCAAAGCGGCGTTTCGCCCTCCAAGGCTTCACCGCGTCGGGACAACATGCTTATGTAACCTAGGTTTCGTGTTGGAGTTTCCTGTTGAAAGGCCTGTCATATGTGCAATTTGTACACCGTCCGTCTTTCCGCCGCGGAAGTGGCTGCGCATTTTCGCGTGGCGAACCCTATGCAATCGAACGCTCCCGAGGAAGTCTATCCTGGCACGCCCGGGATGGTGGTGACGGAAAATGAAGGTGTTCGCGAGCTCCGCTCGATGGTCTGGGGTTTTCCGCTACGCCTGAAAGGTATGAAACCGGAAGCGAAGCCAAAGCCTGTCAATAACATCGCGGATCTTTCGAAAGGCATGTGGATCGGCCTGGCACGTAAACCGCAATGGCGTTGTCTGATCCCCGTAACGGGTTTTGCCGAAGCTGAGGGTGAAAAGGGCAGGATGACACGCACCTGGTTTTCGCTGAAGGACCAACCGGTCTTCGCCTGGGCAGGATTATGGCGTATCAGCGACGAGTGGGGGCCGGTTTATTCCGGGGTTATGACGGACGCCAACGAGGCCATTCAGCCCGTGCACAACCGGATGCCCGTCCTGCTGCACGCCGATGAATACGAACAATGGCTCCATGGCAGCTTTGATGATGCGCTCGCATTCCAGAAGCGGACATTTCCGTCCGAGTTGGTGACGATGGAGCGGACAACGGAGCTATGGGCGAAGAAGAAGGCTGCATCCGAGGCGCGGCTGCTGCTTTAGTGGCAGCTTCTTCCTGTCGATCCTGGGATTGTCATCATGCGATGTCGATCATCAAGGTGTGGGCGAGAACTTTCCATTGCTCGCCCGGGCATCACGATGGGTCCATGCGTTCTCGATCATGGTCACACGAGTGGTCGAGCTGTCGTCAAGTCACGTCGGACACGGTCCCAGCAGGCGAGTGCGTCCTCGGACCTGATTGAAGGCTGAACAAACGGCCGAGGGATCGGGACGACGATAAGATCCGCATCAGAATTATCATTGTTTCTCGGAGGTGACCTAAGGAGGCTTGCCAATCCCGCTCTTGATGGATGGCTTCCTGGTCCAGCCCCGGATCTCCTTCGATCAACCCGCTGACGGGGTCCGCTAGCAAGCTGCGGCCGCTTCGGCTGCGCCTCCACGGTGATCGCGACCGGTTCCGGACACTGACGGTTGCCATCGAGCGGGAATGGCCCGCTCCAAAGATGGAGCCTCAGATGAACACCGATCTTTCGCTTGCGCAGAACCATGCCTTCCAGCTTTCCCGCACCCTGATGGTTCCGGTCACGCTGTTCAGGTCCGGCGACGAGTTCGGCGTTCTGCCGAGCGACGAACTCGATGACGAAGACGATCTGGAGATCGTGCATGAATATGTTCCGGGCGGGTCTCATTGAGACCCTTCATCTCCTGGGTGCCGCTTGCGAGCGGCAGGCGGCAAGGGAAGCTGTGCCGCTGCTAGCATGTCATCTGGAGCGGGTGCAAATCTGCAGATTGCCAGCCGCGCCCTTGCCCCCTTTGCTCTTCGCGGTCGCCAGAAACGGTCCCGCAAATTGCGGGAGACATGAATCTGGAGAGAAGGGCGGCGCCAAGCGCCGAGAAAAATAATGGAAAAACAGAAACTTGAGGAACTTCGGGACCGCGTCCTGTGCGCAGCAGTGCTGGAACAGGCCGGTTTTGCCATCGACGTCAAGGAAAGCACCCGCAAGGCGGTGAAATACAGGCGCGGTGCGGAAATCGTCATCGTAATCCATGGGGGGCGGGGATGGTTCGATCCACTGTCGGATGCGAAAGGCGACGTCTTCGGTCTCGCGGAGCATCTGGACGGCGTGAGCTTCGTCGAGGCACTCGACCGGGTGGCCGCTCTTGTCGGCATCGTCGCCAGGGATCCTGCCTGGTCTCGACCGGCCGGAAAGACCGCTCACAGCAGTTCCATCTCAGAACGCTGGGCAACACGACGTAGGGCGTGGCAGGGGTCAATGACCTGGCGCTATCTGCGCAGCGAGCGCTGCCTACCGGCAACGATCATCCGGGAGGCCATCCAAAGTGATGTCGTTCGGGAAGGCCCTTATGGCAGCATGTGGGCCGCGCATGTCAATGACGATGGTGTTGTTACTGGCTGGGAGGAGCGCGGTCCCGATTGGCGCGGCTTTTCGGCAGGCGGTTCTAAAATTCTCTTTCGCTTTGGCTCTTCCGACGCCAAGCGTGTTTGCGTCACTGAAGCGGCGATCGACGCCATGAGCCTTGCGGCATTCGAGGGGCTTCGCGAGGGCAGCCTCTATCTCAGCACCGGCGGTGGGTGGTCGCCAACCACGGACGCCGCGGTCCGCACACTGGCCGCGCGTCCCGGTACTGTTCTGGTTGCGGCCACCGACGCCAATAGCCAGGGCGAGACCTTTGCCGGCCGCCTCCGTGCCATTGCCGATGAGGTCGGCTGCGACTGGCTCCGCCTGAAGCCGCCGACCGAGGACTGGAATGAAGCGCTGAAAGCGCGGAAAGAAGAAAAGCAGGAAAGCAGGATGAGGACAGAAAGAGGAGGTCTGCCGCATGCCCGCCGACCGCGTCAAGGGTGAAGCTTCGCCCGCTCAAGAGCGGCCCTTGACCCGCCCGGACGGAGAGGCGGCGTGAGGGGAGGGGTCATGAAGGATTGAAGAGGATGGTGAGCCAGCAGGCACCACCGCGCTTCGGTTCGGACAGGGCCAAAGGAGCCGTCAATGAGCACCCCTTCCGCAATCCGTAAAGTCTACCAGGGCATCTCTGAGCGCCATCAGATGTTCCGGCTGTTCGATCGGCATGCACAGCGTCCTCACCGTTTCGACGGTGACGCGAGCGCGCTTTATGCCGGCGAATGGTTCGAAATCACCGAGCGTGAGCATGATTACATGTTCGAGATCCTGCCGCCATTGTGGATCCGGGGCTCGATGTTTGCAATGCGCGAATTTCTGACGCAATCCGTCACATCGGTTTTCTTCGCGCTGCGGATCGACGGAATCATCCGCCACTTCCATGGATATTGTGATCTCTCCGACGGGCGGTCGGTGGAAGACATGCGGCTGGCGATCATCGAGCGGGAAACGCGGCCGGTGCGAGCGATGACGCGGGATGAACGTCTTGAGCACATCTGGAGTGCCACGGCGGACGCCTATCGGGGCTACTCGGATGAAACCGCGCCGCAATTTCTGCCGGGCCAGCGCGTCATCGCTCTCTACACCGGGGCTGGATCGGCCAGGTTGAAGCTGCTCGACGACCTGACCGACGACGAGATCGCCATCAAGTTGCCCGTCCAACTGCGCCATCTCCCTGATACTGCAGTCGCAGCGTGAGGAGGCAATTTCCATGCTTTCCTTTCCGATTGAATCCGTGCGGGCGGTGATCGCCCGCGGCCGCGCCGACGCCGAAGCGAACGGCGGCTACCGCAATCCCCATTACGGCCTCCACCCCGGTCGCGACGAGCTGCCGGGTGTATGGCTCGTGGGCGATCACGGTGTCTACCTTTGCTCGAACGGCAATTTGCCGGATGGAGAAAAGCCGTTCGTTGCTTATGCACTCGAATGCGATCCCCGCACCAACGACGACTGGTTCGAGGTGAAGCGGAAGACCTTTGGCGGAGATGACGGTGTCGAGTTCATCGACGCCGTGCAGCTGGAAGCAATGATCGCCGCCGCCCCCAATGCCAGGCATCTCGGTATCACCTTTGACGAAGACTCGATGGAACTCTTCGTCATCGAGTGGTCGTAACGCTCCCGCCTCAGCGGGATTCCCAACCTCAACCAGTGTCCCTTCGCCGCCAATCGTCATGGCGGAACGATGACGCGCGCTTCCAAAAGGAGATTTTTATCATGAGCAACGATCCCTTCACGCTCGACATGTTCGGCAATACCGCACTCTCGTCCGGCTTTGGCCTGGGCGTCACGTCCTTTGGGAGCTTCGCGCCCGAGGCAGTCATTGAACCTGCCAATGACGACGATCCGGATCCCACGCCGCCCGCGCCAACGCCGGCAACCGTACTTCCGAAGGCGGCCGCACCCTCCCGAGCCAAGAGGCTTCGGGGAAACTTCTATCTCGAGGGTGACCGCGGCTTACCTTCCTCCTGGAAGGATCGTGCCCGCGCCAACGTTGCGGCGATCCTCGTTGCCAATGATATCTCCAGGCAGGACCGGCCGGCGACGCCAAAGGAGCAGGCGGAGCTGATCCGTTTCACCGGCTTCGGCGCCGGCGAGCTGGCCAACGGCGTATTCCGACGGCCGGGTGAAAACGATTTCCGGCAGGGCTGGGATGAGATCGGCTCCTCGCTCGAGACCGCCGTCTCCGAGGCCGATTATGCGTCGCTTGCCCGCTGCACCCAATATGCCCACTTCACCCCGGAATTCATCATCCGGGCGATCTGGTCGGGTATCGAGAGGCTTGGCTGGCGCGGCGGCCGGGTGCTGGAGCCAGGCATCGGTACAGGCCTCTTCCCCGCGCTGATGCCGGAGACATATCGCGACACCGCTTGTGTGACCGGGATCGAGCTCGATCCGGTCACCGCGCGGATTGTCAAGCTGCTGCAGCCGAAAGCCCGGATCATCGAGCGCGACTTTTCCCGTACCGACCTTTCACCGGTCTACGATCTCGCCATCGGCAATCCGCCCTTCTCCGATCGTACGGTCCGCTCAGACCGAAATTATCGGTCACTCGGCCTGCGATTGCACGACTACTTCATCGCCCGTTCCATCGATCTGCTGAAGCCCGGCGCGCTCGCTGCCTTCGTCACCTCGCATGGCACAATGGACAAGGCCGATACGACGGCGCGGGAGCATATCGCCAAGTCGGCTGACCTGATCGCCGCCATCCGTCTGCCCGAAGGCAGCTTCCGCCGGGACGCCGGCACGGATGTCGTCGTCGACATCCTGTTCCTCCGCAAGCGCAAGCCCGGTGAACCGGAAGGCGAACAGCTATGGCTCGATGTCGATGAGGTCATACCGGCGACGGATGACGAAGGTCCGATCCGCGTCAACAGCTGGTTTGCCCGGCACCCCGATTTCGTTCTCGGCACCCATGCGACGACCTCTGGACCGTTCGGCGAGACCCATACATGCCGGCCCCGCGCCGGAGACGATCTCGACGCGGCCCTCACCTCAGCAATCAATCTCCTGCCGACTGACCTCTATGACGGCGAGCCGATGCCCGTCGATGTCGATCTGGAGGACGAGCTCTGCGAGATCGTTGATCTGCAGCCGAGGGACAGTGCTATCCGCGAGGGTAGCTTTTCCCTCGACCGGTCGAAAGGGCTGATGCAGATGCTCGACGGTTCGGCCGTGCCGGTGACGGTCCGGAAGGGCCGTACACGCGACGGGATCTCTGAGAAACATGTTCGGATCATTTCGAAGCTGATCCCGATCCGAGACGCCGTGCGCGAGGTCTTGAAGGCACAGGAGGTCGACCGGCCTTGGCGAGACCTCCAGGTCCGCCTGCGGATTGCCTGGTCGAGTTTCGTGCGGGACTTCGGGCCGATCAATCATACTACCGTGTCTATCCAGGAGGATGCCGAGACCGGCGAGGTCAGGGAAACCCATCGCCAACCGAACCTCGCGCCCTTCCGCGACGACCTCGATTGCTGGCTGGTTGCCTCAATCGAGGACTACGATCTCGAGACCGATACGGCAAAGCCGGGTCCGATCTTTTCCGAACGCGTGATTGCCCCGCCAGCTACGCCGAACATCACATCTTCTTCAGATGCGCTCGCCGTCGTGCTGAATGAACGTGGTCACGTCGATATCGACCATGTCGCGGAGCTTCTCCACAGCGATCCCGCGACTGTGCGCAACGAACTTGGCAACGAGGTTTTTCGCGACCCGATCGACGGATCCTGGCAGACAGCCGATGCCTATCTTTCAGGGGCTGTCCGCACCAAGCTCGCCGCCGCGCAGGCCGCAGCCGAACTCGATCCAGCCTATGAGGGAAACGTGCGGGCGCTCCAGGATGTGCAGCCGGCCGATCTTCGACCCTCCGATATAACCGCCCGCCTCGGCGCACCGTGGATCCCGGCCGCCGATGTTGTCGCTTTTGTGAAAGAGAGGATGGAGGCTGACATCCGCATCCACCATATGCCGGAACTCGGCTCCTGGACGGTGGAAGCGCGGCAACTCGGCTATTCCGCAGCCGGCACCTCAGAATGGGGCACCAGCCGCCGCCATGCCGGCGAGCTGCTTGCTGACGCGCTCAACAGCCGAGTCCCGCAAATCTTCGACGTGTTTAAGGATGTCGACGGCGAGCGGCGTGTGCTGAACGTCGTCGATACCGAGGCGGCGCGCGACAAGCTGCAGCGGATCAAACAAGCATTCCAGGATTGGGTTTGGACCGATCCGGATCGCACCGACCGCCTTGCGCGGGATTACAATGACCGCTTCAACAACATCGCGCCGCGCAAATTCGACGGCTCCCATCTCAAACTTCCCGGCGCCTCAGGCGCCTTTGTTCTTTATGGGCATCAGAAACGTGGCATCTGGCGGATCATCGCGGATGGCTCGACCTATCTGGCGCACGCCGTTGGCGCCGGCAAGACGATGACCATGGCAGCGGCCATCATGGAGCAGCGCAGGCTCGGCCTGATCGCCAAAGCGATGCTCGTCGTGCCCGGCCATTGCCTCGCCCAAGCCGCCCGCGAATTCCTGGCGCTTTACCCGAACGCGAAGATCCTCGTCGCCGACGAAACCAACTTCACCAAGGACAAGCGGGCTCGCTTCCTGTCGCGCGCTGCCACCGCGACTTGGGATGCGATCATCATCACGCATTCCGCGTTTCGCTTCATCGGCGTGCCGGCGGCCTTTGAACAGGAGATGATCCAGGATGAGCTGCAGCTCTACGAGGACCTGCTGACCAAGGTCGACAGCGAAGATCGCGTTTCGCGCAAGCGGCTCGAGCGGCTGAAGGAGGGATTGCAGGAGAGGCTCGAAGGCCTAGCCACCCGCAAGGACGATCTTCTCACCATTTCGGAGATCGGTATCGATCAGATCGTTGTCGACGAGGCACAGGAATTCCGAAAACTCTCCTTCGCCACCAACATGTCGACGCTAAAGGGCATCGACCCAAACGGGTCACAGCGTGCCTGGGATCTCTATGTCAAATCCCGCTACATCGAAACGAAGAACCCCGGCCGGGCGCTGGTTCTTGCCTCCGGCACACCGATCACCAATACGCTGGGCGAGATGTTCTCGATCCAGCGCCTGCTCGGCCATGCAGCCCTTAGCGAGCGCGGCCTGCACGAATTCGATGCCTGGGCCTCCTGCTTTGGCGATACATCGACCGAACTCGAAATCCAGCCCTCAGGCAAATACAAGCCAGTGTCGCGGTTCGCTTCCTTCGTCAATGTCCCGGAACTGATCGCCATGTTCCGCTCGTTTGCTGACGTCGTCATGCCGGACGACCTTCGCCAGTATGTGAGGGTGCCCAACCTCTCGACCGGTCGCCGTCAGATCCTGACGGCCAAGCCGACGGATCTGTTCAAATCCTATCAGCAGGTGCTCGACGCGCGCATCAAGGCGATCGAACAGAGGGAGGGGCCGGCCAAGCCGGGCGACGACATCCTGCTCTCGGTCATCACCGATGGGCGCCATGCGGCCATCGATCTTCGTTTCGTCATGCCGGCAGCCGACAATGAGGATGACAACAAGCTCAATCTGCTGGTCCGCAATGCACACCGGATCTGGAAGGAGACCGGCGAAGCCACCTATCGTCGCCCCGACGGCAAGGACTTCGATTTGCCGGGTGCCGCCCAGATGATTTTTTCCGACCTCGGCACGGTCAATGTCGAGAAATCACGAGGCTTCTCAGCCTATCGCTTCATCCGCGACGAGCTGATCCGGCTTGGTGTGCCGGCGTCGCAAATCGCCTTCATGCAGGACTACAAGAAAACCGAGGCCAAGCAGCGTCTGTTCGGCGATGTCCGCGCCGGAAAGGTCCGCTTCCTGATCGGCTCATCGGAGACTATGGGCACTGGCGTTAACGCGCAGCTTCGGCTCAAGGCGCTGCACCATCTCGACGTCCCGTGGCTGCCGTCGCAGATCGAACAGCGCGAGGGTCGCATCGTCCGCCAGGGCAATCAGCACGACGAGGTCGATATCTACGCCTATGCCACGGAAGGCTCGCTGGACGCCTCCATGTGGCAGAACAATGAGCGCAAGGCGCGATTCATCGCCGCCGCCCTCTCTGGCGACACTTCGATCCGGCGATTAGAGGATATCGGTGAAGGTGCTGCCAATCAGTTCGCCATGGCGAAGGCGATCGCCTCTGGCGACGAGCGCCTTATGCAGAAGGCTGGCTTGGAGGCGGACATCGCCCGCCTCGAGCGGCTGCGGGCTGCCCATGAAGACGATCAGTATGCCGTCCGTCGGCAGATTCGCGATGCCGAGCGTGAGATCGAGGTCTCAACCCGGCGCATCGGCGAGGTCGGCCAAGACATGGTGCGGCTTAAGCCGACAGGCGGCGATGCCTTTACGATGATGTTGCTCGGTCAGGAATTTGCCGAGCGCAAGGATGCCGGGCGCGCACTGATGAAGGAGATCCTTACGCTCCTGCAGTTGCGGCAAGAAGGTGAGGTGAATCTGGCGACGATCGGCGGCTTCGATCTGGTCTATGAGGGTGAGCGGTTCGGCAAGGGCGACGGCTATCGTTACGAGACCCTCCTCCAGCGAACCGGCGCAGACTACGAGATCGATCTGGCGATCACGGTTACACCGCTCGGCGCCATCTCGCGTTTGGAGCATGCTCTTGAGGGCTTCGACGACGAACAGCGGCAGTATCGCCGGCGTCTGGAAGAGGCCGAGAGGCGATTGGTTTCGTACCGTTCCCGAGACGGAGGCGCTTTCGCGTTCGCAGATGACCTGAAGGAAAAGCGGATGAAGCTTCGAGAAATTGAAACCTACCTGTCGGCAGATCTGGACTGAGTATCAACGCAGCCGCAGCGTCGCCATTTTCCCTTGTGGGAAGTTATCTGAAGCCGCGAAACTTCAAGGCTATAAAATGAATTTTCTTCGGACGCGCCTGAACCATTCTCGCACTCTCAGTGCCTCAGCAAACGATGTCTCGCCGCGCGCGAAAATTGAGACAAAGGCCTGAGACAGAACATAAATCACATAAAGCACAACAATGGTGACCCAAAGTATGTTGAACAGAAGAGCTGAACCGATTCCATTGACCAAAATCCCCGTCACGATGCTGTTCCCGATCCAGAAAAAAAGGCCGCCCACGAGAATACGCAATGGGGTTAAGAGGAACAGTTCCAGCCTGCGTAGCACTTTTAGGTCCCCGTCTGGCAGGGGATCGGAGAAATGAACGGCGACAAAATGTTCGCGGAACGCCGCAAAAGGCCGTCGCAAGTTTGAAAGGAAACGACCCGAGTGGTCGACGCTGCCAAATACAGAACCACTTGGCAGTCCGCGCATCCCTGAAACAGTTCGTGCGACGCTGAGCAATGCTAATCCGACAGTCAGCCATATAGTGAAATCGTAGAGACCAGATACATCCCCGGCCGAAAATCTTTGGAACAGCCAGTAGGTGAGCCACAACGGAACGAGGACGAGCATCGTTCTCAACGGAAATGCAATAAGCTCGACCATGCGTAATCGTCTGCGATCCGACGATCTGTGAATTTGCTCATTCTGCATGTCGGAGCTCCCTTTTATCTCCCACATATTCGCAAATTACCCGGATGGAAGCAACGTGAGGCCTCAAAACAGTCTCGCGGAAGATGATCCGATGTTGTCGAACCGGCTTTCAGCATCGGCCCCAAGCGAAGGTCGTGATGGTGGGTGACCGTGAGGAGGATTCTTCTGAACAGTCGACGTTTAGCCGGGAGGTAGGAGAGGAAGCTGTTCCCTGAGGAAGAAGAAGGTAGGGGTGTTCGCAGATCGGTCCTCCTGCCGACGCTGTCGCTCAACCACCGCCTACGCGGTCCCGGCCGCTTGTCCTTCGCAGGGCTGGCAGCCCCGCTTGTCCCGCGCAGCAGGGATGCTCGGCCGCAGTTGCGGCAGTCCGGCCGCTCGGCGTGCCGGGAGGTGTCTTCGAGAAAAAATGAAGACAGGAAGGGCTGGCAAGGCGCTGGTCCCGAACCCTCTAGATAAGGACAAATCTCATGCAGATTATGAAGGTTGACCCGCGTGCACTGAAGGAGAACCCTGACCGCATGCGCCAGTCGAAATCCTCGCCGCAGGCCGATGCGCTGATGCTGGCGACGATCAAGGCCGTCGGCATCGTCCAGCCGCCGGTGGTTGCCCCCGAGAGCGATGGCGGAAATGGCTATATCATCGACGCAGGTCATCGCCGTGTGCGACTGGCCATCGCCGCCGGCCTGGAAGAAATTGAGATCCTCGTCGTGGATGCCGCCAACGACAACGGCGCGATGCGCTCGATGGTGGAGAACTCGGTACGCGAGGCGCTGAACCCGGTCGATCAGTGGCGCGGCATCGAGCGTCTCGTTGCTCTCGGCTGGACGGAGGAGGCGATTGCGGTTGCCCTCGCGCTTCCCGTCCGTCAGATTCGCAAGCTGCGGCTGCTCGCCAATGTCCTTCCCGCGATGCTTGAGCAGATGGCGCTGGGCGATATGCCGTCAGAGCAGCAGTTGCGGATCATCGCTGCGGCCGGTCAGGTTGACCAGAAGGAGGTCTGGAAGGCGCATAAGCCGAAGAAGGGCGACACCGCTCCATGGTGGCAGATCGCCAATGCTCTCACGAAGAAGCGCATGTATGCCCGAGATGCGAGCTTTGGTGACGATCTGGCTCAGGCCTACGGTGTCGAGTGGGTCGAGGACCTATTCGCGCCGGCCGACCAGGACGGCCGCTACACGACGAATGTTGAGGGCTTCCTCGGCGCCCAGCATGAGTGGATGACTGCCAACCTGCCGAAGCGTGGGGCCATCGTCGAAGTCAACAACTGGGGGCAGCCAGAGCTGCCGAAGAAGGCCGCCCAAGTCTACGGCAAGCCGTCCAAGTCCGATCACACGGCGCTCTACCTCGATCGTGATGGTAAGGTGCAGACCGTGCACTACCGCATGCCCGAGGCGTCCAAGCCCAAGGGCGCGGACGGCGACGGATCTGCCTTTGGCAGCGATGAGGGCGACGCGATTGCCTTGCCGAAGGTCCGCCCCGACGTGACCCAGAAGGGCCTCGACATGATCGGTGATTTCCGCACCGATGCGCTTCACGATGCTCTCGGCCACGCGCCGATCGAGGATGACATGCTGATGGCGCTGCTGGTGCTGGCCTTCGCCGGACAGAATGTCCGCGTCGACTCTGGTGCAGATGGGAGCTTCTATGGCGGCAAACGCTTCTCGCGCCATGCCGTCGCACTGTTCGACGAGCACGGCAAGCTCGCCTTTGACCAGGACACGCTTCGGGTCGCCGTTCGCTCGGTGCTGATCGATGTTCTGTCGTGCCGCCGCGGCATGTCGAACAGCGGCATGGTCTCGCGCATCGCCGGCGAGGCTATCGGCGCTGACGAGTACCTGCCGAATATGGGTTCGGAGGACTTCCTCCTTTGCCTGTCCCGTCAGGCGCTGGAAGTGTCGTGCGCCGAGGCGTCCGTGCAGCCACGGCCCAAGGTGCGTGAAACCCGTGCTGCGCTCGTCGAGCACTTCGCGAACGAACACTTCGTCCATGCTTCGGCGCGCTTCGCACCGCCAACCGACGAGTTGCTCGGCTGGATCCGGGCGAGCTCAATTACGGATATTCGCGGCGGGGCCTTGCAAGACGACGAACCCGATCATGTTGACGACCCAGCCGATGGTCAGGAAGAGCACTTCGACGGGGCTCCGGACCAGGACGATCTGCATCCTGCGGACCTTTCGAACCACGAAGAGGACGACGCCGGCTTCGACCAGAGGGACGCAGCGTGACCGCCGTCTTCCCAGTCGAACATGGCAACACCCACCCCCGATTTCTCGGGGGGGGAGTTTGCCACCGGTGCGGACGGATTATCCGTCGACTCGCCGGCCTCCTTCATCAACTGGCGAAGCTCGGGGGATCGGCGATGATCAGCGTCCGCGCTTCGAAACCGCTGGCAAAAGCAATCGTCGCCCGGCGAGAGATCCAGCGGCATCTGGAATGTCTGACCCGCCAAATCACAGCGCGCGCGGGAAGGCAGGCGACGACAGTAAAAGCCCGGAGCAGGGCGCGTCGCCGATCAGGTCCACGTATCTGCCATCAGGAGCTTGTCGACCGCCTCACCTTCGAGCGTTGGGTCGAACTCGATATGATCCACCGCAGGCTGGCGACGCAAGAGAGTGACATCGGTGAACTGAGCCATCGCGATAAGCGACCTCTGCATCATCCGGCGACATAGGCAGACGCGCGAGAGTGTGGTGATAGCGATGGGCTTACCTGCTCGGATGTCATCGGCATGGGCGGGCTTGGCGATGTCTGTTCCTCCCCGCCAGAGACAGATATCGGACCCGCGCTGGACAGCCCTTCTTGTTTGCTGCGGTCTGAACCGGCGGCCGGGCGTTTCAAGGCCGCTGTCGCGCCGCGGGGCGGCCGACCCAGCCTCTCTGCGCAACGGCAGGCTCGCGGGCCTTACGCAGGTCGAAACCTGCTGGCCCGCAAGCCTGCCCTGCTGGTTCAGCCGGATCGGACCTCTGAAGCCGCCCGTCCTTTGCCGGTTCTTAGTCGTCCGCATCGAAGGGCAGACCGGCACGGGCCGGAACCACTTCGCCAGCCAAGGAAGGAACAGCTTATGGCAAAGCCCGCAACTCCCAACCGCTCCAACGCACGTGTATCGCAACTGCGCAAAGGAGCAACCCTCGAAATGGTCCGCCTTTCATGCCCTGATGCGGCCCAGGCGCTCAAGATCGCGGAAAGCTTCGGCACAACCGTCGTCGACAGCGACGGCATCCGCAGCCTGCATGAGCGACTGATCGTCGAGACCGCCGACAGCCTCTCCGAAGGTCTGGGCGAGAGAGCCATGCAAATCCACCTGCAGCGCATCGTCGGGGCCTTCGTCGGATCGGCGCACGGCGCCGGGCAGTTTTACTCCCGCGCCGTCACCGAAGCGCGCGACGCAACTGCCAAGGCATCCAACGATGCCCGCGACGAGGATCTCGATGGTCCGGTGGGTTACGATAGTGCCGCCCAGCGCAAGCGGGAATTCGCGGCCGACATGGGTATCCAGTCCCATGCGCTGCGCATGGCAGCCGAGGGCGCGGTGGCCGCCTACGAGCAGGTCGTCGGCGAGACCTGGAAGCCCTTCGACCGGCCGGTCGAAAACCCTGGCGCATCGCTGGACCGCAAGGCGGCCGAGGTTCAGATGGCCGCTTTCGGATGACGAACTTGGCGGGGTCGCACCCCGCCATTCTCCTCCTTTCAGGCTGGTGCCGACGGGCGCCGGCCTTTTCTCATGTCGAAATGAAAAGCGGAGACGCGCCGAGCACGGCCCGTCCCGCTCGGCGGTCCTGCAGGAGCCGGGCGGCCATGCAACGGCTTTGCCGTCCTCCACGCTGTTGCGGCCTACGGTGCATGGCCACACCTTCGGCCCCTGACTTCGGACCTCCGTGACGGACCGCGATCGGCGCGGTTCATGAAAAGGAGAAAGAAGTCATGACAAAGAAATCAGAAGCGGGGCGCGCGGACATCTATACGCGGATTACCGACCGGATTGTCGAGGATCTGGTAGGCGGCGTCCGCCCCTGGATGAGACCGTGGAGCGCAGCCAATACCGATGGTCGTATCTCGCGGCCGCTGCGCCACAACGGCCTTCCTTATTCGGGCATGAACGTTTTGCTCCTGTGGTCGGAGCAAATGTCGCGTGGCTTCGCCTCCTCGATGTGGATGACCTTCAAGCAGGCCGTCGAACTTGGCGGGGCCGTGCGGAAAGGCGAGACCGGCTCGACCGTTGTTTTCGCCAGCCGCTTCACCAGATCTGAAGCGGACGGGAACGGTAATGAGGTTGATCGGGAGATCCCGTTCCTGAAGGCCTATTCAGTGTTCAACGTCGAGCAGATCGACGGTTTGCCGGACGGCTATTACGCGCCGCCGGCCAAGATCCTTGATCCGATCGACCGGATCGAGAGCGCCGATCGCTTCTTCCGCAATACCGGCGCAGTCATTCGGCATGGCGGTAATCAGGCCTACTACTCCCCCGTGATGGATTACATCCAGATGCCCCCCTTTGAGGCGTTTCGTGATGCTGCCGGATACGCAGCCGTCCTTAGTCACGAAGCAACCCACTGGACGGCGGCGGAGCACCGCGTAGGACGTGACCTGTCGCGCTATGCCAGGGACCGCACCGAGCGGGCAAGGGAAGAACTCATCGCGGAACTGGGCAGTTGCTTCCTCTGCGCAGATCTCGGTATCGCGCCGGAGCTTAAGCCGAGGCCGGATCATGCATCTTACCTGCAGTCGTGGCTATCGGTGCTTGCCAACGACAAGCGGGCCATCTTCCAGGCAGCAGCCCATGCGCAGCGCGCCGTGAGCTTCCTGCATTCCCTACAGCCGGAAACGGTTTTGCAGGCTGCGGCCTGAGGGTTAGGCGCGGTCGTCGCCATCGGCGGTGGCCGCGTGGTCCATATCCCGCTGGTCTCCATTTCGTTGATCTTGGAGACCCTGTGCGATGTCAGCGTCAAGCCTTCCCCAGATCGACGGTTTTGCAGTGTCGGGCTTGGGCTTACGGGACGGTTTGCGTTCGACGATGAAGGGCTTGGTCTGCTGACGCATTGGTTCTCCAGATTCGCGGGCGTAACGATAGCCCACTGTGCGCAGTCAGCAACCGAGCCCGTTTTGGCAGGGACGCTTATCCCCTGATGAAATGCAGGCAACGACGGCGGTTGAAGTGGGCGTGCTATAGGATGCCATTCGTGCCCGAGGCGAATGCCGCGGAACGCCATTGCCATATCCTTTCAGAGTTTCCGGCAACCCATCTGCGAGCTCGATGAGGCATGTCTGACCGGAGACCGGCTGCGCCTCGATCGTCTTCCCGCAACGACAACTCGCAAATTTTTTACCCCGGACGGCTACGCCCTCCTCCTCTCCCACTAACAAATCTGCGACTTTCCGCCCTCCATTTCATTGCGGCCCGAATGGGTGCGGTCCGATCGTCACCGGTCTTTGCGACAGCCATCGAGACCGCGATGGGCGCGGCCCGAACACGAAAAGGAATACGACAATGGCAACCATCGGCACCTTCACCTCCACCGAAAACGGCTTCACCGGCTCCATCCGCACTCTCGCCCTCAACGTCAAAGCCCGCATCGCCCGGGTCGAGAACCCTTCCGACAAGGGCCCGCAGTTCCGGGTCTACGCGGGTAGCGTGGAACTGGGCGCGGCCTGGCAGAAGACCTCCGGCGAGGGCCGCGACTATCTCTCGGTCAAGCTCGACGATCCCAGTTTTCCGGCCCCGATCTACGCAACGCTCGCCGAGGTCGAAGGCGAGGATGGTCTCCAGCTCATCTGGTCCCGTCCGAACCGGGACTGATTGATACCACGAGGCTCCGCCCCCGGCGGAGCCTTTTCCTATTCCCGGCAACTAAAGCCGGACCAGGCATCGAGCCGGGTCCGGCTTTTTTGGTGCAATACCGAGAGGAGGAAAACCTGCTCAGTATCCGGTGATGATGCCGACGGGCCCGCCGTCGTCAAGGATGAGCGGTGCCCCCAATTTCGAATTGGCAGCGAAGCGGCCAACACGAAATCGGCTCCCCCACTCCCCGGCGCTGCCGGTCGCTCTCGCGATCCCTGACAACGTCATTCCCTATCCGGCGCCGCTGATCGTCTTTCACATAGGAGATCAGACGATGACCTACGAACTCGAATGCCAGATCGAAGAACTTCGTGCCTTATCTTGACAGTCTGCACCGACTCTACCGACCTTGGCTACGTCGATGCGCATGCTGAGGGAAGGCGCTTTCCAGGCCGGACGCAGCGCTCCCAAATAGCTGGCGGAGGCCGGCCTGGAGAGTGCCGGCGGCTCTAGCACCTTCCGTAGACACGGGCTCCCGGGTGGGGGTCTGGGGG
>NZ_JAEUAN010000016.1 GCF_019511445.1 Aliirhizobium wenxiniae
GCGACGTGATGCGGTGCTGCGCAGCCGGAATGGCTCCGCACCGCAACCCGCCGCTACCGCCCCAAATACAGCAACCCAAAACCGCTGGAGCGAACTCAAAACTGGATAAAACTTGGGGGCAAGGTCAATGGGGATTTGCAATCATGCCTGTTCAGTCGAGCAACCTTTCAAAATGTGTGAAGTCGAGGCAGACGATCTTTTTCGCTTCGATCCTGAAGCATATAAAGCTTTGCAAAAACTAGGCGTCACTCGCGAAGAGATCTCAATTCAAGATATTAGCGAGGTAGGTCGCCGCGCAGCTCTGCTTGCCAAAATAACTGAGCAATACGGCGACGGCAAAAACGAATTTTTATATAAGTATGCGATGTCGATGCGCTTAGATGAGCCGCTATTGATTTCTAAAATCGACCCATACCACTCACTTCACGTTGAGTGCCAAAAGAAATTTAAGAATAAAATCAAAGAATACCCTTAATCTAGAAATTATATCATAAGCCATTAAATTAAAGCCGCTAATCAACCCCATTGAGAAGTCACAAACTGGTTCTCTCCGCAGCCATTACTTAAGTATAATTCAATATAAGCACCTAGAAATATTTTACGACATTTAGAAACTCAAGACGCGTGTGCCCCCCCTTAGAGTATCCGCCCTCACCTTTCTCAATAATACTCAATCACCGTATCGCTCAGCACGACCCGCACCACCCGGTAGAGATAAAAGAACCCGGCGATCCCAAAGGTGATGAGGATCAGGATGCCCCAGATGATCACGTGGCCGATCGAGGAGATCAGGTCGAAATTGCAGCGCAGCTTGCCGATCGGGCGGCCCTGCTGGTCGAGCACTTCGGTACGGTTCAGCACCGCCCGGTTGAGGTAATAGGGAAAGACCAGCAGCGCGAGGCCGAAGGTTATGAGCGTCAGAACGACCCAGACGATGACATGGCCGATCGACTGGCCGATCGAAAATTCGCAGCGCAACCGCGCCGCCCGCGACCCGGTCTGAGCCGCCGCAATACCTGGTTCATTCCGTCCTGTCCCCCGACACGATGATGCCTGCCTGCGGGCACAGTGACAGAAGATGACAGAGTGTCAATTGCGGCAGGTTTTCCGAGGTTGGGGAAATCGGTCTCGGCAGAAGGTGGATAATTTCGCGCGTGCGGCGCTTAACCATCGCGGCTTCCACCCCGGTTGCTTTAGGCACCCTTGCGCCCAACCTCTCGGCCGTCATCCTCGGGCTTGCCCCGAGGATCCATGCGCGGTCCCCGCAGGTGACTTCAAAGGGCCTATCTCCGCTCGCTTGGTTTTGGATCCTCGGGTCAAGCCCGAGGATGACGGCAGGCGGTGGTGGCAATCCATAACCGTGGACGCTGCCGCTCCTTCCGGTAAGCAAAACCAACGGCTTGCACGAAATTCCTTCCCCTTTCATCCCCACCCTCCAAACCCATGCCTACAATCACCCCGTTCCGTCACGGATACACCGGCAGGCGTGCCGGCGAGGCGGGATCTGCGCTGGGGGTGGAGGGACGACGTGAACCGTCACCACCGGGGTCCGCGGAAAATGGCCTCCCTCCGGCGACACGGGGGAAGCGGCAAGGTTTTCGGACCGGCCTGCCGCTTCTGATGCCCGAATGGCGCGTCGGATGTGCCTGTGCGGCACACATGGTGGCCTCAAGGATGGTTTCGCCGGGCTTTAAGTCCGCTCGTGAAAGCGGGAAGCCCGGCGGCGGCAAAGCGAAGTGTTGGCGGTAAGTCGTTCCGTCCGTGTTTCGTGGCGCCAGACGAACACCATCCGACAAGGCGACGGCAGAGGGACCGGAGTCGCGGATAAAAACTGCCGAACGGGACGCTGAGAGGTGTCACTTACTAACTAACTTACGAGGCAGCTTTCTGCGCCCCGTCCGTACAATCACTCGTCCTCCTCGGGCGAACGAAGTGAGACCCGAGGATCGCCAAGGGGGAAGCATGTCCCGTGAAAAGCAGCCGATCGATACCCATCTCGCCGCGCGTACCGCCGAGGCGATGGCCTTGCCGCTGATGGTCTGCCGCCACCGCGATTGCCGGCGTGGCCAGCGCTGCCGCTGGCATTTCAAATCGACCGGCGAACCCGGCTGCCTGCGTAATCTCGATGCCGGTCAGCGGGCGATATTCGACCGCCTCTACGAGGACGCACGTTTCGCCAGGGAGTTTCTCGGCTGGGAAGGCCCGTTTTTCGAGGACCAAAGCGGACCGCAGCGGATGCGCGACGATCTGGCGATCGCGATCGCCCGTAATGTGTCGAACCGCTACCTGGCGCAGCGATGGGATGCCACAAGGCGCGCAAGGGAGAAGCGGATGGCGATCGCCGATCGGCTGGCCGGCGCGGAGGATTGAGGCGATGCGGCGGCCGTCTCCACCAAACCTGCGGCCAGCGCCCTGCCCTTGCCGCCTCGGCTATCCCCGCTTGCGGAAGGACGGCACGCGGCGGATGCCGGAGAGGACTTCCACTTCGCCGGCACTTTTCGGCTTGCCGAGCAGAAAGCCCTGCAGCTGCTCGATACCGTCCTCGATCACCATGCGATGCTGGCCAAAGGTTTCGATGCCTTCGGCGACGACCGGCAGGTCGAGGCTTTTGCCCAGCCCGATGATCGCCTTGACGATGGCGCGGGCGCTGTCGTCCTCCTCCATCTGCCAGATGAAGCTGCGGTCGATCTTGATCTTGTCGAAGGGAAAAGTCTGCAGGTTGCTGAGCGACGAGTATCCGGTGCCGAAATCGTCGATGACGATCATCACGCCGAGGTTGCGCAACTTTTTCAGCATGGCAAGCACGGTCTCGCGGTTTTCAATCAACGAGGTTTCGGTGATTTCCAGCTCCAGCCGGTGCGGCTCCAGACCGCTGTCGGTCAGCGCCGCCGCGACCGTGTCGACCAGATCGGGGAACCGGAACTGCACCGCCGAGACATTGACCGCCACCGCCAGTCCGTCATCCCAGGAGGCTGCGGTGCGGCAGGCCTCGCGCAGCGCCCATTCGCCGAGCGTGACGATGATTCCGGTTTCTTCGGCGACCGGAATGAAGGTTGCCGGCGAGACTTGGCCGAGGTCCGGATGCTTCCAGCGCATCAGCGCCTCGTATCCGGTGCAGGTCCCGTTCGAGGCGTCGAACAGCGGCTGGAAGACCAGCGACAGCTGGTCGCGCAGGGCCGCGTGGCGCAACTCGCTTTCCAGCAGGCGGCGCTGGCGCAGGTCCGCATCCATGTCGGCCGAGTAGAAGGCGGCGGTACCGCGGCCGTTGAATTTGGCATTGTAGAGCGCCATGTCGGCGGCGTTGCGCAGCTCGTCGGCGGTGCGGCCGTCCTCGGGGAAGATCGAAACGCCGATCGAGACACCGACCGCCTTGGGGTCGAAATTGACGTTCATCTCCTGCCGGAACGTATCGAGGATCCGGTCGGCCAGGAGGTAGGCCGCGGTCGGCTGGTCGAGACCGGGCTGGAGGATGATGAATTCGTCGCCGCCGATACGGGCCGGCGTATCGGTCACCCCGGCGCAGCGGCGCAATATGTCGGCGACCTTGACCAGAACCCGGTCGCCCTCGGCATGGCCGAACACATCGTTGACGGCCTTGAAGCGGTCGAGATCGAGCGCCAGAACCGCCAGCCGCTCATCGGCACTGCCCGCGACATCGATCGCGGTCTCGAGCTTCTCGTTGAACAGCGAACGGTTCGGCAGATCGGTCAGCGCATCATGGCGGGCCATATGCTCGACCCTGAGTTCGGCGATGCGCTTTTCGGTGAGGTCGCGGACGGCCAAGACCTGGCACTGGCGGCCGCGGTATTCGATCGTGTGGACAGCAACTTCGAGGAAGGCCTCCTTGCCGGGCTTCAACGGCCCCGCCTTCAATGGCGCCGCCTCGACCGCGCGGCTGCGCTCGACGTCGATCAGCGAGATCCCGTCGGCAGCCACCATCAGCGCGTCCGGCGAGCGACCGATGACATCGCGGTCTCTGAGGCCAAGCATGGCGGGGAACCGGGCATTGGCCTCGATAATGACACCCTCGCGGACGACGGCCAGCCCCTCAAGCGTCGCATTAGCGAACCCGCGCAAATCGGTGAGATAACGGTCGAGAAAGCTCGCGATCGTCCCGGCCAGCACGATCATGCCGACAACGACCGAGACCGCCCAAACCATCCAGATCCGGCCGATATCACCATCAAGAGACACTTCCGGCAGCGACGGATCCGGCACGAGCGTGGTGGCCGACATGGCGGAGAAATGCAGAAGGCAGATCGAAAGGACGCTTGCGCCGATGGCCGCCCAGAGGCCGCGGCGGTTCTTGCGGCGCATCGACATGCGGAAGGCGAATGTCAGCAGGCCAATCGACAGCACGGCGGCGACCGGGATGACGCCGATCTCGTAGCGGATGGTCGCAGCAGCCCGGATCGCCTCGGTGCCGATGAAATGCATCGCAGCGACCGTCAGCGTTGCAACGGTGCCGGCGATGACCTCGCTCTTGAGTGTGCCCTCTTCGACAATCCTGAGGCTCACCCAGAAACCGACGGCGGCGATCACGGCGGAGATGATCGTCAGCACCAGCTCGAATTCGATCGAAATCGTACCCTGATAGGCAAGCATCGCGACGAAATGGGTGGCCCAGACCGAAAGTCCGCCGGTGACGGCCGCGATGAGCAACCAGATTTTCCGGCGCTTCTCACTGCATTCGATCGCCCGTCGATGGATGAGGAAAAATGCCAGCATGCCGACGACACAAATGCCGGCCGCAAGAGCCACAAGGGCATGATCATGCTGGACCGCGACGCATTCCAGAACCTTGAACATCATACACTACCAGATTTCAGCGGTGATTGATTTCACCGTCTATAAGCTGGAACATTACGTGTACGCTATTTAAGAAATATCTAATACGAAGCAACGCAAGGATGTCGCATTCCGACACACGCACGCAAACCCATAAGATTCTGGGGGGGCTTATCCCGCGATTTTCTCCCGTTTGCGCTCGGCGTTGCCGTCAAGGTCAACAGCGGCGAAGGCTGCGGTGATGATTTCGGTTCCGGCACCGAGTTTTGTGGCCTCGGAGGAGAGGATCTGGCGAAAACGCCGGGCACCGGCATACCCCTGGAAAAGACCGACCATGTGGCGAGTGACGTGATGCAGCCTGCCGCCCGAGGCGATGACCTCTTCGGCATAGGCGATCATCGCATCGCGCAGAGCCATCCAATCGGCTTCGGTGGTGACGACCGCCGCTGGGTCCAAACCTTCCAGCATGGCGTCAACGCCCGTCAGAAGACCGGCATTCTGATAGGCGGCGCGGCCGAGCATGACACCGTCCATCACCGCGAGGTGACTTTTCGCCTGATCGAGATCGGAAATACCACCATTGATGCCGAGAAACACATTTGGATTCTCACGCTTCATACGGTGTACGAGATCATAATCGAGAGGTGGTATCTCGCGGTTTTCCTTCGGGCTCAATCCCTGAAGCCAGGCTTTGCGGGCATGGATCCAGATTGCGTCCGCCCCTGCCCCGACCATACGAGCCAGAAAATCCGGCAAGACATCGGCCGGCTCCTGATCATCGACGCCGATGCGGCATTTGACCGTGACCGGCACGGAAGAGACTTTCTTCATCGCAGTGACGAGATCTGCGACATGGCCGGCTTCACGCATCAGGCAGGCACCGAACGTACCAGACTGAACGCGGTCCGACGGGCAGCCGACATTCAGCCCGATTTCGTCATATCCATAATCAGCGGCAATCCGGATCGCTTCGGAGAGTTTTCCGGCATCGGAACCGCCAAGCTGCAAGGCCACCGGATGTTCCTGAGGCGAAAAAGAGAGAAGACGTTCGCGCGGCCCATGAATAATCGCATCGGCCACGACCATCTCGGTGTAAAGCAGCGCCTTGCCTGACAATTGCCGGTGCAGATAACGGCAATGACGGTCCGTCCAGTCGATCATCGGGGCTACCGCGAAGATCTTTTCGCCGGTTTTCAGCGCTTTTTCGTAAAAACTCACGTCATCTGCTCCGCGTGGCTGGGCACACACTATGCCACGTCCTTTGGCCTCGGGGATAAACCCGAACGCAAGGCCAGTCCTATTTCGGAAACTGCCCTCGCCTTGAGGCCGCCGGACGGAATGGCGCTGCTATACAGGCGATCGAGCGGAAATGAAAGGCTCGGCCCAAACGCATCGAGCAGGCTGGAACCGGATTACGTCCTGACCGTTGATCAGGCATATTCACGCCAAACGAGGAATTCTCATGGCCCGCGATCTCTCCGCCGATATCGACCGTCTGACCAGCCAGCTGGCAGACTTGCGTAGCGCATTGGCAAGACAGGCCAGCGCTTCGGCCGAAGATGCATCCGGCTATCTCGCGCCGCGTGCACGCCAAGTGGCCAGACAGTTTCGCCATGGCGGTCATGACCTGACGGAGGTGGTACGCCGCAATCCCGGCACAACGACCAGCGCCATTATCGGTGCGTTGGCACTGACCGCGGCGTTTGCGTTTCTGTTGTCTAAGGCCGGTTCGGACCGGAACTAGATTTATTCTAAGGCAAGCGCCTGCAGGCGTTTGCCGATCTCTGAGGTAGAGGCCTATCCCCTCAATGCACCGAGGTTTCTTCCTCGCCTTCTTCCAGAAAGCTTTTCAGGCCGTCGCGTTCGGCGGTGGCGAGAAACTCTTCCCAGGCGTCCTTGTCGGTCGCAAAACCGTCTTCCCAGGTGGTGACGACTTCGGTCTGGCTGATGACTTCCAGCGTCCAGTCCTCGTTGGTTCCGGCATTGCGGAAAATATCGACGAGCACCGTGATGTCTTCGTCCTCGAATTCACCGGAGAATTCGGAATGCTCGAGCACAGGCTCCTTGGATGGCTTCGACTTTTCGGGTTTCGGCTGCTTGGACATGGATGCGGAACCTTTATCTTGCTTTGGCAATAGTCATTGGCTGGATTTTTCAGTCAAGGCAAGCAGGCTTTCTTGCGGTCATCAGCAACCACTGCGCAGCGATCGACACTCGGGTCGGCAAAGCGCCGGCGCCATACCCGCCGGAGTATCCAAATAGAAGACGAAAAATTCGACATCAGCCGTACCCGCCGGTCCAAAACGGGCTAGGATTGTTTGGAAAATTGTTGGACAAAGCCTTCCAGCATTTACCGATTTCGAGGATATCCCATGCGCGCTACCGTGATCCCTGCCCCAGAACCCGTGCTGCTCGATGTTGTCGGTGTTCTCGAACAGTTTCCGGTGCGCCGGGTCTACTGTGTCGGCCGCAACTATGCCGACCATGCGATCGAGATGGGGCACGATCCTTCGCGCGAGGCACCGTTCTTTTTCCAGAAGAATGCCGACAATGCCTATAACGGCGAAAGCTTTCCCTATCCGCCGCTTTCTTCCAACGTGCATTTCGAGGTGGAGCTGGTGATGGCGCTTTCGGGCGGCGGTAGCGACATTCCGGCCGAAGAAGCGCTGTCAAAGGTCTATGGCTATGGCGTCGGCATCGATTTTACCCGCCGCGATCTACAGGACCAGATGAAGAAGGCAGGCCGTTCCTGGGAAGTGGCCAAGGCATTCGAAAAGTCGGCGCCGGTTTCGGCACTCGTACCGGCCTCGAAGATCGGTCATCCGCAGGAAGGCGCGATCTGGCTCGAGGTCAACGGCGCGCGCAAGCAGGACGGCAATCTGAACCAGATGATCTGGAAACTGCCGGAAATCATCGCAGAACTCTCCAAGCAGTTCGAGCTGGCACCGGGCGACATCATCATGACCGGAACCCCGGCCGGTGTCGGCGCGATCGTCAAGGGCGACAAGGTGACCTGTGGCGTAACCGGTGTCGGCGAACTGTCGCTGACGATCGTCTGATCATTTTCATGGGCAATTCCGGACATAAAGCCGATTTACGCCTTTGCCGGAATTGCGTCCTTCGGGGAGTGACCTGATGCCGATCTATGCTCTCGGAGATTTTGCTCCGAAACTCCCTGCTGCCTACCGCTACTGGGTGGCGCCGGATGCCAACGTGATCGGCAAGGTCGATCTTAGCGAGGATGTCGGCATCTGGTTCGGGGCGACACTGCGCGGAGACAACGAACCGATCACGATCGGCGCGCGCTCCAACATCCAGGAGGGCGTGATGGTGCATACCGATCCCGCCTTCCCCGTTTCGATCGGCTCGGACTGCACGATCGGGCATCACGCGATCATCCATGGCTGCACGATCGGTGACAATTCGCTTGTCGGCATGGGAGCCACCATCCTGAACGGGGCGAAGATCGGCAGGAATTGCCTTGTCGGGGCCAATGCGCTGGTGACCGAGGGCAAGGAATTTCCCGACAATTCGCTGATCGTCGGCTCGCCCGCCAAAGCGATCCGCGTGCTGGATGACGAAGCGGCGGCGAAGCTGACACTTTCCGCCGCTCGTTATGTGGAAAACTGGAAGCGGTTTTCGCGCGACCTCAGAGAAATCAGTCCGTGATCAGGCGGCGCATTTCTCGCAGAGGCCGCGGATTTCGATCGTCGTCTTGGACGGCTTAAAACCCTTGGATTTCGCCCAGTCACCGAGATTGTGATCGACCTTGTGGTCGTGGAACTCCAGCACCTGATTGCAGCTTTCGCAGATGGCGAAGGCGACCGTGCCATGGCCGTGACCATGGGCGCCGCCGCAGCATTCATGCTCGCGATGGGCACAGGCGACGAAGGCGTTGAGGCTTTCCAGCCGGTGGACCATGCCGAATTCGGTGAGCTTGTCGAGCGCGCGGTAGACCTGCAGCGGCGCGCGAAAACCGTGGTCGCGCAGCTTGTCGAGGATCGTGTAGGCGCTCATCGGGCCTTCGGATTTTTCCAGCACATCGAAGACGAGCGTCTGGTTCTTGGTCAGGGCCGGATTGACGATCGGTGCGTTCATCCTCGCACTCCCTTATTGGCTGCGCGTTCGGCAGGTTTTCTGCCAAATGCCGGAATCAGGCTAATGATGAAAAGTAGGAGTGCCGCGACCACGATGGAAGGGCCGGATGGCGTGTCATAGGTGAGCGAGCCGAAAAGGCCGCCGATGACCGCCAATGCGCCGATCAGCGAGGCGAAGACGGCCATCCATTCCGGGCTCATCGAGAACCGGCGAGCGGTGGCGGCCGGGATAATCAGGAGCGCGGTGATCAGCATGATGCCGACGATCTTCATGGCAATCGCAATGACGAGCGCCATCAGCAGCATGAAGAAAAGCTTTGTCCGCGCCGGGTTCATGCCTTCAGCCTCCGCGACGTCCTCGCTGACGGTGGAGGCGATGAGCGGGCGCCAGAGCCAGGCGATGGCGGCAACCACGATGGCCCCACCACCCCAGATGAGGGCGATATCGGCGGGCGTGACGGCAAGGATATCACCGAAGAGGAAGGCGATGAGATCGATCCTGACCCAGGTCATGAAGGCGACGAGGACGAGGCCGATCGCCAGAGCGGAATGGGAGAGAATGCCAAGCAGCGCATCGGCCGAGAGCGACTGGCGCCGCTGCAAAAGCAGCAGCATGACGGAGACGAGGACGGCCACGCCAAAGACGGCGATCAGCAGGTTCACCTCGAAGAACAGCGACAGGGCGACGCCGAGCAGCGCCGAATGGGCCATGGTATCGCCGAAATAGGCCATGCGCCGCCAGACGACGAAACAGCCGAGCGGGCCGGCAGTCAAGGCCACGCCGATGCCGGCAATAAGCGCGCGGGTGAAGAAATCGTCAAGCATGGCGGCTGCCCTCGCCTTCATGGCCGGCATGATGATGGGCGTGGTCGCCGTGGTGGTGGTGATCGTGGTCGCCATGCGCATGATCGTGATCATGCCCATGACCATGACCATGATGATGGCCGTCGTCCTTGTGGCAATGATCGGTGATCGAACCGTCCGCATGGCGCACGCGGCCATCGGGAAGATGGGTGTGGTCGTGCTGGTGGTTATAGACCGCCAGCGCGCGGGCATTGCCGCCGAAGAGTTTTGCGTAGTCGGAACTCTGGCTGACCACTTCCGGCGTGCCGCGACAGCAGACGTGGCCGTTGAGGCAGATCACCGTATCGGTGCCGGCCATGACCATGTGGAGGTCGTGCGAAATCATCAGTATGCCGCAGCCGGTGGCATTGCGGATGGTGCGGATAAGATCGTAAAGAGCCGCCTCGCCGGCAAAATCGACGCCCTGGACAGGTTCGTCGAGCACCATCAGATCGGGCTTACGGGCAATGGCGCGGGCAAGCAGCGCGCGCTGGAACTCGCCGCCGGACAGGTGGCGGACCTCGGAGCCAGCAAGATGCGGGATGCCGGTGGCTTCCAGTGCCGAGAGGATGTCCGCCTCTTTCAACGGCCCCGTCAACGTCATCAGCCGGCGAACGGTGAGCGGCATGGTCCAGTCGATCGCCAGTTTCTGCGGGACATAAGCGATGCGCAAATCGCGCTTGCGGGACACGGAACCTTCGTCGGCCTTCAAAACGCCGATCGCCATCTTGGCCGTGGTCGACTTGCCGGCGCCGTTCGGGCCGATGAGGGTGACGACCTCGCCGCGGGAAATCGAAAAGTCGACGCCGCGAACCAGCCAGCGGCCATCGCGGCGGATACCGGCATTTTCGAGCGAGACCAGAGTTTTTGCGGGTTTTTCCCGTTTTTTCTGGGCAGAGGATGCCCGGCTGCTCATCAGCATGATCGGCGAATTTTCCTGTTGTCACCCGTCATGCCACACGTTATAGCATAACGCAATTGATGTAATAACATTACGGCAGCAAACAAGGAAGCCTGCTCATGAAATTCGCCGCCGCCCTCCTTCTCTCCTCGGCCGCCATGATTGCCGCGCCGAGCGCCAATGCCGCAGCCCCCGATGTGGTCGTGTCGATCAAGCCGATCCACTCGCTGGTGGCAGCGATCATGAAGGGAGTCGGTGAGCCGAAGCTGATCGTCGATGGCGCGGCGTCCCCGCATACATTCACGATGAAACCTTCCAATGCCCGCACGCTGGAAGGCGCCGACATGGTGTTCTGGGTCGGCCATGGCATGGAAGCCTTTCTGGAGAAGCCACTCGAGGCGCTCGCTTCCAAGGCGACGGTGGTGACGCTGGAAGATGCGCCCGGGCTGGAAAAGCTGCCCTTCCGCGAGGGCGGCGCCTTCGAGGCCCATGATCATGGAGAGCATGGTCATGGAGACCATGATCACGGGCACGACCATGCGCATGAGGCAGGCCATGACCACAAGCATGGCGAAGGCGAGCAGCATGCCGATCACGACGACCATGAAGGCCACGGTCATGAAGGGCATGACCATGGTGCCTTCGATACGCATCTGTGGCTCGATCCGTCGAATGCCAAGGCGATTGCCGCCGAGATCGAAAAGCAGCTGGTGCAGGCGGATGCGGAACATGCCGCGACCTATCAGAAAAACGCGGCCGAGCTGATCAGGCAGATCGACGCCATGGATACCGAGATCAAGGACACCCTGTCACCGGTGAAGGACAAGCCGTTCATCGTCTTCCACGATGCCTACCAGTATTTCGAAAAGCACTATGGGGTGAAGGTTGCAGGCTCGATCACGGTCAGCCCGGAAACCATGCCGGGCGCTGAACGGGTGAAACAGATCCACGACAAGGTGACGCAGCTTGGCGCCACCTGCGTGTTTGCCGAACCGCAGTTCGAGCCGAAACTGGTGAAGGTGGTAACGGAAGGCACGCCGGCGAAATCGGCGACGCTCGATCCGGAAGCAGCGACGCTTTCGGCCGGACCGGATCTCTATTTCCAGCTGATGCGGGGCCTTGCGACCTCGATGAAGACCTGCCTGTCGCAGTGATGCAATGGCCGGGAACGAGTTCCCCTCACGACCGGCCTTCAGGCAGACGACCGGCGGGTGCCTAACGACACACCCGCCGGTCTCATTTTTTCGCTCTGTCTCTCAGTTTTCAAGCAACTGCGGCCGCAGAGCCGGTTTTCACGCCTGCCGGGACAGCTCTTAGCGGGCAGCGATGATGCTGGAAATGACGCCGGTGGCGATGCCGATCATCAGGTAGTCGTTATCGACCTTAACCCACTTGTAGCCGCGCGGCGGTGCCGACAGGCGGTAGCGGCGGTAATCGCGGATATCGGCCATGCGGCGACGCTCGGCAGCCGACATGCGGTGCCCCTTCGACCAGCGATGCTTGTGGATCACCACCTTCTTGTCGACATGGACGCGCTTGTCGACGCGCTTATCCACCCGCTTATCGACATGCCTTTCGACATGGCGGCTGCGGTCGGGGCCACCGCGCCAATCCTGAGCCTGGGCTGCAGTGGCGATCGGGCCGGCCAGAACGGTGGCGGCGACCAGTGCGACAATGAACTTCTTCATGGCTAATTCCTCGCGTTGAACACGCCTAAGAATTAGGCTTCAAGCGATGAATGCCATATGAATGCAAGATTAAATATGCGTAATGAAATTATGGACTTGTTGTAACGCTTTCACGGCTGAATTTAACGATTTCGCAAGCCCTTCGCCGAATCAGCCGAGAATCGCTTCGTAGGCAAAACGGCTGAAATCGGCGGTTTTTGCCCTGCCCGACGTATCGAAGGCGAACATGCCGGCAAAGGCGCCGGTGAAGGATCCGTGTTCGCCGCGTCCGCCCTCGTCGGAGATGACGCTGGCATCGAGAGCCGGGCCGATCTCCTGCCAATCATTGCTGCCTGAGGGCCGCCAGAAGAATTGCAGGTCGTTGTCGCGGATTTCCATGGCGAGTTCCACCGGGCCATCCGGGATGGAGACACCGCTGCCGACCGGAAACTGCATGCGGCCATGCGGAAAATCGCCGGGGCAGGAGAAGATCGTCACGACGCGGCCGAGTTTTTCGTGCAGGGTGACGACGAGGGCGTGGAATTTGTGGCGGTTGTAATAGTGGGTCAGGCCGCAGACCTGCTGATAGGTCTCCGGATCGAAGGTCTCGACCGTGGTTTCCGCGCGAAACCTGTGATGCTCCTGGCGGCGGGCGACGAGGGACTGTTCGAACCATGAGCCGATGCTTTCTCGGCCGATCAAACGCAAATGGCCGGGATTTTCCGTGAGGCTGAAGATGCGGTCCGGCTCGGGCGTGCGCAGCCACTGAAAATCGATCGGCAGCGCCTCTCCGTTGAAGGCGTAATCGATGCGGGCCGGCTTTGCGACGGGCTCGGCATCGGTCGGGGCCGGCACATCGACATCCGGGACCACGCCGCCCTGGGCGAGATAGAGCCAGCCATCCTCCTGCCAGACGCATTTCTGCAGGCCGGTTTCGCGGCCGAGCGGCGATCGACGGTTCGGCGCCAAGGGACGGCTGCAGAGATGGGTGTGATAGACGTCACCATCCGGTGTCTCGACATATTGGCCGTGGCCGGAGCGCTGCAGAACGGCTTCGGGATTATCCTTGGATGTCAGGAGATGCGTGTTCGGGTGGAGTTCGTATTGGCCGTCGATGATGCGCGAGCGGGCCATTGTCACCGCATGGTCGTAACCGGTACCGCCTTCGGCAGTCGTCAGGTAATACCAGCCATTGCGCTTGAAGAGATGCGGCGCTTCGACGAGGCCGAGCGGGCTGCCGGGAAAGATGTTGGTGATCGGGCCTTTCAGCGCCTTCGCCTCGACATCCCATTCCTGCAGCAGGATGCCGTCGAAGGCCGGATGTTTCGGCGCGCCACCATAGCTTTCGGTGCGATGATTCCACTGCATGTTGACGAACCATTTGCGGCCATCGTCATCGTGGAACAGCGACGGATCGAAACCGGAGGAATTGGCATAGGCAGGATCGGACCATTCGCCTTCGATCGTCGGCGAGGTGACGATGTAGTTATGCGCATCCTTGAAATTGCCATCGTAACGTTTGACGTCGGTATAGACTAGCCAGAACAGGCCGTCGGCGTAACTCAGGCATGGCGCCCAGACGCCGCAGCTATCGGGATTGCCGCGCATGTCGAGCTGGGATTTTCGCTCCAGAGGACGGCGGATGAGCGTCCAGTTGACGAGATCGCGGGAGTGGTGGATCTGGACGCCGGGATACCATTCGAAGGTGGAGGTGGCGATGTAATAATCCTCGCCGACACGGCAGATGGACGGATCGGCGTTGAAGCCCAGCAGGATCGGGTTGCGGATCATGATTGTGTCTCCTCCCACATTCATTGCTTTACGGTCGCGGTATGCAAGCTGCGTCTTCCGAGCTTGCGGCCAGTCCCCCTCTGGCCTGCCGGCCATCTCCCCCACAAGGGGGAGAAGACTCGTCGCACCCGCCTGCCTCAATTGGCCCATGAGGAGCGACAGCGAAGCGGCTTGGTTAAGCCCTCCCCCTTGTGGGGAGGGTTGGGAGGGGTCTTGATGCCCCTCCGTGAGCCTTACGAAAAGATCAGCAGCACAGAATTATTTATTCCGTGCCGGCCCCTGACGCTCGGCCGATGCTGCCCAGATATTGATGTCGGCTTCCTTGGCGAAACTATCGATTTCGGCCAGCTCTTCCTTCGTGAAATCGCGTTTTTCGAGAGCCTTGACGCAGTCCTCGACCTGTTCGGGGCGGCTGGCGCCGATGAGGGCTGTGGTGACGCGGTTGCCGCGCAGGACCCAGGCGAGCGCCATCTGCGCCAAAGTCTGGCCGCGGCGTTCTGCGATTGCGTTGAGGCCTTTCAGGTTCTCGATGTTCTTGTCATTCAAGAACGCCGGGCGCAGTGACTTACCCTGAGCGGCGCGGCTGTCTTCCGGGATGCCGCCGAGATATTTCGAGGTCAGCATGCCCTGCGCCAGCGGCGAGAAGACGATCGAGCCGACGCCGAGATCTTCCAGCGTATCAAGCAGGCCATCCTCCTCGACCCAGCGATTGATCATCGAATAGCTCGGCTGATGAATGAGGACCGGCGTGCCCATTGCCTTCAAGATTTCGACAGCCTCGCGGGTGCGTTTGGAATTGTAGGACGAGAGACCGACGTAAAGCGCCCTGCCCGAGCGAACGATGTGATCCAGCGCGCCGCAGGTTTCTTCGAGCGGCGTATCCGGGTCGAAACGGTGCGAATAGAAGATATCGACGTAATCGAGGCCCATGCGCTTCAAACTCTGGTCGCAGGAGGCGATCAGATATTTGCGGCTGCCCCATTCGCCATAAGGACCGGGCCACATGTTGTAGCCGGCTTTCGACGAGATGATCAGTTCGTCGCGCAGGCTGGAAAATTCTTCGCGCAGGATCTGGCCGAAAGCGAGTTCGGCACTGCCGGGCTTCGGGCCATAGTTGTTGGCGAGATCGAAATGGGTGATGCCGAGATCGAAGGCCTTCTTGCAGATATCGACCTTGCGCTGATGCGGGGTGTCATCACCGAAATTATGCCAGAGGCCGAGCGAGATTGCCGGCAGCTTGAGGCCGGATTTGCCGCAGCGATTATAGTTCATGCTTTCGTAGCGGTTTTCCGCCGGGAGCCAAGCCATACTAAAAGTCCTCCAAATGAAACCGGCGCCGGACCTCATTTCCGGCGCCGGTTGCTGTTTTAACTGGTCAGGCGAGAAGCGCCAGTGCCTCGTCTATGCCAAGTGCCGCAGGTTTGGTGCAGGTCGTGGTCGTGGCGACGAAATTGCCTTCGGCACCGGATTTCAGGATCGAGGTCATGACATCGACACCGTGCAGCGCGCGATCGATCGAGCAACGGATATCGCGGCCTTCGATCAACGCCACCGCCATATCGGCCAGCCCCGCCGTGCGGTAATTGGCGCGCGGGCCGTTCGGATGTTCCTGATTGGCTTTGCTGAAGGGATGGTCCCAATCCTTCAAGGGCTTGATGTCCTTGTCGCGACCGCTCGCCTCGACCACACCGCCGAAGAAGTTCGGGTCGGGCACGTAGAGCGAGCCTTCCGTGCCGTAGAGTTCCATATTGGCGTGGCGATGAGACCAGACGTCCCAACTGGCCGAGAGCGTGATCGTTGCGCCTTCGGAAAACTCCAGCAGCGCATGGATGTTGGTTGGGGTTTCGACTGGGATAATCGTGCCGTTCAACGGTTCGCTGGTGACTGTACGGGTCTTGTTTGCCATCGAGGTCAAGGCCGCGACGCGCTTAACCGGGCCGAGGAAGTTGATGAGGTTGGCGATGTAATAGGGACCGAGATCGAGGATCGGGCCGCCGCCATTCAGGAAGAAGAAGCCCGGATTGGGGTGCCACATTTCCATGCCGGGGCTCATGACGTGGCAGGTGCCGGACGTGATGCGCCCTACCCCGCCGCCATCGATATAGGCTCTCGCCAACTGGTGCGCGCCGCCGAGAAAGGTGTCGGGCGCGCAGCCGACGGCCAGACCCTTCGACTTTGCCAGCGCCTGCAACTGCTTGCCCTCTTCCAGCGTCACCGTCAGCGGCTTTTCGGAATAGACGTGTTTGCCGGCTTCGAGGATCGCCTTCGAAACGGGGAAATGCGCATCCGGGATGGTCAGATTGACGATCACGTCGATTTCGTCATTGGCGAGAAGCTCTTCGACCGTTTGCGCCTTTACGCCATATTCTTTGGCTTTCGCCTCGGCAGCGGCCGGGTTCAGGTCGGCGCAGGCGAGAACCCTGATGCCCTTGAACAGCGGTGACAGCGAAAAGTAGGTGGTGGAAATGTTGCCGCATCCGAGGATGCCGACGCCAAGTTCCTTGGTCATTGGGGAAACTCCGAATGATTATGTGAGATCAGTAGGTGTTGAAGGCGGCGATGGAACGGGAGGCAAGGCGTTCGATATCCTTGGGGTTATCGTGCTCCAGAACATAGTATTTTGCCGAGGTCTTCGCCTTCAAGGCGGCGATCAGATCCTTCCACGGAACGGTGCCGTGGCCTACATCCGCCCAGCCATCCTCATCGGTGTTTTCGCCGGCCGGTGCGATGTCCTTGACGTGGACCGCGGTTATTTTCCGGCCGTATTTCTCGATCCAGGCGAACGGATCGGCACCGCCGCGGATGACCCAGGCGATATCGGCTTCCCAGGTGAGATCCGGGCCGCCGGCAAAAATCTGCTCCTGCGGGGTGGAGCCATCCGGCAATGCCTTGAACTCGAAATCATGGTTATGCCAGCCGAATGTATAGCCGGCATCCTGATAACGCTTGCCCGCTTCGGCGAGGCGCTTGCCGAAAGCGAACCAGCCGCTCGCATCGGTCGGGCGCTGGTCGGCGACGAGATGCGGGCAATAGATTGCCTCCACACCGAGCGTCTTTGCGATCAGCAGCGCCTGTTCCGGTTCTTTTTCGAGAAGGTCGATGCCGAAATGGCCGGTCGGCATGGTGAGGCCGTTTGCGTCGAGTTCTGCACGCATGGCCTTGAGGCCCGCCTCGTCCAGTGTCGCGTAGAGCGCGCCATAGCCCTCGACATGCTTGTAGCCGTTCTTCGCCACGAGTTTCAGCACGTCGGAGAGCGGCGGGAAATTGCGGGCGCTATAAAGCTGGAAACCAAAGGTCGTCATGTCATCCTCCTTGAAATGAAATATCAGCCCGCGGACTGGCAGGATTGAAGATCGTAGATGCGGAAAACTGGCGGGGAGCCAGATGGACTTGCCGCCTCTGGGGGGCTTGCCGCCGGCACGCTCGGGGTAAAGCGAACCTTTCGGTTTTCGCCGGCGGCAAGATCGAAAGCGTTTTCGGAATAACGGCCGGGGGTCTCGCTCTCGATCATGACGAAAAGCGCAAGACCGGCGGACTGGACGAGAATGTCGAACGATCCGTCACCGGATGGAGACACGGACATTTCCAGGCTCGCGGGCAGAAGCTCGAGCGCCTTGTAGCTGTCCATCACGTGATGGCCCTCGCCGCCTGAACCGTTCGAGGCGGTGAAGCTCCAGGCAAGCAGGCTGTCGCTGGGGATCGTGTCTGCGGGAATGGTCAGGACCGTGACGGCAGCATCCGGTGAGCAGACGGCGTCGATGCTCTGCAGCGAGCGGCGTTCGCCCGTCAGGCTGAGGGTCGAGATTGTGAGCGTGACGGTGATGTCTTCGGGCGTATCGTTGACCAGAGAGAAGTGGATCTCCTTTCCGTCCTCAGATGGGATAGCGGCGACGGCGACCGGCTGGAAGAAGCGCTTGGCCATGTAGTGCAGCACCTTCCAGCCGCCGCCGTAATCGAGGCTTGCCCAGGAGGCGACGGGCCAGGTGTCGTTGAGCTGCCAATAAAGCGCGCCCATGCAATGGGGTTTGAGCGAGCGCCAGTAATCGACCGCCGTTTTGATCGCCACACCCTGCTGGACCTGGCTCAGATAGACGAAATTGGCAAAATCCTTCGGGAAACGGAAATTGCGGAACATGGTGGCGGCGATGCGCTCGTTGCCACCGACATTGCGCTGGTGATGCTCCATCACCGGCGAGGCGATGTTGAGATCCTTTTCCTCGGCGTAGGTGTGGATGACCGGCAGCGACGTATAGGACTGGAAGCCGAATTCGGAGCAGAAGCGCGGCTTGACATCGCGGTAGTGTTCGAACGGCTTGTTCTCGTGCCAAACGGACCAGAAATGCATGTCGCCGGAACCATCGGCATGCCAGGCATCGCCGTAATCGAGGTAACCCGAGGCGGGGCTCGACGGCCACCAGATCGCCTGCGGCACGGCCTTTTTCATTGCCCGCTCGATCGTGTGATTGAGGCGGTCGTAAGAGACGAGATAGCGGTCGCGATTATTGCGGGTTTCTTCGTACCAGAGAAGCGCGCCGACGAGTTCGTTATCGCCGCACCAGAGCACGATCGAGGGATGCGAGATCAGCCGCTTCGTCTGGTACTCGACCTCGTGCTCGACATTTTCGAGAAAATCCGGCGTCGAAGGATAGATGTTGCAGGCGAACTGAAAGTCCTGCCAGACCATCAGGCCGAGGCGGTCGCAAGTGTCGTAGAAATGCTCGTCCTCGTAGAACCCGCCGCCCCAGATGCGGATCATGTTCATGTTGGCATCGACGGCCGACTGCAGCAGGTCCTCCGTCTTTTCAGCGCTGCTGAGCGAGAAGAGCGCGTCGGCTGGGATCCAGTTGGCGCCGCGGCAGAAGATTTCGCGACCATTGATGCGGAAGGCGAAACGGCTGCCGGCCTCGTCCTTGTCGGTCAAAAGTTCGACGGTGCGCAGGCCGATCTGGCGGGTAATCGTCTCGCTCGGCGTGTCGACGATCAATGAATAGAGCGCCTGTTCGCCGCTGCCGGCCGGCCACCAGAGGTTCGGGGTCTCGACATGGAAGACGTGGGTGATGCTGTTTTCGCCGGGGCGCATGCCGCAATCGAGGCGAAGGCGTTCTTCACCGAATTGCAGATGTATGGGGATGACGCCCTGTGTGTCGGCATGGAGGGAGACCGTGACATGCAGGTCGACCGTGCCGTCATCATGGTGTCTCTGTTCGGTGACGACGTGCTCGATACGGGCGATATCCAGGCGCTTCAGGGAAATTTCGCCGTAGAGGCCGAGCGGGGCGACCGCGAGGTTCCAGTCCCAGCCGAAATGGCATTGCGGCTTGCGCAGCATGTTGCCATCGGGGATCGGGCAGTTTTTTGAGAACGGCAGATAGAAAGGCTGTTTTGCCTGCCGCTCTGCCCCTGCCTTGATGTTGGAATGAAACAGGATGCGGACGGTGTTTTCGCCGGGTTTCAGGGCTTGAGATACATCCGGGCGGTAGCGGCGGAAGCAGTTGTCGGCGGAGAGGACGGGCACATCGTTGACGAAGACGATCGCCACGGTATCGAGATAGGTGATGTCGAGATACCAGGAGCCATCGGGGTCATCGATGACGAAAGTCTTTTCGATCTGCCAGTCCTGATGAGCGACCCACTGAACGTCGTTTTCGTTGCGGCCGATATAGGGGTCCGGGATGATGCCGGCGGTTTTCAGCGCCGTGTGGATGTCGCCGGGGATGGATATGCTGGTGGCGCGAGGGCTGTCGGGGGATGTGAGGTGCCATTGGCCGGAGAGTGGGATGATGCTGGTCATTGCGATACTCCGCCAGCGTCTCTTGTGCGGAGAGATCCCCCCCTCTGCCCTGCCGGGCATCTCCCCCACAAGGGGGGAGATCCGCTAGGTGCGCGTTCCCCAATTCCAATCAAACCTGAAGTGTAGTCTCTCGCTTTCTTGAGAGCGAACGTCGTGCAGCATGTGATCTCCCCCCTTGTGGAGGAGATGGCCGGCAGGCCAGAGGGGGGTATCGCTGCCACCGCGCTCATCAGATCCGCTCCTCCGTCCCCGCATCGAAGAGCGAGGCCATGGTCATGTCGAAGCCGAGGCGGACCTTGGCGCCGACCTTGTAACGGCGGGCGCCGCCGATGCGGACCGAGATCGTGTGGCCGGCGAGTTTCAGCCAGATCAGGTTGTCGGCGCCCATTGGTTCCTCGATATCGACGATCGCGTCATGCGCCTCCTCGCCGGAGAGATCGCCGTCGACCTTGATATGTTCGGGGCGAACGCCGAGCACGACCTTGCGGCCGGGGGTGAGCGGTTCGGTTGCTTCGTAGCCGGCAAGCGAGAAACTGGTGCCGTTGGTTTTGAACACCGGGCGACCGCCCTCCTCCGCCAGTTCGCCAGTCAGAAAATTCATCGAGGGCGAGCCGATGAAGCCGGCAACAAACTTGTTCTTCGGGCGATTGTAGATGGTGATCGGGTCGTCCAGCTGCTGGATGACACCGCTCTTCATGATGGCGATCCGGTCCGCCAGCGTCAGGGCCTCGATCTGGTCGTGTGTGACGTAGATCATCGTGTTCTTCAGCGACTGGTGCAGGCGCTTGATCTCGACGCGCAATTCCGAGCGCAGTTTCGCATCGAGGTTGGAGAGCGGTTCATCGAAGAGGAACACATCGACGTCGCGGACGAGTGCACGACCGATCGCAACACGCTGGCGCTGGCCGCCAGAGAGCGCTGCGGGCTTGCGCTGCAGCAGCGGCTCGATCTGCAGGATGCCG
This sequence comes from Aliirhizobium wenxiniae, assembly GCF_019511445.1. Lineage (GTDB taxonomy): Bacteria > Pseudomonadota > Alphaproteobacteria > Rhizobiales > Rhizobiaceae > Neorhizobium > Neorhizobium wenxiniae_A. The sequence goes on from NZ_JAEUAN010000016.1 coordinate 20,841, forward strand.
GCGGCGCGGGCGATGCGCTTTGCGATCTCGTCCTTGGGCATGCCGGCGACCTTGAGGCCGAAGGAGAGGTTCTTTTCGACCGTCATCTGCGGGTAGAGCGCATAGGACTGGAAGACCATGCCGATGCCGCGGTCCTTGGGCTCTTCCCAGGTGACGTTGCGGTCCTTGATGAAGATCTGGCCGTCGGTCGGCTCGAGCAGGCCGGCGATGCAATTGAGCAAAGTCGACTTGCCGCAGCCGGAGGAGCCGAGCAGGACGAGGAATTCGCCATCCTTGATGTCGAGATCGAGGTTCTGAAGAACGGTCACTGCGCCGAAGGACAGGGACAGGTCACGGATGGAAACGGAATTGGAGAGGTCGGTCATCAAGGCTTACCCCTTAACTGCGCCGGCGGCGATGCCGCGAACGAACAGCCGGCCGGAAACGAAATAGACGATGAGCGGAACGGCGCCGGTGAGCAGCGTCGCTGCCATGTTGACGTTGTATTCCTTCACCCCCTGGACGGAGTTGACGATGTTGTTGAGCTGGACGGTCATCGGATAGGTATCCGGCCGGGTGAAGACGACACCGAAGAGAAAATCGTTCCAGATGCCGGTGACCTGGATGATGATCGCGACGACGAAGATCGGCAGCGACATGGGCAGCATGATGCGGCCGTAGATCTGCCAGAAGCCCGCACCATCGATGCGCGCCGCCTTGAACAGTTCCTCCGGCAGGCCGGCGAAATAGTTGCGGAAGAGCAGCGTCAGGATCGGCATGCCGAAGATCGTGTGGACGATGACGAGGCCGGTGAGCGAACCGTAGATGCCGATTTCGCGCAGGATGATGACGAGCGGATAGATCATCACCTGATAAGGAATGAAGGCCCCGATGATGAGCACGGAGAAGAACAGTTCCGAACCCTTGAAGCGCCAGTTGGCGAGCGCATAACCGCTGACGGAAGCGACCGCGATCGAGACGATGACCGAGGGCACGAGGATGCGCACCGAGTTCCAGAAGCCGCGGGAAAGGCCGTCGCAATTGAGGCCCGTGCAGGCCTCGGCCCAGGCCTTTACCCAGGGCTCGAAGGTGATTTCCATCGGCGGCGAAAAGATATTGCCGAGGCGGACTTCCGGCATGCCCTTCAATGACGTGACGACCATCACGTAGAGTGGCAGGAGGTAATAGAGCGCTGCCAGACCGAGAATGCCGTAGATCATGACATTGCGACCGGAGAGAACCTTCTTCGGCTTCTTTCCGCGCGGTCCCGCGGCAATTTCGGTTCTGACGGCGTCTATCGCGGCGCCGGTCGCGTTGAGAGTGGAGACGTTAGCCACGCTTCTTCCCTCCGAATTCGAGATAGGCCCAGGGGATGATGATGATGGCGACGGTGAGAAGCATCATGGTGGAGGCGGCAAAGCCCTGCCCCAGGTTCTGCGCCTGGAACATGTAGTCGTAGACGTATTTCGCCGGGACTTCCGAGGCATTGCCGGGGCCGCCGGATGTCTGCGCCACGACCAGATCGTAAAGCTTGACGATGCCGCTACCGATAAGGACGAGCGTGGTGATGAAGACCGGGCGCATCATCGGGATGACGACGAAGATATAGGTACGCCACATGGGGATGCCGTCGACGCGCGCCGCCTTCCAAATATCCTCGTCGATGCCGCGCAGGCCGGCGAGCATCAGGCACATGACCAGCCCTGTCCCCTGCCAGAGACCTGCAATCAGGATGCCGTAGATGACGATATCGGGATTGTAGAGCGGGTCGAAGGTGAAGCTTGTCCAGCCGAGCGAACGGACGATCCCCTGCACGCCGAATTCCGGATTGAGGATCCACTGCCAGACAAGGCCGGTGACAATGAAGGACAGGGCGAAGGGATAGAGGAAGATGGTGCGGAAGGCGCTTTCGAAGCGGATCTTCTGGTCCATCAGCGCTGCCAGCACGAAGCCGACCACAAGCGAGAAGATCAGCGACAGGATGCCGTAGACCAAGAGGTTCTGGATCGAGATGATCCAGCGAGACGAGGCCCAGAGGCGCTCATACTGGTCAAAACCGACAAAGCTCGCCCGCGGCAGAAGCCTTGAATTGGTGAAGGAGTAGATCACCGTCCAGATCGTGCCGCCGAAGAAGACGACAGCGGCAACCAATATCATGGGGGTGAGCGCAATCTTGGAATTGAGATTGCGGAAGAGTTGGTTAGGCCTGCCGGACGATTTCGGCAGCGGTCTGGATGGGGTAGCTGACGGCACGGTACGGGACATAGTTCCTCCTCGATCGGCACACACAAGGCGTAGCCTTTCCTTCCGACCCCGCCCTTCTTGCGAAAAGGGCGAGGCCAGTGCGGTTCAGGATCGTGATGGAGTGATCAGTCCGCCGAGCCGATGATGGAGGCGAAGCGTTCCTGCGCCTGTTCCGGCGTGATCGACGCATTGGCGAAGAATTCGGACATCAGGTCTTCCTTCTGCTTCTGCGTATCGGCCGAAACAAGCTGGTCGGTACTGGTTGCCGTGCTGCCCTTCGAGATGATCTCGATACCCTTCTTCATGCAGTCGTTTGCAGCGGCAAGATCTACGTCACCGCGGATCGGTACGGAGCCCTTCTTCAGGTTGAATGCGACCTGTACCTTGGGATCAACGATAGTTTCCGCCAGCACTTCCTGCGCTTTGGACTTCGCTTCGTCCTTCAGAACGGGGAAGTATATGGCGTCGCCGCCGGTGGTCAGGGTCTTGTTGAGACCGAGGCCCGGAAGGCAGGTATAGTCCTTGCCGGCGACCTGTCCGGCCTGCTGGAATTCGCCCTGCGCCCAGTCACCCATGATCTGGCCGCCGGCCTTGCCGGTGATGACCAGATTGGTGGCCTGGTTCCAGTCCTGCACGTTGGAGCCCCTGGCAAGCTTGCGGGCATCGTCTGCAGCCGCAAAGATCTTTGCCATCTCAGGACCGGCCGCAGCCTCCTCGTCCTTGTCCTTGTAGACCTTGTTGTAAAGCTCGGTGCCGCCGAGCGCGATCACCAGCGTGTCGAACAGGCCGTTGACCTGGAAGGCGGAACCGCCAACGGCGAGTGGCTGAAGGCCGGCTTCGCGAAGCTTGGGACCGGCTGCGACGAACTCGTTCCAGTCCTTCGGCACGGGAACGCCGGCGGTCTTGAACGCCTCGTTCGACAGCCAGAGCCACTGCCATGAATGGATGTTGACTGGGGCGCAGTAGATCTTGCCCTCAAAGGTGCAGCTATCGAGCAGGCTTGCCGGCTTGATGATGTCCTTCCACTTGCCCTTTTCGGCGACGTCGTTGAGATCGCGCATCAGGCCGGACATGACCAGTTCCTCAGCCTGGCGTCCGTGGTTGAACTGGGTGGCGCCCATCGGGTCGCCGCCTGTGATGCGGCTGATCATGATCGGGCGCGCGGTGCTGCCGGAACCGGCGATCGCACCATCGACCCATTTATTGCCGGTTGCATCGAACGCGGTTGCCAGCTCCTTCACGGCAGCCGCCTCGCCTCCCGATGTCCACCAATGCGTGACTTCCAGATCGGCGGCCATAGCTGCGCAAGGCAGCGCCGCGGTGGCAGCCAGAACGGCTGCAAATGCACGGATACGCATGAGTCTCCTCCCTCACTGAAACGTTGCAGTAAAAAGTTAGGGCAAAGCCATATGAGTGGCAAGCCCACCCTTCCAAATTATTGCATGATTAAATGTTTGCACAACCTTTAAGGGCAATCAATCTGAGACAATGCGGCAAATAATTCCACAAAATGCAGCGATAAGATCGATCCAAGACCATTTTATTTCGCATATGCAAAAAATCGATGTGCAATTGCGTAATGCCAACACGGGGTTGCAGACTGAAGTATTTTCACAGCACGCCGTTTGAAAATTACCTGTAACGTTTCAGTTTTTTCTGTAATAACGGGACTGCGTCATTCATAAGCCGATGGCGGCAATCGATGCGAGCAGCAAGATGGACGAAATCAGAAAGACATCCACACGCAGCGCGGCGAGTAATGAGCGGCCGACCCTCAAGACGATCGCCTTCATGACCGGGCTCGGGATCACGACCGTCTCGCGGGCACTGAAAGATGCGCCGGATATCGGGTCGGAGACCAAGGAGCGTGTGCGGCTGGTGGCGCGCCAGCTCGGGTACCAACCGAACCGGGCGGGTGTGCGTCTGCGGACCGGCAAGACCAATGTTATCGCGCTGGTGCTGAGCATCGAGCAGGAGTTGATGGGCTTCACCAGCCAGATGGTACAGGGCATTTCGGAAGTGCTGGGAGGAACCCAATATCACCTCGTGGTGACGCCGCATTCCTTCGAGAAAGATCCGATGGTTCCGGTGCGCTACATTCTCGATACAGGCTCAGCGGACGGGGTGATCATCTCGCGCATGGAGCCGGAGGATGCGCGTGTGCGGCTGATGACGGAGCGCAACCTGCCTTTCGTGACCCACGGCCGAACCGATATGGGCATCATTCACCCGTTCCACGATTTCGACAATGAGGCCTATGTCTATCAGGCGGTGGAGAGGCTTGTTCGACGCGGACGGCGGCGCATCGCGCTGCTTGCGCCGCTCAGCCGGTTTTCCTACCAGATCCATAGCCGGATAGGTTTCGAGCGTGGTCTAACCGATTTTCAGGCCATCGAGGTTCCCATGGGGCGAATGACGACAGAGACACCGCTCGAGGAACTCCGTGCTTATGCCGAACGCCTGTCACGTTTGCCCGAACCACCGGACGGTATCATTTCGCTCAGCGGCTCTGCCTCGATTGCGCTGGTCGCCGGAACCGAGGCTGCCGGCCGCCGGTTGGGCAAAGAGATTGACATGGTCTCGAAACAATCGGCCGAGTTTCTGAACTGGATAAGGCCGGAAATGCTGACCGTGACGGAAGACGTACGCCATGCAGGCCAGGAGTTGGCCAAAGCGGTTCTGGCGCGGATCGACGGTGTCGCACCGGAATTGCTGCAGAGTATCGACGGGCCGGTATGGTCGAAGATGGGACCAAAGGACTGAAGCACGTCACGATCTTTCAGGTTCGCTCGCCATGCTTAGCTCTTTATTCTTGCGCATGCCTTTACCCCAAAACCGGTGACCACTTTCGGGAGACATGCTGTAGCTCATATCATGCAAAAAGCCCGGCACTTGGCCGGGCTTTTTCATCTAGTCTATCAAATGCCGATCAGGCGAAATCGGCGAGACCGCTGCCCCAGGGGCCGTGGTGCTTGTCGACGCCATCGAGACGGTCGAAGCCGTGCGCGCCGAAGAAGTCGCGCTGGGCCTGGATGAGATTGGCCGTGCCCCTGCCCCGACGATAGGCGTCGAAATAAGAAAGAGCAGAGGTGAGCGCCGGAGCCGGAAGGCCGTTCAGCGCTGCGTAGGAGACGATCCGGCGAAGCGCGCCGTCGGTTTCCTTGACCATCTGCGAGAAGGCCGGGGTGACGATGAGGTTCGCCACGTTCGGGTCCTTGGTGAAGGCCGAGGTGATCTCATCGAGGAACTGCGAACGGATGATGCAGCCGGCGCGCCAGATTTTTGCGATCGTCGGCATCGGCAGGTTCCAGCCGAACTCCTTCGAGGCTTCCGCCATGACGGCAAAGCCCTGCGCATAAGCGCCGATCTTGGCGGCCAGAAGCGCGAGTTCCAGATCGGCGAGGAATGCCATGCCATCCTTCGGACGATCTACCAGAGCCGGCTTGCCGAGGATTTTTTCAGCGGCCTGGCGCTCGGAGCGGAGCGAGGAGATGACGCGGCCGGCAACGGCAGCTTCGATCGCGGTCGCTGCGACACCCATGTTCTGGGCCTCGATGACCGACCACTTGCCGGTGCCCTTCTGGCCGGCCGAATCGACGATCACGTCGACCATCGGTTTGCCGGAAATCGGGTCGGTCGCCTTCAGCACCTTTTCCGAGATTTCCATGAGGTAGGAATCGAGGCGGCCTTCGTTCCAGCGGCCGAAGACTCCACCGATTTCGGCCGCACTCATGCCGAGGCCATCGCGCAGGATGCCGTAGATTTCGGCGATCATCTGCATGTCGGCATATTCGATGCCGTTATGGATCGTCTTGACGAAGTGACCGGCGCCGTTTTCGCCGAGCCAGTCGACGCAGGGCTCACCGTTGAATTTTGCCGAGATCGAGGTCAGCACCTTCTCGACGCGCTTCCAGCTTTCCTCGGTGCCACCGACCATGATGGACGGTCCGTGACGCGCACCTTCTTCACCGCCGGAAACGCCCATGCCGATGAAGGTCAGGTCGCTGCCTTCGAGGCTCTTGAAGCGGCGCATCGTGTCGCGGAAGTTGGCATTGCCGGCGTCGATCATGATGTCGCCGGAGGACAGGTAGGGCTTGAGGAGTTCCATCTGCTGATCGACCGGATCGCCGGCCTTGATCATGATGATGATCGGGCGCGGTGGGCGGATTGCCTTGATGAAATCTTCCATCGTTTCGCACGGAATGATCTGGCCCTGAAGAGCGCCTGCATCCGCGTAAAATTTCTTCGTGACTTCGACCGTACGGTTGAAGACTGCGATCTTGTTGCCTTTTTCGGCGATGTTGAGCGCAAGGTTGGCGCCCATGACGCCGAGACCGATTAGGCCGATTTCTGCCTGTTCCACGGGAGGAGCCTCCGATTTTGTTGCGCCTTCTTTTGGCATTGGTGCGCCATGGGGGCAAGGGAGCGATTGTCTAATTCGGCCACATTCTGCATTTGTCTGCCCCCATAGCCACCCCTATAATGGAGGCCCGTCAGCCGGGGCGATCCTCACCATCATCGATGATGCGCCAGGCGGCACCGTCCAGGTCCTCATACTGGCCGTTCTTCAAAGACCAGAGGAAGGCCGCAAGACCAAGGCCTCCGAGGAAAAGCGCGACCGGGATGAGATAGAGGAGCATGTTCATGCGGCGCGCATCCTCCCCTTGTCAGCCATTTCCTCAGGCCCTGCCTGTGCCGCCAGATCCTCGCTGCCGATCCGGTTCAGCCTGAGCGCATTGACGACGACGATGATCGACGAGGTGGACATGGCGACGGCTGCGATCAGCGGCGTTGCATAACCGGCAAGTGCGATCGGCACGGCGATGATGTTGTAACCGATGGCAAGCGCGAAATTCTGCCGGATGAGTTGACCGGCCCGACGCGAGATATCGATCGCCAGCGGCACGGCATTGAGGCTTTCATGCATGAAGACGAAATCGGCAGCCTTGCGGCCGATATCTGCCGCGGTAGCAGGCGCCATCGACACATGGGCTGCGGCGAGCGCCGGCGCATCGTTGATGCCGTCGCCGACCATCAGGACCTTGCGGCCTTCACCGGCAAGCGAGGCGCAATAATCGGCCTTGCCCTTGGGAGAGACTTCCGCCTTCCAGCGGGCGATACCGAGTTGAGCCGTCAGCGCCCTTACCGGTCCGGCGCGATCACCCGAGACGAGGTCTACCGGCATGCCATCGGCCTCGAGCGCGCGGATGGCCAAAGCGGCGTCCTGGCGAAGCGCATCCTCGAAACGGATGCAGGTGACTTCGTGACCGTCACGCGACAGCACGACTTCGAGATCGACGTTTTCGCTGCCGCTCACGTCACCGCAGGCGAAGCGGCGGTTGCCGAGCCGGTAGAGCCCTTCGCCACGGCGCGCCTCCAACCCGCTTCCGGGGATTTCAATGACGTCGTCAAAGAGCGGGAACGGGCCGGATGCCACAGCACAGATCGCCCGAGACAGCGGATGGCGCGAATGGGCGGCAAGACCGGCTGCGAGCGACAGGACCGGTCCCGGAATATCGCTGCCATTGACAAGGCGCGGACGGCCGAGCGTCAGGGTTCCGGTCTTGTCGAAAATGACGCTGTCCGCCTGGGCGAGCCGCTCCATGGCCGAGCCATCCTTGACCATGATGCCGTTCTTGAAAAGGCGGCCGGCGGCGACGACCTGGACGGCCGGTACGGCAAGGCCGAGTGCACAGGGGCAGGTGATGATCAGGACCGCGATGGCGATCAGCATGGCCCGCTTCCAATCTCCACCGGCAAAGCCCCAGGAGACAAAGGCGGTGATCGCCAGAAGGTGGACGGCCGGCGAATAATATTGCGCGGCGCGGTCTGCGAGACGGCGGTAACCGGCCTTGGCGCCTTCGGCCACTTCCATCAGCGAGATCACTTCGGCTAGGAAGGATTCTCTTGCCGTCGCGGTGACCTTGATGACGAGCGAGCCAGTGAGGCTGAGCGTGCCGGCATGGACTGCGGCACCGGATGCGACCGCCTGCGGCGCACTTTCGCCGTTGACGATCGAGACGTCGAGATCACTCGCGCCCCATTCGACGGTGCCATCGACGGGAATGCGTTCACCGGCAGCAATCGCAACGCGATCTCCGGGTTTCACATCCTCGACCGGGCGGTATTCGCGTGTGCCGTCAGGCAAAACGACCATGGCACCGCGTGGTGACAGGCGTGCAAGACCACTGATCGCCGCCCTCGCCCTGTCACGCATGATATGGTCGAGCGTGCGGCCAATCAGCAGAAAGAACAGAAGCGAGACGGTGGCATCGAACCAGGCGTGCTGGCCGTGATGCATGGTTTCCCACAGAGACACCGCATAGGATAGCGTGATCGCCAATGCGATCGGCACATCCATATTGGTGCGGCCGCGCTTCAGCGCGCCCCATGCGGATATGTAGAAAAAACGGCCGCCATAAATGAGCGCGGGTGCGGCGATAAAGGCCGATATCCAGTGGAACAGGTCGCGCGTGGCATCATCGGCACCGGACCAGACGGAAACCGACAGAAGCATGATGTTGGCGGCGGCGAAACCGCATAGGGCGACGGCGCGCACGAGGTCGCGCTGCAGCTTGTCACCGTCATCGAGCGAGGCATCGAAGAGATAGGCGTCATAGCCCGTTGCCGCGGTTATCGACCCGACGAAATCGGCCGGATCGACAGCAGGCGCGTCGGGCTTCTGGTGCCAGACGATAGAGACGCGTTTGGTCGAGAGATTGACGCGGGCCTTTTCCACCGAAGGCATAGCCTTCAAGGCATTTTCGATCGAGACGATGCAGGCACCGCAATGGACGCCGGGGACGCTCAGGTCCACCTGTCGCCTGCCCTCACCGAGATCGCGGCTTGCCAGCAGCATTTCTTCGGAAGACGGTGCGGATCTGACTATCTCGCCTTCCGTTCCGGGGGCGCAGCAGCTCATTTTCTTGCTCCATGAACGGAAACGCGTTCCGCATGATGCAGGATGCGTTCACCGCCACGCTCGGCAATCGCTTCGACGATCCAGTGACCCGGCAGAACCTCGCGGGAAGCATGGAAGACGCCCGGCGCTCCGGCTACCATTTCGATGCTGAAATCCTGATGCTCACCAACGGGGCGCTTGAAGTTGAGGACAAGGCGGTCGGCTTCGACCGGCTGACCATCTGCATCCAGAACTTCGTAGCTTGCGCCATCGGCGGTGACGGCAAGTCTGCCGTTGACACCGCTTGCGGCGAGCGCGCGCGCCTGCGCCACCTTGCCGTTGAACTGCTGGCTGGCGACATAGGTGTTGGGGACGACAAGGCCGCTCCATGTGGTGACGGCGTTGTAGGCCATGAAGACATTGACCGAGATGATCGTGCCGAAGAAGAGCACCATGACGCCCGCCATGTGCCAGCCCGTGAAAACGAAGCCCTTTTGCGATGCAGTGCTCATCTTTTGCCTCCTGGTACAAAGAAATTGGCCGAGTAGCTGTTGCGCTCGTGGCTGGAACGGTCTTCGGCGATGAAATGGAAGGATGCTTCGCGCTTGGCTTCATCACGCGGCAGCGTGACGTAGACCTTAAGCGCCATTGCCTTGTCCGGTGCGACCTCGATGGCGAATTCGCGGCCCGGCACGTCGGAGATGCCGATGATCTTCATCGTGGCATCGGGCACGCCATCCAGCGACAGCATGATCGTGCGCGGTTCAGGAATCATGTTGAGAAGACGGACCGTGTAGCCGTTTCGAATGGAACCGTCCGATTCCATGACGAATTGCGGATTGCGGTCATGGAGCACGTTGATCTCCAGCCGGTCGCGAGACAGAAGCGCGACGATAAGGCCGATGCCGACCGCGGTCCATACGCCCATGTAGAGCAGCGTGCGCGGCCGCAGCAGTATCTTCCAGTCGAAGTGGCGAACGCCGTCCACGAAACCGCCATCAGGCTTGCGGGTCCGGGTGGGGTCGATCGGCGCGGTACCATTGGCGGTCGCAAGCGCCATGTTTGCATCGTATTCGTCGAGCGTCGCATAAGCGATCAGGCCGCGTTCCTTGCCGATCTTGTCCATCACGCCATCGCAGGCGTCGATACAGAGCGCACAGGTGATGCAGGCCATCTGCTGGCCATCGCGAATGTCGATGCCCATGGGACAGACTGCGACGCAGGCGTTGCAATCGACGCAGTCACCGACCACCTGCCCCGCGGCTGCCGCCTTCTTGGCGTGGCGGCTGCGCGGTTCGCCGCGCCAGTCGTTATAGGTCACGACCAGCGAATGTTCGTCGAGCATGGCGCCCTGGATACGCGGCCAGGGACACATGTAGATACAGACCTGTTCGCGCATCAGCCCACCGAGCAGGTAGGTGGTGGCGGTCAGGATGGCGACGGTGGAATAGGCGACGAAGGCGGCCTGACCGGTGACGAAATCGAAGGCGAGCGAAGGCGCATCGGCGAAGTAAAAGATCCAGGCACCGCCTGTCGCGATCGCTATGGCAATCCAGATCGAGTGTTTGACCACGCGCTTGACGATCTTGTTCACCGTCCAGGGGCCGGCATCGAGTTTCATGCGGGCGTTACGATCGCCTTCGATGAAGCGTTCGACGACCAGGAACAGGTCAACCCATACTGTCTGGGGACAGGCATATCCACACCATGCGCGACCGACGGCGGAGGTCAGCAGGAACAGGCCAAAGCCTGCCATGACCAGAAGGCCGGCGACGAAGATGAATTCCTGCGGCCAGATCTCGATGAAGAAGAAATAGAAACGGCGGCTGGCGAGATCGACGAGGACGGCCTGATCCGGAGCGAAGGGACCACGATCCCAACGGATCCAGGGAGTGAGATAGTAGATGCCAAGCGTAACTAGCATCACCAGCCATTTGAACCGGCGGAATCGCCCCTCGGCGCGCTTCGGGAAGATCTTTTGGCGTTTTTCGTAAAGCGGCTGGCGTTTTTCGCCGGGCGAATGGACCGCCTTGGCATCGATCCGTTCGACAGATGCGTCACCTGCGGCGGCGCTTTCGGCGGTATAGATATTCATCGGAACATTCCTTTGTCCCATGCTTTGTCCCACCGCGCGACCTTGCATTCCTTGACGCAAGTCAAGCCACGCGGCCTTCGCAGACCGGTTAACGCCCCTACCCCCTGCAGGTTAGGGAACGGAGATGACTATGACCCCAATGCCCGCTCACATCATTCACCTGACCATCAACAGGCCTTGGCGTGAGGTCTATGACTTCGCATCCCAGCCGGAAAACATGCCCCGCTGGGCTGCTGGCCTTGCCTCGGGCCTCAAGCCCGAAGGCGAAGACTGGATTGGCGATGGCGGCCCGATCGGAAAGATCCAAGTGCGGTTTGCGCCTGAGAACGACCTCGGCGTCATCGATCACACAGTCACGCTTCAGACCGGCATCAGCGTCGAAAACGCCTTGAGGGTCATACCGAATGGCGACGGCGCGGAGATCATGTTTACCCTGCTCCGGCAACCAGGCACGGACGACAAAGCTTTCGAGACCGATGCCGCCGCGATCCATCAGGATCTCAGCACCCTGAAAAGCATTCTCGAACGACCTTGATTATCCGGCACAATCTGCCTTTCTGGCTGTCTTTCTGGAAATTCGACGGCCGGGACCCGAAGATCCCGGCCCAAGAGAGTTTCTGACCAAAGGCCTGAAACTCTACTCCCCGCCTCCCAGGGAATGGACATAGACGGCCAGCTGCTTGACCGTGACATCGCCGAGACGAGTGCCCCATGCCGGCATGACGCCGTGCTTCGGTGCTCGGATCTGGCTTACAATTTGATCTTCCCCCTGAACTTTCAGCCAGATGGCATCGGCCAGATTCGGTGCGCCCAGATCGCGAATACCCTCGGCATTCTCGCCGTGACAGGATGCGCAATTGTCCATGAAGACCTGCTTGCCAGGTTCCACCATAGACGGATCACGGGGTTTCCCCGTCAGGCTGACGACGTAGGCTGCTGCCTGGCGAATTTCATCAGGTTCGATCACGTCGGCAAAAGCAGTCATCTCGCCGATACGCGTATCCGGATCGACGGCATCACGGATGCCGTGCGCGACAGTCTGGTAGATCGCATCGATACTGCCGCCCCAAAGCCAATCGTCGTCGTTGAGGTTCGGATACCCCTCTCCACCGGCGGCACCCGAGCCGTGGCAGGGCGTGCAGTTGACGCGGAAAGCCGCGGCACCCCCTGCCATGGCAAACTGGCTCAGCTCCGGATTGGCGAGGATCTCTTCCGGCGTAGCCTGCGCGATCCGCTCAAGAATCGCCCCTTGAGCTTCCTTCGCGGCTGCCATTTCAGTCCGCAGCTCACCACGGCTCGAATACCCCAGAACGCCGCGCGTTGCGTCGTTGACCAAAGGCCATGCCGGATAAAGGACCGTGTATCCGAGGGCCCAGACGACGGTGGCATAAAACGTCCATACCCACCAGCGCGGCATGGGGTTGTTCAGTTCGCGGATGCCGTCCCACTCGTGACCGGTGGTTTCGACGCCGCTGATCTCATCGATATGTTTGTCCGCCATCTTAGTCCTCCTTCAGAGGGATCTGGGCGGCCTCGTGTGCTTGAGACTTCGAGCCCGGGCGCAGGGTGAAAAGAATGACGCCGGCAAAGAACAGGGTCATGGCGAGCAGACCCCAGCTGTCAGCGAATTGGCGGAGTGCGGTATAGGTTTCCATATCGCGCCCTCCTCAGCGGTAACCGGTGGTATCGTCATAGGTCGAGAAATCAACCAGCGTGCCGAGCATCTGCAGATAGGCGACCAACGCATCCATTTCCGTCAGAACCGCAGGATTCCCGTCGAAATCGCCGACCTTTGCCTTGGGGTAACGCTCCAACAAGGCCGCAGTATCGGCATTCGGATCAGCCTGTGCTTTCAGGTCGGCATTGGCCTCGGCAACCATCTCGTCGCTGTAAGGGACGCCGACAGCACGGTTTGCCTTCAGATCCATGGAGACATCGGTCACTTCGAGCGGTGTTCCCTTGAGGAACGAATAGCTCGGCATGACCGATTCCGGCACGACCGAACGCGGCTCGACAAGGTGCTGTACGTGCCATTCGTTGGAGTAACGATCGCCGACGCGCGCCAGATCAGGCCCGGTTCGCTTCGACCCCCACTGGAACGGATGGTCATACATCGATTCCGCCGCCAGACTGTAATGACCGTAGCGTTCCACTTCATCGCGGAACGGACGGATCATCTGGCTGTGACAGACGTAACAGCCTTCGCGGATATAGATGTTGCGACCAGCCAGTTCCAGCGGCGTGTAGGGCCGCATCCCTTCGACTTTCTCGATGGTGTTTTCGAGATAGAAGAGCGGTGCGATTTCCACGATGCCACCGACCGAAACGACAAGCAGGGAGCCGACGAGAAGGAGCGTGGCATTTCGCTCGATGAATTTATGTTTATCGAGAAGAGACATGCTGTCAGCTCCTTATTCGGCCGGCTGCAAACCGGCAGGGGCAACACCAGGGGTGCGTTCCTGCCGTTCGTGACCGAGAATTGTCATTGTGACGTTGAATGCCATGAGCAGTGCACCCGCCAGGAACATGAGGCCGCCAAGGGCGCGCATCAGGTAATAGGGGAACATGGCTGCGACCGATTCCGCGAAGGAATAGACAAGGAAGCCCTGGTCATCATATTCGCGCCACATTAGACCCTGCTGGATACCTGCGACCCACATAACGGCGGCGTAAAGTACGATGCCGAGCGTGGCGAGCCAGAAATGCCAGTTGACCAGTTGCAGGCTGTAAAGCCGCTTGCGGTTCCAGAGCTTGGGCACGAGGAAGTAGATCGCGCCGAAGGTGATCATGCCGTTCCAGCCGAGCGCGCCGGAGTGAACGTGACCGATGGTCCAATCGGTATAGTGGCTGAGCGAGTTGACGGCCTTGATGGACATCATAGGACCTTCGAAGGTCGCCATGCCGTAGAAAGCGACGGCCATGACCATCATGCGGACGATCGGATCGGTACGGATGCGGTCCCAGGCGCCCGAAAGCGTCATCAGGCCGTTGATCATGCCGCCCCAGGACGGCATCCAGAGCATGATCGAGAAGACCATGCCGAGCGTCTGCGCCCAGTCGGGCAGCGCCGTATAGTGCAGGTGATGCGGACCGGCCCAGATATACATGAAGATCAGGGCCCAGAAGTGGATGATCGACAGGCGGTAGGAATAGACCGGGCGATTAACCTGCTTCGGGATGAAGTAGTACATCATGCCGAGGAAGCCGGCGGTGAGGAAGAAACCGACCGCGTTATGGCCGTACCACCACTGCGTCAGAGCATCCTGAACGCCAGCGAAGGCCGAGTAGCTCTTGACCCCGAGGAAGGAGACCGGAACCGCCAGATTGTTGACGATATGCAGCATGGCAATCGTGACGATGAAGGCCAGATAGAACCAGTTTGCCACATAGATATGCGGCTCCTTGCGCATGAAGATCGTGCCGAGGAAGACGACGAGATAGGCGACCCAGACAATGGTCAGCCAGATATCGACATACCATTCCGGCTCAGCATATTCCTTGCCCTGGGTGATGCCGAGCAGATAGCCGGTAGCGGCCATGACGATGAAGAGCTGATAGCCCCAGAACACGAACCAACCGAGATTGCCGCCGAACAGGCGGGCCCGACAGGTACGCTGGACGACATAAAAGGATGTGGCGATCAGGGCGTTGCCGCCGAAGGCGAAGATGACTGCGGATGTGTGCAGCGGGCGCGTGCGACCGAAATTGAGCCAAGGCTCGATATTCAGGTCAGGAAAAGCCAGCTGAAGTGCAACAACGACACCGACCAGAAAGCCGACAACGCCCCAGAAGACGGTCGCGATCGTGCCATATTTGACGACTTCATCGAAATATTCAGATTTTTGCGGAACGGGGCGCGGCGCACCGGCGGGCGCGAAAGACACGCGGCGCAGCATGACAATACTGCTGATGCCGAGCGTTGCGAACAGCACCCACATGTGGGCGGCGAACAGACTATCATGCGCGTAAGCCGCGCCAAGCAGCGCCAGGAATGTCCCGATCACCAGTGCTGCAGTTTCCAAAGGGTAGTTCATTGTTGGTATCCCCCAACGGCGTGATTGGCCGTCGCGAGGGTGGCGAAACAACGATTCCGATCGAATCCCCCCTGCCACTTTCCGTCGCGACCTCCGCGACAGATGGCAGCAGCCAAAGCCAAACGCCTTGATTTGAATCAACGCAAATAAGGCGACCATGATGGAACGTCGGACGATCAACGGCCAATGCAGGTTCCGGAGGTCAGACTTGAGACACGACATCGATCTGACGAATGCAGTTCTGTCTGCGCAGCCCGTCCGACAATCCAATCAGGACATGATGATGTCTTGGATACGGCAGGCCCATGACGAGCAACTGGCCCTTTGCAGCGAGCTGGAAGAGATCGCCGACAGCCTGCCGGCAAGCGTCAATCGGCAGAAGTGCATTTACGCGGCCAAGGCGCTCTGTCCGCTGATCCGCAGCATCCATCAATACGAAGAGACCGTACTGTTTCCCCATCTTTCGCAACAACAGGCGAATTCAGGGCCGATACTCGCAACGCTTTCGCGACTGAAGTTCGAGCATTTCGAAGATGAGGGATATGCCGAGGAACTGACTGAAGCGCTTCTGCGGCTTGGTTCGGGCGAGCCGGTCAATGTCGAAGCCGTCGGCTATATGTTACGCGGCTTCTTCGAAGGGGTCAGGCGTCATATCGCCTTCGAAAAGGCGCATCTCTTGCACGACTATCTGCCGTTCAGCCCGATATCTGAATAGTGTTCAAGTTCACTCCGCCGCCCGGCGACGGCGATCTTCCTTTTCCTGCATCACGACAAGCGCCCCGATGAGGGTTCCCGAGCGGCTTATCGGCGACATGCGGCAGTGAATGACGACGGTGCGACCGTCGAGCTTGTCAGCATAGGTCAGCTTCAGGGTTTCGCCTGCAAAACAACGATCGAGACTGGGCTGCAGATCGTGACGGAAATGGTGGAGGCCGACGAACTCGGCAAAATGCCGCCCGATAAGCGTGTCACGCGGAGTGTCCATCCGCCCTGCATTGGTTTCGTTGCTGTAGAATATGCGATAGCCGGGGGCGACGACCACGACCCGCTCCGGCAGGCTGTTCAGCAGCGCATCGTCGAGATAGCCATCAGCAATGGCCTGAGAGATGTCGGCAGGCTGGCCGGTGTCTTCGGGCGCTTCCGCCCTTGAAGGCAGCGACTGATCCGCCACTAGGTAACGCTCCACCAACATCTGCAGAAGGTGGCCATTACGCCTTACGCAGCCGCCATCGTCCGCTTCCTCGTTCAGGAGATCGAGAGCGAAACGAAACTGCACGCCGATCGCTGCCTGATCGCGGCCCTGACTTCCAAGTATAGCCTTGACGAGCGGATCGATTTCCCGGTCGATCCGGGAAACGGCATCGTCGTCTTCCTGTTCAACTGCCTGGCGAAGGTCGGAATATTTCGCCCAGAACAGATCAATCAATGCTTTCAAAATCGACCCCTCTCAGAGCAACACGAGAAGCGGCGCCTTCTACCTAGAGCATTTCCGCCTTCATTCGAAACACGAAACTGCTTATCTCTTTGTTTCAGCGCAATTCCGGACGCAAACCGGTTCCCACTTTTGCTGGAATTGCTCTAGTGCGAGCCTATCCTGCATAAGAGATGATTATAATTAATCAATTCGTCTAGTGCGGCCCCAAATAATGGCCCACAACTTACCATAGGATCAGCGTTCGACCGTATCCTTAATTCTCCAGCGATCATGGTACCACAGCCATTGCTCGGGATATTCGCGAACCCAGCTTTCGACCTTGTCGTTCAACAGCTGTGCGGTTCCCTGGATATCGAGATTGCCCTTCGCATCGCGCGGCATTTCGATCTTCGGCTCGATTTCCAGCCGGTAGCGGTTGTCCGGAAGCCGGATGCAGCGGGCCGGATAAACTTCGGCATCGAATTGGCGAACCAGCTTTGCCAAGAGCGGATTGGTTTTCACCTCAAGGCCGAAGAAGGACGTGGACTGGCCCTTCTTGAATTTCTGATCCACGAGCACCCCGACGCCGCCGCCGGCTTCAAGGCGACGGGCAAGCGCGAAGGACGAGCCCGCATGCGAGGGAACGAGGCTTCCCATGCGGGCCGCGCGGAAGGAAAAAACCTTGTCGGCGATATAGGGATTGTTCGGCGGGCGGAAGAGAACCATGACTTCCAGGCCGAATGCCTTGCCGGCAACCGGCAACAGCTCGAAATTTCCGGTATGGGCGGTGAAGACGATGAAGGGCCGCGGATTGTCGCGCAGGTCGAGGAAGATCGGGATACCCGAGACTTCCACCCTGCCCGGCTTGGTGTTTTCCGGGTCGAAATCGAACAACCGATCAAGAAAGACATATTCGGCGGCCATGCGCCCCATATGTCCCCAGCTGGCGACAGCAATCTTTTCAAGCTCTTCTTGAGACTTTTCCGGAAAGGCATTGGTGAGATTGGTCATCATCAGCTTGTGACGCCACAGTTTCGGGCCGATGAAACGGGCAACACGATCGGCGAAGCGAATGGCTGGATCGGCAGGCAGGATCTTCAGCATGTTGAGCATGCCGAAAGTCATCTGCGCTACCAGCCATTGCCGGAAGCGCATGAGCGCCAGAACGATGCGGGTGATGACCATCTTCATGGGATGGCCTCAATCCATCCTCAGGACGATCTTGCCGAAGATCTGCCGGCTTTCCATACGCTCCAGCGCCCGGTCGATCTCGTCGAAGGTGACTTCCGTGTCAATGACCGGATGGACAATACCCTGCGCCATCTTCTGCATGGCATCGGCCATGTTTTCCATACGGCAGCCGAAGGAGCCGAGCAGCTTCAACTGCTGCTGGAAGAGCATCATCAGGTTTACGTCGGTGGAAACGCCCGAGGTGGAGCCGCAGGTGACGAGGCGGCCGCCACGCTTCAGGCAGAACATAGAGGCGGCGAACGTATCCTTGCCGACATGTTCGAAGACGACTTCGACGCCCTTCTTCTTGGTCAGCTTGCGCACGACGCCTTCAAAACGGTCGGTGCGGTAGTTGATGACATGATCGGCGCCGAGCGCCTTCGCCTTTTCGATCTTGTCGTCCGAGCCGACCGTGGTGATGACGGTGCAGCCGATCTTCTTGGCGAGCTGGATGGCGGCCGAGCCGATGCCGGAACCGCCGGCATGGACGAGGATCGTTTCACCCGGCTGAAGCTTGGCGTTGTCGAACAGCATGTGCTCGACCGTGCCAAAAGTGACCGGAGCAAGCGCTGCTGCCACCGCATCAACACCCGGAGGAGCTGGCACCAGCTGGCGAGCCGGAATGTTCGCCTTTTCCTGCGCAAAGCCGTCGAGGTGGAAACCGTGGACGCCCGAGACGTGTTCGCAGAGGTTATCGCGCTTTTCGCGGCAGGGTTTGCAGAGGCCGCAGGTGCGCGCGCCGTAGATCGAGACGAGCTGGCCGGGGAGAACGTTGGAGACGCCAGGGCCGATCGCCTCGACGACGCCGGAGGCTTCCGCACCGATCGTCAGCGGCATCTTGCGCTTGGCAAACGCCATGCCGCGCCAGCCCCAGACGTCGATATGGTTCAAGGCTACCGCCTTGACGCGCAGCGTCACTTCACCGGGACCGGGCGCTTCCGGCTCGGGAATGTCGACGGCTTCGAGCTTGCGGTCATCGATCAGTTGCAGCGCGCGCATGTTTTTCGTTTCCTTCCGGATGCGTGAGGCAGATGGGGCGTCCAAATACGCATCATGCCCGGGCATATCCCGGGCATCTGCCAACACTCATTTTCTCAAGTGACGTCACTGTATTCCGGCACAAGGCCAAGAATGACGTCCAATTATCTGTGGCGCAGGCCTTAGACCGGTTCCAGCGTCATGACAAGGCTGGCGTTCTGGCCGCCGAAGCCGAAGGAGTTCGATAGAACTGCCTTGGGCTGGCCGTCGCGCTTCACATTCGGCACCACATCGAGCTCGATCGTCGGATCGGGATTGGTGTAGTTGATGGTCGGCGGCAGCGTGCCGGTCAGCATGGTCTGGATCGAGAACACAGCTTCCACGGCGCCAGCGGCCGTCAGCGTATGACCGATCATAGACTTGTTCGACGAGGCCGGGATGTTCTTCATCCGGTCGCCGAAGACGGCGAGCATGGAACCGTATTCCATCTTGTCGTTTTCAGGCGTCGAGGTGCCATGGGCGTTGATATAGCCGATGCCGCTTTCGTCCATGCCGGCGTCTTCGAGCGCGGCACGAATGGTGGCGATTGCAGGGCCGCCATCCGGCGAGGACCGGGTGCGGTGGAAGTGATCGGCCTTTTCACCGAGGCCCTTGATGATGCCGAGGACCGTCGCACCACGTGCCAGCGCGGATTCGACCGACTCCAGCACCAGCGTTGCAGCACCTTCGGCGATAACGAAACCGTCGCGATCCTTGCTGAACGGCTTGGAGGCCTTTTCCGGCGGGTCGTTCTGGGTGGAGAGAGCAGAGAGCAGCGAGAAGCGCACCAGCGCCTCGACACTGACGGAGCCATCGGTCGCAGCAACCAGCGCCCGGTCGGTGCGGCCCTGGCGGATCGCCTCGACGCCGAGCTGGATTGCGGTTGCGCCCGAGGCGCAGGCAGTCGACAGCGTGACCGGCAGGCCGCGGGTGCCGAACATGTCGGCCAGACGTTCCGAGATCGAGCCGAACTGGACGGCTTCGAGGAAGACCGGATCCGGACGTTCGCGCATGGCAGTGAGGAAACGCTCATAGGCATCACCTTCGGCCTTCGACGGCGGCGAACGGTCAGCAAGAGCAAAACGATCATGCCATTCGGGTTCAACCGGCGGAGCCGCAAGGAAGAGCGGACCGTCGAAATCGCCGGAGAGGCCTGCTTGAGCCAGTGCTTCCTTCGTCGTTTCGCGGGCAAACGCAAAGGAACGCTCGACGGAATTGTTGGCTGGAACGGCGATGAAATCCACCGTGCCGCTGATGCGGGTTGACAAGCCATCGGTCGGGAAACGGGTGATCTTGTGGATGCCCGACGTGCCCGAAGTCAGCGCCGACCAGTTGTCGGAAAGGCCCTGGCCGAGCGAGGTGATGACGCCCATGCCGGTGACGGCTACGAGCGGGCGACCGAGATGATCGGTGAAGCGGTTGTCACTCATGATCTACTCCTTCACGCGTTCTTCGAGAGGACGGCAACGCCCTCGCCGCGCGTGTAACCGACCGTTGTAACCACGGCGTGATCTGCCGGCTTTGCCATCGGCTTTTCATTTGTCTCATCAAAGGCCGGCACGAGGCTCTGGCCATCCAGCGACAGGGCCGCCAGCGCCAGACCGAGCGGGAACTGCGCTTCCAGCGCGTGGCCGGTGACGCCACCGAACCCGCGGATCGCAGCGCCTGCAAATTCTTTCTCCAGCACCGTTTTTTCGCGGGTAGCGAGATCAACCAGGCCGCTCGCGCCCGAAAAAACCACCGTGTCTTCGCCGTTCAGGCCGGAGGCCGTAGCGGAAAGACGCGACAAGCGCTTCTCCAACTTGCCTTCGTCACGGTTACCGCGATCACCTTCGACGGCGTCGATGACGGCATAGATATGGGCGCCGCGGGCTTCGGCACGGGTCCGGGATTCGAGCACGAGGAATGCGCCGACCGAACCGGTGATCATCCCGCCGCCGTTATCGTTCGAACGGGACCAGAGCGGCTGCCATTCACCCGTTGCATGGGCACGGATGCCTTCGACGAGGAGCAGAATATCGGCGCGCTCGGCAATGAAAGCACCGCCGACGAGGCTGTGGCTCGACTGGCCGGCCTTGATGCGGTGATAGGCGGTTTCGACGGCGGAAATTCCAGCCGCCTCTTCGCCCATGAAGGTGCGCGAGGAACCGGTGACCTTGTGAACGATAGAGATGTTACCGGCCATCAGGTTTGAAAGCTGCGCGAGGAACAGCGTCGGGCGCAGTTCGGTCGTCAGTTTCTCGTTCAGGAGGATATCGCGATCATTGCGCTTCAGCGCTTCATCGACGATCAGCGAATCGACCTTGATATCGCGTTCACCACCACCGGCGGCGACGATCATGTCCATCGAGGCGCAGGCTTCCGCATCTTCCTTCAGGCCCGCGTCATCAAGCGCCAGACCGGCGGCAAAGACGCCGAGGCGCTGCCAGTTTTCCATCTGGCGCTGGTCACGCTTGACGATCTGGGCAGACCAGTCGATTTCGGGCAGCGGATGGACCGGATAGGGAGCGAAACGCTCGGCTTCGATGGCCGGCTTGGCAACTGCGGCTGCCGACAGGAGCGCAACATGCGCTTCCTTGCCGACGCCCTGGCAGGTGACGATACCGATACCGGTGATCACAACATCATTGTCAGACTTCATCTCTGTCCTCATTCGCGGACTAGCGGCCTCGACCGCGTCTTCAAGGCAAACCGCGATCCATCAGGATCGCGGTTCACGCTTCAATTGCTTGTTTCATCGCATGCCGTTGCAACGGTCGTGTTGCGCGCCGGCGCAATTTTCTTCAGGCGCCGGCATTCATGGCTGCAACCAAGCCGACTTCCTCGGCGCGCTTGCGCACGATCGGCGCCAGCGGGATTTCCGAAAACGGCATGGTACGCAGCTTCAACTGCGCATCACACACCTTCTTGCCGCCAGACGTAATCTTCGCCTTGGTGACGGCATAACCCGAGCCCTCGTGCTCCAGAAACGCCTCGATGTCGAGCACGGCTTCCGGCTCGACGAAAGAGCGCATCTTGGCGCCGTCGACAGACATCAGGAACGGCATGGCGGCAAAATCCGTCGCAGCAAGCACGAGCATGCCGGAGGCCTGCGCCATGGTTTCGATGAGAAGAACACCCGGCACAAGCGGCATGCCGGGGAAATGCCCTTCGAATACCGGGCTTTTCGCCGGCACAGTCGAGCGCGCCTTCAACGTCTTTCCATCGAGATCGAGTGATTCCACCCGATCGATCATCTGGAAATATTCAAGCAGCATGACAGATCAGCCCTTGGCTGCGCGCAGCTCGTCGATCTTGGCGCAGAGGTTTTTCAGGACGAAATATTCTTCCGTCGAAACCTTGCCCTCGTTGACTTCCTGGGTCCACTGCTCGAGCGGGATCTTGATGCCGAATTCCTTGTCGATCGCGAAGACGATGTCGAGGAAGTCGAGGCTGTCGATGCCGAGATCGTCGATCGTGTGGCTTTCGGGGGTGATGGTGTCCCGCTCGATTTCGCTGGTTTCAGCAATGATGTCGGCAACTTTGTCGAATGTAGCAGTCACGCCCATGTCCTTTGAAAATAGGTAATTCGTAGCCCCACATAGGGAAAACGGTTCCAAATGCCAATGGCTTCGTCTTTCAGGCGCAAAATTTGCACCGAAACTGTTGCCTAAACAGCAATCGTCCAGAGCGCAATGATGAAGGCTTGCGGCCTAGACCGCAATAGAGTGCCGACCACGACCGTTTTCAAGATAACGATCGAACGCCGCGGCGATGGTGCGGGTGAACGGGCGTCCCTCCGGGGTGATTGTGAATGACGCATTTCCGACACGACAGATATCGTCCGGATTGCTGTGGGCAAAAGCGCGAGCCTCAGCAATCAACGCATGAGCACCGGTCGGGAAATTTGCCAGCAAGGGCATGAAATCGAAGCCGAAATCGCACATCAGGCGCTCAATCACATAAGCACGCATACGATCGTCTTCCGACAATTCGATACCCCTCACCGCCGCCAGATTTTCACCTTCCACGATGCGCTGATATTCACCGGTGGCCGGCATGTTCTGCACATAGCCTTGCGGCAACTGGCTGATTGAGGAGGCTCCAAGACCGATCAGCGCATCGGCGCTATCTGTCGTGTAGCCTTGGAAATTACGCCGCAACCGGCCGGCTCTTGCGGCGACAGCCATAGAATCAGACGGTTTGGCAAAATGATCGATACCGATCGGCTGGTAGCCTGCATCCAGAAGCATCCGGGCGGCAAAATTGCTCTGACGGAAACGTTCGCCGACATCCGGCAAGGCCGTTTCGGGTATCATCGTCTGATGTTTCTTCATCCACGGAACATGCGCATAACCGAAAAGCGCAACACGATCGGGCGACAGGGACAGAATATCGGAAAGCGTGCGGCCAACGCCTTCAAGCGTCTGGTGGGGAAGCCCGTAAAGCACATCGCAATTGACCGAATTGACGCCGCGCGCCCGCACCGCGTCGACGACGGATTTCGTCTGCTCAAACGTCTGGATACGGTTGATCGCCTTCTGTACGGTCGGATCAAAATCCTGAACGCCGAGGCTGGCGCGCGTCAGGCCGATCGCGGCGAGAGCGTCGTATCGGGCTTCGTCCAGATCATTGGGATCCATCTCGACGCTGATTTCGGCATCGCCCGCAACATCGAACGATGCCCTCAGACAGGCCATCAGATCGACCATGTCCTCAGGCTTCAGCATGGTGGGCGAGCCGCCGCCGAAATGGATGGCAGTTACCCTGGCACCGGCAGGTATTTTGGCCCCGACAGCGGCAATCTCCTGGCGAAGAGATGCGAGATAGGTGGTGATCGGCTCGTAACGCAGCGTCTGCTTCGTATGGCAGGCGCAGAACCAACAGAGCCGGTCGCAATAGGGTATGTGAAGGTAGAGTGACAGATTGCTCGAAGAGCCGAGTTTTGACAGCCACTGCGAATAGATGTCGCAATTTACACCAGTGTGAAAATGCGGCGCAGTCGGATAGCTAGTGTATCGCGGCACAGAGCCCGAATATTTCGCAAGCAATCTTTCGCTCATCGCACACCTCTTCTCATGTGCCTCAAGAGCTACCTGCGGAATATTTTAGCGACTTTGACTTGGATCAAGCATGAGAAGAGCAACTGAACCAAGTTCGGACCATTAAACGCCGCCTGCAGCATTGCACCTCGATTCAGGTGCATCAGGGATGCTGTAGCTTTTGAGCAGTGCGTCAGGCACCCGAAAATCAATCCCGATTTTCGGGGCGGATGCGCCGGTGTGGGGGAATGGGAATGGATGCGCAGCTAAAAATACTGGACATTCACGAGGTGCCGCTCGTCTGTCGCGCCTGTGATGCCCGGCACAATGGCGTCTGTTCCACGCTTAGCCCGCTCCAGCTCAACGAACTGAACAAGCATTCCCAGCGCAAGGCCGTGGAGGCAGGCACCGAGCTTATCGGCCAGGGACAGCAGGTTCACTCCTATTCCAACATTCTCAGGGGCGTGATCAAACTGTCGAAAATCATGGCGGATGGACGCCAGCAGATCGTCGGCCTGCAATTTGCGCCGGATTTCATGGGCCGCCCTTTTCTTGGCGAAAGCCTGATGGCGGCGGAAGCGGCAACGGACGCTGAACTTTGCGTCTTGCCGCGAAAAATTCTCGAACGGATGATTGCCGAATCAGCCGAACTCGGCAGCCGCCTGCATAACCAGGCGCTAACGGAACTGGACGAAGCACGCGACTGGATGCTGACGCTCGGGCGCAAATCCGCCCGAGAAAAGGTGGCCAGCCTGCTGGTGCTGGTGGCATCCCACACGGACGGCGATCAGTTCGGTTCCTGCGCTTTCGAATTGCCGCTGTCGCGCGCCGATATCGCCGATTTCCTCGGACTGACGATAGAGACCGTCAGCCGCCAGATGACCAAGCTGCGCAAGGACGGGCTCATCCAGATCGAGAACAACCGGCAGATCTTTGTGCCGGATCTGGAAAAGCTGGCCGTGACTGCGGGCGGCGACTGACCGCCCGCGTCATCTTCATGCGAGAGAGTTAAGGCGCGCGTCCTTCAACGAGAACGGCGCGGATAGCTTCCAAAACTCCATCCGGCTGAACGCCGGTGCCGATGATCTGGCTCGGCACGCCATCCCATGCGCTGCCGACGAACTTGCGTCCTTGATCCGGCGCCTGGATGGTCTTGCCATCGGCCAGGCCGCCGCAAACCACGCGGACCGGGCCGGTGCGAACCTCGAAAAGATGCGGTTCGGTGAGATAGACGCAGGCGCAACTGTCATGCAGCGCCATGCCGTCAAGGCCGACGCGCTGGCGATAGAAGTCGATGTAATATTGCGAGAGGTCCGACAGGAGCTTGAGCTCCGAAGGTCCGGCCTCGACCATTTTCGCCAGATAGTCCGACGACATGGTGGTTTTCAGGGTCACGTCGAGACCGATGATCGTCACTTTCCAGGGGGCGGTAAAAACGACATCGGCGGCTTCCGGATCACCGTGGATATTGGCCTCGGCCGCCGGCGTGACGTTGCCGTTGACGTCGAAGGCGCCGCCCATGATGACCACTTCCCTGACCAGGCTTGCGAATTCGGGATCGGCCTTCAGCGCCAGTGCGAGGTTGGTCATGCGGCCGACGGCGACAAGCGTGACATTGCCGGGATCGGCCCTGACCGTATCGATGATGAACTGCGCCGCCGAGCGCTCGTCGAGAGGATGGTCGATTTCCAGTGGAACGCCGATATTGCCGAGACCGTCCTCGCCATGCACGACCGGCGCGAAATGTGCGGCATCGCGGCCATCGTCATAGGCCCGCCCTGCCCCCTTGGCGATCGGTGCCTCGATATTCCACTTCTGATGCAGGAACTGTGCGTTTCGGGTGGTGATCTCGATCGGCGCATTGCCGAACACCGTCGTGACCCCAACGAGATCTATGCCCGGATGCCGATGCAGATAGAGGAGCGCCATGGCATCATCCACGCCGGGGTCGGTGTCGAATATCACTTTGAGCATGCGGGCTTATCCAGTCTTTCATACGAATGCGAAGCCGCGCACCATAACGGCATTCGAACGAGGCGCAATCCCGCAGACGCCCACTGCTCCGACTGGTGCAATCCCGCTGTGCTCACTGGCGCAACGCAGAACGGCTATGCAGTCGAGTGGACTTGCCCGACCGGGCGTTCCGTGGAAGAAGGCGGCTCCTTCCTGAAATTACCCCTCCTCCGAGCCTCATCCCGTGCCCGATATCGCATTCGAACTTCTGTTCCTCCTGTTTCTTGCCGCCGTTTTCGCCGGTTTCGTCGATTCGATCGCCGGCGGCGGCGGACTGATCACCATTCCCGTTCTGCTGATTGCAGGCATACCGCCGCTGGAGGCGATCGCGACCAACAAGCTGCAAGGCCAGTTCGGCGCAGCCTCGGCAACGATTGCCTATGCGCGCAAGGGCCATATCAACCTGCGCAGCCAGTTGCCCATGGCGCTGACGGCTGCTGTGGGTGGTGCCGTGGGGGCAGTGCTTGCCTCGATCGTGCCTGCCTCGGCCCTGGCAGCCGCTATCCCTTTCCTGCTTATCGCAATCGCCCTGTTCTTCGCCTTCAAACCCAGCCTTTCGGATGCGGATGGTCGGCGGCGGGTGACGCCGTTTGTCTTTGGCCTGACCGTCGTGCCGCTTGTGGGACTTTATGACGGCGTTTTCGGGCCGGGTGCAGGCTCGTTCTATATGCTGGGATTCGTGCTTCTCGCCGGTTTCGGCATGCTGAAGGCAACCGCCCATACGAAGCTCATCAATTTCGGCTCGAATTTCGGCTCATTCCTGGTCTTCGTCGCGACAGGATCGATCCTTTGGAAAATCGGACTGATGATGGGTGTCGGCCAGTTCATCGGCGCCCAGATCGGTTCCGGATTGGCAATGAAAAAGGGCGCCAAGATCATCAAGCCGCTTCTGGTACTGTCATGTCTGGTGCTGGCGACAAAACTGTTGACTGACCCGAACCACCCTGCCCGGCTCTGGCTCGGCTGGTAAGCCGTCAGCCCTTCATGCGAAGAGGCAGGCCGGCGGCGACGAAAAACACCTCGTCGGCTGCGGCCGCCATCTGCTGATGCAGCCGTCCGGCGTGATCGCGAAACTCGCGCGCCATCCTGTTCTCAGGCACGATCCCCAGGCCGACTTCGTTCGAAACAAAGATGATTTTGGCTTCGAGGCTCAGGAGTTGTGCGGCGAGGTCAGCGGAACGCGCCGGGATGTCCTCGCCTGCCATCATCAGATTGGTGACCCAGAGCGTCAGGCAATCGACGAGGACAACGCGTCCAGGCCTGTCGATTTCCCGAAGTGTGCGGATCAGTTCGACAGGCTCTTCATGCGTCACCCAGGACGGTCCGCGATCGTCCTGATGGCGGACTATCCGCTCACGCATCTCGTCGTCATAGGCGCGACCGGTCGCGATATAGTGGCGCTCAAGGCCAGTCGCCTGCGCCAGGCGCTCGGAGAAAGCCGATTTGCCGGAACGGGCACCACCAAGTACGAGAGCAGTTTTGCCGGATAGGATCATTGGGGAAAGGTCGCGTGGAGGCCAGACGAAACCGGACGATTCGTAGATGTCAGAGGCGTCCGGTCCGTGTTCGGGTTTGTCTGGATTCGCATTGCAGATGAATGATCGGACGTGCTTGGCGGGAAGTCAACCGGTCTCGTTGAACGGGAGCCGATTACCGGCGTTCGGCGCATTTGGACGCACTATTCACTTTGCGACATCGAGTGACGATTTGCGGCGAGGCGCGGCGTGTTCTTCGGCGTATTGGATCGACAAAAGACAAGGCTTCGCGACGAGATCGCAGCCACCGAGGAAACACCCACATGCTCTACGTATTCAGGAACAATAACGGCCTGCAGATCGCCTGGAATTCGGAGGCTCCCAAGGCCTTCAGGAACGCGCGTCCGTCAGACAGCACACGACGCATGTCGATCTTCGGATTTATCAGAACCTCGAATTCCGGCTGAATTCGGCCTGCTCCGCTTTCACTGTTTTTCCAACCGTGTCTTTTACGGTTGGAAACTGTTGATCGACGCCCACGGCAATGCGGCAAGTCGCAAAATGCGGCAAGCGGCCATCGTGAATTTTCGATACAGGGAGCGGCTTGAAGCCGTAGAAGGGGCGACCGGCACGCATTACAATAATCCGGCGCCACTGACGGGACTTTCGTCCGCGTCCCAACATCTAGCGTGACTTCCTTACCGGATGGTTATTGGCGGGTGCGAAGGCAGCCTTTAATGTTGCTCCAAAGCGGTTTTTTTCACTGCGCTGTAATTTTCTCAGATTTTTTTCCACGCCGCTAATCGGCTATAACACGTCAAAACTCGGGCGTGACTTTGCCGACATTTCTGATCGCACCCAAATTGCCCAGAGACGGACAGCGCGATTAGGCGGCATTTGACCGTTTTTAGGCCTTCATCGCACACAAATCATTCTCTTCCAACGCGTTACGAGAAAATCTCGGATAAGCGGCGCTGACAGCTGCTGTTGATTTATTTGATTTAAGCCGTAGGCTGCCCGTGCTGACAGAAAAATGCGCCCTATCTGCGGCTTTTGACAGATAGAAAAAGACGCATGGGGACAGCGACCATTCAGAGGGCGCGATCCTGTCGCTCCCAGGCGCTTTCATTACGGATTTCGGTAGCACCGGCTCCACGTATCGATTGTCAACACTAAGACTGGGAGGTCTTACGATGAAAAAACTCCTCGCTTCCACCGTCTTTGCAGCCGGTCTTTATGGGTTTGCCGGGGCAGCCTATGCGGACTGTGGTTCAATCTCGATTGCTGAAATGAACTGGGCCTCGGCCGGCGTCGCCGCCAATGTCGACAAGATCATTCTTGAAGAGGGTTACGGCTGTACCGTCGAGCTGGTCACCGGCGACACGATGCCGACCTTTACCTCGATGAACGAAAAAGCCCAGCCGGACATGGCGCCGGAATTCTGGGTAAATGCCGTGCGCACCCCGCTCGATGCTGCCGTCAAGGAAGGCCGTCTCATCGAGGCTGCCGAAATTCTCGCCGACGGCGCGGTCGAAGGCTGGTGGATACCGAAATTCCTCGCCGACGCCCATCCCGACATCAAGACAGTCGAGCAGGCGCTCCAGCATCCCGAACTTTTCCCTGCTCCCGAAGATCCGTCCAAGGCTGCCGTGACCAACTGCCCGTCAGGCTGGAACTGCCAGGTTTCGACCGCCAATCTCTACAAAGCACTCGGTGCCAAGGACAAGGGGTTTGACCTTGTCGATACCGGTTCGGCTGCAGGCCTTGATGGCTCCATCGCCAACGCATTCGAGAAAAAGACCGGCTGGCTGGGCTATTATTGGGCACCGACCGCCATTCTCGGCAAATACGAGATGGTGAAACTGTCCTTCGACGTGCCGCATGACAAGGCAAACTGGGATGCCTGCACCGCCGTGCCCGATTGCGCCGACCCCAAGGTCAATTCCTACCCGACTTCGCAGGCATTCACCGTCGTGACCAAGGCCTTCGCCGACAAGGCCGGCGTTGCGATGGACTACATCAAGGCCCGCAAGTGGACCAATGCCACGGTCAACGGCATCCTTGCCTGGCAGACCGACAACCAGGGTACCAATGCCGACGCTGCCAAGCATTTCCTGGAAACCCAACCGGATGTCTGGACCAAGTGGGTCTCTCCGGAGATTGCCGAAAAGGTCAAGGCATCGCTTTGATACGGACGAGAGAGGTGGCGGATCACTGCCGCCTCTCGACCGGATGACGTCGCAAAGCGCGACAACATGATGTCGTTCATGGAAGGGCGGCGCGCAAAGTCGTCCGCAATGATTGCCTGCCCGAGCTAAAAGGCGATGCCGGAAAGCCATGCCGGCGAGACGCTTCGACAAGACTGCACGGGCGAGATCAAAACAGGCAAAACAAGGGGAAAAGCATGGCTATCTGCGAGTTTCTGCCGCGAGCCTTCTGTCGGTTCCCGGCCATCAGCGACAGCACCATCCGCCAGCTACGCCAGGTGATCGACGACGGTTTCAGGGGACTTGTGCGTGAATACGGCTACATCATCGACGCGCTCAAGGCGCCATTGCAGTGGTTCCTGAACTATCTCGAGAGGCTGTTCACCACCTCTCCCTGGACGGTGGTTCTGATCGTCATGCTGTTGGTCGTCTATTTCGGTAGTCGCAGCATCCGCATCACCATCGGCACGGCGATCGGCATGCTGCTCATCGGCCTGTTCGGCCTGTGGGAAGATACGATGACGACACTTGCGATCGTTACCGTATCGACCTTGATCGCGATCATCATCGGTCTGCCGATCGGTATCCTGATGGCAAGGTCGGAGCGCGTGCAGGGCGTGATCAATCCCATACTCGACGTGATGCAGACGATGCCAAGCTTCGTTTATCTCATTCCGGTCGTGGTGATTTTCGGCATCGGCAAGGTGCCGGGTCTGATTGCGGTGGTCATCTATGCCGTTCCGCCGATGATCCGCCTCACCAATCTCGGCATCAGGCTGGTCGACAAGGAAGTGCTGGAGGCGGCCGATGCATTCGGCTCATCGCGTGGCCAGAAACTGTGGAACGTGCAGATGCCGCTGGCGCTGCCGACGATCATGGCCGGTATCAACCAGACGATCATGATGTCGCTCGCCATGGTGGTCGTCGCCTCGATGGTCGGCGTCGGCGGGCTGGGCCGCAATACGCTGCAAGCGATCAACAACCAGTTCTTCACCTTCGGCTTCCTCAACGGTTTTGCACTGGTGGCGATCGCCATCATCTTCGACCGGACGAGCCAGGCCTTCGGCAAGCGTCTTCAGCGTCATACGGAGGTGGTGCATGGCTAGTCACGGCATCGAGATCAAAGGCCTCTACAAGATCTTCGGATCGAATGCCCGCCAGCATGTGGAGGCCGTCAGAAACGGGCTTTCCAAGGCGGAACTCAACGAGCGCTACGGGCATGTGCTGGGGCTGAAGGATATCAACATTTCCATGCCGGCCGGCGGCATTACCGTTGTCATGGGTCTATCGGGTTCGGGAAAGTCGACACTGATCCGTCATATCAACCGGCTGATCGAGCCGACTTACGGTGAAGTCGTCTATGACGGGGTCAATGTCTGCGGCATGAACGAGCGGGATCTGCGCGAATTCCGCCGCCATAAGACGGCGATGGTGTTCCAGAAATTCGCTCTTTTGCCGCATCGCACGGTGATCGAAAACACCGTCTACGGGCTCGATATCCAAGGCGTTTCCCGCTCGGAAAGCCTGAAGAAGGGACAGTACTGGATCGACCGGGTGGGCTTGTCCGGGTTCGAACATCACTATCCGAACCAACTCTCCGGCGGCATGCAGCAGCGCGTTGGGCTTGCACGGGCTCTCACCAACGATGCCGACATCCTGCTGATGGATGAGGCTTATTCGGCGCTCGATCCGTTGATCCGCGTCGACATGCAGACCGTGCTTCTCGACCTGCAGGCGGAACTGAAAAAGACCGTGGTCTTCATCACCCATGACCTCGACGAAGCACTCAGGCTTGGTGATAAGATCGCCATTCTCCGCGATGGTCAGGTCGTGCAGCAAGGAACCGGGCAGGAAATCGTGTTGTCACCAGCCGATGACTACATCACCGCCTTCGTCAAGGAGGTGAACCGCGGCCGTGTGATCCAGGCCAAGACGGTGATGAAGCCGTTCGACGGAGCGGCTGATGGAGTACGTATCGAGGCGACCACCACGCTCGAAGCCGCCGCCAAAGCGATGACCGAGAGCGGCCAGACCAAGGCAACGATCATTGACGAGGCGGGAACGCCGATCGGCACACTCGACCTGCAGACGATGATGGCAGCGATGGTGACGCCTGCCGGTTCCGACGCATCGATGATGGCCGCCGAGTAAAGACGGAAACAGAAGCGCCGGCGTCGCAGCCGGCGCATGCCCTTTTTCTTGAAAGGATATAAAGGGATCTTTATATCTGATATTCAGCTTTCAGGAGGGTGCCATGCCGACAACCAATCCATTGACTGCTCTGATTGCCGAAAAAGGCTTTCTTCTGGCGGATGGTGCGACTGGAACCAATCTGTTTGCTGCGGGTCTGGAAGCCGGCGAAGCGCCGGAATTGTGGAACGAGGCGAATCCGGAGCGGATTACAAAACTGCATCAGGATTTCGTCGATGCGGGTGCCGATATCATCCTCACCAACACGTTCGGCGGCACGCGCCACCGGCTGAAGCTGCATCACGCTCAGGACCGGGTATTTGACCTCAACAAGCGCGCTGCAGAGATTGCCCGTGCAGTGGCCGACAATGCCGGCCGAAAGGTGATCGTCGCGGGCTCGGTCGGGCCGACCGGTGAATTGCTGATTCCGCTTGGAGCATTATCCTATGAGGATGCAGTTCAGGCCTTTGCCGAGCAGATGGAAGGATTGAAGGCCGGCGGGGTTGATGTCGCCTGGATCGAAACCATGTCTGCAGCCGACGAAATTCGGGCGGCGGCGGAAGCGGCGGTAAAGGTCGGCCTGCCCTATACTTATACCGGATCGTTCGACACGGCCGGCAAGACGATGATGGGCTTGAACCCCAAGGATATCCACGGGGTTGCCGCCGATATCGGCAGCGGACCGGAAGCCGTCGGCGCCAATTGCGGCGTCGGAGCATCCGACATTCTCTCTTCGCTGCTCGACATGACGGAAGCCGACCCGGATGCGATCACTATCGTCAAGGGCAATTGCGGTATTCCGGAATTTCGTGGCTCGGAAATCTATTATTCCGGCACGCCGCCGCTGATGGCGGAATATGCACGGCTTGCCCGCGATGCCGGCGCAAAGATTATCGGCGGATGCTGTGGTACGTCCTGCGAACATCTGGCGGCAATGCGTTCGGCTCTCGACGATTATACACCGCGTCCTCGCCCGACGATCGAGGAAATCGTCGACAAGATAGGCCCGCTCCGCAATAAGATGGCCAGCGAATCCGGTGGCGATTCCGGCCGGGAGCGCCGTCGTCGCCGGGGCTGAAGGCAACGGGGACTTTGAAGCATGACCAGCGTATCGACAATCGGAAGCCGCGAAACCATCGCCGAAGGACTGACCGATCTTTCGGACGAAAAACAGGGCTGGCTGAAGCTGTTGATGGAAAACCCGGTGCAGGACGACCTGATGCTGGCCGGTCTGCATCTCTATCTCGACAAGGCTTCCGAAGCGCGGTTCCTGAACACGCTGAAGCTAGAGAAATGCGGCGAATGGCTGGGCAATGCAGCCCCTGACCGCCTGCAGATCCGTCTGGCCGAAGCGGCAAAATCCGGTCAGCATCCCGCCTATCAGGCTTTCAAGCAGGGCCTGACCCGCTCCGGCGGTCTGGAGCGGGCCTACCCGAAGGCACCCGTATAAAACGTCTCTTCTAATGCTTTAGCGTATCGGCGAGCCGGACCAGATCGAGAAATCCGGCTCGATAACCGAACGGGTCTTCGCCTCTGGCATTGCGGGCAATGTCGAGGATCGAGCCGTAGGAATAGGCGTCCAGCGCCTGGGTGCTGCGCAGCTTCTGCCCGAAGGCGGCGACGGCTGTGGCAAAGCGGACGTCCTGCGGGGCAGCGTTGAAATCACCGACAGAATTCGCCTGCGTTACCGCCGTGGTGATGAGTTTGCTCGTGTCACCATCCGGTTGCTTGTAGCGGATTTTTACGAAGGCCAGTTCATCGGAGGCTGATGCGGGCGGCGTTTCGGCAGATGGCTTTCTGTAGCGCAGCGGATCGTTGAGCACGGCCTCACTGCCCTTCGGCGTCACTTCGTAGATTGCCGTCACCGTATGGCCGGAACCGATGTCGCCGGCATCGACGCGGTCGTTGTTGAAATCCTCACGCCGCAACGCCCGGGTCTCGTAGCCGATCAGCCGGTATTCGGCGATCCGGTCCGGGTTGAACTCGACCTGGATTTTTACGTCCTTGGCGATCGGGAAAAGCGTCGACCCCGCCTCTTCCACCAGAGCTTTTTGCGCTTCGGCCAGCGTATCGATATAGGCCGCCGTGCCGTTGCCGTTCTGGGCGAGCGTCTGCATCAGGCTGTCGTTGAGATTGCCCTGGCCCAAACCGAGAACCGAAAGATAGATACCGTCGCGGCGGCGATCCTCGATCAGGCGCTTAAGATCCTCATCGCTCGATGCACCGATATTGAAATCGCCATCCGTGGCCAGCATGACGCGGTTGACGCCATTCTTGATGAAGGCCTGGCGCGCCAAGCTGTAGGCGGCCTCGATCCCTTCTGCACCGGCCGTCGAGCCGCCCGGTTGCAGCGTGTCGATGGCGTTCAGGATTTTTTCACGCTCGCCTGCCGATGTAGGCTCAAGCACCGTGCCGGCGGAACCGGCATAGGTGACGATCGAGACCTTGTCCTCAGGCCTGAGCTTGCCAAGCAGAAGGCGGAAGGCGCTTTTGAGGAGCGGCAGCTTGTCGGGCGCGTTCATCGAACCCGAGACATCGATCAGGAAAACCAGATTGGCGGGCGGTGCCGCTGACGGTGCCACGTCATATCCCTTAATTGCCACACTCATCAGCTGTGTGCCGGTGTTCCAAGGCGTCGGCGTCATGGTGACGGTGGTGCGGAACGGTGTGTCGGCCGATTGCGGACGCGGCCAGTCATAGGGGAAATAGTTGACCAATTCCTCGACACGAACGCTGTCGGGATCCGGAATCAGCCCCTGCAGCAGCGCACGACGGACAATCGAATAGGACGCCGTGTCGACATCGACGGAGAAGGTCGAGACCGGATCGGTGGCGACGCTCTTGACCGGATTGGTGTCGGCATTGGCGAAACGATCACGACCTTGATCAGGCGGTGCGATGGCATCAAGGGTCGCGATATTGCCGTAACGCGCATCCGCCTGAGGCGCGGCACCAGAGGCCAAGGGGGCAGCGGGTGAAGGTGACACAGGCTCGACCATCGGCACTGTCGATGGCTTGGCCAGCATCTGGGAAGACCGCTTCGCGCCTCCTCCGGATGCACCTTCACTGTTCAGCGACCTCGCGACTTCATCCGCGGTGAAGTTGCTTTGCTGCCGGACATCCGGGCTGCTCTCCTGTTTTTGAGCCTGTGGTGCGGGTGTCTCCGCCGGCGGCGAGGCAGAAATTTCGGTCGCGACCGGCAGGCTGCCGCGGGTCAGCTCGAAAGTGAGATAGGCGGCAGACGGAACGAGCAGAAGCGTGGCGAGCGCCGAGCCTGCGAGATAATGATGCCGGGTAATCATGTTGTTGCTCCAGATCCGGTTGAGGATGGAGCTTTGACGGCGCAGCCAGCTTGTTCCTTGGGTCTGGTCCGCATTTTTTTCCTCGGCATCGAAAGCCTGCATGGCGGCGGATAGCGCGCGCGAACGCGCAGCCTCAGACGGCTTGGGGGCCGGCGGACTGTTCCGCAATCTGTCGAATTCATCGGTCATGATCAGACTGCCTCCTTCCTCAGAAGGTCCTTCAATCGTTTGCGCGCCTCGTGCAGGTGCCAGGACACGGTCTTTTCGGAGCAGCCGATGACATCAGCCGCCGCTGCGTGACTGAGACCCTCGGCATAAACGAGCAGGACCGCGTCACGCTGCTTTTCGGGCAGGGTGCGGACAGAGGTCCAGAGAGCGTCATCGCAGTCATCCTCGCGTTCGTGGGCTGCCGAGATGTAGAGCGGATCGTTTGCCAACCGTTTTTCATCACGGCTGCGGCGGGCGGCCTGGCGCTGATGGTCCCGTACCGCATTCAGCGTCAGCGTGTAGAGCCATGTGCGGAACGAGGATTTCCCCTTGAAGCCGCGAACCGCCCGCGCCAGGCGAATGCAGACATCCTGGGCTATATCCTCGGCATCGCTTGCAACACCCGACCAGCGCCAGGCGACCGAATGGATGAAATCGTAATGCGCCTCGATCAGTGCCGAGAATGCATCCCGGTCACCTTCGCACGCTTTCTGGAGGATTTCGGCGTTCAAGCTCGTCCCGTCCGCTTACCTGTCATTTGGAGCTTAGACGTTGGGCGAAAGAAAATCCTTGGGGTGATGGCGAAAAAAATCCGAGAGCCGCCGTACCTGCAACGGCAAAGGCCGGCCCCGTCATGTGGAGCCGGCCTTTAGTGGCGGTGTTTATCGCTTTTGCGACCGGTCAGGCCGGGTCACGCCGCGACGGCAGCTTCGCGCACATCGTCGAACAGAAAGTGAGCAACGACATATTTCGTTGTGTAGGCCACACCGCTGTCGGAGACATCCTCAACAGACCCGCCATCGGCCGGATGCCAGGCGTGATAATGCGGATTGTTGGTAATCAGAGTGATTGCCTTGCCGGCGAAACGTCCATCCAAGCGGTAGCGGGCCTCTGCGAGCGGCCAGATCCGTTCGAAATCCTGCTGCGACAGGCGAACCTTCAAGGCCGGCCGGTGGATCGCGTCGAGTTCCACCCCATCCTCGTTGACCGTGGCCGGAGCCTCCAGCATGACCTCCTCGGCACCATCCAGAACATAGTCAAACTCATCGGGCCACATGCGTTTCATACAGTCACTCCTCCCAGGTGGTTTATGTCAGGCAATATGAATGTAGCGCGACTGTCATCAGACGCAACGTCTCTGAGACCTGATGTCGATTTTGACGCGCCTCAGCCGAGCGCAGCCATGTGGAATTTCAGTTGTTCCACCGGATAGCGATACTGCACGCCGACCGGACAGGCATTGCGCGCGGCGCAGCCGGAGATCATGCAGCCGCGCTGTCCCGAAGGAGTTGCGAGATGGCTGCGGCAGGCAGAAACGGCGAAATCCGCAGGATTGGGAGCGATCGCAGAAACGGGACAGGTGGTCAGACAGGGCTTTGTATTACAGCAATCGCAAGCATGTCCCATATCAGTGACTACATTCTCTCCAGCCTTCACTGCAAAACCGATTGCACCGCGATAACCATGCCAGAGACCGTATTCGGGATGGATCAGGATGCCGAGCGGAGACGGTTTCAGCCCTTCAGCACGCATCGCCCATTGCTGGAACGGCTGCCAGGGTTGATCGGAGGGGAAATAGGCGGTGCCGCCGAGTGACTGCGCCAAAGGACCGATGATCTCTTTCGACCAGGTGTCAAGCGGATCGGGGCCATCATAGCGGGCCTTCCACCGGGAGAAAGCCGGCCAGATGGAACCGCCGGCATTACCGAGCAGCACGACCGATGCGGCATGGCTGCCATCGGTGAGCAAAGGCCCCTCGCCCAAAGAGAAATCCACCACACCGCGTATAAAGATGCCGCTCGGCTTCAGGGCGGCCTCGATCTTGCGACAGATGGGTGAAGGGCCGCTCATCGGTTCAACGCGGCCCCTTGTATTCGTAATGCGGTCGCCAGACGCTGCCTTGAATGAAGTCGGCAACCTGCCTCGCACCGCCTTGCTCCCTGGCGGCCTCGGGCTCTCTTCAAGTGAAGGCGTCGGGCATCGAATCCTTGCGATCCTTGATGAAGGCAAGAAGCGCCTCGTCGATCGCCGGATCGAGCGGCGGAGCCTCGTAATTGTCGAGCCAGGTGCGGCATAGCGCATTGGCACGGTCCTCGATGCGCTTGGAGCCTTCGATTTCCCATTGCTCGAAGGAATTATTGTCGGCAAGTGGCGAGCGATAAAAGGCCGTCTGGAAATGCGCCTGAGTGTGCGAGCAGCCGAGATAGTGACTGCCCGGCCCGACTTCGCGGATCGCATCGAGTGCCTGTCCTTCGGCAGACAGATCGACGCCTTCCGCCATCTTCTGCATCATGCCGAGCTGATCCTGGTCGATCATGAATTTCTCGTAGGACGAGACGAGACCGCCTTCTAGCCAGCCCGCGGCGTGGAGGACGAAATTGGTGCCGGCGAGAAGCGTCATGTTGAGTGTATTTGCCGATTCGTGGGCTGCCTGAGCATCGGGCACCTTGGACGCGCAAAGCGAGCCGCCGGTACGGAACGGCAGGCCGAGGCGGCGGGCAAGCTGGGCTGCGCCATAGGAGACGAGCGATGGCTCCGGCGTACCGAAGGTCGGAGCGCCTGACTGCATGGAGATCGAGGCGGCGAAAGTACCGAACAGAACGGGCGAGCCGGGGCGGATGAGTTGCGTGGTTGCGGCACCGGCCAGAACCTCGGCCAGGATCTGCGTCAGCGTTCCTGCAACCGTGACCGGGCTCATGGCACCGGAGAGGATGAAGGGCGAGACGACAGACGCCTGATTGTGACGCGCATAGACCTTCAGCGCGCCGAGCATGGTGCCGTCCAAGACCATCGGCGAATTGGCATTGATGAGGTTGAGCGTAACGCAGTTGTTTTCGACGAAATCATCGCCGAAGACGAGCTTGGCCATAGCGATCGTGTCTTCGGCCCGTTCGGGCGCGGTGACCGAACCCATGAAGGGTTTGTCGGAATATTTGATATGGCTGTAGACCATATCGAGATGGCGCTTGTTGACCGGCACATCGACCGGCTCGCAGACCGTGCCGCCCGACGAGTGCATAGACGGCGCCAGATAGGAGAGTTTGACGAAATTGCGAAAATCCTCGATCGTCGCATAGCGCCGGACACCATCAAGATCGCGGACGAAGGGTGGACCGTAGACAGGCGCAAAGATCGTCGCCTTGCCACCGACATGGACGTTGCGCTCCGGATTGCGCGCATGCCAGGTGAATTCGCTCGGCGCGGTCTTCAGAAGTTCGCGGCAAAGGCCTTTCGGAAAATGCACGCGGCTGCCGCGCACATCGGCACCGGCCTTGGCCCAGAGTTCCAGCGCTTCCTCGTCGTCACGGAACTCGATGCCGATCTCTTCGAGGATCGTGTCGGCATTGCGCTCGATCAGTTGAAGCCCCTCTTCGTCGAGGACTTCGTAAGCGCCGATCCTGCGGGTGATATAAGGCAGGGACGCGCCGGGGCCGCCGCCGGTGCGGGCCGCGCGCCTGCCGGCTGCGCCCCGTTCGCCACGACCGCGCCGTCCGGAACCTCCGCCCACGTCCGTCTGCTGGCTGATGTCGTCCATGATCTTCCTCACCTTGATCTCACCTGCTCTTCTGACCGGTCATGCTAGGCCCCCGCAGAGCGACGCTCCTGCCTTTCTGCGTCACGCGCTTGTGCGAGACAGACATTCTATCATGCGCCGTCGAGTGTCGCTTTCCGACGTGCGACGTCGCTTACGAAAGAAAACGCGAAACAAAATACGGTTAGACATAGTTGCGGGTATCGTTACGATCTGGGCGATCCGGAACATCGCCCCCAACCAGGGAAGAGAATTCATGTCCGACGACGACATCATTCTATCGGAGCTTTCCGACGAAGAACTCGTTCAGCAGATGCATGACGATCTCTATGACGGTCTCAGAGAAGAGATCGAGGAAGCAACCAATATCCTGCTGGAGCGCGGCTGGACGCCCTATGACGTCCTGACCCAGGCTCTGGTCGAGGGCATGCGGATCGTCGGAATCGATTTTCGCGACGGCATTCTCTTCGTCCCGGAAGTGCTACTCTCCGCCAATGCGATGAAGGCCGGCATGGCGATCCTGCGGCCGCTTCTGGCCGAAACCGGCGCACCGAAACTCGGCAAGGTGGTGATCGGCACGGTGAAGGGCGATATCCACGACATCGGCAAGAACCTCGTCGGCATGATGATGGAGGGCGCGGGCTTCGACGTCGTCGATCTCGGCATCAACAATCCGGTCGAGAACTATCTCGATGCGATCGAGCGCGAAAAACCGGACATCCTCGGCATGTCGGCGCTTCTGACGACGACCATGCCCTATATGAAGGTCGTGATCGACACGATGAAGGAAAAGGGCATTCGCGACGATTATGTCGTGCTTGTCGGCGGAGCGCCGCTGAACGAGGAATTCGGCAAGGCTGTCGGTGCCGACGCCTATTGCCGGGACGCGGCGATCGCTGTCGAAACCGCGAAGGATTTCATCAGCCGCCGTCACAACCGGATGGCCGCAGGCGCGTGACAGTCGGCCACCGCGCCGGTTGCGGCACGGCGGCGTTCTGTCTCTGATCGCTTAGCGGGCCGCCGCGTTATCGACCCGGCGACCGGCATCCTGGGTAGCGTTGACGGTATTGGCCGCATCCTGCCCCATGCCACGGATCGTATTGCCGCAGGATGTGAGGGAAGCCGTAATTGCGAAGAAAGCAGCGACAACGGTGACTGTCTTGGCCGTCATGATGGAATACTCCGATGGGTAAGGATCAAAATGTGCCGGAAAGTGATTTTCCGGCTATGGAACGTTCAAGTCGCGAAAAAGTTCACGTGATCGCGTGCGGAGCGATCGCACGGGAAATTCTGGCCGTTTCCCGGCAACAGGGGCTCGACCATATCGACCTCAACTGCCTGCCCGCGATCTGGCACGCCTATCCGCAAAAGATCGTTCCAGGCCTCGAAACGGCCGTCGCCGAGGCTCGGCAAAACGGGTTCGAGCGGATCTTTTTCGCCTATGCCGATTGCGGCACCGGAGGAGAGATCGACCGGCTGTGCGAGCGTGAAGGTATTGCCCGGATAGAAGGGCCGCATTGCTATTCATTCTTTACCGGCAATGAAGCCTTCAATGACAAAGCGGACGATGATCTCCTGTCCTTTTTCCTGACGGATTTTCTCGCACGCCAGTTTCGCGCCTTCGTCATCGAGCCGCTTGGCCTCGATCGTCATCCAGAACTGAAGCCTATGTATTTCGGCAATTATCGGAAGCTGATCTATCTCGCGCAGGAAGAGGACGAGGCGTTGCAGCGCAAGGCGCGCGAGGCGGCGGACTATCTCGGGCTGGAATACGAATACCGATTTACCGGCTATGGCGACCTTACTTCGGCGATGCGCTTGGCGTGAGCTGTTTCCCGCCAGCCATATGAAAGCGTCTGGCGTCGCTTTTTGTCATCTGCGACGTCGTGCGAAGCACAGAGCGAACCGCAAGGCCGGTGCATGTTCAAGCAGTAATCGGAGGAATTCATGGCGGATCGCATCGTCGTCTTCTGGCGGGATATCCCGGCCCAGGTGATCATCAAAAAGGGACGGCAGACCGCCAAGCGCGAGCTTTCCCTGCGCTTCACCGAGGCGATCGACATGTGCGCCATGCGCACCGGTGCTGCCGAGACGGACGATTATCTCGCCGAATGGCGCAAGGCGGATCCTGTGCCGGTGTCCGACGATCTCGAAGCAGAGGCCGATGCGGCGGCGACAGAACTTGAAGCCGCTTATGACAAGGACAGGCTCGTGGCGCTGGTGAAAGCCGGCGGCCGGGAAAGCGCATAAACGACTATCGACCGTTCCATCACTTCCCCCTTAGCCGGAGATCGCAATGACACGCACCATAGTCGCATCCGCAACCCGGGAAATCGTGATCGGCTTCGACCAGCCTTTCTGCGTCATCGGAGAGCGGATCAACCCGACCGGGCGCAAGAAGCTGGCCGCCGAGATGATCGAGGGCAATTTCGACACGGTCATCAAGGACGCGCTGGAACAGGTGGCGGCCGGAGCGACGATGCTCGACGTCAATGCCGGCGTCACCTCCGTCAATCCCAACGAAACGGAGCCGGGTCTTCTGGTGCAAACGCTGGAAATCGTCCAGGGACTGGTGGATGTGCCGATCTCGATCGACAGTTCGGTGACGGCGGCGATCGAAGCGGCGCTGAAGGTCGCCAAGGGGCGGCCGCTGATCAACTCGGTTACCGGCGAAGAGGAAAAGCTCGAAGCGATCCTGCCGCTCTGCAAAAAATACGACGTGCCGGTGGTGGCGATCTCGAATGACGAGACCGGGATTTCAATGGATCCGGATGTGCGCTTTGCGGTGGCCAAAAAGATCGTCGAGCGGGCTGCGGATTATGGGATCAAGAGCCATGATATCGTTGTCGATCCGCTGGTGATGCCGATCGGAGCGCTCGGCTCCGCAGGCCTGCAGGTGTTTGCGCTGCTCAGGCGCCTGCGCGAGGAACTGAAGGTCAACACGACCTGCGGGCTTTCCAACATTTCCTTCGGCCTGCCACATCGCCATGGCATCAATGCCGGCTTCATTCCGATGGTGATAGGCGCCGGCATGACATCGGCGATCATGAACCCCTGTCGGCCGCAGGAAATGGAGGCGGTGCGCGCGGCAAACGTCTTGAACGGCACCGACCAGAATTGCGGCAACTGGATCATGACCTACCGCGATTACAAGCCTGCGGAAGGTGGTGCGGCGGCGGCCACCCCTGCCCCATCTGCCGGTGGCGGACGGCGTGGTGGAAGGGCGGCAAGGGCAGGTTTAGCGGCGAGGACGGAGTAAGCGAACAAGCATGGCTGACGCATCCCATAGAGATCCTCTCGTCCTGTTCATGCCATCGGGCAAGCGTGGCCGGTTTGCGGCCGGAACACCCGTGCTCGATGCCGCGCGCCAGCTCGGGGTCTATGTGGAGAGCGTGTGCGGCGGGCGGGCGACATGCGGGCGCTGCCAGATCTCGGTGCAGCAAGGCCATTTC
Organism: Aliirhizobium wenxiniae; assembly: GCF_019511445.1. GTDB lineage: Bacteria > Pseudomonadota > Alphaproteobacteria > Rhizobiales > Rhizobiaceae > Neorhizobium > Neorhizobium wenxiniae_A. The sequence continues at coordinate 63,154 of NZ_JAEUAN010000016.1, forward strand.
GCCAAGCATGGCATTGTCTCGTCGGTCGATCACCTTTCCGAGGTGGGACCGAAGGAGGAGCGTTACGACCGGGTGCGCGGACTGCCACAGGGGCGCAGGCTTTCCTGTTCCGCCCAGATCCTCGGCGACCTCGTCATCGACGTGCCTCAGGATACGGTGATCAATGCGCAGGTGGTGCGCAAGGCAGTCGATGAGCGGGTGTTCGACCGAAATCCGGCGGTGCGGATGTGTTATGTCGAGGTCGAGGAACCCGACATGGAAAAGCCGCTCGGCGATCTTGACCGGTTGAAGGCGGCACTTTCCGCCGACTGGCATTTCGATGATGTGGAGGTGGATTTCCATCTTATCCCACAGATCCAGCAGATCCTGCGCAAGGGCGAATGGAAAGTGACGGCGGCGATCCACAAGGACCGGGAGGACGAGCGCCCTCGCCTGATCTCGCTTTATCCTGGCCTGAAAAACGAGGCCTACGGGATCGCCTGCGATATCGGCTCGACCACGATCGCCATGCATTTGTCGTCGCTTCTGTCCGGCCGGACGGTCGCATCGGCCGGCACGTCCAACCCGCAGATCCGCTTCGGTGAAGACCTGATGAGCCGCGTCTCCTATGTGATGATGAACCCGGACGGGCGCGCGGCGATGACGGATGCTGTGCGCCAAGCATTGAACGGGCTGATCGACAGGGTTTGCGCCGATGGCGACGTGTCGCGCGAGGATATTCTCAACAGCGTGTTTGTCGGCAATCCGATCATGCACCATCTTTTTCTCGGGATCGATCCGACGGAACTGGGTGGCGCGCCGTTTGCGTTGGCGGTCTCGGGTGCAGTCGAGGTGAAATCATCGGAGATCGGTCTGCCGATGAATGCCGGTACGCGGACCTATCTCCTGCCCTGCATTGCCGGGCATGTGGGCGCGGATGCGGCTGCCGCTACGCTCTCTGAGGGGCCGCACCGGCAGGACGAGATGATGCTGCTGGTCGATATCGGCACCAATGCGGAAATCGTGCTTGGTAATCGGGCTCGTGTCGTTGCCGCATCTTCCCCCACCGGTCCGGCCTTCGAGGGCGCGGAGATCTCGTCAGGCCAGCGGGCGGCTCCGGGTGCGATCGAGCGGGTGCGGATCGATCCGGTCACGCTCGAGCCGCGTTTCAGGGTGATCGGCGTCGAACCATGGTCGGACGAGTCCGGATTTGCCGAGGCCGCGGCACAAGTCGGCGTAACCGGCATTTGCGGTTCGGCGATCATCGAGGTGATCGCCGAGATGTATCTTTCGGGGATCGTTTCGGAAGATGGTGTCGTCGATGGCGGGCTCACTGCCCGCAGTCCGCGTATTCTCGAAAATGGACGGACCTTCTCCTATCTCCTGCATGACGGATCACCGCGGATCACCGTGACGCAGAATGATGTGCGCGCCATCCAGCTTGCCAAGGCGGCGCTTTATGCCGGTATCAAACTGCTGATGGACAAACAGGGCGTCAGCCATCTCGACCGGATCGGGCTTGCAGGCGCATTCGGCACGTTCATCGATCCGAAATATGCGATGGTGCTGGGGCTTATCCCCGACTGCGATCTTAATCAGGTCAGGGCGGTCGGCAATGCTGCGGGCACCGGCGCACGCATGTGCCTGCTCAATCGCGATTACCGCCGCGAAGTAGAAAGAACCGTCAGAGAGATCGAGAAGATAGAGACCGCGCTTGAGCCGAAATTCCAAGATCACTTCGTGGCCGCGATGGCGCTGCCGAACAAGATCGACGCCTTCCCGAACCTCGGCATGGTCGTCTCATTGCCGGAACGGAAGGTTTTGGCGGATGCCGGCGGCGAAGGCGGACGCAGAAGGCGCCGTTCACGCGACACATGAACGACGCCCTATAATTCTCTGTTTTTATAGAATTCAGGCAGCGACCGATTCCAGAGAACCGAAAGCATCCTTGATGCTCTCGGCAACCGCTTTTGCAGGAATGGAGAGGTTCGGCACGGTCAAAAGCCGGATATCGAAGGTGATGAGATCCGGCATTCCCTCCTTGGGACCAAGGATCTGCATGTCCTCCGTGATGTAGGACAGCGGAAAAGGCGCGATCGCCAGATCGGAAACGACAGCGGCACGCTGCGCCATCGTGTGAGCGCTGGCATAGGCTATGCGATAAGGCCGTTTCTGCTTGTCCAACTGGGCGATCGCATCATTGCGCCAAACGCAGCCCTCTTCCCATACGGAGATGGGAATCGGATCGCGCAGATAGGCATTGCCGCATTTTGCCCCGGCCCAGACGAGCTTTTCCGTGTGGATGATCTCGCCGCCAGTCGGAAACGGGCGAGTGGCGCAATTGATGAGCGCCAGATCAAGCCGCTGCTCCTCCATACGCTTGCGCAACAGCGTGCTCTGATCGACGGTCACATCCACCATGATGCCGGGAAAATGCTCGCCGAAATCCTTGAGGATCTTAGGCAGCAACCTTTCAGAGATATCGTCCGGTGCGCCGAGGCGCACGACGCCGGACAGTTCCGGCATGACAAAGCGCGAAACAGCCTCGTTCGACAGCGCCAGCATCCGCCTCGCATAAGAGAGAAGTATCTCACCATTCTGGGTGAGCGTGACTGAGCGCGCATCACGCAGAAAAAGCGTCGATTTCAACTGCTCTTCCAGCTTTTTGATCTGCATCGAGACGGCCGAGGGTGTTCGCAGTACGACATCGGCAGCCGTCGAAAAATTGCCGGTCTCGGCAATGGCGACGAAAGTGCGCAGGACATCATTATCAAGCAATGGCAGCGGCGTTCTGAACGGTACGGTCATCGATGCACCCATCAAATTTTCTGAACTTAAAGACCATATCATTTCGTTTGATTGAAAGTCAAACCAGAACGATACTGCAAAACATCGAAAGCAGGCGTCGTTAGAAAACAGAATTTCATAAGACGCACGACGGCCATGTGATCGATTGATGGATTGGCCTTCTTTCTCCTCCCAAAAGAACGCCGCCGAAAATTTGACCAAAACCCAAGGAGAAGATGAAATGACAACGATCACCTATCTCGACCAACGCCGTGTGGGCGCCTCGCCCGCCCCCCGCAATGTCGGTCACAAGCAGATCACGTCCCTGTTCGAGCGTGCGGTTGCTGCCTGGAACCGCCGCAAGACGGAGCGCATGCTGGAAGGACTTCCCCAGGAAATCCGCAAGGATATCGGCTGGCCGACGACGATCAGCAAGTGACTGTCAGGGCGGGCATGCCCCGTTTTCCAGTCCGGATCGTTCCGGCACTATCGAAATTTGAAGTCTAGGCATGGTCCGCCAGCTTGCGCTGCGGGCCATGTCGCATTCCGACAACCGGCCAAAACAGCGTAAAAACCGAGAACCTGTCACCAGTGCGACGCCTGCATGTCGCAAAAATGCCATTTCCCTGTCGTCAAAAGCTCTTCCCAGGACTAGCATCCATGCGAGTGTCGCTTTTGAAGCAATGCAAGACCGCATCAAGCGGCGGCAAGGGGAACTACGACAATGGATCTTACCAGCAAGCCACAGGTAAAGAAGCGGACGATCGTCTTCTTTCTCGTCCCGCACTTCACCATGCTGCCGTTTTCAGCGGCGATCGAAACGCTGCGGATTGCCAACCGCATGCTCGGTTATTCCGCCTATAGCTGGCGGCTCTGTTCCGCCGATGGCGAAAAGGTATATTCGTCGAGCGGGATCGGCATAGAGGTCAATTCGTCGCTGGCCGATGAAAGACGCCATTTAAGCGGTGAAAACCGGCCGAACATGGTGCTTGTCTGCTCCGGCATCTATGTCGAGGAATTCAGCAACAAATCGGTCAATGCCTGGCTGCGTGAGACCTATAACCGCGGCATTGCGGTGGGCAGCCTGTGCACCGGCGCACATGTTCTGGCGCAGGCAGGCCTGCTCAACGGCAAGCGCTGTGCGATCCATTGGGAAAACCTTCCCGGTTTTTCCGAAGCTTTTCCGCAGGCAGAAGTCTATGCCGATCTCTATGAAGTCGATGGCAATCTCTATACCTGCGCCGGCGGCACCGCATCGCTGGACATGATGCTCAACCTTATCGGCCAGGATTTTGGCGACAACCTCGTCAATCGGGTCTGCGAGCAGCAATTGACCGACCGGGTGCGCAATCCGCATGACCGGCAGCGCCTGCCGCTCAGAGCCCGCCTCGGGGTACAGAATTCCAAGGTGCTTTCGATCATCGAACTGATGGAAAACAACCTTGCGGAGCCGCTATCGCTGATCGAAATCGCCGACGATGCGGGCCTGTCGCGCCGCCAGATCGAGCGGCTGTTCCGCCAGGAAATGGGTCGATCGCCGGCGCGCTATTATCTCGAGATCCGGCTGGACCGCGCCCGGCATCTTTTGGTGCAATCCTCCATGCCGGTGGTCGAAGTGGCTGTCGCCTGCGGTTTCGTCTCGGCGTCGCATTTTTCCAAATGCTACCGTGAAGTCTATAACCGCTCGCCGCAGCAGGAGCGCGCCGAGCGCAAGCTGACACTCAACACGGCGCGCACCGGCGTGGTGGTTTGATAGGCTTACTGGAATCTCCACCATCCGACGTCATCCTCGGCCTTGTGCCGAGGATCTGTCCACCTCGCAGTCGGAGAGACGGTAGCAGATGCTCGGGACGAGCCCGAGCATGACGGAAGATAGGGCGCATCCTCTCCATATGCGTGTTTCCAAGCATTTCCGGACGCCCCCCTGTTGCTGGGACTTCCTCCGGATCACGCCTCGTCCTTCAAGGTTTCCTTCTGGGTGATCAGTCGGGCGCTGTGCTGGCCCGACAGATAGATCCACAACCAGCTCCAGGCGACCGCGAGCCGGGATCGCGTGCCGATCAGAAAGTAGATATGGGCGAGGCCCCATATCCACCAGGCAAGGCCGCCCTTCAGCTTGATCCTGCCGAAATCAATGACGGCGGCGCGTTTGCCGATCGTCGCGAGGCTGCCCTGGTGGAAATATCTGAAGGGAGCAGGCGCCGGCTTGTTTGCCAGGCGCGCCTTGATGACCTTCGCCACGTAAGCGCCCTGCTGCTTGGCGGCTGGCGCGATACCGGGAACCGGCTTGCCATCCTCCTGTTTCACCGAAGCGGTATCGCCGATGACGAAGATGTCCGGATCATGGATCGCGGAAAGATCAGGACCGACGATCGTGCGCCCTGCCCGGTCGGCCTCGGCATCGATCCATTGCGCGGCGGGTGACGCCTGCACGCCGGCCGCCCAGATGACGGTTCTGCAGGGTACGAAGGTTTCGCCAATCGTGACGCCATCCTCGGTGATTGCCGTTACCGGCTGGCCGGTGCGCACCTCGACGCCAAGCTTTTCCAGGGCGGATGTTGCATAGGCCGACAAATCCTCGGAAAAAGCCGCAAGAACGCGCGGGCCAGCCTCGATCAGCAACACTTTTGTGGCCGTCGTATCGATGCTGCGGAATTCCGGCGGGAGAACCTTCTGGGCGAGTTCGGCGATCGTGCCGGCCAATTCCACGCCAGTCGGTCCTGCACCGATGATGGCAAAGGTGAGGAGCGCATCGCGATCCGCGGTCTTTTCCGACAGTTCGGCACGCTCGAAAGCAAGCAGAATACGGCGGCGCAGCGTGGTTGCGTCCTCAAGCGTCTTCAAACCGGGAGCCAGTTTTTCCCATTCATCGCGGCCGAAATAGGCGTGGCGCGCGCCAGTCGCGAGAACCAGCGTATCATACGGGATCTCGCGGCCGGACTGGAGTTTGACCAATCTCGCCACCTTATCGACACCGGTGACCTCATCGAGAATGGTGGTGACATCCTTGCGGTCACGATAAAGCCGCCGGATTGGCCAGGCGATTTCGGAGGTTGCGAGCAATGTCGTCGCCACCTGATAAAGAAGCGGTTGGAACAGGTGGTGATTGCGCCGGTCGATCAGGGTTATGTCGGCGGAACTGCCTTCAAGCCCATGAACCGTCTGAATACCTCCAAAACCACCGCCGACGACGACAATCCTATGCTTGGTCACTGTGAGCGCCCTTTCTTCTGGCAGCTTCAATGAACGCAGGCCCCGACCACGACGGGTGGAGCCGCGCTAACAGTGACTTAGGTTGATAAATCTCAAGAACAAATGCGCTGGGCGCATATCACCGATCCAATTCAGAGTGGTTCTACAGGAGGGATGTTTCAGACGGCCTGTCCGCAGGCGCGACGGAAGCGGCGGACGGTTTCCGCCATGCCGTATTCCAGCGCGTCGGCCGTCAGGCCATGACCGATAGAGACTTCCGCCAGTTTGGGAATGCGCTTCACCAGCGCCGGCAGGTTGGCGACCGTCAGGTCATGGCCGGCATTGACGCCAAGGCCGAGCGCCATGGCGGCATCCGCAGTCTTGCCGAGATCGGCGAGGATCGCTTCGCCCTTCTCCAGATCGTCAAAGCAGCCACCATAGGGGCCGGTATAAAGTTCGATACGATCGGCACCCGTTGCCTTTGCCAGTTCGACGGCCTCAAGGTCGCCGTCGCCATCGGCAAACAGCGAGACGCGCATGCCGCCCTTTTTCAGCCGCGCGACGATCGGTTTCAGCATCTCACTGTGACTGCGGAAGTCGAAACCGTGATCCGACGTCGCCTGCGACGGATCATCCGGCACGAGCGTCACCTGCTCCGGTTCGATTCGCTCGCAAAGCGCCAGAAAATCCTCGCTCGGATACCCCTCGATGTTGAATTCCGCCTTGGGGAATTCGTCATCGATCAGAGCGCGGATCACCGGCAGGTCGGCAAAGCGGATATGTCGCTGGTCGGGCCGGGGATGGACGGTCAGGCCCGACGCGCCCGCCTGAAGGGCGATCCGCCCCAGACCTTCCACACTCGGCCAAGGAAGATCACGACGATTGCGCAGCATGGCGACGGCGTTGAGATTGACGGAAAGCAAGGTGGGCATGGGGGCATCCACTGATGAAACGACGATCCTTCTTAGATGACTGACACTCCAAAGACCACCAACCAAGGGCCATGAATGCCATCAAGATTTTTCATCGAAGATATTTTGGCACAAGGCAGGGTTGGATTTGATCGAATTTTATATTAGCTTTATCTAACAGAATTCGCCTCACCACCCACCGGACCGAGGCGGCGGACCGGGACTGGTGCGGCGAATTCTGTCACTTCTATTTTTCCCGACAATAAACCGCGCAGAAATCCGCCTGACCAAAGGCGCATTCATCGGCTGGGGAACGAGGCCCTGTGGATTGCGGCTCAAAAACCGGCAGCCTCCCCTGAGACCTCCAGGTTTAAATACGCTGTCTTGTCGAATGTCCATTTTTGCTGTTGCGGCATGCGCCGGAACCGTGTATCTCGCCTGCACCTTGGCACGGAGTGTAGCGCAGTCTGGTAGCGCATCTGGTTTGGGACCAGAGGGTCGGGAGTTCGAATCTCTCCACTCCGACCATTGTTTTTCCCAATCATCACTATTTTTGAAGCACTTAGGCGTAAATCTGCATTCGTCTCATGACGAATCGGCAGTAACGCCCTATAGGCGCGCCCTTTTCCCGATTTTTTGGAATTTCAGACGGTCTAACGGCGTCAGCACTCAGCCGCCGTTATGCAGCGGGTTTCCGATGACCTTGTCGCCTGGTTTAATGCCCAGTGCCTTGGTGCGGCCGGCATTGAGTTCCAGCACGTATTTCACCGGGCCGCGCGAATCGATGATGTCGCGGGAAAATGGGACGGCGTTTTCGCGGATGTGGGAAATCGTTCCATCGGTGCGGATGAAGACCATATCGAGCGCGAGAACGGTATTTTCCATCCACATGGAGACCTGGCGCTCTGCTCCGAAATCGAACAGCATGCCGTGGTCTTTATCCATCTGCTTGCGGAACATCAGGCCATGTTCGCGCTGCGCATCGTTGATGGCGAGTTCGACCGTGAATGGATGGACTTTCCCGCCCGCTGTGCGGATCGTCAATTCGGATTTCGGAAAGACGACGGCCTGCTGGGCCTGGACCCGCAGAGGGCCCTGCGCGGAAGTCGTAGTTGCGGCAAAAACGAAGAAAAGCGCCATCAAGGCGCCTTTCACGACATTACCGAAGTTTGAGCGTGCCCGCGACAGCATCAGTGCGACCGGCTTGCAGGCGCGACGTTATCCGGATGAATTTCCGCTGCCATCAGGCCCTTTTCGCCGGGCCCGAAGCGCACGAGAACAACCTGTCCCGGCCTCAGCTCGGTCAGACCGAAGCGGCGCAGCGTTTCCATGTGAACGAAGATGTCTTCGGTCCCCTCGCCGCGCGTCAGGAAGCCAAATCCCTTGGTGCGGTTGAACCACTTGACCAACGCGCGTTCCAGACCGCTCGTCGGCGTGACCTGCACATGAGTGCGCACCGGCGGCATCTGGGACGGGTGGACAGCCGTCGACTGGTCCATGGAAAGAATACGGAAGACCTGATAACCGCGGTCACGCCGCTGGATCATCGCGACGATGCGCGTGCCTTCGAGAATGGTCTGGTATCCGTCGCGGCGCAGGCAGGTCACGTGCAAGAGCACATCCTGCATGCCGTTATCCGGCACGATAAAGCCGAATCCCTTGGCGACATCGAACCATTTCACGACGCCGGTGATCTCGATAAGATCGACCGGTTCACCCGCAAGTTCTTCGAAACTGGCAATGCCCTTAGATGACATTCTGTCTGCCATACCTGTCGGCCCCTCGGTTACGCGCCACACACGACGGTTAACTGATTCTTAGAGGATAGATTAACATTGCGCCAACCGTCCAGCGCAAGTCTCGTGTTCTTCTTATTCACGTCCTTTCTATTCGCGGTGGCTTGCTCCAAGCTGACGCCTGTTCCATATCGATAAGTGGCGAAACCGCTAAAATCGAGGGATCCAAATGCGTTATCTCCACACAATGGTCCGGGTCAAAGACCTGGACGCCTCCCTTCATTTCTATACAACTCTGCTGGGCCTGAAAGAGGTCCGCCGCATCGAAAACGAAAAGGGGCGCTTCACCCTGGTTTTCCTCGCTGCAAGCGACGACATCGACCAGGCGACGGCGACCCAGGCGCCCTGCCTGGAGCTGACCTATAATTGGGACACCGAGGATTATACGGGCGGGCGCAATTTCGGCCATCTCGCTTACGAGGTCGATAATATCTATGACTATTGCGAGCATCTGCAGAAGAACGGCGTGACGATCAACCGGCCACCGCGCGAAGGTCGCATGGCCTTTGTCCGTTCTCCTGACGGCATTTCCTTCGAAATCCTTCAGAAGGGCGGCAATCTTCCGGTCGCAGAGCCCTGGGCTTCGATGCCGAATATCGGCAGCTGGTAATAGTTTGCAAAGGCGGCGCAGCTTGCGTCGCCTTTGTCGCTCATGTTTGTCGCTCAGGGTCCGCGCAAGCTTTGTGGTGATGATTGGGATTACGCGATTCGCGGCTTCCACCCTTCTCATCAGCCGGAAAGGCCAGAGCGTTGACCACCATATCCTCCATCCGTTTTAGCCGTTCGGCCGCGGGCACAGTGATCCGCCAGGTCGCGCTGGCCGGACTTTTGATCACCTTGCTTGGCAGTTGCGCCACGACAAAAAAGGTGGCCGAGGTGGATGGCACCGGTGAGGCAGAGACCGCCGAGGCGGCCATCGACATGCTGGCCAGAGGTGGAACAACGACATCGGGCGCCCAAAGCGCCTATATCGATCCGATGGTGGCGACCGCACATGGCCGCAGGATTGCGCCGAAGGGAATGACGGCTACCGGCATGCGGACGATCGCCGCCGGCACACCAACCCACAATGCGCTGACACAGACATATTCGCCCATGCAGGCTTCAATCGCGGGCGCAGTGACGGAACCGACCGGGGTTCGCGCCGGCAACACAAGCATTTTCTCCGGACACGCCCAGGCACCTGCCGCCCAAATGGCTGCGACAGCTCCCTCGCCTGCGCTCGAACCCGCCTACGCCGCGCCACCTCCTCAACCGGCAGGCGGCGTCAACGCCATGACGCGCAGTGTTTTCAGCACAGGCACACCCGTCGCCTGCGGCAACGACGCCAATGGCAACATGATAAGCTGCTGATTCCAATCAGCTTTCATTTATTTTCCACAGACATGGCAAGCTTGTCATTTTTTTGCAAAAAACTTCGTTTTGCAGCTTGCGGGAAATAAATCCCCTCTCTATAAGGGCGCTCACTGCACGCGCCCTTCGTCTATCGGTTAGGACGTCAGATTTTCATTCTGAAAAGAGGGGTTCGACTCCCCTAGGGCGTGCCACCCCCCTTCTTCCAAGTCATTGTTCGAATTATCCAATCCGGGCTTTTCGCCTGTTTGAATTTTTCTTAATTTGACCTTTGAAAAGTGCATTTTTGCGCTTGCGGTCTTTAAATGACGCCCCTATAAGGGCGCCACAGCACGCGCCCTTCGTCTATCGGTTAGGACGTCAGATTTTCATTCTGAAAAGAGGGGTTCGACTCCCCTAGGGCGTGCCACTCCCTTTCTTTCAAGTCATTGTTCAACAAGCCAATTCGGCTTGGCACATGCTTGATCTTTTTCACAGATAAGATTGCCGAGACACGCATTTTTCGCTTGCGGTTTTCGACCTTCCCCCCTATGAGAGCGCTCACAGCACGCGCCCTTCGTCTATCGGTTAGGACGTCAGATTTTCATTCTGAAAAGAGGGGTTCGACTCCCCTAGGGCGTGCCACTTCTTTCTTTAAAAGGATCAGCACATCACTTGGCCGGTCATTCACTTGGCGAGCACGGCATCGAGCAGGCGCAACTGTATTTTCCGGCTGCCCTGCCAGTAATCGGCACTGAGGCTTCCGGCAGCGTGGATCTGCAGGCCGCGCGACTTCATCAGAAGGTCGCCGAGCGGCGTTTCCGCGGCACGGAAGGCAATGCCGTCAAGGCGTGAGCCGTCCATGGCTTCCAGCGTGATCTTGATATGAGCGGTTCCCACCAGGCGTGCATCCCTCAGACGATGGGCGGGGATGGCGAAGATCGGCTGCGGATGGCCGGAGCCGTAAGGCCCCGCCTTTTCCAACTGATCGAAGAGATCGAGCGTTGCGCCGGATGCCGACAGGGCACCATCAATCTTCAAAGAATGGCTCGATACGAGAGACGGCACGCGTGAAGCGGCACTTTCCTCGAAGAATGTTCGGAGCGCCCCGAGCTTGGCTCTCTCGACCGTCAGGCCCGCAGCCATCGCGTGGCCACCGCCCTTGACAAGCAGTCCGCTCTCTACGGCCGCGCGCACCATATGGCCCATGTCGAAGCCGTTGATGGAGCGGCCGGAGCCGGTGCCTTTTCCGGATGGATCGAAGGCGATGGCAAAAGCCGGGCGCTTGAACTTTTCCTTCAGCCGGGCGGCAAGCAATCCGACAATGCCGGGATGCCAGCCATCATGCGCGGTGACGAGAACATTGGCGCCCTCACCGTCTCCGTATTCGGCCAGCACTTCGGCCTCCGCTTGCGCAAGCATCGCTGCTTCCATCGCCTGCCGCTCACGATTGAGCTCATCGAGGCGGGCGGCGATCTCTTCGGCCTGCACGCTGTCTTCGAGGGTCAGCAGGCGGCTGCCGAGCGCCGCATCGCTTATGCGCCCGCCGGCATTGATGCGTGGACCGATGAGAAAGCCGAAATGATACGGCGTCACGGGACCGGAGAGGCCCGCCTTTTTAAAGAGTGCAGCAAGGCCGAGATTGGTCATGTGGCGGGCGGCGATCAGGCCCTTGACCACATAGGCCCGGTTAAGCCCCTTGAGCGGCACGACATCGCAGACGGTGGCAAGCGCGACGATATCAATCCAGGACAGAAGATCGAGATCTGCCGTACGCCGGTCACCGGCCTCACGCAACAGGCGCGCAGTGGCGACAAGCACGAGGAAGACGACACCGGCGGCGCAGAGATGCCCCTGCCCTGACAAATCATCCTCGCGGTTGGGATTGACGAGAGCGACCGCCTTCGGAAGTTCGGTTCCCACCTGATGGTGGTCGATCACAACCACGTCGCATCCCTTGGCCGCTGCGGCCGCCAGCGATTCGTGACTGGTGGAACCGCAATCGACGGTGACGATCAGGCTCGCACCGCGCTCGATCAACTGTTCCATGGCCGTGACATTCGGGCCGTAGCCTTCGAATATGCGGTCAGGAATGTAGATTTCGGCTTCAATATCGAAATGCTTCAGGAAACGATAGAGAAGCGCCGAGGACGAGGCGCCATCGACATCATAGTCGCCGAAGATGGCAACGCGTTCGCGCCCGCGGATCGCCTTGAGGATACGGGAAGCTGCCTTGTCGCAATCCGTCAACGTCAACGGATCCGGCATCAGCGAACGGATAGTCGGATCGAGAAATGCCGGCGCATCATCCAGCGACACACCGCGACCGGCCAGAACACGGGCAATGATCTCGGGAATTCCGTGAATCTGGGCGATTGCCAGTGCACGGTTCTGCGCCGCCTGATCGAGACGCGACATCCAGCGCTGGCCGGACACTGAGCGCTCCACACCAAGGAATGCCCGCTGAACGGGATCTGCGGGTTCCGGGGGCGTCAGCGAGGTAAATGTCTTCGTCGTCATCGGCTATCCATAACCGACGACGTGCCGAAGCGGAAATGCTTTCAAGCGGAAAGATGTCAGAGCCAGCTGTGGATCAACAACCATACCGCTGCAAACATCGACGCCGCTGCGACGGCGAGGATGGCAACCACAAAGGAACCGGCGCTTTCGGGTTCGCCGTCATCCTCACCAACCAATTCGTCGTTGAACGAATAGACAAGCTTCAGATACGGGACACTCTCATGCTTGCCACGCCGCAACTTCGGCTGGCTGTAAATCTTCTCACTCAGATCAATGGACATCACGCAAACGCCTCCTCCTGCGATGGTGAATGAGAGGAGTGTAAAGCGATTTGCTCCCGGCGGCCAGTCATCAGACTGTCATCCGGGATCATTTTTCACGCAGTGCTGAAATAAGGCGGGAGCTTAAGACGCCCGCGGTCGCTCGATACGGATCACTTGCGGCTCGCCGACGAGATAGGTCTCCTGCTTGATTCCCTCCACCGCCTTGCGGATCGACGCTTCCGTCGTTGCGTGGGTGACGAGGATGATCGTCTTGGAACTGTCCGTCTGCGCAGGCTTTGGCCGCTGGACGATCGATTCCAGCGAAATATTGTTTTCCGCCATTCGCGCCGCGACGCTGGCAAAAACGCCGGTGCGGTCGGCAACCGTCAGGCGGATGAAGTAACCGCCTTCATGGCTGCGCATCCGGGCTTTCTGGTAGGGCGCAAGCGCCACCGCAGGCGTACCGAGTACTGGCACGCGCTGTGCACCGGGCTGGCTCTTGGCAATGTCGGCGATATCACCGAGCACGGCAGAAGCCGTCGCATTGCCGCCGGCACCGGGGCCGACCATCAGCAGCTCGCCGAGAATATCGGATTCGATCGCGACCGCATTGGTGACGCCATCGACCTGCGCAATCACGCTGTCATGCGGCACCATGGTCGGGTGAACGCGCTGTTCGATGCCGCTTTCGGTGCGCTGGGCAACGCCGAGCAGCTTGATGCGGTAACCGAGATCGGCGGCGGCCAGGATGTCGTCGATCGAGATATTGGTGATGCCTTCGAGATAGATTTCGTCGGCGGCAATATTGGTACCGAAAGCAAGCGTCGTCAGGATCGCCAGCTTGTGGGCCGTGTCGTTGCCCTCGATATCGAAGGCCGGATCGGCTTCGGCATAACCGAGACGCTGGGCCTCCTTCAGGCATTCCTCAAACGAAAGGCCTTCCTTCTCCATCTTGGTGAGGATGTAGTTGCAGGTGCCGTTCATGATGCCGTAGACGCGCGAGACGGTATTGCCCGTCAGGCTTTCGCGCAGCGCCTTGATGACCGGAATGCCACCGGCAACGGCGGCTTCGAAGTTAAGGAGTGCGCCCTTCTCTTCAGCGATCGTCGCAAGCTCGACGCCCGAGGCTGCCAGCAAGGCCTTGTTGGCCGTCACCACATGAAGACCACGCTCCAGCGCGATCTTGACGGAATCGGCAGCAGCGCCCGTGGCGCCCCCCATCAGTTCGACGAAGACGTCGATATCGGCTTCGGCTGCAAGCTTTTCGGGTGTCTCGAACCACGCCATGCCGGACATGTCGAAACCCCGGTCGCGGTTGCGGTCGCGGGCGGTAATGGCAGTGATCTCGATCGCTCGTCCGCAGGTGACGGCCAGTTCATTGGCGCGTGTCTGGATGATCTTGACCAGTGAAGCACCCACGGTTCCAAGACCCGCGATGCCGACTTTGAGGGCGTCTGCCATTTCGCATTCCCGATGTTTGAAAAAGCGGCCACGAACGGGCCGCCTGAGGATTATGACGGTCGATGACCGACTTAGCGATGCGTGTTCAACGAAATGACGTTGTGCATCGTCTCGTCGACGGTCGAGAAAAACTTCTTGATATTACGGGCCGCCTGACGGATCCGGTGCTCGTTCTCGACGAGTGCGAGGCGGACGTAATCGTCGCCCATTTCGCCGAAACCGATACCCGGAGCGACAGCGACGTCAGCCTTTTCGACGAGCAGCTTGGAGAATTCAAGCGAGCCGAGGTGACGGAACTTTTCCGGGATTTTTGCCCAGGCAAACATGGTGGCAGCCGGCGGCGGCACTTCGAAACCGGCCTTGCCGAAGCTGTCAACCATGACATCGCGACGGCGCTTGTAGACATTGCGGACTTCCGCGATATCCGATCCATCGCCGTTCAGCGCGTGGGTCGCAGCAACCTGGATCGGCGTGAACGCGCCGTAATCCAGATAGGACTTTACACGGGTCAAGGCGGCGATCAGGCGCTCGTTGCCGACGGCAAAGCCCATGCGCCAGCCCGGCATGGAGAAGGTTTTCGACATCGAGGTGAACTCGACGCAGACATCCATGGCACCCGGCACCTGCAGGACCGACGGCGGCGGGTTGTTGTCGGCGAAATAGATCTCGGAATAGGCAAGGTCAGACAACACGATAATGTCGTGTTTCTTGGCGAATGCGATGACATCCTTATAGAAATCAAGGCTTGCCACATAGGCAGTCGGGTTCGACGGGTAGTTGATGATCAGCGCCAGCGGCTTGGGGATCGAGTGCTTTACCGCGCGCTCGAGCGGCGGGAAGAAGCTGTCGTCCGGCTCTACCGACATGGAGCGGATGACGCCGCCTGCCATCAGGAAGCCGAAGGCGTGGATCGGATAGGTCGGGTTCGGGCAAAGGATGACATCGCCAGGCGCGGTGATCGCCTGCGCCATGTTGGCAAAGCCTTCCTTCGATCCGAGGGTCGCGACGACCTGCGTATCGGGATTGAGCTTCACGCCAAATCGGCGGGCGTAATAGGCAGCCTGCGCGCGACGCAGGCCAGGAATGCCCTTGGAGGACGAATAACGGTGAGTGCGCGGGTCCTGAACCACTTCGCACAGCTTATCGACGATCGCCTTGGGCGTCGGGAGGTCGGGATTGCCCATGCCGAGATCGATAATGTCCGCGCCACCCGCTCGCGCGCTGGCCTTCAAACGGTTGACCTGTTCGAAAACGTAAGGCGGCAGTCTGCGGACTTTATGAAACTCTTCCATCTCTCTTCCCATTGGCGCACGGAGCAGCAATTGCGCGACATCAATGTGTCGCATCTGCCTGCTTTGCGGCCAAACCGGACGAAACGCAAGTGCTAAGAGAGGCGACTTGTTACTTCGAGATCGTGTTGAGCGCGTCGGTGCCGTGCTCAGTGGCCAGTTTCCGATATTCGGCGACGCGTTTTTTGTATTCAGCCTCGCTGATCGAACCGCTGCGGCGGGCGCGTGCAAGCGCTGCCATGCGGGGCTCGGTCTTGTTGTAATCCTCGTCCTCGATCTGCTCGTTGGCCGCAAGAAGCGTGCGATCGAAGGTCGGGTAGGTGCCGGTATCCTTCTTGACCAGCGGCCCCGGCGCACGTTCGGCCTTTGACTGGGAAATCACGGCCGGCGGTGCGGTGTTGGGGATGCCGTCGTCAAGCGCAAAGCTCTGGCTGTTGCAGGAGGCCAGCAGCGGCAGTAGAGCCAGAGGTGCCGCGACAGACAAGCATCCCATCCCGCGCTTTAGAATTCCCATGGCCTGCCCCATCTCCGTCAATACCGTCACCGGACCCTGTCCGACCCTGACACCGGCGGTGATCCGCCATCGTCGTTCTTTCCGGCACTTGTATTCGGTTTCGGGCGCGATGTACAAATGAAAACAACGGTCATGCACGGGAGGCTGCGATTGGCGCAAAAGTCCGACGATCACGGGCATTCCGGACAGGAATTTCCGGGCTTCGATGCGCGTTTCTTCGAAGCCTATGCGATCAAGGACCCTCAGTCCCTGATGATGAATGCTGCGCGGGCATTCGAGAATCTGGGTCGCGCCGCCTCCGAATGGCTTGGGCCGCGTGAACGCGGCGAGACTTCGGACGATCTTTTTGCCGGGCCGATCGGCGATTTCATCAAGACCATGTCGGCGCTTACCGAATACTGGACTTCTGACCAGAAGCGGATGCTCGAAGCGCAGACACTGCTTCTATCGACCTATTTCGAGATCTGGATGCGCAGTATCCAGCAGGCGGCCGGGACAGACGCAAACAGCGCCGAGGCCGAAATGGCGGCCAACAAGGACCGGCGCTTTGCCGACGAGGATTGGTATCGCAACCCGTTCTTCTCCTTCCTGCGGCAGATCTATCTTGCAAGCGCCACCTGGGCAGAAAGGCTGGTAAGCGAGGCGGACGGGCTGGATGAAGTTACGAAATACAAGGCCCGATTCTATGTCAGGCAATTCACCGCCGCCTTTTCACCCAGCAATTTCGCGATGACCAATCCGGAGGTCTGGCGTGCGACGGTGGAAAGCCAGGGCATGAACCTCGTCACCGGCATGCGGATGCTGACCGAGGACGTGATTGCCGGTGGCGGGCATTTGCGACTGCGCCAGACGGATGCCAGCCGATTTTTCGTCGGCAACAATCTTGCTATCACGCCCGGCAAGGTGATCGCCCGCAACGCGCTTTGCGAGATCATCCAGTATGCGCCATCGACCGAGACCGTGTTCAAGCGCCCGCTGGTCATCGTGCCGCCCTGGATCAACAAGTTCTACATTCTCGACCTGACGCCGGAAAAGAGCTTCATCAAGTGGTGCGTCGATCAGGGGCATACGGTGTTCGTAATCTCCTGGGTCAATCCCGACCGTGAGCATGCGGCAAAGGACTGGGAATCCTATATTCGCGAAGGCATCGATTTCGCGCTCGACACGGCCGAACAGGCGACCGGAGAGAAACAGTCCAACGTCATCGGTTATTGCGTCGGCGGCACTCTGCTTGCAGCGGCACTTGCATGGCATGCGCAGCAAAACGATACGCGCATCGCCTCCGCCACGCTTTTGACCGCGCAGGTGGATTTCGCCGAGGCAGGCGAATTGAAGGTGTTCGTCGATGAGGAACAGCTTGCCGTCATTGAGGCGCAGATGAAGGCGAGCGGCTATATGGCGGCATCGCAGATGGCGGCGGCCTTCAACCTTCTCCGCTCGTCGGAACTGATCTGGCCCTACGTCGTCAATAACTACCTGAAGGGCAAGGAACCGATGCCCTTCGATCTTCTCTACTGGAATTCCGATTCGACGCGGGTGGCAGCCGCCAACCACGCCTATTACCTGCGCAGCTGCTATCTCGACAACGCGCTCTCTGCCGGTCAGATGAAGCTCGGTGGCGGCTCGATAGATCTCCACGACATCACCATCCCGATCTACAATCTCGCCACCCGCGAGGATCACATCGCCCCTGCCCGCTCGGTCTTTCGCGGCAATGGCCTGTTCGGCGGTCCGGTCGAATTCGTTCTCTCCGGCTCCGGCCATATTGCCGGCGTCGTCAACCCGCCGAGCCGGACGAAGTACCGGTATTGGTCTGGTGGCGCCACGGCCGAGACGCTGGACGGTTGGTTGAAAAAGGCGACGGAAACTGCGGGTTCCTGGTGGCCGCATTGGCAGGCATGGGTGGAGGCGCTTGATGCGGAACGCGTGCCGGCCAGAATCCCCGGCGACGGCACATTGTCACCGCTTGGAGAGGCCCCCGGAACCTATGTTCTGGCACGCGCCTGACGGATTCCTCATGCGATTTCATCCCCCTCTTATCCCTGCCACGCTGGTGCAGCGCTACAAGCGCTTTCTCTTCGACGCCATTCTGGACGACGGCACGCCGATTACCGGCTCCTGCCCCAATACCGGCTCGATGCGTGGGCTGACGACACCCGGATCGCGGATTTGGCTTTCCGAACATGACAGCCCGACACGCAAGTACCGGCATGTCTTCGAGATGATCGAGGCCGAGGGCGAGATCGTCGGCGTCAATACCGGCATGCCGAACAAGCTGACCGAGGAAGCAATCCGCGCCGGCCTGATCCCCAGCCTCTCAGGCTATCCGACAATCTTGAGAGAGCAGAAATACGGTCGCAATTCGCGGATCGACTTCCTGCTGAAGGGCAACGGCCTGCCGGATGCCTATGTGGAGGTGAAGAACGTCCATTTCAGCCGCCAGGCGGGACTGGCCGAATTTCCCGATACGGTGACCAAGCGCGGTGCCAAACATCTGGAAGAACTCGGCGACATGGCGGATGCCGGTCACCGGGCAGTGATGATTTATCTGATCCAGCGATCGGATTGCCAGAGCTTCTCGATCTGCTCCGACCTCGATCCGTTTTATGCTGCGGCATTCGTCCGGGCGCAAAGCCGTGGTGTCGAGGCCTACGCTCTCAGATGCGCGGTTTCGCCCGAGGGGATAGAACCGCTGGGTCTGATCGAAATGAAGCCTCTGCCAGAAGGAATGCAGTCGCAGGCGTTGTTCGCCATGGACTAAGGCGGGCGTGCTGCATTATGAACGGGGGAACGATGAGAGAAATATGATGGTCAATTATATCGAGGCGGTTTCCGCCCCCCCAAAGAATACGGGTGCAATCCGTCTTTACAACACGACCGACGACTTCGCCGGCATGCGCAAGGCTTGCCTTCTGACTGCGCGCTGCCTTGACGAACTCGCGTCGATCGTCAAGCCCGGCATCACGACCAGCGCGATCGACCGGTTCGTCTTCGAATTCGGAATGGATCACGGCGCGCTTCCCGCGACGCTGAACTATCGCGGTTACAAATATTCGGTCTGCACCTCGATCAACCACGTAGTCTGCCACGGCATGCCGGACGACAAGCCGCTGCGCGAAGGCGATATCGTCAATATCGACGTCACCTACATTCTCGACGGATGGCATGGTGATTCCAGTCGCATGTATCCCGTCGGGCAGATAAAACGCGCGGCCGAGCGGCTGCTGGAAGTGACTTACGAGTGCCTGATGCGCGGCATTGCCGTCGTCAAGCCGGGCGTGCGCACCGGCGCGATCGGCGAAGCGATCCAGACCTATGCGGAAGCCGAGCGCTGCTCCGTCGTGCGCGATTTCTGCGGCCATGGCGTCGGGCAGCTGTTCCACGATTCGCCGAACATCCTGCATTACGGCCGCTCCGACGAAGGGCCGGAGTTGAAGGAAGGCATGATCTTCACGATCGAGCCGATGATCAATCTCGGCAAGCCGCATGTGAAGGTTCTTGCCGACGGCTGGACTGCGGTGACCCGCGACCGGTCGCTTTCGGCGCAATACGAGCACGCGATCGGCGTTACCGCCACGGGCTGCGAAATATTTACCCTTTCACCCGGCGGTTTCGACCGCCCCGGACTTCCGCCGCTCGAAGGCTGACCGATGAACAAGCGCCCCTTTTCCTCGCAAGATTCGCATGAACCAGCCGAGGAGACGGGGCGTGACGACCTGTTCGCCGATGAGCGCGGCCATTTCGCCGAACATGTCGGGAAACGGGCGCCGCTCAAGGCGGAGCAATTACCCGGAGCAGCAGAGCATTATCTCGGGCACCGTGAGAGGTTGCGCGACAAATACCGCGACCATGGCGACACATCGCTGGCCGATTATGAACTCCTTGAACTCCTGCTGTTTCGCTCGATCCCGCGCCGGGACACCAAGCCGCTCGCGAAAGCGCTGCTCGCCCGTTTCGGCTCGCTTGCCGGCGTGTTCGGCGCACCAGTGAGCCTGCTGCAGGAGGTCAAGGGGATCGGGGAAAGCGTGGCGCTCGACCTGAAACTGGTCGCAACAGTCGGCCAGCGGATTTTGCGCAGCGAACTTCGCGAAAAGCAGGTGCTTTCCTCCTGGTCTTCGGTGATCGATTATTGCCATGCGGTGATGGCCTACGAGTCCCGCGAACAATTCCGCATCCTGTTTCTCGACAAGCGCAATGCGCTGATCCCCGATGAAATTCAGGGCAAGGGAACGGTCGATCACACCCCGGTCTATCCGCGCGAAGTGGTGCGGCGGGCGCTTGAGCTTTCCGCCACCGCCATCATTCTCGTGCACAATCACCCGAGCGGAGACCCGACCCCGTCACGCGCCGATATCGACATGACCAAGACGATCGTCGATACGGCAAAGCCGCTCGGCATCACCGTCCACGACCACATCATTATCGGCAAGGACGGTCATGCCAGCCTCAAGGGGTTGAGGCTGATCTGACCCCTCGCCTGCTTTCAGCCGGCGAAATAGGCGTCCTGGTCGAGATCTTCCAGCAGGCCGGGTTGGGTTGGTTTCCAGTTCAGCCATTCCTTCGTTTTTTCGCTCGATGCCGGGCTGTCCATGCCGGCGAAATGGGCGAACCAGCCGAAATGAGCCGCAGCCTCTTCGTGGTTTTTGGAGACGACCGGCACGCCGAGACGGCGGCCGATCAACTCGGCAATCTGCCTGAACGGGACACCTTCTTCCGCCACTGCATGGTAGCGCGGGTCAAGCGCTCCTCGCTCCAGCGTTAGGCGATAGACCTTTGCGGCATCGAACCGATGGACCGCCGGCCAGCGGTTTTCGCCATTGCCGACATAGGCGGAGACGCCCGTCTCACGCGCCTTGGCGATCAGCATCGGGACAAAACCATGGTCGCCGGTTCCATGAACCGAGGGCGGCAGACGGATCAGGGACGCTTTTATGCCGCGCTCGACGATTGCCGCAACGGCCTCTTCGGTCGCAACACGGGGAATGACGGACGAGCCGAGATTTGGCAGGTCGTCTTCCGTAGCCGCCCGCCCCAGCTGAAGCAGCCCCGTGCCGGATGTCACCAAAAAAGGACGATCGGATCCGGCGAGCGCGTCACCAAGGGCTGCGATGATGCGTCTGTCAGCCTCACAGTTCTCCTTGAACCTGGAAAAGTCGTGGTTGAAACCGGTATGGATTACCGCATCCGCGGCAGCCGCACCGGCCTGAAGGCTGGCGAGATCATCCAGCGAGCCGCGATGAACCGCGGCTCCTGCGGCCAGCAGCGATGCGCTGCCGGCATCGGAGCGAGACAGGCCCAGAACTTGATGACCGGCGGAAATGAGTTCCTTCATGACGGCGGTGCCGACAAAACCCGTTGCACCTGTAACGAAGACACGCATATGAAACCTCATGCTCGCATGTTGACGGATGTCGAATATGATCCGGGTGCGGGCGATAAAAGCCGTGATCTTATACCGGTATCGAGACTAACAGGCTGACGACATGCCAGAGGAGATCGACAAAGCGCGGGATGACAATCCGCTTGGAAGCTATCTGAAGGATCGGCGGGCGAAGCTCAATCCGACGGAATTCGGCATCGAAGCAACACGCCGCCGCACGCCGGGCCTGCGGCGCGAAGAGGTCGCCCAACGCGCCAATGTAAGTGCAACATGGTATACGTGGCTGGAACAGGGCCGCGGCGGCTCGCCTTCGAGCGATGTACTGGACCGGCTCGCCCGGGCGCTGGCGCTCACCAGCGCCGAGCGCGAACATCTTTTCCTGCTGGCACAGCATCGGCCTCCGGAAATTCGTCACCAGTCGTTCGAGCCCATATCCGCTCAATTGCAGCGGGTTCTCGATGCAATGACATTCAGCCCGGCCGTGTTGCGTACGGCACTCTGGGACGTCGTCGGCTGGAATGCGGCGGCAAGCGTGGTCATGACCGATTACGCTCTCCTGCCGCCGGAGGAGCGCAATATCCTGAAGCTGATCTTCTGCAACGCACGGGTTCGCGGACATATGGTCAACTGGGAACGGGACGCGCGTTCGGCGGTCGCATCTTTCCGTGCCGAAGCGATCAAGGCGGCGCGCCCGCAAGCCCTGCAGGCAATGGTCGACGAACTCAGCCAGGCAAGCCCAGAGTTCAGTGCGATCTGGCAGGATTACGACATCCAGAATTACGGAGCCGGAACGAAACATTTCCGCCACGAGATCGCCGGCGACCTGATGATGGAATATTCGTCCTTCACGGTGGATGGCCGGCCGGATCTCGGCCTTGTGGTGTTTACGCCGATGACCGAAGCGGACGCCGAGCGTGTAAGACAGTTGCTCGACACGGCAAGAAACAGCCGATAACCGCTGACTGACGTTCAAAGACCGCCATCATCGCACCGCACAATAGTCGTATTTTTGGACAGGCTTGGGCCTTGCCCACACACTTGTCTTTTGTCATTTTCGAAACATTGCCGCATGCAATCAGAATTTTAGAATAGTCGTGTAGATCGGATCTGGTTGTTTTGGCTGGCGGGACCAGCGAGTTCTAAACGGAGAATTTCATGCACCAGTACGACCTCATCGTGGTTGGCAGCGGACCAGCCGGACGGCGCGCGGCCATCCAGGCGGCAAAGCTCGACAAGAAGGTGCTCGTCGTCGAGCAGGGTCGACGCGTCGGCGGCGTATCGGTCCATACCGGCACGATCCCGTCGAAAACGCTGCGCGAGACGGCGCTCAATCTTTCCGGCTGGCGTGAGCGCGGCTTTTACGGCCGCTCGTACCGGGTCAAGCAGGAAATCAGCGCGGAAGACCTGCGCCGCCGCCTGCTGATCACGCTCGACCACGAAGTCGATGTTTTGGAACATCAGTTCGCCCGCAACCGGGTTCAGCATATTCGCGGCAAGGCGAGCTTTGTTTCGAAGGATACGATGCAGATCGTCAAGGACGACGACGATACCGTTCACGTCACGGGCAAGAGCATTCTGCTTGCTGTCGGCACCCGCCCCTATCGTCCGGACTCCATTCCTTTCGATAACAAGACGGTTCTCGACAGCGACGAACTGCTGGAGATTCACAACATTCCCCGCTCCATCGTCGTCATCGGCGCAGGCGTCATCGGCATCGAATATGCGACGATCTTTTCCGCACTCGACGCTGCGGTGACCGTGATCGATCCGAAGCCGACGCTTCTCGATTTCATCGACAAGGAAATCATCGAGGACTTCACCTACCAGCTGCGCGACCGCAACATGAAACTTCTGCTCGGCCAGAAGGCAGAGACGGTGGAGAAGCAGCCGGATGGCAAGATCGCGGTCACGGTCGATACCGGCCGCAAGATCATTGCCGACATGGTGCTTTACGCCGCCGGACGCGTCGGTGCGACTGATACGCTGAACCTTTCTGCGGCGGGGCTTGAGGCAGACAGCCGGGGGCGGCTGCGTGTCAATCCGGAAACCTTCGAGACCTCCGTTCCGGGCATCTATGCTGCCGGTGACGTCGTCGGTTTCCCGAGCCTTGCCTCCACATCTATGGAACAGGGACGAATCGCTGCCCGCGTCGCGGTCGGTGCGATGGCCAAGGAACCGCAGAAATATTTCCCTTACGGCATCTATGCCGTGCCGGAGATCTCCACCTGCGGCCTCACCGAAGAGGAGATGCGGGAGCGCGGAATCCCTTATGAATGCGGCGTCGCGCGGTTCCGCGAGACCTCGCGCGGCCACATCATGGGCCTCGACAGTGGCTTGCTGAAGCTGATCTTCTCGCTGAAGACGCGGCGTCTGCTCGGCGTCCATATCGTCGGTGAAGGCGCGACCGAACTGGTCCATATCGGCCAGGCCGTGCTCAACCTCAAAGGCACGGTCGAATATTTCGTCGAAAACACCTTCAACTATCCGACGCTTGCCGAGGCCTACAAGATCGCCGGCCTCGATGCCTGGAACCGGATGGGAGAAAAGCGGGTGGAAGAAACGCCGGCAAAAACCGTCCAGCTGACGGATACGGCCACGCCGACAACGGTGGAGCCAACCGTTACGGTGGAAAAGAAGAAGGCGTCTTCGAAATAACGAGCTTTGATGGCCAACAAAAAAGCCGCTCGTTCAGGGCGGCTCTTTTTTTGTGTCGGTATTTTCTTGCAGTCGGCAGATACAAAAATGGCCCCGAACGGGGCCATTTTCGCAAATTTTCGTCGCGATTAACGCGAGTAGAATTCGACGACCAGCGACGGTTCCATGATGACCGGGTACGGTACATCCGAGAGAGCCGGTACGCGAGCGTAGGTGGCAACCATCTTGTTGTGGTCGACTTCGATGTAGTCCGGAACGTCGCGTTCAGCGAGCGAAACGGCTTCGAGAACCGTGACGAGCTGCTTGGACTTCTGGCGAACTTCGATGACGTCGCCGGCCTTGCAACGGTAGGAACCGATGTTGACGCGGACGCCGTTGACCGTGACGTGGCCGTGGTTGACGAACTGACGGGCAGCGAAGACCGTCGGAACGAACTTGGCGCGGTAGACGATGGCGTCCAGACGCGACTCGAGCAGACCGATCAGGTTTTCACCGGTGTCGCCCTTGCGGCGGTTGGCTTCTTCGTAGATCGCGCGGAACTGCTTCTCGCGGATATCGCCGTAGTAGCCCTTCAGCTTCTGCTTGGCGCGGAGCTGAACACCGAAGTCGGAGAGCTTGCCCTTGCGGCGCTGGCCGTGCTGGCCCGGGCCGTATTCGCGGCGGTTAACCGGGGACTTCGGACGGCCCCAGATGTTTTCGCCCATACGGCGGTCAATTTTGTACTTGGACGATTCGCGCTTGCTCATCGCATTTCCTTTCGAATGGTTGCACCGGTTTGTTGCCAAACCGGATGAAGGAAACACGCCCTCCTCTGAACCTCGTTTGGAAGTTCTGACAGGCTTCTCACGAAAGCGATCGGAGAGTGCCACGGGACATGTCAATAAAACACCGGGCGTTGCCACCCGGTGCTGCGGCGGTCTTTAGGGGTCTGTCATGGAATTGTCAACAGCGGAATGGCCCTAAGCCCCTTATTCCGCAGCGATCTTGAGATCGCCCTCATCCGGCGCTTCGGCGCTACCTGGTGCAGTTTCGGCCTGCAGGTCCGGGAAGGCGACGATTCGCTTGCCGGCGAAATCGGCATGCACGACGATCAGGCCCTGTTCCTCGAAATAACCGAGAAGGCGGCGGGCGCGGCGGGCGGAATGGGTGCCGTAGGCACGGGCGATGCGGGCGTCAGACGGGCAAGGCTCGGTGCCGAGCGCCGCCTTCGCCATCATCAGGAACACGCCCTGCAGATCATCGGACACGCCGTTCGACAGCGAGAGCACGGTTGCCCAGGCCTCGCTTGCCGCCATGGTGGCATCTACGCCGGAACGGGCGATCGCGGTGCGGCGACGGAAATCGCTGAGCGAGATCGGCGGCCCCGGCAGACGGCGCATGCGGGCGCGCACGAGAAAATCCTGATAGAGGACGCTGTCGGTGCGGTAGGCTGACTGCGGATCGTCGAGTATTTCCGACATGACCGCCGTCAGCCGCTCTTCGCGCTCTTCTTCGGTCAGTTCCGGCATGGCCACGCGGGGCTCGTTTGCCGCAGGCTGGCTTGCTGCAGGCGTCGAACGCGAGAGTTCGGCCAGAATATCGGTGGTCGGGCGCGGTGCCGGCGTCGGGCGACGCACGGCGGTGATCGGCCGGGCGAATTCTTCCGGATCCGGCGTAAAGATCAAGTCTTCGACATCCTGCGGCGCATCCGGCAGCGGCATCAGCTTGGGGCTGGACGAGCGCGCCGAGGTTTCCACATTGCCGATGACGATCGGCAGCGGACGGCGGGACAATGCCGGGCCGAGTGCTACGAAATTGCCGCGCTTCAGGTCGCGGAACATTTCCGCCTGTCGGCGGTCCATGCCGAGCAGGTCGGCTGCGCGCGCCATGTCGATATCGAGAAATGTGCGGCCCATCAGGAAGTTGGAGGCTTCCGCGGCAACGTTCTTGGCAAGCTTTGCAAGGCGCTGCGTGGCAATGACGCCGGCGAGACCGCGTTTACGGCCGCGGCACATCAGGTTGGTCATCGCACCGAGCGACATTTTTCGGGCGTCTTCGGAGACATCGCCGCCGACAGATGGCGCAAACATCTGTGCTTCGTCAACGACGACCAGAACCGGGTACCAGTAATCGCGATCGGCATCGAACATGCCGTTCAAAAAGGCGGCTGCGGCGCGCATCTGCTCTTCGAGATCGAGACCTTCCAGCGTCAGGACGCAGGAGACGCGATTCTTGCGGATGCGGTTGGCGATGCCGGCAAGTTCGGCTTCGGTGCGTTCGCCATCGACGACCACATGGCCGTATTTGTCCGACAGCGTAACGAAATCGCCTTCCGGATCGATGACGACCTGCTGCACCCAGGGGGCGGACTGTTCCAGCAGGCGGCGCAGAAGATGCGACTTTCCGGAACCGGAATTACCCTGAACCAGCAGACGCGTCGCCAGAAGCTCCTCGATATCGAGCTTGGCCGGCGCACCGCCGGTCACAGTTCCCATATCGATGCCGACTTGCACTATGCTGTCCTCGTATGCCGTAAATTTGTGTTTTGTCGGCTGCCTGACTGCGGTGAGGCAGTGTGCCGAACCCTCCCCTTAACAGAGATCGAGATTCGTTTCTTCGGGAAAGAGATAAAAATCAACAGACATTGAGATCAGACATTTGCGATCAGGCGGCAGCCCGCTTGAAGCCGAGCGAAAGCAGCCCCGCACCGATCATCAGCGAGCCGCCGGTGCGATTGACGATGCGCTGGACCTTGGGCTTGCGGATCGTGTTGCGCGCCATCGATGCCAAAAGGCCGTAAAGCGCGGCATTGATGGTTGCCAGAATGAGGAAGGTCACTTCGAACACCGCCATCTGGAAAAAGAGCGGCCGGGTCAGATCGAGAAACTGCGGCAGGAAGGCGACGAAGAAGACAATGCTTTTCGGGTTCAATGCCGTCACGGCATAGGTGTGGAGGAAGACGCGGAACGGGCGGACTGCTGGCGCATCGTCGTCGTCCTCGACGACTTCTGCCTGTCCGGAAACCGGCGAGCGCCACAGCTTGACGCCGAGATAGATGAGATAGGCGGCACCGACCCATTTCAACGCGGTAAAAAGCATGGCGGATGTTGCGAGCAGCGCACCAAGCCCAAGCATGGAGGCGGTCATGGCGGTAAAATCGCCGAGCGCCACGCCGGCCACCGTCGCGCTTGCCACCTTGCGGCCGTGGCTCAGCGCATAGGAAATGACGAGAAGGATGGTCGGCCCCGGAATTGCCAGCAGCACGGCGGATGCGGCAACGAATGCAAGCCAGTGTTCGAGCGACATGGACGTTTCCTCGGATGAATGATGAGATCAAGTCACGGAAAGATCCGCGTGACAAGTGTGCCTCAAGCGCATCGGCGCCAGCTGTAAAGGATGTCGAGCTCATGTTCCTCATTGTCCGCGCCGTCGGTTTCGCGGACGACCTCAAACCCCTGATTTTCATAAAACCGCCGGGCACCGGCATTCTTCTGAAAGGTCCAGAGATCAAGGCGAGCATGACTGGCCTTGGCAATATCGACAAGGCGCGAGCCGATGCCCCGCCCCTGCATTTGGGGCAGGATATGGAGCTGATCGATCCAGCCTTCGCGAAAAGCAATGACGCCGATCAGTTCACCCTGCAGCACGGCCCCCCATATGGCGCAGTTCGAGAACAGGTACCCCGACCAGAAAGTCCGATCCTCCTCCGGCTTGTGAAGGCCTGCGAGCCATGGAAGTCGCGCGTCGAATGCGGTGCGAAACACATTCGACGCGGCCTCCATGTCCACCAGGGCCAGTTTGCGGAGGGTCAGACCGTTACTCACAGGTAATTCCTCCAGTGAACGAAGCGGGACTGCAGGACGAAATCGACCTCGGGAACGTTCTCCGGCAAGCCGATATCCCGAAGCATGTAATTGTCGAGATCGGACGAGCGGTTCGCCGCAAACGGCGAGGAGCGCCTCACGAGGGTCGCGACAAGTGCCTTGATCAGACGCCAGGGACCGTGGCGTTGATGAAGAGCGTCCATTTCTGCCGACAGAACATCAGCAACCATTACGTGCATTTCACGCATAGCTTTTCCGCCCCGTCTCGCGTGTGCGAGCGGGTCCTTTCGTGGTTTGGAAAGACGCGCGCGGAAGTGCAGGCGGCAAGAGCCGTCAGACGGATAGACCGGTCACGTCAAATCGAGTTTAGATCGAGAAAGATGCCAAAAGGCGGATTCCGGGCATTATTAGCCGCGGAAAGCCAGTCCGAGCAGATTGCGCGGGTAATTCACCCGCATGGTTCGGACCAATCCGCCAGAGAGGCGCATGTTAGCAGAAAATGTATTCATCGATGCTCTCCCTTGTTTGAGTTGCGGATGCTGGAAGATTGCACGGTCTTGCCAAACGCGCAAGCACCCACAATCGAAAATTGCACTCAAAGGTGTTTTTGTTGCATGAGGGCAACAGTCGGCACTCTGGCGACGCCTCAGCCGGTGCGCAGGCCAAAGCCCTGCATCAGGCGGCGGGTGGCAAAATCCGGATTACCCGAGGTGAAGACGGCAAAGTCGAAACCTTCGGGATGTTCCGCGCCTTCGATGAGCGGCGCCTTGCGGCGCGCCTGCCTTGCGATTGCCTCGGCCGGGTCCAGCCAGTCGACCGGCCAGGGCGCGAGACGGCGGAAGAGATTGGCCATGAAAGGGTAATGGGTGCAGGCGAGTACGACGATGTCGGTCTTGTCGCCATCCTTCTCGACAAAACAGGGGGCGATCTCGGCCAGCACATCGCCATCAGCTATCGCCTCGCCGCGGATATAGCTTTCTGCCATGCGGGCAAGGTTTTCGGATCCGACGAGGCGGACATGACACTGGGTGGCGAAGGACTGGATGAGATCGCGCGTATAGGCGCGCTTGACGGTGCCGGGTGTCGCCAGGACGGAAACGAGGCCGGAGCGGGTGCGCTCGGCCGCAGGCTTGATTGCCGGCACGGTGCCGACGAAGGTCATGTGCGGGAATTTCTCGCGCAGTGCGGCACCAGCCAGCGTGAAAGCCGTATTGCAGGCTATGACGCAGATTTCCGGCTGATGATCATCCAACAGCTTTTCGAACAGGGAAAGGATGCGCTCCTGCAAGGCGCCCTCCTCCCAACTGCCATAGGGAAAGGCCGCATCGTCGGCGACATAGACGAAGCCGCGCTCGGGCATCAGCACGCGCGCTTCACGCAGCACCGTCAGCCCGCCGATGCCCGAATCGAACACCAGTATGGGCTTCAGCTCATTCGCCGCTGTCATTCCCCTCTGTCTCCCCTGCCTCTGAGGCCTTCTTCTGTCTCGGCACCGTCTTTTTCGGCCACTGCCGCGGGAACCGATCAAGCGAATTGATCACTCCGCGAAATACGCTGATTTCCTGTTCGGAAAAGGCCCGACGCGACAGGACGGCCCGAAGGTTGTCGATCATTTTGGGCTTTTTTTCCGGCGGATGGAAATAGCCGCGGGCATCCAGAGCCTCTTCGATATGCTCGAACATGCCGAGCACCTGTTCCTTCGTCGAAGGGTTCTGCTCGATCGGCTGGAAGCGGGTTTCCTCAAGGTCGTCGATGCCCGACTTCATCCAGTCATAGGACATCAAGAGCACGGCCTGGGCGATATTGAGCGAGGCGAAGGCGGGGTTTACCGGGAAGGTGACGATTTCGTCTGCCAGCGCCACTTCCTCGTTGTTGAGGCCCCAGCGCTCGCGGCCGAAGAGGATGCCGGTTTTCTCACCCGCCTTGAATTTTTCCCGCAAGGTGGCGGCGGCAAAGACCGGGGAGCGGACAGGCTTGAAGCCGTAACGCTCGCGCGCCGTCGTGGCATAGACGAAGTTGAGATCGCTGATCGCCTCTTCCAGCGTCTCATAGACCTTCGTTCCGTCGATGACGTGATCGGCCTTGGAGGCTGCAGAGCGCGCCTTCTCGCTCGGCCAGCCGTCACGCGGGTTGACGAGGCGCAGTTCGGCGAGGCCGAAATTGGCCATGGCGCGGGCGACCATGCCGATATTTTCGCCGAGTTGCGGCTCGACCAGAATGATCGCCGGCCCTTCGGCAATGAGTTCACGTTCGCTATTGGTGCCCGACATATTCGTTTCCGCTTGTTCTTGACGCCGGGCAATAGCCCCCTCGGCCAGCAACGGCAAGCCGATTATTGGCTCTTCTGCTTGTCTGTGGCCGGTGGATAAAGGCGATTGAGCAAATTGGCGACCATATCCGCACCGTGTGCAACGCCCTGCCCCGGTGCCGGCAGGCTGCCGCTTGCAGCTGCATAACGCGGTGTCTTGATGGAAAAACAATCCGCCTTTCTCGCTGCAGCCTTCTCCAGCACCTGCCTGGCACGATCGACCGCATGGTGCATTTCCGGGTCATCACGGTTTTCCGCATTTGCAAAATCCCGCGCCAGGATCCGGGCCCAATATGAGGCGGCGAGGAAAATCGCCAATGTCTGACGGATCGGCCCCGGCCGGGTGACCAGCGACCATGCGCTGCCCAGCGGACGCGCGGCCACGGTCAAGTCACGGTAAGCCTCATCGAGGCGGTTTGACAATTCGATCAGCCGATAGCGGCTTTCCCCCTTGTCGACCGCCTCCAGCAATTGCCCGAGCGCGTCGTACCATCGAGCAAGCGCCAGTTCGACGGTGGACCGGGTGGAGGACGGGAAGATGACGAAGGCGACGAACATGCCTGCGATCGAGCCGATCACCGTTTCCTCCAGCCGCAGCAAAAGAACCTCATATGTGAGCTGGCCGATCAGGCCATAGACGAGGCAGAGAACGATGGTGACGAAGAAACTCAGGAGCGCGTAGGAGACCTGCAGGTAATAGAACGCCAGAAACACGCAGATGGCCGCAAGACCGACGGTTGCTGCCGTATGGCCGGAAAGAAGTGTCGCCAAGGCAAGACCGATGGCAACGCCGACCAGCGTGCCGACCGATCGCTGGATCGCCCGCAATGCCGCATCGCCGCGCGAGCGGGTGTTGTTGAACACGAGAAATGCCGTCAGCACGGCCCAGAACCAACGATCGCGGGACAAAAGCAGCCCGAAGACCATGGCGATGCATGAGGCGATGGTGATCTGGATGGCCGCGCGCACAAGCGGGTTCTTCCAAGAGAAATCCGGCTTGACCGGCGGCCCTGCTCGCGGCACGTCGCCAAAGGCCATCAACTGCTGGAATGCCCGGTCGTTGGCGCTCTCACGCAGGGCGGAAGAAGCCCGCTGCAGCCATAGGAGCGCGTGGACGCTCTGCCTTGTTCGCTCGTCACCGGCCTCACTAGAAGGCTCTTCCGCTATCCGCTTTGCCGTGACGGCATCATCATGCAGCACGGCAGTCACCAGAGCGGCAGGCGGCAAGGCTGCAAGGGACTGAACGATCACGCTTTCAGCGGCGAGGTGAAGATCGAAGATGGCGATTGAAACGGCCATGACGGGACTGCTGTCACTCGGCAGGGAGCCATCGGCATTGCGCGGCAGCAGGCCTTCCGCCATCAGCACCACGTCCTTCAACTGCTCTTCCATCTGGCGCAGCTCGATGCGATCTCTCTCCGTCAAGGCTCCACTTGCAGCAAGTGTGGAAAGTCGCAGCAGAATATCCGATACGCGATGCTCTATCGCCCGAAGGGTTTTGGTCAGATCGCAGCGCCAGTCATCGACAAGCAGATATTTGCGGATCAGGTGCCCGTAGGCGACGGCGAAAAGCGGCCCCAATGCGGCCAGCGGCAGTTCAGAAAATGTCGGCCGCAAATAGGCGCCGATGAAATAGGAAATGAACGCAAACATGCCGACGGCAAAGCCGCGCTGACCGAATACGCGGGCAAGGCTCGCCGCAAGGATGACGCACAGGAAGGTCAGGTCGGCGACAAGACGATAGGGCTCTAGCCCTGCCGCGAGCGTGATGCAAAAGAGGCTCGCCGCGCACCCCAGCAGGCGTGTTCTCAGCTGCTCGGCAGACGTCTTGTCCTTTACGGCAACGCCGCCTTCGATCGAAAGCACGATCGCCAGCGCGTAGGAAATCGACGGCAGCGGAGCCACGGTCAGATGGATAGCGATGAGAGTGAGGATAGAAGCCAGAATGGTGAGCGTTACGCGCGCTCCCATCTTCACCCGTGACAAAGCAGGATCATGGGCCAGCAGACGATCAACAAACGTCATGGCCACCCGCCGCGCCCTAGACATCGATAGTACCATTGCAAAGGCCGGGCACGCCCGGCATCATTCGCCCTTGGCGATCGATTGCATTTCCTCGATGACGCTGTCGCTTTCGCCATCGGCCACCCGATGGATATCGTCGATCACCGGCTTGCCGCCCTCATCGATCACGTCGAAATTCACTTCCGAGACGGTGTCCTTCAGGTCGGCATCATCGATGCAGGTCCACTGCTTGAAGGTGACCTTGAAACTTGTCTTGCCATTCGCAGCCACGCCGGGCGCAATGACGATATCCTGCAGAGGGCAGCCATCCTGCGAGGCGGTGACGACGTCATATCCGAAGGGGTCGCCCGGCTGATTGTTTTCCGTTTCATAAGCCGGGTGCTTGGCAGCATCGGCGTAAGCCGCCTGGAAGCGCTTGCTGAACATGCGTGCCAGCGGCTCTGGATCGAAGATGAACTTCCAGTCGCTGTCGTTGCTGTTCCAGTTGTCCTCGGTGATCTTCATCACTTCCTTGACCGGATCTGCGGGGTCAGCAGCGAACGAGACGGTGGAAAAAAGCGAAAAAGCAAGAGCGAGCGGCAGAGTTCGCATGGCGGTGATCCGTATTCGAAGCGATTTGCGCGGACATTACCCCTCGGCCTTTATTTAGCAATGACCATTCTTGCTGTTTTTCAAAGCCGGGCGGTGCCTGCGTTGAAATCTCACAGAAAAGCCGCCAATCCCCGTCTCACGGCTTTGCACACCTGCCCTGCGATGTTATAGCGCAACCCGTTGATCCATTCGGGGCCGCTCCGGCCCATTCACGACAAGAGGAAGTCCATGCAGAAGATCAAGGTAGCCAACCCAGTCGTCGATCTCGACGGCGACGAGATGACCCGCATCATCTGGCAGCTGATCAAGGACAAGCTGATCCTGCCCTATCTCGATCTCGACATCGAATATTACGATCTCTCGGTCGAGAACCGCGATGCCACCGACGACCAGGTGACGATCGATGCCGCCAACGCCATCAAGAAGCACGGCGTCGGCATCAAGTGCGCCACCATCACGCCGGACGAAGCCCGCGTTGAAGAATTCAAGCTGAAGAAGATGTGGAAGAGCCCGAACGGCACGATCCGCAACATCCTCGGCGGCGTCATCTTCCGCGAGCCGATCATCATGCAGAACGTGCCGCGCCTGGTTCCGGGCTGGACCAAGCCGATCATCGTCGGCCGTCACGCTTTCGGCGACCAGTATCGCGCAACAGACTTCAAGTTCCCGGGCAAGGGCAAGCTGTCGATCAAGTTCGTCGGCGACGACGGCCAGACGATTGAGCATGACGTGTTCGACGCCCCGTCCTCGGGCGTCGCCATGGCGATGTACAACCTCGACGATTCGATCCGCGATTTCGCCCGCGCTTCGTTCAATTACGCCCTGCAGCGCGGCGTTCCCTGCTACCTGTCGACCAAGAACACCATCCTTAAGGCCTATGACGGCCGCTTCAAGGATCTGTTCCAGGAAATCTTCGACGCCGAATTCAAGGCTCAGTACGATGAAGCCAAGATCTGGTACGAACACCGCCTGATCGACGACATGGTCGCTTCCGCGCTGAAGTGGTCCGGCGGTTACGTCTGGGCCTGCAAGAACTACGACGGCGACGTTCAGTCGGACATCGTTGCCCAGGGTTTTGGTTCGCTCGGCCTGATGACCTCGGTTCTGATGACGCCGGATGGCAAGACGGTCGAAGCCGAAGCCGCACACGGCACGGTTACCCGTCATTACCGCCAGCACCAGAAGGGCCAGGAAACCTCGACGAACTCGATCGCATCGATCTTCGCCTGGACCCGTGGTCTCGCACACCGCGCCAAGCTGGACGACAATGCCGAACTGACGAAGTTCGCCGATACGCTCGAGAAGGTCTGCATCGACACGGTCGAAGCCGGCTTCATGACCAAGGACCTGGCCCTGCTGATCGGTCCGGATCAGCCGTGGCTCTCGACCACCGCCTTCCTCGACAAGATCGACGAAAACCTCAAGAAGGCCATGGCGTAAGTCATAATCTTCAGAGTAGATTTGAACGGCGGGGCTTTCCCCGCCGTTTTCTTTTGCGCCGGAGGCTTTGCATGTCTGCCAATCGTCCCGTCGAAATCCGTCCTCTGGCGCCATCCGACCGCGAGGCGTGGCAGCCGTTGTTCGAGGCCTATATCCGCTTTTACGAGTCGGAACTGCCGAAAGAGCAATACGACATCACCTGGTCGCGGTTTCACGATCCTGATGAGCCCATGCATGTGCTCGGCGCTTTCGACGAGGGAAAGCTTGTCGGGATCGTACATGCGCTCTTCCACCGCTCGACATGGCTGCCGGATACGACCTGCTATCTGCAGGACCTTTATGTCGACGACAGCCAGCGCGGTCGCGGGGTGGGCGAAGCGCTGATCGAAAAGGTGGCGCTGCTTGCCCGAGACAAGAATGCCGGGCGTCTTTACTGGCTGACGCAGGAAAAGAACGATGCCGCACGGCGTCTGTATGACCGCGTCGCGGTTGCGCCGGGTTTCATCCAGTATCGCAAGCCGCTGTAGCACGTCCCTGCTTCCAATCGTCTATCACACTGGTTTTCGGATCTTGATTGTGTCGCCGCGCGCTCCAAAACAAGGAGTGGCAACAGGAGGATAACGGATGGCAGATGAAATCCTATTCTATACCAATCCAATGTCACGCGGTCGCATCGCTCGCTGGATGTTGGAGGAAGTGGGCGTTCCCTACCGGACAGAAATCCTGCAATTCGGCACAAGCATGAAGGACGAAGGCTACAAGTCAGTCAATCCAATGGGCAAGGTGCCGACAATCGTTCACGGCAAGAAGACGGTGACGGAATGCGCCGCCATCTGTGCCTATCTCGCCGACGCCTTTCCCGAGAAGGGCCTGGCGCCCTCACCCGCAGACCGTGCCGATTATTATCGGTGGATGTTCTTTGCCGCCGGGCCGCTAGAAGCAGCGGTAAGCAACAGGGCGCTCGGCTTTGAAGTCCCGGCCGGCCGCGAACGGATGATCGGTTACGGCAGTTTTGCCGACGTGATGGATGCGCTGGAATTTGCCCTTCGCAGCAATTCCTACATAGCCGGCGAAAAATTCAGCGCGGCGGATGTCTATGTCGGTTCGCAGATCGGTTGGGGGTTGCAATTCGGGTCTATCGAGAAACGCCCCGCCTTCGAGCAATATTTCGGACGCCTTGCCCTTCGCGACGCTTATCAGCGCGCTTGCGAAAAGGACGACAAGGCGGCAGGCGACATGCAGGCGGCGCAGAAGGCCTGATGCGAACAGCGGCCCGTACCTTCGGAAGGCAGGCCCTGCTTACCCGTCCGTCGATCAAGGTTTTCAACGAGCAGCAAGACACAGCTGGTTCATTCAAGATCCGTTAATGTAGGAAAGCGCATGGTCCGGGCTCGAAGCACCGGAGATGACCGGTGTGCAGGGAAATACATCCATGAAGAAGATCATTCTTTCCGCATTGTCGCTCGCCATCCTCACCAGCGCGGCAATGGCTCCTGCCGGAACGGCCATGGCGCAATGGCGCGACGGGCCTCCACCACGCTGGGACCATCGCGGGCCGCCACCGCCTCGGTGGGATCGTGACCGCGATCGCGATCGTCATCATCGCCGCCATCACGACAACACCGGCAAAGTCATTGCCGGCGGCCTTGCGGCCGGCATCGTCGGCGGCCTGATCGGCGGCGCTTTGGCCAATAGCGGTGGTCCGCGTTACGTCGAGCCACCACCACCGCCTCCGCGTTGCTGGTTCGAGGATCAGCAGGTTCGCAATGCCTATGATGGCGGCTGGCATATGGAATCGATCCGCGTCTGCCGCTGAGGCATACCGCAATTCCTTGAAAAGCCGCGCATTGCGCGGCTTTTTTCGTCCGGTGCAAGCGGCAAGGCTAGTTCGCCTTCTTCGTGCGGGCATAGATCAGGCAGTTGTCGATCATGCTGACACAGAGACCGTTGAGATCGGTTGACGTATTGTTGTCGCCGGCGAACTCCACCTGCTTTAACCTGTTCTCGGCAAACCGGAATTGCGTGCTGCAATTGCCACCCGATGAACCGCTTGTCGATGTATTGACCGCGGGTATCGCGCCGAAAAGGGTGAAGGACGGATTGACGACGTTCCAGCTTCCCCGCGGCATGTCGCGCCGATAGGCCCAGATCGAACCACCATCGGCGGTGGCACTGCTGGCGCTCGGAAATCCGGCACACATGCGCACATCATCTTCGTCGAGACCTACCAGTTCCTTGCGCGCAGCCGTTACGGTGGAGTTTTCTCCCACGACCCGCGACGTATCCGGCGGGATCGTGCAGGATGAAAGAATGACGCTCAAAATCGACAACCGGGCCAAGGCCCGAAAATGCAGGGTCTGAAAATCCATATTTCGACATCGCCTTGTTCCTTGCCAAAGCCTCCTGAAGCCAAGCTAGAGAGCATGGGAGAGGGATCAAGGCGAAAGAGGGAACTATAATCCGAACTTCGAGGATTGGCGTTCAGGACAGGCTGCGTAATTATGACTTGAAAAGAATGCGCAGGCGCCTGGAGGACAACGCCTATGCCCAGCGAATTACCGATAGCGCTTGTCGTTTTTGCACTTCTGAGCGGTGCCTCCTACACCTGCGTGCATTTTTATCCGAGACTCAGGGCATCTCATCGAGACGATGAAACGAATGCCGTGGTCAGGCTTGTCGCCAACATCTTCGTGGTGATGACATCGCTCGTTTTCGGCCTGATGATCAATTCATCGAAGAACACGTTCGAAACACTCGACAGCAATGTCCATGTCTACGCCACACAACTCATTCTCTTCGATCGCTCACTCGAGTTCTATGGGGATGAGACCGTCGGCGTGCGCAGTTCTCTCGTCACCTATGTCGAACATGCAATCGCAGATCCCAGTCGAGCCGATGATGCCTTGCAACACCGTCGCAACGATGCTGAGCAACGCCTGACACAGGTTGGCAATGATCTGAACGCCCTGCAGGCCGCCGAGCCTGCGCAAGCAAGGCTGCTGGAGGATCTCAGGCAACAATATCGCAGCATCGTGGAGAAGCGCTGGATGATCGTTGAGCAGCAGGCCGGTGTCATACCTGCGCCTGTCATCGGCATGCTGGTCGCCTGGCTGACACTGATCTTTGCCAGTTTCGGTTACCGGGCGCCGAAAAACGCGGTGGTGCTGATCATGTTCAACGCGTCATCACTACTGATCGCCATATCGATCTATCTGGTTCTCGACATGGATTCGCCGTTCACCGGGCTGATACAGATCTCGGACGCTCCGTTGCACCGCGCGCTGGCTGAAATGACCAACTGATTGGCCAGTTCAAGCGACCAAACCAGGAGCCTCATAACCAGTGCGTTCGACATATTCGCGATATCCACCGTCATAACGATGGATGCCATCGGCAGAAACTTCCAGCACGCGGTTGGAGAGTTCGGACAGGAAATGGCGGTCGTGGCTGACGAAAAGCATCGTGCCTTCATATTCCGAAAGCGCCTTGATCAGCATTTCCTTGGTATCGAGATCGAGGTGGTTGGTCGGCTCGTCAAGAACGAGGAAATTCGGTGGATCGAACAGCATGGCCGCCATGACCAGCCGCGCCTTTTCTCCACCCGAAAGAACTCGGCATTTCTTCTCGACATCATCGCCGGAGAAACCGAAGCAGCCGGCGAGCGTGCGCAATGCGCCCTGCCCGGCCCTTGGGAATTCCGATTCGAGCCATTCGAACACGGTCTGCTCGCCATCAAGCACGTCCATGGCATGCTGGGCGAAATAGCCCATCTTGACGCTGGCGCCGATCGCGACCGATCCCTGATCGGGTTCGGCCGAACCGGCGATCAGCTTCAGGAGCGTCGACTTGCCGGCGCCATTGATGCCCATGATGCACCAGCGTTCCTTGCGGCGGATGGAGAAATCCAGTCCGTCGTAGATCGTCTTGGTGCCGTAAGCCTTGTGGATGCCCTTGAGGTTGGCCACATCCTCACCCGAGCGCGGTGGCGCCTGGAACTCGAAGGCGACCGACTGGCGGCGCTTCGGCGGCTCGACGCGCTCGATCTTGTCGAGCTTCTTCACACGGCTCTGAACCTGGGCGGCATGCGACGCGCGCGCCTTGAAGCGCTCGATGAACTTGATTTCCTTGGCGAGCATCGCCTGCTGACGCTCGAACTGGGCCTGTTGCTGCTTTTCGTTCTGGGCCCGCTGTCCTTCATAGAAGCCGTAATCGCCGGCATAGGTATTGAGCGAGCCGGCATCGATCTCGATGATCTTGTTGACGATGCGGTTCATGAACTCGCGGTCGTGCGAGGTCATCAGCAGCGCGCCGTCGTAGCCTTTCAGGAACTGCTCCAGCCAGATCAGGCTTTCGAGATCGAGATGGTTGGACGGTTCGTCGAGCAGCATCACGTCCGGCCGCATCAGAAGAATACGGGCAAGAGCGACGCGCATCTTCCAGCCGCCCGAAAGCTTGCCGACATCGCCGTCCATCATCTCCTGGCTGAAGGATAGACCGGCGAGCACCTCGCGGGCCCGGCTTTCGAGC
This sequence comes from Aliirhizobium wenxiniae, assembly GCF_019511445.1. Taxonomy (GTDB): domain Bacteria; phylum Pseudomonadota; class Alphaproteobacteria; order Rhizobiales; family Rhizobiaceae; genus Neorhizobium; species Neorhizobium wenxiniae_A. The sequence continues at coordinate 101,927 of NZ_JAEUAN010000016.1, forward strand.
CCATAGCCGTCGAGTTCCTCGTAACGCGCCTGGACCTCACCGTAACGCTCTATGATCGCGTCCATCTCGTCCATGCGATCGGGATCGACCATAGCGGCTTCAAGTTCGCGCAGTTCGGCTGCGACCGTGCTGACCGGCCCTGCACCATCCATGACTTCGGTCACGGCGCTAACGCCCGACATCTCACCGACATCCTGGTTGAAATAGCCGATGGTGACGTGCTTTTCGACTGAGACCTGGCCCTCGTCGGGCACTTCGCTGCCGGTGATCATGCGAAACAGCGTTGTCTTGCCGGCGCCGTTGGGACCGACAAGGCCGATCTTCTCGCCGCGATTGAGCGCAGCCGAAGCCTCGATGTAGAGAATGCGATTGCTGTTCGACTTGCTGATATTTTCGATACGGATCATGGCTGCCGGTGTTCCTGGAAGAATTCGGCCTGCCTTATGTCACGAGATGGTGTGAATGTCGCGGGGTTTTGGCGAAAAACCGACCTACTCACCCGGATGCCGGTTCGGCCGTGTCTTCTTTTCCACGTAACGGGAATAGCACGCGACCGCAAGGCCGAGGGCACCTATGAGCAGAGGTAGAATATACCAGAAGAAAAATGCAGAAGACATCACGACCGCAAGCCTCCCAGAATGATACGACCACCTAAATGTAATACGAGCGCACCAAAAATCCAAGCAGACACAGCTATGGCGACATCCAAGCCGAACTGTGGAGATATCGGCGAGGTCAGCTGCGCAATCGCTCCAACGGCCAGACACGCAGTCGATGCCCGATCCAGCGCTGCTGCAAGATATTTCGTCCGTTCATTATGCACCAACTCCATAACCAGCCCCCTGACCATGTAATATAAAGTCACATTAATCTGGGCGGCCGAGCCGTTTCAAGCTGACACGTAACACCAAAGGCCGAGTCGTTTCCGACCCGGCCTCTCGCAATTCGCTTATCCGAAGATATTATTCGGCGCTGTCTTCAGCGGCCTTCTTCTTCGGAGCAGCCTTCTTCTTTGGAGCGGCTTCTTCGCCTTCCTCAGCTTCGGCCTTGGCCTTCTTCGGTGCAGCCTTCTTCTTGGCCGGCTTTTCTTCGCCTTCGGCTTCGTCGTCAGCCATCAGCTCTTCCTTGGTGACGGTCTTGTCGGTGACCTTCACTTCGGTAAGCAGCTTGTCGATGACCTTCTCTTCGAAGATCGGGGCGCGCAGCGAGTTGGAAGCGCCAGGCGTGTTGCGGAAGAAATCGAGGATTTCCTTCTGCTGGCCCGGGAACTGCTGCAGCTGTGCGTAAAGCGCGCGCTGCATTTCCTCTTCGGTGACTTCAACGCCAGCCTTCTCACCGATTTCGGAGAGAACGAGGCCCAGACGAACGCGACGCTCGGCAAGCTTGCGGTACTCGGCGCGCGCTTCTTCCTCGGTCGTGTCTTCGTCTTCGAAGGTCTTGCCCGACTGGGCGAGATCGGTGTTGATCTGGCGCCAGATGTTGTCGAACTCGGCGTCAACGAGACCCTGCGGGGTGTCGAACTGGTACATTTCATCGAGCTGGTCGAGGATCTGACGCTTGACCTTCTGACGGGTCAGGTTGCCGTACTGGCTTTCGATCTGGCCGCGAACGATTTCCTTCAGGCGATCGACCGATTCGATGCCCAGCTTGGAAGCGAGTTCCTCGTTGATTTCAACTTCGCCCGGAGCAGCAACGTCCTTGACGGTGATGTCGAAGGTGGCTTCCTTGCCTGCGAGGTTTGCAGCCGGATACTGTTCCGGGAAGGTGACCGTGATGACCTTTTCGTCGCCGGCCTTGACGCCAACGAGCTGGTCTTCGAAGCCCGGAATGAACTGGCCGGAACCAAGAACCAGTTCGGCATCTTCGGCAGCGCCGCCATCGAAGGCTACGCCGTCGACCTTGCCGAGGTAGTTCATGGTGACGCGGTCGCCATTGGCGGCCTTGCCCTTCTTGGTTTCGAAGGTACGAGCGCTTTCAGCGATCTTGACGATCTGCTCTTTGACTTCCTCTTCGGCGATTTCGACGACTTCACGGGTCACCGTGATCTTGTCGGTCGACTTCAGCTCGATCGGCGGAATGACTTCGTAGGTGAGCGTGAACTCGAGATCTGCCTGCGCAGACAGGATCTTTTCTGCTTCATCCTGATCTTCGGTCATCGAGATCGACGGCTGGGTGGCCGACTTCTCGCCGCGCTCGGAGAGAATCGCCGAAGGACGGTCACGGATGATCTCGTTGACGAGATCGGCCATGATCGACTTGCCGTAGGTCTTCTTCAAGTGCGCGAGCGGCACCTTGCCCGGACGGAAGCCGTTGATGCGGACCTTATCCTTCGCGTCGGCGAGGCGCACGTTCAGCTGTGCTTCCATCTCCTGCTTCGGGATGACAACTTTAATTTCGCGCTTCAGCCCTTCAGCGAGCGTTTCGGTAACCTGCATTTTCAAACCTTCATATCGTGGCGGCGGTGCCAAACTATCCGGCATCTCCAGCCGTTCAACAGTCAGCACATCGCCGGAACTTCAAAGAGACCAGACGCGGCATTAAAGGCGCCGGTCGTTCGCCCATTCTTTGGCTCAAGACCACACCTTGGCGGTGCTTGGTGCGGGTAGAGAGACTTGAACTCCCACGCCTTTCGGCACCAGAACCTAAATCTGGCGTGTCTACCAATTTCACCATACCCGCGCCCCAAACCGCGTCGAAATACCTCGTCGCCGGAGGCCTTCCAGAGCGCGCGTCTCTATATCATCCGTTTTCCAGCACGCAAAGGAAAAATGACAGTCACCAAAGAAGACTGCCCACCGGCAGATCAACGAGCCATTTCTCTCTTTATATGCATCGAACACTCGAGGCTCGAAGAGCACCTTCAGGTGTCAAACACAGCCATGCAAATGAAGCATGCCATCCATTCAAGGTTTGCAGTGCACAAATTCCCTGACTTTCTGTAGGTTCAAGTCAACGAACAAAGCGGACTTTCCGCAAGATATTCGGGTCGCGCACTCCTCCTCCCAAGCGAGACCCGTACAGACCGACGAAACTCCTCCTCCCATTCGTCGGTCATTCATATGACGCCCACCGGACCTCCTCCCCCGGTGGGCGTTGTTCGTTTCCAGCTTCATCTCGACAACTTGCCCAATACGGCGACACGCGCCGACATCTTGAAATGCACTGGACGCATAGGTGACATACGAAACGGGCGCTGTTTTTTGTGCAGATCAGGATTTAAAACGATTAGCAGATGAAGAGGGCGGAGATGACGCCCACAGGGCAAAGGACCCCCACAATGAGCATCGCAAAGAAATTCAGCGACTGGCGCAAGTACCGCGAAACCGTTTCGGAACTCGGCCGCATGACCGACCGTGAACTTGGTGACCTCGGCATCGGCCGCGCCGACATCCGTCGCGTAGCCCGGACCGCCGTCGGCTTCTAATAAAATCTCGACTCTCCAGTCGATTGAAGGCGCCTCCCTCGGGAGGCGCTTTTCGTTTGTGCTCTATTCTTATCCTCAACGCCGCTTCTCAGCTCATTTTTCGCGCATTGCCCAGATAAGCGACAATTCACCGCACAAATGCATGGCAGTTGCACATAATTTGCACTGCACATCTTTATTATTCGGGCGTATAAGAAGCACATCGCCGGAGCCGATAACGAGCGCCGGGAAAAAGACGACTTGAGGAAACCACCATGAACCCGATCCGCATCGCCAAGAACTGGATCAGCTACCGCCGCACGATGAACGAGCTCGGCAATCTGTCGAACCAGGCTCTTTCCGACATCGGTCTGACCCGTTACGACATCCGTAACGTTGCTTCTCGTTCCTTCCGTTAATCCCAACGGATCGCGGTCTTCCAACCGCTGAATGAGAAAGCCTAGCGGCCGAAATGCCCAAGGATGATCAAAGGCACCTTCTCAGGTGCCTTTTTGATTCTGATATTTATCGAACTTCAAATTGAATTCGATTGAGCCGCCTTTTTGATTCCTGTCGAAGCCGCGTCGTGATAATGACGCGCCCCATGACAAAGACATCCTTTTCTCCCATTCATGTAATCGGCGGCGGGCTTGCAGGGTCCGAAGCCGCCTGGCAGATCGCCGAGGCCGGAATTCCGGTCATCCTGCACGAAATGCGCGGCGTGCGCGGTACCGATGCACATAAAACAGACGGTCTTGCCGAACTGGTGTGCTCCAACTCCTTCCGCTCCGACGATGCTACGGCAAATGCCGTCGGCGTCATCCATGCGGAGATGAGGCTTGCCAATTCGCTGATCATGGCATCTGCCGACAAGCATCAGGTTCCGGCAGGCGGCGCGCTCGCCGTGGATCGCGACGGTTTTTCCGATGCGGTGACCGCTGCAATTTCTAGCCATCCGCTGATCACCGTCGTGCGCGAGGAAGTCCAGGGGATACCACCTGCGGAGTGGGATCTTGCGGTGGTTGCCACCGGCCCCCTCACCTCGCCTTCGCTTGCAGCTTCGATCCAGGCAGAAACCGGTGAAGACCAGCTCGCCTTCTTCGACGCGATCGCGCCGATCGTGCATCGCGATTCGATCGACATGGATACCTGCTGGTACCAGTCGCGATACGACAAGGTCGGCCCCGGCGGCACGGGCAAGGATTATATCAACTGCCCGCTCGACAAGGACCAATACGAGGCTTTTGTCGACGCGCTGATTGCCGGCGATACGGTCGGCTTCAAGGAATGGGAAGGCACCCCTTATTTCGACGGCTGCCTGCCGATCGAAGTGATGGCGGAGCGCGGCCGCGAAACATTGCGCCACGGCCCGATGAAACCGATGGGTCTCACCAATTCTCACAATCCGACCGTCAAGGCCTATGCCGTCGTACAGCTTCGTCAGGACAATGCACTCGGCACGCTCTACAACATGGTCGGCTTCCAGACGAAGCTGAAATACGGTGCGCAGGCGGAGATTTTTCGCATGATTCCCGGCCTGCAGAATGCCGAATTCGCCCGGCTCGGCGGCCTGCACCGCAACACCTATATCCAGTCGCCGATCCTGCTCGACCGGTCCTTGACCTTGAAGAGCCGTCCGGGCCTGCGCTTTGCCGGCCAGATAACCGGTTGCGAAGGTTATGTCGAAAGCGCCGCCATCGGCCTGCTTGCCGGACGGTTTGCCGCCGCCGAGCGCAAGGGAGAGCCGCTTACGCCGCCGCCTGCGACGACAGCCTTCGGTTCTCTTCTCGGCCACATTACCGGCGGCCATCTCATTCACGACGAGGAACCCGGCAAGCGGTCCTTTCAGCCGATGAATATCAATTTCGGTCTGTTTCCGGAGCTTGAACCCGGCTCGATCGTCAAACCTGAGGGCGTGAAGCGTTTCCGCGGCAAGGACAAGACGATCATGAAACGCCAGCTCCTTTCAGCGCGAGCGCTGAAAGATTGTGCTAATTGGCTCGGTCTGGCGTAGACGCATCACCATCGGCGGCGGCCAGTTCCTGGCCGCTTGCCTTTTCACCGGCAATATCTTCGCCGGCATCGCCGCCTCTGCCTGAAACGCTGACATAATTGTCGAGCAACCAGAGCGAAACTTCGGCAGCTTCCCGCTCGTTCACGAATACAAATTCAGCATTCAGGGTCGGCGCGTCGAGGAATTCCGCAGAAAAGCCCTTGGCATCCGGCAGAGGAACAATCCTCACACGGCCCGGCTGGATGAGATGGCAGGCGTAATGGTTGCGCCGATTGCGCATGAAGCCTGTCTTATCGTTGTGCAAGCGAACGAAGACGTCGCCATCTTTCGTGGCGTGAAGACTGCGAATTGCTTCTTCGGGAAATGCGCGACCGAATTCGAGAATTGCGGTGCCGAGATCGAAACGCCCCTGCTCGTCGTTCCTGCGGGCGATGCCCCTTATGTAATAAACGAGAACGAGAATCAGCGCGACGATGGCGATCCAGATGATAAGGGCACTCAAACCACGTCTCCTCGGCACAGAAGGTTTTTGGGGGCAGGTCTTCGGGTTGCATAGTCCCTAGCCTGCGAGGCTTGCGCGAATATTATGCCGCATCACAAGCGTCTGAGTAGAACAGCTTTCATCATCCGGATCTGGCGACGCCATTGCGGCTGTTGCAGCCCACCGGCAAACGCATCCGCGCCGAGTTTTCTTGCGCACTTCAAAACCGGCTCCGAGAGCGAGGCAGGCAGGAAGGCGGGAAAGAGCGGGGCCGGGATGGAACCGGCGCGGCGCGCCTTTTCCAGATGTTCTAGCCCGAGACCGGCGAAGGCGTCGATCGCGGCCGAAATGCGCGCCTTGTCTTCGCCAGCAAGAAAGCTGTCACGATCGAGGCCGGTCGCCGAAAGAATATCGAGCGGCACATAAATCTGCCGCCGATGGTTATGGATCGGGAGCAGCATCAGCAAGCCGGCTATCGATTGCGCCACGCCCGCATGCCCGGCAGCGTCCGTAGATTGGCTTGCCAATTCCGGCGCAAGAACGAGGCTTGCCAACTGGATCAAAGCAGATGCCGTTTCGCCCGAATAACCCTCGAGCGCATTTCTGTCCGGCAACGCATCGTCGTAGAGATCGAAGATACGTGCCTCGGTCATGGCAACCAGCGTTTGACGCGGCAACCGGTAACGCTCGACGGTGTCCAACAGACCGGCCGCCAGCGGGTTGCCGCCAGCGTCTCCTTCGGCACCACCTTCCAAGAGATCCCGCCACCATTGCAGGCGGATCTCGCCCGGTAACGGCTCGCGCACCACATCGCGGATGCGGGCAAGCTCTGCATTGAAGGCATAAAGAGTTGCAAGCGCGCCCCGCTTGTCTTCCGGCGAAAGAAGGCATGCCAGATAGCGGTCGCGATCGGTATCGCGCAGCATGGCGAGGCAAAGCGCAGCGTTGTCGGGAGATGCGCCGGACATGTCAGACCGCAATCAGAGCAGCCGCGACGGCGCGGGATTCGGAAAGCATGATGTTGAAGGTGCGCACCGCCGCACCAGTACTCATCGGATCGGAAGAAATCCCATTGGCCCTCAGCGCGGCTTTCACTTCAGCGGGTATAGGCCTCATTTCAACGCCAGTCCCGACCAGCAGAAACTCGATACCGGATGCGTCCGACAATACGCGTTCCAGAGAAGCAACGGTAAGAAGATCGCCATCCTGCATGTTCCAGCCATGAATGCCCGAGGGCAGGCAGAGGATGGAGCCGCGATGCGACATGTCGGCAAAACGAAAGCCGCCATTGCCATAGGCGTCGATCGGCGCACGGCCCGGAAAATGGGCTTCGCGGATTTCGATCCCTCGTGCCATGGCGCTTGCCCTCCTCAAGAACAAATGTGCCCGGACGCCGTTCCGCCTCATGGCGGAATGCATCCGGGCAATAGATCACCGGTCTTTAAAGAAAACCGGTTCGATACTTCGCTTACTTGGTCGGAGCAGCTTCGGTCTTGACCGGCTCGCCCTTGACCTTGACTTCAGCGATGTAGGCGCGCTGAGCGCGGATCTTCACGCCTTCGGCGATTTCGACTTCAAGTTCGTTATCGTCGATGACCTTGCTCACCTTGCCCGTGATGCCGCCGCCGAGAACGACCTGGTCGCCACGACGAATGCTGTCGAGCGTTTCCTTGCGCTTCTTGGCCTGGGCGCGCTGCGGACGGATGAGGAAGAAATACCACACCACCATCAGGGGTGCGAACAGCATGACCATCTGCAGGATGGAATCGGTACCCGAGGGGGCTGCTGCGCCACTCGCCTGGGCGAATGCTTCGGTAATGAACATCGAGAACTCCTAAAACTACCGGAGACTCCCCGCCCCCGTTTAAGCCGCCGGAATATAGTTGCGATGGACCGGAATGCAACAGAAAGCGGCACTTCGCCGTACCGAATCCACGGCTCAACGCCTTTCTATGCAATGACGAGCGTGTTACCGGCGCAAAACAATGACGAAAAAGAGGGAAAGCACCATGAGCGACGATATCAACGCACAGGTCCTTGCCGAGATCCGGCGCCTTGCCGATGCGGTCGAACGCCTCGCGGGACCGCCACCTGCCGTCAACGACTGGAATAGCGCGGATTGCTTCGTCTGGGTGCCATCAAACCTGAAGCTCCAGCCGGTGCCACGGCCCAACCGCATCGCGCTGACGCTGATCCGCGGCGTCGATCACGTCCGCGACATCCTGCACGAAAACACGCTTCGCTTCGCCGAAGGCTATCCGGCGAACAATGTGCTTTTGTGGGGTGCGCGCGGCATGGGCAAATCGTCGCTGGTCAAGGCTGTCCATGAGGATGTGCGCTCCGTGACCGGTAATCCGCTCAAGCTCGTCGAGGTGAATCGCGAGGACATTGCCTCACTGCCCGCCCTGATGGACATCCTCAAATTATCGAAACAGCGTGTCCTTCTTTTCTGCGACGACCTGTCTTTCGATCATGACGACACCGCTTACAAGTCTCTCAAGGCTGCGCTCGACGGCGGCATCGAAGGTCGACCGGACAATGTCCTTTTCTATGCCACGTCCAACCGCCGCCACCTGCTCCCCCGCAACATGATGGAAAACGAGCAGTCGACCGCCATCAATCCTTCCGAGGCGGTGGAAGAAAAGGTTTCGCTCTCCGACCGATTCGGCCTGTGGCTCGGCTTCCACAAATGCAGCCAGGATGATTATCTGGCGATGATCGATGGTTATGCTATCCATTTCGACTTGGGCCTCGAACACGAGACCTTGCATGCCGAGGCGCTTGAATGGGCAACGACGCGCGGTGGCCGTTCCGGCCGCGTCGCCTGGCAATATATTCAGGATCTGGCCGGACGATTGCGCAAGCCGCTGAACCGCGACTGAAATCGAATAATCATCAGACGCAAAAAAGCCCGGCAATGCCGGGCTTTTTCGTTGTCCCCTTGAAACGCAATACAATTATTCAAGGTAGGTATTCGGGTTGACCGGCGTTGCGTCCTTGCGCACTTCGAAGTGAACCTGCGGACGCTGCGCGTCGCCGCTCATGCCGGAAGAGGCAAGCGTCTGACCGCGAGTGACCTTCTGGCCGCGGGTGACGTTGATCGCGCTTGCGTGGCCGTAAACTGTAACCTTGCCGTCGTCATGGCGCACCAGCACGGTGTTGCCGAGCTGCTTCAGACCGTTGCCGGCATAGATGACGACGCCGTTTTCAGCGGCCTTAATCGGCGTGCCTTCCGGAACCGAGATGTCGATACCATCATTGCGGCTGCCGTTGACGTTGGCACCGTAGCCGGCAATGACCGCACCGTTGACCGGCCAGCGGTACTTCTCGATGCCGGTAGACTGCGGCGCAACAGAAGCGACGTCCGCCTTCTTTTCAACTTCGCTGAGCGATGCGTTTTCTGCTGAGGCCGGCTTGGACGGTGCAGCAACAGCGGGTTCGACCTTGGCGACGACCGGGGCCGGCTGCTGGGCCGCAACCTTAGGCGCGACGGGCGCAGGTTCGGCAGGCTTCTGCGGAACAGATGCGGTGCGAACCGGATCCGTCATGCCATTGCCGACCTTGAGCGTCTGGCCGGTGCGGACGGTGCCGTCGGTCATGCCGTTTGCAGCCTTCAGCGCATCGACGGAGGTGCCGGTTTCGCGGGCAATCTTGGTCAGCGTGTCGCCGGGCTTGACGGTGTAGGTGCCACCGAGCGGCTTGCCGCCGGGAGGGGTGATCTTGCCGGGTTCTGCCAGCGACTTGTCACGCGACGGCAGGACAGCGAGCTTCTGCTCGGTCTGATTTGCCGGTGCAGGCGCGTTGTTCGGCAAATCGATGTCGCCAGCAGCCGTCTTGGCGGAGTTGCGTGCGGGACCGAATGTCGGGATGACCACCGACTGACCGGCAGCGAGTGCGCCGCCATTGGCCCGAAGGATTTCCTTTTCCGGAACGCCGTAACGGTTTGCAAGCGTCTTGGCGGTTTCACCCGGGCGCAGCGTGACGCGCGGTGCGTTGACTGTCGACCAGCCGGACATCGGCTTGACCGTGCCGGTCGTCAGGTTGTCCGCATTGCGCGCCGGGGCGACGTTGGAAGACTGCGGGAACGGCTGAGCCATGGCCTGCTGACGCGCCGCCGAGTCAGAACCGGATACGGGTGGAAGTTCGCCCGGAGCAGCAAGCTCAGAGCGCTGAACACTCGACGGAGCCGATGCGACGCGCGCCGGAGATGAGTAACCGCCCGATGCTGGATAAGGCTGCGAAGACGCAACATTGTTCGAGCTGTATTGCGGCTGCATGCCCTGGGAGGACGAAACATCTCCGCGCGGCACAGGCGCCTGACCATAAGCACCACCACCCTGCCGCTGCGGGATGGATGCCGTCGTCATGTTGTCCGTGCCGTCAAACAGACCGGAAAAACGCGTGGCGTCCGAGCTGCAACCGGTCGCAGCGCTGGCCAGCAAGGCTGCCGCTGCGAACTTTACAACGGATGTACCGAACTTGGATGAACTCTTGAAACGCATTGACTCGACCTACTCATGACGCAACCATCATGGAGATCATTAAAACCCGTTAGTCTTACTGGGTGGTTAAAGCACCGCACCAAAAGTCGGTATTTTGTCAAATTGCTAACCATGCCGACCGCGCTCAAAGAGCGGCGGCGATATGGGGAACGAGCGGAAGATAGGGAGCCGGGAAGAGATCCTCGCGCTCGAAACGGCTGCCGGTCTTGGTCAGGCGCGTCATCAGGCAGGTCTCGTCGTCAAGGATGAGCGGGGCGATCATCGAGCCGCCATGCGTCAGTTGCTCGGCATAGAAACGCGGCAGAGTGGCGAAAGCGGCCGTCACGAGAATGCGGTCGAACGTGCCCTCGCCCGGCAATCCATTAATGCCATCGGCCTGACGGATGATGACATTGCGAAGCCCAAGCGCATCCATCCGTGCATTGGCCGACGTGACCAGAGTACGATACCGCTCGACGGTGGTGACCCGTTCGGCGATGCGCCCCATGACGGCTGCGGTAAAACCGCTGCCTGTGCCGATTTCGAGCACTCGGTGACCGGGCTTTACCTGCAGGCGATGCAAAAGCCGTACAGCGAGATCGGCGCCTTCCATGAAGGCGCCGCAGTCGATCGGGATGGTGCGGCTGGAATAGGCTTCCTCTGCAAGCGGCGCTGGTACGAACTGGGACCGAGGCGTCTGCTCGACAGCCGTCAGAAGGTCGAGATCGGAAATACCCTCAGCCCGCAGTCGCAGGACGAGTGCAGCAAATCCTTCCCTCTCGACCATTCCAGGTTTCAACCGGCAACTCCCAATCCAAGTGCGGATGCGACGCGATCCTGAGCCGAATAATCGGTCAGGTCCAGCTTCAACGGCGTCACGGAAATCCTGTTTTGCTTGAGCGCCTGAATATCCGTCCCGTCACGGAAGTTGCCTTTCCGATCGGAGAATTTCAGCCAGTAATAAGGGCGACCGCGGCCGTCCTCACGCGCATCTATCATCAGGCCGAAATCGAGCTTGCCCTGCGATGTCACCTCGATGCCCTGAACCTCTTCCGGTGCGCAATGCGGGAAGTTGACGTTGAGGAACGTTCCCTCGGGAAGCTCGACCGTCATCAGCTTGCGGATGATATCGGTCGCGTGAGCTTCGGCCACTTCCCATGGCGTGAAACGGCCATTCTCCTTGCGCGCCGCCTGGCTGACGGCAATCGAACGCACACCTTGCAACGTTCCCTCGATCGCGCCGGCCACCGTACCGGAATAGGTGATGTCGTCGGCAAGGTTGCCGCCGTCATTGATGCCCGACAGGACGAGATCGGGCTTGCCGCCCATGATCTCGCTGATCGCCATGATGACGCAATCGGTCGGCGTGCCGCGCAAGGCGTAACGCTTCTCGTCGATCTTGCGCAGCCGCAGCGGCTCGGACAGTGTCAACGAATGCGCAAGACCACTCTGGTCCGTCTCCGGCGCAACGATCCAGACATCATCGGAAATGGTGCGAGCGATCCGTTCCAGGACTGCCAGACCTTCCGCGTGGATACCATCGTCGTTGGTGAGGAGAATGCGCATGCGTATATCCTTATGCCTTTTCGATTCGTGTCAGGCCACCCATGTAAGGCAGAAGAGCATCCGGAATCGTGACGGAGCCGTCTTCATTCAGGTAGTTTTCCAGAACTGCGATCAGGCAGCGGCCGACAGCCGTGCCCGAGCCGTTCAGCGTGTGGACGAAGCGCAATGCCTTCTCGTCCTTGACGCGGTAACGGGCGTTCATGCGACGGCCCTGGAAATCACCGCAGACCGAGCAGGACGAGATTTCGCGATAGGTATCCTGTCCCGGCAGCCAGACTTCGATGTCATAGGTCTTGCGAGCGCCAAAGCCCATGTCGCCGGTGCAGAGCGTCATGGTGCGGAAATGCAGACCGAGACGCTTCAGGACATTCTCGGCGCATTCCGTCATGCGTTCATGCTCGGCGAGCGAGCTTTCCGCATCGGTGATGGAGACCAGTTCGCATTTCCAGAACTGGTGCTGACGCAGCATGCCGCGCGTGTCACGGCCGGCCGAACCTGCCTCCGAGCGGAAAGAAGGCGTAAGTGACGTGAAGCGCAGCGGCAGCTTTTCCTGTTCCAGCACCTCGGCCGAGACTAGGTTGGTCAACGTGACTTCCGCGGTCGGGATCAGGTAACGGCCGTCGGTGGTCTTGAAAAGGTCTTCCTCGAATTTCGGCAACTGGCCGGTGCCATACATGGCTTCGGCCTTCACCATCAGCGGCGAAGAGACTTCCGTATAACCATGTTCCATCGTGTGCATGTCGAGCATGAACTGGCCAAGCGCACGCTCCAGACGTGCGAGCTGGCTGGTCAAAACGGTGAAACGCGCGCCGGAAAGTTTTGAGGCGCGATCGAAATCCATGTAGCCGAGTGCTTCACCAATGTCGAAATGCTCCTTCGCCGGATGGTTCCAGCGCGGCTTTTCACCGACGACACGCTTTACGACATTGCCGCTCTCGTCTTCGCCGACCGGCACGTCATCGAGCGGGATATTGGGAAGACGCGACAGCGCGTCATCGAGTGCTGCGATTGCCTCACGCTCTTCCTGCTCGGCGGCAGGCATGGTTTCCTTGATCTCGGCAACTTCGGCCTTGAGCTTTTCAGCCAGTTCAAGGTTCTTCTGCGCCATCGCTGCGCCGATTTCCTTGGAGGCGGCGTTGCGGCGGGACTGCATGTCCTGAAGTTTCTGGATTATACTGCGGCGGCGTTCATCCATCGCCACGAGTTCGGCTGCCATCGGCTCGGCGCCGCGCTTTGCGAGCGCCTCATCGAGGGCCTGTTCGTTTTCACGAATCCATTTGATATCAAGCATAGTCCCTAGCCTTCAACGCGAGATGCCGCGCGCATCAGGCCAGGAGGATCCTCAAGCCTTATCGGTCTCGGCGACGTCCGAGGACGATTCTGCAGTCTCAGAATCCTCACGTCGCTTGCGCTCGACGAGTCGCGCGGCATAGATGGAAATCTCGTAGAGAAGGATGGTCGGTATAGCAAGACCGATCTGAGACATCGGATCCGGCGGCGTCAGGATTGCCGCAACGATGAACGCGATAACGATCGCATATTTACGCTTTTCCCTCAGCCAGTCACTGGTGAGCAAGCCAACACGGGCAAGCAGCGTCGTCACGACCGGCAACTGGAAGACCAGGCCGAAGGACAGGACCAGCGTCATGATGAGGCTGAGATATTCCGAAACGCGCGGCAGAAGTGAAATGGCCACTTCGCCATCGCCACCCGTCTGCTGCATGGCCAGGAAGAACCACATGACCATGGGCGTGAAGAAGAAATAGACCAGCGCACCACCCATCAGAAACAGGATCGGCGAAGCAATCAGGAACGGCAGGAAGGCCGAGCGTTCGTTCTTGTAGAGGCCGGGCGCGACAAACTTGTAGATCTGCGAGGCGATCACCGGGAAGGCAATCACCAGAGCGCCGAACATCGCTACCTTCACTTGGGTGAAGAAGAACTCCTGCGGTGCGGTGTAGATGAGTTCGGACTTGGTAATGTCCAGCCCAGCCCAGACGACGGCCCATTTATAGGGCACGACGAGCAGGTTGAAGAGTTGCTTGGCGAAGAAGAAGCAGCCGACGAAGGCGACGAAGAATGCGCCGATCGCCCACATCAACCGGGTGCGCAACTCCATCAGGTGTTCGATAAGCGGCTGCGGCTTGTCCTCGTAGTCGCTCATGCTTCGTCCTTCGGAGTATCAGTCTTTTTGGCCGCGCGCTTGCGGGCGGGCGCTTTGGCAACCGGAGCCTCAACAGCCGCGGATACAGTTTTGTCAGCCGTCTTCGACGCCGCCTTGGCACGCTTGGGCTTGTCGGCAACAGGAGCGGCCTCGGCAATTGCCTTCTTGGACGCTACAGAAGTTTTAGCGACTTTGGCCGGAGCCTTCGTTTCAGCTGCCGCTTTCACAGCAGTTTTGCGCGGCGCACGAGGCTTTGCGACAGACGGCTGAGGTTCAGCCGAAATAGCAGCAGCAACGGGCGTCGTCGAAGCAGCAGGTGTCGTCGCCGATACGGCCGTCTTAGCATCCGCTACGTTCTTGGCGTCAGAAATCGCAAGAGACTGCGTTGCCGATGCAGCAGTGGCTGCCGGAGCTTTCGCGGCTGCAGCCGGCTCCACACTTGCCGGCACTTCAGATGCTGCAGAAACCGGTTCGGCACTCTCGATCGCCTGCTGTGCCTCTGCATCGGCCGGCGAAAGATCCGTGGTGTTGTCGGCAAGAGGGTTCGGGATCTGGGTCGCCTTCTGCAGGTCGGCCTTGAGATCCTCACCCATCTGCCTCAGCGGATTCATCGCGTCACGCAGGGCATTGGTCGGATTGAGCTTCTGCGCATCCGAAATCGTCTTGCGGACGTCATCCATATCCGCTTCACGCAGAGCCTCGTCGAACTGCGCGCGAAAATCACCTGCCATCTTGCGAAAGTTGGCGGTCATCTTGCCGAACGCGCGGATCATGGGCGGGAGATCCTTCGGACCAACCACGACGATAAGTACGACCGCTATGACGAGCAGTTCGGTCCAACCGATATCAAACATGCAACGAAGCTCCTGAAGCCCCCTGCCCGATCATTAAGAGCGGGTGGTTTCCTTCGCCTCGTCAGCCTTGTGGTCGACGGTCTTCGCAGTGGTCGTTTCCGGAGCGTCTTCGTCGGTCATGCCCTTCTTGAAGCTCTTGATGCCCTTTGCGACGTCGCCCATCAGTTCCGGAATCTTACCACGCCCGAACAAGACGAGCACGATGACCAGAACGATCAGCCAATGCCACACACTGAAAGAACCCATTAGTCCAACTCCAAATTCGAATTAGCTTTCGATGTAAGCGTTTTGTGCTGCTTTTTCAAACAGCAAATTTGCATGATACATCGGTAATCACGCGGTCGTTAGCGTCATGCGAGATCACCTCTCGCCCACACACGCTACGCGACAGTTTAAAGGGCTTAATCGTCGGAAGCGCCGCCTGGCACCAGCAGGCCGAGTTCCTCAAGGTCGAGCTGGGTGATGGGATCCTCGTCATCCGACAGATCCGTATCCGCGCCGGGCATGGGAATATGAAATCCGGGGGGAATGCGGCCACTCAGCAGGCCTGCACCCTTCAACTCTTCCAGCCCCGGAAGATCGCGTAATTCCTCGATGCCGAAATGATCGAGAAAATCGATCGTCGTACCGAGTGTGACAGGACGGCCCGGCGAGCGCCTGCGGCCGCGAAAACGAACCCAGCCGGCCTCCATCAACACATCAAGCGTGCCCTTGGAGGTCTGGACGCCGCGGATATCCTCGATTTCAGCGCGGGTCACAGGCTGATGGTATGCAATGATCGCAAGCACTTCGAGGGCCGCGCGCGACAGTTTCCTGACCTCGTTTTCGTCCTTTCGGATGACGAAGGAGAGATCCGGCGCGGTGCGAAAGGCCCAGCTGTCCGCTGTGCGAACCAGATTGACGCCCCGGCCGGCGTAATTTTCGGCAAGGCGCGCGAGAAGTGCCGGGACGTTCGTCCCTCGTGGCAATCTGTCCGCCAGAAAGCTTTCGGGAACGGGCTGTGCGGAAGCAAAGATCAGCGCTTCGGCCATGCGTTCGGCTTCCAGGTCGGAAAATTTTAGCGCCTGACCATCATCCGCTTCATGAACGGCGTCCATGGATGTTTCGACCTCGTTGTTATCTTCCATCACTCGCCACCTCCGGACACAGGGGCAGATCGTGACCGATTGCCGCCACGCAGATAGATGGGCTGGAAGGCGCCGTCCTGGCGGATCTCGAGCTTGCCCTCGCGCACGAGTTCCAGCGACGCGGCAAATGCGCTTGCCGTCGCGGTCACCCGGTCTTCGGGCGGCAGGTAGGGAAGAAGATAGGTCTGCAATGCCGTCCAGTCGGCGATCTCGCCGAGCATGCGGGTCAGCAGTTCGCGCGCATCAACCAGAGACCAGACCTTGCGCTTCTCGATCGTCACCTGGGTGATTGCCGTGCGCTGCCTCAGATTGGCATAGGCAGATAGAAGATCGTAGAGGCTGGCGTCATAGGCGGATTGAACGCGATGCGGGATATGTTCCGGCGCCCCGCGGGCAAACACGTCACGCCCCAGCCGGTTGCGGCTCATCAGCTGGCTTGCCGCCTCGCGCATGGCCTCAAGCCGTCGCAGACGAAAGGCAAGCGTTGCCGCCATTTCCTCGCCGGTCGGGCCGTCGTCGCCCTTGACCTGCTGGGGAATGAGAAGGCGCGATTTCAGATACGCGAGCCATGCGGCCATGACCAGATAGTCTGCCGCAAGCTCGATACGGACGCGCCGCGCGCTATCGACGAAGAGAAGATATTGCTCCGCAAGCGCAAGCACGGAGATACGGGAGAGATCAACCTTCTGGCTGCGTGCCAGATGCAGAAGCAGGTCGAGCGGACCTTCGAAGCCGGCAACATCGATAACTAGCGCCGGGTCGTCGGCAGCACGCTCGGAAACGTCCTGCCAGAGCTTATCCATAGGAATGGCGCCCTGCCCCGAATTCACCGCCAAACCCGTTCACCTCTCTTGCTCAGCGGTCCTGTTACGTCAGGCGACCGCCATCATTTCATGGAACTCCGCACGCAATGCCTGCTCGTCGGAGGCATCAGGTGCCGCGAAGCTACGCTCGACAGCCTCGGCGCGCGCCAAAGCCTTGCCGGACAACGGCACCACTTCCTCCACCACGGCCTTCATTTCGTCCATGACGCCGTTGCAATGCAAGACAATATCGCAGCCTCCCCCCATGATTCGTGCGGCACGTTCGCCGATCGTGCCCTTCAGGGCATTCATCGAGGTGTCGTCCGAGACCAGCAGGCCATCGAAGCCAATATGGCCGCGGATAACCTCTTCGATCACGATCGGCGAGATGGTCGCGGGATCACGATCGTCGTAGGCGGTGAAGACGATATGGGCGCTCATCGCCATCAATTCATCCTTCATCGCGACGAAGGGGATGAAATCATGCGCTTCGAGCTCGGCGCGTGAGGCGGTAACGACCGGCAGCTCATGGTGCGAATCGGCCATGCCACGGCCATGGCCCGGCATGTGCTTCATGATCGGCAGCATACCGCCCGCTTTCAGGCCCTCGGCCGCCGCCTTGCCCATTGACGCGACCGTCTGCGGATCGAAACCATAGGCGCGGTCGCCAATGACATTGCTTGCTCCTTCGACCGGCACATCGAGAACCGGGAGGCAATCGACCGTCACGCCGAGCTTCATAAGATCGAATGCATGCAGGCGCGACATCAACCAGGCGGCGCGCAGGCCCTTCTCCTTGTCCTGCCTGTAGATTTCACCCAATGCGGCTGCGGAAGGATAACGCTCGATCATCGGCGGGCGAATGCGTTGCACGCGCCCTCCCTCCTGGTCGATCAGAACCGGCGCATCCGGCCTTCCGACGGCATCGCGCATCGAAGCCACAAGATCGGCGATCTGGGGAAGCTCCACGCAGTTGCGGGCAAAGAGAATGAAACCCCAGGGGCGTTCGTCCCGATATAGCGAGATTTCGTCGGCAGTCAGTGTTGCGCCGCTGGCGCCGAGAATCATGGATTTGGAAACACTCATGTCAAATTACCCGATGTGATGATCCGGTGCATTCCGGACGCAAAACAGGTTCCCGGCTTTGCTGGAACCGCCCTAACGAAAACGGGGCGCATTGCGCCCCGTCTGTATCTGTTGATGGCCTTATTATCGAGCCACGAGGCAGCTGCCTCCCGCTGCACGGTACTTTTCGCACAGTGCCACGGCCTGCTCCTTGCTGCCGGCCGGGATGCGGACGCGGTAGAAGGTGCCCTTGCCGGCGATTTCAGCGGCCTTGATATCGACGCCGCGTCCACCGATCACGCTGCCGAACTTGCCCGACAGGCTCTGATAAGAGCGCTGTGCATCCGCCTGGGACGGCAGCGAAGCGATCTGGATGACGTAGCCGCCTTCGCCCAGCGATGCGACCTGCGTGTTCTGTGCAGCAGGGGCAGATGTCGGTGCGGCAGCAGGTGCTGCCGGGCGAGCGTTACCCTGATCGCTGCTGGCGACAGCGTTGGCAGACTGTGCAGTCGGACGCGTGCCCGGAACCGGAGCGCGAACGGCAGGAGCCGGATCGACCAGTTGCTCGATCGTTGCCGGAGCCTCTGCGGCAACAGGCATGGACGGTGCGGCATCTACCGGAGCGGATACGGGTGCCGACGCAGGAACGATACCGCTCTGGGCAGCGGCGGAAGCCGGCGCAGATGTCGGGAAAGCTGCAGCCGTCTGGGCAGGCGAATCGCCCCTGACCGGCGCGGCAGCAATCTTTTCTGCAGCGGCAGGTTCGACTTCCTGTTCGACCAGCTTGCCATCGGCGCGAACGATCATCGTCTTGACCTTGCGCGGCATGACGGTCACGGGCTGTTCACCCGCCGGCTGCTGATCCTGCGGCAGAAGACGCGGATCCTCGGTGTCAGACACCTCGGTCATCTGCATGTCGTTCTCGCCTTCCAGCGGAAGCGTATCCGGCATCAGCGTCTTCTGGACGACATCGACCGGCTCTTCGTTGGTGGAAATCAGCTGCTGCTGCTTGGGCGTTTCCGATCCTGCACCGGCGACGCGGTCGTAAACGGCCTTGTCCTGGTTCGGCACGGTCTTGCCGCCCGGGTTCGCCGGCGCAACCTTGACCGGCTCGCTGTCGGCAGCAATCACCACCGGCTCGCCATTTCCGCCAAGACCGGAAGAGGAGCTTCCGAACCACGCATAGGCGCCAGCGCCGCAGACGGCCAGAACACCAACAGCCACGAGCGGAGCGATCCAGCGGCGCGAAGATCCACGCCCTTCAACATCATCGACGTTCTGTTCGTAATCTTCGGCCGACGCATAGCCTTCGTTGGCCGTGAGCGGCGTCGCGAGGCTGCGACGGAAATCCTCTTCGAGTGCCCGCTCGAAATCGTCCAGATCCGCATAAACGGATTTTGGGGCGGCGGGAGCAGCAGAGACTGCCGCAGCGGCAGGCTGTTCGGCGCTTGCGCGCTGAACCGGCGTCACCGTTTCCGGCGCTTCGAGCAGAGAGGCGAGTTCGGCGTCGATATCGAGGTCGAAATCGTTGCGGTAGGCTGGCGGCACTTCCTTTTCTTCGACGGTAAGCGTCGGCACGTCGAGTTCGGCAATCACTTCCGGCTGCTCTTCCGGCTCTGCGAGAAGAGCAGGATCGAACGCAACATCGTCCTCGGGCTCGGCACCATCCAGGCGCTGGGCTTCGAAAGCGGCCTGCGCATTAAATGCCGGTGTCGCGCTATAAGCGGGCACAGCGACGGGCGCTGCTACAGCCTGCGGAATGAATGGAGCCGGAGCCGGCGGAGCAACGAAAGCAGCGGCGACAGGAGCAGCAGCCTTCGGTTCGCTCGCAGCGACGACCGGCGCGACACCCTTGCTGTTTTCCTCGACCACCATGTCGCTCAAGTCGAGCTCCAGATCATCAAGCGCCAGTTCGAAGTCGAGATCGGCAAACGGATCGTTATCGTCGTCGGCAGAAGCGGCAGAAGCGGCCGGAGCCACAGGTGTGGCCGGCGCGTCGTAGACCGGATTCTGTACTGGTGCCGTCACCGCCGCCTGCGGCTGAACATTGTGATCGACATGGCTCCGCACGGGCTCGACCAGTGAATCATCGATCACAGGCCGGACCGAATAGGCAGCAGCACCTGAAAGAAGATCATCCAGTTCTGAAAACGCATCCTTTTCCACACGCAGCGCAGGTTCGGATGCTAGCGGTGCAGCCCTTGCAGAAATTGCTTCGGCCGGACCGGCCAACGGAATATCCAGCGACGGGATAGACATTGCCGGAGCGGCGACAGTGGCTACCGGGATAGCGACCGGTGTTAACACGGGTAAAGCATCCCAACCGGCCGGAGAAACCGGCTCAGCCGCTTTGGGAGCAAGCTGCGGCTCAACTTTGGGCTCTTCGCGCAAATGCGACGCGACGCCGGCGCCAGACTGGAAGTTGGCAAGCGGCATGCGGAAGCTGGGCGTATACCCCGCCCCTTTCCGCTTGGCATCAGCCGAAGACGGAAGGACTTCCGCAGATGCCGGCTGTGTCTCAACGATCGGGGCGACAATTGGCGAAGCGGCAAGCGGGGCAGAGACCGGGAGCGGTTCCACGACCGGCGCAGCCGAGAAGGAGTTTTCCAGTTCGGCAGCCAGATCGAAATCGTCGAAAGAGATTTCGGGCTCGGCAGCAACAGTTGCGCTGGAAGCAGAGACGGTTTCGACAGGCGCTACCTGATAGCCATCTGAATCGACGTGCGGCGAGAATGGCGCCAGCTCGCCTTCAACGGGAGCATCATAGGACAAACTGCCATCACGGAGATCGACCGCTTCCGCGTCATAACCGGCAGGCTCCACGACCTGATCGACAGAACCCTGCGAATCGCCTTCCACCGCCCATTGCTGCAGCGGCTCACCGGCGTTGCGATATTCGTCCTCGACAACAGATGCTTCGAAGTCGGAAACGAAATCGCGACTATCGAAAACAGGCTCCTCAGGACCGTTATCGGCGACAGGCACCGAAGGCGCCTCGACAACTATATCGCCTGCCGGATCGAGCCTGGGCGCATCATAGCGCTCAAACTCGCGCAGGAGCTCGTCTTCCAGGTTGAAGACCGGGTCGGTTCGCCTTGCCTCTACGGGCTCGGAAACCACAGGAGCCGGGTTTGCAACAACCCGATCTTCATAACCGACAATCCGCGCCAGTTCCGCCAATGGGTCACCATCAGCAAAGAAATCCGGCACGTCATTGCGGCTACGCGCAAGGTTATTATCCGCCATTACCTCGTCCACTCACCTACATTACACCGTTGCTGCCAGAGCAATGTGGGCAAATGAGGGCGTTTTCAGCGCATCTCCTGCGGTGCAGCCGTACCCGTAATGGTGAGGCCAGACCTCAATACGGAAGCAACTGCGCGCACCAGCCCAAGCCTGGCGATACTCAATTCTCGGTTCTTATCGTTAACAAAACGTAATTCCGGTTGTTCCTTACCTTTATTCCAATGCGCATGGAAGAAGCTGGCCAGGTCATAAAGGTAGAAGGCTATGCGATGCGGCTCCTGCGAAAGCGCTGCGCTCTCGACTATCCGCGGGTATTCGGCAAGCTTTGCGACCAGCTGCAACTCGTTCGGATCGGTGATTTCGCCAACCGTGGAGGCAAGGTCGAGCGAATCGATATCGAGATCCGGGAAAGCATCTTTCGCCTGACGATAGACCGACATGCAACGGGCATGTGCGTATTGGACGTAAAAGACCGGGTTATCCTTCGATTGTTCAGTAACTTTTGCGAAATCGAAGTCCAGCGGCTCGGAATTCTTGCGGTAAAGCATCATGAAGCGGACCGAATCACGGCCGACTTCATCGACGACTTCACGCAGCGTGACGAAATCGCCCGACCGCTTCGACATCTTCACCGGCTCGCCATCGCGATAGAGCTTGACCAGCTGGCACAGGAGCACAGTCAGCTTCGCCTTGCCCTCGGATACGGCACGAGCAACGGCCTCGAGACGCTTGACGTAACCGCCATGGTCTGCGCCGAGCACATAGATCATTTCGTCGAAGCCGCGGTCATACTTCTCCTTGAAGTAGGCGACGTCGGCGGCGAAATAGGTGTAAGCGCCATCCGACTTGATCAGCGGACGGTCGATATCGTCACCAACCTCCGTCGAGCGGAACAGCGTCTGGTCGCGATCTTCCCAGTCTTCCGGAAGCTGGCCCTTCGGCGGCGGCAGCTTGCCCTTGTAGACATGGCCCTTGAAGGTCAGGTCGTTGATCGCAGCGCGGATCAGCTTGGCGCCTTCCGCATGCAGCGTGCGCTCGGAGAAGAACACGTCGTGATGGACGTTTAAGGCCTCGAGATCCTCGCGGATCATCACCATCATCGCGGCGACAGCGCGATCCTTGACGAGCGGAAGCCACTCCTCTTCCGGCATATTGTGCAGCCGCGGACCGAATTCATCTGCCAGTTCCTTGCCGACCGGCACGAGATAATCGCCCGGATAAAGACCGGCGGGGATCTCGCCGATATCTTCACCCAACGCCTCGCGGTAGCGCAGGAACACAGAGCGAGCAAGCACGTCGATCTGACCGCCTGCGTCGTTGATGTAATATTCCTTCACGACATCATAGCCGGCGAAAGACAGAAGATTGGCGAGCGCGTCGCCGACAACCGCGCCGCGGCAGTGGCCGACATGCATCGGGCCGGTCGGGTTTGCCGAAACATATTCGACATTGGTCTTCTTGCCTGCACCGACAGCCGAGCGGCCATAATCGGTGCCCGCCTCGATCATCGAGGCGAGAATGCGCTGCCAGTAGCCGGTCGAAAGACGGATGTTGATAAAGCCGGGGCCGGCGACAGAAACTTCGCTGATATCCGGATCATTGCGCAATGCAGCCGAGATCAGGTCGGCAAGCGCACGCGGATTGGTGCCGAGCGGCTTTGCCAGAACCATGGCCGCATTGGTGGCGACATCGCCATGGCTCTGGTCGCGCGGTGGCTCGACGGTCAGTCGTCCAAAATCGACTTCGCTGCGCTTTTCCTTGATAATATCAATTGTTTCCAGCGCGTTCTTAATTCTTTTATCGAAGTCTGCAAAAAGGTTCATGTCTCGTTTCCACGCGTAGTGCGAAGCGGGCTTTTGAAAAGCCGGTGGTGTTTGGAGGTCGGCCTAGCGCAAATCGGGAGTCTGGTCAAACAGCTCACCATGCACGCGGATGGCATAGGTATCGGTCATTCCGGCGAGGTAATCCGCCACATGGCGCGCCTTGGCCGCCTGTTTCAGCCCGGAAATGTGATTGACCCAATAGTGGCTGCGCATCAGCGTCGGGTCGTTCATATAGGCCTCGAAAAGATCGGTGACGATCTTCGAAGCACCGGCCCGAATGCGCATGATCTCGGGATGGCGATAGATGCGGGCGAAGAGCAGTTTCTTGATCAGACGATCGGTCTCTGCCATTTCAGGAGAAAAAGTCGCGATCACCCGGCCCGCAGCCCGCACATCGGCGGCACATTCCGGGCGAATATCGGCAAGATTGGCCTGCGCCACCCCGATCACGTCCTCGACCATGTGGGTGATCTGCCGGCGGGTCACCTCATAGGCAAAACGGCTCGGCTCCAGATCCGGATACTTCTCCCGCACCTGGCGCATCAGGCCGGCAAGGAACGGCACATCCTCCAGCATCTCGAAGGTCAGGAGACCGGAGCGGAGCCCGTCGTCGATGTCATGGGTATTGTAGGCGATATCGTCCGAGATTGCCGCGACCTGCGCCTCGAGGCTGGCAAAACTTGCCAGTTCGAGATCATGCAGTTCGCAATAATCGCGGATCGGCTGCGGCACCGGACCGTGCAGCCCCTCGCCCTCCGGCGTCATCAGAGGGCCATTGTGCTTGACCAGCCCTTCGAGGCTTTCCCAGGTCAGGTTGATGCCGTCGAATTCGGCATAACGGCGCTCCAGCTTGGTGACGATCCGAAGCGACTGGGCATTGTGATCGAAGCCGCCGAAGGGTTTCATCATCTCGTCCAGCGCATCCTCGCCAGTATGGCCGAAGGGCGTGTGGCCGAAATCGTGGACGAGCGCCACGCCTTCAGCCAGATCCTCGTCGATCTTAAGGGCGCGTGCCAGCGCACGGGCGATCTGTGCGACTTCGATCGTATGGGTCAGGCGGGTGCGATAATGGTCGCCATCAGGGCTGATGAAAACCTGCGTCTTGTGCTTGAGGCGACGAAAGGCCGTCGTGTGGACAATACGGTCACGGTCACGCTGGAACTCGGAGCGCGTCAGACTGCCGTCTTCGGGAAACATCCGGCCCCGGGAACCCCACGGGTCAGACGCATAAACCGCCCGCTCGCCGCTGCCGAACCCGAGCGTCCTGGTATCGATCGTCATGCCTTCACCTGCATTTCCGCCCTCAACTGCATTTCCATTGCAATTCCGTTCCGCCCGGCCCATTGACGTGCCGTTCACGCCTTCATACCTATAGTGGGACCGTGCGCAAAGACGGTGACAATAATCTTCGAGTTATTCGGGCACGGCCTGAAACTCACCGGGCCTTAACCCCGGCAGGAGACCAAGAAATGACTGAAAATGTAACCCTCTCCGATGCCGCGGCCAAGCGCATCACACAAATCGTTGCCGCCGATGCCGGCAAGCAGGCGCTGCGCGTCTCCGTCGAGGGCGGCGGCTGTTCCGGCTTTTCCTACAAATTCGATCTGGCCGACGCGCCGGAGGCCGACGACATCGTCATCGAGAACGGTGACGCCAAGGTGCTGATCGACAGCATGTCGCTGATCTACATGGCCGGATCGGAAATCGATTTCGTCGACAACCTGCTCGGACAATCCTTTCAGATCAAGAACCCGAATGCGGTCGCCAGCTGCGGCTGCGGCACGAGCTTCTCGATCTAATCCCCTTGGCTGACCTTTCCACAATGACCGGCATTTCGATCTGACCCGGCTTCCCTCCTGCGACCGATCGTCTAAAAGAGACGATACGGAACAGAAGGTGGATACGGCATGAAAATCGCGACCTGGAACATCAACGGCGTCAAGGCGCGGATCGACAACCTGCGCCAATGGCTCGCCGACTCCTCCCCGGATATCGTCTGCCTTCAGGAAATAAAGTCGGTCGACGAGGGCTTTCCGCGACTTGAGATCGAAGCGCTGGGCTATCATGTGGAGACGCACGGCCAGAAGGGTTTTAACGGCGTCGCGATCCTGTCGAAGACCAAGCCGGACGAGGTGATGCGCGGCCTGCCGGGCGGCGAAGGACCGGACGGCACTGTGGACGAACAATCTCGCTATATCGAATGCGTCTTCTCCGTTCCCACGGGCGTCATCCGGGTTGCTTCCATCTACCTGCCGAATGGCAATCCGGCCGATGATCCGGTCAAATATCCCTACAAACTTGCCTGGATGGAGCGGCTTCGCCGCCATGCGGAAACCTGCCTGGCTTTGGAAGAACCGCTTATCCTCGCCGGCGACTACAACGTCATCCCCGAACCGCATGACTGCTTCGACCCTGCTGTCTGGGCCACAGATGCACTCTTCCTGCCGCAAACCCGGGAGGCCTTTCGCCGGCTGGAAAATCTTGGCCTGATTGACGCCGTGCGCGCGACCACGGATGCAACGAAGCTTTATTCGTTCTGGGATTATCAGGCTGGCGCGTGGCCGAAGAATAACGGCATCCGCATCGATCACCTTCTGCTGTCACCGGAAGCGGCAGACCGGCTCAAGGCGACTTCGATCGAAAAGCATGTACGGGCGTGGGAAAAACCGTCGGATCACGTTCCGGTGGTCGGTCTGTTCGATTTTGCTGCCTGACCAGAGCTGACACTATCTGACCCGGAGGCGCCGTTGAGCGCCGCTCGGGTCAGTCGTCGGTATCTGCCAACTGGTGCGAGAGCGCGACAGCACCGCGCCGATCCCGTTCGTCGGCAACCGAGAATGCCTGTTCCTGAAGCTGTTCCATCCAGCCGCATTCCTTGGCGATGCAGCGATCGAGTGCAGCCGTCATGAATGCCAGGCCACGGACGGACTGACCTTCCTGGAACAGGATGTTGCCGAACACGGCCATGGCGCCGGCATGGCCGCTCTTGCGCGCCTGATTGAGCCACTTCTTGGCCTGCTGGATATTGGCGCCGCCGCCCTCACCCGACAGCATCATGCGAGCGAGCTGATATTGGGCTTCCGCTACACCGAAGGTGGAGGCAACCTGGAAATAGAGTTGACGCGCCTGATAGAGATCCGGCTTTACCGGGCTGCCGGGAATGCCGTGGTTGTAATAGCTCGCCAGAGACAGGAGCGCATTGACAAAAAAGCCCGTGTCTTCCGACCCCGGCTCAACGCCCTGGGCTGCGATCTCATTATAGATCTTGAAGGCGGCATAGTCGTCCTTGGCCACGCCATCGCCATAGGCATACATGTTGGCAAGCGCCCAGCGCGAACCGGTATGGCCTTTTTCAGCGGCGTAGCGATAGGCTTCGACAGCATCTTCCTTCTGGCCGTTCTTGTAGGCCTTGAAGCCGAACTTGAAGAGGTCGAAGGGGCCAGATTCTTTCGACACGCCTGCCTTTATGTCGAAGGCAAGAGCGTTTCCGGCACAGAATGCCGCCAGCGATATTCCAAGAAGCAATACTCTCATGGATCCGGTGCTAGACTTCCGCATGGTTCAGTTTCTTTCGACCCGCGCGCGGCTTTCAGCCGCGGCGTACATTATTGGCCGTGCGTACAGAAAATTCGGACAAGACGATCCGAACACTCTGCCTCCCGATAGGCGAGAGAAACTGTAGGTTCCATTTTCGGCAAGACTTGGACCCCCGAACAAGGTTGCTGCGAACGCGGAAGGCAAATGGTCAATCCGCCTCTGCGCGCCAGCAACGCCCCGTTTATGTTCAAAAAACCCGCCCATGATACTCCAACATGCACGCCCCGCCCCCGCAGTCCGTGCTCTCTACTCCATTACCGCTGCGCTTCGTTTGTGGCGGGAAATGGACAAAAGTCCTAGCCTTGAAGCGCGACTGCATGGTCACAAAAAAGTGTTGCGAAATCGTCACAGTATTTTAGCAGCCAGGCAAACAACTGTGACAAAGCAAAAGCCCGGTCGAAACCGGGCTTTCGTGTTTGACATCTGCAAAGATCAGAAGCGGAATTTCACGCTGGTTGAAATAGCCGCGACGATATCATCGTCAAAGTCGTAATTGGCGCGCTGACCGTATGTGACACCATCAAGCGTCACCGTTCGCGACGAGCCACCGGTCATCAGACCAAGCACGCCGGCAAGACGAAACTCGACATTCTTGGTTGGCGAGTAGGATCCGAGAACACCCAGCGCCCAAGTATCGGTCTGCGAGCCGAACCCCTGAGAAGTGCCGCGATCCCAGGTCAGACTGACGGCACCACTCCACTGTTCGTTGAACTTGTGGCCGATACCACCCATGACCGTCCAGCCGTCACGATAGCCGAGATCGAGGGTGGTGATCGCTCCGGGTGCAGCACAGAGCGCAAAGGCTGTCGGACTACAGAAGAAAGGAACCTTTTGCAGTTGGCTCCAATCGGTCCACTTCACTGAGCCGAAAGCCAACCAGTCAGGAGCGATGCCGGACTGGACTTTCAACTCAAGCACATCAGGCATGGCTTGCGAGCCATACACATCAAACGGTGCAGCACCGATCACCTGAGAAAGATCAAGCGTACCGGTGATATCCTTGAGCTTCACTTCGCTATTGTAAACCAGGCTTGCCCGGAAGGCATATTCAGGGATTTCATAAGCCAAGCCGGCGCGCCAGCCCCAGCCATCGCCCTCAAGGTCAAGCCGCCCCACTCCGGTCGTACCAGGGGCGGTGTAAGGAGCCCCCTGAACCAAGCGCTCCTGAAAACCATAAACCTCTTGGTAAAAGCCACCTCCAATGAGCCTCAGCTGGCCAGGACCAACATCGAAACGATAGGAACAGGTCAATGCATAGTTGCGGCTCTCGACCTTCGTCTCGATATCCTCGTTGGCGCCAGCCCAGTTCGCACCGGGATTTTTGTGGGCACCCCAAGGTTCTGAATAATCAAACATACAGTCTGCCGCATCGCCGATGCCAGCCTTTACGCCGATACGCGGCGACCAGTAATTTTCACTACCGTTTGCCGAACCGGGCAATCCATTAAGATTACCGCCACCGCCCGTAGGTGGTGTCCCTACCGGGTTGAACGGCGTTGGATCAGTATCCGTCACATTCTTCAGCTTGCGATCCGGCATGACGAACGTCGAGGTCGCCTCTGCCGTAAACCGAGACGTATCGAACAAGAGATCGATATTGTAACCGCCGCGCTCAAGCCCCCCAGCGAGCGCTGGCGATTGCAACATTCCGACCGCCGCCGCAGCCAGAACTCCGCCTGAAATAAAGTGTCTTACCATGTTTTCTCCCACTCCCGGTAAGTTACCGGTGCCACTGTAGTTCGTTGATCCTAAACAACAACTTTCGAGTGTCGGGACGATTGCAATGCACAATCGCTCAAAATTTACGTAAGCTATTCAGCAACGGGGAGAGAATCGGCCGACAGGAGATGAAATTACCCGCAGATTTGACGAATCGCAGCCGATCGTGGAATTTTATCTTGTGGTAATATTCGACTGTGACCTTCGTGCAACAGAGCGCCTTTTCTCTGGCAACGCACCCGCACAATAAATCAATTGGACATCTTGGCGCATACGAAAATGCCGCACCCAGTGATGGATGCGGCATTTGACATCGATGATTCGGGTCTAAAATCAGCCGGCTTCGGCAATCCGCGTCAGCGCGATCTTGAGATTGGCAAGCTGGACCTCAAGCTCGGCATAGCGCTCGCGGTCGGCTGCAACCACTTCAGGATCGGCATTGGCAATGAACTTCTCGTTGGAAAGCTTCTTGTTCAAGCGCTCCATTTCCTGTTCCGTCTTGCCGATCGCCTTTTCGATACGCGCCTTTTCAGCAGCCAGATCGATCAGGTTGCCGAGCGGCAGGCAGACGGTCGCCTCGCCGACGACGATCTGAGCGGCACCCTTTGGTGCGCTCCCTGCCGTCTCGATGCTTTCCGCACGCGCGAGGCGCTTGATTGCTGCCTCGTGACGGCCAAGACGCGCCGAGGTCACCTCGTTGGCGCCAACGACGATCAGGGGTGCGGTAGCGGAAGGCGGGACGTTCATTTCCGAACGTGCCGAGCGCAGACCGGAGACGATATCGATCAGCCAGTTGATTTCGTCTGCCGCGCTCTCATCGGCAAAGTCGGCCGCCGGCCATTCACCATGCGCCAGAAGACCGTCACGCTCTGCCGTATGTTCCCACAGCTCTTCCGTCATGAACGGCATGAACGGATGCAGAAGCGCATAGGCCTTCTCCATGACATAGGCCATGCAGGCCTGTGCTTCCGCCTTCGCAGCCTCGTCCTCGCCCATGAAGATCGGCTTCAGCAGTTCGACATACCAGTCGCAGACTTGGTTCCAGACGAAACGGTAGAGGCCGCCTGCCGCTTCGTTGAAGCGGTAGGTCTCTATCGCCGTCGTCACTTCAACAACCGTCTTCGACAGTTCGGTGAGGATCCAGCGGTTGACCGTAAGTTTGGCGTCTTCCGGCTTGAAGGCGGCATTGCGGGCAACGCCGTTCATCTCGCCGAAGCGCGTCGCATTCCACAGCTTGGTGCCGAAATTGCGATAACCGGCGATGCGGGCCGGATCGAGCTTCACGTCCCGCCCTTGAGCCGCCATGATGGCCAGCGTGAAGCGCAGCGCGTCGGCACCGTATTCGTCGATCAGATCGAGCGGGTCGATGACGTTGCCCTTGGACTTCGACATCTTGTTGCCGTTCTTGTCGCGAACCAGCGCGTGGATGTAGATCGTGTTGAATGGCTCAACGCCGTTGCCTTCGGCGTCCTTCATGAAATGAAGGCCCATCTGCATCATGCGCACCACCCAGAACGGGATGATGTCGAAGCCGGTGACGAGCACATTGGTCGGATAATAACGCTCCAGTTCCGGCGTCTTGTCCGGCCAGCCGAGGGTCGAGAACGGCCACAGAGCCGACGAGAACCAGGTGTCGAGAACATCTTCGTCGCGGGTCAGAATTTCGCCCGGCGCGAAGTTTTCAAGCTTTTCCTGCACCCAGGCCTTCCACGGGCCTTCATGCGCCAGATAATGCTGGATTGCCGCTTCAAGCGCCTCTTCTTCGCCCTTTTCGACGAAGCATTGGCCATCCGGACCGTACCATGCGGGGATCTGGTGACCCCACCAGAGCTGGCGCGAAATGCACCAGGGCTCGATGTTTTCCAGCCAGTTGAAATAGGTCTTTTCCCAGTTCTTCGGAACGAAGTTGGTGCGGCCTTCGCGAACCGAATCGAGCGCCGGGCCAGCCAGCGCCTTGTTGTCGACGAACCACTGGTCGGTCAGCATCGGTTCGATGACGACGCCGGAACGGTCACCGAAGGGCTGCATGATCTTCTTGTTCTCGACATAGGGAATGTCGTTGCCTTCGGCATCCTTGATCGTGACGGCAAGGCCTTCGGCATTGATCGCCTCGATGATTTTTGCACGCGCGACCATTCGGTCGAGGCCGCGGTAATCGTCGGGAACGAGGTTGATCTCGTCGACATCGTTTTCGCTCGGCAACTCACCCGTCTTGGTGATTGCCTGGGCTTTTGCGGCGCAATCGGCATAAGGCTCGCCGTCATCGCGCATAGCCGCCTTCGTATCCATCAGGCGATAGAGCGGGATGTCGTTGCGCTTGGCGACCTGATAGTCGTTGAAATCATGCGCGCCGGTGATCTTGACCGCGCCTGAGCCAAAATCTTTCTCCGGATATTCGTCGGTGATGATCGGGATCAGGCGGCGATGTTCCTTCGGCCCGACCGGAATTTCACAGAGCTTGCCGACGATCGAGGCATAACGCTCATCGGTTGGGTGAACGGCAACAGCACCATCGCCCAGCATGGTTTCCGGGCGGGTGGTGGCGATCGAAATATAGTCGCGCTCTTCCGACAGTATGACGTTACCGTCGGCATCCTTCTCGACATAGGTATAGGTTTCGCCGCCAGCCAGCGGGTACTTGAAGTGCCACATATGGCCGTCGACTTCCTTGTTCTCGACTTCCATGTCGGAAATGGCCGTCTCGAATTTCGGATCCCAGTTGACCAATCGCTTGCCGCGATAGATCAGGCCTTCCTTGTAGAGCGTGACGAAAACCTCGAGCACGGCCTTGGACAGTCCCTCGTCCATGGTGAAGCGTTCACGCGACCAGTCGCAGGAAGCGCCGAGACGCTTCAACTGGTTGAAGATCAGGCCGCCGGATTCTTCCTTCCATTCCCAGACCTTGTCGACAAAAGCCTCACGGCCCATCTCGCGACGGCCGGGTAGCTTTTCGGCTGCAAGCTTGCGCTCGACGACCATCTGCGTGGCGATACCTGCATGGTCCATGCCCGGCTGCCACAACACGTCCTTGCCGCGCATGCGCTCGAAGCGGACCATGATGTCCTGCAGCGTGTTGTTGAGCGCATGGCCCATATGCAGCGAACCGGTGACGTTCGGCGGCGGGATGACGATCGTGAAGGTTTCCGCACCCGGCTTGGCATTGGCGCCGGCGCGAAAAGCATTCGCATCATCCCAGGCTTTTGCAATCTTCGGTTCGACAGCGGCGGAATCGTAGGTCTTTTCGAGCATTTCCTGACCCGTTTTTTATTTATGAATATGATGCTGGGTTGTTAAAGATGTGGGGGGTGGCAAGTCAATAAAAAAGCCGCCCCGTTGCCGGAGCGGCCTTATTGAAGAACCAATACGGCGGATCAGCGGCGCGGGCCGCGGGCGACGCGCTCGATTTCCTCGCGCACGAGACGCTCGACCAGCGTCGGCAGATTGTCGTCCAGCCATTCCTGAAGCATCGGGCGCAGCATGTCCTGCGCCATTTCTTCCACCGAGCGACGTTCCAGCCCGTCGAATACTTCAGCAAGTTCACCAAAGGACCGCGCGACCTGGGCGCCGGCTGCCTCTGAAAGCAGACCCGCCATGGCGGCAACCGACGTTACCGGCTGCGCAGGTTCCGGCTTGGCTTCCACCGGAGTGGGATGGGCCGATGTTTCTGCCGGTTCAGACCTGTTTGTCTCAAGAGCCGTCACATCCTCAATGGACGCGGATCGCGCCGGCTGCAGAATTTCTTCATCAACAACACGCGCGGTTTCAGCCAACATCGGAGCACTGGGCTGTACCGTGTCCGCGGAACCGAACGAGGGTCGAAGCTCGGGCAATTGCAAAGCAATGACCGGCGCCGAAGGCTCCTTGAAACTGGCCTGCGTTACAGTTTCGGCGCCAAGAGGCATCGTGTCGCGGGCCAGGGACGACCCCGCATCCGAGGCCGCACCGGCGCGTGACGCCGCCATATCCTGATGGCGTACCGAGGCGGCACGAACCCGGGCTGCGACATCGGCAAGCGACAACGACTTTTCTGCAGCGGCGGGCGCGGCAACCAGTTCCGGCCGCGGAGAAAATTCCGACTGACGCGGCAGGCCTGCATCATTGGCCGCAAGATCAGGCGCGAAAGCCGCAGGACCGTCAAAGCTTTCGATCTCGTCGTCATCGAATGCAGACACGTCTTCCTGCAGGGCTGCCTCCGAACCCGGATCATTGCTTTCAATGATCCGACGGATCGACGCCAATATCTCCTCCATGGAGGGTTCTCGCGCTACATTTGGCTGAGCCATTTCGTCCTCGCAGTTGCCGAGTGCTGCCGTCAAAAGCGTGACGCGATCCCTAAGATCAGCTGATCACGCTTTAACTCATTGTTTTATCGCATGTCGTTACCGCAAAACCGCTGCACACTTTTCGCGACACGCTTTAAACGACGGTGGTAAACTCGCCGCTTAGTGTAAGGGCTTGGCGAGAAGACACAATGTGACGAGGGTTGGCAAAGACCGCGATACACAGGTTTTGCACAGCCATTGAGTCTCCCGTGCAACAGATGCAACCAATCTGAAACGAAAAAGGGGCGCCATGCGCCCCCGTGATGTGATTGATCAGATCGATATCAAAAAACGAATTCCTTGGCCTTGGTGAAGCCCGGCAAAGGCTTGATCGAAAGATTGAAACGGGAGCTTTCAGAAATCGCGCCGCGCTCCTTGAGCAGGATCTTGGCCTCCGCCGCATTGCCGTAGCCTATGACGGCAACGAGCCGTCCGCCATCGGCCAGCTGATCGAGAAGTGCCGATGGGACTTCCTCGACTGCGCCATTAACGAAGATGAGATCGTAGGGTGCCGCATCCGAATACCCCTTGTTCAGCTCCCCGGTGACGACCGTCGCGTTCTGACAGTCGAGCGCCTTCAGATTGCGGCTCGCCTGTTCGGCGAGCGCCGGATCGCTTTCGAGCGCAGTTACCGATCCGGCCAGATGCGAGAGAATGGCCGCAACATAACCGCTGCCGGTTCCGACATCGAGAACCCGATCCGTCTTGGTGATTTCGGCTGCCTGAAGTTGCTTTGCCAGAGGCGAAGCTTCCATAAGATAGCGCCCCGGCGCCAGCTCGATATCCGTATCGAGATAGGCCAGCTGCTTTGCCTTTTCGGGCACAAAGGCTTCCCTCGGCACGGCAAGAAACGCCCGCAGAACGGAATGCGACGTTACGTCAGTTGTCCGGATCTGGTTCTCCACCATCTTTATCCGGGCGGCTTCGAAATCTACCATGTGCCTGCGCCTCGTATCCTGTCTATCGACCGTATTACTGGCGCAGGCACAGGGTTTCAAGACGGTGCGTGGCGGGTCGATAAAAAAGCTGCATTCACCCGCTCAAATCCCGCCAAGGGAAGATGGCGCAACGCAACGCAGACCGCTTGGGTCATGACAATGACATCATGAATGCGGTCGCAGCGGCTCGTTGAGTTTCTTCGCTGCGAGATAATCCTGTTCATAGGATGTGCGCAGACCGCATGATCCGTCGACCTTAGCCTGGCCGGCAATCGCTGCTGCAAACAATCCGTCCGGATAAGTGCCTGTCCCTTCCATATCGGCAACAGGCGGACGAAATGCGTTGGCGAATTTGGTGAGCATGATCCGATCCTCCATTCACGTCATTACGGCCATAAAGCCAATCAAAGCGCCTTCGGTTCCAGGCTGGGCCAAAGAAGTTAAAAATTAACCATAGTACGTGGCGAGACTTGGTTCGTTGCATGAAGTTTCTGCGACAACGGATGCGACAAGAAAAATGTGAAGATTGGCGTTCAAGGCGCTTGCGCGACAATTCGATTCGTTCTAAACGCCCCGTCACACACCGCAAACTACTGCATGGATGGCCTCGTGGCGGAGTGGTGACGCAGAGGACTGCAAATCCTCGTACCCCGGT
Organism: Aliirhizobium wenxiniae; assembly: GCF_019511445.1. Classification (GTDB taxonomy): domain Bacteria; phylum Pseudomonadota; class Alphaproteobacteria; order Rhizobiales; family Rhizobiaceae; genus Neorhizobium; species Neorhizobium wenxiniae_A. The sequence continues at coordinate 136,185 of NZ_JAEUAN010000016.1, forward strand.
TCAATTCCGGGCGAGGCCTCCAATTCCTTCCAAGCAATGACGTAACCGATTGCCAACACTGAACAGTTTTTCAGGTGTGGCGATATGGGCTTCAAACGTTCTGTCACACCAAATCAAGGTGTGGCGCTCCGTTCCCAATCCCCCATTTTCCGTCCTCCCTATTTGCATCATCGAGAAACGGCGGCCGATCTCGGTGCCGAAGTAAGATAACACTCGCCTTCACCAGCAGTGAGGCCTGCATGGGAAAGCCGACCGAGGCCATTCGTTTAACTCAATATTTACAGTCCCCATTGGCCATTCCTTAAAGCGGTCGGCCTATTCATGTGCGAAGCGGCGATGTTGCCGCCAGTGCCTTTCTTTCAGAAGGATCGCCATGACGGCGATGATCGACATGAAGCTGACCTTATCAGACGCCTTTGCTGCGTTCGCGACAATCGTTTCGCTCTCCGCCATACTTTATGTTCTACACATGGTTCTAGCGTTCTTCTAACGCCCGCGGCGCGCCCTCAGATTTGTTTTTGGCCTTAATTCCTTGCTTCTTTCTGCAGGCAAACCTCCCGAAATAGGTGCGCATTTTCGGGAAGTTTTCATGCAGACGCCTCAGGCCTGCAACCTCCTGTCGCGATCGAAAAGCGACATTAGCCAAGCGGCCTCATCGCCAGCGACAGCCGGACGCCCTGACACATCCTCAGCAGGTGCTCCCGCCCCTTTGCCAACTCACCCCTTTCGGACGGCTCAAATCCTGATCCTGCGGCATTTTGCCGGATAGCATCTTTTTGCATCAACCGGACGTTGATGATAATATTGAAGACATACTCGGCGGGGGAAGGCGCCAGGTATCGAAAATGCAGCAGGAGGAGACTGGCATGCATTACGTGGAATTCTTCACATCCATCAATCCGATTGTTTTGGGCGTTCTGGCCGTGGTCATCATTTGCGGCATCTACGACCATTGGCTCGAGACCCATCAGAAATAGAAAAACCGCAGCATATTCGACTTCACTCTATCCGTTTCCCGCGAGGGTAGGAGCCTGGACTTTGCTTGACGTATTGTTGCTGCTATCCATTGCCACCCCTGCGGCGGCAATGGAGTATGCTTTTGCACGATAAATTCGACTTTCAGGATACCAGCACCTCACTGAGCGAAACGCTTCGAGACCTGATCAAAGGCATTCAGGGACCGACGGTTTCCCTGAGGGACCTGATGGAGCGGATCGGCGAACAGGGATTGCTGCTGGTCTGCGCGATTGCCTCCCTGCCCTTTCTCATTCCAGTTTCCATTCCCGGCGTCAGCACCGTATTCGGGGCCGCCATCATTCTCATCAGTATTGCGATCACATTGAACCGGATGCCCTGGCTGCCCAGCAAGATCCTGGATCGCCAACTCGATACACAGAAGCTTGTCCCTGCTCTGGACAAAGGCGCCAACATCGTGTCCCGCCTTGATCGCTTTCTGAAGCCGCGCATGCGTGCGCTTACCACCGGAGCCACGGTCAATCGGCTTAACGGACTTGCAATCACGCTTGCCGGCGTTCTGCTGATGTTTCCCTTGGGCCTTATTCCCTTCTCGAACACACTTCCCGGCATCGCCATTCTGCTGCTTTCCGCAGGCATATTACAGCGGGATGGCGCAGTCGTGCTCGCAGGTCACCTCTTCAATCTGATCACGATCGTCTACTTCGGCATTTTAGCCTATGCAGCCTTCAGCGCTGGCCAGGGCCTCGCGACATTCTTCAGCTGACAAGATCGCCGACCACAACCAAAGAGCAATCCCGGCATGGCGCGGCTATGTCGGGATTTTTTATTGCAGGTTCAATCTCAACTGGATCCCCTTGGGGATGGTCGGCTTGCGCAGCGAGGCAATATGCACCCGTTCGTAAACCTCCCTGCGCTCTCTGTCCTGGCGCTCCCGCAAAGCACGGGATGCTGCAACCATGGCAAGGGCACGTTCTGCGACTTCTTCGGCACGTTTCATCTGCACCTCCATCTTGTTCACTATATGTTCCATATTTTCCGTATCGAGTCAACATGGCTGCTTTTACGGATCGAAATGTTTGCGGCTCTTGCGGAACTCACGCAGCAACCGAGCATGTCTGCGGCAACTGACTTGTCGCGCTGGTGACAAAAGCCGGGGGTGGTTCAAATGATTGAACTGGGAACAAAGCAGGTCGCGGGGTCGGAATATGGGCCGGCAGAACCGGGCACGTCCGTGTCACAGTAGAGACATGTGAATTGGCTAAAGCACTTCGCGATCTTTCAGATTCGCTCGCCGTGCTTTAGCTTTTTTTTGCTTTTGCGCATGTCTTCATCCCGAAACCGGTGACCACTTTCGGGAGACATGCTGTAGAAAATAAAAAAGCCTCGTTTCATGATATTCATGAAAACGAGGCTTCTTTGAAACTGGCTCCCCGGGCCGGATTCGAACCGGCGACCTGTCGATTAACAGTCGAATGCTCTACCGCTGAGCTACCAGGGAACACCGCGTCGCGGCGTGTGCGGCGGGTAATACGCATGCTTTTCCGATTTGCCAAGCGGTTTTTTGAAAAAAAGCGAAATTCCTTGTTTAATCCCCAACTCCTCCCCATTTCGCTGGCAGATATCGTGTGTTTTCAAAGGGATTTCTGACTGAATGGTTGCAGCACCGCATAAACGGCATTTCGGCATAGACCCGCGAAGCGGCAAACTGGCGCTCGGTACGTGGCGAATCCCGATGCCGAGATCCCGTGTCGGGCGTATCGGCCTGGGGTCTGCGCTTATGGTTGGAGGGGCCTTGGGATTTCTTCCCGTGCTCGGCTTCTGGATGCTGCCACTCGGTTTCGTCGTTCTGTCGAACGACATATCCTTTATCCGGCGCAGACGCCGCCGGATGGTCATATGGTGGTCGCGGCGCAAGGGGCAGCCAAGCTCAGGCTCCGCTACTCCGCCCCGGCGGACGAATGACGAATGATGCCGATCACCTGCAAATTCTCCGGAGACAGCAGACAGCACGTGCGATTTCTACACAATCGCCTCTATGCGGCAACTTAGCCCAAGGGGCACAGCCTAAACGAGAAAAAATTCGTAGCGGCAACGGATCGCGCGGTGTAGGCTCAGCGTTATTCGAGGCTGAGCACTGGGAGGATCGTTCATGCCGCAGGGAAATTGGCAAAAGCCGGTTCAGATCGCATTCGGAAATCAAGGGACAGAAACGATCAGCAGCCCATCCGAGGCATTGCTGGTGCTGACCGATCGATGGCCTGATCTGCGCGGTCCACAGTTCGTCAAGGCGCGCAGTTGTTGCCGCGCGGCTCTTGATGGGCGTCGCACATCTGAAGAGGCCCGACTGCAATTCGAGCAGGCGGTCAGCGAGGCGCAACTCCACGTCAATTAAGGCTTGCGCCCTCAAGCTTCCGTAACCGGCCGCATTTGCTCGTCGGAGAGGTGCTGTCGCGTATGGAGGTCGCGCTAAATCGATACACAAATCCAGGCGACTTAGCTCGCCTGGTCACCTGTAATGCAGGCATCCCGCAGGCGGCCATAGCTTCATCATCGAAGACACGGGTCGGGAGAGATTATACGCCGATTATGTCGCCCAGCATCCGGAATGTCGGACCACTCAGGGTGATCGGCGCCAACAAAACCGAGAAGCACAGGCAAGGGTGATCTGTCCCCGCCACAGGACGATGGATGATCGTTTCGTCGGCGACGGAGACATCGCCTTGTGAAAACGCTCCTCTTTGGTCGTGAAACTGTCCCTGCAATACCAGCGTGAGTTCAAGTCCACGATGGTGATGATGCGGCAGGGCGCGACCTGGTCTTGCCCATAGAAGGCTGGCCTCCATACCGGAAGACTTTTCGATCACATGCTGCTTGAGACCGGGCAGCTTTGTTTTCCAGGGAACATCCTCAAGATTCCGCCCTGCATAGGAACGCAGGTAATACGGAAGCGGATCGTCGCGCCTCGTCGTTGATGGCTGCACCTCGATCTCCGGTTCTGATTCCAGGATAGCCTTCAAACGATCCGCGGATGACGACAGCTTGCTGGGCTTGGCATCATCAAGGCCTTGCCCTGCCAGCATCTCCAATTGGCCGGCCAATCGTCCCGAAGACGGCTGCATCTCGAGATGTGAGCCCACGAGGATATGCGCCGGCTCCGGCAGGCAACCGGCGACGTAATGCGCAACAAGCAAATCCAGTCGTTCGAGGTTCAGCAACATGTCTGTTGTCAAATCTAGAGGCGTATCGACACAACGTAAAGATGGTAGATTTCAGGGGTACGTCTAATCGGATCACAAAATCGCGCCTGTGGTTCTCCGCCCACTCAATCACAAGCGTTTGGAGGCTTGGTGAAGGTTTTTGCGTGGCTCGCCGTGAAGCGGCAGTGCTTTTCGCCTGAACCGACAAGCTGAGAACGGATTTTCTTGCGCTGGAGTGCTTGTCCGTGGAAAAGACGCTGATTAAATCAGCCAAAAAGGCGTGTCATCATGGTTTCCTATCCCAACGTCATCGACATCATCGGCAACACACCGCTCATCCGGTTGAAGGACGCTTCGGAACAGACCGGCTGCGAAATTCTCGGCAAGGCAGAATTTCTCAATCCCGGCCAGTCGGTAAAGGACAGGGCCGCGCTTTTCATCATCCGCGATGCCGAGCGAAAGGGACTGCTGAAGCCCGGCGGTGTAATCGTCGAGGGGACGGCTGGCAATACCGGTATCGGCCTGACGCTTGTTGCAAAGGCCCTCGGATACCGGACGGTCATCGTCATTCCCGAGACCCAGAGCCAGGAGAAGAAGGATGCGCTGAAACTTCTCGGCGCCGAGCTGGTCGAGGTTCCGGCGGTTCCCTACAAGAACCCCAATAATTACGTGAAGGTTTCCGGCCGGCTTGCCGAGCAACTGGCCAAGACCGAACCTGCCGGCGCGATCTGGGCGAACCAGTTCGACAACATCGCCAACAGGCAGGCGCATATCGAGACGACAGCACCGGAAATCTGGGAACAGACCGGTGGCAAGGTGGACGGTTTCATCTGCTCGGTCGGATCCGGCGGAACGCTGGTCGGCACGGCGATAGGCCTGAAAGCCAAGAATTCCGCCATCAAGATCGGCATTGCCGATCCCGAGGGTGCAGCGCTTTATGAATATTACGCGCATGGCGAACTGAAATCGGAAGGCAACTCGATCACCGAAGGCATCGGCCAGGGCCGGATCACCGCCAATCTCGAAGGCTTCACCCCGGACTTTTCCTATCGCATCTCCGACGCGGAGGCCCTGCCCTATATTTTCGACCTCGTGGAAACCGAAGGGCTTTGCCTCGGCGGATCGTCCGGCATCAATATTGCCGGTGCGATCAGGCTTGCCAGGGATCTCGGGCCGGGACACACGATCGTCACCGTGCTTTGCGACTATGGCAACCGCTATCAATCCAAACTTTTCAACCCCGATTTCCTGAAGTCGAAGAGCCTGCCACTGCCGAAATGGCTGACGCAGAAGCGGAATATTCCCGTGCCTTTCGAGACTGTCTGAAAACATATCCGCGAGCACCCGATGCCCTCCCAGCTGCTTTACCGTGACGACTTCTATCTGACCACGACAGAGGCCGTCGTGACGGCCGTGCATGAGGATGGCGGGATCGAGTTCGATCGCACCTGTTTTTACGCGACATCCGGCGGACAGCCCGGCGATACCGGCTTTCTCGATCGGGCGGACGGGAGCCGTATCCTGCTCGGCCAGACCAGGCATGGCGCAACGAAAGACATCGTCATCCACATGCCGCTCGAAGGCGAGGCCCAACCTCGGGTCGGAGAGACGGTGACGCTTTCGATCGACTGGCCGCGCCGCTTCAACCTGATGCGGATGCACACCGCCTGCCATCTGCTTTCGGTCGTCTGCCAGTATCCGATCACGGGGGCTGCCGTCGGCGAGGAGGAATCGCGGGTCGATTTCGACATGACCGACACGATCGACAAGGACGATGTGACGGCAAGGCTGATGGAACTCGTCGACGCGGATCATCCGGTCACTCTGCAATGGATTACCGACGACGAGCTTTCGGCAAATCCGGGCATCGTGAAGTCGAAAAACGTGCGCCCGCCGGTCGGTCTCGGACGCGTCAGCCTGGTCTGTATCGGCAAAGATTCCAGCGTTGACAGCCAGCCCTGCGGCGGCACACATGTGGCAAGAACAGCCGAGATCGGGGCGATCCATATCGCCAGGATCGAGAAGAAGGGCAAAGAGAACCGCCGTTTCAGGATCCGGTTCGGCGAGCCCGAAGCAAAGGCCTGAAGAGGCCGAGGGAGAGATCATATGAGCGAAGCTAATGAAACGCAGACAAGCCGCTTCGTGGTTTCGTCCGACTGGCTGGCTAGGGAGCTTGGCGCGCCGGACCTGAAGGTGATCGACGCCTCCTTCTACCTGCCGGCACAGGGCCGCAATGCCGATGCCGAATATCTGGCCGGGCATATTCCCGGCGCCATCCGCTTCGATCACGACAAGGTAGCCGATCATTCGACAGGTCTTCCGCATATGGTCCCTGCCCCGGAGGTCTTTGCCGAGGCCGTCGGCAAGATGGGGATCAGCGAGACTGACCGGATTGTCGTTTATGACGGTCCCGGCATTTTTTCCGCGCCGCGCGGCTGGTGGCTTTTCCGGATCATGGGTGCGAGGCAAGTCTTCGTGCTCGATGGCGGTCTCGACGGCTGGAAGGCCGAAGGACGACCTCTGGAGACCGACGCTCCCACCCATCCGATCGCCACGTTCAAGGCCGATCTGCGCCTCGACAAGGTGATCGATTTTCGCGAGATGCTGTCGATCGTCGTCGATGGCAAGCGGCAGATTGCCGATGCCCGCAGCGCCGGACGGTTTGCCGCGACCGAACTTGAGACCCGGCCGGGGCTGCGATCCGGCCATATGCCGGGCGCACGCAGCCTTCCTTCCGGCACGTTTTCGGCCAATGGCAAGCTGCGCAGCCTGCCGGAACTGCGCCAAGCGATCGAGGATGCCGGGATCGATTTCGGTCAGCCGATCGTCACCACCTGCGGATCGGGCATCACTGCCGCGATTATCACGCTGGCGCTCGAATCGCTCGGGCACGAAGATAACGCGCTCTATGACGGTTCCTGGACCGAATGGGGCGCTCGCGAGGAAGCGCCGGTCGTGACCGGCCCGCCGGATGCGCGGTAGACCGGAACAGTTTTCATGACAGAGAAGCCTCTCCCGCTGACGGTTCGTGTCACCCGGCTCGAAATGACGGCCGCACCGCGTAACAGCCTTCCGGTTCCGGTCAATGTCCAGACGGCGATCATGCGGTCGCCGGAGATACCGCTGCATTTCTACCGCTATCTCTACCGGCAGGTGGGCAAGCGCTGGCACTGGTATGAGCGCCTTAAGCTCAGTGACGAGGAACTGGTTGCGATCATTCACAGCAAGCAGGTTTCGATCAGCGTGCTTTATGTCGACGGCGCGCCGGCGGGTTTCTTCGAGCTTGCCAAGCAGGATGACGATGTTGTCGAACTTTCCTATTTCGGCCTGTTCGAACGGGCGATCGGGCTTGGCATCGGCAAGTGGTTCCTGCTGCAGGCGCTTTATGCAGCCTGGCGGGACAACCCTTCGAAAGTCACCGTGACCACCAATAATCTCGATCATCCGCGGGCGATCCAGCTCTACCAGATGATGGGCTTTTCGCCGGTCGGCACCAGCGAAGAAACGATCCTGCCGATGACGGATGCGGAGCTTCTGAAGGCCCTCGACGGGTAACCTTCCAAGCCGGCAAGAAACGGGTGGCGGACCTGAAGGGTTAGCGACATCACAGGGCTTTTCCAGTTTCAGGAGATGCCCGTGACGACGATCCGATTTCATGCCATGCCGACCGTTGACGCCGAAACGCTTTGGAGCGGTGGAGAAGACGCCTATGGAAACCGGCCGGAGACAATGGTTTCCGATGGACCCGGCCATCCCTGCCGCCACTGCCTGCAGAATATCGACGCGGGACAGAGACTGCTCGTTATTGCCTATCGGCCGTTTCCCGCGCTGCAACCCTATGCGGAGACCGGGCCGATCTTTCTGCATGCGGCGCCCTGCCCGCGTTATGCCTGCGAGGAGGCCTTGCCGCCGATCCTTTCCAGCCCTGACTATATCGTTCGGGGATACGGTTCTGACGATCGCATCGTCTACGGTTCTGGCGCGGTGACGCCGACCGAGGATATCCCGGCACGCGCAAGCGCCTTGTTCGAGCGGCATGAGATTGCCTATGTGCATGTGCGCTCGGCCCGCAACAATTGCTATCAGTGCCGGATAGACAGAGCTTGAGGTGATGCAGAGCCTGCCGTCTGAACGACGAATGGACTCCGCCCTTGGTGCTTGAGCGTTTTTCTCGTTTCGGCCGGGACACGTCGGGTGCCTCGAATTGATTTTTATAAATGACACTCGGCGTGTCCCGTTCGGTGTGTTTTTCCACGCAACTCCGGTCCGTCTGCGGCGACCGGGCTGATGTCCTTGCGGACTGCCGGCCGGTATGTGTGCGACACACGCACGTCCCCTGCGATGAGGAGAGGCAGACCATTTTCTGCGCGGCCCCGGATGTTCCACCTGCATAAGGGCGGTTCCTCCGATCACCGGCCCCGCCTCGCCGGTTATGCGGACCGGTGTAGCCGAAGCGGAACGGGGACATTGTAGGCACGGGTTTTGAGGGCGGGGACGAGAAGCTGGTTAAGTGGTTGGGATTGTTGGGTTGGGTGGCGGATTTCATCCACGCTTGTGGCGGCGGCATGCCCCTCATCCGCCTGCCGGCACCTTCTCCCCGTAATGACGGGGAGAAGGAGGCTCGTGGCAAGGTCTTGCCCCAATATCCAAGGTCGAACTGGGCACGTCCCCTCTCCCCGCATGCGGGGAGAGGGTTAGGGTGAGGGGCAAGCGGCTTGCGATGGCGTGGTGTTCGTAAATGCGAGAAAGTCGACATTGCCAGTATCAGTTCTGGCTCCGGTCTTCCGTTCCGTCACGATCGAGATCCTCAGCCATCTGCAGCAGAAGCTTGACGAGATCGCCGGCTTTCTTTTCGTCCGTCGCCAGCTTGGCCGCAATCACTTCGCGCAGGTTGAGAAGCGCTGCATCGACGCTGCGCGGCAGGTCGGGGCCTTGTTCGCGGCGTTGATGATGCTCGCTGCGTTCCTGGCGCTGCTTGATGCGTTCCGCAAGCTCGGAAAGCCTGCCGAGGATGGTAGAGGCAAAGCTGCGGTTTTCTTCTAGATGCGCCCTGCCCTCTTCGGTGATGGCGTAACGCTTCTTGTTGCCATCCGCTTCCGAGACAACATAACCGGCTTCTTCAAGATAGGTCAGCGTCGGATAGATGACCCCGGGGCTCGGAGCGTAAAAGCCGTAGGTCATGTCCTCGATATGCTTGATGATCTCGTAGCCGTGGCGCGGTTCCTTTTCGATCAGCGCCAGAACCAGAAGGCGGAGATCGCCCTGCATCAGGAAACGGCCGATACGACCATCGCCTTCATCACCGAAACCATGGCCGCCGCCTCGCCCGCCACGGCCGGGACCACCAAAACCGCGGCCGAACGGCCCGCCGCGCGCGGCGAAGATTTCCTCAAAGCCCTTGTGACCTCCACGACCACCACGTTCGCCGCATCGATCACGGCCATCAAATCTGTGTCCAAACATTTTTGTCTCCTTAGAGTGTCTTTCGATATATCTAAAGATAGTCGACACAGCGCCAAACGCAAGGTCTTAGATATATCTAAATCATATCGATTTGATTTCGCGGACGAAAAAACGCCGGGCACTATCGCACCCGACGTTCAGACCAGCAGAATAATGGCAGATCAGGCGACGTTCAGCAGGCTTTCCGCAGCAAAGGCCTCGTAACCGAGCGCTTCGGCAACGGCCCGGTTGGTCACCCTTCCCTTGTGGACGTTCAACCCGTTGCGCAGGTGCCGGTCCTCGGCAATGGCACGCAGGCCGCGATCGGCGAGAGCAAGACCATGCTGGAGCGTGGCGTTGTTGAGCGCATGGGCGGAGGTGATCGGCACGGCGCCCGGCATGTTGGCGACGCAATAATGCACGATACCGTCGACTTCATAGGTCGGATCGGAATGGGTCGTGGCATGGGAGGTCTCGAAGCAGCCGCCCTGATCGATCGCCACATCGACCATGACCGCCCCCTGCTTCATGCCGGTCAGCATTTCGCGGGTGACGAGTTTCGGCGCTGCGGCACCGGGGATGAGGACGGCACCGATGACGAGATCGGCGGAGAAGGTTTCCTCTTCCAAAGCATCGATCGTCGAATAGCGGGTATGGACGCGACCGCCGAAAATATCATCGAGCTGGCGCAGGCGGGGCAGCGAGCGATCGAGGATCGTTACATCGGCACCGAGACCGGCCGCCATGCGGGCCGCATGAAGGCCGACCACGCCGCCGCCGATGACCGTGACCTTGGCCGGCAAGACACCGGGCACGCCGCCGAGCAGAATGCCGCGGCCGCCAGTGGCTTTCTGAAGCGCCGTCGCACCGGCCTGGATCGCAAGACGACCGGCAACTTCCGACATCGGCGCCAGAAGCGGAAGGCCGCCGCGCTCATCGGTTACCGTTTCATAGGCAATGCCGGTGACGCCGGAAGCGAGAAGTCCCTTGGTCTGTTCCGGATCGGGAGCGAGATGCAGATAGGTGTAAAGGATCTGGCCTTCGCGCAACTGCGCCCATTCGGCCGGCTGAGGTTCCTTTACCTTCACCACCATGTCGGATTTTTCGAAAACTTCCTTTGCCGAGGCGACGATCTTTGCGCCGGCTGCCTGATAGGCGGCATCATCCGCACCGATACCGCTTCCGGCCTTGGTCTCGACGATCACGTCATGGCCATGCGCCACATATTCACGCACGGCACCGGGAGTGAGGCCGACACGATATTCATGGTTCTTGATTTCCTTCGGGCACCCGACACGCATTCAGCATTCCTCTCTTTATATTGGCTAGAGCCAGTCTGTTTTTTTTACCGGGCGAGCACACCAGAAAAGCGGCGGAATGTCCTTGCGAAGAGCGATTGTCGAAGCGGCTGTTTTCGGGGATTATTGCGCAAAACAGCCAATTCTTGAAAGAAACCCCGATGAACAGCTTTGATGCCATAGATCGTGCGATCATGCGGGTTCTGCAGGAGCATGGGCGAATCTCGAATGCAGATCTCGCCGAGCGCGTCGGCCTGTCAGCTTCTGCCTGTTCGAGGCGGCTCGACATTCTGGAGAAGAGCGGGACGATCAGCGGCTACCATGCGCGTCTTTCCAACGTCGCGCTCGACTACAAGATGATGGTGATCGTGCATATCTCGCTGTCGGGTCAGTTCGCCAAGACGCTGACGGAATTCGAGGCCGCGGTGAAACTCTGTCCCAATGTGCTGGTCTGCTACCTGATGTCAGGGGAATACGACTACATATTGCGGGTCGCGGCCAAGGATCTGGAGGATTACGAGCGCATCCACCGCGACTGGCTTTCGGCCCTTCCGCATGTGGTGAAGATCAATTCAAGCTTCGCGCTGCGCGAAATCATCGACAGGCCGAATGTCGGATTATGAAAGCCCGATCAGAATGGCGCCGGCGGCAACCACTGTGCAGGCAAGGATGCGCCGCTGCGTCAGGCGTTCACCGAGGAACTTCCAGCCGATAAGGGCCGCGAAGACGACACTGGTTTCACGCAGAGCCGAGACCGGCCCTGCCGGGGCCAGCGAATAAGCGACCAGAACGGTGCCGTAAGAGAGAAGAGAAACCAGGCCGCCGCCGATCGCCTTCGACGTTTCCGGTGAACGGATGTCTATTCTCAGCGGGCCGCGCATGACCATGTAGGCTGCGGTCAGGAGAAGCCCCGGAAAAATGAAGACCCAGGCGATGTAGCCGGGACGTTCTACCGCCACCCGGATGCCGATTGCATCGAGAGTGGAATAGCCGGCAATCGCCACGCCCGTTGCAAGCGCAAACAGCATGGATGCGCCGGACGCCCTCGCCTTGCCGAGTGCCAGCGTCATGATGCCGAGCACGATCAGGAGAACGCCGAGCATGGCGAGCGGCTGCAGCACCTCGCCCATCAGGAAGAAACTGCCGGCCGTGACCAGAAGCGGCGCACTGCCTCTGATGATCGGGTAGACCTGCCCCAGTTCGCCATGCCTGTAGGCTGCGACGAGCAGCAGGCCATAAGCGACCTGAAACAGCGATGAACCGACGATATAGGGCCAGGCATCGGCGACCGGCAGAGGAAAGATCAGCGCGACAGGAAGGGCGGCGACCGTGATGGAAAGGTTCATCACCGTCATCATCCAGAAGCGATCCGCGCCGGAACGCAGAAAAGCGTTCCAGCTGGCATGAAGGATTGCTGCGAGCAATGCCAGGAGAACGACCGATGTGCTCATCTCCCAGGCTCGACGGTCATTTCGGCATCCGTGATATGTGCGGGCAAATGCGCGTTCCTCTCCAGAAGGAAACATCCCTCTCGCTTCATCCATTCGGCTCAGTCGCGGCAGGAAGTAAAGCAAGATTTAATCGATCCGATACAATTTTGAGACGCAAGATAAACGCGTATCAATTCATGCCAGCTAGGATCGGGACAAAAGAATAGGAGGCATCAGGATATGGCTGTCAACAACCTTAACATGAAGGTGCGCTCTGCTCCCCGGCGCAAGTCGCGTATCCCCGGAACGCTGAAATATTACGGGCAGTCGGTGAATGGCAGGATCGTCGACATTTCGGTCAGCGGCCTGGCACTCGATCTCAGTGCGCCGTTCGGCGCATCCGTCGGCAGCCCGGTGCGGATCGAAAGCGAAGAACTCGGTGTTCTGGAAGGCATCGTCAAATGGAGCCATAGCGGACGGCTCGGCATCCAGTTTCGCCCCAACACCAACGCATCGGCACAGGTCGCCGCCTATTTCCGTTTCTTCCACCAAGACGTCAATCCGGTTCTGAGGCGATAGAGCGCAGCGAGATAATACCCCTGTCATTTTGGTGATGCGGGTTCATGCGAATGAGCCTAGTGTGACGCCATTTCATGACCCAGGGGAGATTTCATGCCGTCCGCAACTCCAGCTCTTACCATGTCGCGCCGTTCGGTTCTCGGCGGGATTACCGCTTCATCCGCTCTTGTCATGCTGCATCCGTTTGCCGCCCGAGCGCAAGCGAACCAGGCGCATCTGCGGATCATGGAAACGACGGACATCCATGTCCACGTCTTTCCCTACGACTATTATGCCGACAAGCCGAACGACACGCTGGGGCTTGCGCGCACGGCCTCGATCATCGATGCGATCCGCGCCGAGGCGGGAAATTCGATGCTCGTCGATAATGGCGACTTCCTGCAGGGCAATCCGCTCGGCGACTATATCGCCTATGAGCGCGGCATGAAGGAGGGTGACAAGCACCCGGTCATTACAGCCATGAGCGTGCTCGGCTATGATGTCGGCACACTTGGAAATCACGAATTCAACTATGGCCTCGACTTCATGTTCAAGGCTCTTTCCGGATCCGGCTTTCCCTATGTTTGCGCCAACCTTACCAAAGGCATGCTGGCATCTGATCCCAAACAGGATGAGCTTTTCTTCAAGCCCTATGTGATCATCGAAAAGCAGATCCGTGACGGCTCGGGCGCGAGTTCTCCGATCAAGGTCGGCTTCATCGGCTTCGTGCCGCCGCAGATCATGGTGTGGGATGCCAAGAACCTGGAAGGCAAGGCACAGACGCGCGATATCGTCGATGCCGCCAAGGCCTGGGTGCCGCAGATGAAGGAGGAAGGCGCCGATATCGTGATTGCGCTTTCGCATTCCGGCATCGACGGTTCCGGCCAGAGCGAGCGGATGGAAAACGCCTCGCTCTATCTCGCCGGTGTCGAGGGTATCGACGCGATCTTTACCGGCCACCAGCATCTCGTCTTCCCCGGCCCGAAGGATTTTGACGGAATTGCCGGAGCCGACGCCAAGAAAGGTACGCTGATGGGCAAGCCGGCGGTGATGGCCGGTTTCTGGGGCTCGCATATGGGCCTGATCGACCTGCTCCTCGAAAAGGACGGCAATAGCTGGAAGATCATTTCCTCCACGTCCGAGGCACGGCCGATCTATCATCGCGACGAGAACCGCAAGGTGGTCGCCGATGTCAAGGACAAGCCGGAAGTGCTGGCCGCTGCCAAGACCGAGCATGAGGCGACGCTTGCCTATGTGCGCCGCGCCGTCGGCAAGACCTCCGCGCCGCTCTATTCCTATTTCGCGCTGGTGGCCGACGACCCGTCGGTGCAGATCGTTTCCAATGCGCAGACCTGGTATATCAAAGAGATGCTGAAGGATGGTCCCTACAAGGATTATCCGGTGCTTTCGGCAGCGGCACCATTCAAGGCTGGCGGGCGCGGCGGCGCTGAATATTATACTGACGTGCCGGTGGGTGACATCGCGATCAAGAATGTCGCCGACCTCTATCTCTATCCGAACACGGTTCAGGCCGTGCTGATTACCGGCGAGCAGGTGAAGAACTGGCTGGAAATGTCGGCCGGGATGTTCAACCAGGTCAAGGCCGGCGAAAAGGATGCGTCGCTCATCAATGACGGTTTCCCATCCTACAATTACGACGTCATCGACGGCGTGACGTATCAGATCGATCTTTCGCAGCCGGTGCGCTTCGACAAGGACGGCAAGCTCATCAATGCCGATGCGCAGCGCATCACCGATCTGAAATTCGATGGAAAACCAATCGACCCGACACAGAAATTCGTTGTCGTGACGAACAATTACCGGGCCGGCGGTGGCGGCAAATTCCCGGAGATCGCAGCCGACAAGCTGATCTTCGTCGCGCCAGATACCAACCGAGACGTGATCGTGCGCTATATCGTCGAGCAGGGAACGATCAACCCGTCCGCCGACGACAACTGGTCGTTCAAACCGCTGCCGGGGACAACGGCGGTGTTCGAGAGCGGTCCGAAGGGACGTCATTTCGCCGGAGAGATCAAAGGCGCCAAGATCGAGGATGCCGGCGACGGTGAAAACGGTTTTGCGAAGTTCCGGCTGGTGCTGTGAACCCCACTTTCGTCATCCTCGGGCTTGTCCCGAGGATCTGCCATAAGAAGCCGTTGTAGATCCTCGGGACAAGCCCGAGGATGACGGCCTCTCTGTCTCAACCATTCAGTATCGTGATTTCATGCCTACTTTCTCTTTCCAGCAGGTCGATGTCTTCTCCAGTCAGCCAATGCGCGGCAATCCGCTTGCCGTTGTGATTGGTGCGGACGAACTGGACGACAAACAGATGCAGTCCTTCGCAAACTGGACCAATCTCAGCGAGACCACCTTTCTTCTGAAGCCGACGACAGCGGAGGCGCATTACCGGGTGCGGATTTTCACGCCGACACAGGAACTGCCTTTTGCCGGGCATCCGACACTCGGCAGCGCGCATGTCTGGCTGAGCCAGGCGGCGAATGAGCCCGAAGGCGAGATCGTGCAGGAATGCGGGGCCGGGCTAGTGCGCATCCGACGCGATGGCAAGCGGCTGGCTTTTGCCGCACCGCCGCTTCTGCGCAGCGGTCCCGTGGAGCCTGCGCTAATCGACAGGATCGCCAAAGGGCTCGGCATTCCTGCGACGATGATCGAGGACGCGAACTGGATCGAGAATGGGCCGGACTGGATCGGGGTGCGCCTGCCCTTGCGTTCGGATGTCCTGGCCATCAAACCGGATTTTTCGGTTCTCGCAGGCATGCGCGTCGGACTGGTCGGCCGTTTCGATCCGTCGATCGATGGCGAAGACGCGCAGTTTGAAGTGCGCGCCTTCAGCAATCGTGGAACAGAGGACCCGGTAACCGGCAGCCTCAACGCCGGTCTGGCACAGTGGTTGATCGGCTCCGGGATTGCGCCGGAAAGCTATGTCGCGGCACAGGGCACCGTGCTTGGCCGCGCCGGGCGGGTGCATGTCGACAAGGTCGGCGACGACATCTGGATCGGCGGCGACGTCGCGACATGCATTTCCGGCACGCTGACGCTGTAACGTCGTCAGGTAGGGCTGGCGGCTTCGACAGGGGTTGCCGCCGCCCGGTCCTGTCTGATCGTCGTTTTCACAGGTGACGTTGCTATCCTTCGCAGAAGAAGCCCAAGTTCCGGCGGCGGCCTCTTCTCGATGCGGCGATAATCGCTGCCGTCGCGATTTCTGCTAACGAGGCCGAGGTCGAAGAGATCCCGCCTCAGCAAGGCCGCGTCCTTGAAGAGATGCAGACCATCCAGAAAGGCACTGATCTCGCGTTCGGAAAACACCTTACCGCGCGGGATTTTCGACCAGAGATACCAGAGGCATAATTGCTGCTGCGAGCGCTTGCCGGGCCAGCGCGTGATGCGCCCTTCGCGGTCGAAGACGCGGAGCGTGTGCATGACGCGGCGTTCGTCCGGCTGAGGCTCGGGCTCTGCTGTGACATAGGTGATCTCGACCGGATCGACACTATCCGCCTGCGCACGAAAATGCTGGTAGTTTCGAAAACCAGCGGCGCGGCTGAGGAGATTGAGCATCTCGACATGACTCGGCTTGTGGTCGAGTTTTTCGATCTGGTCCCGAAGGGATTTTGCGAAGGCCGACATATCGGAAACGGCCATCGGGAAGATGGTTCTGGGCATGGCTTATCCTTTTAAGCGTGCCGGTCCGTCTGGGTATGTCGCTGGTCACCGTCTTGTCGACTTCGGCACAGGATAAGTGCTGATATCTGAAAATCGCAGGTTTAGCTTCCCGGTTAAGGGACGGCGACGCCTCGGTGAACTGCTGACCGTGGCAGACCTATACCAAGATCAGCCAGTCAGGGTCAACCGACCGCATGGATATGCTTATTCGGCCGCCTCGGGATAGGCAGACCCATTGTTGGGTTTGTCGATGTCGGCGCGGAGCGCGGTGGTGAAATGTTGCTTGTTCGGGCAGGTCGAGAGCCGGCGGGCGAAGCTATCGATCAACCACTGGCCGGCAGGGCCCGGCGGACTTGCCGTTCTGCGCAGCGCATAAAGCGGATATTCGCCCTGCTCGTAGGCTTCGATATCGAGCACGACAAGATTGCCGTCGCGAACGTCATCACGCACCAACGATGCCGGCAGGCCGCCCCAGCCGAGACCGCCCCTGACGAGGTGGTGCTTGGTGGCAATGTCGCTGACCCGCCAGATCTTGTAGGAGAGAACGTTGAAATCGCGTCCGGCCGTCATGCCCGAAGCGTCGGTGACGACGAGTTGCGTCTCCTCGCGGACATCGGCAAGCGTCAGCGGACGCCCGAGCTTTGCAAGCGGATGATCCGCGGCTGCGACCGGCAGCAGGAATGCGTGGCCGATCTTTTCGGCAATCAGGGAATCGTCCTGTTTCAACAAAGCCCCGCCGATGCCGATATCCGCCTTGCCGTTCGTGACGAGGTTCATCACCATGCCAAGTTCGCCGACATTGAGGTTGAGCGCGACGGTCGGGAATTCCGTCCTGAATTCCTTGAGTTCAGCCACCAGCGCATCGGCCGGAACCATGACGCTAATCGCCAGCGTGATCTCCGCCTCAAGCCCCTGCCTGATGCCTTTGGCGCGAGAGCGCATGACCTGCAGGTCGGCGACGATCCGGCGGGCATCGGCCAGCATCGCCCTGCCCGCCTCGGTGAGTTTTGGCTGACGTGCGCCGCTGCGCTCGAAAAGCGTGACTTCAAGCTGGGCCTCGAGATTGCCGATCGTGTAGCTAACGACCGATTGCGCCCGGTTGAGCGAGCGGGCCGCGGCCGAAAAGCTTCCCGTTTCCGCAACGGCGATGAAGACCTGCAACTGGTCGAGGGTCGGATTGGCATCCATGAAAGCTATCCAGATATTCGATAGGAACCTTCGATATTATCCCTGTTTTGTCGATGGCGGTCCAGACCTATTTGTCAGTCACACGAGCCTCCAGTCTCGCCTCACATATCGAGGTCGACAAAGACCTCCAAGACAAATCAAGGAATTGGCACCATGTCTTCCATTCTTCTCGTCACCTCCAGCCCGCGCGGCGACGAATCCCTTTCGACCAAGATCGCCAACGAATTCGTAGATAAGCTGAAGGCGAAGAACCCAGGCTCGACCGTCGTCAGCCACGACCTCGGCCAGAACCCGATCGCCCATCTCGACACCGTGACGACCTCGGCCATTCGCAAGCCTGCCGATCAGCGCAATGCCGAAGAAGCCGCTGCCGCCGAGCTGTCGGACAAGCTCACCGCAGAACTGCTGGCCGCCGACACCGTCGTGCTGGCAACCGGCCTGATCAACTTCAACATCTATTCGCAGCTGAAGAGCTGGATCGACAACGTTGCCCGCGCCGGCCTGACCTTCCGCTACACGGCAGAAGGCCCTGAAGGTCTTGCCACCAACAAGAAGGTTTATGTCGTCCTTTCGGCCGCCGGCATCTATTCCGAAGGCCCGGCCATGGCGATGAACCACGCCGTTCCTTACCTGAAGACCGTTCTCGGCTTCATGGGCATGACGGATGTCGAAGTCATCTATGTCGAAGGCACCGCCTTCGGTCCGGAAGCTTTCGAGAAGGCAATCGCTTCGGCGCAGGAACGGACCCAGCAGCTGGCGCTCGCCGCCTGATTTACTGACTAGGTTCAGAACTTCCCATGACGGCCGTGAACCCTATCACGGCCGTTATTTTTTGCCTGGTAAAGCCGTTCATCGGCCCTGCTCAAGATGAGATCCAGCGTGCGGCCATCCTCGGGCGCAGTCGCGACGCCAACCGAGACCGTCAATGGCGTGCCGTCCGGACGCGTTATATTGGCAGCAACATCCTGGCGAAGGCGCTCGGCCACTTCCAGAGCCTTCTCGTGATCTGTATCGGACAAGAGGAGCACAAACTCCTCGCCGCCGAAACGGGACAGATGATCGCTCGCGCGTGCACTCCTGTTCAGACAGGTGGCCAAGTCCCTGAGCACGGTGTCACCGCGCTGATGGCCGAAGCGATCGTTGACCTCCTTGAAGTGGTCAGCGTCGACGATGACCATGCTGACCGACTGGCGCATGGCAAGGCCTTTTCTCACCAGTTCCGGCCCGTCCATCTCGTAACGGCTTCGATCGAACAGACCGGTCAGCCCATCCACTCCGGCCTTGGCCAGCAATGCCTGGTATCGCTCCCGGAAGGTCAGGTCGTGGAAGATGTCCTTGATCTGCCGGGAAGACGCGGACCAGGGATCATTCTGGTCGATCCTCAGATAGATGGCAAAAAGACCTGAATAGAGCAGCACTGCCAACAGCTTCGCATACCAGCCGCCGAAGAAGACCGGCAAAGGCACACCGAGCAGGATATGGAGTACCGAGAAGAACGCGACCTGGTCGAAGGTCAGAATGATGGCGCCGCTGATTGCGAAGCGGATCACCACATTCTCGACGAAACGTCCCAGCCGCTCGTAGAGCAGGATGATGGCAATGGCATCGATATAGAGAATGGTCGTGCCCCAAACCATGAGCCAGCCCATCTCGTCGAGGAAGCCCATGTCGGCAGCGCGGCCGCCGGGAAGTGTCACGGCAGCATGCAATTGCAGGATCTGCGCAATACCGACCGTCAGCAGATTGCCCAAAAACAGGCCATAGATCGGCTGGCGTACCGTTGCTGCATCTTCCTTGATGTAGAGCATCAGGATCATCATCAGCTTGCCGGCAAAAAAGATGGAGGAGCCCGGCGAGACTGTTCCAAACGGCAGCTGAACATAGAAGACCGCCGCCAGATAGGTTTCCATGAAATGCATGACGCCGAGCGCAGCCAGGAACACACCAAGGCCCAGCGGACGCCGAAAATGCAGGAACGCCGTCATGACGGAGAAATAAACGACCGCTTCAATCAGAAACAGGCCGAGATTAAGCCATTGCATGGGCGCTCCTTGCGCCATTGAGAATAGGTTCTTTTAGGATCGCCTCAGTTAAGTTTCTCTCAAATCGCGGCTGATCCTGCGCAAATTAGCCAACAAGGCGTGTGTTTTCGTCCTGTACGAATTCGAGGCCGTGATCCCCCTTCTCGCTCGCCCGTGCATATTTCAGCTGAGCGGCGATCGCCGGATCGACCTTGCTGATTATCCCGGAGACTTTTGCAGGGCGCCCGAGAAGGTAGCCCTGCAATTCGTGGCAGCCCGCCTGGGTTAGGAACAGTGCCTCTTCCGGCGTTTCCACACCTTCGGCGACGACTTTCATTCCCAAGCCCGTACCGAGATCGATGATCGTTCGCACGATCATGCGCGCCTTGTCGTCAAGTCCGAGATTGGCAACAAAACTCCGGTCTATCTTGAGTGTATCGAACGGATAGCGGCTCAGGTAACTGAGCGACGAGTAGCCGGTGCCGAAATCGTCGAGGGCAATGGTGAACCCCATGCGCTTCAACTCATCCAGGATGTGAACCGCCCGCTTGTCATCGTCGATCAGCACGCTCTCGGTGATCTCCAGCTCAATGCGACGAGGATCGGCACCGGTTCTTTGCAAAAGATCCGCGAGATTGGCGATAAAATCGCCATGGCGGAACTGAAGCGGGCTGACATTGACGCTGATATGGCCATCAACATGATCCAGCAGCCTGACAGCTTCAGCCAGAACCCATTCGCCTAGCTGGATGATCTTGCCCGAAGCCTCAGCAACAGGGATGAAATCCGCCGGGCTGACCATGCCTCGTACCGGATGAGACCAGCGCAACAGAGCCTCATACCCGCTGATGGAGACATCATCGGCGCGAACCCGCGGCTGCAGATAAAGCTCGAACTGCCCCTGGTGCAAAGCCAGCTCCAGATCGCTTTCCAGCATACGGCGCTTTTCAATGAGATCGTTCATGCCGCAACGAAACAGGCGGAAGGCATTTCTGCCGGAGGTTTTGGCGTGATGGAGCGCGGTGTCGGCGCAGCCGACAAGCGCATCCTTATCTGCCGCATGGTCCGGAAAGAGAGCTGCGCCGATGCTGAGCGTGACATTCACCTGCTCGTGACGCCGAATATCGATCGGTACCGCCATGGCGGCGAGCAGACGCGCGCCGAAGGCCTCCAGATCCTCCAGCGTCGATGCACCGCCGAGAATGGCTGCGAATTCATCGCCTCCAAGGCGGGCCACCATATCCCGCGGCCCTGCGACAGCCATCAACCGCGCAGAGACTTCGCGGATGACCGTATCACCAGCCTGATGACCGTGAATGTCATTGATGTCCTTGAAACGATCGAGATCGATCATCGCGATGCCGAAAGCGGGGCTGGTACCGGCATGCGCCATGATCTCGTTCAGGCTTTCCGTGAACAGCACTCGGTTCGGCAAACCGGTCAACGGATCATGCAGCGCCAGGTATCGGATATGCTTCTCGGCCTCTTTGCGTTCCCTGAGGTCGACGAAACAGCCGACGCGCGCCATCTCGCCATGGAAGGTAATGTCACGGCCACGGGCTGCCACCGGCACCAGAGTTCCGTCCGGCAGTTCGATCGAAATCTCATGCCTTGCATCATCGTTGAGCTTGATGATCTCGGACACACCGATCGCCTGCCCGTCCCGCAGGAAATCGAAGATGGAGCGACCGATCAGATCAGGCAGCGGGCGACCGACGAGCTTTGCCAGTTCCTCGTTGCCATCCACCACGATACCGTCGCGGTGGATCATGATCGCTTCAAATGTCGCCTTTGCGAGAGCCGCGACGCGTTCGGCATCATCATATTGGCGCGACCATTCGGCGATCACTTCATCACGCCCATCCGCAGCCTCGTCCTCCCTGCGAATGACCATGAGGCGATCGAGAATCCGAAAGAAAAGGTAACTCGCGCCAAACGCCCAATAAAAATTGATGCCGACACCGACGATCTGGACAGTGATCTGCTCCAAGCGGCTTTCCGCAGGCAGATGTGCGAGCGGCGCAACCAGTGGCAGCAGGACCGCGCCCGCAGATCCTGCAAAGGCGTAGATACCCACCGCCCCCCTCGGATCATTCACCTTCAATATGCGGGCCACGAGCAGGTTGCCGCCAATCGCCACAGCACCGCCGGCAGCCCCCATGATCAATGCGCCGCTGACGTCGAGAAGGCCGGCGCCCGACGTGACCGCCGCCACTCCGCCCAGCATGCCCGCAATCAGATGCTCCGGTGCAGCCTGTCGCTGCTTGCGAACTCCCATCAAATAACCGATGCAGGCTCCCATCCCGCCAGCCAGGAGTGAATTGGCGATGACGGCAGGCACGCTCGCGCCATATGCCATGGCAAAGCAGCCATTCAGTCCAACCCAGCCGACAAAAAGCAGCAGTGCCCCAGCGGTTGAAAAAATGATCTTGCGGCCATGCGCCTCGAATTGCGAGCCGATCACCATGAAGGCGGCAAGCACGATCCAGCCCGCTGTCGCGTGCACAGAGACTCCACCCGCGAGATCTACAAAATCGAGATTGGCCAAAAATGCAGTGAGGTTTGGGAAAAGCAGATCCCCACGCGCCCAGTGAAGAAAGACCGGATAGACCAGCCCCGCCATGAACAGACACGCAAGAAACATAGTTTTAGGGGCCATACGCTCTGCAATGGCGCCGGAAAAGATGGTGATGGCCACGCCGCCCAGCATAAGATGGAAGAGGATTATCGCAGCCTGACCGGACACAAGATCGTCAAACAGCGATAAGCCTGGCCCGGTTCCGAACGGAAACATCTGCGATCGACCGAAAGCCAGAGTGGCTCCGACCAAGGCGAAGGCGACGACAGCGAGAACAAAGCCAAGAAGATTGGCCTTCGCAACCAGAAAGGCATTTCTCGGCCGCCCGGCACCGGCCGCCCGAAACAGCAAACCGACCTGAGTGAGCACCACGCAGGCCGCCACAACAATGATCCAGACATCATCAATCACCGGCGAAATCGGATGATCGCCGGAGACGATGCTTTCAGCGTAGGCATAAGAGGCCGAAAAAACGATCGCCGCAAAAAACCATACAACGTGCACCAAGTAGAGCCGCTGTGACATCATAGAAAAGCCGCTGCAAAATTGATAAATGCCCAGCGAACCTAGATGGCAGGTTTTAATATTGAGTGAGTATCGCGGCGGTCCCGATCACCAATGGTTGAACGGGATTTGGAAAAAATCAGGCAGAGCGGGACTTTTCACCACCGGAAAACAGCGACGGGCCGTTCTGGTCGATGATCTGCTCTGCCTTGCGGGTGGTAAAGGTCACGGCATCTTCCATGGAGGAAAACATGTCGGCGCGGATGATGTGGCGTACCAGCGTCTCGCCATCAACTTCCTTCTCGATCCGACCGGCCAGGCGATACTGGCCACCTTCGGGCATCGGCGCCGGATAGATCAGGCAATCCTTGTAAGGAACGGGTTCGGCGCCCTTGGCAGTCTGGGCCGATTTATCCTTGCCTGAGAAGGCGGAGAAGAGAGAAGAGAAAAACGATGCCATGAATATTGCCTACCACATTGCTCCCGACGCCGAAGCGCACCCTTTGGCTGTAAACGTTTCAGGCCGGGAGCGCCACCCCATCAGATAATCAGGTTGGCGAGGATTTCGTTTTCGGTGATGTCCTCGTATCCAAGCCCTGCCGCTTCGAACCGCTCATACAGGCCTGCGAAATTTTCAGGCGCCCTGGTTTCGATGCCGATCAGGATCGAGCCGAAATTGCGGGCCGATTTCTTCAGATATTCGAACCGGGCGATATCGTCATCCGGGCCCAGAAGGTTGAGGAAATCGCGCAAAGCGCCGGGACGCTGGGGCAAACGCAGGATGAAATACTTCTTCAGGCCCGCATAACGCATGGCCCGCTCCTTCACATCCGGCAGCCGCTCGAAATCGAAATTTCCGCCGGAGACGACGCAAACGATTGTCTTGCCGGCGATCTTTTCAGGATCAAGAAGCGAGAGCGCGGTGATGGAAAGACCGCCTGCCGGCTCAAGCACCACACCCTCGACATTCAGCATGTCGGTCATCGTGACGCAGATCGCGTTTTCGGGAACCAGCATGACCTGCGTCGAGGAGAAACCTTTCAGCGCTTCGAAATTGAGATCGCCTATACGCGCGACTGCGGCGCCATCAACGAAATTGTCGACCTTCGGCAGAGTGACCGGTGATCCGGTTTCAAGGCTTTTCTTCAGGCTCGGCGCGCCCGTCGGTTCGGTGAAGACGAAGCCGTCAGCCGGCACGATGTCCTTGAGGTAGCCGGTGACGCCCGAGGCGAGACCACCGCCGCCAACCGGAAGAATGACCATGTCCGGGATCACGCCATCCGGCAGCTGCGTTTCGATTTCAGCAGCAACGGTCGCCTGCCCCTCGATGATATCGAGATCGTCGAAAGGTGGCACCATCATGCCGCCGATCTCTTCCACATGGGTGCGCGCCGCCGCATAGCATTGGTCGAAAATATCGCCGATCAGTTTGATGGTGATGAATTCGCCGCCAAAGGTGCGGGTCTTGTCGATCTTCTGCTGCGGCGTCGTGACCGGCATGAAGACCACGCCCGGCACTTCGAAATGACGGCAGACGAAGGCGAACCCTTGCGCATGATTTCCGGCCGAGGCGCAGACGAAAGTCTTGCCTGTCGCGCCGGCTGCAATTGCCTTGCGCAGAAAATTGAAGGCGCCGCGGATCTTGTAGGAGCGGACCGGCGACAGGTCCTCGCGCTTCAGCCAGATATCTGCGCCGTAACGGCGGCTCAGATGCTCGTTCAACTGGAGCGGCGTCTCCGGAAAGATCGTCCGCATCGCCGCCTTGGCATCTTCCACACCTGTCTTCATCACTAAAACCATCCACGGATCATCAAGATTTCCCCTCGCTATGCCACAGCTGACCGAGGAAGACCAAGCCCGTTTCGCCGCCGAACGGTTCCCTGTCCGTAACAATGCTTCAGTGAAACCTTAGAGACCTCTCCCAATCTCCTGTTATTGATGGAAAACATTTCCAAGAAAGGTGGTCGCCTGAGGCAATCCAGTGCGCCAATAGGTCCAGTCATGGCCGCCTTCCCGTGCCATGAAGCGATGCGGCACTTTAAGCTTTTGCAGCTTCAGGGTCAGCTCGGCATTGCCGACGAAGAAATCGTCGTAGGAGCCGCAATCGATGTAGAGTTCGGTCTTAGCGATGTCGTCTGCCGGGGTCTTGTCGACCAGATCCAGGACGCTGTTGGCGTAATATTTCTGGTTGAGGCGATCGCGGCCGGTCAATCCTACACCCCAGGCCTTGCCATACCGGCGATCATAGCCAGCCTGATCCATATCGACGATCTGCTGGTCTGTGCGGAAGGCAGCGCTCAAAGCCGCGGCACCGGCGAAAAGATCAGGATATTTCATGGAGAAGGCGATCGCCGCATAACCGCCCATCGAAAGGCCAAGAATGCCGCGGGATTTCTTGCCGGGAATGACCGGGAAAGCCTTTTCCACGTGCGGCACGAACTCCTTTACGAACATGTCCTGCCACAGATACTGGCCGTCCGCGTCGTTCATGTAATAGGTGTTGAACTTGTTGGCCTCATCACGGCGGCCCTCGGGCGTAACGGCGATGAAGGGCGGCACCTCGCCGCTTTCGATCAGCCTGTCGAAAACGAGATTGGCGTTACCGAAGCGATACCAATCCTGATTCTGGCCATCACCGCCGCCATGCATCAGGTAGATGACCGGATAACGCCTGTCATCGCGACCATAGCCGGGCGGCAGATAAAGGGTGAACTCGACGTTCTTTCCAAGAATTCGGCTGGCCATGAACTGGCCTTCCTTCACCGTGCCTTCGGCACGCGCTGCCGAGCCGGCGAAGATCACCAGCAAAAAGAACATCAATATCCGGACCATGTTTTTTCTCCCGTTGTCGGGAGGACATAGATCCGGCGCATGCCGCGTCAACGCCAGTTCAGAAGGTTGTCGTATCCGCGAAGCCGCATAGGTGGGAATTCGCTTCGTTTCGACCTCCGCCCCATTTCCTCGCTTACTCGACGCCCTAGTTTCTTTCCTGTCAAACTTTGAGGAGAGGACCAATGAGCATCTTCAGCAAGATCAAGAATGCGATCTTCGGCTCGCCTGCAGCGGCGGCCGAAAATCCTGCCGCCACAACGGCTGCGCCTGCCACACCTTCAGCATCCACTTCGGCTGCTGCTCCGGCTGCGACATCCACAGCTCCGGCGCAGAGCCAGCCCGCGTCAGGCCCGGTAGATGTTGCGCCGATCCTCGATGCTGCGGTCAAGAAGAGCGGCCAAAAGCTCGACTGGCGTCACTCGATCGTCGACCTGATGAAGGCCCTCGGCATGGATGCAAGCCTTGCCGAACGCAAGGAGCTCGCGGCCGAACTGGGCTATACCGGCGACACGGGGGATTCCGCCAAGATGAATATGTGGCTGCACAAGGCGTTGATGAAAAAGCTGTCGGAAAATGGCGGCAAGGTGCCGGCAGACCTTCTCGACTGATAGGTGATGTGAGGGCGTCTAGACGAGAGGTTGGTGCGGCAGCGTGCCGGCCTCTTCTTTTCAGCTTCACATCTCGCGCGAGACAATATCGAAACAGACAGACAAAACCGCCGGTTTTGCAAAGCTGCGCTTGACGGAATCGTCTATCTACCTGAAAAGCAACAGCACGCGGACGTGGCGAAACTGGTAGACGCAAGAGACTTAAAATCTCTCGGCCTCGGTCATGCGGGTTCGATCCCCGCCGTCCGCACCATCCTCAAATTTTAGCTTGAGATGTCAGTTAGTTATTGATTATTAGAGCCTTTTCATCGCCCTACCGCTACAAAGGGCGCTACAAATGGTTGCTATGACTTCTCTTCGACGTGCCGCTAATGGCGATTGGTTTAGCCGAAAAGGTATCCCCGCAGACATTCGAGAAGCCTACAAGGCAGCTTATGGCGTCGCGATGGAGGAGCGTTTCCGCCTTTCTTCGTCCGCGACTATGGGCCAAGCCAAGGCAGAGCTGCGCGACTGGGATGCCACTATCAGCAGCCGTATTGAAGCACTGAGGGCTGCGAGCATTGGTGCGACAGTCGCCCTCACGCAACGCCAGTTGAGTGCCTTGACGGGGGATTGGTATCGATGGTTTGCCAGTCTTCACGCTGAGAACGCTGGGCATCAAGATGATTGGTCGTCGCGCTATGCCCAGCTTCAGGCGGTTTATGACCGCTTCGACGTTGCCAGCATGGACCCGGAGCAGGAAGTCGGAACGGCTGCCCGCAGGCACATCAGGGCTACGGTGTCCGAACTGGGTATGGTTGCCACCTTTCTCGCCGAGCAGTCTGCTTCTTTGGACGAAAAGTCCTTGAGCGCTTTCATTGACACGATTGAGGTCGAGATAGCCCCTGCCTTCGCAGCGTTAGGGCGGCGTTCCGTTGGCGACTATTCGCCGGACGCTCGGCTTGCTCGATTTGTTGAGCAACCGGTCGGCATCAATTCAAAAGGCGTGAAGCTATCGGGCTGGACCTGCTGGCAGGCATTTGAAAAATGGGTCAATGAGCGTAGTCCAGCACCCGCAACGGTGAGCCGCTGGAGGAGCGTCTTCCTCGCTCTTGATAAACACTTTGACGGCAGGGACGTGGCCACGATCACCGACGATGAGGTGATAGGATGGAAGGGCACGTTGGTCACCGAAAAGCGGTCTGCTGCGGTGGCGAACGATGTGTGGATTACTGCGGCAAAAACGGTTTTCAACTGGTTGCTGGAAAACAAGAAAGTCGCTGCCAACCCGTTCGAGGGCGTACGCATTGCCACGATTAAAAAGGTCAAGGTGCGGGAGCGAGCATTCGAGCCGATCGAGTGGAAGGCCATTCTCAGCGCGAGCCTTGCTCCACCATCGCCACGACTGAAGCCAGAGAAGGCGGCTGCCCGTCGATGGGTGCCGTGGCTGTGCGCCTATACTGGATCGCGCCCCGGCGAGATGACCCAGCTCCAAGCCACGAGTGTGCGGCAGCAAGACGGTATCTGGATCATCGACATCAGCCCCGAGGACGGCACCGTAAAGGGCGCTTCATATCGTCGTGTCCCAATCCATGAGCATCTGATCGAGATGGGCTTCTTGGACTTCGTCGCTGAGAAAAGGACAGGTCCGCTGTTTTATGCCCCAGCCGACAAGCGGGCCTCAGGGGATGACCCAACCAAGCCCGTACGCCCGCCCTATGTAATCGCTCGGAACAAGCTCGCAGAATGGGTGCGTAATGATGTCGAGGTTACAGACCCGAATATCAGCCCGAACCACGCATGGCGGCATACGTTCAAGCGGCAGGCCGCAAGGGTGAACATGGAGAAGCGTTTCCGCTTTGCGTTCTGTGGTCACGAGAGTGACGATGTGGGGGACATCTACGAAACACCGACGCTGGAAGACATGGCCGAGGAGCTGAAGAAGTTCCCGCGCTACAATCTCGGATAAATGACATAGCAGGGATATTGGGCACCTCAATGTGGAGACTAGAGACGAGCGCTCGGCTACGGTGAAGCTGGTGGTGCCTAACCACGAGTTCGCATGGAGCCGGGAGGAGCGGTTCGAATGGCCGTCCGGCAAGTGGGGGCGGTGGGTGATCGAGAAGCGTGCGGATTTCGATGAATCGGGACAGCGATTTCAGCAAGTCGCGGACAAGCATTTCGCTAAGTCGCGGACAGCGGGCTCGATCGATTTCCGCCAGCCTGGTTGCTGTCAGGGGTGATTGATTTCGTTT
>NZ_JAEUAN010000017.1 GCF_019511445.1 Aliirhizobium wenxiniae
TGCCATTGTGGTTCGAGCATTACAACATGCTTCACCCGCACAAAGCTTTGGGATATCGCTCACCGCGCGAGTTCTTAAACCGTCAAACAGAAAACTGATCCTGTCCGGTTTTTATGGGGCAACTCCACTCGGGCCATCGCCGCTGACGACGCAAGACCAATCGCCGTGGCGAAATCGCTATAGGTCATTGCCGCAGATCCTTCTGCGAAGCTACGGCTTGGCGGTGATACCTCCGCGCCCTCTACCGCGCGGTCACCAATGAAAAACTGCTTGTTATCGGCGTTAAAGGTGATGGCGACGCGGGTAACCTCGAAGCTGCGCATATAGGCCCGGTCGCTCATCATGCCGCGTGGTACGTTGGCCCCATCCACATCGCGGGCACGAAATGCACAGGCGTAATGCCTGCTGCCCGCCTGCTGCGGCATATCCGTAGCAGTTGGTGCGCCCGTGGACCGCTGTCTTCCGCTGACATCGGGCTGGCCACCGGTGCGACAAACATTGAAGCTTTCAATTGCATCGGCCGCGTTATTGAGGCTCAGCACAATCCGCTCTCCATCGGCACTGGTGACTGCCAACTTTCCGCCAGCGGCGACATCGGACAAAAACCCGGCCCGTAACGGCTGGGTCAGCCAAGCCCCGCCGCCTCCTATGTCGCCATCGACAGCGTACGGCAGGTTGTCATCGACACGCCACGCTGCGCGTTTCGATTTTTTGATAAGCCCGACGGCAAAGCCTCGGTATTCGCTGGTATCTACGGCAGTGAAACCGACGACGACCTCTCCGCTTCGAATGCCGACGGTGCACAAAGTGCCGCCCTCCACACTGTTGGAATGAAACCGCCATCCGTTTTCGGCAGGTGCGTCGGAATGTCGTGCCTGCCCGGCAGGCTCAAAAGGACCGCTTTCTTCGTTGCCGCAGTACGCATTCTTGACGACGCGGCAATCTACTAAAAGCTCATCCAGTTCGGGGTTGTACGCCGGATCTTGTTGATCATTCGTGCCGAGCGGACCGTAAAAGAATTCGCCGCGCTTTGTGACCCCCGCCTTGCGGCAGGCCGAAGAGTCCCAAGTCATGTCGGTGTAGCAATCGAGGATCTTCCAGCGCTGCTCGTTCGTCAGCTTGGGGTCGCCCTGTGCGGTCGCTGGCACGGCCATAGACGCCGACGCTAGTATCGCGCCGAGTGCTATCCCCATAAGCCGGTTGATGCTTCTCTCGTAATTGGCAACCACTCTCATTGCCCTGCCTCCCGCTGACCAGCTTCGATGTTAGCCGCCGATGAGGCTTGCCGTCTTTTTCGATCCGAGCGCCACGCGAACAGGGACATAGCTGCAAGCACCAGTGCGAGTACGGCCCAGACCTGAAGGTCGGGAAATTGATCGACGCCGGTGAAGGCGACCAGCGCGGCCACAAGCAACACCATCCCGCCGATCATTGGCAGGCCGAACGAAAAGGCCCCGCCGACAAACAGGAAGAAACCGGCTGTGATGCCAAAGGCACCGGCGTCAGCGGTTGCCTGATCTCCGAGCAAGCTTGAGCCTGCGCCGATGGCGCAGGATTGAAGCAGAACCAACAGGCCGAGCATGATGGCGATAATGCCTGTGGCGGTCTTCATTGACGGGCACACTTGATAGCATCGGCCTTGAGCCGGTCATATTCGGCAGCATCAATCGCCCCTGCGGCGCGCAGTGACGCGAGCTTTTCGAGTTGCTCGACCGTTGATGCACCCGAAGTGGCGTCTCGCATTACCGGTGCACCTGTGGCCTGCTGTGAGCCTTTGACGCCGACCGGCGCGCCGAACCGGTTTGCATCGGGCGTGGAAGCGAGGCAGCCGAACACGACGTAGCAAACCAAGTTCACCAACGGCACGAGCAAGAGCAGCACCAGCCAGCCTGATTTGTCGGCGTCATGCAGGCGGCGAACAGTGACGGCTAGGCTGGGGATCAAATGGGCAACGTAGACAAGCGCCGTGAACGCCGCCGGTTTGGGTGAGCCAAGGACGGCGGCGTCGAGCACCACGGCGATGATGCCGAGTACGACGACGGTGAGAGAGAAGAGCCAATACTGCGATCTGGTCGATCTGCCGCTGAAGCTGAAATAGCGGCGCATTCCATCGAAATAGGCGTTCATAAATTGTTCCTAAAATTCCCGTGGGCCGATGCGAGCGGTTTACACGTCGATTCACTGCAAGTTGTGGAATATGGGACTGACAGTCCGTCGATTGTCAAGCGCTCTATATGGCCTTTTCGCGTCATCATGGATGCACGCAAACTCATCGGCTGGAACGTTCGTAAGCTTCGAGTGGAACTCGGGCTCTCGCAGGAAAGGGTCGCCCACGAGGCGGATATCGACCGCTCGTATGTCGGTCGTATCGAGCGCGGCGAGGAGAACATGACCATCAGCGTTTTGGAGGCAATCGCGGCGGCCTTGAAGGTGCCGGTAAGTGCGCTTTTCCAAGAGTTCGAAACTGGTTCTGGGAAACCGCCACCCTTGCGGTCGGGCCGAAAGCCAAGCTCGAAATAAAAAAAGGCTGCGAGAGTATCGCAGCCTTGGAGGTGAGTTGGGCTTCACGGCGAGCATGATCAATACTCATCATCGCGCATGACGGTGATGACCCGGCGGGTTAGTGTTTCATCGGCGGGGTCCGGCGAGCCATGGACGAGATCGGCGTCATAGTAGTCGATCTTCCAGTAGTAGCTTGCGCCGCCGACATCGACACGACCGAAGTCGTGCTCACCAAAGGGGTCGTTATCGGTATCGAACTCTTGGTAGGCCTGCACTCGCCGCAATAGCTCAGCGCGGTCGGCCTCATCCAGCGCTTGGACACCCGCCGTGATGACGATACGCCCGCCGACGAAGTTCCGGCGTAACGTGTCATTGAGGGCACGAACGTGACGAGCGGCGGCAGTTTGATTAGCCTCCGGCGGGTTGCCGGTGACGCCGCTGGCGCCCGGTCCGGCGGGGCGATGAGTGGCCGCCGGCATCATTCCGGCGCCTCTGTCGCGAGCTCAGGGTGCAGAAGGCCGATGTCGGTGACGTAGCGCGTAAAGGATTCAACTTCCGGCCAGTCGCGCCATTGCAGCAAATAGTGACTGTCGGCCTGCACCTTGATCACCTTGCACTCGTACCAGCCTTCAGAGGGGCCGTCCGAAGCCAACACGACGTCGCCAACCGCTATCTTGCGCCAATCGAATAGCTTACGCGGCGGCGCTTCGCCCTTGCTGGCTTCCGCGTAGTCTGCGCTGGCGCCAGCTGCGTCGTGAACACGTTGGGCGGCGGCTGTCAGGTAGTCGTCGCTCAGGTGGGCCGCCAACACGTCGTATGTCGAGCGCTTCACGAACGGTACGAACGCCTTGCCGCTTTCGAACAATTTGCCCTGTGGCAACGTTACGGCGATCGCGGCAAGGTCGTCGGCGACCTCTACGAGGGCCATGCCCATGAGCTCGGCGGCGGCGGCGGCGGCGTCTGCATGGTCTGCGGCGAACCATGACGCGTGAGGTTTTCCCTTGTCATCAAGCCCTACCATGATGAAAGCTGGCGCACGGGTGCCAGACTCGGCAACAAGCTCGGAAACCTTGACGGCGTCTGAAGCGGGTAGTGGCGGTTGCCCGAGGATGGAAAGCGAAGGTAGCGAAATGCCAGGCTTCGTAGGTGAAGGGTACGAGGTGAGGTTCATGTTGCATCCTTAAACAAAAAAGAGCGCCACGAGGGCGCCCTAAGCGATTCAAAACGATAGTCGTTCAGCTGACCGACAGCCCAGCATCAGCCTTTGATTGACCGGTCGAACGATGTTGTTGTATGCAAAATATCGTTCTATGTCAATATCTTAGGTTGTGTTTGGACGCAGTGCTGAACTCGCGGTTAGCTTGATATCATCCGTTCGCCTTCACCCTCGACGAAGAGAAGTTGCTCGAAACTCCACTTTTTCAGGATTTCCTTCAACTCCATCTCCGCGCAGAAATCCAAGGCTATCGGATAGCACGTTGAGTATTCATGTTCGGTGTTGAGCTGGCGGTCCGGGACACTGAATGTTTCGAACAATGTTTCGATGAAATCCTCTGGGTTCACCTTCTGAAAGCGCATGACCGGCACGTTTCCCACCACCCGCTCGTACTCTCGTGCCAGCTTCAGCTCGAGGGCTTCCAGCTCTTTCCTGCCGCAGCCCCAGATCAGGAAATCCGCCTTGATAAGGAACATACCGCCTGAATTGAGAAATCTGTACGGCCTGAAGCTACCAGCGATATGCGCCTTCGGAAGCCTTCGGCGGACAGCTCCAGCGATAGCTACAAGGTCAGTTTCGTCGTCGAAGTTGTCGAACGGTTCCGCGACGAGCACATCAGCAGAGATGAAGACCCGGTATACCTGCTCCTCAGGCGGCTGTGCCTCCGAAGCCTTCAGGACGAACGGCAGGCGCTGGAGGAGCTGAGTGGGGTCCGGCCCGGAGGCGGCAACGGCTGTACGCCGATACCACTCGAGATCTGTCGCAGCGTCGCCTGGATGGACGTGGTCTGGCGCAAACCTCATACGATTCGCATGACGCTGATGGTTATCGATGAACTGCATGACCAGTTGTGATGTGTTCACTTCCTTGATCCTTTTGGACTTTCTGTCGATGAGGTGAAACCGGCGTGATGGCATGTACATGCCAGCCCAGCTAGTGAGGTCGTTCGATCAGTCCGGCGTGCCAATTCCGACAGTTGCTGTCGTCAGGTCGGTGGTGGTGACGGTAGTGAAGGCAAGGTTCAAAGGGTGATCAATAAACCCCATACCCAACTCGTAATTACCGAAATTCATCGTCACTTTTGACACCACCACCGCCGCCTAGTGGCTGGCGCTAGAGCGAGACGGATAGGCCGAGGAAGACCATGCCCTTGTTGCGCTTAACGGCCTTATGGCCGCACGACTCGACGTTACGCTGGAAGCTCTGGCGTTGCTGCGCCATGGTGATGCCCTGCTGACGGCACCAGGTCTCATACCGGCTATACAGATCGGCGACCAAAACGCTGCCACCAGCCTTCGTAGTCTCTTGAAGGAAGGCAGGAATGGGATTTGCGTCCATCAAGAAGCGCTCGGTCGCGCGCTTCACCGCAATCGGTTTGCTCAGCCGCCAACCAGCACGGATCAAACGACCGTAGCCTGAGATGGCGTGGTTCAGCACGCCAGAAAGCTCCGTCTGCTTGATCCGCTCGAACAACGTTCGGTCCTGTTGGCCCTCATCAAAATGGACAGTGAACGGCACGACCTGAAGACGGCGGCGCATCCCCTCGCTCAGGTCGATGATGGTGGGCGGATTGTTGCAGAGTAGCAGTGGAAACGCGCGGTTCAGGAAGTTGTACGGGTCGCCAAATTTTTTCTCTGCTGACAGGAGCTTTTCTTCGCTGATCTTCTTTAATTCACCGTCAGGCAGTCGGGTACCCGTGGGCACGTCATCATCAAGAAAAAGAAGACGACCGAACAGTGCATTCATGGAGAATTGGTTGTGGCCAAGGTTCTTGACGCTCATCGACGCTACGGCCTCGGTGCCGAGCATATGCGCGAGGAGCCCAGCCAGGGCTGACTTGCCGTTGCTGCCGAAACCTTTCCATATCATGACCAGGGCGATTGGGCGTCTTGGCTGCAGGACGTAGGCAAACACCTCGTGAAGGTAAGAAATCACGTCGGCGGTCTCAGCCGGAAACATCTCCTCGAGGGTTTTGTCGAACAACGGCGAGGTCGCCTTCGGATCGTAATCGATATCGAGATAGTGCCGAAGGTAAGACGCCGCCTGATGAGGCTTCAGTTCCACCGTGCCATCAGAGTTGAGCCATAACTCACCGTTACGAAGATTGAGTGCCGATAGTGGAGGGCTATTGAAACGTAGCGGGTCACCTGCAACGGTAGTCATCGCCACCAAGAGTTCTAACACCTGCTTCAGCAGCGACACTGTCGGCACACGGGCACGGTCGTTGCTTCTTTTGTATACCTCGTAGATTTTTTGCTTCAGGACAGCAGGCGGTAGAATGCACCATTTCTTGCCATCGAATTGCCAGAAGGAGCCGTTTGCTGCATGAAGCAAATGTTTGCCGCCCGCAAATTCTGTCTCGAGCACCAGTGATGCGTATGCCTCCCCTGGATCAGCGTCCCTGTCAACAGGCGAATAGCGCATGACGCTCTGGACGATCCTGATAACCTCCTGAGTGTCGAGAGGCGGATGGTATTTGCCGTTCTCAGCATTTGCCAAAAGAAGGAGTTCGCCCTCTTTCATGCCATTGCGGACGTGAAGGCCCAAATATTGCGTAAGCGCATCGTTGCGGCCGCCTTCAACCACCGATATCTCGGAAGGTGTAAGGCTGACGGCCTGTTCTACTCTAGCCGTACGTGTAACAAAGGCATCTCTCAACCAAGTAGAAGGCGGCAAGGCAACTGCCTCCATGGTGCGCCCCTTGAAGAAAATATAGCGTTGGCCACTTGGGTGTATGCTCTCTGGCCCGACGGCATAACCACCGTCCCCGCGGATATCCAGACCGGGCCCTAGCTTGCTTGCCGAATTACGGAAAAAGCCGTCTTCATCTCGAAAGTAGCGGTGGTAGCCATCAGCGGTTTTGACGGTTGGCATCATCGGAAAACCCGACACTTCCAGTCTAAGGCGCTTTAACGACTCTATGCCTACCTTGCCGTCCACGTCCAGGACTACCAGCTTCGATGGAGGTCCGGTTACTAAACCATAATTTGCGTCAGGGTTCTGGTTAAAGAACGCACGGAGCTCGCTTTCTTCTGTGATGAATTTGCGCGAACTGTAGCCGGGATAGGGCTGCTTCGAGCGAGGCTTCAGTGGAACGATAGCGATGCCCATAAGCAAGAATTTCAAAGCCATATCGAGGATCGGCACGATTTTTTTGTAAGCGTCGGGTAGGATCAGGCGAGGTTTTTCACTCACGGTTTTCTCCATTAAATTGGACGCAGTTTCACACTCGGAGAAGCGATGGCTCCGGCGGTTGCGGCTGCGATGAGGGGTTGGGAAATCGGGTGACGCCGTCGTTTACGAGGCAGCGTCACCCCTTTACTGCAGTCGTTTACTTCTGTTCAGGCTCGTAAAGAGCTCTGATAGCGCGCGCATCATAGCAAGTCGTTCGCGGTCCAAGGCGGATCGGTTGCGGATATACTCCCGCCTTGACCCCCAAATGCCACGCACTCTTACTTACCGGGATTGGACCATCAGGTCCGAGGACTTGGCTCAGTCGAACCAGACCTTCCTTCGGAAATGCCTTCATCGGCGTCGTCACTCCTTTCGTTTGACAAGGAGAGACGTAGATTGACAATTAGCTCAATAAAATTGGTGGGGAGACGAATGTGCCGAATTATGAATTCCGCTTACGAGGGCGGCCGCGTTTCTTCTTCTGGAAAGTCTCGATTATTTGCTCGACTTGTGATGTAGAGTAGTCGTGCTCAGGAGAAAATGGGACAGGAGTTACTCCGCTTGGTATCCGACGACCATTGAGCGAAGACAGCGATACTGGGTTCGAGAAATCATCCCAGTTAACAGGGCATCGATCAAGTACGGCTAACGCGAACGAAGCCATTCCTAACCAAGTTAGTAGGTGCTCTTCGCACAATTCCAGTCTTGGGTAATATCTCTCCATCTCCTCGAGTAAAGTTCTGTCATCGTCAATTTTCAAACTGTTCGCGGCGTACAACAATGCAATCCGATTCTTGTAGAATTGCCAATGTCTCTCAAGTTGGTCTGCGGCAACTCCCTGACCGCGCTTCAAAACGGATTGAACGACATAGGCAGCTTTGCCTAGGCTGAGTTCAGACCTGTCGCTCTCGAGCAGTCTCTCATGCGCGACGTGGAGACTTCTCATCATTTCCAAGCTGTTGGACAGCGTCTTTTTTCTCGAGAGTTCTCTGCCGTGTTCGGCGGTTGAGTGGGATCGTGCAAGGGTCGCCAGTCCACCTATGGGCCAGTAAGCGCACTCAAAAAACTCAGCCCCTGTGATTACCGGCACAGCCATATTCGCCGCCATGCTGTCTAAAAATGGGGATGCGGCCGCAAGCTGCAAGGTGCTCAATGTTTGTGATGATTTCGCAGAGGTTTGAGCGACTGCAGCGGCTTTCCTTTCGGCGGCTACGAGAGCAGACGTGATGCCAATGCAGATAGCGTGCTGAATTACCCCGGTCGCGCCTCCCCTAACCAACCATGCTGATACAGCACAAAACGAGATCTGCTTTTGACGGTAAAATAAGTCCTTACTATCGGTGAGTAGGAGCTTTAAGTTTCGTCGTGGCCTGAATCTCGTCCACGTATTCTCGTAAAAGAAAGTTCTGTCGTAAGCCATGAACACGATACTATTTGATATCACATGCGGTGGCGAGATCGTTGGCGTTCAGGGCTCTAACATCGTCCTGAAGTCATGATAATACGGTATCGATCTCGGTATTTTTTTACGTCGGAAAAATTTATCAATATTTATCAGTGTCATAGGGAGATAGGTGGATTCCCTTCACCCGCTCCAGCAACTTTCCTTCATGCAAGGCTTTCACGGCCCCCCGACTTCGCGCATCTCAGCTTTTTGACGTGGGTACATGCGGGGTCTTGTTCCAGTGGAACGGCTTGGTCTTGAGTTCGATCGCGGCTCGCCAGGCTGCAGCCGAGATCATTAGCCAATAGAAGGGCACCAATACCCATCGCCAGCCGATAAGCCGTTTTTCATGGTCGATCATCGAGCCGACCCCCAATCCGAGGAAGATCAGGTAGCTTCCGAGGATATTGACGAAATCCACGACGAACAGCGAGACGACGCCGAGCGGCAGATCGTCTTTCGGCGCGTCCAGCATCGCCGATAAGCCCATCCAGAGGAAGACGAAGATCAGCGGGTGAAGCAGTGCCGAGATCAGCATGCCTCCGACCAGCAACTGGAATGTCACGAAGGAGGCAAGCCCGATCTCTCGCAAAAGCCGGGTCGGGTCACGCATCAGCACCAGCCACGTCTGCAGCCAGCCTTTGTACCAGCGCGCCCGCTGTGCCATCCACACGGGGATACTGACCGGTGCATCCTCCAGCGTCTGGCGCGTCAGCACGCCAGATCGATAGCCAAGCCGGTGCAGCCGGAGCCCCATATCCGCATCCTCCGTCACGTTGAACGGGTCCCAGCCGCCCACCTCTTTCAGAATGGCGGTCTTGAAATGATTGGATGTTCCCCCGAGCGGCAGAGGCAGCCGTCTTTCGGCAAGCATAGGCAGAAGACCGCGAAACAGGGCGGAATATTCGAGCGAGAACAGCGCGCTGACGGAGGACTGCCGCATGTTCGCGATGATCAGCGGCGCCTGCAGGCAGGCAAGCTCGGCCGGTTCCCGTCGAAATCTCGCATGTGCCTCGCGCAATTGCTGCGGATGCGGCCTGTCCTCAGCGTCATAGATCGCCAAGAATTCTCCGCGTGCCGAGGCAAGTGCATAGGTCAGCGCCTTCGGTTTCGTCCGCGGCCCGATTGGCGGCACGGCGATGATCTCGTAATGCGGGCCGGGTGCGAGCGCTGAAATTGCAGCAATGGTCTCCACATCGTCCGCCTCGCAGACGAGTTTTATGTCGATCCTGCTTTTCGGCCAGTCCAGCCGGTCGAGGCTGGCAATCAGTTCTTGAACGACCGGCGCTTCCCTGTAAAGCGCCACCATCACCGTATAACGCGGCAACGGCGCGCACTGCGGGGCCTGTGGTTCGGCGACTACCGGCCGGTGGATTTTCACGACGAGCGCCGTCAGCCGCAGCATCAGCGATGCGAGATAGGTGAGCGACAAAGTAACGTGCAGGAAGACAAGCGTGTCGATCGGCGCCGCCAGAAATGCCGCGATCATGGCGCTGACAAGCGCACCGAAAAAGACGCCCTGGCTTCCCGTCAGCACGGTTCTTGCGGAAAAGGCAGGCTGCCGCTCGAAAAGTCCGTGCACCACGTCCCGGCTGCGGCGTTCAGCTCCGCTTGCCCACACCGCCTTGGCGATCGCGCCGGGCGTAGCGATTGCAAGGTCGCGGCCAAGCGGCGGCAGGGTTGCGAGCGCAGCTGCAAGTTCCGCCAATCGCCCCGCTTCCGGCGCGATCACCGTTTCCGGCGCCCGGTTGCGATGAACAAGCCGTACCATGGTCGGCCTTGTAAGCTGGATGTCCAGCGTCATTGCGTCCTGCACGAGACAGGCGTCGATCGTGTCGATGAAAGGCAGCCGTAAAAGCCGGGCGATCGCGCCGTAATAGGCCTCCTCGCGCACGTCGCCGGAACGCAGCAACTCCGCCTCGATCGATGTGCCATGACAGAGTGCCCGTTCGCGCATCCGCGCGATCAGCGGCTTCGAAAATCCGAGCGCGGCAAGCGCCTTGGCCTCTGCCTCCGGAAAATCCGGGTCGGCACCATCCCATGGCTCTCCGCTGCCGAGCCGGTGGTCCGGCAGGTTCTGGCCTTGCCCGCCATTGGCAGGCTCATCGTCACAAATCGCCGATCCCTGCGGCGGATATTCCCCGATGCGCATGGTTCTGTTACACCGTCCCCAAGGAGCGAACCGATAGGGGCGCCCCGCCTGTCCCGCAGATGATCATAATGAGGCACCGGATGATTACATCCCCAGTTTGGCGGGGGGCGCGCGATCTCTTTGCGGCCTTGATGATGATGACGGCTGCATTTGCAGCACCTGGAAAGGCGGTTGCCGCGGATGAAGGAGACAGCCTGCCGCTGATGTTCGATGCCCGCGAGCGTCTGGCTCGTCCCGATCTTTCGACGATCGTGCGCCTGCGTATTCTCACGACGGTCGATTTTCCACCCTTCAACTTCACCGATCAGACCGGCCGCATTTCGGGTTTCAATGTCGATCTGGCGCGGGAAATCTGCGCCGAGCTGAAGCTGGAGGCCAAATGCCAGATCCAGGCGCTTCCCTTCGATGAGCTGGAAAAGACGCTCGAGGCCAATGGCGGTGAAGCGGTCATGGCGGGCATCGCGGTCAGCCCCGAGAAGCGGGAGCGTTTCCTGTTCACGCGCCCCTATATCGGCATTCCGGCGCGCTTTGCGAAAAACCGCTCTGTCGACATCCCGGGAGATACCGCCGCAGCCCTTGCCGGCCGCAAGGTCGGCGTGATCAAGGAAACCGCGCATGAGGCGATGCTGAAGGCATTTTTCCCCAGAATTACCGCAGTCCCGTTCGAAACCGATGCCGAGATGACGACGGCTCTAAAGGACAAAAAGGTCGATGCGGTGTTTTCCGATGGCCTCAGATTGCCCTTCTGGGTCGCAAGCGAAGCCTCGCAAAAATGCTGCACGCTTTTCGATGGCCCCTATCTTTCGGAAAAATTTCTAGGCGAGGGCCTGTCGATCATGGTCCGCCGCACCGATCCGATCCTGGTCGCAGCCTTCGATCAGGCGCTTGCCGAATTGTCGCGTAACGGCAGGCTGCAGGATCTCTACCTCCGCTACTTTCCAAACGGGCTCTACTGATTACTTGGGAATTTGTTCCTGCGATCGTTACGCCAGGACGTGAAGCTTATTGGCTCGCCCAGATGATCCGGGCCATCCACTCCACATCGGCAAGGTC
Organism: Aliirhizobium wenxiniae; assembly: GCF_019511445.1. Classification (GTDB taxonomy): domain Bacteria; phylum Pseudomonadota; class Alphaproteobacteria; order Rhizobiales; family Rhizobiaceae; genus Neorhizobium; species Neorhizobium wenxiniae_A. Next base: position 11,542 of record NZ_JAEUAN010000017.1, read on the forward strand.
GAAAGCCCGGTTGGGATGTTCCGGATTGAGCGACATCACCTCGACGCTTTTCGGGCTCTGGCGTGCCAGAACCTTGGCCATCACTTCGCCCTCGCGGGTTTTTAGCACGATGCGGTCACCGCGTCTCACCTGCGCCCCCGGCTCGACGATCAAAACGTCGCCGTCGCGATAGAGCGGCATCATCGATTCACCCTGCACTTCAAGCGCATAGACGCCCGCCTTGCGTGATGGATCGGCGGGAAATTCGACCACGTCCCAGCCCTGACCGGCAGGAAAACCGCCATCGTCGAAAAAACCGCCCGCACCCGCCTGGGCAAAGCCAAGCAGCGGAATATTGCTGGCCTGCGGCGGAAAATTGCCGTCGGGAATCTGGTTGCCGCTTGTGGCCGGCAGATAGCTCATGAACTGATCGATCGTCGCGCCCGTCGCTTCGAGCACTTTAGAGATCGATTCCGTCGAGGGCCAGCGCAGCCGCCCGTCAGGTCCCAGCCGCTTGGAGCGGTTGAACGAGGTCGGATCCAGTCCTGCCCGTCTCGCAAGCCCGGAAGGCGTCAACTGGTGACGTTCGGCAAGCCTGTCGATCGCGTTCCATATGGCGTCATGTGACAGCATCGTCGCCCGTGCCCCGGTCTTTGCCCGGTTCCAATCCGCACCCCGCAGCAACGGGACGATAGGAAACCTTCGATCAGAGGTAATGCGCCTGGGCTTTTGAGCCTTGGCGCCAAGGCCGGAAAAAATATCCCCGGCTCAGATGATTTTAGCCGAAGGTCAAGAGCGCGTAAAGGAATAAAATCCTCTCGAAAGGCCTACGCCACCATGGCCATGTTGATCTTTCCGAGCTTGATGACCGCCTGCGTCCGGCTGTCGACATTGAGCTTCAGAAGGATTGCCGAGACATGCGCCTTGATGGTGGCTTCGGATACACCGAGCTCATAGGCGATCTGCTTGTTGAGAAGCCCCTCGGCGAGCATGGTCAGCACCCGGTTCTGCTGCGGCGTCAGCGTCTTCAGCCGGTCGAGGATCTCGACCAGTACCGGATCGTCCTCCGCCTTGCCGCTATCGTTGCCGGGCACGAAGACGTCGCCGTCGAGCACGGTTTTGACGGCGTTGCGGATGTCGTCGAGCCCGGATGATTTCGGGATGAAGCCCGAAGCGCCGAGTTCGAGGGACCGGCGCACGGTGCCACTGTCGTCGGTCGCCGAGACGATGACGACCGGAAGCGCCGCAAACTGCGCCCTGAGCGTCATCAACCCCGAAAACCCGCTGACCCCCGGCATGGCGAGGTCGAGCAGCATCAGGTCGGCATCGGGATGCTCGTCAGCGGCCTTGAGTGCGGCGGAAAACTCGCCACACTCGATGATGGCGACATCGGTCGCCATGGTCTGAAGCGTCTGGACCAGCGCGCCGCGAAACAGCGGATGATCGTCTGCGATAATGATTTTGAGTGTCTGCATTCCCACGCCTCCTCCCAAAGGCATAGTGGTGCTGGGACGCAAATCCCGGGCCCTCCTCAAGGCCTGCGTCAATTTGTAACGCCGTTGGCGGTGTGAAACAAGGGTGTCGTTCGCTCGGCCCACATCTTGAGCGAGCGGAATGTTCCGTGACTTGTATCGTTTATGCGACAGAGCGGCTTGGGGCCGGGCATGTTTTGCGGTGCCTGCCTCAGGTTCGGTCCGGCTGCGGTGCCGGATTGGGTTCACCGGTAAACTCGCGCACGATACCCATGAAAGTCCGCATGAAGCGCTCCATGATCGACAGTGAACGGTCGACTTCCGCATCGCTCGGTAGCCGTCCAGGCGGTGTCTGGCTCAGGCGTTCTTCCAGCGCAGTCACCCGTTTTCCAGAAGGTCGAGTTCCGTTTCGTAGGCCGCGCGCTCGTCCGGCGCCATTCGGCAGGTCAGTTCGTTGTTTTCCTGGGTGCAGGTGGTGATTGCCCCGGTCTCGGTATCCAGCCGCACAATGCCCTGATCCGTCCGCTCCAGCTGAAACCTCTGCTGCGCTTTTGCTCCCTCCGCAACGAGAAAGCCGCTGGCAAGAGACGCGGCGGCAATGACGATTGCAAAATTGCGCATTTTGTCTCCTCCGATAGTGATGGACATTTGATCGCCTTTGCGGCAAACGATCCGCAACGCCGCTTATCGGCATTAACGGTTCGCAGGCCCCACAGTTCTCACAAACTCGAAATCTCACTGGAGATGTGTGATGACGGATACCGTTTACAAGATCGTGCCCGAAACCATCTGGCGTCAAGCCAGGGCGAAGGGGGTCTTTGAAGGGGCCGAGATCGATCACCGCGATGGTTACATCCATTTCTCCACCGGTCCCCAGGCCCGCGAGACCGCAAGATTGCATTTCGCCGGCGTGACCGGGCTGATGTTGGTCGCGGTCGATCCGCGTCCGCTCGGCGAAGACCTGAAATTCGAGCCGTCGCGTGGCGGCGATCTCTTCCCTCATCTTTATGCCAACCTGCCGCTTTCGGCCGTGATCTGGGAGATGCCACTCCTGATCGGTGTTGATGGCCAGCATGCCTTTCCGGAGAAAATGCCATGATCGGCCGTCTCGCGGGGATTGCCTCCCGCAGCCTCTTCGTCTTTGATCCCGAAATCGCCCATAATCTGTCGATCACCGCGCTGAAAACCGGCATCTCGCCGGTCTGTCCGCCAAGGCCCGATCCGCGCCTGGCGCAGACGATCGCCGGCATCCGCTTCGAAAACCCGGTCGGCCTTGCGGCGGGATACGACAAGAATGCCGAAGTGCCGGATACATTGCTGAAGCTCGGCTTCGGCCATGTCGAGGTCGGCACGCTGACGCCGAAACCCCAGGCTGGCAACGACAAGCCGCGCCTCTTCCGTCTGGTCGAGGATCGCGCCGTCATCAACCGCTTCGGTTTCAACAATCAGGGTCATGAAGCCGTGTTTGCCCGCCTTAATGCCCGCGGCAACGCGAAGGGCATTGCCAAAGGGATTATTGGCGTCAATATCGGAGCCAACAAGGACAGCGCCGATCGCATCGCCGATTACGTCCTCGGCATCCGCAAGTTCTATTCCGTCGCAACCTATTTTACCGTCAACATTTCCTCGCCCAACACGCCTGGCCTACGCGATCTGCAGGCGCGTGAAAGCCTTGCCGCTCTTCTGTCCGTCGTGCTTGCCACCCGCAATGAAGAGGCCGACCGGGCCGGCAAGCGCCTGCCGGTTTTCCTGAAAATCGCGCCGGACCTGACCGAAGAAGGCCTCGATGATGTCGCCGCCGAAGCGCTGGTCCATGATCTGGATGGCCTGATTGTCTCCAACACGACCCTGTCGCGCGAAGGCCTGAAGGATCAGGTTCAGGCAAAACAGGCCGGCGGCATGTCCGGTGCTCCGTTATTCGCCAAGTCGACTGCGGTGCTTGCCCGCATGCGCAAGCGCGTCGGCCCTGATCTGCCGATCATCGGTGTGGGTGGTGTGGGAAGCGCCGAAAACGCACTGGAAAAGATCCGCGCCGGTGCTGATCTCGTGCAGGTCTATTCCTGCATGGTCTATGAGGGGCCGGCCCTTCCGGGCGATATCAACCGCGGCTTGTCAAAGCTTCTGGACCGCGATGGCGTGGCGTCGATCCGCGACCTGCGCGATACCCGCGTCGATCACTGGGCCACGCAGCCGATTTAATCAGCCGGAAAGGACCATGGCCCAATAGGGCCTGCCGTCTTTGGCCGGCGCCATGGCGACGCCGAGACCGCGATAGTTGCCGAGCATGTTCTCCAGATGCCTCGGGCTGTCGATCCAGGCCTGCACGGCGGCCTCCACCGATTTCTGGCCGGCCGCAATGTTCTCCGCAGCCGGCAGCGCCACATCGCTCTTTTTCATCCGTGCGCCGAAATCGTCGCCGAAGCCGATCAGGTGCTTCATCTCCTGCGCCTTCGCCATCCTGATCGCCTGAATGCCCGCCGCCTTGCGCGCCGACGTATCGAGCGTCAGCGCCGAAAGACCTTTGGACGCGCGCAGCGTGTTGACCATCGGCAGCGCTGCGACCGTATCGTCCTCAGAACCCGGCGTTGGCGTCATGACGGCAGTCGTCGAACAGCCGGCGAGGAACAGGCTGACGCCTGAGAGGACGAGAAAACCCCGTCGCGAAGGAATGGAAAACTCGGTCATATCAGCGACGATAGCTTATCAGGCGAAGAACCACGAAGACCGGGATGACCACGATCGCACCGAGAAGCAGGTAATTGCCGATATCGCCCAGCGCATCGAAGCCGTTATGCAGGATATCGTAGAAATGGTAGCGCAGGCTGCCGATGATATTGTTCGGCGTATAGCCGAAAAAGGCGAGCACGAAACCGACGATCAGGCAGACCACGATCAGCTTGACGATCGTCCGGCCGATCGAGTCGCCGAGAAACCTGTTCACACCATCCGCCATTCTTGACCGTCTCCGTTGCTTCAAAATGCCATAGCTGCGGTAAGCGCCGCCTGCAACTGTCAGATAGGCATTGACGTTCGCCTCTCAAATAGAACTTGAGTTTTTTTGTGGCTTCGGCGATGAGCGACGAGATTTCAGGACAATATCGATGAGCCAGTTCTCTTCCGGCGACGTGATCGCCGACCGCCGTGCCGATTATGCTCGCATGCTGGCGGAAGGCCGCGACTTCGCAGCAGCTGCCGAGCTCATGGAGCAGGCGCTCGAACTCGCGCCCGGCTGGGCCGCAGGCTGGTTTCGCCTCGGCGAATATCGCGAGAAGGCGGAACTCGAGACGGCGGAGGATGCCTATCGCCGCGCACTGGAACTCGAACCCGAAGACGTCTTCGGTGCGACGCTGAGACTGGCCGTCATCGGTGCGGAGGAAATTCCGGACCAGCCGCCGAGCCGGTATGTCGAAAGCCTGTTTGACGATTATGCCGAACGCTTCGATACGGCGCTGGTCGAGAAGCTCGATTACTCCGTCCCCGGAAAGCTGGCCGCACTCGTATCTCCCCATGCGCCTTTTGCCCTGACTGTCGACCTCGGCTGCGGCACAGGCCTTTTCGGCGCGGAGATAAGGGAGCATACACGACGTCTGGAGGGTTTTGACCTCTCCACCAACATGCTCGCCAAGGCGGACGAGAAGGGCCTCTACCAACATCTCGGCCAGTCCGACCTCAGCCTGCCAGCGGAAGAAAGCGGCCTGTTCGCCCCCGATCTCCCAAAATATCGCGCCGACCTCGTCTCGGCCGCTGATGTGCTGATGTATCTCGGTTCGCTGGAAACCGTCTTCCCGCTTGTGGACGATCTTCTGGCGCCCCAGGGGCTGTTCGCCTTCTCGGTGGAAGATGCCGGCGAAGAGGAGGGCTTCGTCCTGCGCGATAGCCTCCGTTATGCCCATTCGGAAGCCCATATTCGGCTGCTTCTTGCCCATCACCATTTCGAGCTTCTGGAAATCGAGCGCACCACCATTCGCATGGATGCCGGAAAACCGGTGAAAGGCATCTTGTTTCTGTCGCGTAAAACCGCCTGAACCGGCGTTTTCTTGCGATTTTGTTTGGGGCCTTCACGCGCTGTTGAAGAGGCTTGATGAAGCCGCTATCGCAATGCACAATCGCTGAAAAACGGCGCGAAAACCCGCAACGGACCAAGGGGAACAATTTGGCTGACGAACAGAGCGCGCAGAAGCGACGGCTGGGCTTTTACAGCCTCGATCCGGCCCGACACACCAAGCTGGAAGATGCGCAGGGCATGTTCATCAGCGCCATGGTCGCAGCCCTAGGCCTCTATTTCCTCAGTCAGGCCGGTTTTTTGACCAGCGGCACCGCCGGCGTCGCCTTCCTGCTTCACTACGCCTTCGACATCCCCTTCGGCGTCCTGTTCTTCGTCGTCAACCTGCCTTTCTACTATCTGTCGTTCAAACGCCTTGGCATAGGCTTTTCCTTCAAGACCTTCGTCGCCATCTTGATGGTCTCCTTCATCACCGAGCTGGAGCGAAAGTTTATCGTCATCCAGCATCTCGATCCGTTCTGGGCAGCGCTTCTTGGCGGCATCCTGATCGGCTTCGGTCTGCTCGGCCTCTATCGCCACCGCGCCTCGCTCGGCGGCATCGGCATTCTTGCGATCTATATCCAGGATCGTTTCAAGATCCCGGCAGGTCTCGTCCAGCTCGGTTTCGATCTCTGCGTCATGGCCGCCGCCTTCTTCGTCGTCAGCCCGATGACTGTCCTCTGGTCGCTGCTGAGTGCGGTTGTGCTCAATCTGCTTCTCACCATCAACCACCGGTCCGACCGGTATATCGCGGTGCGCTGACATGGCGGATGCGGCGGATAAGAAAAGCCCGATCGGTTTCTGGGCTTCGTCCACGGAAAAGCATTCGATCGTCGAGGATATCCAGGGCGTCGTTGCCGGTTCCATGCTGGCCGCACTCGGCGTTATCATGCTTTCCGCCGCTCACCTGATGATCGGCGGCACGGCTGGCCTCGGTTTCCTGCTGCGCTATTCGATCGACGTCAGTTTCGGCACAGCCTTCTTTATTTTGAATCTGCCCTTCTACTGGCTGGCCTATAAGCGACTCGGCCTTGTCTTCACGATCAAGACCTTTTCCGCTGTCGGGCTCACCTCGCTTCTGTCGGGCCTCCTACCCAAACTCATCGCCTTCGACAGCATCGAGCCGATCACCGCAGCCCTCTTCGGCGGCCTTCTGATCGGCTGCGGCATGCTGGTCCTCTTCCGCCACCGCGCTTCGCTCGGCGGCTTCGGCATTCTGGCGCTCTACCTGCAGGACAGGTTCGGCTGGCGCGCCGGCTTCGTCCAGCTTGGGCTGGATTGCGTCGTGCTCTTCCTGTCCTTCTTCGTCGCCAGCCCCTTTGTCATCGCCTGCTCTATTCTGGCGGCGGTGGCGCTGAACCTGACGCTTGCCATCAACCACCGCACCGATCGCTATATCGTCCGATAAGCCGTTCCAGGAAAAGTGTTGCGCGGTTTTCTCCATCCGGAATTGCGCATAAGGAAAGCCACTCTTCATTTCCGTCGATGAAAGCTTATCTTTCATCCCGTGGATCTCGTCGAAACCAAACCCCACGGCAATCAGGCCGCCACATTACCCACGCCGTTCCTCAAATGGTTCGGCGAAAAGGGCTGGCAGCCCCGCGCCCACCAGCTTGAACTCTTGGCGCGGGCGCAGGCCGGCGAGAACATGCTGCTGATCGCGCCGACCGGTGCCGGCAAGACGCTCGCCGGTTTCCTGCCCTCACTCACCGATCTCGTCGCCCGCGGAAAAATCCCGCCCGGTTCCGCCTTCACCGGCATCCACACGCTCTACATTTCGCCGCTCAAGGCGCTGACCGTCGATATCGAGCGCAACCTGATGAAGCCCGTCACCGAGATGGGCCTTTCCGTCACCGTTGAAAACCGCACCGGCGACACGCCGCAATCCAAGCGCCAGCGCCAGAAGCTCAAGCCGCCCGATATCCTGCTGACCACCCCGGAACAGGTGGCTCTTCTCCTCGCCAACAAGGAAGCCGGGCGCTTCTTCAAGGACCTGAAATACGTCGTCCTAGACGAGCTGCATTCGCTCGTAACTTCCAAGCGCGGCCATCTCCTCTCGCTCGGCCTTGCTCGTCTTCGCAAACACGCGCCCAAAATGCAGACGATCGGCCTCTCCGCCACCGTCGCCGACCCGATGGACCTGCAGCGTTGGCTGGTCCCGCAAGGTGAAGCCCCGGCACCTCCCGCAGGCCTCGTGCATGTGACGGGCGGTGCCGCCCCCGATATCACCATTCTGGGCACCGATACGCGCATCCCCTGGTCCGGCCACGTCTCCACCTATGCGATCCCTGAGGTCTACGAGGAGATCAAGCGCCACAAGACCACGCTGATCTTCGTCAACACCCGCTTCCAGGCCGAACTCCTCTTCCAGTCGCTCTGGACCATCAACGAAGACAATCTGCCGATTGCGCTGCATCATGGCTCGCTCGATGCCGGCCAGCGCCGCAAGGTGGAGGCCGCGATGGCGGATAACAAACTCCGCGCCGTCGTCGCCACCTCGACGCTCGACATGGGTATCGACTGGGGCGATATCGATCTCGTCGTCCATGTCGGTGCGCCGAAGGGCGCCTCACGGCTTGCCCAGCGCATCGGCCGCGCCAATCACCGCATGGATGAACCGTCGAAGGCCATCCTCGTTCCCGCCAACCGTTTCGAGGTGATGGAGTGCCAGGCTGCGCTGGATGCCAATTATCTCGGCGCGCAGGATACGCCGCCGGTGGGCGAGGGGGCTCTCGATGTTCTCGCCCAGCACGTGCTCGGCATGGCCTGCGCCGAACCCTTCGATCCGCTCGAGCTTTATGACGAAATCACCTCCGCCTCGCCCTATGCCGGGCTCTCCTGGGAGATGTTCGAACGCATCGTCGATTTCGTCGCCACCGGCGGCTACGCCCTGCGCTCCTATGAGCGCTACGCAAAGATCCGCAGACAGGAGGACGGACGCTGGCGTGTCTCCAACCCGCAGATCGCCCAGCAATACCGCATGAACCTCGGCACGATCGTCGAAGCCGCCGAACTCAATGTCCGCCTCGTCAAGCGCAATGCCAAAGGCACATTGGGGCGAGGAGGGATGTCGCTCGGCAAGGTCGAGGAATACTTTTTGGAACAGCTCGTCCAGGGCGACACGTTCCTGTTTGCCGGAAAAGTCCTGCGTTTCGAAGGCATCCGCGAAAACGAATGCCTCGTCTCCAACGCCTTCTCGCTCGATCCGAAAATTCCCGCCTATGCCGGCGGCAAGTTTCCGCTCACCACCTATCTGGCCGACCAGGTCCGCGCCATGCTCGCCGAACCCGAACGCCGCGCAAACCTGCCCGATCAGGTCCGCGACTGGCTTAACATCCAGCTCGAACGCTCCATGCTGCCCAAACAGGACGAACTCCTGATCGAGACTTTTCCGCGCGGCAAACGCTTCTTCCTGATCGCCTACTGCTTTGAAGGCCGTCTCGCGCACCAGACGCTCGGCATGCTGCTGACCCGCCGTCTCGAACGCCTCGGCGCCCGCCCGCTCGGCTTCGTCGCCACCGATTATTCGCTCGCCATCTGGGGCCTGAACGATATCGGCGCAATGATCGCCGATGGCGCCCTGAACCTCTCCGATCTCTTCGATGAGGACATGCTGGGCGATGATCTCGAGGCCTGGCTCGATGAAAGCTACATGCTCAAGCGCACCTTCCGCAATTGCGCCGTGATTTCCGGTTTGATCGAACGCCGTCATCCGGGCAAGGAAAAGACCGGCCGCCAGGTCACCGTCTCGACCGATCTTGTCTATGATGTCCTGCGCTCGCACGAGCCGGACCATATCCTTCTCGAAGCGACCAGACGCGATGCCGCGACCGGGCTTCTGGATATCGGCCGGCTTGGCGATATGCTGAAACGGATCCGAGGCCACATCACCCACCGCCCACTTGATCGTGTCTCGCCGCTGGCAGTGCCGATCATGCTGGAAATCGGCAAGGAACCGGTGCCGGGCGAAGCGCAGGATGCCGTGCTGCAGGAGGCGGCCGATGAATTGATTGCGGAGGCCGGGTTGTAGGACGACGATACGGGGCAGGGGCGGCAATATGGAACTCCCTCATCCCTGTGCTTGTCACAGGGATCCAGCCAGCCCAAGTCCTTGGGCTGAAAAGACTCTCTAACCGCGCAGACGCGCGGTTGCTGGATTCCTGTGACAAGCACAGGAATGAGGAATGATACAGAAAGACGAACCAACCGTGATGCACCGCCTGGGGCTCAATCCCCGCACCATAATCGCAGGACAAGCAACCGGAGCCGAGGAAATCCTCGTCCACGGCACCGCCGCCGTCTGCGATCCGCTTGGAGCCCTCTACCTGCCGGAAACGCAGACCATCATCGTCTCCGACCTGCATCTGGAAAAGGGCGCGGCCTTTGCCCGCCGCGGCATGCTGCTGCCGCCCTATGACACGCTTGCCACTCTCAACATCCTCAAAACTGTCATCACCCGCTACGAGCCAAAGTTAGTTATCTCGCTCGGCGACAATTTCCATGATCGCCGTGGCTCGGAGTTCCTGCCGGAAGACCTGAGGAAAATGATCGCCGACATGGCACGCGGCCGCGACTGGATCTGGATCAACGGCAACCATGATCCGGATGGCACGACGAATCTTCCGGGCATCTCGACCGACGAACTCGCGCATGGCGGTCTCGTGTTTCGCCACGAGCCGAGCCTCATCTTAGCTCATCAGAAATCGATGGGCGAGATCGCCGGTCACCTCCACCCGGCAGCAACAGTCCGCCGTCGCGAAAAATCAGTCCGTCGTCCATGTTTCGCCAGTGATGGCCACCGTCTCTTGATGCCGGCCTTCGGCGTCCTGACCGGAGGCCTCGACCTGCGTCACAAGGCAATCCAGGGCCTGTTCCGACAGGAAACCCTGGTCGCCCATCTGCTCGGCCGCGATCGCATCTATTCGGTGCGTTACGGCAGTCTCATGGGGTGAGGAGCGTCTGCCGCAGCTCCAGAGCCGTCTGCGTGGCCCGCTCTTCCGAGTCAGGCGACATACCAAGCGCCATGTGTTCGCTTTCGATGTCTACAAGCATGGCGATCACGTCCTGCAGCGATCTGCCGTTTCGAAGCATCCCAACCGCTTCAAGAAGATAGCTGTCATATTCGTCCATGGCTTCCGGTGGCGGACCGTCCGGCCCGCTGAGGCCGATCGGATCCCACAGACGCCAGCCGATGTCTCTCAAGATATTCAGGTCTTCGCTCATGCCGGGCATCTGCAGCGAAAACGCCCGGCTGATCAAGCCCTGTCAGCGATAAACCAGCACCGGCAGTTTTGATCCGGCCAGCACCTTGATCGTCACACTGCCAAGCATGAAAGCCTTGAAGCCCGAGCGACCATGCGAAGCCATGACGATCGCGTCGCAGCCCTGCTTTTCGGCCGTCTTGACGATGCAGCCGGCCGGGTCGACGCTCTGGACTTTCAGTGCCTCGCAGGCAAGCTCACGCCGCTCGGCCGCCGCTTTCGCATCGGCCAGAATACCGTCCGCCTGCTCGTTCGCGCGCTGTTCGTACTCGGCATAGGCGATATCCATGCCGACGGGATAGACGGTGAAGACCTGAAGCGGCTCGATCACCGCCAGCACCGTCACCTTCGCATTGCTTTCGCGTGCGAAGTCGAGCGCCTTTTCCAGCGCCTGGGTCGATAGCGGCGAACCATCGGTGGGAATGAGGATATGTTTGAACATTTTATTGACCTCTCTTGGGTGACCTCCCTGGTCGAGATCATCTTCGCACGGGCGCATTGTCGCACATTGACCTGTCTCAAAGAGAAATGCTTCCCCGATCGGCATTCGCCGTTTTGCACCAAGGGTTTACGCCATGCTTCAGCCAGCACAGCGTGTCTTGCCAGAAGCCACCTTCATGGCGGGAATGAAACAGGCTGAAATGCCCGATTGCATCAAGCCCGTAATGTGCTGGTGACAGGCTGGCCTCGATCCGCCCGGCGTTGCGGTAATAGGCAAGTGTGCGCCGCACCGCCGCAGCCGAGCCGATGTCGTCGTCAGTGACGGAAACGGCAAGGATCGGCGCCGTGACGGCGGCAAAACGCGCAAGCACAGCCTCGCGCTCATGCTTGGGATGCGTCCGCTCCATCCACGGCCCGCGAAAACTCCATTCATTGGCAACACCTGCCGGCAGATCTTCCAGCCAGCCCAGTTTCTTGCCGGGAAAATAGCCGTAGATCGCGGTCAGAACCGGCATCACCACATGCCAGCGCCAGAACAACCTCGATCGATGCCCTGCCACATAATCTCCCCACCAGGCATATTGCGCGCCCATCGTCAGCATCCGGTCGATCCGGTGTGCCTCTGCAGAAAGCCCCGGCAAATAGCCGCCGATACTGTGCCCCACCACCATCAACGGAAGTTCCGGCTCTTGCGCGTCCAGGAACCGCAGCGCCGCATCGAAATCCTGCTCGCCCCAATCCCGCCAGCGATACCCGCAGCCGGGCAGAGTTTCCGGTCGTGACAGGCCGATGCCGCGATAATCGTAGGTCAGCACCTCGAACCCTTCGCCGGCGAGGAAATCCGCATAATAGTGATAATAACGGGCAAGCACGCCGGTGGCCGGGTTGATGATCACACGCCCGATCGGCTGCTTTCGGGCAGGCCAGATATGGCCGTGCAGTTGCACGCCATCGCGGCAGATCAGGCTTGTCGCAATCCCGATCGGGCGCGATACCGGTTGCACGATCTCGTCCACGCACTCCTCCCCGACCACGCTTTAGACGTGGCAGAGAATAGTCGAGCATCGCGTCCATGCAATTATCCCAAGGCAGGGGTTGCACCCATTGCCGGACTGCCGTCAACGCGCCAGTTTTGCAAATCCCTTGGCGAGGATTGGCCCGGTTGGTCGCCCTGTCGGAGATCCGCCTGCCTGTTCCAGCGTGATTTCGTAAAGCTGCGCATCCTGTGGCTTCGGCAATGTCGATCCGCTTAGCCGCGCCGAATGCGCATCCTCCAGCAGGCCGAGCGACATCGGCCCCATCTCGCGGGAGGGAAGGGTCCACACCTGCATTGTCCTGTCCGCAGGCACATTGAAATCGGTCAGCAGCCGGATGCTGGCCGTGTCATTGCCGAAATCCTCGACCACGGCCTGCACTTCGCCAGCCTCGTTGAGAAGCACGGCCACCACCAGCGGCTCGGCCACCCGCGCCATGCTCCACACCAGCCCCACGGCAAGCATCAGCGAGGCGGCAACCGCCGAAATCGCCGTCGCCCGCCAGCCGGTGCGGGCATTGTCATTCCCGGCCATCGGAACTCTCGGAGAAACCGAGGCGATTGATGGTTCTGCCGCCGTCGCCTGTTCCGGTAGCCGCGTTGCAATGGAGTCCCACAGGTCCGGTGAAACCGCAGCCGGGTCGATATTGGTGTCGAGCGGCAGAAACCGTTCGCGCGCTTCCGCCACCGCATTGGCCAGTGCAGAATTGCGCTCGATCTCGTTTTCCACCTCGGCTGCCTCTGCTTCGCTGAGAAGGCCAAGTACATATTCATCAGCAATATGCGAAAGATTGTCGGCGCTCAGCTTCATGCCATGCACTCCCGCAATGTCAGAAGCCCGCGCCTGATCCAGGATTTTGCCGTGCCGAGCGGAAGCCGTAATCGCCCGGCGATTTCGCCATGGGTATAACCGCCGACATAGGCCATCAATATGCCGCGCCGTCTGGCCTCGTCGAGACGGCCCAGGCACTCTTTCAGCCGGCTGTTATGGTCGAGCCGATGCCAGGCCGCCATGATCTGTTCCAGCTGTTCGCCGTCCTGCATCGTCTCCAGCCGATCTTCCGCAACAAGGTCTTCGCGGCTGCCGTCCCGCAGCATGTTCAGCGCACGGTTGCGTACGATCGCATAGATCCAGCCGCGCGCCGATCCGCGTTCCGGCCTGTATTGATGCGCATGTGTCCAGATGCGGATGAAGGCTTCCTGCACCACTTCCTCGGCGAGTTCCCGTCGCTTGAGGATCCGCTGCGCCACCGCCACCAGCCTGCCGGCCTCCGCATCGAATATGTCACGCAACCCACTGCGGTCGCCCTTGGCGCAGGCGGCAAGCGCCGCCTCGAAATCCGTCGATTGGTCTGTCACCAAGGTCAGGCTGTCCTCTCTCCCCGAATACTCGCGCAGTTGCGAATATTCCATCTCTGCAGTTTTAGCGGCGGACATGCGCTCGTCCAGTGTTTCAGGTTTCCCGCAGCCATCCTGAGACTGCATATGGAAGACACGCCGGATGCGGAAATGGATGCGAGGCAAATAAATATTTTAGCCGGCTGCATCCAAAGGCGCCCTGCCATGTGTCTACACATCGGGAGTGCTTGAGGCCGTGCGCCCTGTCGCTCCCGATAATGCTGGAAACACCATGGGAGTAGACACATGAAAATCGCTCGCACCGCACTCGTCGCATCCACAATGCTCGTTGCCTCTGCCGCCGCAGCCTTCGCCGCCCCGGTCCTCGGCCTCACCGGCGACAAGACGCTCGTCATGTTCGACACCGCAAAACCTGAGGTGACGAAGACGATGGAAGTGACCGGCGTCGACAAGCTGGTCGGCATCGATTTCCGTCCCGGCACCAAGACCGTGATCGGCGTCACGCCCGATCACGCAATCGTCTCCATCAATCTCGAAACCGGTGCAGCCACCGAAGTCGCCAAGATGGACAAGATGCTGACCATGACGGAAGCCCCGGTCGTGGTGGATTTCAACCCGATGGCCGACCGTCTGCGCTTCATGACCGGCACCACCAATCACCGTGTCCACCCGGATACGGGCGCCGTCACGGTCGATGGCGTTCTGGCCTTTGAAGAGGGCGACATGCACAAGGGTGAGACCCCCAACATCGTCGCGGCCGCCTATACAAATTCCATCGGCAAGCCGGAAAAGACGGCCATGTACAATATCGATGCCACGATCGGTGCGCTGATCCAGCAGACCAAGCCGAACGACGGCACGCTGAAGGCGATCGGCAAGCTCGGCATCAAGGAAATGCCGGCGACCTACGCCTTCGATATCCAGGGTGAAGAGGGCGGCAAGAACACCGCCTATCTCGCCGCAAACAAGATGCTCTACACGGTCAACCTGGAAACCGGCGCGGCAACCGAAGTCGGCCCGATTTCAGGCGTTGAAAATGAAGTCCGCGACATCGCCATTCTTCCGGCCATGTAATGCTGGGGAAGGGGCGGAGCGTCCGGCTTTGCCCCTACCATCCTAGATTTCGCCCGAAACCTCGCGCCGCCGCCGGTCCAGTTCTTCCGTGTAGCGCCTCAGCGTATGGCTCTCCGAGAGCTGCCCCACCACCTTGCGCTCGATCTGGTTGTTGACCACCGCAAGCGCTTCCGCCTCCGTCCGGTCGAACATCGCGGCCGCCTGCTTGGCATTCATGCTTCGAAGCAGCACATCGTTCTTGTAGCGGATGAAGGAGGAAAGTTCCGGCTCCTCCTCGCCGCCTTCGGTCGGCGCGGCATAGACTTCCGGTGTCAGGATAATGCCGACATATTTTTCGTTCTCGTCGATCACGATCACCCGCTGCGTCGAGCCGATCGGAAAATCCTTGCGGAATTGATCGAGTGTCATGTCTGCCTTCGCCGTCTTCACGTCTGAGCGCATCAGCTTATCGACGGTCAGGTTGCGGATCCAGCCGATATCATGCGCGCTCCTGATCCCTTCACCGCGCAGGTGAAAACGCCATGTCGCGAACGAGTAGCCGAAGCTGGTCCGCACCACGACCGAGGAGGTGATGACGGCCGCCAACGCCAGTGCCGTGATTGGAAAGTCGCCGGTCACTTCGAGCGCCAGAAACGTCATCGTCAACGGCCCGCCGATTACGGCGACTGCCATCGCACTCATGCCGACGACCGCATAAATGACCGGCGTCAGTGTTGCATGCGCAAACAGGAACGGCGTCGCATAGGCAAACAGCTTGCCGAGCAGCGCACCGAGAAACAGCGAGGCGAAGAACAGGCCGCCACGGAAACCGGCGCCGATGGTGATCGCAGAGGCGACCGACTTGAGCAGCAAGAGCCCGACCACCGCGCCGATCGCCATATGCTGGTTGAGGCTTTCATGCAGCGCGCCGTGCCCCGCCGAAAGCACCCGTGTGTCGATCAACGCCAGCACTCCGACAATCAACCCTCCAAGCGCCGGGCGGAAGACGGGAGAGATCGAGCTTTTCCGCGCCTGTTCCTCCACCTGCGAGACGCCTTTCATCAGCAGGATACCGGCGCCCGCGCACAGAACCCCGAGCATGACGGCCGGCAGATAGTCGGCCGGGACGACCGTGCCGATCTCACCGATATCGATCATGAACTCCTCGCCGACGAAGAGCCGCGTCACGAAGGTCGCGGAGAGCGCTGCAACCACGACCGGCGCAAGGCTGACGATCGTATAGGTGCCGATGATCAGCTCGAAAGCATAGAAGGATCCCGTCAGCGGCGCATTGAAGGCCGATGCGATCGCACCCGCCGCACCGCAGCCGACGAGAATGCGCATGTCCGAGCGGCGCAATTGCAGAATGAGGCCGATCTTCGAGGCGATACCGGATGAAAGCTGCGTATAGCCGGCCTCCAGTCCGATAGAGGCGCCGAAACCGTTGGAAATCAGGTTCTGCACGGCAACCACGATACTGTCTGTCAGCGACAGCCGCCCGCCATGCAGCGCATTGGCCTCGATCGGGTCGACCATCGGCTTCTTGCGCCACTTCTTCAGGATCAGAAATACGGCCCCCATCAGCACGCCGCCCGCCGCCGGTGCCCAGAGCACCACCATCGGATTAAGCGTCGTGGCTGCGCTCAGCCTCTCATCCGGGCCGATCCCGAAGATCAGCACCTGGATCTCGTGCGCAATGAAACTCATCGCCGAAACCGCGAGGCCGGCGAGCACACCGATCACCGCCGCCATCGCGATCAGGCCGAATTCGCTGCGCCGGATTAATATGCGCAATTGCGTCGGATGCAGCAGGTGGCGCCAATCCGGCAATCGGGCGGGCAATCGTTCGGACAGGCGGGCTGGCAGGCGGTCGAGGAAGCGTTTCAACATCATGGCAGTCTGGGTTTGCGATACCTGTCGCTAACTAGAGTAGGGATCGCCGAAGCAAAGGCGTTGGGGATGGATCGGCAGGGATCAATCCTTGCGGAAGACGATGCTGGCACCCCAGCCGGTAACGAGCGCGATCAGCACGCAGAGCAGGCCATAGGCAAACGGCTGGTTATGCGCCGTGTCGGTAATCGCCTGTTCAAGGCCGGTCTTCACCACCCTGAGCGGGATCTCACGCTGGGTGATCAGCGTGCCGCTCTTGAACAGATAGGCGCGCACGATATGCACCCCGTCCGGCACATTGGCCGGCAGGCGCAGCGAGGCGCGGAACAGGCTGGAGGACACGAAGCGAACGCCGCTCGCTTCCTTCTGGTAAAGCCCGCCCGCCAGTTTCAGCCGCCGGTAAGCTTCACGAAAATCCGAAAGCTCGCCGACATCGCGGATATAACCGATCGGGTTGAGCGCCAGATGTTCGATCCCCACACCCGCCGTATTGATCGGCGGCAATTGCGTCGGGTCGTCGAGCTGGCGGGTGCTGGCGATCGAATAGCTTTCCGGCACCTGCTCGAAAATCATCGAATCCGTATTCACCCAGACCCCGAAGATCCGCTCCTTCTTGCGCACAGTGGCATAGTCGCGCGGGCCTTCGAGCGTGACGATGATGTCGTAATTGCCGATCGCCAAGAGCAGGTCGTCGGCATTGGTCATCGCCCCGAAAACGGTCAGGTCCGCCCCGCGGAAATCCGAGGTAATCGCGATCTCGTTTGTCGAAACCCCGATATCGAGCCCCTCCTTGCCGGTCGATGCCTCGCCCATCGGGATCTGCGCCACCGAATTGCCGACGGGCAGGAGAAGAAGCGAGAGGAGAAGGGCAAGCCGGGAAAACATCAGTAACCGATCCCCCCGACTGCCACCGAATAGAGATCCTGCGGCCGGATGAACAGACCGACAGCAAGACGGATGCCGACCGCCAGAACCAAAAGCGCCAGAAGCGCGCGCAACTGCTCGCCGCGCAGCTTCTGCCCCACACGCACGCCGTATTGCGCCCCGATAACGCCCGCCACCATCAGTATGAAGGCAAGCACGATATCGACGGAATAGTTGGTCGCCGCCTGCACCATGGTCGTATAGGCGGTAACGAAGATGATCTGGAACAGCGACGTCCCGACGACGACATTGGTTGGAATGCGCAACAGATAGATCATCGCCGGCACCATGATGAAGCCGCCGCCGACACCCATGATCGAAGTCAGGATGCCGATCAGGAAACCGAGCGTCACCACAGGAATGGCCGAAAGATAGATCTTCGACTTCTTGAACCGCATCTTCAAGGGCAGCCGGTGCACCCAGTTATGCTGGCCGGGACGCTTCAACGGAAGCGGCTGGTTGAGCTTCGCCTTGCGCATGGCGCGCAGGCTTTCCTGCAGCATCAGCACGCCGATCGTCGTTAAAAGCACGACATAGAGAAGCGAGATGAACAGGTCGAGCTGGCCGATGCGTCTCAGCCAGGAAAAGATCCACACACCGACCGTCGCCCCGACAAGGCCGCCGACAAGCAGCACCGTCCCGAGCTTCATGTCCAGCGTACCGCGCCGGAAATGCGTGATCGCACCGGAAACCGAGGAAGCGACCACCTGGTTCGCCCCGGTTGCCACCGCCACGACGGGCGGGATGTTGTAGAAAATCAGAAGCGGCGTGATCAGAAATCCGCCGCCGACGCCGAACATGCCGGACAGGAAACCGACGGCCGCACCCATGCCGAGGATGATGAAAATATTCACCGAAAGCTCTGCTATGGGCAGGTAGATCGTCACGGTTGACCCCGACAAGGCGAAACAGAACGACCTCGTCCGGCAGGCGATCTCTCGCTTGTCTGATGAGGTAGTGGGAAAGTGTCTCACATGCCGGGTGAACAAGGCATGAAGATGTCTGAGCCACATGCCCGCGCAGGCCTTGGGCTGTCAAACCCATGAAGCCGCGTCAGGGTACCGCAAGCCTTTGATTCGCCCGTTTTCTTCGCGGCGTGGCCAATATGCCGCGTCACCGTAAACCCGGTCGGTTTAGTCGTGATTGGAGATATGCTGAAGGCTCACCAAAAAAAGCCGGGCCGGAGACGAATGGATCGTCTTCGGCCCGGCGACTGGAGCTCATCCATTCCGCTTGAGAAGTTCGCGCACCATCGCGTCGTCCACCTTGCCGGTCGGCTCCTGGCCGATCGAGCTCTGGAAAGACTTGATCGCGGCAATGGTCTTTGCACCCATCTTGCCGTCCGGAGTGCCGGCATCGAAACCGTTCTTGTTGAGAATGGCCTGGATGTTGCGGATCGCCTTGGTCATGTCGATCGAAGCGGTCGTCAGCTTCTTGCCGGAAGCCCATTCGTCGGGAATGTTGACGGCATTGGCATTCGGGTCGAGCGGCTTGGCGGTCCAGGAGTTCAGCTTGGCGCGGGCGCTGTCCAGCTGCTCCTTGCGCATCGCCTTGCCCACTTCTTCCTGCTTCGTTGCGGCATCCGTGTCACCGCCCTTGGCAGCCACACCGAACCACTTGTAGCTCTCTTCGAGGTCCTGCTTCACCCCGTTGCCGCGGGCATAAAGGATCGCGAGGTTGAACTGGCTGTCGGCAACACCGAGTTCGCTTGCCTTGCGGAACCATTCGACGGCGGCCGCATAATCCGGCTGGCCGGCTGCACCCGAAGCAAAAAGAACCGCCAGATTGTGCATGGCGCTGGCGTTACCGGCCTGCGCGGCCTGACGATAATAGGAGATCGCCTCACCGAGATTGCGGTCGACGCCGGTTCCCTTTTCGAGCAGGTTGCCCATGCGGTACTGAGCCGGTGCAAGGCCGCGATCGGCCGCAAGCTTGTACCACTTGGCAGCTTCGCCCGGATCGGCGGAAACACCGCGGCCGTCGCTGAAGCGCGCACCGATTTCAAACAGCGCATTGGCGTCACCGGCTGCAGCCGCATCGGCCATCGACTGCGGCTCGATACCGGCCGGAACGACGATCGAAGCCTGTTCGACCGGCGCGATCGGAGTTGCGGGCAGGTCTTCCGCTGGTGCTTCTGCAACTGCTTCCGTGTCAGTCGTCTGTGGTGCGGCACCCTCCGGTGAATTTGCAGTTTCTTCTGCAGCCGGTGGAGCCGTCATCTCAGGCGCAGCGCTCTGCGGCGAGACCGGAGCCTCGGAAGCTACGGGTGTCTGCGGAACAAGCGCTGCAGGCGTCGGCGCGCTCGCCTCAGGAGCAGCCGCAATCACCGGCTGTTC
This sequence comes from Aliirhizobium wenxiniae, assembly GCF_019511445.1. Lineage (GTDB taxonomy): Bacteria > Pseudomonadota > Alphaproteobacteria > Rhizobiales > Rhizobiaceae > Neorhizobium > Neorhizobium wenxiniae_A. The sequence continues at coordinate 31,332 of NZ_JAEUAN010000017.1, forward strand.
CACGGAAGCGACCTGCGGAGCAGGGCTTCCGCTCGTCACGGTCTTGATCAGCGGCATTGCCATCAGCGCCAGAAGCACGGCGCCGACTGCCATCAGAATCGGGCGGCGATGGCGCGAAAATGCGGATGCACCCTTCGCCGTCTCGGTCTTGCCGACCGCAGGCTTGACCTTGCCCGGCTTCGCCTGGCTCTTGGCCATCGAACCCATCAGCGAAGGATCGACTTCCTGTGCCGCGGCCTTCGCGGCGCGGCGTGCGGCGGCAATATAGTCGGCCCGGTCGCCGGTGCGGTCGCTGCCTCTCTCGTTGCCAAACTCTCCGGCCGCCTGGCTTGCCCGAACTCTTTCAAGGATTTTCCGAACGTCCGGCGCGCCGGAACCCGGCTCCAGAAGGTCGTTTTCGCTTTCGCTCTCCAGCATGTCGCGTGCAACCACCGTATCGTCCGCCGAAGGATCGATCGAAGGGGTCGGGTCGACAAAGGTGCGCGTGCTCGCTGCCTTGTCCTGCTTCGAACCGGGGCGCAGCCGCTTGGCCAGCCCGCCGAGCAGGCTTTTCTTCGCGGGTTTTGGCTCGTCTTCGAGTTCCTGCTCCAAAGGCTGCAGAATTGCCGGAACGTGATCCGCCATGGTCGAGCCGATCGCGCTGGTCTCCCTCAATCGGGCTTCCGTGCGCGGCATGTCCATGCTGGCAAGTTCGTGTGCAACCTCGGCCGAAAGCGCCGGTACTGCGGCCGGTGCCGCCTCACGCGCAACCGGCATGTCGCGCTGCATCGGCGCGGCCGCAAAGGCGGGCTGGCGCACCGGCTCTTCGCTACGGTAGCTTGCAGCAAAAGAAGGGGCAGGAGCCTGAACCGACTGGCCTTCCAGCTGGTCCAGCCGCTCGGCGATCTGCACCAGTGTGCCGTGCAGCGCCTCGAAGGTCTGGTGCGTCCGGCTTTCCGAACCACGGGTCAGTTCTTCCAGATGCTTCAGGTCGTCGGCAAGGGCGGCAAGTGCTGCCATGTCGCTGCTGGTGCCGGGGGCGCCGGCGCTCAGATTGCGGGAATAGGCCTCGATCACGGCTTCAGCGGCCTGTCGTGCGGCCTCGACGATATATTCGTCATTGGTCGCCATATAGCCTTCGATCGCCGCCATCCGGCTGTCGAATTCCGGCGGCCATGCGGCAGGTGCGCTGCTCGGCTGCGAAATCAGCGTCGAAAGATTGGCGATCTGCGCTTCCAGTCCGCGCAGGGCCTCATCGTCATTGCGTGGAGCGGATGACGCTTCATCAAGTCGCGCCGCGATGTCGCTCAGCCGGTCCTCGATCCGTACGAAGGCAGCGCCGTCATCGGCATGCTGCGGCCGCGGCTGCTGTTCCATTTCCTCGATCCGGCGCGACAGATAATCGAGCCGCTCGCCAAGCCCTTCGGCGCCGAAACTCGTATCCAGCGCGTCGATCTTGCGGGAAATGTCGGAGAGATAATTGGTGACATCTTCCTGCTGGCCGGGCGCATGCATCTGCTGCACCAGCGCTGAAAGCTGTTCGATCCGTTCCTGAAGCTGGGCTGTTGCCTGCTCCTCGGCCATGTCCTCGATCCTGCCGGCAAGCAGTTCGATCCGTGCCGAAAGACCGTCGGTCGCGCTCTGGTCGGCGGTGTAGCGGCCGATCGTCTCGACCTGCTCCATCAGCCCGGCCAACCGGTCTGCTAGCCGATCTTCCAGCCGCTGCATTGCAAGCTCGTCCTGCGCATTGGCAGCGCTGGCGCGAGTATTGGCGGCAATCGCACGGCTGATCTCGTCCAGCCTGTGATCCAGCTGGCTGAACTGTTCGGTGATTGCCGCATCATTCGGCTTCATGCGAGAGCCGAGCTGTTCCATCATGCCGGCAAGCGCCAGCAGCTTCTGTTCCAGCGCGCGAATGGTCGGGCTGTCCGCCATCACGCCAAGCTGGTTGCGAATTTCGTCGACCCGGTAGGCGAGCGCCACCAGTTCCTCGCGCAATGCGCTCGTATCGGCGTCCTGAAGCCGTTCTTCAAGGCCAACCCACTGGTCCTGCATCTGCCGCAGCGATTCCTGCCGGGCAAGCCCGTCCATCACGGCGCGCATGTCTTCGAATTCCGAACGCAGGCCGGACGCACCGGGGGCGGATTGCATCGCAAGCTGGTCGATACCCTGCGCAAGCCGCGCAAGGTCTGACTGCACATCCTGGCTGAAGCGGGTGTCTTCGGCCTGTGCCCTGATCGCCCGCACTTCCTCGCGCAGCGCCCGCATTTCCTGCGAAACGCCTTCGGAAATATCGCGCTTCAGGTCGTGCCTCAGGCCGGAAAGCGTTTCGGTAAATTCGCGGATGTCGGCGCGGCGCTGGTTGGCCTCGGCCACGCGCGTGGAAACAGCCGGCTGGCGAATATCCTCGCGACGTGTTCCAGTCCGTTGTTCAAGACGCGGATCATTGCGCAAGTCCGGTCGTAGTTCCGCACGGGCCACGGGCGCAGCCGGCATCGCGGCGCTGCTCTCGTAACGGCGGTTGTTCTGTCCCGACTGCTCCAGCATGCGCTGACGCTCGCGGATTTCGCTCAGCGGGTCGCGCGGGCGTTCGGAATAGGCGGCAGCACCTGTTCTGGCGCGCGGATCCTGTACGGGCGGCATGCGTTGCGGCCGGCTGTCTTCGGTCGGTCTCTGCGCTGCGGCTGCCGGGGGTGGCGTGCGGCCGCCTGCCATCAGGCCCTGAATGCGTGCTTCCAGCCCCTCGATGGTGCGGCTCAGCGCATCCAGCGACGAGCGGTCTCGGTCGCCGTGACGGGGATGTGCCGATCGTGATCCGTTCATGTGCTCGCTCGTTTCGACGTTGATCCTGCCGGTCCGACTCTGAACGTTTCCCCCGGAGGCATTCCTCCATGAGTAAATCCGAATATTAGAGTAACCTTACGCAAGGCTTGCCATTGTGAAGGTTTGAGCCGCTTTCGCCTAAACGCTTCGCACCGTCACACCGTCCAATATGTCTGCAAACATGGTAAACAAGCCGTTAAGTTTGTCGCAAATTTTAACTATTTCATAACGTTCTAATATTGATTATCCGCCTGACGTCCCCAAAACCCGCCCTATCTTCGATCTAGAAGGCACCGAAATTTGAATCCGCTCGATGATTGACGTTTACGCGCACGTCAATTAAATGACGAGACAGGAGCGCGAGGAGCTGAGGAGCGGCGCCACGCGGATGATGACAGGGAGGATGCTCATCGATGCCAGTCTACAAGGCCCCAACCGCCGACACGCTTTTCATTCTGAACGATGTTCTGGGCCTTGAGCGCTACGGCAACCTTCCCGGTTTCGCCGATGCGTCGCCCGACATGATCGAGGCGATTGTCGGTGAAGCGTCGAAACTGGCCGAGACCACGCTCTTCCCGCTCAATCTCTCCGGCGATCAGGAGGGCTGCACCCGCCATGATGACGGTACCGTTTCCGTGCCGAAAGGCTTCAAGCAGGCTTACGACCAGTATTGCCAAGGCGGCTGGATCGGCCTCGCCGTGCCGAAAGAATTCGGCGGGCAGGGGCTTCCCTATACGCTGCATGCCGCCGTCGGCGAATACATGTCGTCTTCCAACATGTCGTTGATGATGTATCCGGGCCTGACGCAGGGCGCCATCGCCGCCATCCTCGTCCACGGCTCGGATGAGCAGAAAGCCACCTACCTGCCGAAAATGGTCGAAGGCACATGGTCAGGCACCATGAACCTCACCGAACCCCATTGCGGCACCGATCTAGGCCTCTTGCGCACCAAGGCCGTGCCGCAGGGCGATGGCAGCTACAAGATCTCCGGCCAGAAAATCTTCATCTCCGCCGGTGAACACGGCATGACCGACAACATCATCCATCTGGTTCTTGCCCGTATAGAAGGCGCACCGGAAGGCACCAAGGGCATCTCGCTCTTCATCGTGCCGAAATTCACGGTGGGCGAAGATGGCGCGCTCGGCGCCCGCAACGGTGTGACCTGCGGTGCGCTCGAAGAAAAGATGGGTATCCACGGCAATTCCACCTGCGTCATGAACTATGACGATGCGACCGGCTATCTCATCGGCGCGGAAAACAAGGGCCTCTCGGCCATGTTCGTGATGATGAACGAGGCCCGCCTCGGTGTCGGCCTGCAAGGCCTGTCGATCGCCGAGACCGCCTATCAGAACGCCGTTGCCTACGCCAACGAGCGCATCCAGGGCCGTTCGCTCTCCGGCGCCAAGGCACCGGATAAAAAGGCCGATCCGATCATCGTCCACCCCGACATCCGCCGCACGCTGATGACCATCAGGTCCTTCAACGAGGCAGGCCGCGCCTTCCTTCTCTGGACGGCGCTGAAATCCGACATCGCCCACCGCTCGCCGGATGAGGCGGAGCGCCAGAACGCCGACGATCTTCTCGGCCTCGCCACCCCGATCCTGAAGGGCGTGCTGACGGACAAGGGTTTCGACCACGCCGTCATGGCCCAGCAGGTTTTCGGTGGTCACGGTTATATCGAGGAACACGGCATGAGCCAGTATGTCCGCGATGCCCGCATCACCATGATCTATGAGGGCGCTAACGGCATCCAGGCACTCGATCTGGTCGGCCGCAAACTGGCTCTCAACGGCGGCCGCGCCGTGATGGCCATGTTCAAGGAAATCGGCGATTTCTGCGAGGAAAATCGCGCCGACGAAACCATGGCCCCCTACACCAAGGCCCTGAAAAAGGGCCTCAACGACCTGCAGGCCTCCACCATGTGGTTCATGCAGAACGCCATGGCCAAGCCGGACAACGCCGGCGCCGGCTCCACCGACTACATGCACCTCTTCGGCCTCGTGACGCTCGGCTACATGTGGGCGAAAATGGCAAAGGCGGCTCAAGGTAAGCTTGCCAGCGGTGATGCCCGCGAGGAGTATTTGAAGACGAAGCTCACGACCGCGCGCTTCTACATGGAGAAGATCATGCCGGAAACCACGCTGCGCAAGGTTCGTATAGAGGCGGGTGCAGATAGCGTGATGGAACTGGCGGCCGAGGCGTTCTGAGGAGAACACCCTCTCTGGCCTGCCGGCCATCTCCCCCACAAGGGGGGAGAAACCAAGCGTAAGTCGCGCCGCCTCGATTAAGCGTTGGCGGATGCGGCTGGGTTAAGCCCTCCCCCTTGTGGGGAGGGTTGGGAGGGGTCTTCTCTCCCGCATTGTTATTGAGGCAAGGTGAGTTGCCACCTAGGGAGAGAGACAACACCATGACCGAAGTCTTCATTTACGACCACGTGCGCACCCCGCGCGGTCGCGGCAAGAAGGATGGATCACTGCACGAGGTCCCCTCCGTCCGCCTCGCCGCGAAAACGCTGGAAGCCATCCGCGACCGCAACAATCTCGACACGGAAACCGTCGACGACATCGTCATGGGCTGCGTCGACCCGGTGATGGATAGTGGCGCCGTCATCCCCAAGGCCGCCGCCTTCGAAGCCGGTTATTCCACCAAAGCCCCCGGCATGCAGATCTCCCGTTTCTGCGCCTCCGGCCTCGACGCCATCAATTTCGGCGCAGGCAAGATAGCAGCCGGTTCCGACGACATCGTCATCGCCGGCGGTATCGAGAGTATGTCTCGCGTCGGCATGGGCATGTCCGGCGGCGCCTGGTACATGGACCCCTCGGTCAATTTCCCGGCCTATTTCATGCCCCAGGGCGTCTCCGCCGATCTCATCGCCACAAAGTACGGCTTCTCCCGCGATGACGTCGATGCCTATGCGGTGGAAAGCCAGAAACGCGCCGGCAAGGCCTGGGATGCCGGCTATTTCAACAACTCCGTCATCCCGGTAAAAGACCAGAACGGCCTGATCATCCTCGACCGCGACGAACACATGCGTCCGGGAACCGACATGCAGGCGCTGGCCTCCCTCAACGCCTCCTTCCAGATGCCGGGCGAAATGGGCGGCTTCGAAGCCGTCGGCATCCAGGCCCATCCGGAAATCGAGAAGATCAACTATGTCCACCACGCCGGCAATTCCTCTGGAATAGTCGATGGAGCCGCAGCGGTGCTGATCGGCTCGAAAGCGGGCGGCGAGAGCATGGGCATCAAGCCCCGCGCCCGTATCAAGGCCTTCGCCAATATCGGCTCCGACCCGGCCCTGATGCTGACCGGCCCCGTCGACGTCACCGAAAAGCTTCTCGCCCGCACCGGCATGAAGATTTCCGACATCGATCTCTTCGAACTCAATGAAGCCTTCGCCGCCGTTGTGCTGCGCTACATGCAGGCTTTCGACATCTCCCACGACATCATGAACGTCAACGGCGGCGCCATCGCCATGGGCCACCCCCTCGGCGCCACCGGCGCGATGATTTTGGGCACCGTGCTGGACGAACTCGAACGCCGCGACCTGAACACCGCGCTCGTCACGCTCTGCATCGGCGCCGGTATGGGCACGGCGACGGTGATCGAGCGGGTTTGAGGGGGTCTTAACCCTCCCCCTTGTGGGGAGGGTGGCCGGCAGGCGGGAGGGGTTTTCGCCCGGAACGAAGTCCCCTCCCCAACCCCTCCCCACAAGGGGGAGGGGCTTAACCGCCAGAATTTCAGGGAAGAGGAAATCCCACCATGAGCACCTACAAGAACTTCACCGTCGAAACCGACGCGGACGGCATCGCTCTCGTCACCTGGGACATGCCCGACAAGTCGATGAACGTCTTCACCGTCGAAGTGATGGACGAACTCGAAGCCATTCTGAAGGCCACCACCGGAGATACCGCCATCAAGGGCGTCGTCTTCACCTCAGGCAAATCCTCCTTCTCCGGCGGCGCCGATCTCACCATGATCCGCGGCATGTTCTCCATGCTTGCCGATGAGCGCGCGAAAGATCCCGCCGCTGCCGCGCAAAAGCTGTTCGAAGTCGCCGGCCGCATGACCTGGCTGTTCCGCGCCATAGAGACCAGCGGCAAGCCCTGGGTGTCCGCCATCAACGGCACCTGCATGGGCGGCGCATTCGAACTGTCGCTCGCCTGCCACGGCCGCGTCGTCTCCAATGCCAAGTCGGTCAAACTGGCGCTGCCCGAGGTCAAGGTCGGCATCTTCCCTGGTGCCGGCGGCACCCAGCGCGTCTCGCGCCTCACCGATGCCCAGTCCGCCCTGCAGATGATGACCACCGGCCAATCTCTCGCCCCGGCCCGCGCGAAAGCCATGGGCCTCGTCCATCAGGTCGTCGAACCGGACCAGCTCGTCACCGCCGCAAAGCAGATGATCAAGGATGGCCTCAAACCCGTCGCCCCCTGGGATGAAAAAGGTTTCAAGGCCCCCGGCGGCGGCATCTGGACGCCGCAGGCCGCCCAGCTCTGGCCCGCAGCCCCGGCGATCCTGCGCCGCGAAACCGCCGGCAATTATCCCGGCGCGCTCGCCATCTTGAAATGCGTCTATGAGGGCCTGCAATTGCCCTTCGATACGGCATTGAAGGTCGAGCAGCGCTATTTCACGGAAGTTTTGCAGACCACCGAAGCCTTCTCGATGATCCGCTCGCTGTTCATCTCCATGCAGGAGCTGGGCAAGGGTGCCCGCCGTCCGGCCGGTGTGGAGAAGAGCGAGTTCAGAAAAGTCGGCGTCGTCGGCGCGGGCTTCATGGGCGCCTCCATCGCCTATGTCACGGCCGCCGCCGGTATCCCGGTCGTCCTGATTGACCGCGATCAGGAAGCCGCGAATAAGGGCAAGTCCGTCTCCGAAAAACTGGTGGCAGACAGCATTGCCAAGGGCCGCATGACCAAGGAAGAGGGCGAAAAGCTGCTCTCCCTCGTCACCCCGACGCCCGATTACGCGACGCTGTCGGATGCCGATCTCGTCATCGAAGCCGTGTTCGAAGACCGCAAGGTAAAGAAGGCCGTCATCGAACAGATCGAGGCGGTCATTCCCGCCACCACCGTCTTTGCCTCCAACACCTCCACCCTGCCGATCACGGGCCTTGCGGAAAATTCGAAGCGCCCGGACCAGTTCATCGGCGTGCATTTCTTCTCGCCGGTCGAAAAGATGATGCTCACCGAAGTCATCCTCGGCAAGAACACCGGCGACAAGGCGCTCGCCGTCGCGCTCGATTTTGTCGCGAAAATCAAGAAGACCCCGATCGTCGTCAACGATACCCGCGGTTTCTTCGTTAACCGCTGCGTCTTCCGTTACATCAACGAGGCCTATGACATGCTCACTGAGGGCGTGCCGGCCGCGATGATCGAGAATGCCGCAAAAATGGCCGGCATGCCCGTCGGCCCGCTTTCCCTGAATGACGAGGTCGCCGTCGATCTCAGCCAGAAGATCATGAAGGCCTCGATTGCCGATCTCGGCCCCAATTCGGTCAAGCCGGAACACATGGCCCTCATCGACAAGATGGTGGATGTGCTGGACCGTCGCGGCCGCAAGAACGGCCAGGGCTTTTACGATTACCCGGCCAAGCCTGCCAAAAAATCCCTCTGGCCCGGCCTCAAGGATCTCTACCCGCAGAAGCCGGCCTCCGAAATCGACGTCGAAACCCTCAAGCAGCGGTTTCTCGTCACGATCGCGCTGGAAGCGGCCCGCACCGTGGAAGAAGGCATCGTCAGCGACCCGAGAGAAGCCGATGTCGGCTCCATCCTCGGCTTCGGCTTCGCCCCTTATACGGGCGGCACGCTGAGTTATATCGACGGCATGGGCGTGAAGAATTTCGTCGCATTGGCAGAAAAGCTGGCGGCCAAATACGGCGACCATTTTGCACCGACCCCGCTCTTGAAGGACATGGCCGCCAAGGGCGAAACCTTCTACGGCCGGTTTGATCCCTATGGAGAAGGCAGGGAGGCGGCGTGAGGCCGCCTTTCCATCACTGTAGTTTCGGGTAATAACTCTGCCCAACACCAACTCGGGATCTGTGATGAGTTTTGACTGGTCGAAAGTTGACTGGGCTGTCGTTTTGGCAACTTTCGTTGGCCCAATCGTGGCCGTTGGAATCACGCTCTGGTATCAGGAACGTTCATCAAGGAATAAATCTCGGGAAGATCTGTTCGTATCAATGATGCGAACTCGGCGAATGCCAACCAATATCGAATTTGTCGGTGCATTGAACTTGGTTCCGGTTCACTTCTGGAAAGACAAGCTCGTTATGCAGCGCTATTCCGAACTTATGGCCGTTTTCTCCGACCCCTCGTGGAACGTGATCGATGCGCGTTTGCGTCTGATTGAACAGGTTGAACTAAAAGTGGCCTATTTGTTATCTGAGCTTTCTAAAGCTGTTGGCCGCCCGGTTGAGCAGCTAGAAATTCTGCGTGGCGCTTACGCGCCGCAAGGCTGGAAAGATGAGGAGCAGGCGCAAGCTGATTTGCGTAGCGCACTTGCGCAACTCCTCAGTGGAGCTAGAGCCTTGCCCGTCTTTGTTTTATCTGGCACGCCATCCGTGGCTGTAGGCGCAGATGACGATGGTGTCTTCTCAGATAAATCGGATCAATAGTTCGCTGGCATTTGTATCTGAATCCTCGGGCTTGACCCGAGGATCCAGATACAAGCATTCCATCGTTTCCGTTCTCTATCCTCAAGCGCATCACCGCGGGGACGAATTCGACCTCTCCTTCAACAAAACCAATCCCTTACACATGTCTTCATCCCCGCCCTCCAATCTCATGCCTACAATCTTCCCGTTCCGTCACGGATACACCGGCAGTCGTGCCGGCGAGGCGGGATCGGTTCCGGTGGTGGAGGGAGGACGTAAACCGTCACCTCCGGGGTCCGTGTGAAAATGGTTGCCCTCCGGCGACGAGAGGCGTGGCATGGTGTCGGACCGACATGCCACATCCCCTCCCACTTAAGCGTCGGACGTGCCTGTGAGGCATTATAGGGTGACGGGATGGCGTCATGCGGCGTTCGCGGGCAGGCATCGGCTTGTCCGGAAAGCATGGCGCAGGTGGATGACGTCGTCCAAGGGTCGCCATGGCCTGGGCGGGGTTCCGAAAAAGGGCGGGCATGGCACTTCCTTGATAGAAGCCCCGCCCCCTGGCCCACCGTCCCGCCATCGCAGAGCAACCGGAGTCACGGATAAAAACTGCCGAACGGGGCGCTGAGAGGTGTCACCTATAAACTAACTTACGAGGCAGCTTTCAGCGCCCCGTCCGAACTCGAGAATTCCCGAGGATCGCCAAGGGCGCATTGCGTCCTCGTCCAGGATGTATCAGCCCCCGTCAACCACCTGATCCCCTGCGACAAATCGGCATTTCGAGCACCTGCCCGTGGATGGAGCAAAAAATATTCGCATTTGCTGCTTTCGACGGCAGTTTTCTTTCCTCACAACGCGCCTATTTTCTGCGATCTAAACGCCAACTCATTCGTTGGAGAATACCGAAATGAACCTCGTCAAAACCACTCTCAAGGCTGTTGCCGCCGCCCTGCTCGTGCAAGCCGCTTTTGCCGCTCCGGTCTTCGCCGGTGAAAACCTCGACAAGATCAAAAAGGCCGGTGTCATCCGCATCGGCACCGAAGGCACCTACGCGCCCTTCACCTTCCATGATGCGTCCAACAAGCTCGTCGGCTTCGACGTCGAGATCGGTGAAGCGGTTGCCAAGAAGCTCGGCGTCAAGGCGCAGTTCGTCGAGGGCAAGTGGGATGGCCTGATTGCCGGCATCGATGCGGACCGTTATGACGCCGTCATCAACCAGGTCGGCATCACCGATGCCCGCAAGCAGAAATACGCCTTCTCCGAGCCCTATATCGCTTCGAAAGCCGTGCTGATCGTCCGTGACGACAACACCGATATCAAGGGCTTTGCCGACCTGAAGGGCAAGAAGGCCGCCCAGTCGCTCACCAGCAATTACGGCAAGATGGCAGAAACCGCAGGCGCCGAACTCGTCGGCACCGATGGTTTCGACCAGTCGATCCAGCTGGTTCTCACCCGCCGCGCCGATGCGACGCTGAACGACAGCCTCTCTTTCTTCGATTTCAAGAAGCAGAAGGCCGACGCACCGGTCAAGATCGTCGCCGAACAGGCAGAAGCCAGCTATTCCGGCATCCTGTTGCGCAAGGGTGATGACGAGCTGGTCGCCGAGGTCAACAAGGCTCTGGCCGATATCAAGGCCGACGGCACCTACAAGACGATCTCCGACAAGTATTTCGGCCAGGACGTCTCCAAGTAAGAGATAGGAAAGAGATATTCGTCCGATCCTCGCGTGGCTAAACCGTGCTAGGATTTGGCGAAAGCTGAACCAGAACGTCCGGCCTTGGCCGGGCGTTTTCTCGTTCCTTGGATTGCAATCGAGAGAGTAAGGACTTCGCCCGTGCCGCATTGGCTTCAATTGATGATGGATTCATTCCCGACCCTGCTCTGGGCCGGCGTGAAATTCACTGTGCCGCTGACACTGCTCTCCTTCGCCTTCGGCCTGGCGCTCGGCCTCATCACCGCCGTCACCCGCCTGTTCGGCCCGGCTCCGCTGGTGCTGATCGCAAGGTTCTATGTCTGGGTCATCCGCGGCACGCCGCTGCTCGTCCAGCTCTTCGTCATCTTTTATGGCCTGCCCAGCGTCGGCATCCTGCTCGATGCGTTTCCGGCAGCACTGATCGGCTTCACGTTGAATATCGGCGCCTATTCGTCGGAAATCATCCGCGCCGTCATCGCCTCGGTGCCCAAGGGCCAGTGGGAAGCGGCCTATTCGATCGGCATGAACTGGCGTCAGGCCATGGCCCGCACCATCCTGCCGCAGGCGGCGCGTGTTGCCGTGCCGCCGCTCTCCAACACCTTCATATCGCTGGTCAAGGATACCTCGCTTGCCGCCGCCATCACCGTGCCGGAACTGTTTCAAGCTGCCCAGCGCATCGTCGCCACCACCTATGAACCGCTGATCCTCTATATCCAGGCGGCGATCATCTATCTGGCGCTAAGTTCTGTCCTGTCGGCGCTGCAGGTCAGATTGGAAAGGCGCTTTTCTAGATATGGCGGCATGCTGGAGGCCAACCGATGATCGAGCTCTCCCATATCCGCAAGAACTTCGGCGATCTTCAGGTCATTGATGATGTCAGCCTCAAGGTGAATGAAGGCAGCGTCACCGCACTTGTCGGCCCGTCTGGCGGTGGCAAGAGCACGCTGCTCCGCTGCATCAACCTGCTTGAAACTCCGACCTCCGGCACCATCCGCCTCGGTGATGCGGTCATCGATTTCGCTCCCGGCAAAAAAGTCGGCTGGGACGCAATTCAAAAAGTCCGCCGCCAGACTGGCATGGTTTTCCAGAATTTCCAGCTTTTCCCCCATCGCACGGCGCTCGAAAACGTCATGGAAGGTCTGGTCACGGTGCTGAAATGGCCGCGTGAAAAAGCCGATGCGCGGGCGCGCGAACTGCTCGCCAAGGTCGGCATGGCCCATAAGGTCGACGCATGGCCGGCAACGCTGTCCGGCGGCCAGCAGCAGCGCGTGGCGATTGCCCGCGCGCTCGCCATGTCGCCGCGCGTTCTGCTCTGTGACGAACCCACTTCGGCGCTTGATCCGGAACTGGCGACCGAAGTCGTCGAAGTGCTGAGCAAGCTTGCGGCCGAGGGCACGACCATGGTCATCGCCACCCACGACCTGCGCCTCGCATCCCGCGTCGCCGATCATGCGGTCTTCCTCGAGGCAGGCAAGGTCGTCGAGCAGGGGGCCGCCGACCGCGTCTTCGGCGCGCCGGAACACGAGCGCACCCGCCGCTTCGTCTCCTCCATCAGCGCCGCCGTACAGTCGGGTTATGGCGAAGGGATTTGATAGAGAGGTCAAGGCCGAACTGATATCCGTCAATTCGGCCTTGACAGAAAATTCTTGAGGACTAGACCGCGCGACACATTATTTCGTTCGGGAGTGAGTTCTTGAAATCCTTGGCAACCTTTTCCGCTTTTGTCGGGAAGACCTTCGCAATCTGGGTCATCGTCTTCGCCGTCCTCGGCTTCTTCTTTCCGGAAACCTTCAAGCAGGTGGCGCCGTGGATCGTCACGCTTCTGTCGATCATCATGTTCGGCATGGGTCTGACCCTGTCGGTCGATGACTTTCGCGAAGTGGTAAAACGCCCCTTCGACGTCACCATCGGCGTGCTCGGCCAGTTCATCATCATGCCGCTTCTGGCCGTCATCCTGACCATGCTCATCCCCATGCCGCCGGAAGTCGCCGCCGGCGTCATCCTCGTCGGCTGCTGCCCGGGCGGCACCTCGTCCAACGTCATGACCTACCTGTCGAAGGGTGACGTGGCGCTTTCGGTTGCCTGCACCTCGGTCACCACGCTGGCAGCCCCGATCGTTACCCCGTTCCTCGTCTGGATGTTCGCCAGCCAGTATCTGCCGGTTGATGGCTGGGCGATGTTCATGTCGATCGTCAAGGTCGTGCTGGTTCCGCTGGCGCTCGGTGCCCTGCTGCAGAAGATCGTGCCTTCGCTGGTCAAGGCCGCCGTTCCGGCCCTGCCGCTCGTCAGCGTTATCGGCATCGTTCTGATCGTCTCGGCCGTCGTCGCCGCATCGAAGGGCGCAATCGCGCAGTCCGGCCTGCTCATCTTCGCCGTTGTCGTCCTGCACAATGGCCTCGGCTACCTGCTCGGCTTCTTCGCCGCCAAGGCGTCCGGCCTGTCGCTTGCCAAGCGCAAGGCGATCGCCATCGAAGTCGGCATGCAGAATTCCGGTCTCGGCGCAGCATTGGCAACCGCCTATTTCTCCCCGCTCGCCGCAGTCCCGAGCGCCATCTTCTCCGTCTGGCACAACATTTCCGGCGCGCTCCTCTCCAACTGGTTCTCGGGCCGTCTGGACGAGGAAGACAAGGAAAAGCTCAGCCAGACCGCCTGAGATCCGAAGAAATCACGCAAACAAAAGGGCGGCTCTCGGGCCGCCCTTTGCAATTCATAAGTCCACTTGGGTCTTTACCGAACCACCATCTGCTGCTGGCCGGTGGAAGCGGCAGGCTTCGGATCGCGGGTCTTTGCCGGTGCAGGCTCCGCGGTGCCGAGATACTTGTCGCGTTCCCGCCAGATCGCCGGGATGGCAAGCAGCGCAACCGCCACGACTGCAATCGCCGTCTTGGTAAGCTCGTCCAGCTCCGGCGAACGACCGTCGAAATAATAGACGAAGTAAACGATCGCGACGTGCCACACATAAACATGCAGCGAATGGCGGCCGAGCAGGCGCAGGAAGCGTAGGGTGAACACCCAGGTCAGCGCTGCGGCAACATTGCGAACCCACGCAGCCTTGTGCTTGGGACCGGCAACCAGCAGCCAGGTGACCAGCAGGCCCATCGCCGCGAAGTTCAACAGATAGACCGGGCCGAAATCGGCGCGGATTTCCATCGATGCGAACTTGCCGATCATGTGCGGCGGCATCAGCTCATTGGCGGTGATCAGGCGCAGCGGCAGGAAGAACAGTACCAGCACCAGCGCCACCTTCGGGATGAAGGTGTTGTCGGGCGACAATACCTTGCCCCAGTCGATCTTGCCGGAAGAAGTCAGAGCGCCGAGTACCAGGCCCGAGAAGAACACGATCTGCCAACCGAACAGGTTGAACGACACGCGCAGGCCCTGATCGTCGGCACCCATGACCATTTCGTTGAGCGGAATGGTGAGCAACTGGTGCAGGCCAAGCTGACCGGCCATCCACAGCATGATCGAGGCAGCCACGACATAATGCCATTTGTCGTCCAGCACCAGCTTGATCAGCATCGGCGCAAACAGCATGTAGATGATGTATTGCGGCAGGATGTCCATGAAGGTCGGCTGGTACAGGAAAGTCGCGATCGCAGCGAGACGCAGCGGATCGTCGAAGGTCGTGTAACCCAGCCAGTTGAACCAGATCGAATAGGCGCCCGGCAGGATCATCTGCGCCACCATGACGGCGATCACGATACCCATCGCATAGCGATAAAGCTCGAAGGCGCGGCTATAGACCGCCGAACGGCCGGCCGCATAACCCGCCTTCATCATCTTGCGGGCATAGACCATGCCGATCATCAGGCCGGACAGGAATACGAAGCCCTGTGCGTCTTCCACGAAGGCGAGCTGGTTATGATTTATTTTTACAAGCAGGTATCCACCAGCAAAGATAAGGTGGTTGAGTACCATGAAGACGAGGAAGTACCCTCGCATTCCGTCAATGATTTCAAAGCGCTTCATCGGTCGCGGTCTCCGTCTCTGCCGGGTCCGATGGTGGGAGCCCCTCGGTCCGTAAGGCCTCTGCGGGCCAGGAAGTCACGCGCCTAAACGTCGCGAGAAGCCGGAGAGTTCCGGCCAGAATCGGTATTAGCCGACGTTCAGACATTTCAACCGTAAACAGTCCGTGATGACTGTCACATGAACGAGATTTGACGATGGGTGTGGAAAACTACTCGGCTGCGACCCGGCGCAAACCGGCGCTTTGCGTCAGATAGGCGCGGATTGCCGCAGGTTTTACCGGCTTGTGCTGCACGGCGATGCCGTGCCGTTCGGCTTCCGCCCGAACCTCCGGCGTCCGGTCGGCCGTGATCATCATCGCCGGTATTGCGGCCTGATAATGGGATCTCAGCGCAAGGATCGCTTCGATTCCGTAACCGTCGTCGAGATGATAGTCGGCAATCACGACATCCGGCGGCGGCTCGCGCCCCTTGATGATCGTGTCGATCTCGGCAAGCGAGCGGGCCTGTCCGACGGTGCAGCCCCAGCCGGTGATCAGCAGGCCCATGCCTTCAAGGATCTGCGGTTCGTTGTCGATGCAGAGCACCCGCAATCCGTTCAGCACATTGGCCGGTTTTGTCCGCTCGCGGCGAATTCTTGCCGAAGCGGCACTCGCGGCGACAAGGTCGCGCGGGATTTCGACACGAAACGTCGTGCCGCGTCCGGGTTGCGAGGCAAGCTGCACCGGATGGCTCAGCATCCGCGACAGCCGGTCGACGATGGAAAGGCCAAGCCCCAGTCCGCTCGCCGTCCGCGCGCCATCCTCCAACCGGGCGAATTCCTTGAACACGGTGCGAAACTTCGACGACGGAATGCCGATGCCGCTGTCCAGCACCTCGATGATCACCTTGTCGCCGCGCCGGCGCGCGCCGACGATCACCTTGCCGGAGACCGTATATTTGATCGCGTTGGAAACAAGGTTCTGAACCAGTCGCCGCAAAAGGTTGGCGTCGGACACGACTTTCAGCGAGGTCGGCATGACGACGAATTTGAGATCCTTCTCCCGCGCCATAGGCGAAAAATCCGTGTCGATCCGCTTGAACAGATCGTCCAGTTCGATCGAGCCGAAACGGGGCTTCATCGTACCGGTATCGAGCCGGGAAATATCGAGCACCGCACCGAGGATCGTTTCGACCGATTCCAGTGAACTGTCGATATTGCGGGCGATCGCGGCATTCTTGTCCGCGCCGGCCAGCCGTTCGACCAGCGTCGAGGAGTAAAGCCGGGCGGCATTGAGCGGCTGCAGGATGTCGTGGCCGGCGGCGGCAAAGAAGCGGGTCTTGCTGACATTCGCCTCGTCGGCCGAAGCCCGGGCCTCACCGAGCGCGCGGTTGACGCGGGTAAGCTCCGCCGTGCGCTCCCCGACCCGCTGCTCCAGCGTCTCGTTCGCCTGTTTCAGCGCCTGATCCGCGGCCACCCGCGCCGTGATATCGGTAAAGGTCGCAACGAAACCCGCATCCGGCATCGGGTTGCTGCGCACTTCGATGATCCGCCCGCCGCCCTGCAGCATGAGCGAAAAGGTCGTCCCGAGATCCTTGAACTGGTTGGTAATCGCTTGCTTTTCGTTCTCCTCCACATCGCCGCGTTCGGCCAAAAGCGCCACGATATCGGAAAGCTGGAAGCCCACCTGACCCGCCTGTTCGGGAAGATCCAGCAACTGACGGAACCGCCGGTTCCAAACGGTCAGCCGGTCGGAACTGTCGAACACGGCGATCCCCTGGTCCATGTGGGAAAGCGCCGTCTGCATCATGTCCTGGTTATATTGCAGCGCCTCGCTCGCCTGATCGAGCAGCCAGGCAGTGTCGGAATTGGTGTCCTCCACCTTCTGCAGCAGCAGCGAAAGCACCAGCCGCGCCGAAGACGAGCCGATTGCGCTTCCAAGCAACTGTTCGGAAAAATGGATCATCGCCATGTCGGCCTGCTGGTCGTCCCGGAAACGCCGCCCGGCGGTTTTCTCGTAATTGGAGAAGGAGCGCAGCATCCGCTCCTCGCCGAGATAACGGGCAATCACGGTCTTCAGGTCCCCGACGCTGATGCGGGTCTTCCAGCCGCGCGTGGCAAATTGCGAACGGGGCTGGCGCTTGACGAATATCCCCGCCTGCAGCCGCTCCACTGGCCGCGGATTGCGCGACAGGGAACCGAGCACGAAGGCGATGGTGTTGAGCGCCAGGCTGAAGATCGTCGTCGTGACGAAGGGATCGATCGCCACTCCGGAAAAGATTGTCGCGCCGGGAAAAATGAAATGCAGAACGGCCGCCGCGATATGCGAATTGTCCGGCCCGCCAAGGCTCGGCAGGAACAGCAGATAGGCCCAGGACAGGAAGCCGAAGGACAGGCCTAAAATGGCGCCGCGCGCATTGGCCCGCCGCCAGATCAGCCCGCCGAGCAGGGCAGGGGCAATCTGCGCGATGGCGGCGAAGGCGAGAAGGCCGATCGACGCCAGCCCCGACTGGCTGTCGGCCATCCGATAATAACCGTAGCCGAGCAGCATCACGGCAAAGATCGCCGCGCGGCGGATATTGAGAAGCGTGCGGGTAAGGTCCTGTTGTGCGCCGGCATGCGAGGCGAGCTTGCGGCGCAGGAAAAGCGGCAGCACGATATCGTTGGAAATCATGATCGACAGCGCCACCGATTCCACGATCACCATCGCCGTTGCCGCTGAAAACCCGCCGATGAAGGTCATCAGCGTCACGAAGGGAAGCCCGGCTTCGAGCGGCAGGGTCAGAACATAAAGATCGGCATCGCCCATGCCGCCGAAGGTGATGAGCCCCGCGGCTGCGACCGGGATCACGAATATATTGATAGCGATGAGATAGACCGGCAGCAGGAAAGCGGCAGCGCGGCGTTCCCGTGGCGTGCGGTTCTCCACCACCGTCACATGGAACTGCCGCGGCAGGATGACGATTGCAAATGCCGACAGAAGGATGATCAGCACCCATCGGCTGACCGGCGTCTCATAGGATGCGGCGGATGCGACGAGCAGGCTCTCGGATGCCTTGGCGGCCAGATCCGACCACCCGTCGAACATGAAGAACACGACGGCGATGCCGACTGTCGCAAAAGCTAAGAGTTTCACCAGCGATTCCATCGCCACGGCAAGAATGAGGCCGTCCTGATGCTCGGTGGCGTCGGTATGGCGGGTGCCGAACACGACGGCGAAACAGGCCATCAGCAGCGTGACGATCAAGGCGAGATCGATGAAATGCAGGTTACCACTGCCGATGCCGAAGTCGGACGGATTGACCATCACCGCGACGGAGCTGGAAACCGCTTTCAGCTGCAGCGCGATATAGGGCACCGTGCCGACCAACGCGAGCACGGCGACGATCGCCGCCACCGTGGCGTTCTTCCCGTAACGGGCGGCAATGAAATCGGCGATCGAGGTGAGTTTTTCCGCCTTGGCCAGTTCGACGATGCGGCGGATGATCGGCATGCCGAGCGTGAAAGCCAGGATCGGCCCGATATAGATGGCAGCAAATTCCAGCCCGCGCTGCGAGGCGAGGCCGACGCCGCCGAAATAGGTCCAGGAAGTGCAGTAGACGGCAAGGCTCAAGGCATAGACCAGCGGTCGCCCGCCTTTGGGAACACCCGAAAGCCGGCTCTTTCTGTCGCCGTAACTCGCCACTGCAAAAAGCAGCAGGATATAGGCAAATGCCGAGACAAGAATGACCCAGCCTTGAAGCATGTTTCCTCCCCCGCAGGCAGGCGCGGACAGGAGATGAGATTAAGCGAAAGACGAGGCGTTGGAAATCGGCGCGGCATCGTCAAAAAGTTCAATGCAGCCGAAGTGTCTCCGACGGGTTGTCATGTTTAAACCCTTGGCGTTTTGCACCTTTTCAGTATCTGATGAAACGCTATGTTAAGCACGACGGCAACCGAGAGAGGGGTCAAGTCATGTCTGTAGTCAGCGAGTTTCGTTCATTCATTGCAAAGGGCAATGTCATCGATCTGGCGGTCGGTATCATCATCGGCGGCGCCTTTACCGGCATCGTAAATTCATTGGTCAACGATATCGTCATGCCGGTCGTTGGCGCCATCACCGGCGGTGGCTTCGATTTTTCCAATTACTTCCTGCCGCTATCCAGCGCCGTGACCGCATCGAGCCTTGCCCAGGCGCGAGAACAGGGGGCCGTTTTCGCCTATGGCAGCTTCATCACAGTGATGATCAACTTCCTGATCCTCGCCTGGATCATCTTCCTCATGGTCAAGGGCGTGAACAGGCTGCGCGCCATGGAAGAAAAGAAGCCCGTCGACGAGGCACCGGCCCCGCCGCCGGCCGATATCGCGCTTCTGTCGGAAATCCGCGATATCCTGAAGACGAAGTAACGAGACGCCCTGAGCCTGCAACTCATCAGAACAATGAATTGCAGGCTCAAGGAAACTCATGGGATTTCCGGATTTTTCTGCGCTATGAAAGGTGCACGAAAAACAGGAAATCCGCATGTCTCTGCTTGCCTCGCTCAGCTCCCGCGCCCTTGCTGCTCCTGAAAGCGGCATTGTCGAGATCATCAACCACGCCCGCATCGGCGGCCGCGACGATCTCATCCCGCTCTGGGCGGGCGAGGGCGATCTGCCGAGCCCGGATTTCATCAACCGCGCCGCATCCGATGCGTTGCTCGGCGGCGAGACCTTCTACACCTGGCAGCGCGGCATTCCCGAACTACGCCAGGCGCTTGCCGATTACTACACCCGCCATTTCGCGGTTAACCTGCCGCCCGAGCATTTCTACGTCACCGGCTCCGGCATGCATGCCATCATGATGGCCGTGCAGGCGATCTGTGGACCGGGTGACGAGATGATCTATCTGTCGCCCACATGGCCGAACATCGTGTCGGCAATCGAGCTTTCAGGTGCTGTCGCAACCGGCCTGCCGCTGGAATTCATCGGCGGTAAATGGTCGCTTGACCTCAACAAGCTCGAAGCGATGATTACGCCGAAGACCAAGGGCCTTTTCGTCAACACCCCGTCCAACCCGACCGGCTGGACCGCGACGAAGGAAGATCTGGCCGCCATCCTCGGGCTTGCCCGTAAACATGGCCTCTGGATCATCGCCGACGAGATCTATTCCCGCTATTATTACGGTGGCGCGCTGCGTGCTCCGTCCTTCCTCGATTTGGCCGAGCAGAGCGACCGCATCATCTATGCGAACTCGTTTTCGAAGAACTGGTCGATGACCGGCTGGCGCGTCGGCTGGCTCGTCGCTCCGCCGGAATTGGGCCAGGTGATCGAAAACCTCATCCAGTATTCCAACTCGGGCGTTGCCCAGTTCATGCAGCGCGGCGCAGTCGTCGCACTCAATGACGGTGACGGCTTCGTTGAGGAAAACATCGAGCGTGCCCGCGTCTCCCGCGACATTCTCTGCGACATGCTGATCGCCACCAACCGCGTCCAGACATTGAAGCCGGAAGGGGCTATCTACGCCTTCCTGAAGGTCGACGGCATTACCGACAGTCGGGCTGCGGCACTCGATATCGTCGACAAGATCGGCGTGGCGCTGGCGCCGGGATCGGCCTTCGGTAAGGGCGGCGAGAACTTCCTGCGCGCTTGCTTCCTGCGCAATCCGAAACATGTCGAAGAGGCCGCCGACCGGCTCGCGGGTTATATCAAGGCACTCTGAGACCCGCCTCGGGGATATTCGCTAAAATTCGCAATATCCCCGAAAGCCTCCGTTAGGCACGTTTCCCGATATAGTTGATCTCTGGCTTCATAAGTAACCTGTGATCAAGCGCCGCAATGCTTTCCTGCAAAAAAACAAAAGTCAGGAAAGTAGATCATGGCAGTCCTGGTAACGGGCGGTGCAGGATATATCGGCAGCCATATGACCTGGGCATTGCTGGATGCCGGGGAAGACGTGGTTGTGCTCGATCGGCTGTCGACCGGCTTCCGCTGGGCGGTGCCGGATGCGGCGCGCTTCTATCTCGGCGATGTCGGCGATCAGGCGCTGCTTTCCCAGATCTTTGCGGAAAACCAGATCGAGGCGATCCTGCATTTCGCCGGCTCGATCGTCGTGCCACAGTCCGTCGCCCATCCGCTCGATTATTACGAGAACAATACCAGCAAGACCCGGCTTCTGGCGGCCGCCGCAATCGAGGCCGGTATCCGGCATTTCGTCTTCTCGTCGACTGCCGCCGTCTATGGCGACCAGAAGGACGACACGCCGGTGCTGGAATGTGCGCCGACGCTGCCGAGAAACCCATACGGCCAGTCCAAGCTGATGTCGGAACTGATGCTGCGCGATGCCGCCGCCGCTTACGACTTCCGCTTCGTCGCCCTTCGTTATTTCAATGTTGCGGGTGCCGATCCGCTCGGCCGCACCGGCCTGTCGACTGTCGGCGCGACGCATCTGATCAAGCTCGCCTGCGAGGCGGCCCTCGGCGAGCGGCCGGGCGTCGATATCTACGGCACCGACTATCCGAGACCGGATGGCACCGGTGTGCGCGACTATATTCACGTCACCGATCTGGTCGAGGCGCATCTGAAGGCTCTGAGCTATCTGCGCCGTGGCGGCGAGCCGCTGATTGCCAATTGCGGTTATGGCCGCGGTTACTCGGTGCTGGAAGTGCTGAACGCGGTAAAGCGCGTCAGCGGCCACTCGTTCGAGGTTCATTACGGCCCGCGCCGTCCGGGCGATGCCGCAAGCGTCGTTGCCAATTCGACGCTCGCTCGCAGGCTTCTCGAATGGCAACCCCGCCATGATGATCTCGACCTGATCGTCGAAACCGCGATTGCCTGGGAAGGGCAGTTGGCGAACCGGCGGATGGAAGATCTTCAATCGCTGCATCAGCGGCTGGCGGCTGCAAGCTTCTGAGCCGAGCGGCTTGGGCACGTTTGTCATGCCGAAATGAGGATGGATAAGCGATTGCTCAAGGAGTAAGAGGGGCGCACCCAATCGGATCCGACGGATATCATGCGCCTTTCTTTCACAGCCGGTCTCGTTCTTCTCAGTTGCGCTATCGCCGCCTTGCCGGCCCATGCATCGGACATCCCAAAGGCTCAGGCGCAATTGGCGGCAGGTCCCGAGGTGAAACTGGTCGAGCCGCGCCTGCATCTTGCCAAGAGCGAGGTGGCCAGCCGACCACGTGTCGCGCTGACCTTCGATGCCTGCATGGGCGCGGTGGACGAGCGTATTCTCTCGACGCTTCTCAAGGAGCGTATTCCGGCCACGGTTTTCGTCACCGCCCGCTGGCTGAGAAAGAACCCGCAGACCGTGGCTATTTTTCTCGCCAATCCGGACCTGTTCGAGATCGAGAACCACGGCGAGAACCACATTCCGGCAATCGATGTCGTCGTGCCCGTCTATGGCATCCCGTCCGCCGGATCGCCCGAGGCCGTATCGCGCGAAGTCGGCAAGGGTGCCGAGGCGGTGATCGCGGCGGGCTTTTCAGCACCGCGCTGGTTCCGCGGGGCGACGGCGAAATACGATGCGACGTCGATCGATGAAATCCGCAAGATGGGCTATCGCGTTGCCGGCTATTCGCTGAACGGCGATGACGGCTCGCTGCTAGGTGCCGGCGCTGCCGAAAAGCGCATTGCGGCGGCGAAGGATGGCGACGTGGTGATCTCTCACATCAACCAGCCGACCCATGCGGCAGGGCAGGGCGTCGCCAATGCCATCCTCAAGCTCAAGGCCCGCGGCGTCGAATTCGTCCGCCTGGCCGATGTCGAGACCATCGGCGACAACGATACGACCGCGCAGCGCCCCGGCCTGTTTTGAGCGTCGATGTCCTCCCGCCTGAAAACATGAGTTAAACTCTCAAGTCACTTGATCTGCAGCAAGTGGCCCGATCTCTCCAGCATCTAGATTGCCGTCATATTGACGATCGGTAATCAGCGGAGAAGTTTGGGCATGGCATCGAGTGAGGACTTGGCGCGCTATTTTGCGGCCGGAACCGGGCTCGATCCGCTGAGTGAGGCTTTCAGCCGGCGCGGCGCTGTCATGCCGTTTCGCGGCAAGCGGCGTCTGCCGTCGGAAGAGATGCAGGATGTCTGGCTTGAACTGCAGTCGCAGCAGGCAAAACCGGGCAAGCGGCTCGCCTATATCCATGTCCCCTTCTGTGCCAACCACTGCCTGTTCTGCGGCTTTTACCGCAATGCCTATGTGCCGCAGACGGGGGCGGATTATACCGAACTGGTGATCGAGGAGATCAGGCGCGAGGCGCAGACCAAAGCGCTGCGCTACAACCCGATCCACGCCGTCTATCTTGGCGGCGGCACTCCGACGGCGCTGAGCGCGGAGGAACTGTCGCGGATCATCACCACCGCCCGCACCGAGCTGCCGCTCGCGCCCGATTGCGAGATCACCGTCGAAGGCCGGATCATCCATTTCACCCCCGACAAGATCGATGCTTGTCTGGAGGCAGGCGCAAACCGGTTCTCGATCGGCGTCCAGACCTTCGATACCGATGTGAGGAAGCGGCAGGGCCGTCGCTCCAGCCGCGAGGAGGCCATCCGCTTCCTCGAATATCTGCGCGATCAGGATCGCGCCGCCGTGGTGATCGATCTCATCTACGGGTTGCCGGGGCAGACGCTGGAAGTGTGGCAGCGGGATCTGGAGACGGCGGTGGATATTGGCCCGGATGGGCTGGACCTCTACGGATTGAACCTCATTCCGACCACGCCGCTCTTCAAGGCGATCGAAGCCGGGAAATTTCCGGCAACCCCGAGCCTGAACCAGATCGGCGCGTTCTACCGAACCGGAGCGGATTTCTTCCGGCGCAGGAACTGGCGCCAGATCAGCAACAATCATTGGGCCCGCACCACGCGGGAGCGAAATCTCTATAACCTGCTGATCAAGGAAGGGGCCGATTGCATCGCCTTCGGTTCCGGCGCTGGCGGCTCCATCGGCTCGGTCGGTTACGGCTTGAATGGCGATCTGGCGGCCTATGGCGACGACATAAGGGCCGGTCGGAAATCGCTCGGCATGATGATGATTTCCGATGAACTTTCCGCCCTGCGCACCCTCGTGACCGCGGGTTTCGAAGTCGGGCATCTCGATCTCGGCCAGCTGGACCGCAGTTCCGGGCACGCCATGACGCCGGTGCTGGAACCGCTTCTCGCCCAATGGCAGGGAGCGGGCCTCCTGTCGTTTGCCGGCGGTGTCGTTGAACTCACCACTGCGGGCCGCTTCTGGTACTCGAACCTGATCGCTGCCCTCCACGACATTCTGACCCTTGAACTGGGCCCGTCACGGGATGCGGCCTGAACGAACTCATTGAAACGGAGCAGGGACATGTCCGATCTCGACCAAGCCGAAGCCATCACAAAGATCAAGCAGGCCATCGCCGAAAAGCCGGATGGCGTGCTGGAAGCGCTCTCGGCCCAATATGGCGTTCCGTTTCAGACGGTGCTCGAATGTCTGCCGGAAGGTGTCACCCGCATTGACGGGCGCCATTTCATCGATGTGCTGACGGATATCGCCAACTGGGGCGACGTGATGTTCATCTGCCATTCGAAGGACGCCATCATCGAGTTTTCCGGCCCATTGCCGAAGGGAGAGATGGGCCACGGCATGTATAATCTGCGTGGCGGTCCCGGCGGTCTTTCCGGCCATCTGCGCCCGGAAAACTGTGCCGCGATCTTCTTCGTCCGCCGCCTTTTCATGGGCATGGAAACCAGATCGATCCAGTTCTTCAATGCCGAAGGCGAAACCATCTTCAAGATTTATGTCGGCCGTGACAGGGAACGCAAGCTGAAGGCCGTACAGGTCGAGCGCTTCGAACGTCTTGCCATTCAGTTTGCAAAGCCGGCGGGCAATGCCTGACATGCGCCCGCTTCTGATCTTCGGCGCAAGCCGCGGCGTCGGCCTCGAACTGGCGCGGCTCGAGCGCGCCACCGGTCGTCCCGTTGCTGCGATGTTGAGGCCGCAATCGGATGCCGGGCATCTGCAGCAGATCGGCGTCGAGATCCTGCGCGGTGATGCCCTGTCGCGGCCGGATATAGAGCAGGCGCTGGCGCAGCTGTCCGGTCCGTTCGATACCGTCTCGACCTTGAGCGGGCGCGGTGAGGATGGCCGGCTCGCCGATGACGAGGGCAATATCAACGTCATCGAGACGGTCGCGGCGAGCGGCAGCGCGGGGCGTTTCGTCCTCATAACCTCCATGGGCTGCGGAGACATGGCACCCTATCGATCGGAAAGAGCGATCGCCGCCTTCGGTGCCGTCGTTGATGCCAAGACGCTTGCCGAAGACAGGTTGAGAAAGACCGGCCTCGACTGGACGATCCTGCGTCCGGGCGGACTTCTCTCCGAACCCGCCACGGGCAATGGGCTGCTGACGCAAAACCCGCAAGTCCACGGTTTCATTCACCGCGCAGACGTTGCGCTGCTTGCCTCCCGGGTTCTTCGTGACCCCGCGACATCCCGCCATGCGTTTGCCGCGGTCGATCGCAACCGGATGAGTTGCGACACGCCGGTCGAACCCTTTTCGCTCGCATGAGGCAGTCGGTCTGGGAATTATGCAGCCGGTGATAAAAGCACCGGCTGCGCTTTTGTTTTCCGGGCTTTTTGGTTATGGACATCCATGGCCGAAAATGACGACGTAAATAACGATGATAGCCCTGCAACGGGCGAAAGCCGGGGCGATCGCGCCCGCAAGGCTCAGGCGGCGCGAGAGGCCGATCGCAAGGCAAAGGCTGCTGCCAAACTTCGCGAAAACCTGATGCGTCGCAAGGGACAGGCCCGTGCCCGCCGCGCCGGCGAAGCGGACGATACACAGGGACTTCCGGCATCCACACCATCTGCCGCAAAATCGGACGAATCATCCTGACTATAGCTGTCACGGGACGTCACGAGATTTCAGAAACATTGAAGCGCCAGGGGTTTTCGTCTAAGGACGCGACCTTCCAAGCGTGAGAGGGAAAGTTTTTCAACCATGGATCGCATTCGCATTACCGGCGGCAACAAGCTGAACGGCATCATTCCGATTTCCGGCGCCAAGAACGCCGCCCTGCCGCTGATGATCGCCTCGCTTCTGACCAGCGACACCCTGACGCTTGAAAACGTGCCGCATCTGGCAGACGTCGAGCAGCTTCTGCGCATTCTCGGCAACCACGGCGTCGATATTTCTGTCAACGGCCGCCGCGAAGGCCAGACCGATACCTACGCCCGCACCATCCAGTTCACCTGCCGTACGATCGTCGATACCACCGCTCCTTACGAGCTGGTCTCGAAGATGCGCGCCTCCTTCTGGGTCATCGGCCCGCTTCTCGCGCGTGAAGGCAAGGCCCGCGTCTCGCTGCCCGGCGGTTGCGCCATCGGCACGCGTCCGGTCGACCTCTTCCTCGAAAGCCTTGCGGCGCTTGGTGCGGAGATCGAGATCGACGGTGGTTACGTTAATGTTTCGGCTCCCAAGGGCGGCCTCGTCGGAGCGCATTACACCTTCCCCAAGGTCTCTGTCGGCGCGACCCACGTTTTGCTGATGGCGGCGACGCTTGCCAAGGGCACGACCGTCATCGACAACGCCGCGCGCGAGCCGGAAATCGTCGATCTGGCGGATTGCCTGATCGCCATGGGCGCCAAGATCAACGGCGCCGGCACCAAGACGATCACCATCGAAGGCGTCTCCTCCCTGCATGGCGCGCGCCACCGCGTGCTGCCTGACCGTATCGAGACCGGCACCTATGCCATGGCCGTCGCCATGACCGGTGGTGACGTGACTTTGACCGGTACGCGCGCCTCGCTGCTCGATAACGCACTCGACACTCTGAAGCTCGCCGGTGCCGAAATCACCGAAACCGAAAGCGGCCTGCGCGTCGTCAGGAACGGCAACGGCATCCAGCCGGTCGATATCGTCACCGAACCCTTCCCGGGCTTCCCGACAGACCTGCAGGCGCAGTTCATGGCGCTGATGACCCGCTCGTCGGGCATTTCGCATGTCACCGAAACCATTTTCGAAAACCGCTTCATGCACGTGCAGGAACTGGCCCGCCTCGGCGCCAAGATCTCGCTCTCGGGCCAGATGGCGCGCATCGAAGGCGTTTCCAAGCTGAAGGGTGCCCCGGTCATGGCGACCGACCTGCGTGCCTCGGTGTCGCTCGTCATCGCCGGTCTTGCCGCCGAAGGCGACACGATGGTCAGCCGCGTCTACCATCTCGACCGCGGTTTCGAGCGCCTGGAAGAAAAGCTCACCCGCTGCGGCGCAATCGTCGAGCGCGTCAGCGACTGATCGTCGCCCAAATCACGAAGTCTTTGAAAGGACGGCAGGGAAACCCTTGCCGTCCTTTTTCGTATCCCTATGTTGAAGCGGCATCCCATTTATCTCCCGCCTCATATTTCATGATCCGGCTCTGTATCTTTCTTCCAACGCAATTCCGGGCGCAAAATCCGCGCCCACTTTTGCTGGAATTGCTTTCATCGGAGATTTCCCATGGCTGATACTTCTTCCCCCGTCTGGTTCATCACCGGCTGCTCGACCGGTTTCGGTCGCGACCTTGCCAAGCTGACGCTCGACCGCGGCTGGCCGACCGTCGTCACCGCCCGCGACAAGAGCCGGCTTGCCGATCTGGTTGCCGGTTACGACAATGCGTTGGCACTTGATCTGGACGTGACGGATCAGGGGCAGATCGATGCCGCCGTAAAGGCTGCCGAGGAAAAGTTCGGCCGCATCGATGTGTTGGTGAATAATGCCGGCTACGGATATCAGGCCTCGATCGAGGAAGGCGAGGAGAGTGAAATCCGCGCCATGTTCGACGCCAATGTCTTCGGCCTTTTCGCCATGACCCGCGCCGTCCTGCCCGGCATGCGCGCTCGCCGCAAGGGCCACGTCCTCAACCTTACCTCGCTTGCCGGCTTTATCGGCTTCCCCGGCTCAGGCTACTACGCCGCCACCAAACATGCGGTCGAAGGATTCTCCGATGCGCTTCTCGCCGAAGTCGCCCCGCTCGGCATCAAGGTGACCTGCGTGGCACCTGGCCCGTTCCGCACCGATTGGGCCGGCCGCTCGTTGAAACAGACGCCGGTCAGGATCGCCGACTATCAGGATACAGCGGGAGCCCGGATGACGACGACCGCCGGTTACAGCGGCAAGCAACCGGGCGATCCGGTCCGCGCCGGCGAAGCGATGATCAAGGCGACCGAAGCGGAAAAATCACCGCGCCATCTGGTTCTCGGCGAATTTGCCTATAACGGCGTGACCGGCAAGCTCGCAGACCGCCTGACCGAGATCGAAAGCTGGAAGGATGTCAGCCTCTCGGCCGACTTCCCGAAGTAAAGCTCGTAGATCCGATGTTGAAAGCCGGGGCTCAACCGTCCCGGCTTGTTGCCTTCAAGCTGAACGCTGACGGGCCTGACGGCGAAGGATTTCCGTTGTGATGTTGCGGTCTGCCGGTCGCCCGAACAGATAACCTTGCGCAAAGCCGCAACCGAGGCGCTGCAAGCGAAGCGCCTGATCAGTGGTCTCTACACCTTCCGCCACCATACGGACGCCGAGCCCGCTTGCCATGCCGAGCAGCGCCTTGATGATCACCTCGCCGGGGCCGCCCGACATGCGGTCGACGAAGGTCTTGTCGATCTTGACGATATCGACCGGGAAATTCAGAAGATGGGTGAGCGAGGCATAACCGGTGCCGAAATCGTCAAGCGCTACGAGCAGACCATCGGCCCGCATGCCTTCGATCGTCTGGCCGACCTTGCTGTCACGCTCGTCCATATAGACCGTCTCGGTGACCTCGACGACGACCTGTCCGGGCGGGACATCTTCCTGCGAGAAGACCTGTCCGATCCGCGCCCGTAGATCTCCCTGATCGAAATCCGCCATCGACACATTCACGCTGACATAGGAAAGCGGAATATCCTGATCGCGCCATGAGCGCATGTCACGGGCAACCTGCTTCAGCATGAGGTTGGTCAACTGATGGCCAAGCGAGGCATCCTGCAAGGCTTCTGCAAACATCCCTGCGGAGATAACCTGACCTTCCACCGTGCGTATGCGGCAAAGCGCTTCCAGCCCGACGATCTCCTTGGTGTCGAGCCGGACTATCGGCTGGTAATACGGCTCGATACGTCCTTTGATAAGTGCGCTTGTCACGGTTTGAAGCACACGAAAACGCTCCGTCACCGCACCGGCAAGCGCGTCACTGTAAAGAATGAAACTGCCGCGCGCGGTCTGCTTCGCATGATGAAGCGCAAGATTGGCATGCTGCAGATAGGATGGAACGCCGGAAGACTGTGACGGGTCGCAAATGGCGCCGCCGCAGCTTGCCGAGAGGCGTAGTGTGTGGCTGTTCTCCTGCAGGCTGCGCTCTGCCATCGCCTTCAGCATGTCTGAGCAGATCGTTGCCAAATCCGATGGGTCATTGTCGATCAATACCGCAAATTCATCGGCATCGACCCTGAAGCTTTTCTCGGATCCGACGATCTGCGTGATGGCATCCGACGCCTCCAGGATCAGCCTGTCGCCGACCGTATGACCGAAGGCCTCGTTGATCCGCCCGAGATGGTCGAGATCGATCAGCAGGATACCGAACGGCTCGGATTTTGTAGCCCGTTCCTCGACTGTCCGGATGAAATTTGCGCGGTTGCCGAGCCCGGTCAGAATATCGAAATAGGCAAGCCGCTGGTTCTCCGCCTTCACCTCTTCACGCTCAAGCACCAGCGAGCAGAGATCGACGCATTCGGAAACGATCATGCGCTCTTCTTCGGTCGGCCCGCGGTTTTCCTTGTAGTAGAAACCGAATGCACCGAGCACCCTGCCGTCGCTCTGCAGGATCGGACTGGACCAGCAGGCCTTCACCTCATGATCGCGTGCCAGAATGTCGGCGAGCGCCCGATAAGGCAGCCAGTAGGGATCGGTGAAGATATTCTCGACGGCGATTGCCTGACCGAGAAAGGCGGCCGTACCGCAGGACCCTACACCCGGCCCGATCGCGATACCGTCAAGCGCTGCCGAATATTCCTTAGAAATGGTGGGGCCGGCCAAGGGATGCAGATGGCCGCTGCGATCGACGGTGACCAGCGAGCAGACCACGCCGTCGGCCATCTGTTCTGCATGGGTGCAGATATGGTTGCCGGCCTCCTCAAGCGAGCAGCCGCGGGCAAGCATATCCAGTATTTCCTGTTGAAGTCGTCCCCTCGCGACTGCCATCCGTCAAAATTTCCCGGTTCTAAATGACTTTGATATTGAATGTTTCGATGATGTCCGTTCAAAGGTAAGTATAAGGTTATTCGGGCGGGCGTAATTCTTATAAAACTTCGAGATCGTTGAGAAATATGGTTGCGAAGGTGACGCAGGTCAATGTTTCGCACCTCTGCTCGCCCTAGCGTTCGGCGCAGCTCTCGGGGGAAACCTATCTGCTCATGACATATTTCGCCTTTCTCTCCGCGGTCCTGGCTCTTCTCCTGGCGCCGGGTCCGACGAATACGTTGATGGGCATTGCCGGCGCGCGCGGCGGCCTTGGTGCATCAGCGAGGCTTCTGCCTGCGGAACTTGCCGGTTACCTGACGATGATCCTGCCGCTGACATGGCTGGGTGCTGAGCTTCTCGCCCGTTTTCCCTCTGCTTCCGTCTCATTGAAGGTGGTTGCTGCCATCTGGGTCATGGCTCTCGCCGTCAGACTGTGGCGCATGCCGGCCGATCCGCAAAACGGCAGCGGGGTCACCTCGGGCCGCGTCTACCTCACCACCGTGCTCAACCCCAAGGCCCTGATTTTCGGCCTGGTGCTTTTGCCCGCACCCGCTGACAGCCAGTTCCTGCCGCGCCTTGCCGCATTCTGTGTCATGGTCGTCGCTGTAGCCATGCTGTGGGGCGGGTTCGGCCGGCTGACTCAGGCGGGGGATGGCGGCGATAGGCGGCTGCTTATGGTCCAGCGTGCCGCCTCCATCTGGCTGGCTGTCGTCTCCGTGACGCTGATTACCGGAGTCTTGCGCGCCTAGCCGAAGCGACCGGGCGAAAACGACTTGAGATCGATGGCGGGCGACTGATCCTGCAACAGATCCGCCACCAGTCGCGCCGTGCCGGCCGATTGGGTGAGGCCCAGATGACCATGGCCGAAGGCGTAGACGACATTTGCCGTCGCCTTTGCCCGGCCGATTGCCGGCAGGCTGTCCGGCATGGACGGCCGAAAGCCCATCCACTTTACGCCGCCTTCTGTCTTAAGCCCCGGCAGAAAACTCTTCGCCTTTTTCAGCATCGCTTCGGAGCGCGCATAATTGGGCGGCAGTGACAGGCCGCCGAGCTCCACCGCCCCGCCGACACGGATGCCGCTCGTCAGCCTTGTGACGACAAAGCCATGGCCGCCGAATGTGACCTGCGTGCGCAGATCGAGTGCATCGGAGGGGAGGGTGGTGTTGTAGCCCCGCTCGGTTTCGAGCGGAATGTTTTCACCGAGCGTGCGGGCAATCCGATGCGAGAATGCGCCGGCCGACAGAACGACCTTGCCGGCCGAGCGCGCCACGTTGCCGGCAAGCACGATCTCGACGCCATCCGAAACCGAGCGCAAAGCCTTGACCTCGGCAATCTCGATGACGCCACCGCGGGCGCGAAAATTCTCGGCGAGCGCCAGTGTGTAGAGTTTCGGATCGGCGATCGAATACCAACCCGGCGTGAACGTGCCGCGGATGAAGCGGGGGGCAATACCCGGCTGGATACCGGCCATCTCGGCGGCATCCATGTGCCGAAACTCGATACCGTGCTCTTCGCGCGCTTCCCAGCCGGGCAGCGAGGCGCGGAACTCGGCGTGGCTTTCATAGACCTGCAGATTGCCTTCCTTGCGCAGCATGGAGAGCGTGTCGGTGGCCGACAGGAAAGGCTCGAGCTCGGCCTTGGAAAGATCCATCAGCGCCGTCTGGGCGCTGGTCGAATGTGCCACGCGCGAAGCCGAACAGGCGCGCCAGAAGCGGAACATCCACGGTGCGATGTTGAGCGCGTAGGCCGGCGGAATGGAGAGCGGCCCAAGCGGATCGAGCAGCCATTTCGGCGCTTTTTTCAGAATGCCGGGCGAGGCGAGCGGCAGGATATCGGTAAAGGCAAAGGCGCCGGCATTGCCCGCCGAAGCGCCCGCCGCCGGGCCTTCACGGTCGATGACCGTAACGTTGAAACCGCGCATCTGTGCAGCGATGGCGACGGAAAGGCCGACGACCCCCGCCCCGATGACGACTATATCCGACCTTGCCATTTCCCTGATCGTCCCAACCTCACGCGGCCGTTTGCGGCTTCGCGCATATTCCCCTTATTCTGATGTGACAAAGCCCTCCGTGTCGGGAGGGCTTTGTGTGTTCGAATATCAGGCCTTGCAGGTCTGAACTGCGCCGGGCAGCTTGCTCCAATCGGCATACCAGCTGTCGAATAGCTGCAGCTGCGCCTCGACATAACCGCGCTGGCTGTCGGAAAGCACGTCGGTCTCGATGAAGTTCAGGGTAAACTCCTTGTTCCCCTTCAAGACCATCATATGCTTGAAATAGAGCACCAGATCCGGGCCTTCATCGAAGGAGGAGAGCACGCCGAGCGCCTCTTCCAGTTCCTTGGCGCGGACGCGTGCATCCGCATCGCCCTTGGCGGCTGCCTGGGCAAGATTGCACAGATGCAGCACTTCCTTCGGCAGAACATTGCCGATGCCGGTAATGGCGCCGGTTGCGCCGCAATTGATGTAACCATGGGTGACGGCGGTATCGACGCCGATCATCAGCGTCACGTCGTCGTCACGGCTGGTGATGTTTTCGGCCGCATAACGCATGTCTTCCGGGCCGCCGAATTCCTTGAAGCCGACCAGGTTGGGATGTTCTGCGCGCAGCGCGAAGAACAGGTCGGCGCGGGTGGCAAAGCCATAATAGGGGCTGTTGTAGATGACCGCCGGAAGATCCGGAGCCGCCGACAGGATCGCCTTGAAATGGGCCTTCTGGGCGGAGATCACCGAACCACGCGACAGCACGCGCGGGATAACCATCAGGCCCTGAGCGCCGACCTTCTGGGCGTGCGCGGCAAGCGCCACGGCCGAAGCGGAGTTGATCGCGCCGGTGCCGACGATGACCGGAATGCCGGCCCTCACCAGGCGCTCGACGCCTTCCATGCGCTGCGTGTCGGTCAGAAGCGGCCAGTCACCCATCGAGCCGCAATAGACGACCGCCGACATGCCGGCTTCGATCAGTTCCTTACCCTTGGCAACCAGCGCGTCGAAATCCGGCGTGCGGTCGCTTTTGCAGGGGGTCATCAGTGCCGGTACGACGCCGGAGAAAATCTTCGATTTCATCTTGCAAGTCCTCGATATCAAAACGGCCGGCGGAGACGATCCCTAGCCCTTAGATAAGGAGAATACTCCTTCCATTTTCTTTGTCGACAAAAAAAATACAAGATATCAAAGATCAATATCGAGGCGGTCGTTGCGGGTCAGAAGCCGGCCGATCTGTTCGACGATCTGCTCGCCATGCGCCTTTCCGAGACGGTCTGCCTCGGCAACATTGCGCGCCTCGACGGCAGCGATGATCTCCTCATGCTCGTCGACATAACGCGGCGGCAGGCGATCCTCGTAGGACTGGTAATAGAGCCGCAGCATGCGGCGCCCTTCTCCGAGGAGCCGGTCGAAGAAGCTGGCGTAATAGGCATTGCGGCCGGCAGCAGCGATCGCCGAATGAAAATCGGCATTGGTGGCGATCATCGCCAGCGCATCCTGCGCCGCCACCGCCGCGCTGAATTCCGCCTGTCGCTCGCGGATGAGAAGAAGATCGTCCGCCCTGTGATGCTGTGCCGCCAGCCGGGTGGTGACGCGGTACATCAGGACCAGCGCATCGAAATAGGCGGGCATACCGAGAAAATCGATATTCGACACCATGGTCGAGCGGTTCGGCAGGGTCTCGATCAGCCCTTCGCCGGCAAGCCGCACCAAGGCCTCGCGGATCGGCGTGCGCGACATGCCGAAACGCGCCGCAAGCTGCACCTCGTCGATGGCGCTGCCGGGCGAAAGCTTCAGGTCGAGAATTTCGTCGCGCAACAGATCATAGACCAGTTTGACCCCGGAGCCGCGCTTGCGTTCGGTGATCTGGCTCGAATCGTCATTGGTCATTTGTGCCTCGTTTGTCGACATGATGTCTTTTCCTACTAGCGCACGGGAAGGGATGCGTTAAGCCAAAGGCCAGCGATCTCTTCTGTTCGTTCGATCAGGAAGGTGATGGCGAGGTACGAAACCCCTGCGCAGGGCAGGGATACGGTGACTGGACGTGAAAGGACGGCAATTTCCGTCGCAATCCGAGGGCGGCCAGGCCTGTTTTACGGCCCGCTCGAAATCGAGAGGCATCTAATTTCGGATAAATGTCATTATCTCTTCATTTTTCTCAGATTGAGGTTGATCCTGCAAAATTCATCGGTATATATCGCGCCGTTCCAACGTTTTTGGGTCCGCAGCGACACAGAACATCCTGATGGACAGGTGGCCGAGTGGTTTAAGGCGCACGCCTGGAACGCGTGTGTACGTGAAAGCGTACCGTGGGTTCGAATCCACCTTGTCTGCCATTTTTCTCGCTAGGTTATTGCTTTTCGAGGTCGTGATCTGTCGTGGCTCTTATGTCTCTGGGCGCGATCTCCCGCTTGTTAGGTATGAGGAGTGATGTGTCCATTATGATCAGTCGCATCTCTAAGATTGGCGTGCTGTGCGGCTCTGTGTGTCGCCGTCGCTCGTCGACAGAGGAAAAGCTTGCGATAGTCCAGGAGATCTACGAGCCCTAATGTCACAGTCAGCTTCGTAGCCCGACGGTGTGGCATTCAGTCGGACTAGGTCTCGCCTGCGCAGGCTTGCGGCGCAGGGTATGCTGACGGCCACAGGATCGCAGGAGGAGGTCGCCCGGCATCCGAATACAGAGCGTTTCAGAACCAGATGAAAGAGCTAGCGCCTCCTCGGCAAGAAGACGATGGAAGGCGAATTCCTCAAAGAAGCAATTGAGATAGCATCGGGGGCAAAAACACCTGGTGTGCTCGCTCTCGTTGCCGAAGGATGGTTCGCGTTGACGGCGATGTGCGAGACCCTGGGGGGGGCGCCGCTCGACGAGCAGGAACTGTTGGAATAGATCAAGTCGAGCATCGACGATATGCCGACCTAAGGATATCGCCGGGTCTCGCGATCCTGGGCCATAAAGCCTGCAGCGCAAACCGCCCATGGCCGAATGCCAAGCCCGTCTACCGGGTGATGAGGATTCACGGCATGCTCCTTCAGCACCACGCCGGGGCAATCGATATAAGCCGTCAGAATGGCCGCGTGTCTGTCGAGCAACGGAACCTACGTTGGTGTTCAGGCGGCCTCTAAATCGGCTGCGGCAACAAGGAGAAGGTGCGTCGCCTTCGCTCTCGATTGCTGTGATCGCGAGGCCATCGCCCGTCGCGATAACCGAGGGCATCAAGAGCTAGGACGTCCAGGATCTTCTCATCACGGCTGTTGAGAACCGCTTCGATCTCGTCAACACTCTTCCAAAGCCAATCGAATGGCTGACGGACAACGGCTCCTGCTTCATCGCTAAGGAAACCAATCGCCTGCTCATCGATATCGGCATGGAGTCGTTTTCAATGCCCGTTCGCAGCCCACAGTCTAACGGAATGGCCGAAGCCTTCGTCAAAGCCTTCAAGTGCGATTGCGTCTCGGTGAACCCCTTGCCGGACGCCATAACTGTTATCGCGCAACTGCCCACATGGTTCGAACACGACAATACCCTTCATTCGCAAAAGCGTCGGGCTATTGGTCGCCTCATGAGTTCTTAAATCGTCGAACAGAAACCTTATCCTGTCCGGTTTTAAAGGAGCCGTTTCACGTCCGTTTGCGCTCCTGATATCAATGGGTGACGGTGCGCTCGCGTTATCCGGCTTTGTTACCGGGGGGAGGCGTGTTGGGCGGCCGACGTTTACGATCCATGGGGTCAATTGGCGGCAAAACAGTATGGCGCCCGGGTGGCAGATATTTCTGAACTTACCGCCTCGGATGGATTTCGGCGTTCCCGTTTTATGGCGATAGTCGCGCTCTATTCCAGGTTCCGCACCCAGATCGGCGCCCCTTCGGCGGCGCATTATGCCGGGCCGGACACCTTTGAGCTTCGAGCCGCAACAGCAACTTTGTAACTCATGGCTCGCTAAGGGTATTGCGAAGGGATCACGGCGCATCGAAGGCGCGCGATAAATAGATCTCATCGGTCGAGTTCTGGCCGCAGGATTTCGGTTTCAGCCATGCCACAGCGCGAGCTGGCGTCGCAGCCTCTATTCATAACCGAGAAAATAGCCGTTCTATTGGCAAGCAATTGTTGTTCGAGCTGCGCATCCGATAGTTCTATTCGATAAATGGAGGGTGATATTCCGATCGATAACCCAGTAAATAATGCTGATGATAAAATTGTGTGGCGAATTATGACGTGAAATTCATCGATTTTAGATCGGTTATATAATTGTATATTTCAGGATTTATGATATTTCGCGATAGTTAACCTTGTTGAATTTCGGATGACATTTGGACGATGTGTGATTACTTGTCAAATATATCGTCATCGCAGCATATCAGGCAGAATCCGGGGTTTTTATCCTTAATAAAGGGGCAGTCGGCATCCCTGCTGGGTGTGCATCGTGAGCAGCCGAGATTGGCGACGATATTTTCAAGCCAGGATCGTTGGCTCATGGGGCATGTCGGTCTGGCATTGCATTTTCGGAAGCTGACGGGATTGTCGGAAGAGGGGTTGAGTGCGGCGAGCTTCATAAGAGACGTCACGAAATATGCGATAACCAGCAAAAATACTGCCGCCGCCTTTCTTAATGAGATGACTCAGTATGGTGTGATCTCGCAACAGCCACACCCGAGTGACAAACGAGTGCGCGTGATCATTCCCGCGCCGGCGACGCTCGAGGCGATCGGTGGGTGGATGGCGCTCCATCTGAGAACCCTGGATGCGCTCGATGGGGGAGGGCGTGTTGCCTGGTATTTGGAGTCGCGTCCTTCTGTACTCGGCCTTTTGCAGCCGGAAATCGCAAATGGGCTCCTGCATGACGAGACGATCCGTAATCCGCATCATGCCTTTGCTCACTTCATGTGGATGAATAGCGGGTTTCTGGTGACCGAGCGGCTGATAGCCTCACTGGAGAGTGATCTTGAGGCAGGGGGGCGTCTTCCGACCAGCCTTGTTTCGGCCGCCGAGCTGACGGCCAGCTTCAATCTGTCACGCTCGCATTCCGCCAGGAAAATCAGCGAGGCAGAAGAGCTCGGAATAGTTGGCTGGAGTGGAGCCAAGGGGCGCTCGAAAATGTGGGTGTCGCGCGAATTCGTCTCCGGTTTCCTCGATATTCAGGCGGCAAAGCTTTCAATTATCGATCATGTTGTCGCGGTGCATCGCTCGGCAACGTCCTTGAAGCAGTTCGACCGGGTATAAGGATCATCCGATCCCATGTTGGGGCAAAGGCTGAACTGTCGGTATCATGCTTGAAAATGCCTGACGCGCGCATATGC
The DNA here is from genome assembly GCF_019511445.1 of Aliirhizobium wenxiniae. Taxonomy (GTDB): domain Bacteria; phylum Pseudomonadota; class Alphaproteobacteria; order Rhizobiales; family Rhizobiaceae; genus Neorhizobium; species Neorhizobium wenxiniae_A. Next base: position 68,816 of record NZ_JAEUAN010000017.1, read on the forward strand.
GCTACTATCCGTCTGATGTGATGCCTGGATGGCGCGGGATGATGCAGGTATCCCGTCCTTCGAGGGGTTAGCGGACCGCGGTCTCGCTGGCCTTCAGCGCATCAAGGGCCTCAGAAAAGCCTTTCAGCCCCAATGCGATCGGGATGCGCTTTCCTTCGGGCGTGGCAACTGAGACGATCGCCTGCTCTCCCTCGCGCATGGCGGTGGTCAGAGCTGGCTCGACAACGCCTTCCACCAGGCATCCCTGCGGCGTGCAGCGGCTGACGGAGAGCGAGGTCTCGTAGTTCGGCGCAATGGCGACATTGACCTTCTCGGCAAGGGCTATGCCCAGCGGCACCGCCATCTGCATGCGGGTGACGTTGGCGCCGGCATCGTTTGCGATGCTCATCACCAGAATGATCTGGCTGCCGTCCGGAGATGTCACGCGGCTGGAGACCTGGCAGACACGGCTCGAAGCGGCAATGGCTTCGCACTGCAATTCCCAGCTGCCGAACCGGTCTGCAGCGGCCACCGCTTCGGGGGGGGCTGTTTTGTTCGCTGGAGCTTCTGCCCGGGCCGCAGGTTTTGCCGCGGGTGCTCCGGCGCTCGTGCCGCCGCCGGCGGAGTTGATGATGCCGCCGTTCGGGGCGGCCGAAGGATTGTTGAGAATCGGGGCGCCGGTCGTGGACCGTGACGCCGGCGTCGAGAACATCGGTCCGGATGCGTTGGACTGAGCCTGTGCCGCCGTAACGACTGCGGAACTCATGCCGGCAATCAAAAATACCGCGGCAGCGGATGAGACACGACGCGCCATGATATCCTCCAGACTCAATACACGTTTTCTCCTTCATGCTCTTAAAACACAAATAAAGTAAAGATGCCGGTTGAAATTTCCGTTCCCTTTATTTCTAGTGTCGATGAAAGAAAAACGGCATAGAGGTGGAAAATATGCGCTCTTGGATAGTAGCAGCTGCCTGCGGATACATTTGCAGCCTCGGGGCAGCTTTGTCCGGTGAGGCGCATGCGCAAGCTTTCGTCAATCAGGCGACACCGCCCAATGGCAGGTCGGTCTATGTCGACCAGGTTCCTCCGGGCGCAAAGCCGCGTGCGCCGCGGCCGCCGGCAAGGGCGCGTGCTGCGCAGCAAAGCAATGCAAAAACAAAAGCTTCGGTCGTCGAGGAGGTCTCTTCGGTGGCGCGGCTCATTCCGACCGTCGGTGCCGGCTCCAGTGCCGTCATCAGATCCGGCGAAGCGCGCGAGTGGCCTTCCGTCGGCAGCGGCACGGTTCGAAGGTAAGGTGAGCGGCATCCCAAGAACAGGTGATGCATTCCTGATACAGAAGTAACCATACAAATATTCACCCAGAAATGAGACATTGCGAAGAGTTGTTTGTTGTGTAGACAATCTTCGCAACGCCGCAATGAATTGTGGTCTGTATTAAGGGGTGTTGCTGCAGTATTTCTTTGTTGATCTTTATTGAGGTCGACGGGAAATTCCGCGCAGTGAAAGTGCATCTTCATGGGTGCCCGGGTGGGGAAAGATGAAAATTAAGATTGCTGCGCTATCTGTGGTGGCTGTTGTTCTTGCCGGCTGCCAGACCGGGCAGCAACTCGACACGCCGGCGGCGACATTGACGGCGCCGACGAAGACGACGTCGAGTGTCAAGCGGCTTCCCTTGCCGGCTGCTCCGGTTGATGTTGCCGTCTATGATTTTCCGGACCTGACGGGCCAGGCCAAGCCGAACGAGAGCTTTGCCGAATATAGCCGCGCCGTTACCCAGGGCGGTGGCGCCATGCTGATCGACGTGCTGAAAAAGACCGGTGGCGGGAACTGGTTCCGGGTTGTCGAGCGCACCGGGCTGAAGAACCTCGTCCAGGAGCGCACCCTGATCGAGAACACGCAGAAATCCTATGGCCGCCCGAGTGGTCTTCCTCCCGTTCGTTTTGCCGGGCTTATCCTCGAAGGTGGTATCGTCGGATATGATTCCAACGAACTGACCGGCGGCGCGGGCGCGAAATATCTCGGTATCGGCGGCGACATGCAGTATCGATCCGACGTCGTAACGGTAAACCTGCGCGCCGTCAGCGTGCAGACCGGCGAAATTCTTGCGTCCACAACCACGACCAAGCAGGTTTATTCCGTTCAGATACGCGGTGGTGCCTACAAGTTCGTGACGGCAGGGGAATTGCTGGAAGTCGAACTCGGCCAGTCGCGCAATGACCCTGGTTCTCTTGCTGTACGTGAGGGGATCGAGCTTGCGGTTTATTCGCTGGTTGTCGAGGGCGTGCGGCAGGGATTGTGGGGCTTGCAGGACAAGTCCCAGGAGAAGAGGTTGATTCAGGATTTCGATGTAAAATATAAAAATCCTGCAGTATCTTCGGCATCGTGATTCGAAGTTCAGAATAATAATCACTAAAAATTACGTAAATGTGATGGCTCGCAACTGACGTTGCGGGCCATTTTCATTTTTATTCTATTTTTTATTGTCTCATTTTTGGGTGTTTATCTTATCTGAATTAACTATTACTTAGTAATTGGCTTTGTCTGTCTTGATTGGCGACATTCGATAGTGGTATTAAATTTTTGTTAATCAATCTTAGCTTGGGGCTACCGTGTCCACGGAGCAGGCTAATGGGGAGACACTTATGAAATACTCAAGTAGACAGACCCTGCTGCTGACCGGCGTTGCGGTCGCAGCTCTGGCGGGCTCGGCGTTCGCGCAGGAAGGTAATTTCGGTTACATCGGCCAGCGCGACACCAGCAACTTCGCTTACCTCTCGCAGGTTGCGGCAACGGGCGGCGACGGCAATGCTGCGTTCATCTACCAGCACGGTGTCAACAACCACTTCCTGCCGCTGACCGGAGCAGGTGCTCCTGCCGATGCGCAGATTGGCACCAACTTCCTCGGCGTAGAGCAGCTCGGCTGGAACAACTTCATCGGTAACGACTTCCTGCAGGATGGCGGAAACATTGCCGGCCTCGCCCAGTTCGGTGGCAGCAACTTCATCGACCAGTTCCGCCAGACCGGCGTGAACCGCGCCGCAATCTTCCAGGGCGGCTTCAACAACCTTGCCCGCAACGTTCAGGATGGAACTGGCGCTGCTGGCGGCGGATTGAACGATACCGGCATCATCCAGCTGAATGGTGATCAGACCGCGGTCGGCAACTTTGCCTTCAGCCAGCAGGTCGCAGGAAGCAGTGAATCCTTCTCCGGCACCTTCCAGGCCGGATCGGGTAACTCGGCGCTGACCACGCAGGAGCGTGCCATCGGCTCTGATGCCAACATCCTTCAAGTCGGCAAGGGCAACTTCGCCTCCAACTCTCAGGTCGTCGATACCTATACCGATCCGGCAGTCATTGCACAGTATTCAATCGGTCTTGGAAACGAAGCCGGCATCGCCCAGTTCGGAACCGGCAACGGTGCGTTGAACAGCCAGGATTCCAGCACGCAGAGCTCGGTCGGCATCATCCAGGGCGGCGATAGCAACAGTGCCAGCAACCTCTATGTCGGCGGCACCAGCCATGAAGCCGTGATCGGTCAGTTCGGTGACAACAACTATGGTGTGAACACCAGCCGCGACGGCACGAACAATGCGGCCGGCATCCTTCAGGTCGGCAATGGTAACGAAGCTGCCAACGCCGTCGTTAACGGTTTCGGCAACACGGCGACGATCGGCCAGTTCGGCGAAGACAACGTTGCCAGCAACACGCAGCAGGGCAATTCCAACCTCGTGCAGCCGGATTCGGCGACCGTCGCAACGACGATCCAGATCGGCAAGGGCAACCGCGCTGCCAACACCCAGCTCGCACAAGGCCCGTCCAGCGAAAACCGCGCCGGCATCCTGCAGATCGGATCCGACAACGCTGCCGTCAACGGCCAGACGGCCGGCAAGGACCAGAACGCTCTGATCGTCCAGGGCGGCTCGGGCAGCACCGGCTACAACACGCAGTCGGCATCGACCAATTCCGATGCAGGCGTCATCCAGTACGGTAACGGCACAAGCCAGAACCTCGGCGCCAACACCCAGACGGCGACGCTCGACAGCAATGCCCTCATCATCCAGGGCAACAATGGCGGCGACCAGAACAGCGCCTACAACCTGCAGGACGGCGTGACCGGGGCCAACGGCCTGATCGCCCAGTTCGGCGCAGGCAACGTTGCCGGCAACGTCCAGCAGGCCGGCAGCTCAAACGTCAATGCCGCAATCCTTCAGGTCGGCAATGGCAACGAGGCCAGCAACACGCAGGGTGCGGATCATTCCTACGCTGCGGTCAATCTTCCTGGTCGTACCGAATATTCGGGTTTCCTTGGCAGGATCAAAACCGAATATCTTCCATTGAGCATTCCGGGTGGCACCGTTAGTGCGTCTGCGGTTGATAGCCAGGCCGCTATTGCACAGGTAGGCGATGGTAACACAGCCTCGAATATCCAGGTGGGCTCTTACGTAGCTGGAACGCCGGCAAAGCAGGGATACAAGGTATCCGAGTACAAGCTGTTCCAGGGCTGGAAGGAAGTTGAGAGTGTCGCAGCGGTTGCACCAGGCGCCGGTTCAGCACAGTCTGCAATTGCCTCCAACGCCATCATCGGCCAATTCGGTGACGACAACATTGCCGCCAATCAGCAGATCGCGACTTCGGGTGCGGATGCTGCTTCGGTTCAGATCGGTGACGACAACAAGGCGTTCAACATCCAGACGCTCGCTGGCAACAGCGCCGCTGCAAACCTGCAGATCGGTGACAACAACACCGCAAGCGTCCAGCAGAATGCTCTGACCGTCGGCTCCAATGCTGCAAACGTTCAGGTCGGCGACGACAACATCGCCGGTGCCGTTCAGACTGCGGCAGTCGACTCCAACGCGCTGAACATCCAGATCGGTGACGGCAACGAAGCCGCCAACATCCAGACCGCAACGCTGGAAGCCGACGCTGCGACCCTACAGGTTGGTGACGGTAACAACGCCGCCAACGTCCAGAGCGAATCCAACGGTGTTTCTGCTGCCATTGCCCAGTTCGGCGATGACAACGAGGCCGGCAACACCCAGGCTGGTGTCAGTGATGCTCTTGCCGGCATCGTCCAGGTCGGCTCCGGCAACACCGCATCGAACGTCCAGAAGTTCGGCAGCTCGCAGGTTGCAGCTCTGACCTTCCAGAACGGTAACGACAACAATGCCGTCAACGTTCAGGGTGCGGAAGCTGTCAGCACGGTATTTGGAGCGCCGGTCTCGGCAGAAAACGCCCCAGCAAGCCTTTCTGCTGCTGCGATCGTCCAGTCGGGTGATGACAACACCGCGATGAACGTCCAGGGTGGCTCTGTCAACGTGGTTGACCTCGGCATCATCACTCAGGTCAACGCACCGGCTCCTGCGGTTGCTTCCGTTGCTGGTATCGCTCAGTTCGGCGATAACAACGAAGCTGCAAACTTCCAGGTCGGTACCGCAGGTGCAATCGCCGGAACGGTTCAGATCGGTGACTTCAACGCCGCCGGAACCGCGCAGACTGCAGTGATCGGTGCGCTTGCCGCCACCGTTCAGGACGGAACCAGCAACACGGCCACAACCGTCCAGAAGAATGGCGCCCTGCTTGCAGCCGCCACCTTCCAGACCGGTGAACGCAACATGGCGGTAACGACACAGGGCGGTAGCAATATCCTGGCTCCGTCCACGCTCAACTCGTCGCTGATCGTTCAGGCTGGCGCGGACAATGGCGCTTACGTCACCCAGTCGGGCAGCACCAGCACCTCGCTGATCGTGCAGACCGCAAGCAACAGCATTGCAGTCGTGGGCCAGACGGGTGCCGACCATAACTCCGCGGTAATGCAGGCCGGAAACTATTCCAATGCCTGGATCTCGCAGAGCGGCAGCGGTTCGAACTCCGTCGTGCTCCAGATCGGTGTCGGCGAAGGTTCTGCGACCAACCAGGCGTTCGTCGACCAGCGCAACGCCAACCAGAACTCGCTGGTTACCCAGATCGGCCGTGGCAACGTGGCCTTCGTAACCCAGCAGTAAAATACCGGGTCGGGGCGCCTTACGGCGCCCCGCTCACAACCGGCGGAGCAAGGACATGTCTCTCTTCAAGACCCGAGTTGTTCTGCTGATCTCGTCCATGCTTCTGGGCGGCCTTCCTGTGGGGGGCGTTTCAGCCGAAGACAGGCAAATCTATCCGGGAACCCCTGCCGACGAACGGGTCGCAAGCTGCGGCATTATCGTTTCAGGAGATGAAATCGCCCGGATCGAGCCGTTTGTCGAAGCTGATGGCGACCTTGCGGGACGCCTGGAACTCGACGTGACGAAACGGAGCCCTTCAGGGCAAAGTCAGTCCCGGCAGGCCGCAAACTTCGTCAACGGAAGGCTGGGGACGACGATGATTTCGATGGAAGGACCGGCTGAGGTGGCAATCGTGCTCTCGGTAAAAGACCGGTCAGGAAAGACACTGTGTGCAATGCGCCGTTCGATCGTGCTCGGCAGCATCCCTTTGAAAATCTGACCCGATGGCGGTGTAGCATGACAATGACAGCAAGAATTCTGAAGACCCTCAAGGCGGCAGTCCTCGCCAGCGCAATGATCGCGGCGCCGGGCATCGCTGCCGCGGAAAACCTTCTGGTTTCGGATTACGATACGAATCCCGCCGCCGTGCAGGGCCTGATGCAGCCGATCATGCCTCTGCTTGGCGGCTCCACCGGTTCCAATACCGGCATCATCCAGATCGGCATCAACAACCATGCCAATTCCGGGATCGACGGCACGGGAAGCCTGGCGCTGATCCAGCAGGCGGGAAGCAACAACCGCGCCGTACAGGCGATTGAGGGCAGCAATTCCGCGCTTCTTCTGGTTCAGGGCGGCACCAACAATTCAGTGCTCCAGGCAAGTGTTGGCGACAATAATTTCCAGCTGGTTGGCGCCTCCGGCAGCAATAACCAGATCGCCTATATTCAAAAAGGCGACAATCTCGCCGGCGCACTTGATGTCCGGGACTCGGTAAACTCTACTGTTGTTGCAATCCAGACACCACAGAGCGGAAACTACATGATGCCGACCGGTTTGCGTGGCCTTGAAAACAAAACGGTTGTTGTCGTGCCCGGCCGGATGTACGTTCTTCCCAAACGCTAAACTGTGCTAACGCAGGAGTTTTACATGAATTTCACCAAAACTGTTCTTGTTGCCGCAGCCCTGATGATCTGCGGCAGTGCGCAGGCTTCGCAGCTCGTCTATCGCCCGACCAACCCTTCGCTCGGCGGTGATCCGCTCAACGGCAACTGGCTCCTGTCGCAGGCCAGCGCCCAGGGCGAAGGTGCAAGCCAGAGCCCGGGCTTCTCGATCGACTTTCCCGATTTCGGTGGCGTGGATCAGCCGACCCCGGATCCGACGGATCTGCCAGATGTCGACGCACCATAAGAGATAAAATCGGTTAGCAGGGGGCGGGGGCGCCAGACGCAGAGGCAGTGATTGCCTCTGCGTTTTTTTGTGCTGTCTCGGATGAGGTCAGCGCTGGCGGATGATCGCGACGTTGTTGCGACCTTGCTGCGAGACGAAAGCCTGGTGCCCGGTACCTGTCTGGGTGATGGTTGCCGAGTTGAAGTAGCCGATCTGCGAGATCAGGCCGACATTCCGGCTGCCGGTCTGTTCGATCGAGGCGGTATTGAAATCACCGCTCTGGTAGACGAAGGACAGGTTGCCTGTGAGGTTCGACGTGTCCACGCGCGGGACCGCCGCCATGATGTCCATCGACGGCTTGAAGATTGCGGCCGTATCGAGCGCACCGGCGCTGGCGCCGCTGCCCGAGGCCTGCTGGACATAGGCGGGCGACAGGAGAGAACCTGCCGTCGCGCCTGTTGCAAAAGTATTAATGATTACGACTGCCAGTGCGATTGCTTTGTTGTTCATTTTTTTCTCCCCGTTTGTCGGTGTGAGGGGAGTTATACATACGCATTCCTAAGTATCGGCTTATGGCGATAGTAAATTAATCTGAAATTTTCGAGGTTGAATTCTAGTTGTTTAGTCTGGGGGATGGGGCGGGATCTGTAATTTGCGGAGCTTGGTGGCATTGTCCCTTGTGGGGCTCAAGGATCTGTCCGCACTCATGGCTGCTGAACCGCCCTGGGTTTCTGGACCAGCGGAGGCTGGGATTTGCCGGCGTCATGCTCTGAGCCCCATCCTTCGAGCGCGGGAACCACCCAAAATCACATACTATTGATTTTCTTAAGGTAAATGGTGCCCGGAGGCGGATTTGAACCACCGACACGCGGATTTTCAATCCGCTGCTCTACCAACTGAGCTATCCGGGCATCCGAGGCTTATCTGAAGCCTGCCGGTCGTTTGAGACCGTCCGGAGGATGTAACCCCCGGGAGCGAGCGGGGTTATAACATCTTGTTCGGCCATGTCCAGCACCCCCAGGCGACTTTTTTGACAGGTTTACGAAAAATCCGAATTTCCCTGCGAAATCAGTCGGAAACCTGCGGTGTGGCGAGGCAGGAATCGGCCGCTGCTGTGGATAATTGCCAAGTTTTGCCGGGACGGCACGATCCGTGGGGAGCGTATTGCCGGAAGGCGGTTGCCGGTTTTGGGAGACAGCACGGAAACGAGACGTCAAAGCCTCATGAGCGTGTCTTGACGATGGTGATGCGTTTGGTCGTCAGCAGGGCGCGCTTCTGCCAGTCTTGGAAAGACGGATCACGCGATAACAGCAGGTGCTGAAGCCAGTCGGCGGTCGGAGGCGAAAAGGCTCAGGAAGAACAGACGCCGCTGTTGTGGGGCAGGGGGCGCGGGCGGCAGAGGCAGGCGTCGAGGCACCGGCACTGCAATCCACGTTCCTGATCTTAATGGAGAGCGATTACTCGCGCCCATCCCGATCGTCATCCGCCTTGCTCTCATCGTCGGCCACCGGAATGGCGTAGGAGCCTTTCAGCCAGCGTGAAAGATCGAGCGTGCGGCAGCGCTCGGAGCAGAACGGATAGTCTTCGCGGGAAGAGGGTTTGCCGCATTCCGGGCAGGGCCGGGCTTTCCTGAGCGGCTCGACCTTGCCGCCCGTCTTGATCGGTTCGGATGTCATGGGAGCAACTCCTTTTTTTCAAATCATTCGAGCAATGCGCGCAGAACGCCTTTAGGGCAATTCCAGCAAAAGTGGGAACCGGTTTTGCGTCCGGAATTGCGTTAAGGCAAAGAGATAGAGCGGTTTCGCGTTTCGAAGAAAGGCGGAAATGCTCTAGCGCCGTCGAAGCCTGATATCAGGCCTCGGGCCAGCCCTGCGCCACATCGAACCCTTCGCCAGCCAGCAGTGTCGTCACGTCATAAAGCGGCAGCCCGACGACATTGGTGTAGGAGCCGGAAAGTTTTTGCACGAAGGCGCCGGCAATGCCCTGGATGGCATAGGCGCCCGCCTTGCCGCGCCATTGGCCCGACGCAATGTAATTGTCGATCTCGCGGGTCGAAAGCCGTTTGAAGCGCACTTTCGTCTCGACCACCTTCTGGCGGAATTGCCCGCCGGGGGTAACGAGGCAGATGCCTGTATAGACCCAGTGGCCGCGGCCCGAAAGCAGATGCAGCGCGGAGAACGCTTCTTCCGTATATTCGGTCTTTTCAAGGATTCGGCGGCCGACGGCAACGACCGTATCGGCGGACAGAATATAGCTGTGCCGCCAGGTCGGGTCGTCCTTGATGGCGCGATAGGCGGCCTCGGCCTTTTCGCTCGACAGCCGACGGGCGAGCGAGCGGGGATGCTCGGCACGCTTCGGCGTCTCGTCGATATCCATCGGCATCAGCCGGGCAGGCTCTATGCCGATCTGGTTGAGAAGATCCAGACGGCGTGGCGAACCGGATGCCAGTATCAGCTTTTGCTCAAGCGCCATTTCAGGCCTTATCCCGCCGAAAAAACTACTTGAAGCGATAGGTGATACGGCCCTTTGTCAGGTCGTAAGGCGTCATTTCGACCAGAACCTTGTCGCCGGCGAGAACGCGGATACGGTTCTTGCGCATGCGGCCAGCCGTATGGGCAATGATTTCATGTTCGTTTTCGAGCTTCACCCGAAACGTCGCATTCGGCAGCAGTTCCGTGACAACGCCCGGAAATTCAAGGACTTCTTCTTTAGCCATTTTATCGGTTTTCTTTCTGTCTAAGGTCGGGCAGGCAGGAATTTTCGTCCGCCGCCTCGAAATTTGCGCGGAAACTACACAATCACGTCCGGTTTGTGAACCACGCCTAATAGCTATTCTTTTGCATGCACAATTTCGCCGTTCAGCCGCTTGCCGGCGGCGCGCGCCTGATAGGTTTCATTCTCTTGTCGATCAGCTTCCAAAGATGGTCTCTGACCTGGCGATAGGCATCCAGCCGCTGCTCCCGCGTTCCCGTCACCACTGTCGGGTCCATGGTCGGCCAGTAGACGACATCGACGGAATGCGAACGGGTCAGTTCCAGTGCCGTATGATGTGCCTCGGGCGCAAGCGTGACGATCAGATCGAAGAAGTCGTCTTCGATCTCCTCCAACGTGCGCGGCTTGTGCGGACGCTTCTGGCTGAGCGAAAGCCCCACTTCTTCCAGCACGACATCGACAAAGGGATCAGGCTCGCCCGAACGGACACCGGCTGACTGTATATAGATATCGGGTTGCAGCAGGCTTTTTGCAATGGCCTCGGCCATCGGCGAGCGGATCGAGTTCTGCCCGCACATGAACAGGATCGCCGTCGGAATGCCGATTTCCTGTTTCCGGTTCGGTGCGTCGGCGGTCATCTCAGCCACGCCAGTAGAGGACGCAGACAAGCGTGAACAGCCGCCTTGCGGTATCGAAATCGACGCCGATCTTGCCGTCCAGCCGGTCCATCAGGGTTTGCGAACCTTCGTTGTGAATGCCGCGACGGCCCATGTCGATCGCTTCGATCCGGCTCGGAGTGGCGGTCTTGATCGCCTCGTAATAGCTCTCGCAGACCATGAAATAGTCCTTGATGATCCGGCGGAACGGCGTCAGCGACAGGATATGGGTGGCGACATCCTGATCCGCTTCGGTCGTGATCGTCAGCACCAGCCGTGCATTGACCAGCGAGAGCCTAAGCTTGTAGGGCCCGCCCGCATGGCCGAGCGGGGTAAACGAGTTTTCCTCGACCAGATCGAAGATCGCGACCGCGCGCTCATGCTCCACGTCGGGGGTGGAACGCCCGATCGAGTCGTCCAGAACGACATCGCAAAGACGAAACTCCCCCTGAGCCATCCGTCATTCTCCGGGGTTGAGGCGAATGGAAACGGAACGGGCATGCCCGTCCAGCCCTTCGGATTTCGCGAGCGTGATCGCCGCCGGCGCAAGCTGGCGAAGCTGTTCGGCACCCAGACGCAGGATCGACGAGCGCTTGACGAAATCGAGCACGCCAAGGCCGGACGAGAAGCGAGCCGAACGCGCCGTCGGCAGAACGTGGTTCGAGCCGCCGACATAATCGCCGATCACTTCCGGCGTATGGCGGCCGATGAAGATCGCGCCTGCATTGATAATGCCGGGCATCAGCGCATCCGGATCGGCAACCGCAAGCTCCAGATGTTCGGCGGCAATGCGGTTGGCAAGCGGCAATGCGCTTTCGAAATTTTCCACCAGGATCACCGCGCCGAAATCACGCCAGCTGGCGGTGGCAATCTCGCTGCGCGACAATGTCTTAAGCTGCCGTTCGACGGCGGCTTCCACCGCGCGGCCAAAATCGGCATCATCGGTCATCAGGATCGACTGCGCACCTGCATCGTGTTCGGCCTGGGCCAGAAGATCGGCGGCGATCCAGTCCGGATCATTGTCCTTGTCGGCAATGACCAGAACTTCCGATGGGCCGGCGATCATGTCGATGCCGACCGTGCCGAAAACCTGGCGCTTGGCGGCGGCCACATAGGCATTGCCGGGGCCGACGATTTTTGCGACCGGCGCGATCGTATCGGTGCCATAGGCGAGTGCTGCAACCGCCTGCGCGCCGCCGACACGGTAGATTTCGGTAACGCCGGCAATCCGTGCCGCAGCCAGAACCGCGGGATTGATCTTGCCGCCGCCGGCCGGCACGACCATGACGAGACGCGGAACGCCTGCGACCTTGGCCGGCACGGCATTCATCAGCACCGAGCTCGGATAGCTCGCCGTACCGCCTGGCACGTAGAGGCCGACCGCTTCGATTGCCGTCCAGCGAGACCCGAGACCGACGCCGATCGCATCCTCGTAGATATCGTCCTTCGGCATCTGCCGGGCATGGTGTTTTTCGATACGCTCTGCCGCAAGCTTCAGCGCGTCGATGACGGCGGGATCGGTCTGCGCAATCGCGGCGTCCACTTCCGCTTCCGAGATACGAATGCCGTCTTTCGCAAGATCAACGCGGTCGAAACGCGAGGAATAGTCGATCAGCGCCGCATCGCCGCGGGCGCGCACGTCGTCGATAATGGCCTTGACCACGGCATTGACGTCTTCCGAGACCTCGCGTTTGGTCGACAGAAACGCCTTGAACTGCGCTTCGAAATCGTCGGATGTCTGTTCAAGCCAGAGTGCCACGCGGGTCGTCCTTCTTATGTCCTGCCATCATCGGGCCGGACACACCCAGGATTGGTCAGGGATGGCGCGGCCTTGTTGGGGTTTCCCACGCGCCGCCGATATCCGCAAGTGCGACTTCGATGCATTCGACATCCAATTCGATCGCGGCATTGCCGGAAAGCACCAGTTCGACCGTCCCTTCGGGGCCTTCGCCCTTCTGGGCAAAGCGGATAGCGAGAAGCGACATCACGTCCTCCTTGCGCGCGCGGTTGATGCCGTTCGAGCGCACGGCCTCGACGCGCTTCAAAACGAGGGCGGCGCGATGGCGCTCGAAACCCTTGCGCTTGCCTTCCGCCGCGGCCCAGTCGAACCGGTTGGCGGCGAGCGAAAACGCCTTCTCCGAAGCGGACCAGTGCAGATCGCCCACCTTGAAAACTGCATCCTGCATATGGGCGGATATTACATCCAGATCATCCGTATCGAGAGCCAGAAGCTTCAACTCGGTCATGCGTCTCGTCCATCCTTGCGGCACCGCCTTGCGCGGCTGTTGTTCCATGATCAGCAGATAGGATGACGGCTTGCCGTAAACAACCGTACTTGTCTATGTCTTGCTCAAGAATGATGCGGACGAAAGGTATCGCGGGATTTGAAGAATGGTCTGTGCCGGCAGCACGTAGGGTTGGATTTTTCCCATGACGTTCGTGCCATTGTCTTCGTAACGCCTCGGATACAGATTTTCGAGGTCGTGGCGGACGTGCTGGAGATTGATGAGAGCTGAGTGCGGTGGAAGCACTCTAGATACAATACGCTTACGCGCTTTAGGGTTGGTTTAAACGGGCTACCTGTCAGGTTGGGTTCACAACCACCTGTTCCCATCCGGGCGACCGCAGAGCCCTGTTGGTTTTGACGATCGTATGGATGAGCGCATCATCATCGCGAATGCCAAGTTGATAGAAACGGATAGCCATTGCCGCGAGCCGTTCGGCGGCCGGATCATGACGTGACATGCAGGCGATATAGCGCGCCGTCTCGAAAATCGTCTGCAGCCGCTCCAGTTCGTCGGGGCCGATCGGTTCGTAAGCTGCCGCCGTGTTGGACAATCCCATCCCTTGTCTCCTTCAAGGAGATTTTTTAGCTTGACCTAATAAATGTATTTTTCTCCGCGATGGGAAAGCCTGAATGCAAGATGGCGTTAGCAGAGGGTAAATATCTGCTCCCCCCGGAGCTTGTCTGAAAGACGAATGCTCTCCTATATCGGCGCTTTGCAGTCTCAAGCGACGGCGGGGGAAGATGGATCCGGTTTTCTTCGAACGCGATGCGGCGATCGTCGCACCGGAGCTGATCGGCGCGGAACTCTATCTCGATGGATCCGGTGGCATCATCGTGGAGACCGAGGCTTACGAGCCCGATGATCCCGCATCTCACAGTTTTCGCGGCCAGAATGCCCGAAACGCGAGCATGTTCGGCCCGGCCGGCCATGCCTATGTCTATCGTTCCTACGGCATCCACTGGTGCCTGAATTTCGTCTGCCGGCCGGGCAGCGCGGTTCTGATCCGCGCCCTACAGCCGCTTGCGGGTCTGGCGGATATGGAAGCCCGTCGCGGCACCGGCGATCCGCGCCTTTTGTGTTCAGGCCCCGGCCGGCTTTGTCAGGCACTCGGCGTCACCATCGAACATGACGGAATGTCTCTGCTGGAACATCCGTTCGGTCTGAGAGCGCCGGCAGAGCCGGTACGTGTCGTGATCGGCCCGCGCATTGGAATTTCCAAAGCCGTGGACAATCCCTGGCGCTTCGGCCTTGATGGCTCCGACTATATGAGCAAGCGTTTTCCCGGCTGAAGCCGTCACCGCCGGCCGAGCAGGCTGAGCAATCCACCTGTCGCAAGACCGAGCAGAACACTTCCGGCCGCAAGCAGCAGGGCGTAGGACATGATGTTGTCCGACAGCCAGTTTGCCGTGATCAGCCTTGCATTGGCGAAGCTCAGCTCCTGTGTCGGCATGAAGCGGAACCAGCTGACCGGGACGCTGCCCATCTCTTCCTCCGCACCGCTGTAGATTGCGATGCGTCCGCTCATTTTCTCCCACTCTTCGCGCGTGGAAATGTCCTTCATGCCGTCATTGAGCTGCGCGCTGTCCGGTGCCAGGACGGCAGTCCAGGTTCCCTGTCCTGTCGGATCGCTTTCCTGCGCCACGAGAAGATGGGCCGTTTTCGGCGGCTTGTAGAGCTCGTCCGTGGGAGGTGCGAAGCGGAGCGCCGAAAGTGAGAGATCGTAATTGTCCTTCGCCCAGCCGCTCAGCTCTTCGAATTGCCGGCTGAAGAAATTGCCGTCGGCGCGCTGCTGCCAGTCCTGCAGGCTGATGCTGGGCTGTGTCACGGTCTGTGGCGTGATGTCCGGGCTCCAGCTGTTGCGGCTGTCCTGATCGATCTTCAGTTGGGAAAGAACGTTGAGCGGCATCTCCGAGATCCCACCGACGAAGATCGCGTTACGCTCCGCCATCCGCGCAGCCGACATCGTCACATTGAGCGGGATCACCCGATGCGATGCGCTGGCGATCTTACCGGCAAAGGTGGCGGCAGCCGAAAGTGTCGGCTCGTCGATGCGGCCGAGGAACAGCGAAACCGGTTCCTGGCCCATGAAATAGGGAAAGCCGATGCCGGCCGTGGCCGCGACATTGGGAACCTGGGCTATGCGGGCAAAATCCGGCATGTGGAACTGCGATGTGCCGAAGATTGCAAAGCGCGGCTTTTCCTCGCTGCTCGCGCCGGGCGCGCAGGACGCGTCGGCTGCCGTGCGCAATGCGGCTTCGACGGTGATCGTGTTTACGCCCGGCCGGAAATGCCGGAGTGTCAGCTTGATCGGAAGCTGCCGAAGGATTGCACCGCCCGCAGACGTGATCGGTACTGTGGACGCGATATTGCCATTGACGAAAATGTCGAGATGGCTGCCCGGCAGAACGTCCGGTGTATAGGCGGCATCCAGCAGGATTCGCGCCTCGCCATAGGCATTGGCGTAGAAATCAGCCGGCACGCCGATGGTGAAGCTGGTCCTGAACAGTCTGCCGGTAAATTCCTGGCTGCCGACGCCGAGCGCTGCGAAGTCCAGTACGGTATCGGAAAACAGAAGCGGCGTATCCATGCCGCGCCAGCTTTCCGTCGAAAGCACGTTGAGCCTTTGTGTCGAACGGCCGTCGAGAGAGGCGACGAAGCTGTCGACAAGCCCATCGATCGAGGGCCAGTTCGGGCCGGAAAGCACGAGAGAAGAGACACCGTTGCTGCGCGGATAATCGACGAAGCTTGCGGCCGCCGAATTGCTGGAGGCCGCAAGATTGGGAACGACAGTCCTCAATTCATCGGTCGTCCCGATGAAGACTGCGACTTCACCGGGCTGGATTTCGCCATCAGCCTGTCTGCTGAAGGTGAACGACTGGTTCGGCATTCCGGCAAGCAAAGCAAGCCCCTGGGAAAGGCGCATCAAGGTGTCGGTCGCGCCAAGCTGGTCGAGGGCCGGGGCGATGATCCGGAAGCGGGTATTGCCCTTGCCGTCCACGCCGATTGCCCGCAGGTCGTCGAGCGTGCCAAGACGCCGGTCATTGGCGCCGTCGAAGGACAGATAGGTCTTGGAAGGATCGACATCCGTCCACAGTTCATAGGTGGATTCGACCGTGCAGTCGGTACGATGGCGCTGGTTGGTGCCGAAGCGAACCATGTTGCCGCCCGCCTTGAGCAGTCCGGCAGGTATCTCGAAGACCCGCTCGGCAGGTTGCTCGGCGGAGGCGATCGTTTCGGCGGCAACGACCACATCGTTGATCGTGATCGTCAGTTTCGAGGTTTCGGGCGCGACGAAGATCGAGTTTTGATAGGCGACATGCAGCTTTGCGGTGCGCCCGGCCTGATCGGCCGTCAGGTAGAAGGACCACGAGCGCTGCTCGATCTCGCCATTCAGCCGCATATCACCAAACGGAAGCAGATAACGCCGTGTCTGATCGACAGCGCCTGACACAGGGGCCGCCTGCGAGGACGCCGGAGCAAGGCCCGGTATTGGCGGCTGGGCGCTCCACTGTGCCGGCGTGTTCTGCTGTACAGGCGGTGTGGCCGGCCTTGCGAGCGGTGGCGTTGAAGCCGGCGCAGGAGCCTGACTGGTCGGTGCCGGCCGAACCGGAGCAACCGGCACGGGATTGACAGGCACAGGCGCAGCAGCAGGCGGGGAGGGCTGCGTATCCTGAATACCACGATCCCGGCGTTCTGTTCCCATATCGAACGGTGATGCACCCTGTTGGGCGAAAGCCGGAGCGGCCGTGCAGGCGACCAGTGCGAGGACGAGGAGCTTGTTCATGTCGATCTCCTAGCCTTTCTCTGCGCTGCGCGATTTGCTGAGATCCCGCATCAGATAACCGAGGCCGCGGCTTGTCTGGTAGACGGAGAGCCACAGGAACCACAACGTACCGCGGAACAGGCCAGGATTGTTGCGACGAGCCGTCTGGAACTGGGTCCACTGGGCGGAGTTGGCGAACATCAGGTCGGCGATCAGGCGGTGATCGAGCGTCTTCTGCGGCTGATAGCGGCAACCGATCGACGTGACATCGCCGGTGCGGTCGAAATTGCGGATATCGACCGGCAACTCGCTCACCGGCAGGTCGCTGAACGGCTGGAACCGGATATGGCCGATCGTATCCTTGGCAATACCCGTCGCGCCTTCGGTGTAGACCTCGAGCTGGGCGCCGTGGACCGAAACGTTGTTGATCGTAGCCGTGTACCACTTCCCATCGATGCCGAATTCGCAGCGTCGGCTGATCTTGACGCGACGAGACGCCTGACGTTCGCCGCGCTCGGAAACGACACCCAGCGCACAGCCGGCGATGATGATGTTGAGCACGTTCCAGCCGGCGACGACCAGCGTCACATCCGCCTTGAACGGCTCGGTATAGAGCTTGTAGATGCTCATTGCGAAGGCGATGATCAGGATGAAGAAGATCACGAAGAACGGCCGGCTGACTTCCGAAAGGCGGCTGACCGACACGGATTCGTCTTTCGCCGTCACCTTGAAGGTCGGCTTGCGCGGGTTGAGCATGACCGAGATGACCGCAGGCAGCAGATGCACCGTCTGCACATATTCATAAAGCTCGGAAATCCACGGCCAGCGGAATGATCCGTAGAGATAGTTCTGCATCATCATGTTCACCGCCATGTAGGTCAGCGAATAGACGAGAAACTCGCCGCCCGACGAGGTGAAGATTTCCAGATCGAAGAAGATGTAAAACAAGGGCGCGAACAGGAAGATCGTTCGCGGGAAGGGGAACAGCCAGAACAGCGTTGACGACATGTAGCAGAAACGCTGGGCAAGCGAGAGACCGCGTTTGAGCGGCGGGAAACGGAAGCGCAGGATCTGCATCATGCCCTGCGCCCAGCGAGAGCGCTGGCCGATGAAGCTGGCGAATGTCGCGGGCTGCAGGCCAGCGATCAGCGGGCGATCGACATAGATGCTGTTCCAGCCGAGCCCGTGCAGGTCGAGCGCGGTTTCGCAGTCCTCGGTAATGCTGACACCGGAAAAGCCGTTGGAAACTTCCAGCGCCTTGCGATTGAGCACGGCAGCCGAGCCGCAGAAGAAGGACGCATTCCATTTGTCCAGACCGCGCTGGATGATGCCGTAGAACATCTCGTTCTCGCTCGGCATCTTCTCGAATGTCTGCAGGTTGCGTTCGACCGGGTCCGGGTTGAGGAAGAAGTGCGGCGTCTGCACGAGAAAGAGCTTTTCGTCTTTCTCGAAGTAATGGACAGTCTCCAGAAGGAAGTCGCGCGTCGGAGCATGGTCGGCATCGAAGACTGCAATAAGGTCGCCGGTCGAATGCGCAAGCCCGTTGTTGAGATTACCGGCCTTGGCATGTTCGTTGCGCTCGCGGGTGAGATAGTTGACGCCCATTTCTTCGCAAAGCTGCTTCAGCTTCGCGTGGCGAGCTTCGGCCGCGCGCGCATCGGCAACATTGCTCGCCCTGCGCTTCTGCACGGTGCCGCCGTCATCGAGCAGCCACACGGTCAGCTTTTCCGGCGGATAATCCATGTTGCGGGCAGCGGCCAGCGTATTGGCCAGAAGCTGTTCGTCCTCGTTATAGCTCGGCACGAAGACATCAACGGTCGGAAGGTTCTCGTCGCTGCTGGAGCGGCTGCTGGGACGCGCCGGCGGCAGCGGCATGGCGACGACGAACAGGCTGAGCGACAGCATCAGCACGCTGTACATTTCGGCCAGATAGACGAGCATGCCGGGAATGAAATTTTCCAGCTGGTTGACCGGCGGCAGTGTGCTTGTCGTGCGCCAATAGACATAGCGCAGCACCATGCCGGTACCGAAGGCCAGCGCCACCAGGCGCCATTTCCCGCCGACATCCAGAAGCTTGATGATCGCCATGACGGTGACGATCAGAATGCTGGCGATCAGCTGCGTGCGCGTATTGATCGGCAAGGTCACCAGAAGGATGATCATGACCGTGGCAACGGCCCAGATGACGCCTGAATATAGTGTCCTCATGGCGGACTACCTCGATGAGAGCCGAATACGGGCAACAGGATCAGCGGCAGACAACGTCTGCTCCGTCGGTTGCCATGGTGCATGATGGAGACGGTACGGCAACCCGCTGGGCGGCCGGTACCGAGGCGCCGGAGGAAGATGCCCGCGCGGCATCGCCGCCGGACGGCTGGCCGGTGACCGCCGAATAGCCGCTGCCGAAAGGTGAGGGCACGCGCGGACCGCGCGGCTCAAGCTGTGGCGGAGCGACCGGTTGCGGCGCCACGGCCTGAGGGGCCGGTTGAACGCGACGCACCTGCACCCGCGGCGCATAGGATGTCGTCTGGCGCGGCGGCAGGGTCTGGACGATCGGCTCGGAAGAGGCCGGACGCGGATAGATCGGCGCGCCGGTGGTGCCGACTGCGGAGTTGAATTCTCGGTTGGAGCCATAAGGGTTCCAGCCGAGCGCATCGACCGAGGCGTTGATGGTGAAATTGTACATCACCGAAAGAAGCTTGGCTTCCGTCGCATTCGCCTCACAGGTCCTGAGCCTGATCTGGATCACGCCGTAATTCGCAAACGGCGTCCCCTGGTCGCGCGTGCGGATCTGCTGCCAGGCGTAAAGGCAAAGGTCGGAACCTCTGCCACGCCCGAAAGCATAACCGAACGGGCCATAGGCGTTCTGGACATAAAATTGCGACTTGGCCATCGCGACGCGCGGCAGCGACTGACGCATTTCAGACGAGATGCGCCCCTCGGTAATCGAGGACATGCCGAGACTGTTGTCTGCATGACGATAGGCGCTCTCGGTGCCGAACAGCTGCACCTTCAGCATGTTCTGGCCGGGGGTCGATGCGTCGGTCGCCAGATGAATGTCCTGGGAGATGGCGTTGTTGAAGCGCCGCTCAATGATGCTGACCACGGAAGGGCCTCCCGGTGGCGGCATGATCATCGCCTGCTCCGGCGGAACATTCTTTATGAAAGGTTCGGATTGGATCGGCTTTCCGCCGCATCCGGCAAGGGTCAGTGCGGCAAGCCCGACAAGAGCCAGCAGTGTCGTCTGGCCGCTCCGACGTCCTGGCTGCAAAGTCAAGAAGTGTCTGTCCGTCATCGAAATCCAGTCCTGGGGCAGACACTCACTACTCATTGCCCGCTTTCTGCGAGGGTCACCGGACGGGCATTCGCGGACGCCTGCCGGTTCGAGTCACCTTTGTGTATTTGTGATTTCTTAATAACTGACCAAATCTAAATTGTTCGTTAACCATATGCCCTCATTCTTTAACCAATTGCTGTCGAATGTGGGCTTGTGTGCACGGGCCGAAACGATCTGGATGGACAGGGACCGGGGTGCAAATGCGGTTTTCGCTGATCTCTTTAGCCGCTTTCGGCATGGCCGCGGTGGCATTGATCGCTTACAAACGAACGTCTGATGTCGATTTCAGCGAGATCACCGGCTCGTTGGCTGCCGTTGATTCGGACGTGCAGGGCACAGATGCCAACCGCACGAACCGGCTGCAGTCGTCATCGCCATCCGCAATACCGTCCGAACAGAGGGTAGGGCGCCCGTCGCTCGTCGTTTCCCAGGCACAGCCGGCATCTAAGGCCCCTCAGGAAAGCGCCCAGATCTCGCAGCAGTTCCAGAACCAGCCGGCTGCACAGAGTCAGACAAGACCGGCTGCACAAGCTTCCACTGCTGCTCCACAGGTAGATGAAAGCGCCCTTCGGTATTTTGCCGCACGTGGCGATACCGCCCGCCTGCAGGCCGAAATCTCCCGCCTGCGTGCACTCTATCCCAACTGGACGCCCCCGGCCGATCCGCTTGCCGCGCGCCCGACCACCGATCCGCAGCTGGAAAACATGTGGGCCCTTTATGCGCAGGCGCGTTATGCCGATGTGCGTAAGGCAATCTCCGATCGCCAGGCTGCCGAGCCCAGCTGGCAGCCGCCTGCCGATCTTCTTGACCGGCTGAAACTTGCCGAGGCGCGTAGCCGGCTGGCGGCTGCATCCGATGCCAAGACCTACGACGAGGTCATCCGCATTGCCGCTGAAAACCCGACGCTTCTGACATGCAGCGAAGTCGACGTCCTCTGGCGTCTTGCGGAGGCTTTTGCCGCTACCGACCGCAAGCCGCGGGCGCGCGATGCCTATCTCTACGTGCTCAGCAATTGCGAAAATCCGCCGGAGCGGCTGGCCACGGTGCAGAAGGCGAGCGAATTGCTGTCGCCTGATATGATCGAGGAATTGCTGTCGAAGGAGCGCACAGGCCCGGATGGCCAGCCCGAATTCGAAAGCCTGCGTGATGATCTCGCTCGCCGTCTGGTGGGAGAGGGCAATACCGACCCGAAGCTCGTCGTTGCCGACAAGTATCTGACCCGCCTGGAAAGACTGGCCGAGACGGATGAGCTGGCCTCCGACGCGCTGCTGCTCGGCTGGTATTATTATCGCCGTGACAATCTCGGCGGTGCCGAGCGCTGGTTCCGCAAGGCTTTCACCAAGGAAGAAACCGCGTCTGCGGCCGAAGGTCTGGCTCTGACCCTGACGCGGCAGAACTCGCCGCTCGAAGCTGAAAACGTACTCTACAAGTGGCGGGATACCTCGCCCGGCTCGAAGGCGGCCTATATGGCAGCCGTCGCAAACCTTCTGGCCCTCGATCCGCCGCCGATCCTGCAGGAAGAAGTTCTGGCGCGCATGGCGCCGGTTGTGATCGAGGCAAAGGATGCCGCCGCCGCCCAGCAGTTCGGTTGGTACGCACGTTATATGCGCCAGCCGGCAACGGCCGCTCAATGGTTCGCCGCAGCCCTGACCTGGAAACCGGATGACGAGCCCTCTGCCTATGGTCTGGTTTTGAGCCGTAATGATCTGGGCGACAGGGCAGGTGTTTCCGCAATCCAGCGCGCCTGGGCGGGCCGGTCAGATCGTATCGCCAATCTGGGCGAAGACGACCGCCGCCGTCTACAGGGGCAGGATTATCTGTCGCAGCTGACACCGCCGCAGCCGCAGACGCGGCAGTATTCGGCTCAACAGTCGCAGCAGATGCAAGCACCGCAATATCCGGTTCCGCAGCAAATCCAGCCGCAACCGCAGGCTCCCTACCAGCAGGCTTATGTCCGTCAGCCGGAACCCGTTGCTCAAACCTATCGCCCCGTGCCGGTTGAGAGGGCAGCACCACGTGTCGCGCGCGCAGCACCTGCCCGCACGGCTCCCGTTCACAGAGGATGCGCCTCCACGGTCGATCCGCGTCAGCTTTCGCCGGATCAGGCGCTGTCTCGTGGCTGGTGCCTGATGGATCTCAATCGTCCGCTGGAAGCGGCGCAGGCATTCGATGTCGCAACGATGGCCTCGTCGCAGGCAGCCCGCTCGGATGCAGCCTATGGCAAGAGCCTTGCCTATCTGCGGGTCGGGCTTACCGACAAGGCGGCAGCCGCCGCCACTCTCGCACCGCAGAACAACACGCGCGCTGTTGAACTTCAGGCCTCCATTCTCGCTGACCGCGCCGTGACCTCCTTCAAGTCGGCTCGCTATCGGGAAGCACTGATCGCACTCGACCAGCGCGCGCAGATTGTCCCGGAACAGACAGACCTGATGAGCCTGCGCGGATATGCCCTCATGAATATCGGTCGGCAGGCCGAAGCCATGCGTATATTCCAGGCCTTGGCCGATCTCGGTAACAAGGACGGGTTGAGAGCAATCGCCGATTACACCAGCCGCAATAATTGACAGGTTAAAACCCTGGCTTGCAGTTGCTTGGCGCGGTGCTCGGATACCGTCTTAATCTACTGCTGTTGTGTCGCAAATCGGCTGAGATCCACTGTCCATTAACCTTCGGGCAAGGAATTAACCATACAAATTGGACATACGGCGAAATGGGACGACTGCGGTCTGCTCACCAAGGCATGAAGCCGCCAAGCCCGTACCGGTTTGAATCCGGTATCCACTCTTGAAAAGTCAGAAAACTGCGATGACCGCTTTTGCACGGCACGGATAATTTTTCGTGGTCGAGGCAATCGTTGTTCATCTCCAGTCTCTGATCCGCATGGCTTCTCTCACGGCCAGTTTTCGGTTCGTGTGGTTTTTGGGGACGATTTTTGGTGCAGGACACGCCAAGCGAACAGGTACGACGTCGCCAGGCAGGCAGCCTTGGCGAGAGACTGGCTTTTGCCGGTCTCGACGGCGATCTGTGCGATCTGCTCCGCCGTTGTCGCCCCCAGCTTGAAGGTCATCTGAAGAACGGTCTGCGCGATCTCTTTACCCGCTTGCAGTCCTCTCCCGAAGCTTCCAGTCATTTCGAAACCGAACAGCAGGTCGTCCGCCTGAACGATCTTCAGGCGTCCCACTGGGCGGTGCTCACCGACGCGCGTTTCGACGCGCTTTATGCCGATCGCGTCAAGGTTCTGTCGGACACCGAGAGCCGCATGGGGCTTGATCCGCGCTGGCACATTGCCGGCCACTCTGTGATGCTCGAACATCTTGTTCTCGGTGCTGTCGAAGATTTCGCTCCGCGCTCTTTCCTTCCCGGTGCCCGCAGGCGCGAACAGGAACTGCGCGACCTGCTCGCCGCCATCCTGCGCCTGGTCATGGTCGACGTCGAAATCGCCGTCTCCATCCGCTTCAACGAACTGAGGCAGAAGCACCAGCGCGCGCTTGCCGATCAGCGTAGTGCGGATCAGGCCGAAGCCGTCGATACCTTTGCCGCCGTCATCGGCGCGCTCGCCGAGCGTGACCTGACCGCCGCGTTGCCGGATGACGTGCCGGACGCCTATCGCGAACTTGCCGAACTGTTGTCGAATGCAATTGGCGGCATGCGCACTTCCGTCGGCGTCATCGATAATGCCGGCATGCAGGCGATCGGTCTGACCGACGCCATGGCGCGCAACGCCTCTACCTTCGCCGCCGCTTCCGAAGAGCAGGCGCGTCGGGCGCAGTCGGTGCATAACGACCTTCATCAGCTCTCCACCCTCGTCAAGGAAAGCGTTACGGGAACTTCGGCTGCCGAAAACGCGGTCGTCGCAACCCGTCGTTCGGTCGAGGAAAGCGGCGAGATCGTCGGCCGCGCAATCAGCGCCATGACCGATATCGAGAATTCCGCCGAAAAGATCGGCGAGATCATCGGCGTCATCGATGAGATCGCGTTCCAGACCAATCTTCTTGCGCTCAATGCCGGCATCGAAGCCGCTCGCGCCGGCGATAGCGGTCGCGGTTTCGCCGTCGTCGCACAGGAGGTGAGGGCGCTCGCCCAGCGTTCTGCCGATGCGGCCCGCGAGATCAAGACGCTGGTCACCGGCACCAAGTCACAGGTCGGCGCAGGCGTCGACATGGTCCAACGCACCCAGGCGGCGATCGGCGGCATCGTCCGGCAGGTCGGCGAAATCAACGATGCGATCACAGGCGTCGCCCGCCGCACGGTCGAGCAGGCCGACGGCCTGAACCGCGTCACGTCCGAGATCGGTTCGCTCAGCCACGAGATCGGCGCGAATGCGAGCTTTGCCCGCAACACCGGCGAAAGCGCCGACGAACTGCATACCGTCATTCTCGAACTCGGCCGCACGGTGCGTGAATTCCGCATTGCCAGGCAACGGGATTTCGACAGCGGCTACGAGGACAGGCGCCCGGCAGCCCCGGTGGCTGGCGTACTGACCGACCGATATCACGCACCGGCTGAGCCTGAGGCACAGCTCTTTTACAAACGTCAAGGAACACGCTGATGGCAGCAAGGAAAGCCGCATCGGGAAAACTGGCGCTCTCGCCAATTCTCGACCTCAATGAAGCATCTGCGCTGCACGGCAAGCTCATGTCGATGCGCGGCAAGGACATCGTGATCGATGCTTCGGCGGTAGAACGCGTTGGCGTTCAATGTGTCCAGGTTCTGGTTGCCGGTGCCGCCGCATGGCAGGCCGACAAGAAATCGTTCCTCGTCGAGAAGGCATCGGACGCCTTTGAAAAGACTATTGCGCTGATTGGAATCAGCGAAACCCAGTTAATTGCTAAGGAGATCTAGCAATGAAGAAAAAAGTACTGACCGTGGATGATTCACGGACGATCCGGAACATGCTTCTGGTGACCCTCAACAATGCCGGCTTCGAGACGATCCAGGCCGAAGATGGCGTCGAAGGTCTTGAGGTCCTCGAAGGCTGCAACCCCGATGTCATCGTTACCGACATCAACATGCCGCGTCTCGATGGCTTTGGCTTTATCGAAGGCGTGCGCCGTAACGAAAAATACCGCGCCGTCCCGATCCTGGTCCTGACCACCGAAAGCGATGCGGAGAAGAAGAACCGCGCGCGCCAGGCCGGCGCAACCGGCTGGATCGTAAAACCTTTCGATCCGGCAAAACTCATTGATGCGATCGAGCGTGTAACCGCCTGAACCGGGAATTCCTCCGATGGATATGAACGAAATCAAAGAGATCTTCTTTCAGGAATGCGAAGAACAGCTCGCTGAACTGGAATCCGGTCTTCTCAAGCTGAACGATGGGGATCGCGATCCCGAGACGGTAAACGCCGTTTTCCGCGCCGTTCATTCCATCAAGGGTGGTGCCGGCGCTTTCGGTCTGGAAGAACTTGTGGCATTCGCCCACGTCTTCGAGACGACGCTTGACTGCGTACGCTCCAACAAGCTGGAGCCGAACCAGGATGTCCTGAAGGTCATGCTCAAGTCGGCCGACGTGCTCGCCGACCTCGTGACCTGCTCGCGTGATGGCGGCAGCGTTGAAGAGAGCCGTACACGCGGCCTGGTCAAGGAACTTGAGGCACTGGCCAACGGCGAAGCACCGCCGGCTGCCGAAGCGCCGAAGGCTGCAAAGCCTGCCGCTGCGGCTCCGGTCGCAAAGCCGACGGATGACAGCGGCTTCCAGCCGATCCCCTTCACCTTCGACGGTTTCGGCGAAGAAGAGGACGTGATCGAGCAGTTCACCTACGAAGTCACCTTCAAGCCGACGCGTGAACTCTATTCCAAGGGCAACGAAGCAGCCCTTCTGCTTCGCGATCTGTCCCGCCTCGGCGAGATGAGCATCGCCTGCGATATCGACCAGCTCCCGGCGCTCGAAAGCATTGACCCGGAAGCATCCTATTTCGGCTGGAAGATCTCCATCACCACGCCGAAATCCGAGGATGAGGTTCGCGCAGTTTTCGAATTCGCCGAATGGGACTGCGAGCTGGAAGTCAAACCGTCGGAAGCATCCGCAGATGAAGAACTGCCGATGATCCCGGTACCGTTCGATCTCTCCTCGCTCGACGACGAGCCGGTGGAGACCGTACAGCCACAAGCCGAGACAGCAGCCAAGGCCAGTGTACCGGAAGCAACGTCCAGTGTCGCCAAGGCGGTCAACGCCGCAGTCGAAAAGAAGGAAAGTGCAGCGGCGGCCGCCGCAGCTGCTGCTGCCCAGAACAATCCCGCCGCAGCCGCATCGTCGGCCGGCCAGACGATCCGCGTCGATCTCGATCGCGTCGACCGCCTGATCAACCTTGTTGGCGAGCTTGTCATCAATCAGGCGATGCTCTCGCAGAGCGTTGTCGAAAACGACACGAACGGCACATCCGCCGTCAACATGGGTCTCGAAGAGCTGCAGCAGCTCACCCGCGAGATCCAGGACTCGGTCATGGCTATCCGCGCGCAGCCGGTAAAGCCGGTCTTCCAGCGCATGTCGCGTATCGTCCGCGAAGTGGCCGATATGGTCGGCAAGCAGATCCGCCTCGTCACCGAAGGTGAGAACACCGAAGTCGACAAGACGGTCATCGACAAGATCGCCGAGCCGCTCACCCACATGATCCGTAATGCCGTCGACCACGGCATCGAGAGCCCGGAAAAGCGCGAGGCCGCCGGCAAGGATCCGGAAGGCACGATCAAGCTTTCGGCAAAGCATCGTTCGGGTCGCATCCTGATCGAGCTGATCGACGATGGCGGCGGTATCAACCGCGAGCGCGTCAAGCAGAAGGCGATCGACAACGATCTCATCTCGCCGGATGCCAACCTTTCGGACGAAGAGATCGACAACCTGATCTTCGCGCCGGGTTTCTCGACCGCCGACAAGATCTCCGACATTTCCGGCCGCGGCGTTGGCATGGACGTCGTCAAGCGTTCGATCCAGGCGCTCGGTGGTCGTATCTCGATCTCCTCGCGTCCGGGCCTCGGCTCGACCTTCACCATGAGCCTGCCGCTGACGCTCGCCGTTCTTGACGGCATGGTCGTCACCGTTGCCGGCCAGACGCTGGTCGTCCCGTTGACGGCGATCGTCGAGACCCTGCAGCCGGAAGCCTCCGCCATCCACTCCTTTGGCTCGAACCAGCGGCTCATCTCGATCCGCAACTCGTTCTGCCCGTTGGTCGATGTCGGCCGGATCCTCAATTTCCGCGCCAATCAGGCCAATCCGGTCGATGGTGTGGCGCTTCTGGTGGAATCCGAAGGCGGTGGCCAGCGCGCCCTGATGGTCGATGCGATCCAGGGTCAGCGTCAGGTCGTCATCAAGTCGCTTGAGGCAAACTACACTCACGTCCCGGGCATCGCTGCAGCAACCATCCTCGGCGATGGACGCGTGGCGCTCATCCTTGACGTTGATGCGGTTGTCGGCGCCTCGCGCGGTCAGTCGCTGAAGCCTGAAATGTCGCTCGCAGCAGCAGGATAACCGGGTCGATGAGCGTATCTTATGCCGTAAAGTCTCTGTCGCATGGAGCCAGAGAGCTGATCGCTTTCCGGATCGGTGATCAGGAATTTTGCGTGAACATCATGTCCGTCCGCGAAATCCGCGGATGGACACAAGCCACCCCGATGCCGCACGCTCCGCCCTATGTCATGGGCGTGATCAATCTGCGTGGCGCGGTTTTGCCGATTATCGATATGTCCGCGCGGCTGGGCATGAAGGTGGCGGAGCCGACGGCGCGCCATGTCATCATCGTTGCGCAGGTAAAGAGCAAAGTTGTCGGCCTGCTGGTTGAGGCCGTTTCCGATATCCTTACGATTACCGAGGATAATATCCAGCCGGTTCCGGAAGTTTCGTCGGATCTGGAAAAGCAGTACGCGAGGGGAATCCTGGCAATCGACACGCGGATGATCTGCCTGATCGAGCTGGATGCCCTCTTCCCCGAGAAAGCTCACGACAAGGAAAGTGAAGCTGCATGATGCCGTTGGGCGCGCTTGATAGCCGGCAGTCGCCGGATGAGGTCCTTGCGAGCGGAGAATATCCGCTGACACGTCGCGATCTCTCCGAGATCGCTGCAATGATCTATGCCGATGCCGGAATCTATCTCAATGATTCCAAGGCGTCTCTCGTCTATTCGCGTCTGTCGAAACACATCCGCAATCTGGGCCTGCGCGGTTTCCGGGAATATTGCACGCTCGTCTCCTCTCCTGAAGGTGCTGCGGTTCGTCGCGAGATGCTCTCGCATCTGACCACCAACTTCACGCGCTTCTTCCGCGAGAACCATCATTTCGAACATCTGCGTGACGACGTGCTGCCGGGCCTGATCAACCGCGCCAAGAGCGGTGGCCGTGTTCGCATCTGGTCAGCTGCCTGCTCCGATGGACAGGAACCATACTCGATCGCGCTCACCGTGCTGGCGATGTTCCCCAATGCCGCCGATTACGATTTCCGCATTCTGGCGACCGATATCGATCCCAAGATCCTCGAGACCGCGAGAGCCGGCGCCTATGACGAGAACGCTCTGGAAAGCATCTCGCCTGCCATGCGCAAGCAATGGTTCCGCGATGTCGACGTCAACGGCCGACGCAAGTGCCAGATCGACGACCGGGTCAAGAAACTGATCACCTTCAACGAACTGAACCTGATGGCCCAATGGCCGTTCAAGGGCGGTTTCGATGTAATCTTCTGCCGCAACGTGGTGATCTATTTCGACGAGCCGACCCAGGTGAAGATCTGGTCGCGTTTCGCATCCCTGCTTCCGGATGGCGGCCATCTCTATATCGGCCATTCCGAACGTGTGTCGGGTGATGCCAAGCATCACTTCGACAATATCGGCATCACCACCTATCGCTATATGGGCAAGCATGCGGGGAGGAAGGCATGAGCGCGCCCGCACGCGTCCTCGTTGTCGATGATAGCCCCACCATGCGGGGCCTGATCACCGCCGTGCTTAATTCCGATCCGGACGTCAGCGTCATCGGCCAGGCCGGCGATGCCATGGAGGCACGCGCCGCGATCAAGCAGCTCAACCCGGACGTCGTCACGCTCGATATCGAGATGCCGAACATGAACGGGCTCGAGTTCCTCGAAAAGATCATGCGCCTGCGTCCTATGCCGGTCATCATGGTTTCGACGATGACACATCACGGCGCCAACGCGACGCTGGCCGCACTCGAAATCGGTGCCTTCGACTGCGTCGGCAAGCCGGCTCCCGGCGATCGCCGCCCGTTCATGGATCTCGCTGAAAAGGTCAAGGCGGCTGCCCGCTCGGGCCGCAGGTTCACCGCAACATCTGCTCCGGCCCCGGTTGCGCCGCCGATGTCCGTGCATGATTACCGCGTCGGGCGAAAGGTTGTCGCCATCGGATCTTCTACCGGAGGTGTGGAAGCGCTGATCACGGTGTTGCAAAAGTTCCCGCAAAACTGCCCGCCGACAGTAATCACTCAACATATGCCTCCGACGTTTACGAAAAGTTTTGCTGAACGTCTTAATCGTATCTGCGCCCCTGTCGTGGAGGAAGCAACCGATGGCGCGCGCCTGGAGATCGGCAAGATCTATCTCGCGCCCGGTGGCGAACGACATTTGCAGGTGGCAAACCCGTCAGCACCATGCTGCCGACTGGTCGAAAAGGACCCCGTAAACGGCCATAGGCCGTCGGTTGATGTCCTGTTCGATTCTGTCGCGGAATTGGCCGGCCGCAACGCGGTTGGCGTCATTCTGACCGGCATGGGGCGCGACGGGGCTTCCGGACTTCTGAAGATGCGCGGCGCCGGCGCACGCACGATCGGACAGAACGAGAAGACCTGTGTGGTCTATGGGATGCCGAGGGTTGCCTATGAACTGGGTGCCGTCGAGCAGCAACTACCCTTGGGCTCCATTGGAGAAGAAATCTTGAAATTAACTGCCGCCCGAAAAGAAGGTACCGAATAAATGTCTCTCGCCGAAAAAATCAAAGTTCTGATTGTCGACGATCAGGTCACCAGCCGTCTGCTGCTCAGCGATGCTCTGACGCAGCTCGGTTTCAAGCAGATCACCTCCGCAGGCGATGGCGTTCAGGGCATGAAAATCATGACCGAACAGCCGCATCATCTGGTCATTTCCGACTTCAACATGCCCAACATGGACGGTATCGGCTTTCTGCAGGCTGTACGTTCCAATCCGAACACGAAGAAGGCGGCCTTTATTATCCTGACGGCTCAGGGCGATCGCGCGCTTGTCCAGAAGGCAGCCCAGCTTGGTGCCAACAACGTTCTGGCCAAGCCGTTCACCATTGAAAAGATGAAGGCCGCTATCGAAGCGGTGTTCGGAGCCCTCAAATGAATGATGCCGTCGCGGGCAGGCGCGTCCATATCATCCAGGGGGAGTACAAGGTCATCGACGACCCTGACGTCGTCCTGTCGACGATACTTGGGTCGTGCGTGGCCGCGTGTCTGCGTGATCCTGTCGCCGGTGTCGGCGGCATGAACCACTTCCTGTTGCCTGGCTCGGGCGGGGCCATGGCATCGGGCGGTGACGCGACACGTTATGGCGTGCATCTGATGGAACTGCTGATCAACGGTCTTCTGAAGAAGGGCGCTCGTCGTGACCGGCTGGAGGCGAAGGTCTTCGGCGGCGCCAAGACGATCGCGAGCTTCTCGAATGTCGGCGAACAGAATGCAGCCTTTGCAATGCAGTTCCTGAGAGACGAAGGCATTCAGGTCGTAGGCTCCTCCACCGGAGGCGAACATGGCCGTAAGCTCGAATACTGGCCTGTGCACGGTCGTGCCAGGCAATATCCACTGACGGGTGCGGAAACGCAGCGAACAGTCGCGCTGGAGCAGCGTCCTGTCCGTACGCCGCCCAAGCCGGTCGACAACTCCATCGAATTCTTCTGATCGTCACCTCAATTCATATCTTGGAATGGCTATGAACGATATTGTTACGCCGCCAACCTCTGCCCCGGAGGAGGCCCTGCCGGATGTTCTGATGCGGCTGGTTTCCGAGTTGCATGACGTTGCCTACCTGATCGAGCGTGTGGAACCGCAGATTCTCGAAGTCGGCGGGGAGAACGTCCTTCAGTCGCCCGACACGATGAAGATCCTGCAGGGCATCGACCTTGCCGTGCAGAAGACGCGTGGTCTGGCCGAATTCATCGACACCATCACCGGCTCCATTCCCAGCGAATGGAAGGTGGATGTTTCCACGGCACTCAGCCTGGTCAAGCTTGCCGACATGCAGCGATCGCTGGCCAGTGGTATGCGGCATGGCCATTCGCAGCCGCTGAGCAAGGCCGCGGGCGACTTCGACTTCTTTTAATTCTTGTCCGGAAGAGCAGGTCGCGATCCCTCGCGGCTTCTCCCACATTCCAAATTACGGAAACGCTCGCACAAGCTTCGGCTCTTAGGGTGCGGCTTGAGCAGTAGCTCTATAACCGTGTTCGGCGATGTGGGAACAGAATGAATCTGTTAGCTCAATTTTCACAAATTACTAAAAATCTGGCATCTCTAGGTCAGACGAAACTTATTGCCTTGGCTGCTACAGGTGCGATTTCGATCGCGATTGTCATTGCCGCAGCGATGTTTGTTAATAAGCCCGCCTACGAGACGCTCTATGTGAACCTTGAGTCCAGCGATCTCAATCAGGTCAGCATGGCGCTTGCCGAAGCCAATATGGCTTTCGAGGTTGGTTCTGACGGGAAAAGCATTCAGGTTCCGGTCGGAAACACCAGCAAGGCGCGCCTGATGCTGGCGGAACGTGGACTGCCGAACAGTTCCAACGCCGGTTACGAACTTTTCGACAATGTGGGCTCGCTCGGCCTCACCTCCTTCATGCAGGAAGTAACGCGGGTTCGCGCGCTGGAAGGTGAAATCTCGCGATCGATCCAGCAGATCAGCGGTGTTTCCGCCGCTCGCGTCCATATCGTTATGCCCGATGTCGGGAATTTCCGCCGCGCACAGCAGAAGCCTACGGCTTCGGTGATGATCCGCGCCGGGTCGTCGACCGGCCGCAAGGCAGCGCCTTCCATCCGCCATCTGGTTGCTTCGGCTGTTCCGGGGCTTGATATGGAAGACGTGACGATTCTCGATTCGACCGGCCAGCTGCTCGCTGCGGGCGATGATGGCGGTAACAGCCAGATCAGCCGTTCGCTCGGCATCGTTCAGTCCGTTCAGTCCGAAATCGAAACCAATATCGACAAGGCGCTGGCGCCCTTCCTCGGCATGGACAATTTCCGCTCCAGCGTCACGGCGGCCTTGAACACCGACACCCAGCAGACCCAGGAAACGGTTTACGACCCGAACTCTCGCGTAGAACGTTCGGTTCGCGCAACGAGAGAGAACGCGCAGTCGCAACAATCGGCTGAGAACAACGCGGCGACTGTCGAACAGAACGTTCCCCAGGCTGCGCCCGAGCAGGGCGGCAACAATGGTCCGAAGTCGTCCGATCAGTCCGACAAGCGCGAAGAACAGACCAACTACGAGATCAACCAGAAGACCATTGCCACGACCCGCAACAGCTATGTGATCGAAAAGGTCTCGATTGCCGTTGTCGTCAACAGGGGCCGTATCGCCCAGATGGTTGGCGAACCGGCAGACCAGGCCAAGATCGACGCCTATCTGGCCGAGATGCAGAAGATCGTCAGCTCGGCTGCAGGCATCAGTGCAGATCGTGGCGACGTCGTCACCCTCACGGCCATGGACTTCCTCGAAACCCAGCTGCTCGACGAAGCCGCGAACGGTCCGAGCATCACGGAAGTTCTTACCCGCAACCTGGGTGGCATCATCAACTCGCTGGCCTTCCTCGGCGTCGCCTTCCTGGTCATCTGGCTCGGCCTGCGTCCTTTGGTCCGCACGGTTGCAGGCAGCTCGGCATCGGGTGAGACGATCGGTGATGGCGCCGGCCTGGAACTGCCCGACTTCTCTCCTGCCGGCGGCAGCCCCGCCCTCATGGACGGCTTCGGCGCGGACTTCGGTTTCGATGGCAGCGGCGACCTCATGGGCGACGACGAAGGCGATGGTTTCAACCGCCGCGTCAAGGAAGGTCCGGAAAAGCGCCTCTCTCGCATGGTCGAGATCTCCGAAGAGCGCGCCGCAAAGATCCTTCGCAAGTGGGCCTTCGAAAAAGCGGCATAAGTCGAGATCACACAGATATGATCCAAAGGGTCGGATGCAAATCCGGCCCTTTTTTGCGCGAATTGGAACGAATTCAGCTGCGTCACTTTAATACCATATGTGACACTCGCGCAGCATCTGGGGAAATTCGAACGGCGCATGATGGCAATTGGGTGCGCTTCTCTTACACTGAAGATGATTCGTCGGCGGTTTCGAACTCCTGGGGGCAGGGGTGCAGCAGATGTCGGTAACGCGGAAACTCGGATAGGCTTCTTCAGGCGAGGTCTTAATCGACGCAGCAGGAGCAGATAACGAATGGAGTTATCGGGCAAGGATGTCTCGGCGCAAGGGCGCTCTCCTCAGGAGATTGATCACAACCGGATCATGTCTCGCGAAGAGCTTGTCCGTCGCCTTTCCGCGCTTGCCGGCTCCGAGAACCTGCAGGTAATCATGCGGCTGCTGGCAGATCATGTCGGCGCTTCCCATTTTCTTCTGGCTCGATACGACCTTATCCAGGAACAGGGCTTGGACTTCATCGTCACCTCGAACTGGCCTTTCGATCTTGTCCGGCGGCTCGGGTCAGAGCTCGCAAGCGCCTATGCGCGATCGACGGAACTCGAGAAATGCTTCTCCGTCCTGACGCCAAGCTTTGCGCTTTTGCCGGAAAACGTCGTCCTGCCCGATACGTTGAGCCGCCAATATTGCGCTCTGACATTTTCCGTCGGCCGCACACGGTTTTCGCTGATGTTGCTGTTTGCCGAAGGCACCCTTCTTTCGCAGGAACACCTGAAGGAGATCGGTCTTCTGGCCGCCTACGGAGCAAGCTTCGTCGAGAGTATTGAATCGCGCACCGAGCGGGATTTCGAACTGACCGAAAGGGAGCTCGAATGCCTGTTCTGGATTGCAGAGGGCAAGACGAGCGACGAGATCGCGGTGATCCTCGGGATCTCCCGCAATACGATCAACAACTACATCACCAGTGTGATGCGCAAGACTGCGACCAAGACCCGCTCAGAGGCGATTGCCTACGCGGTTCGCAACAATCTGGTATAAGGGCGCAACGGAATGGGCTATTCGCGAAGCGGCACAGCGGAGGGACCGGGCAGCGCTCAATACCTGCGCCTTCAGCGTGGTTCGAGCAGGTCGGATATTTTTCCCAAACTGATTGCCATGCAGAAAGGCCTGAAGGCCCGCAACTTTGCCGTTTTCCGGATCACCGGCGCCGGGCTTCCGAACAAGCGAAAGCTGGTCTGCGAGCTCGATAACTGGGGCGCTAACGCGGCAGAGTTCAGCAGCCAGATTCTCGGCGAGTTCGAGGAGACCCTGCTCGATCACGTCGAGATGTCGCTTCTTCCCTTGGTCTGGAGTGGTGCCCGCGAAGGCAGCATGCTGGATGCAGGGGAGTTCTCGCCGCTAGTAAGGCGGCTTGAGACAGCTGCCTTGTGTTTCTCGGGCGTGGTTTTCCCTGTGCGCCTGGGCGCACTCGGCAATGGTTATGTGGCGTTCTTCGCCGACCAGCTTTCCCTGACGGCAGGTGCCGTAATCGACCAGCACGTGGAAAGCTGCCAGATCATGATGGATCTGCTCGCATTGGACGAGCGGCGCAGCGTGCCTGCTGAATCGCTCAGCGAGCGCGAGATTGCCTGCCTGCAATTGGCAGGCGATGGCCGCATCAGCGAAGAAATAGCCGAAAAGCTGGGTCTCTCCGTGCATACGGTAAACGCCTATCTCGGCTCTGCGACAATCAAGCTTGATTCCGTCAACAGGATCCAGGCGATCGCGAAGGCGATCAGGCTCGGTTACATCACCTGATCCTGTAAGCCTTATCTAGGCCGGCCGCGCTTCGCCCGTGCGGCATAGACGCGATGGATGAGTTCCGCCACCGCCTTGTAGAAGGCCGGGGGAATGACGCCATCCACCGACACCTGTGCGAACATCGAACGCGCCAATGGTGGATCCTCGAAGATGGGGATGTTGTGCTGCTGCGCCAATTCTCGGATTTTGAGAGCGACCAGGTCCTGGCCTTTGGCGACGACCATCGGTGCTTCGCTCTCGCCCTGGGCGTACCGTAATGCGACTGCATAGTGAGTAGGGTTGGTGATGACGAGTGTCGCGCGCGGAACATTGGTCATCATGCGTCGTCTTGCGCGATCGCGGCCGATAGAGCGGATACGAGCCTTGATGAGCGGGTCACCTTGCGATTGCTTGAACTCGTCCTTCACTTCCTGCTTGGTCATTCGAATGTTCGAATACCAATGGTGCCGCGTCCACATATAGTCGACGATGGCGAGAACGCCGGTGGCGAAGAGGATGACGATCATGATCTTCTTCATCACGACCATCATCTCGACGAGCATGACCTGCGGATCGGAAAAGAGGGCGTCGAGCGAACGGAAATAATCCGCCTTCAGCACAATCACCATCACGATCGAGACAACGATGATCTTGAACATCGACTTGCCGAATTCGACCAGTCCCGCCATGCTGAAGAGACGTTTCCAGCCCTGCACCGGCGAGATCCGGTTATATTGAGGCGTGATGCGCTTCAGCACGAACTCGGGCATGTGCTGCGCAATATTGGACCCGAGCCCGAAAACTATGAAAAGAATGGCGACCGGCAAAAGCATTGCGCTCGCGTCCCACGCCAGCCTGACCGCCAGTGAGACAAGATCGTTGGCCGACTGAAGGCGCCATTGGTCGGGTTGTTCCAGGATATCGCGCAATGTTTCGGCCAGCTGCGCGGCGCCGGTTGGCAGGAAGAAGACAAGATAGATGTAGAAGGCGAGAGACGACGCGAAGATCGGGATCTCACGTGATGAGGGCGTGTTGCCCTCGGCCATCGTATCCCGAATCTTTTTCTCTGTCGGCTCTTCTGTTTTACTGTCCTTGTCCTGATCGTCGGACACGAGCGCCTTCCTGACGGCCCTGGAGCAGACCCCGCAAGTTACAGTCGGCCGTTCCGTTGTCTCCGCGGGAACAGGAACGCTGTAGAAACCTAGTGACGACGCACCGATCTGAAAACCAGTTTCCCGGACGGATGCGCAAGCTATTGTCGGACATTATGCGGGGGATCGAATAGGGGCAATCGCGCGCCCTGCCGGTATCGGGTTTATCAACAACGTCCGATACGGTGCCGCGCGCCTGAACTGGCGCGCGGAATTATTGGTCGGCCGTGTCTCAGGCGGCCGCACCTTCCGCCTGGGCTTCCGGATCCTTGAGGATGATCTGGCCCGAATTGGCAAGACGCAGCGCTTCCTGTGCGATGGCGCGGCGTGCAATCGCGATCTCGCGCGGGTTCGTGCCGGGCATTTCGACCTGAAGATCCGATTCGATCATGCGGCGCGAACGCGGGCTGATCGAGGACAGAACGCTTTCGCGCAGCTGCGCCGAAGAGGTCCTGAGCGCCATGGTCAGCACATCGCCGGAGATGTCGTTCAGCAAGAGCACGCGGCTGCGCTGCGGCATGAGGAGAATGTCTTCGAAGAGGAAGATCTTCGGACGAACCTTGGCGACCGCATCCTGGCTGATCTCCTCGAGAGAGTTGAGCAGCGTATCGACGTCGGGCTTGGTCAGTTCGTTCATCAGCTCCGCGACCTTCATCGGGCCGACAGAGTTCTTCTCGCGCTCGATCTCGGAGATCAGGTCGACGACCTTGTTCTCGATGATCTGGGCAGCCTTCGGATTGACGTTCTTCAGGTTAACCGTGCGGTTCATGATGTCGGCGCGCTGGCTGTCGGGCAGCTTCAGCAGCACCTTTGCACCGAAACCGGACGGCAGCATCGACAGGATATAGGCCACCGTCTGCGGATGTTCGCGCATCAGGAAAGCCGCGATGAAATCGGGATCGGCTTCCTGAAGCCTGTCCCAGATGGACTCTTCATAGGACTGGAATGCCATGCGGCGTCCAAGCAGGCTGTCGACCTCTTCCGGGGTGAGACCCGCCTCAAGGATGCTTTCGATGACCTTGGCGTTGTCCATAAGGCCTGCACCTTCGGTGAACAGGTCTTCGAACTCGTTGACGAGCTGCGCAAGTTCATTCGGCGGGATGGTGCGCAGGGTCTGCGCTGCGGCGATAATCGCCTGCAGTTCCGCCTGGGTGAAAAATTTGAGCAGCTTTCCGGCGACATTCTTTCCCATGGCGAGCAGCACCGCGGCTGCCTTTTCCGCCTGGGTAAGAGGTTTGTCTGTCAATGCCCCGCCGAAGTCTTCAAAGTCCATCATGGTCTTTTTCCTCTTTGCTTCCGACTTCCTGTTCAGGAAGTCTTGGAGCTCATGACTTCAATGAGCTTCACGCCGAAGCGGGTGTCGTCGTCTTCGAGAACCGTGATCTCGCCGCGGGCGATACGGCGCCCGTTGACGGTGATATCGACCGGTTCGCCGATCTTCTTGTCGAGCGCCACCACGGCGCCTTCCTGAAGGTTCATCAGATTCGACACCGAAATGCGACTTGTTCCGAGCACAACGTGAACATCGATGGGGATATCCATGATCAGGTCGAGGTTGCTGTTCAGCCCCGAGCCTGCAGTCGGCTTCATTTCAGGTGCTGAAAAGCCGAAATCGCTGCTCCCGCCAAAATCGCTGGATGTCCCGAAATCGCTGCTGCCGCCGAAATCGGAGGCCGCACCGAAGTCGCTTGTGGTCGCTGCGTCGCCGAATGGCGGCAACTCGGAGCCTGTTTCTTCTCCGGCCGGAAAGTCGAAGCCGAAGCTGTCGTCAGCCGCAGGCGCTGTGCCATCGGCGTCATGTTTCATCACACCACGGAGTTCACTGACCGCATTGTCGAAATCGAAGTCCGATTCCAAGGGGTTCAGTGCGTTTTCGTCCGTCGAAGCTGTTTTCTTTGTCGCCATGAAAGTAGCATTCCCGTTCTAAATCAATCGACTACTGGTCTCTCGCCGCAAGGCCCAGAGGTCCTTCGCTCTAGCCGAGCAAATGTTTCAAAATGTCGTTTTCGTTGCTCACATTGTCCTTGACGCGGACAGTGTAGTTTTCGCCGCTCCTGCCGAACTCGCAGTTGTACATTTCGCGGCCGTTGGCGCTGACATCGACAACAATCTCTTCCTTGTCGCGGAACGCGATCACGTCGCCGGCAACAAGCTTGGAAATCGTATTGAGTGTCAGTGCCTGAAGCGGAATTTTGGCTTCCAGCGTCACCCGCGACTGGCGCACCTGTTCGGACATGCTTTCCGACCAGGCGTCCTGCTCGCGCGAGAAGTCGCCCTTTGACTTCGGCAGGGTTATCGTCGTCTTCAAAAGATACTTCTGCGGAACGACGAGGTAAAATTCGGAGGCCACCTTGCCGAGTTTCAATTCCACGCGAATGGACATGGCGAAGGGATCGGAAGCTTCTTCTTCCAGCACCGGCCTTGCATCGGCATTGTGTGGCTTCTCAAGCGTGGTCTCGAAGCCGCCCGGAGCGTTCACTCCCGAGCGCAGCACCTGCGCGATCTTGTCAAAGATCACCGTCGAAAGATCGAGCTCGATCTGCGACAGCGCCCGGCGCGGGGGCTGGAAAATAGAGTCCGGTGTCGCACCGAGCATGTTCTCCATCAGCGTAATGACGAAGGCGTTGCCGCAGGCGATGACGAACTTGGGGCACCAGTTGCGCAAGCTTGCATCGGCCAGCACGACATTGTCGCCCAGCTTGCCGACCAACTCGCTCATCAGGCCGGATTTATATCCGTCGAAGGCCACATCGACCGAAAGTCCGAGTTCACTCTGCAGAACGTCGGGCAGGAAGCTCTGATAGAGGCTGCCGAAATCCTGGGCCAGGTGCTCCAGGGTCTTCTGGTCACCGAGCGAACCCGTCAGGCGGGCGAGGAGGGCCCGCTCCATGGCGGGCCGTGCTTGCGAAGCTTGGTTGCTGCTGCTCATCTTTGTCACGCCGCCTTTGTGTCGCCGCCGGGCTTCATCATTTCCTGCTCGACCGAGTCGATCGACGGACGGTCGGAGGAGGAGATCGTCTTGCGGCCGTATTCAAGCGCCACCTGCGGTACCGAGCCGTTCATGTAGGCAAGCAGCGTCTGCTTGACGATGATGTAGAGCCGGTGCTGCTTGGTGCGCACGACCTTGATCTGCGAAACGATCGGGTTGCAGAGGCAGTAGGAAAGGAAGATGCCGAGCATGGTGCCGACGAGAGCCGCGCCGATCAGGCCGCCGAGAACCTCGGGAGATTCGTTGATATGGCTCATCGCCTTGATGACGCCGAGGACCGCGGCGATGATACCGAGTGCCGGGAAAGCGTCACCCATCGACTGAATGGAATGATACGGCTTCATACGGTCATGAAGGATCGTCTCGATCTCTTCGTCCATCAGCGCTTCGATTTCATGCGAGCGCGCATTGCCGATGATGATCAGGCGCACGTAGTCGCAGATGAACGAGGTGAGTTCGACATCCTTGAGGACGGTCGGAGCGGACTGGAAGATCGGCGATTCCGCCGGGTTATCGATATGGGCTTCGATCTCGTTACGCGATTTGGTGCGCAGGTCGCGCATCAGCGAATAGAGCACGCCGAGCACTTCCAGATAGGCTCTTTCCTTGGGGACAGCGTTCTTGAAGATTTCGCCGATCGCCTTGCCGGAATCCTTCAAGACCTTCATCGGGTTCGCCATGATGAAGCTGCCGATGCCGGCGCCGCCGATGACGACAAGTTCGAAAGGCTGCATGAGGAGAGCGACATAGCCGCCCATGGCCATATAGCCGCCAATGATACAGCCGACCGTGATGACAAATCCGATAATAAGATTCATTGTAAGCTCGTATCCAACGCTTGTCTTAGACTATACCGATAAGGCCGCTGCCTTGCGTGAGACTGTTGTAGTCTGCCTGGCC
Organism: Aliirhizobium wenxiniae; assembly: GCF_019511445.1. Taxonomy (GTDB): domain Bacteria; phylum Pseudomonadota; class Alphaproteobacteria; order Rhizobiales; family Rhizobiaceae; genus Neorhizobium; species Neorhizobium wenxiniae_A. The sequence goes on from NZ_JAEUAN010000017.1 coordinate 108,822, forward strand.
GATGCGGCCGAATGGCCAGGAGAATAATTTGAAAGGCACGAGTGCCCTATTCGCCGTAGATCCTGCCTGTCGATGTGACAATTTCCCACTTGCCGTTGCGTTGCCGCAGGCCCGCAAGGCGTGAACTGTCCGGCAGCTTTGAGCCGATCTGCACGAGAAAAATGCCGGTGCCATTTTCGATCAGGGCACGGCCGTTGGCAACACGCAGCAGCTTGAATTCCGCCCCGCCGGGAAATGCCTGGTTTTCGAAGCCGCCTGCATCCGATCCGCCGCCGGATGGCGTTGTCGGTATGGCGGCGGTGGTTATCCGGTCAGTCTCCATCTCGCGCAAAAGCGGGCGTTCGGCTTCGTCCTGCTGTGGATCGCGCAAGGCGCCGATACCGGCTTCGCCGGCCGGACGTGCGTGGCGCACGTCGCGAAGCCGTTCCCATCCGGCCACATTGACCCCGAACTTGTCCTGATTGAAGAACACATACCAGGGGAAGGCGGCGCACAGCATGGAAAACCCGACCAGTGTGGCGACAAGCCAGCGGTCGATAGGCTTGTCTTCTGGTGCCACTGCCGCGGGATCCCGCTTCCTGCTGAGGCTGGTTCCGCTGAGGAGCCTGTTTTTCATGCTCATCTCTTTCCTGCCGGCATAGGGCGATTGTTATTCGTGAGAGATGCCTTCAGGGCATTGGCGAGTTCGGTATAGGCGTCGATGACGAGTGCATCGCCGGGCGACTGCTTCAGCACGTCGTAGATGATCGGTACCTGCTTGACGGCCATGTCGAGATCGGGATCCGCGCCCGGCCGGTAGCCGCCGATAAGCCTGAGATCCTTCGTCTCTTCGTAAACGCTGATCAGGCCTTTCAGCCTGGAGACCAGCCGTTCCTGGTCGGCGGTCCACGCCTTGCGGGCGAGACGCGAGATCGAGGACAGCGGATTGACCGGCGGATAACGGCCTTCGTCGGCAAGCGCACGATCGAGCACGATATGCCCGTCGAGAATACCGCGGGTCGAATCGGCAATCGGGTCGTTGTGATTGTCGCCATCGACAAGGATGGAGATGATCGCCGTAATCGTGCCCGTGCCTTCGATGCCGGGGCCGGCACGTTCCAGAAGGCGCGGCAGCTCGGTAAAGACGGATGCGGGATAGCCGCGCGCAACCGGCGGCTCGCCGGCCGCGATCGCAACCTCGCGGATAGCATGGGCAAATCGCGTCACGCTGTCGGCGATGAACAACACGTTCTGACCCTGATCACGAAAATGTTCCGCGATCGTCATGCCGACCAGCGGCGCCATCTTGCGCAGCATCGGGCTTTCGTCGCTCGTGGTGACGACGATCACCGCCTTGGCAACATTGTCACCCAGCGTGTCTTCGATGAATTCGCGCACTTCGCGACCGCGTTCACCGACCAGCGTGATTACCACGCGGTCGAAAGCGTCGGCCTTGGCCAGCATCGAAAGAAGCGTCGATTTGCCGACACCGGATCCGGCGAAAATGCCCAGACGCTGGCCGTAACAAATCGGGGCGAAGATATCGATCGCCTTCACTCCGGTGCGGAATGAGCTATCGACGCGCCTGCGGGTCATGGAAGGCGGCGGAAGGGTGTTGATCGAGCGAGCGACATTGCCCTCGCGCAGCGGTCCCTTTCCGTCGATCGGCCTGCACAGCGAATTGATCGTTCTGCCGCACCAGCTGTCGCTTGGCGATAGGCGGAATTCGCCGGTGCGCAAAACCAGATCACCGACGCCGATGGGCTCGCCCGGCTCGATCGGGCAGACATAGATAAGGTCGGGTTCGACGCGAACGACCTCGCCCATATGCTTGCCTGTGGCGCTTTGGTGCGACACGAATTCGCCGAGCCGCACATGTCTGGAAAGGCCGCTGACGGTATAATATCCGGCCGCAATCATTCTGACCCGGCCCCCCCAGGTAAGCACGCTCGCCGGGTTTCCGTAATGCACTGCCATATCGGAAAGCCGTTCCAGTCGCGGCATGCCGGTAGGTTGGGTAGCGGTCTGTTCGGCCGATATCTCGTCCGGCTGGAAATCAGGTTCGGCCGTCATCGTCATCGGCGCGTTTCCTACTGGCTACCGCCCAGTGTTCTCATCGCAGACGAGAAATTGTCTTCACTCGTGCTCATCAGCGAGGAAATGCTCTCGAAGGCCCGGTTCACCTGGATCAACTGGGTCATCTCACCGATGGCGTTGACATTCGACTGTTCGACGAAGCCCTGCATGACGCCGACGCCCATGGTGTCGACAATAGGCTGGGGTGCCTCTGTCGGCACGACGCCGCTATTGTCGGAGCGGTAGAACCCCTTGCTGAGGTCTGCGGAGAACACGCCAATCTGCCCGACCATCCGGTCGCCCTGCATGATGCGTCCGTCCTGGCCGACCTTCGGCGAACCGCCGCGCGGATCGAGCTGGATCGGTGCGCCGCCGGCATCAAGAACAGGGTAGCCCTGGGTCGAGATGAGTTCGCCGGCAAGTCCCATGGAGAAACGACCGTCACGCGTGAGCACCTGCCCCTGCGGGGTCTGGAGCTGGAACCAGGCATCGCCCTTGACGGCGAAATCCAGCGTATTGCCGGTCTGTTCGAGCTGACCGTTACGCATCGACAGATAGTCGTTGCCCTGGGAAACGAAGGCGATCTTGGTGTTGTTCTCGTTCTGGGTCTGGCTGAGAACCTGATCGAACTTCACCTCGGTCGCGCGAAAGCCGACGGTATTCATGTTGGCGATGTTGTCGGAGATCGTGGTGAGGCGACGCTCGAGAGCGATCTGCGAGGAAATGCCGACATAGATACCGGATTGCATGGATGTCTCCTGATTTACGGATACGGCGCATGCCCCCGCACGGGAGAGCTCTGGCGATTTGAAGAGACAGTTAAGAGCCCGGGCTTGCGCGAACCTGTTTGGCTCGGCGCATCGGAAAATGCCGGCTGCAGCGGCAAATCTGCTGGCGGTTTTTATCGCAAGTCCCGCGCAAGATTATCGCTCTAGCTTCCGGCACAACAAGATGGAGTAGACCCATGACCATGCAGCCGATCCAGTTGTTCGAACTTGCGTCCAGGCAAGCAGAATGGCTGTCCGTTCGACAGCAGGTGACGACGATGAACGTCGCTAACGCGAACACGCCGAAATACGTCTCCAAGGACCTGACCCCCTTCGACGCAGAGCTCAAGTCCGCAAGCGGTCTCGGCTCCATGGAAATGGCCAGGACCAATCCGGCGCACATGACGACGAATATCGCCGGCAATGGTCGGGTTGAACTGAAGGACACCAAGCTCAATCAGGAGATCGGCGTCCAGGAATCCGGCAACACCGTCTCGCTGGCGGGTGAAATGTCGAAAATGGGCGAGGTCAAGCGTCAGTACGAACTGAACACGCTGCTCGTACAGAACATCAACCGAATGATGCTGACGGCACTGGGTAAGTAAGATGGACTCACTGATCGCCTCCCTCAAGATCGCAGGCAGTGGCATGGAAGCCCAGTCCACCCGCCTGCGTATCGTTTCGGAAAACATCGCAAACGCGCGCACCACCGGTGATACGGCGGGTGCGGATCCCTATCGCCGCAAGATCATCACCTTCGCGGAAGAGATGGATCGCGCCAGCGGCTTCAATCTCGTCGACGTCAAGAAGATCGGCACTGATCAGGGCGACTTCGTCGAGGAATACGATCCGGATCATCCGGCCGCCAATGAACAGGGCATGGTCAAGTATCCGAACGTCAATGTGCTGATCGAGATGGCCGACCTTCGCGAAGCCAATCGCAGCTACGAGGCAAACCTGCAGAGCATCAAGCAGACGCGGGACATGATCTCGTCGACAATCGATTTGTTGAAAGGTTAATGATGATCGATAGCATTTCAAGCATCGGTTCGCTGACGAAGTCCAGCGGCCTCGACAAGACCGAAGCCACCGGCAGCAGCATGTCGAACATGCTCGGCGCAGCCGCTGGCGCGGTCGCAACCGGTGTTGCGGGACCGAGTTTCGGCAGCTTTCTGGCCGATGCCGCCAAGGGTGCGCTCGATAGCGTCAAGCAGGGCGAGGCCATGTCCTTCGCCGGCATTCAGGGCAAGGCGACGACGCGTGAAGTCGTCGATGCCGTCATGGAAGCTAATCGCACGCTGCAGACCGCAGTCGCTCTGAGAGACAAGGTTGTTTCGGCCTATCTCGAAGTCTCCAAAATGCAGATCTAGGATAGAGAGGTTTCACGTCCATGAGAGCACTTGCTATTGCTGCCACGGGTATGAACGCCCAGCAGACGAACCTCGAAGTCATCGCAAACAACATCGCCAACATCAACACGACCGCCTTCAAGCGCGGCCGGGCGGAGTTTACCGATCTTCTTTATCAGACCGAGCGCGCCGCAGGCGTTGCCAACCGCGCCAACCAGTCGGTCGTGCCGGAAGGCGCCAATATCGGTCTCGGTGTGCAGACGTCGGCTGTCCGCAAACTGTTCGAACAGGGTGAAATTTCCCAGACCAGCAACACGCTCGATGCAGCGATTGTCGGCAATGGCTGGTTCCAGATCGAAGGCTCGGACGGCACCACCCTCTATACACGCGCCGGTGCGTTCAATAAGGATGCCAACGGCCGCCTGGTGACGATCGATGGTTACGGCGTCATTCCCGCGATCACCATTCCGCAGGACGCAACCGAAGTCACCATCGCCCAGGACGGCACCGTCTCGGTCCGTATCGGCGAACAGGACAACATGACGGAAGTCGGTCAGCTCCAGCTGGCGCTCTTTGCCAACGATGCAGGCCTTCGCCCGCTCGGCGATAACCTCTTCGCGGTAACGGAAGCCTCTGGAGATGCCGTTGTAGGTCTGCCGGTGGATGCCGGTTACGGATACCTGAAGCAGGGCTATCTGGAGAGCTCCAACGTCGATTCTGTCAAGGAGATCACCGACCTGATCTCGGCGCAGCGCGCTTACGAAATGAATTCCAAGGTCATCACGACGGCAGACGAGATGGCCCAGATCGTCAGTAAGAACCTGAAGTAACGGATTGAGAGGCGGGCAAACATGATGTTTCCTAGTGTAAATGCACTTCGGTCGGTTGTCGGCGGGGTTGCCCTGTCGCTGCTGTTCATCGCGGGTGCCGGATCGCAGGTCGCGGTTGCTCAGCCTCTTTATGCCGTTGTTCCCACCTCGACGATTTTTCCCGGTGATCTGATTTCCGCAAGTCAGGTCATGGAAGTAGAGGTAACCAATCCCAATCTGGCTGGCGGCTACACGTCGAGCGTCACGGAAGTCATCGGCAAGGTGGCAAAGCGCACGCTTGTTCCTGGGCGGACCATTCCCTCGTCCGCTCTGAGGGAGGCCTACACAATCGAGCGGGGCAAGGCCGTCCGCATCATGTTCAATGTCGGCGGCTTGACGATTTCGGCCCCCGGATCGGCTCTGCAGGACGCCATGGCGGGAGATGCAATCCGTGTCCGTAACACCGAGAGCGGAGTTACCGTCACTGGTACTGTCAGGGCCGATGGAAATGTCGAGGTTGTCCAGAAATGATCGGTAGACTGCTTACAACGATCGCCGCCGGCCTGCTGGCGCTTTTTGCTGCGGCGTCCGTCGTGGAAGCGGCATCGAATGCGCGCATCAAGGACGTGGTCTCGCTTCAGGCCGGTCGCGACAACCAGCTCATCGGATATGGTCTTGTGGTCGGCCTGCAGGGAACGGGCGATGGCCTGCGTGCATCGCCGTTTACCGACCAGTCGATGCGCGCGATGCTCCAGAACCTGGGTATTTCGACGCAAGGCGGCCAGTCGGCCGCCAAAAACGTCGCGGCCGTCATGGTCACGACGAACCTGCCGCCGTTCACCAGCCCCGGCAGCCGCATCGATGTGACCGTCAGTTCTCTCGGTGATGCAACATCGTTGCGCGGCGGAACACTCGTCATGACGTCGCTCACCGGCGCCGATGGGCAGATCTATGCCGTCGCGCAGGGCGCAGTGGTGGTGTCCGGCTTCCTCGCAGAAGGAGCCGCAGCAACGATCACGGAAGGCATCACGACCGCCGGCCGCATTCCTGGCGGCGCCATCATCGAGCGGGAACTGCCGTCTCGGTTCAAGGATTCGGGCAACCTTGTCCTTCAACTGCGCAATCCGGATTTCTCCACAGCGATCCGCGTGGCCGACGTGATCAACTCTTTCTCCACCAGCACTTATCGCATGCCGATCGCCGAAGCCCGCGATTCCCAGGTCGTCTCCGTACAGAAGCCACCGCAGGAAGATCTGGCCCGTCTCATGGCGCGGATCGAGAACCTCGCGGTCGAGACCGATACGCCTGCCAAGGTCGTCATCAACGAGCGCACGGGAACCATCGTCATCGGTGCCGATGTTCGCATCTCTCGGGTCGCGGTCAGCTATGGAACACTGACGGTTCAGGTCACCGAAATGCCGCAGGTCATCCAGCCGCTGCCCTTCTCGCGCGGAGAGACCTATGTCCAGCCGGAAACGGATATCGTCGCTGAAAAGGCAGGCGGACCGGTTGCGGTTCTCGAAGGCCCGGATCTGCGTTCGCTGGTCGCCGGATTGAACAGCATTGGCGTCAAGCCCGACGGGATTATCGCGATCCTGCAGGGGATCAAGTCCGCAGGTGCGCTGCAAGCGGAGCTGGTATTGCAATGATTGGTCGAGACACTTCATCTCCGGCACGCCTACGGCCTTGGGAGCGCTCTTCGGTTGCTCTTCCCTTTCTGGCCCTTCTCGGTCTCCTTGTCGCCTTGCCCTCTGCTGATGCCCAGGAGCAGGTTCGCGACACGACCGGCCTGACGAGCGAAGCCGAAGTCCAGCAATATTGCAGCAACATCGCCGATGCTGCGCGTGACCGCCGTTATGCGTTGCAGAAACAGGATCTTGAAAAGCTCCAGGGCGATGTGAACGATCGTATTGCCCTCATGGAAACCCGCAAGGCCGAATACGAGGACTGGATCGGCCGGCGCAACGCCTTCATGAAACAGGCCGAAAACGGTCTCGTTGATATCTTCAAGACCATGAAACCAGACACTGCCGCTCCTCGTCTGGAGGAAATGCAGGCAGGGCTCGCCGCCGCCATCGTCATGCGGCTCCCGCCCCGCCAATCCGGTCTGATATTGAGCGAAATGGATGCCAAGAAGGCTGCCGCCGTTGCATCCATCATCGCCAGTGCAGCGGATCCCAACACGTCGAAAGATCCGTCATGACCAAATTCGCCCCCGCACTTCTCGCGACCGTCGCGCTTCTTTCAGGATGCTCGCAGACGCCCCAGACGATCCGTGAGATCGGCAACGCACCGTCGATGAGCCCGATCGGCAGCGGCCTGCAATTCAGCCAGGCACCGCAGCTCGCCTCCTATCCGAAACGCCCCCAGAACATGAACAACGGCTACTCCTTGTGGAGCGACAGCCAGGCTGCCCTGTTCAAGGACGCCCGCGCGCTCAACATTGGCGACATCCTGACGGTGAACATCCGGATCAACGACAAGGCGAATTTCGACAACGAAACGGATCTGGAAAAGACCAACAGCCGCAAGTCCGGATGGAATGCCGACGCGACGATTTTCGGATGGAACCCGAAGACGGAATCCACCTATGGATTTGACGGCACATCGGAGATGAATGGCAAGGGATCGACAACGCGCGCGGAGCAGTTGAACCTGCTTGTCGCGGCTGTCGTGACCGGCGTTCTGGACAACGGCAATCTCCTGATCAGTGGCTCGCAGGAAGTACGGGTGAACCATGAAATCCGTATTCTCAACGTTGCCGGTATCGTTAGGCCGCAGGATGTCGATTCGGAAAACGAAATCTCTTACGACAAGATTGCTGAGGCTCGCATTTCCTACGGCGGCCGCGGTCGTGTGACGGAAATCCAGCAACCGCCCGTCGGACAGCAGGTCCTCGACCTGTTCTCGCCGATCTGAGACGTTGGCCCGCGCCGAGGAGTGACATCACGTGGCTATGATCACTGAGGACGAAACCGTCCCGAAGAAAAAGAACACGCTCATTCCCATGGTCGGCGCCGTAGTATTGCTGTCGCTGGTTGGAGGCGGCGGCGGATGGCTGACCGGCAAGCTGATCGCCCCGGCGCCCAAGCCGGCCGAGGTTGCTGCAGCTGCGCCGGCTGCCGAGGGCGGGCATGGCGCAGCAGCGGAGAATGCCGCTGCCCTGCCCAATCTCCTGGAATTGGCGCCGATCCTGACCAATATCGGGTATCCGGCGGAAAACCTCATTCGTCTGCAGGTCGGGCTGGTTTTCGATGGACCGCCGGATCCAGCACTGGCCGAGACCGTCAACCAGAATATCATGACCTACTTGCGAACCCTGTCGCTCCAGCAGCTTCAGGGGCCGCGTGGATTCACATATTTGAAGGGCGATATTCAGGAGATTGCTAGCCTGCGTTCGCAGGGGCGTGTAACAAAGGTCCTGATTAGGACTTTTGTTGTCGAATGATTCGTTTCGCGATTTTCGTTGCCATCTTGGCTTTGGCGCCTGGCCTTGCGCATGCGCAGCAGTTGCAGGATCTGATCCAGGCCCCTGTCGATGGCTCTGCGGCCGCCTGGATCGTGCGCACCTTCGGTCTTCTGACCGTCCTTTCGGTCGCGCCCGGCATCCTGATCATGGTGACGAGCTTTCCGCGCTTCATCATCGCCTTCTCTATCTTAAGAATGGGCATGGGTCTTGCGACCACGCCTTCGAACATGATCCTCGCCAGCATGGCGATGTTCATGACCTTCTACGTCATGTCTCCCACGCTTGAGCAATCCTGGCGCGACGGCATCCAGCCGATGCTGCAGAACCAGGTGACGGAAGCGCAGGCGATAGAGCGCACTGCGGAACCCTTCCGGACCTTCATGATGGCGAATACCCGACCGAAGGATTTGGCGCTTTTCGTCGATCTGGCCACGGAACGCGGCCAGCAGACATCCGAGGGCGACAGGCCCTATTACCGCGTGCTCATCCCGGCCTTCATGCTCTCCGAGATCCGCCGCGGCTTCGAGATCGGCTTCCTGATCGTCCTGCCCTTCCTCGTGATCGACATGGTGGTTGCGACGATCACAATGGCCATGGGTATGATGATGCTCCCGCCGACATCGATCTCCCTGCCTTTCAAGATCCTGTTCTTCGTCCTCATAGACGGCTGGAATCTGCTTGTCGGTTCCCTCGTTCGATCGTTCTCCTGAAACCTTGCACCTGCAGTTCTGCACGCAGACCTGCAGGCTTGGAGAATGGGATGGCACTGCGAGCCGATAGAGCCTTGGCCCGTGCCGCTTGATGAGCCGCGCTCACAGTCAGCCATATTGAGTATGCCTGTAGCGTAGGTTCATCCTCGCGCTTGTGTGGCATGCGCGCAGAAATTCCAGCAAAGGTGGGATCCTGTCTCACCTGCGGCATTGCGCGAAACCAAGAACCCGTAGCGCCGCCGTGTATCCGTTCGGTAGCGCCGCGCTATCGCGATGTCGGTGGCAGGAAGCTTTTCTCCTCGTCGTCCCGAATGGACAACTCACTGTCACAGGGCTTCCGATCACGATCCGAGGGAGAAGGGATGAGGGCCTAAGGAGAGCAACTGACCGCTGGTCGCAATCGTCTCCAGACTTGTTTGCAGGCCACCACAAACGCCAATGCCGCGCAGGGCGCGGCATTGGAGCGTTAAGCGTCAATGGCCTTCCGGCGGCAGCCGAAAGGGCAGGGGATCAATGATGTGCCTGGCTGCTCAACTCCAGAGCGGCGCGCGCCTTGGTGTTCTGGAAGGTCACCTGCTTCAGGCTGTCTGCGAGAATGGACGTGTTCTCATGCGGGTCCGAAGACGGGCTGTGGAAGTTGATGTAGTTGATCGAGAGGCTGGCTTTTTCCGCTTCCAGCTTCAGGCGGCTATAGATGGTGACACCTGGCGGGGTGATTTCGAGGTCCAGCGTGATGGACGGATAAGCCGACCAATCAAGCGCATAGTCCCCGCCGACGCCGAAGCGGACGGTTCCCGGATGGAAATAGAGTTCGGCCGCAGAATCGACCAGATCAGCAATCGAGCTGTGATATTCGAAACGAAGAAGCGAAATGAGGTCCGCCGCGTCGAGCAATCTCAGCTCGGCCGCCAGGGGGCTGATGGCCTTGGCAAGAATCTCTTCGCGTTCGATGGAATATGGGCATGTTTTCATGGTGAGCTGTCTAGCCAGTTTTTTTGGTTAACGTTGTATTCGGGCCGTCACGAGATCCCTGAAACTTCAGAGGATCGCTCGATGATAAAGGTAGTGCACGAGGCTTGCGCAGAGATGGAATGTTGAATTTAAAGGGAAATTCTCTATTTCAGATCATGGTTGACCATAGGAGCGCATTGCCTGCACCGACCTTTGGTCGCAAGTCTCGATCAGGTTCCGTACCGTTCTGTCATGATGCGTCTTGCACGCATCTCGGCAATGCTCCGCTGTTCCCGACAAGTTATCGTCGCGGACGGAGTACTTCAGGGCAGCATCATGCTTGAATTGTATCGGGCGCAGCGTTCATTGCGCGTCCGGCCAGGCTTCGTGCCTGGCGGCGATTGTCAGTCGAGCTTTTCCATGAAAGGCTCGGTGCGTGGCGGCAGGCACGCGACATCGAAATGGTCCGGCTTCAAGCCCTGTCTGGCGCGATCGACCATCATTTCGTAAGCGGTCTCGATATGCCGCGTGAACCGCTCGGCGTCGAAGAGCGGGCTCTTGAGGCGATTGTCGTTCAGACGCTGCCGCAGCGGTTTGATGAGCTCGGGATTGCTGCCGAACTCGATCGCCTTGCGCAGATAGTCATCTGCGTCTTCCGCGATCAGTTCCGGCAGGTCGATTGCATTCAGCAGGCTTTCACTGACGCGCGAGGCAAAATTGGTGCCCTTGTAGGTCAGAACCGGCAATCCTGCCCAAAGCTGCTCCGAGGTCGTCGTGTGGCCGTTGACCGGGTAGGTGTCGAGGCCAAGGTCGGCGAGCGGAATACGGTTGATGTGATATTCGAAATGCAGCTTGCTCATGAAGAAGATGCGCTTGGCGGGAACGCCGCTGGCGACAAGCTTCTTCTGGATATTGGTCCGTCCCTCGCTGGCATGGCAGAGGATCCAGAGAATGCTGTTGGGCGTGGACTTGACCATTTCGGCCCACATATCGAGCATCTTCGGCGTTATCTTGCGGTTCGCATTGAATGACGCATAGATGAATGCGTCTTCGGGAAGGCCGACATCCTTGCGGGTCGGCGGCTTGGCGAGCGGCCGGTGGAACGGGTCGTTGGGCTGATAGGTTTCGGGCAGGCGGCAGAATTTCTCGTAATAATGCGGCTTCGAGCTGTCCGGCAGCACGTACCGGTCGCCTATCACATAGTCGAGATCGACGTTCAAGGTCGAACCGGGGAAGCCGAGCCATGCGACCTGGATCGGCGCCGCCTGCATATTGAAGACGGTGTTGCGTGTGCCCTTCGTATGGCCCTTCAGATCCACGAGGATGTCGATATTGCGTGCCTTGATCTCTGCCTGCAGCGTGGCATCGTCCATATCTCGAACGGTAACGATATCGCCCCATTCCGAGCGATCCGCATCATTGGTCTCAAGCATCGCCGAATCAGAATGGCACAGAAGCGTGATTTCGAAGCGGTCCCTGTCGTGCAGTTCCAGCACCCGGCGGATGAGCTTCATGGTGGCATGCTTGTCGAAAAGGTCGGAAGACAGATAAGCAATGCGGATCTTGTCGCCCCAGGCATGGGGAAGCTTGTGGCGGAGCGTAGTCATTTCCGGCGAAAAACGCGGCGTGTTGCTGCGCGCCAGTTGGTTCAAGTGTTCGTCGCCGGTCCAGTGAATGTTGAAGAACGGGCCGTCTCTCTTCAAGAAATCGAGTTCACCCGCAGCGATTGCTGCATCGATGATCGGCTGGTGGCGCTCGATGGCATCGTGCCGGCTGTGCTCGCGACTGAATGTGAGGTACATGAGCCGCACCGGATTGCTGTTGGGAATTCGGTTCAGCAGCACGCGAGCGGTCTCGACATCCGAAGGATCGAACAGATCCCAAGTATGCAGCGAGATCCTGGCGCCAAGCAGCATGTGCGGCAGCTCTTTGCTGTTGATGAGCATCGTCTTGAACACACGGGCAGTGCGCGCCTGGCCCTTCTCGACCAGCAGCGATGCTACAATGAAGCCAAGCTCGGGATCGCGGGTCAGCTTCGGCAGTATTCGGCTTGCCAAAGCAAGAGCCTTGTCCTTTTCACCGATTTCGAAATTCAACTTGATGGCATCGATGAGATTGTCGTCGGCGTGCTGGCCACCGAGTTCAGCGGCGAGCTGGAAGGCGCTGGCAGCTTCATTCTTGTGGCCCAGCTGCTTTAGTGTCCGGGCGAGCAGCATATAGGTTCGGGCATCGCGCTGCGCATCGAGCAGCTTGTTAATCGTTATCAGCGACTCGGTAAACTGGCCGTTGCGAAACAGCTGTGACGCGGCCTTGTAACTGATCTCGTTCAACTTTTGCTCCGTATATTCAATGCCGCGATCGGTCAGCCTGTCCGCGGTTATGCGTAATCCGGCAGACGATGCGGGAAATCCATCCGCATTTTCTAGCCATCGAAGCTTGCTTGAAACCGGTGTGGTGCAAGTGTCCTGTAAACCCGTGTTGTAGCAATCTTTAACGCCGAGAACCCGGGCTTAAACGTCTGTTCACTATGCCCGCACGTGTCCGGCGCGATGGCTGCAAAATTAAGATTCTGGCAACGGCTGACCGCCTAATTTCCTCCTGCGACGGGTTGGTGTCCTAAACGAAAATTGGAACCGAGTGGCATGATGTCGGACCGTCGCAGCCGAATAAACCCCGGCATGTCCTCACCGTTTGTTTTCAGTCTTTAGGGGACACTTCATGTCTAGCATCAACTTCAACGCCGGCGCGACTTCGGCTCTCGAAACGCTCCGCAACATCAACAAAGATCTCAACAAGACGCAGAATAACGTTTCCAGCGGCGAGCGCGTTTCGACCGCAGCTGACGGCGTTTCCTACTGGTCGATCGCAACGACCATGAAGTCGGACAACAAGGCGCTCGGCGCCGCTTCTGACGCCCTCGGCGTTGGCGCTGCAAAGGTTGATACCGCAACCGCAGCTGTTGAAAGCTCGATCGAAGTCGTTAACGAGATCAAGGCAAAGCTGGTCACCGCGTCCGAAAGCTCGGCCGACAAGGATCAGATCCAGCTCGAAATCACCAAACTTCAGGAACAGCTGTCGGCCGTTGCTCAGGCAGCTTCCTTCAACGGCGAAAACTGGGCTATCTCCGGTTCCAACACCGGCACCAGCGGCACGGTTGTTGACGGCTTTGTCCGCGAAGACAGCGGCTCCGTGAAGATCACCACGGCAGAAGTCACGCTCGCAAGCATCGCAATGTTCTCGACCCTGTCTGCAGCCGGCGCTGGCGAAGGCGGCATTCTGGGCACGGTCATGGATATCGAACTGACCTCTGGCTCGAGCCAGACCGACATCGACGGCTTCATGGACGATGTTGAAACCGCTCTATCGTCGCTGACGGATGCCGGCGCTGTTCTCGGCTCGCTGACCACCCGCATCAATCTGCAGGACGAATTCGCAGCCAAGCTTTCCGACGCAATCGACTCCGGCGTAAGCCGCCTCGTCGACGCCGACATGGAAGAAGAATCTGCCAAGCTTTCGGCTCTCCAGACCCAGCAGCAGCTCGCTGTTCAGTCCCTGTCGATCGCCAACTCTTCCGGCCAGAACATCCTGCGTCTCTTCCAGTAATCGCTGGCAGAAATCCGCAATCGGGGCCGCACCTTCAGGGTGCGGCCTTTTTGCGTTCTGGGATTGTCTGAAATCGATCAAAAAGTCACTGAAATTTAACCCGGATTAACAGGAAGTAAATGCTTAAAAATTAACGGGAAGTAAATGAAATTATTGAGATTTTTTCTTTGTTCGTTTGCATGTTGTTAACCTTAACCCTGTCTAATCGGCTCATCAAAACGACGGGCCGAAATTAACGATATTCGGCAAGCATGAAGCTGACCATCGTTCCCGGCGAAATCCGGAATGTCCCTTCAAATCACAGTGCCAAAGGGGCAACTTTCATGACCAGCATTCTGACCAACTCCTCCGCCATGTCCGCTCTCGCAACGCTGCGGAACATCAACACCGACCTCGCCAACACCCAGGACCGCGTTTCGTCCGGTTACCGCGTCGGTGAAGCAGCGGACAACGTTGCCTACTGGTCGATCTCCACGACCATGAACTCCGACAACAAGGCGCTCAACTCTGCCAAGGACGCTCTCGGCGTTGGCGCTGCAAAGGTCGATACGGCTTACGCAGCTGTTGAAAGCTCGATCGAAGTCGTTAACGAAATCAAGGCAAAGCTGGTCACCGCATCGGAAACCTCGACCGATAAGGACCAGATCCAGCTCGAAATCACCAAGCTTCAGGAACAGCTGTCGGCCGTTGCTCAGGCAGCTTCCTTCTCCGGCGAAAACTGGGCTATCTCCGGTTCCAACACCGGCACCAGCGGCACGGTTGTTGACGGCTTCATCCGCGAAGACAGCGGCTCCGTGAAGATCACCACGGCAGAAGTCACGCTCGCAAGCATCGCAATGTTCTCGACCCTGTCTGCAGACGGCGCTGGCGAAGGCGGCATTCTGGGCACGGTCATGGATATCGAACTGACCTCTGGCTCGAGCCAGACAGACATCGACGGCTTCATGGACGATGTTGAAACCGCTCTGTCGTCGCTGACGGATGCCGGCGCTGTTCTCGGCGCTCTGACCACCCGTATCGACCTGCAGGACGACTTCGCTTCCACTCTGTCTGACGCGATCGAATCGGGCGTAAGCCGCCTCGTCGACGCCGACATGGAAGAAGAATCGGCCAAGCTTTCGGCTCTCCAGACCCAGCAGCAGCTCGCTGTTCAGTCCCTGTCGATCGCAAACTCCTCTTCGCAGAACATTCTGTCGCTCTTCCAGTAAAAAAAATCCGGTTTCGGAAATCAGGGTCGCACCACGGTGCGGCCCTTTTTTATGCTTTGTTTTTATTGGTTAATTTTGTCTTCACACAATTGCAGGGTGTTATCTTTCTGTTCATTCGTGTTAACGGGGCGCAGTATCTGTTAACCTTGCGTTAACCGTGATCGGTTTTTCTCAGCCCCATAGAAACAGCGGGCCGGACATCAGCGAAGACGCGACACCCCGGCCAGGCATGAAGCTGATCGCGTTTACCGGTCCACGCCGGAATGTCCCTCCCAACCGAGAGCCAAGGGGCAATTTTAGATGACGAGCATTTTGACAAACACTTCCGCAATGTCTGCACTGCAGACGCTTCGCGCCATTGGTGCAGATCTCGCCGACACCCAGGATCGCGTCTCGTCTGGCTACCGCGTTAGCGAGGCTTCGGATAACGTCGCCTATTGGTCTATCTCCACCACGATGAATTCCGACAACAAGGCGATCAACGCCGCCTCAGACGCACTCGGCGTCGGTGCTGCGAAGGTCGATACCGCCTACGCAGCCATGGAAAGCGCCATCGATGTCGTCGACGAGATCAAGGCCAAGCTTGTAACCGCGACGGAAGATTCGACCGACAAGACCCAGATCCAGCTCGAAATCACCAAGCTTCAGGAACAGCTGTCGGCCGTTGCCCAGGCCGCGTCCTTCTCCGGCGAAAATTGGATGGTCGCCGCCGACGACGCTGACCCCGCCGTTGTTGTCGATGGCTTCATCCGCAACGCCGATGGCACCGTGAAGGTCACGACCGCGGAATTTGCGGTTGCCTCTTACGCCATGTTCGGCACCATGAATGATGGCGTCGGCGGCGAGGGCATTCTCGGCAGCGTTATGAATGTGACCCTGGAAAGCCAGTCCTCGGTTACCGAAATTCAGGGCTTCCTCGATGATGTCGAATCCGCGCTAGCTGGCCTGACCGATGCAGGTGCGGCACTCGGTGCGCTCATCACCCGTATCGACCTGCAGGACGAATTCGCCGCTACCTTGTCGGATGCGATCGAAACCGGCGTAAGCCGCCTGGTCGATGCGGACATGGAAGAGGAATCTGCCAAGCTCTCGGCGCTCCAGACGCAGCAGCAGCTCGCGATCCAGTCGCTGTCGATTGCCAACTCCTCCTCGCAGAACATCCTGTCGCTCTTCCAGGGCTAACGGGTCGGCGCTTACTGGAGCTGACAAGAGAATTCGGGCCGCGTTTCACCGACGCGGCCCGATCCATATGGAGCAATATCAACGGTTTCGGTCGAATTTCGACCATAGCAACTCAGGCCGATATCCTGGCGCAAGGTTGTTCGCGTCTTGTCCGAATCGTAGGTTTTCATTAACCTTTGCTCACAGGCGGGAAAATCCAGCCATAACAATTCAACGTGACGCGCTTGCCGGATGGCGGGCAGCATGAAGTCGAAGCGTCGCGGCCGGACCACATGCCGGCATGTCCTGATTCCGAACATAGGTGGTTAGAACATGTCAAAGATCATGACGGTAGGTTACGTGCAGAGCGCTCTGCAGACGCTGCTTTTCGCGAGTGACAATCTCGAAGAAACCCAGAAGCGTACAGCGTCCGGCCTCGCAGTCGCCTCCGCTGCGGACAATGCCGGCTACTGGTCTGCCGCCACCAACATGACATCTGACCAGAGTGTTCTCGGCAGTATCGGTGATGCGCTCAATCTGGGTGCCTCGAAGGTCGATACAACCTATCAAGCGGTCACATCTTCCATCGATATTCTCGACGAGATAACCGGCCAGCTGGTTACCGCCTATGAAGAAGGGACTGATCGGGATGCCCTGAATGGCCGGATAGGCTCGCTTAAGGAAAACCTCAAATCCGTCCTTCAGGCAGCCACGTTTTCCGGTGACAACTGGCTCTACAATTCCGATACGACGCTTGGCGCCTCGAAGACTATCCCGTCTTCTTTTGAGCGTAGCGTCTCAGGCGCGGTATCGCTCAACTACCTTTCTGTCGATACGGCAGACACGACACTGATCGATTCCGCCGACGCCGGTCGCGGCTTGCTGACCGCCGCAGTCGATGCCAACAAATTGAATCCTGACGGAACGACGACGCCGCGCAATTATTACCTGATCGACATGGACTCGACGATTGCCGCACCCGGCACCGAGATTGCCATATCGGATTCCACGACATCGGCCGAGCTGGCCGACATGATTTCTGTCGTTGGCACCCTGACAGATAGCCTTAACCGGCTGGCGAGTTCGCTCGGCACGGTCTCCGCCCGGATTGATCAGCAGAACACTTTCGTGAAATCGCTTCAGGACGTGTTGGACAAGAGCGTCGGTCGGCTGGTTGATGCGGATATGGAAGAGGAATCCACCAAACTGGCCGCCTACAAGACGCAGCAGTCACTCTCGGTCGAATTGCTCTCCATGCTGAACGGCCACCAGCAGAGTGCACGGGTTCTCTTTAGCTAACGGCAATTGGCGGGTCTTCATCTTCGCACAAGTTTGGCATCGTAGCTGATTTCAGGTGGTGATGCGTCCGTTCCCGGATGCGTCGCCCGATCGCTTCGAAGCGAAGCCTGCCAAACGCACGAAGGAAGGGTCAACTTGTTCATATTTAAGGTAAGCCTTTTCATCATCCGCAAGTCGGCTCGATAGGGATATTTCCATGAGTGTGCCGCTTGCCCGTTATTTGAAGGATTTTGGCGCTCCGCAGCCGCAGCAACTGCCGACCGAGCTCGTCTCCGATTTCGACTTTCCTGAAACCAACTTCGATTTTCAAGAAGTGGCCGCTGAGCCTGCTGTCGATATCGAAGAGGAAAAAAGCAAGGCGCGTAACGAGGGCTACGAGGCCGCGACCGCCGAAATGAAAGAGCGGCACGAAGAGCAGTTGGCGCAGATCTCCGCGAAGCATCGCGCAGAAATCGAGGCGCTGACGGCCAAGTACGAAGGCGCTGTCACTGAACGGGTGGAAAACTTTCTCAACGAGATGAAGGCAACGGTTTCGGTTGTTGTCGACGCCTCGGTGGCACGCGTCCTGTCGCCTTTCGTGCGGGAAGAAGTTGCGCGCGCCGCGGGTGCGAAATTTGCTGCCGATGTCGCCGAAGAGGTCGGGCAGGGCAGGACTGTTAAACTCTCGGTGAGAGGTTCCGAGGCATTTATTGAAATGATGCGTAAGCGGCTCGATCCGCTCGTGACCGAAGTCGAATACGAAGAATCGGCTGAAATCGACATGACGCTGGAAGTCGGAGACTCGATTCTTGTGACGCGTCTGAAGGCTTTTGTCGAAGCGATGGAAGAGCAGATAGATGAGTGAAAGTCATCATCACGGCAAGAACGAGATCATTGTCGTCAAACGCCACAAGGGTGACCACGACGGCGCTCATGGCGGTGCGTGGAAGATCGCCTATGCGGACTTCATGACGGCAATGATGGCATTCTTCTTGGTCATGTGGCTCGTCAACGCCTCCAACGAAGAAACCAAGGCCTCCATCGCAAGCTACTTCAACCCGATCAAGCTGACGGATGAAAACCCGAGCTCGGATGGAGTGAAGGAACCGGCCAAGGAAGCGGAAGGCGAACACGACGCTCAGAAGTCCGACATTGCCGCAGACAAGACGCAGGATGGATCGGCGGCTGCTTCCGGTGAAGATCTTACGGCGTCGTCGGGTGAAAACACGAGCTTCTCCGAAGAGGCATTCTTCGAGAATCCCTATGCCGTGCTTGCAGAAATCGCGCAGGAAGTCGGCCAGCAGGCCAATGTCAGCGTGAAGGGTGAGGGCGGTGCGGCCAATTCGGGTCCGTCGACCGGCGCTTCCGGCGGCGAGGCCTATCGCGATCCGTTTGATCCGGATTTCTGGAGCAAGCAGGTTTCCGCGCCGCAGACAGGCCAGAGCGGTGCCATCGCCGTAACCCAGGATAGTAGCCTGCCGCCGTCTCCGGATGCCAAGCCGGCTGAGACCGCAGCCGCCCAGACCCAGCCGAACACCCAGACACCTGCCGGCGCCCAAAGCCAGTCTCCGTTCGAGGCGCAGCCGCTCACCCATGCCGATCCTTCCTCCCAGCAGGAAGTTGCAGCTCTTCAATCGCCCAACTCCGCCGCCGCCGAGGCGAATAGTCAGGCCGAGGAAAAGCCCTATGACGGTATGCCCGAGCCTGATCGGCCGCAGCCCGTGGCAAAGGCTTCTGCACAGCAGACCGAGAAGGCCGAGGAACTGAGGGAAGAACTTGTGAAGGCCTTGACCGGCGTTCCCGGTCAGCTTTCCGAGGGCATTATCGTCACCCGGTCCGAAGGTGGCATGCTCGTCACCATTTCCGATCAGGCGGCGACCCCGATGTTCGATCTCGGGTCGGCCGTTCCCCGCAGGGAGACGGTTCTGGCCATGGAGAAGGTTGCCGAAGTCCTGAGGGAAAAGGCAGGCTCGATCGTCATTCGCGGCCATACCGATAGCCGGCCCTATCGAGGCGGCAATGCCGACAACTGGACGCTCTCGATGGAGCGCGCCCATGCCGCCTATTTCATGCTTCTGCGCGGCGGTCTTGAAGAAACCCGCGTCAAGCAGCTGTCCGGCTTCGCCGATCGACGCCCGCAGGTTGAGGATAATCCCGAGGATGGAGCCAATCGTCGCATCGAAATCCTGATTGCCGATGGTTGAAGGTAAGCGCTGATGTTTGCTCGTAGACACTGGTTTGTCCGCTCCACGTTTCTTGCAGCCGCACTGGCTGCCGGGACCGTTGAAACGCGCGCTCAGGACCAGTCGCTCGACGCCTACAAGATCCTGAGATCCCTGCAATTCGTGCAGGATTCTCTCGTGCTTGGAGATCACTCCGCGTCCGACCTTCAGCGCTATCTGCTCGATTCTCTCGATCAGCGGCTGCGATCGGCGGATAACGGCACGCTTGCCGATACCCGCAATGCCGACGCGGTTTTCGTCTACGTGATGAGCGGCGGTAATCCGGCAACGTTGAATTTCCTCGCCTCCCGCGACACCCAGGGGTATCTCGACGCGCGTGTCGTCAACGTTCTGCAAAAATATCTCGACGGGCGCGGAGCGCAGGTCGCAAGCTCGATTGCCTCTCTGTCCGAGGAATATCAGGGCTCGCCGATCGGTCCCTATCTCAATCTGGTCGCCGGCAACGTCAATTATCCGACAGATCCGACCGCGGCGCTGATCTTCTATGATCGCACGCGCGTCGATGCCCCCGGCACTATCCTGGAGGAGGCCGCTCTACGCCGCTCCATCGTCGCTGCGGCAGGCATAAAGGATGTTGACCGTGCTCATGGTTACTCCGTGCGTTATGCGCGACGCTTTCTTCATTCTCCTTATGCCAGCCAGTTTGCCGATCTTTTCGTCGATCTGGCTGTGACGAATGACGCAGCGCTGGGACACGAGCGGATTTCCGAAGTGGCGGCGTTGATGGATCCGGACCGTGCTCAGGAGCTTTACCTGCGCATATCCCGGCTGGCGACGCTGAAGGGCAAGTTCGAGTTGGCGAGCTATACCGCGGAAGAGGCCCGAAAGCTCAACGGTGCGCTCAGCGGCAAGGGCCGGGAAGTTCTCTCGGGCCTATACGAACACATTGCCAAGGTTCCGTCGCCGAACGTCTCCGAAGTGGTGGACCAGCTTTCCTCGATTTCGCGAGAAGGGCTTTCCGATCGTGACCGGGCGCTTTTGGACGCCGCGCAACGAGTTGGCGAAGAGATCGTCAGGCCGGTGAACGTGAGCAGCGATGCTGCCGCAACGGATACGAACGACAATAACAGCGAAACAGCTGCTGCAACGCCGGATCCGACCACTGCGGGGTCGGTCGTACCGAATGCTTCGACCGCGACAAATGCAGCCGTTGACGACTTCGTCACGCAAGGTCGAAACAAGCTGGGCGATATAGATTCGCTGCTTGCTGAGGGGGAATGGTGACCAATGATGAATGTAGTGAATAACGCCCTGCCGGTGAGCGCGGATGTATCGACCGCAGTTTCCGCCAATTCGGCCAAGGGAGCGCGGACCGGCAAGGATGATGGTTTCGCCAAAACGCTGAATTCCTACGGAGACGGACAGAGCCAGCGTGGCAAGGCCGACGCTTCGGCGGGCAAGGACGGCGCGGTGGATGCTGCCGCTGCCGGTGAGAGCCACGCCGGAGAGGCCGTCACCGCCGAGCAGGCGACGCCAACCCGTTCTTTCGCCACATCGGTCAATTCCATGCTTTCGAAAGCCGCTGGCCAGGGGGCGGAAGCGGCTGCGCCGGAAGACGTCATCAACACGCCGGTCATCGAACTGCCGGAAACAGAACAGCCAGTCGTTGTCGATGGTACCGATGGCGCCGATCTCGACACCGCGACCGACCTTCTGGCCGATCTGCAGGCGGCCATTCCTTCCAATACGAAGGGGCAGGCAACGCCCGCTCGCAACACCACGGACCAGACAAAATCCACCCCGGCAAACGCAGACGCCACGGATGCGGCAGATCCTGACGCGGCCGACGATGCCTTGGCATTGCTTCAGGCGCTTGCTGATCCATCAGCAGCCCAGGCATCGCAGTCTGATGTGACGGGCGATCAGCAACCGGTACAGACGCCGGACGCCGGGATCGATGTAGATGCCATCGCTCCGCAGACCGGTAATGCCGGTCAGGCCATCAAGGACCGGACGTCCGCAAACATGCCCGCAACGGATATCGGCAAGACCGCCCAGAATGTCACTTCGAAGGCTGCTGATGTGGCGGCGGCTGTTCATGATGCCTTGCCGCAGGACAGTGAAGTGTCGATGGACACTGACACGATGACGGTCCAGGTTACCGAGAACCGCCGTTACATCGGTATCGCGCCAAGTTCGAATGCCGTTTCCGTGGCAACAGCATTCAGCCAGGACCCGGATTGGTCAGCTGCCATGAACCCGAGCGCAAGACTTTCCAATGAGGCGCTTTACGCCAGCACCGGCAAAGTGGTGAACACGCTGAAGATCGAGCTCAACCCGAACGATCTCGGGCATGTGACGGCAACCATGCGCATGGTCGGCGAAGAGCTGAACATCCATCTGACGGTCGAAAGCAGCAAGGCCTATCGGCAGCTCATGCACGATAGCTCGTCGATGCTCGATAACCTGAAGGCGCAGGGCTACAGCGTTGACCAGATCTCGGTCAGCATCGCCAGCGGAAGCGGTTCGACGTCCTCCGACAAGGGCAGTGATACATTTGCCAATAGCCGCCAGTCTTCCGACATGGGACAGGCGCAGCAGCAACAGCAACAGAACGGCCGCCAGGGCGGCAGCACGGGTGGCAGCCTGACGGATACGTCGGATATGGGCGCGCGTGGCAGCTCTTCTGGAGGTAAGGATGAAGGCTCGGCTCAGAACGCGGCTTCTAGCGGTGCTGGTGCTCGTCCCGACACCGTTTATCTCTGATAAGGGAGAAGCCGCGGCTAGCGCCAGTCTTGCCTGCGAGCGGCAAATTCAGAACGCCGCCGCACAATACGGCATTCCCGAGGGCATACTTTATTCCGTCGGGCTGACGGAAACGGGGCGCAAGGGCTCACTCAGCCCTTATGCCCTCAATGTCGAAGGCAAGGCGTTTTTCCCTGGTTCCATTCAGGAAGCATTTGCCCAGGTCGCTGCGTCGCGGGGGCAGGGGGCCAAGCTTATCGATATCGGTTGCATGCAGATCAACCTGATGTATCACGGCGCCGAATTTGCCTCATTGCAGGATATGTTCGATCCGGCTCAGAACGTCGCCTATGCCGCGCGCTTCCTGCGCCAGCTTTATGATCGGCACGAGACCTGGACGATGGCGGTTGCGCGTTACCATGCGGGGCCGAACAACGATCCCGCACAGCAGCGCTATGTCTGCCGGGTGATCGCAAACCTCGTCGCGTCAGGTTATGGGCAGTGGACGCCCGGAGCCACGAGCTTCTGCGCCGGCGGCAACTGGAAGTAGTTTCTCCGCTTGAATTTCCCCATGCCCTTGATCCGGCAATAATGAGGCATGTCAAATATACGTCAGTCGAATCCTGTTATGAATCTGTAGCATTCCACCGAAAAAATTGTGCCTCTATGAATTTGACCTACTAGATATAGGGCAAATCGGAGCGTCGTGGTTAATCAATTATTAATTAGTCCCCACAAGTTCCTATAATTGTGGCTGAGTCTCGCGATTCGTACTCATGTCCCAGCACATGAAGGCTGCTGATTCGGAGATACATGGATGATCGTCGTGGTTGATGAGCGAGAGCTCGTAACGGAAGGTTACACATCCCTGTTCGGCCGCGAGGGCATTCCCTCGGCGGGCTTCGATCCCGTCGAATTCGGCGAGTGGGTCAACTCCGCAGCCGATGCCGATATCCGCGCCATCGAGGCTTTCCTCATCGGCCAGACCAGAAACGCCTGCGATCTGCCGCGCACCATCCGTGATCGTTCCACCGCACCCGTGATCGCCGTTTCCGATCAGCCGTCGCTCGATGCAACGCTTGCGCTGTTCGATGCCGGCGTCGATGATGTGGTGCGCAAGCCGGTTCATCCGCGCGAGATCCTGGCCCGTGCCGCCGCCATCCGCCGTCGCCTGACTGCGATCGCCAACTATACCGATATCGGTTCGATCCGCGTTTATTCCGACGGTCGCGATCCCGAGATCGGCGGCGAAGTCTTTCCGCTGCCGCGCCGCGAGCGCCGCATTCTCGAATATCTGGTCGCCAATCGCGGCCGCCGCGTGTCCAAGGCGCAGATCTTCTCCGCCATCTACGGCATCTTCGACGAGGACGTCGAGGAGAACGTCGTCGAAAGCCATATCAGCAAGCTTCGCAAGAAGCTGCGCAAGAAGCTCGGAACCGATCCGATCGATTCAAAGCGCTTCCTCGGATATTGCATCGACTGGAATTGAGAGCGGCGATCTGCGGCATCATCAGTCTTCAAACGAAAACACCGCCCGAGCAATCGGGCGGTGTTTTCGTTTGCAATGGGAAAAATTGGCGAAGGTGTTTTCGTCAGCGTGACGAAAGCTGTGCTACGGCCAGAAGCGTGTCGGGACTGATCGAGTAGGAACTACCCTGCAGGATCGAAAGAGCCGCCGAGTTCGTCGCGCCATTCTGGCTGTCGTAAAGGGCGGTAAAACGCTGGATGACCTTCTGCACATAGTCCGGATCGGACAACTGGTCGAGTTCGATGAATTTCTCGACCGTCGAGGCCTGTTTCTCAAGGTCCTGACTGGAGAAGTAGGACGACATATTGTAGGCGGTCTTGAAGAAATTAAGCAGCGCGCTGTCTCCGAGGATATCGTAGGCGCTGGTGATCGAAGAGGCCTTACGCTCGAAATAGAGAGCCAGCCGGATGCCCTCGTTGCTTTCGCCCTGCTCCTCTTCGAGCGTCTGTCGCATGTAGTTGTTGACGGTCTGCAGGACGTCGCCCCGCTGCTGTACAGTGCCGACTGTGTCGGACGTGAGATTGCCCTCGCTATCGAAATTGAACGAGGCAACGATCTTGGCGAAGCCCTTGTCGGAAAGCTGGTTCACATAACTCTTCGGATCATCGAGATCCGAGGTGAACATCTGCTTCAATTCATCTGTTGTGACGCTTTTTGGGTCGATCCTCTGGCTTTCCAGCAGGAAGGTGACTAGCCGGTTATCAGACAACAACTCGTCGACCGTCGTGATCCCTTGCATCTTCTTCTCGAAATACTCGATTTCCTCCGTCGCGGTTTCCCCCGCCTTCTCTCGCTCGGTGCCGGTCAGGAAGCGTGTCTTGAGGCTAAGATAGTCTGCGGTGAAATCCTGAGTCACGTTTTCCGACTGCGCCAGCAGAGGTATATCTGCCTCTCCCTTGCTATCGAAATTGAAGGCCTTCACCAGCGCCACATAGCGCTCGTCATCCAGTTGGTTGACATAGCTGTCCTTCGCGTCGAGATCGCTGGACAGGATCTTGCGCAACGCGGTCATCGAAATCTCGCCGGGGTCGATGCCATGGGCGCGCAGCGCCACATCCCATATCTCGGTCACATCGTCATTGTTGGCGTCGTCGTCATCCGCATTGGACTTGAAGAAATCGTCGATGCTCTTGATGTCGGCGATCCGCGTTTCGAAGTTGGAGACGGCGTTCGCCACCGCGTCCTTCTGGTTTTCTTGGAACACGGTCTTGTATTTGGCCGCGAGAGCCGTCGTCTGTGCGGCTGTCTGCGCCGATCCGCCGGCTGCAACCGTTCCGTCGCTCTGGAACGTGAAATAATCCAGCAGCTCCGTATTGCCGATCGTCTCGGCGAATGTGCGGCTATACATCATGCTGGCGACGCTCGACGGCATCATCGTGTCACGCAAGCCGAAAGCGGTCTTTGCATATTCCAGCAGTCGCTCATCCGATGTGATCTCGGTGGCGCTTCCGGCTTCAGCGACGTGCTTTTCCCAATATTCCTGGTTCGCTTGCAAAAGCAGATCGGAAGGGAAGGTCGACTTGTTGTAGATATATTCGAGGCGAAGGTCGGACGTCTGCTCTGCGCTTTGCGCGGTTTCTCCAGCAGCGACCGTGCCGTCCGCACTGAAATTGAACGCTGCGGCAAGCTTCCGCCAAGCGTCACTGCTTGCCTGGTTGGCAACGCTGTCGGGATCGTCAAGGTCGCTGGTCAGGACCTTGCTGAGATAGCTCTTGGATGTATAGGTCGGATCGAGCCCGAAGGATTCCAGCACATAGGTGCGCAGCCGATCATTGCCGATGATGTCGTTGACATTATCGACGCTGCCGATCTGCCCCTGGAAATAGGATATCTCGGACTTGATGTCCGTCTGTTCCTGCGTGAACGAATCCTCGTAGGCCGTCACGAGGTTTTCTGTCTGTGCCGATGTCTGCGCCTTGGCGGCGTCGCCGGAGAAATTGTAGGCCTTGGCGAAGTCTGCGTATCGCGTATCGGTGAGCGAATTTGCGAAGCTGGACGAATCGTTTGGATCGCTTTCCAGAACCTTCTTCATGAAGGCCTTCGCGTAGGTCATTTCTTCCAGACCGTAAGCCTTCATCGCATAGGAGAAAAGCCTGTAGTCGTTGACGAATTCCTCGGCCGTGGTGACCTTGCCGATATTCTCTTCGTAATAGGCGGTATTGACGGCAACATCGCCTTGCTTCGCAACGCGCGACAATGACGAGTTGATATCCCTGTTGAGGACAAGATAGCTCGTATATGTGGAGAATGCGCTCGAAACCATGCGTATGGAAGCCTCTTGCTTGCTGCAAAGGCCGATCTCATGGCCCATGACCTGCGCTTCCATCGCGCAAACGCCCTCAGGGCTAACAAGCGCCCGGGACTAATTTGGCTGGGACAATAGCCGAAAATTGCGCTTATGTCATCCCCGACGGACGACCAATTCCGCCATTGGCTTAACGCGCCGTCACTCTCACGCAAGCTTCGTTTTCTAGATTTTCCCCAAACCGGCCGGCTGTCCGATGTTGCGATGGCTGTCCGAATTTAAGGACTTTTGAAGCGAAAGCGCCTCAGGCGGTTTCCGCATCTCATGACGAGACGGAGCAGAAATGGCCACCCCACAGAGTATCTTGCCGCTGCCGAAGGCTGCGCCGAAGGGCAGAGACATCGGCTTTGCCGCCGGCATAGTGATGATCCTGTGCATTCTCTTCCTGCCAATCCCGGTCTTCATGATCGATATTGGACTGGCGTTTTCCATTGCCTTCTCGGTTCTGATCCTGATGGTTTCGCTCTGGATCCAGCGCCCGCTCGATTTCTCGTCCTTCCCGACCATCCTGCTGATCGCCACTATGGTCAGGCTGGCGCTCAATATCGCGACGACCCGTGTCATTCTCTCCCACGGTCATGAAGGTCATGATGCAGCCGGCGGCGTTATCGCGGGCTTTTCCAGCCTCGTCATGTCCGGCGATTTCGTCATCGGTCTGATCGTCTTCCTGATCCTGATCGTCGTCAACTTCATCGTCATCACCAAGGGCGCCACCCGTATCGCGGAAGTCGGCGCCCGCTTTACCCTCGATGCCATTCCCGGCAAGCAGATGTCCATCGACGCGGACTTGTCCGCCGGTACGATCGACGAGAAGGAAGCCCAGCGCCGCCGCAGCGAGCTCGAAGAGGAAAGCTCCTTCTACGGCGCGATGGACGGTGCCTCGAAATTCGTTCGTGGTGACGCGGTCGCAGGCCTGCTGATCACCGCGATCAACATTTTCGGCGGCATCATCATCGGCTATTTCCGTCACGGTATGGAAATCGGCGAGGCCGCAGACGTCTTCGTCAAGCTGTCGGTTGGTGACGGTATCGTCACCCAGATCCCGGCTCTTATCGTTTCGCTCGCAGCCGGCCTTATCGTTACCCGTGGCGGCACTCAGGGCTCGACCGACACGGCCGTTATCGGCCAGTTGAGCGGTTACCCGAAGGCGATGTCGGTTGCGGCGGGCCTGATGTTCATTCTGGCGCTCATCCCCGGCCTGCCTTTCCTGCCGTTCACCGCTCTCGGCGGTCTGCTTGCCGCTGGCGCCTGGTTCATCCCCAAGCAGATCGAGGCTCAGAACAAGCTCCTGCGCGAAGAGGAAGAGAAGAAGGCCGTCCGCAATCAGGAAGTCGAGAAGGACACGGTCAAGAACGTCCTCAAGACCACCGAGATCGAACTGGCGCTCGGCAAGCTCGTCTCGCCGCGCCTGCTCGGGGCACATCAGGAGCTCGCCTTCCGCGTCAGCAAGATGCGCAAGAAGTTTGCGGTTCAGTATGGCTTCGTCGTGCCCGAGATCAAGGTTACCGACGACATCGCCATTCCTGACAAGTCCTATCAGATCCGTATCCACGGCACGACGGTTGCCGCAAGCACGCTGCGCGTCGGCGAAGTGCTGGTCATCACCGGCAAGCGCCACAAGCCGTCGGTCCCGGGTGACGAGGTTCGCGAACCCGCTTTCGGCATGCCGGCTGTTTCGGTGCTCGAACATTTCGTCGAAGACCTGAAGCGCGAAGGCTTCCACCCGATCGACAATATCTCGGCACTGCTCACCCATGTGAGCGAGGTGATCCGCAACAACCTGCCTTCGCTCCTGTCCTTCAAGGACGTGAAGATCCTGATCGATCGTCTGGACCCGGAATACAAGAAGTTGGCCGACGAGATCTGCTCGTCCCACATGTCCTATTCGGGCCTGCAGGCGATCCTGAAACTGCTGCTGGCCGAGCGTGTCTCGATCCGCAACCTGCATCTCATTCTCGAAGCCGTAGCCGAACTTGCGCCGCATCTGAAGAAGGCGGAGCAGATCGTCGAACACGTGCGCGTCCGCATGGCGCAGCAGATCTGCGGCGACCTTTCCGACAACGGCGTGCTTCGCGTGGTGCGAATCGGAACCAAGTGGGACCTGATCTTCCAACAGGCTCTCAAGCGCGACGCCAAGGGCGAAGTCATCGAATTCGACATCGATCCGCGCCATCTGGAGGAGTTCAGCAACGAGGCTGCCAAGGTTATCCGTGAATTCATGGATGAGGGACTGCCTTTTGTACTTGTGACGCTGCCCGAAACGCGCTCCTATGTCCGCATGATCACCGAGCGCCTGTTCTCGACGCTTCCGGTGCTCTCCCACGTCGAGCTGGCTAAAGGCACGGAAATCAAGATACTCGGTTCGATTTCATGATCCCCGATCCCCAAGGCGCCATCATGGCGCTTTTCCTGGCGTTTTGCCGAATAGGCGGCTGTCTGATGGTCATGCCAGGTTTCTCATCGGCGCGTCTGCCGATGCAGATAAGGCTTTTTCTGGCGCTGGCGTTATCGCTGGCGCTTTTGCCTATGTTCTGGGATATCCTTTATCCGCCGGCTTCGGCTGCGCCTGAAATCTATCTGGTGACGATTTTCTGCGAGACGATGACTGGCGTCATCTTCGGCCTTGTTGCGCGCATCTATGTCCTCGGCATCCAGTTCGCTGGCGCCGCCATCAGTATGGCGATTTCGTTCAACGCAACGCCTTCGGGAGACGTATTCGAGGACAGTTCCGACAACTCGTTGACCAGTCTTCTGACGACCGGCGCGCTACTCATTCTCTTCGTCCTCGATTTTCACCACTACATGATCAAGGCGCTGGCCGATTCCTACCAGAGCATTCCGATCGGCTCGCTCATTAACGCGCAGCGTTCGCTAGTCAGCCTCACGGATACGCTCTCTGCCTCTTTCATGATCATGCTGCGGCTGGCGAGCCCCTTCATTCTTTACGGTCTTCTGTTCAACGTGGTTGTCGGCCTGATCAACAAGCTGGCGCCGCAAATCCCTCTCTACTTCATCTCGACGCCTTTCGCGCTCGCGGGCGGCATCCTTCTGCTCTATTTCGGCATAGCGGCCATGCTCGATCAGTTCGCCAATGGCTTCTTCGTGATCTTCAGCAATCTATAGGAACGGGCAATGGCTGATGTTGACAGATCGAAGAAACTGAAACGCCTCGTCGGCGTTCAGCGGCATATGGAAAAGATGATCGAGAACGAGCTGTCGGTGATCGTTCGCCAGCGTGAGGAAGTGAATGCCGCAATGGAATTGACGGCTGATGTCATGACCTCGCTTGATCCTGTCCATCGTGGTCTCTCACGCCACTATCTCGGCCGTTTCTCGAGGCTGGCGACGGAAGAAAAGCAGCTCATGGCGGCCCGCCGCGCGCAGGAAACGCGCCTGGCCAAGGAACGCAGCAAGGGTGACCGGCTGGACGAGCGGCGCAAGGAAGCCCTCGAGCAGGAACAGCGCGTGCGCGACGACGATGCCGTCATCAACTTGATTGAGATGATGATCACATTGAAGGACGCCAGCTTCCAGCAAGGTTAGGCTGGCAAATTCCCCTCGATTTCGCAGCATTGTGCGCCCGGTCGGGTCACGAAAGCAGCTGCGACACTGAGGTCTGCGTATCCATGGATTCGAAAACCCGAGCGGTTTCCGGTTGGTGCGCAAACAAGAGGGAAACGACGTGGCCATATCTCCCCCCAGCGATCTTGTGCTCGACGTAGTCAGGGCAGCCGATCCGAACAGCATGCTGGCAGCGCGCGAAAAGCTGCGCTCGGTCAGCGCTGAACATCAGGCATCCGTTCTGACGGCAAGCAATGCCGGTTTTGCCGACGTTCTGGGTGCCGGTGCAAGCGATGCCGCCAAAGCCGGCGTGGGCAACATCCAGCATGCCTCGGGCAAGGAGGCTATTCCCGAAACCTACCGGAAATTCGAGGCTAGCGTTCTCACTACCTTCCTCAAGGATATGATGCCCTCCGACAGTGAGGCCGTTTATGGCAAGGGTTCTGCCGGCGAGTTCTGGAAGAGCATGATGGCCGAACAGATGGCTGATTCCGTTTCCAGACGCGGTGGCATTGGTATTGCCGAACAGGTCTTCGCACAGGCGCTGAACAAGCAGCGTCTCGAAGTGCCCAACAATACGACTGACGGAAACGACAAGGCCAAGGCTGTCAGCATGATTACGGATTTCGAGCGCCGTACGCTGATATCGCCGGGCGCCATCAACAAGACTGATAACGACGCGGCGTGAAGAAAATGCCGAGGGAGAACGATTCTATGGAAGTGTTGAACAGCGAGTACCGCATCAAGGCGGTGCTTGGTCGTCTTGACGTGATCATCGAAAACGAAAACCAGCGGATCGGCACCGATCCGGACTTCGATTTCAAGCTTTCGAATGCGCACAAGAGCCGTTGCCTCTACGAACTGACGATGTTGTTCCGTGACAGCGACCGCAATGAAATCACCGCGGCCCATCTGGAGCAGTTGCATGCGCTGAAGGCCAAGCTGAAGCTGAACGAGCGTCGTGTCGAAGCCCATATGCGGGCAGTGCGCGCCGTCGCCGAACTGCTGAAAAATGCCGTTCGCAGCGCTGATGACGACGGCACCTATTCCCAGGAACAGTTCCTCGTCCGGGCCGATAGATGATCAAGATTATCCTGATCGGCGTCTGGGTATGCATTCTCTCGCTTGGCGGAGTATATGCGGCTGTGACCCTGTCCGCTTCTTCCGGCGTGGAGGCTGCCAAGCCAGTCATACCGCCGGCCTATGTGGCAGGCGAAACTCTGAGCATACCGGTCGTGGCGGAAGGTGCCGTGAACGGCTATTTCCTCACCAAAGTCTCGGTCATGGTCGATCAGAAAAAGGCTGCGACAACACACATTCCGATCGCGCCCTACATCACGGACGAACTCTACACCATTCTGGTGGGCAACAAGATGATCGACCTGCCGAAGGCCGGTGATCTTGACGTCGAGGGGCTGCGCAACAAGATCAAGGACGATCTCAACGCGCGCGCCGGAGATGCGCTGGTGACTGCGGTGATTTTTGAGCAGCTTGATTATCTCTCCAAGGCCGACCTGAACGGCAAGTCGAACCAGAAGATGGCATCGAAGAAAATCATTCCGCCCGAACCTGCTCCAGCCAGTGCCGCTGCCCCGGCTCCGTCCCACTAGCGGGCTTAAAAGGGATCGGGGGAGGCTGCGGTGCGCAAACCAGTTCTGATCGTCGGTGCCGGCCTGTCCGGCGCCGTCATCGGCCGGGAGCTGGCGGAGGCCGGTCATCAGGTCAGGATCATCGATCGGCGCTCTCATATCGCCGGCAATTGCCATGCCGAGCGGGATGAAGCGTCCGGCGTAATGGTGCACGTCTATGGGCCGCATATATTCCATACCAATGACGACGAGGTCTGGGCTTACGTCAACCGGCACATGGTGTTCATGCCCTATGTGAACAGGGTGAAGACGACCAGCAACGGCCAGATCTATTCGCTGCCCGTCAACCTGCATACGATCAACCAGTTCTTCGGAAAGACGTTCAGCCCGGATGAGGCGCGCGACTTCATCTCGTCGCTGTCCGATCCGTCGATCGGGGAACCCGTGACATTCGAGGAGCAGGCGCTCAAATTCGTCGGGCGCGAGCTCTACGAAGCTTTTTTCGAGGGTTACACCCGCAAGCAATGGGGATGCTCGCCCAAGGATCTGCCCGCAAGCATTCTCAAGCGGCTGCCGGTGCGGTTCAATTATGACGACAACTACTTCTCCCATCGTTTCCAGGGCATGCCGGAGAACGGTTATACCGAGATGGTCGCAAGCATCTTGTCGCACGAAAACATCTCGGTCGAACTCGACCGGAATTTTGTCCGCACCGATGCCGATGATTTCGGGCACGTCTTCTATTCCGGACCGCTCGATGGCTATTTTGATTACGAGCTTGGCCGTCTTGGATATCGCACCCTCGATTTCGAGGAGTTCCGCTACGAGGGAGACTATCAGGGCTGCGCGGTGATGAATTACGGCAATGCCGACATACCCTTCACGCGGATCACCGAGCACAAGCATTTCTCGCCCTGGGAAACGCACGAGAGCAGCCTGTGCTATCGCGAATATTCGCGCGAATGCGGCCCGGACGATGTGCCCTACTATCCGATCCGACTGAGCGGCGAGCAGGCGTTGTTGACGCAATATGTCGCGCGTGCCCGCCTGGAGGAGGGGGTGACATTCGTCGGCCGTCTCGGCACATATCGCTATCTCGACATGGATGTAACGATCCGCGAGGCGCTCGATACGGCGCGCTCCTATATCGCTTCTCTGGCCAACGGCTCGCGGCCAGCAATCTTCAGCAAGGAACCCTGACCCGGCCTCGGGCGACGAAACCAATCGAGATTTACTACAATCTTTGGTTGCTCCGCAGGTGGCGAAGACTCGCCTGCCACGAGTCCGGCAAGAATGAGGCGTGTCAAACGGACTTATGCGGGAGTTCTTTCAGGCGGCAGCATATCCACTGAAAAATTGTGCCTCCATGAATTTGACCTACTAGATGTAGGGCAAATCGGAGCGTCGTGGTTAATCAATTATTAATTAGTCCCCACAAGTTCCTATAATTGTGGCCGAGTCTCCCGATTCGTACTCATGTCCCAGCACATGATGGCTGCTGATTCGGAGATACATGGATGATCGTCGTGGTTGATGAGCGAGAGCTCGTAACGGAAGGTTACACATCCCTGTTCGGCCGCGAGGGCATTCCCTCGGCGGGCTTCGATCCAGTCGAATTCGGCGAGTGGGTCAACTCCGCAGCCGATGCCGATATCCGCGCCATCGAGGCTTTCCTCATCGGCCAGACGAGAAACGCCTGCGATCTGCCGCGCACCATCCGTGATCGCTCCACCGCACCGGTGATCGCCGTTTCCGATCAGCCGTCGCTCGATGTAACGCTTGCACTGTTCGATGCCGGTGTCGATGATGTGGTGCGCAAGCCGGTTCATCCGCGCGAGATCCTGGCCCGCGCCGCCGCCATCCGCCGTCGCCTGACTGCGATCGCCAACTATACCGATATCGGTTCGATCCGTGTCTATTCCGACGGTCGCGATCCCGAGATCGGTGGCGAAGTCTTCCCGCTGCCGCGCCGCGAGCGCCGCATTCTTGAATATCTGGTCGCCAATCGCGGCCGCCGTGTGTCCAAGGCGCAGATCTTCTCCGCCATCTACGGCATCTTCGACGAGGACGTCGAGGAGAACGTCGTCGAAAGCCATATCAGCAAGCTTCGCAAGAAGCTGCGCAAGAAGCTCGGAACCGATCCGATCGATTCAAAGCGCTTCCTCGGATATTGCATCGACTGGAATTGAAATTTGTGAGGGGCGATCCGGATCGCCCCTTTTTTGTAGGTCGGCCGGGCGTGTTTGTCCGGCCGTTTGTGTCTGTCCTGATTTCTTGTGTTCCGACGCTCACGCCTGGCGTCGGTTCCGCCTTCGAAAATAGTTTTTCAAATTTTCCACCCACCGTTTTCAGACAGCTTCACGCAAGGACCGGCACCTAATGTGGAGCAACTATCACAGCGAGGATTCGAAATGAGCATTTTTGGAACCATGAAAACCGCCGTATCGGGCATGAATGCTCAGGCGAACCGCCTGGGGACGGTTGGTGACAATATCGCGAACTCGAGCACGACCGCCTACAAGGGTGCATCGACCTCGTTTTCGTCACTGGTTCTTCCTTCCACCTCCGGCAACTATAATTCCGGCGGCGTAGAGACCAAGGTTCGCTACTCGGTTTCCGAGCAGGGTGCGCTTGAATATACCACGTCCGGATCTGACCTCGCGATCCAGGGTGAGGGTTTCTTCATCGTCCAGGACACCGCCGGCAACATCTTCCTGACGCGTGCCGGTTCCTTCGTACCGGACGAAGAGGGCTACCTCGTCAACGCTGCAGGCTACATGCTTCTCGGTTATAACGCCGATGGAGGCACGCCGACCACGGTCGTCAACTCTTACGATGGCCTGGTTCCGGTAAAGGCTTCGAACTCCGCGATTACTGCTGTCGCAACCACCAACGGTTCGCTGACTGGTAACCTCAACAAGTCAGCTGATGCTGTTGCGATTGGCGGTTGGGCAAGCGACAACTCTGCGACGACCGATGTTGACATGGACAGTATCCTGAAGACCTCGGTGACCACGTATGACGAATACGGCGCGTCCGTCACCTACGATTTCTACTTCACCAAGACCGGTGACAATAGCTGGGAAGTAGCCGCGTACAATGCCGCAGACAAGAGCACCACTGGTAGTGGAAGCTTCCCTTACTCGAGCACGGCCATCCGCGCTGACATGGTATTCGATTCGAAGGGCCTGGTGAGCATGAGCGGCACCGGGGCCGGGGCCGATGGTAAATCGTTGATGGTCAATGGCATCTCCTTCGATCTTTCGGGCATGAACCAGCTCTCGAGCGAATCCCTCATCTCCGAGGGTAGCGCCAACGGCAGCCCCGCGGAATCGATGACCGGCATCCAGATCGATTCGGACGGTACCGTCTACGCCACCTACGCCAAGAGCGATCCGAAGGCTCTCTATCAGGTTGCCATGGCAACGGTTCAGAGCCCGGATAATCTCAAGCTTTTCTCGGGCAACGTTTACAAGCCGACAGCCGACTCCGGCGTCGTCACCATCGGTTTCGCCGGCACCACCGGCTTCGGTGAGATCGTGGCCGGCGCGCTGGAAACATCCAACGTCGACCTCGCAAGCGAGCTGACCGAAATGATCGAATCGCAGCGCAGCTACACCGCGAATTCCAAGGTATTCCAGACCGGCTCTGACCTGATGGATGTTCTCATCAATCTCGCCCGTTAAGGCGTAGGAGTTAAGTGAATGTCCATCGCGTCCGCAATCAACACGACCAAGTCGATCCTGAGCAACACCGCGACTCAGACGGCAACGGTGTCGACCAACACGTCCAACACCACCAATGAGGATTATAATCGGCGTACAGCAATTACGACGACAAATCCTTATTCGGGTGCGACGACGGTCAAGATCGAGCGGACCGAGGACGCGGCTCTCCTGAAGCAGACATTGTCGGCGATTGCCGACAATGCCGGTCAGCAGGCCTTGTTGGAGGGGCTTGTATCGCTTGATGCGGTGATGGGCGGCAACCAATCCTCCGCGACGCCTTCCCAATATCTTGCGGCTCTGGTCGAGTCGCTGGACACATATGCCACGTCGCCGAGTGATGTGACCCTGGCCGCCGCCGCCGTTGCTGCAGCCGGCGATGTTGCCAAATCCCTCAACCAGCAGACGTCTGCGGTCCAGAACCTGCGCGTCGAGGCGGATTCGCAGATCTCGTCGACCGTCGACAAGTTGAACCAGCTCCTGAAGGACTTCGAGAAGGTCAACGACAAGGTCAAGGAGAAGACCGCAAGGGGTGAAGACCCCAATGATGCACTCGACACGCGCGAAAGCCTCGTAAAGCAGATCTCCGAAATCATTGGCGTCACGAGCACCGTTCGCGATGGCAATGACATGGTGCTCTACACCAGCGGCGGCATCACGCTGTTCGAGACCGTGCCGCGTGCCGTGACATTCGAACCCCGTGCGGCCTTCGATGCGGAGACGACCGGCAACGCCATCTATATCGACGGCGTGGCACTCGCTGCCGGCAAGGGCAGCAGCACAAGCGCCAACGGTTCGCTTCAGTCGCTGTTGCAGCTGCGTGACGAAGTCTATCCCGGCTACCAGAAGCAACTGGACGAGATCGCCCGTGTGACGATCAATGTCTTTGCCGAACTGGATGCCACCGATAGCCGGATACCTGGCCTGTTCACTGTCAACGGCATGAACCCCGACGATCTGTCGCTTGATCCTGCCGATGCGACAATCGTGCCCGGCCTGGCCGGCCTGATTACCGTCAATCCGAATGCCCAGGCAGATCCGACAAGGCTGAGAAACGGCAACGTCAACGACGACAGCGTCAGTCCGAATACGGGAAATGCTGCGGGTTTCTCGGACCTTCTCTACAAATATCTCGCTGGCTTCGAGGAGACAGTAAGCTTCGACGGTGAGGCCGGAACGACGACCAACGCCACGCTTCTGGCCTTTTCGACAGACTCCGTCGGTTGGGTCCAGGAATATCGAAGCAATGCCAGCACGGCTGCGGAAAGCACTTCGGCCATGCAGATGCGGGCAAAGGAAGCTTACGCCAATGCGACCGGCGTGAACCTTGACGAGGAACTCATTCTCCTGCTGGACATCGAGCAATCCTACAAGGCGGCAACGAAGCTGCTTTCGACGATTGACGAGATGCTGGCTTCACTGATGCAGGCGGCTAGCTAGTCATGAAAACAACGTCAATCTCATCCCTCGCCATTAGTCAGTCGATGCAATCCACCGTCTCCAGCGCGATGACGGAGATTGTCAAGCTGCAGGACGAAGCGGTTACCGGCACCTATTCGGATGTGGGCCTGGAACTGGGCACCCGCACATCGACAAGCCTGGATTATTCGCGTGAAAGCAGCCGGCTCCAGTCGGTCATCGACTCGAATTCCTTCGCCGAGACGAGAATGGAAGGGTCACAGCTTGCGTTGACCAACATCTCCAATGCCGGACAGACGCTGCTGGACGCCCTGACCGCCTTGAGCGGCAACACCGACGTCAACAGCCTGAAGGTTTCCGCCGACAGCGCACAATCGGTTCTCGAGAATTTCGTCAGCTACGCGAACACTGCCGTAAACGGAGAATACCTGTTCTCCGGCACCGCGACAGATGTTCAGACCTTCGGTGACGATTTCATCGATAACGTGACGGACGACTTCAACACCGCGTTTCGGGCGTTTATGGATGCCACAAACGGTGTGACGTCGACGGCTGCCGATGTTACCGCTGATCAGATGAAGACATTTTTGTCCGATTACGAGACAGGATTCGACTGGCCGACCTGGAATAACGCGTCTGACAACGTAATGATGACGCGCATAAGCTCTTCGGAAACCGTAGCGACATCCACCAGCGCCAATTCCGAAGGTTTCAAGAACCTTGTCCTCGCGTCTGTGGTAGCCTCGCAATTGACGAATGCCGGGCTCGGTAGCGGAGCCCTGTCCGTAGTGAGCCAGAAGGCGACGCAATATGCCGGCACAGCAATCTCCGGCGTGACTGCTCAGCAGTCGGCACTTGGTTTGTCGCAGGAACGCATCGACAAAGCGAACACGTACATGAGCAACCAGATCACGATCATCGATACGCAGCTGACGAGCTTGGTGGGTGTGGATACGGAAGAGGCTTCGGTTCGCCTGTCGACGCTGTTGAACCAGGTTGAGACTTCTTACTCCATCACCTCTCGAATCTTAGGCATGAGCCTCGCTGATTATATCTAGTCATCGTCATGTAAGGACGATGCGCGCTCTACCATGAAGGGTAAATGAATGTTTCAGTTTTCATACGCGGAGATCATGGAGGATGATCTCACTGTCGCCCGCGAACGAGAACGCCAGATCCTGACAAGATCGATTGAATTGTTGGAGGTCGCGAAGCAGAGCGACAAATACGACAAGGATTCGATCGAGGCCGTCTACTACACGAGACGGGTATGGATAAGGTTGATTGAAGATCTCCGGAGCGCCGACAATCAGCTTAGTGTGGAAGTCAGAGCCAATCTAATATCGATCGCAATATGGATACTGAAAGAGTTGGAGAACATCCGCCGACGGACCTCCACCAACTACCAAGGTATCATAGACATAACCATCATCATTCGGGATGGACTTAAATGAAAAGTACGCTACGCCTTTCGCTGAAATCCGGGGAAAAGATCTTCGTCAACGGTGCCGTCCTTCGGGTGGACCGGAAGGTTTCGATTGAATTCCTCAACGACGTCACATTCCTGCTGGAAAACCATGTTCTTCAGCCCGAACAGACCACGACGCCGCTTCGGCAGCTCTATTTCATCGCCCAGATGATGCTGATCAATCCCGAAGGCAAAGAGCACTCCATGGCGCTCTTCCGCAAGTCGATCACCATGCTGGTGGCCTGCTTCCAGAACGAGGAAGTTCGCTCCGAATTGAAGCGGATCGACGGCATGGTCTCGTCGGGTCGCCCCTTCGATGCATTGAAGGCCATCCGCGCCCTCTACCCGGTCGAGGAAGCCATTCTCAACAAGAACGAAATCACGCCGGCAGCCGTTATGGAACTGCGAAAGGAAATCGCGCTATGGTGACGATCACGGCTACCAGTTCGTCTACGCAGACGACAACGACGACGGCGGCCCAGACCGCCTCGACGTCCGACGCTGCCAAGGCGTCTCTCGACTATAACAGCTTTCTCAAGCTGCTGATCACGCAGATGCAGAACCAGGATCCGACGGATCCCATGGATGCGACCGAGCAGGTCTCGCAGCTTGCGACATTCTCGCAGGTCGAGCAGACGATCAAGACCAATACCAATCTTGAGAACCTGATCAGCCAGTCGAACCTGTCGAACGCGTCGAATTATGTCGGCAAGACGATCACCAGCGCGGATGGCAAGACGACCGGCGTGATCGAATCCGTCGACGTGACGTCTGACGGGCTGACCGCCGTGACGGAGGAAGGCAAGCTGATCAAGATTCAGTCCGGTATCACAATTTCGAGTACGAATTCGACTGACGGCGAGTACACAATTCAGATTTAGTGTGTCAGAGGCATATGACCATCTATATGCCGATGAAGGGTAGAATGTCATGAACGAGGCCGATGCGCTGGACATTATGCGCAACGCCATCTGGACGATCCTTGTCGCTGCGGGACCGGCTGTTGGTGCGGGCATGATCGTCGGGGTTTCGATCGCGCTGATCCAGGCACTGACACAGGTGCAGGAAATGACGTTGACCTTCGTGCCAAAGATCATTGCCGTCATGATCGTTATCGGCCTGTCGGCATCCTTCATCGGTGGACAGATCGGTTTGTTTTCGGATCTGGTTTTCTCACGCGTGCAAAGCGGGTTCTGATACCCGCATCATTTCGTCTCCGACATTCGGAAACCGGCGAAGATCACTCTGCGCGCAGGCCGGCGCCACACTGGCCTGTTCAGTCCCGCACAGCCGATCGATCTATTCTGGTTTGAAGCGTTTCGGGCATATACTCCCGTAAATCGATACTCAATCAGATTTTCTGTGCGCTGGAACAAAACTTCAGCTTCGCACAAGTCCGTCTCCCTACAGCTTCTGATGTCATCGGCGTGAATGCCGGTTGTAGCTCGCCATTTTCGGGGGGATGGGGCGGCAGGATCATGCTTCCTCACATTGTTCGCCATACCGGAGAAGCTGTTCTCCGGGTTTGTCTTTAAGCATTTGATCAAGCGTCAAGGCTCTGTACATGACTACGACCATTTCCTCGCTCAGCGTTACCCAAATCAGGTCGCTTTCGACGGCGGCAGTTGCGGCATGGACGACCGATGACGTGGCGTCATTGTCCACGGCCCAGATCAAGGCCCTGTCTTCCGAGCAGATTTCTGCGATGGATACGGAAGACATCGAAACGATGAATTCCCAACAGCTGAGCGCAATTGCGACAAATGCGATCGTCGGCCTGACGATGGATCAGCTTGCCGTTCTCAGCAAGATTGCAATCGAAAGCCTGAGCACCGGCCAGGTCGCAGCACTGACGACAGCCCAGTTGCAGGCATTCTCTACCGATCAGGCCGAGGCCCTGACCTCGTCGCAGGTAGGCTCCTTGACCTCGGACCAGCTTGCCGCGCTGACACCTGCTGATCTTGCAACCTTCTCGACGGAGGACATGGCGGCTCTCAATCCGTCAGCAATCGTCGGCCTTAGAACCGAAGTCATGGCCTCCTTGACGACCGCGCAGGTCGCCGCACTCTCCGCCGGCTCGATTACCAGGCTGACGACTGACCAGGTCATGGCGCTTTCCACCGGTCAGATTGCCTCCTTGACGACGGCCCAGATCGGTGCCCTTCGGTCTCATCAGATAGCGGTTCTCGGAACCAACGATATCGCCGCGCTTTCGA
The DNA here is from genome assembly GCF_019511445.1 of Aliirhizobium wenxiniae. Taxonomy (GTDB): domain Bacteria; phylum Pseudomonadota; class Alphaproteobacteria; order Rhizobiales; family Rhizobiaceae; genus Neorhizobium; species Neorhizobium wenxiniae_A. The sequence goes on from NZ_JAEUAN010000017.1 coordinate 148,921, forward strand.
CCGCAAGTATCGCCGCGCTCAGCAATGGCGCGGTTCTCGGCTTCTCCAGTGCCCACATCGCCGCCCTTACGTCCGCCCAGATTGCGGCCGCCAATACGGCATCTATCGTAAGCCTGACGACCGCGCAGATCTCGGCATTCTCTACTGGACAGATCGCGGCTTTGACATCGACACAGATCGGTGTGCTGAAAGCAGTGCAGGTTGCAGCGCTGAGTACGGAGATGGTTGGCGCGCTGACCACCAGGCAGATCTCCGCCCTCAGCACCTCAAGCGTATCGGTTCTGAGCACGGATCAGATCAATGCACTGTCGGCCAGACAGATTGCGGCGCTGACGACGGACCATATGCAGGCCTTGAAGGCAACGCAGATCGTCGCCTTCTCCACGGATGACATCTCTAGCCTGACACCGGAGCAGGTTGCCGCCCTGAGTACCAGGGCGATCCTTGGCCTCACAACCGATCAGGTTGCAGCCTTCTCGCCCCGTCAGGTCGAAGCATTGACCGCTCTCCAGATCAGGGTGTTGTCATCGGATCAGGTCGGCGCTCTTGGCGCCGATGATCTGGCGACATTCTCGACTGATGAAATCGCTGTCCTCAGCAACAGGGCCGTGGCCGGGCTGTCGACTGAGGTCATGGCATCGCTCTCCGCCGCTCAGGTCGCATCCTTCAGCACAAGCGCAATCGCTGCCTTGTCCGCGGGGCAGGTCGATGCGCTTAAAACTGACCAGATCGCCGCTCTGACGACGGGTCAGGCTGCGGTGTTGACGTCCCAACAGCTCGCCGTGCTCAGCGCGGCGGACCTTGCAGCCTTCTCCACGGCCAACATAAGCGCGCTCTCCAGCCGCGCCATTTCAGGCCTCAGCACCAGTGCCATGGCCTCTCTGTCCACGGCGCAGATCGCTGCATTGAGCACCTCAGCCGTCGGACGGCTTTCATCCGAACAGATGGAGGTTCTGTCCGTTGATCAGGCGAGGGCCCTGACCGCCGCGCAGGTAAAGGCGCTGACTGCAGCGCAGCTCGCAATGCTGACACCGGCAAAGCTTGCCACGTTCTCGACCGAGGACATGGCGGCGATCACGAGCTCTGCAATCGGCGGCCTGAGTGCAAATGCTATCGCTTCTCTTACCACCGATCAGATCGCGGCCCTGGCGCCCGGCGCTGTCGGGGGAATGAACACCGAGCAGCTCGACAGGCTTTCGCTGGCACAGATCAAGGCCCTGACCACTGATCAGATCGGCGCGTTGAAGACGTCGCAGATCGCAGGTATCGGGACTGACGGCATCGCCGCCCTGACGACGTCGCAGATCGCCGCTCTTTCCGCCGCAGCGATTTCTCGCCTGACCGTTGCCCAGGTCGCGGTCTTGAGCTCGAGCCAGGCCGAAGCGCTGACCACCGCCCAGGTGAAGGCGTTGACGTCCGCCCAGATCGCAGCACTTGATCCGGAGGACGTGAAAACATTTTCGACGGCTGAAATGGCCGCTCTCGCGACCGCGGCAATCGGGGGAATGAGCACGGCGACGCTGAAGGCATTGTTGCCGGACCAGATCGCCGCGCTGACTGCGGCCGTCGTCGGAAAGATGACGACGGAGCAGGTGGCGGCCCTGAGCGGCAAGCAGGTTGCCGCGTTGACCACCGCTCAGATCGCGGCCCTGTCGTCATCCCAGCTGGGGGCAATTGACTCTGAAAGTGTGCTTGCCCTTTCCGCAAAATCTGTTGCGGCGATCAGTGCAAGGGCTATGGCTGGGCTGTCGGCCAGCACGATAGCAGCCTTGTCGACAGATCAGATTGCAGCCTTGAATGCGGGAGCGCTTGCCGCCCTGTCGACGGATCAGATCGCAGCGCTGTCGAGCGATCAGGCGTCTGCTCTGTCCACGACCCAGATCAAGGGACTGACATCCAAGCAGATTGCAGCTCTTTCCACCGCAGCGCTGGCATCCCTTTCGAGCAGCCAGGTGGCTGCGCTGTCGACGCCGGCTTTTGCAGCGCTCACGACAGATCAGATCGCGTCACTTTCGTCGTTGCAGCTTGCGGCTCTTTCCACGGCGCAGATTGCAGCGCTGACGTCGCTTCAGGTAGGAGCGCTTTCGCCCGAAACCATCGCGGCCTTCACGCCTGCTCGGTTTGCCGTGATGAATGCCGGTGCCATTGCAGCATTGTCGACCGACGTGATTGCAGCACTTTCGACGGCCCAGATTGCAGCGATCAATACCGCCGGGGTTGCAAGCCTGACGACCGACCAGATCGCCGCACTTTCGACGGCCCAGGTCGATGCCCTGACGACGCTTCAGATCGGCGTATTGAAGACCTCCCAGATCGCCGCCTTGAGCACCGCGGACCTCGCGACCTTCTCGACAGCCGATATCGCGGCGATCAACGCTAAGGCCATCGCCGGCCTGAGCAACAGCGCGATCTCTTCGCTGACCGGCGAGCAGCTCGGCGCGATCAGCGCAACGGCAATCGCCAATCTGACCAGCGACCAGATCGAATCGCTCAACTCGGCCCAGATCGGAGCTTTGACGAACAAACAGGTCGCAGCCCTGACCTCGGCGCAGATCGCGGCATTGAGCGGGACGGCAATCGGGCATTTCAGCTCTGCGCAGATTGCAGCGCTGAGCACCGCGGGTCTGAGGGGCCTGAGCGAAAATCAAATTGCCGCGCTGACGACAGGCCAGATCGCAGCCCTGTCCACGCTCCAGATGTCGGCGCTAAGCTCGCTGCAGATCTCGGCATTCGGCACGAATGATATCGCGGCGCTTTCCACCGCACAGGTTGCGGCATTGAGCACCGCCGGTGTGACAGGCCTGTCGACGGCGCAGATAGCGGCTCTTTCGACGGCTCAGGTCGATGCCCTGACCGCAACGCAGATCGCGGTTCTAGATATCGACCAGATCGAGGTCCTCTCCTCGGCCGATCTTGCAACCTTCTCGACAAAGGAGATGGCGGCAATCAGCTCGGCCGCCATTTCCGGCCTGTCGACTGCGGTACTGACTTCGTTGTCCACCGCGCAGATCGCGGCGCTCAGCGCCAGCGGTGTCAGCGGTTTGACGACAGGCCAGATCTCGGCGCTTCTGTCCACCCAGGTGGCTTCATTGACGACCAGGCAGATATCCTCGCTGAGCGCTGCCCAGGCAGGTGCGCTCGGCACGGATGATATTGCCGCTCTGTCCACGGCTCAGGTCTCGTCGTTCAGCACGGCCGGCATTTCGGGCCTGACGACCGGGCAGGTGGCCGCACTGTCCAAGGCGCACGCCGGCGCCTTGACCAGCGTGCAGGTAGCAGCCTTGAGTTCCGCCCAGATTGCCGTCATCGGAACGGAGAATATCAAGACCTTCTCCACCTCCGACGTCGCTGCGATCAATACCGACGCCATCTCCAGTCTGACGACGGCCGCCATTGCCGCGCTTTCGGCAGACCAGATCGCCTCCTTGAGCACCGCCGCGATCGCGTCTCTCACGACAAAGCAGATCAACGCGCTGAGCACCGGCCAGATTGCGGCTCTTTCCAGCAAGCAGGTCGGCGCCCTGACCTCGCAACAGATTGCGGCGTTGGGTGCAGATGATATCGGGGCGCTCTCGACCTCCGCACTCTCGGCGATCAGTTCTACCGCGATCACCGGCCTCACGACCGATACGCTGGCTGAGCTTTCGCCGGAATTGATCGCCGGTCTGGGAACCTCGGCAATAGCCGGTCTTACCACAAGGCAGATTGCAACACTGAGCACCGACCAGATCGGAGCCTTGAGCACCCGCCAGATGGGCGCGCTGAACTCGTATCAGGCTGCAGCCCTTTCGACCGAAGATCTAGCCGCGCTGACCACCGGTCAGATTGCCGCACTGAGCACTGCCGGTATCTCAGGGCTTTCCGAAAGCCAGATCGAGGCTCTGACGACGGCCCAGACCGAAGCCCTGACCGCAACGCAAATAGCTTCGCTATCGTCGAAGCAGGTCGCAGCCCTTGGAGCGGATGATCTCGCTCTTTTTGCAACCAGGGAAATCGGTGCCCTGAGCTCCGGCGCTGTTGCCGGACTGTCATCTGCCACTCTGAAATCCCTGTCTAACGAGCATGTCGCGGCCTTCAGCACGGCTGCGATCACCAGCCTGTCCACCGGGCAGATGGCCGCATTCTCGACAGCCCAGCTTGCCGGGATGACCAGCAGCCAGGTCAGCGCATTGAACGCAAAGCAGCTCGAAGCGCTTGGCACGACCTATATCGCGTCCCTTTCGACGGATGAGATCGCCGCTCTCAGCACCTCTGTCATCGCTGGTCTATCGACGGCGCAGATCGCTACACTGACGCAGGCGCAGGCGCAGGCCCTGACCAGTTCGCAGGTCGCAGTCCTGAGCTCAAGCCAGGTTGCGTCGCTGGGCAGCGATGATCTGGCGCTCTTTACGACCAGAGAGATCGCGGCCCTCAGCGCCAGCGCCATGGCCGGGCTTTCGACGGAGGTCCTCGCATCCCTGACGAGCGACAAGATCGAGGCATTGAGCTTCTCGAGCATAGCCGCCCTTTCGACCGCTCAGGTGGCAGCCCTCAGCAGCAATCAGCTGACTGCCCTTACGACGGGCCAGATCGGGGTGCTGTCATCGAGACAGATAGCAGCACTCGGCACGGCCGGCATATCGACACTGTCGACCGGACAGATCGCCGCCATGGCGACTGCCGGTGTAAGCGGCCTGACCTCGGCGCAAGTCGCGGCGATGTCGACGGGCCAGGTGGAAGCGCTGACGAGCACGCAGGTCGCAGTTCTGACCTCGGCACAGGTTGCCGCACTCGGCGCGGATGATCTGGCCGTCTTCTCGACCAAGGAGCTTGCAGCTCTCGGCTCCGGCGCCATCACAGGTCTGTCCACCGCTGTCCTTGCCGCATTGTCGACCGAACAGGTCGCCTCGCTAAGCTCGGCTGCAATCGGCGAACTGACAACCGGCCAGGTGGCGGCACTGAGTAGCGCCCAGATCGATGCCTTGACGACAGCTCAGATGGGCGCTCTCGGTTCGAAGCAGATCGCGGTGCTCAGCACCGACGCGATTGCAGGTCTGTCGACCGGCCAGATCGCGGCGCTCGGCACGGCCGGCATCGCAGGCCTGAGCGCAGCCCAGATTACCGCGCTGACCACCAGCCAGGTCGAGGCTTTGACCGCAACGCAGGTCGGTGCACTGAACTCGGGTCAGGTTGCGGCTCTCGGCACAGACGATCTGGCCGTCTTCTCAACGGCCGATATCGCGGCCCTGAGTTCCAGCGGTGTGGCGGGATTGACGACCACCGTTCTGGCGGCACTTTCCACCGAGCAGATCGCGGCCCTGAGCGCCGCGGGCATCGCTGGCCTCAACAGCAGCCAGATCGCGGCTCTGAGCACGGATCAGGCTGAAGCTCTGACGGCGACGCAGATTGCGGCTCTAAGCTCGAAACAGCTCTCTGCATTTGGTCTTGATGATCTTGCGACCTTCTCGACCGCAGAAATCGCAGCCATAAGCTCGGCCGCCATTTCCGGTCTGTCGACTGCGACGATTGCGGCCCTGACGACGGAGCAGATAACGGCTCTGGGAACCGCCGCCATTTCCGGCCTGACCACCGGCCAGGTCGCGGCGCTCAGCCTCGACCAGCTCGAAACGCTCTCTACGGCGCAGATCGGCGCTCTTTCATCACGCCAGGTCGCAGTGCTGACCACGGCGGAGATTGGTGCGCTGAGACCGGAGCAGATTGCGGCCCTCTCGACGGCGGGCATTGCGGGCCTGACCAGCGAACAGACCGGTGTGCTGACGCTGGACCAGATTTCCGCACTGTCCACGGCGCAGATTGCGGCGCTGACATCGACGGCCATATCCGGCCTCACGGTGGATGATCTGGAATCCTTCTCGCCCGAAAAGCTTGCTGCCATCTCGTCAGCGGCGATACCGGGCCTGTCGACCGGCTTTATCGCAGCCCTGTCGACGCAGGAGCTTGCCGCTCTCGGCACGGCCGGTATCTCCGGTCTTACCAGCGCGCAGGTTGCGGCCCTGACGAGCGAGCACCTCGACTCGCTCTCGACGGCGCAGATCGCAGCCTTCAGCGCAACCGGACTTGCCGGCTTGACCACGGAGGACATGGCGTCCTTCTCGACGGCAGATCTTGCCGCCATCGGTACCGCCGCGATCAAGGGCCTGTCGACCGCGATCATCGCATCGCTGACGACGGAACAAATCGGCGCGCTGTCCGCCGGCCAGGTCGGCGGTCTGAACTACAATCAGATCGTGGCGCTTTCCACGGCCCAGGTCGCGGAGCTTACGACCGCGCAGATCGGCGCTCTCAACGCGCTTCAGGCCGCAGCACTGGGTGCCGATGACCTTGCCGTCTTCACGACGGAAGAGATAGCGGCCCTCGGCACAGGCGCAATTTCCGGCCTCACCCCGTCGGTCGTCTCTTCGCTGACGACAGCGCAGGCGGAAGCCTTGACCCCGACCCAGGTCAATTCGCTTACCTCGGGCCAGCTCGCGGCATTGTCGAATGAGGGACTGGCGACATTCTCTACGGCCGATATCGCAGCCCTTAACAACGCTGCCCTTCCGGGCCTGTCGACGGAAAGCATCGTGGCCATGTCGAGCGCTCAGCGCGACACGCTGATCGAGACCCATATGGCGGCATTGAGCCCGGAACAGATATCGACAATCATCTCTCTTTACATGGCAGCGTAAGCTGAAGAGAGAGACGACAACACAGATTACAACGCCGGCTTGATCAGGCCGGCGTTGTCGTTTTGGGCCTATCGATCCGACCCGGTCCATAGACGGTTGTCGGCCGGGATCGGCGACTGGTTGTCCCATTCGGCAAGCTTTTCGAGGTAATGCTGGCGATAGTCGCCATCATCGCAATAGTCGACATGGGCCTGAACGAGCTCGGCACCGATCTCGTAATAGACCTCCATGTTGCGCAGGTCCGGTACCGGTGTCTCGCCACGCTCGCACTCGCCCTGCATCTCCCAGAAGATCTCTTCCAGCCGGCGGGCAAGGCCCGGAATGTCGCGAAGCACGCTGGTCTCGCGGCGGGCGGCAAGCTGGTCCCTGATCAGCTTCAGGCTGGCCGGGTTTTTCGCGTAACCGATAGCCTTTGCCACATAGTTTTCCGGATCGCTGCACAAAAGCTCCGCAACACCGGCGGCATGCACGATGCTGTGGCAGAAACGGGCGGCAAAGCTGCGGCCGGGGAATGTCAGAACCGGCAGTCCCATGGTCAACGCGTCGGCTCCGGTGGAATGCGCACCGTAAGGGAACGTGTCGAGGAACAGGTCGGCCACAGCGATACGCGCCAGATGCTGCGCATTGGCAGCCTTCGGAGCAAAGATGATCCGGTCGCTGGTAACTCCAGCCTTTTCGGCAATCTCGCGCAGCCGCTGATCCACCTTGTCGCCGCCCGTCAGAAGCCAGAGCACGCTGTTTGGCGCTTCCCGCAGGATTTGCATCCAGTGTCCGAACGTGGTGTCGGTAATCTTCTGCATGCCGTTGAAGCAGGCAAAGACGAACTTGTCCTTCGGCAGCCCTGCCTCTGCGCGTGACGGCTTGTTTGCGATAGTCCGCTTCCGGTCGATCGGCTGGTTGCAGGCGATGCGGAAAACCTTTTCCGAGAAATAAATCTCGTTGTCTTCAGGCACGATATGCTCGTCGGCGATCATGTACTGATGGAACAGGCTGCCCATCGAACCCGGATAACCGCAGAAATTGACGATGACCGGTGCCGGCCGGTAGGCGAAGATCCGCGTCCGGGCGTGTTTCGTGTAGCCGTTGACATCAACGAGGATGTCGATCTCGTCATCGCCGATCAGCTTTGCGGCTTCGGCGTCGGTCAAGGTGGCGATGTCGCGCCAGCAATCGACAGCCGCCTTCATCCGCGTCTGTGTTTCGTCCCGCAGCACCGGATCGCCGCAATAATAGGCGTAAATCTCGACGCTTTCCTTGTCATGCAGTTCAAGCACTTCCCTCAGCGCAAACCCGACGGCGTGGTCTCTGAGGTCGGAGGAAACATAGCCAACCCGCAGGCGTTCCCCCGTTCCCGTCTTCTGCTTCGGAATGCGGCGCTGCAGGTCTTTCGTCTCGACGTGCCCGACCAGCGACCTGTTGTAGCGATAGGCCTTGGCCAGCTGGAAGATCGGATCGTCCGAATAACACGCAAGCGTGAGAGGCGACATGGCGTCGATCATTTGCCGCTGTGTGGCATGGGTCGATGGCGTCAGAACCGGCCATTTGCACTGGCGCTGGCGCAGCGCACTCCAGTGCTGCCCTGCCTCCGGCTTGTCGGGACGAAGCTCGATCGCCTGCCACAGCGCGGTTTCGGCCTCTTCGAGCAGGCCGGCATTTTCCATCACGCGGCCGATATGCTGAAGCGTCATCAGCCGGTGGCTGACCCGGTCGGCGGTGCTTTCGGCGGTAAGCGCAGTATAGGCCTGCCATTGCTGGATCGCCTGCACGGCAAGCCCGCCGTCTTCGAACGCACGGCCGAGGTTGATATGTGCCGGTCCGAAGGCGGGATCGAGCTTCAGGCAGGCGCGCAAGGCGTTGATCGCGCCGGCAAGGTCGTTCAATTGCCTTAGCGTAACCGAATAATTGAAATAGACGAGATGCAGGAAAGGATTGCTGTCGTTGAAGGCGATCCATGCCTTGTAGATCTCGGCAGCCTCCGCTTTCTGGCCCAAAGCGCTGCGGCTTTCGGCAACGGTGAAGAGATCGGTGAAGGCAAGCCGCTGGGTGCGGGCAAGTTCCAGAATTTCGGCGAGCGGGGCGTTGGGAGATAAGCTCATCTTGTCGACCTTGGCATCCATAAAGTTCTGCAATTTATGATGTAGGCAATAACGTCGCCGGCCTTGCCTGGACATGCGCCGGCATCATGCCGGACACCTCTGGTCTTATCGCCTCGGAACAATCATCGGCAAGGCCGCACAAATATGTGTCCCCATCGGATTCACAGAACTCTGGTTGCTGTGCGGCCCCATATCCGCCCGCGTGACGCATAACCGCGCAAAGGTTGCATTTTAACGTCTTGCTTAAATGCTGCTTGAGGACACGATGTTATAGGATCGGACAGATAGGAATTCTTCGACAGAACCGGTCATGAGCGCAGGCAAAAAATCCTCCAAAGCACTGTCATCCCGAACATTCCTGGGCTTGCCGATCTCCACTCTTGGTTGGAATGCGGCGCTTGCCCGTGCGGAAGAGCTTGCCTTGTCAAAAGGTAACCCTGCGACGCTCTCCTTTCTCGATGAAGCAACGCTCGCAGGCGTCATGCTCGGCCTCGGTCGCCGCGATATGTTGAAGCACCATCTGCTTTTGCCGGCCGGCGGCGCGTTGATGCGCCTTTTGCTGAAGCTCGTCCCAGGGCATTCTAGTGATGCGAGATTTTCTTCCGCCGGCTTAGTCTCCGCCTTGCTGACCTATTTTGCGCAGCCTCGCCGTATCGGCATTTTCGGTGATGACATGAAGCGCCTGGAAGCGCTCCGTGCGCATTTCGGCCGTCATGCGCCCTGGCATGAATTTGTCGCCATTTCCCCTGACGCAAACCCGCTTGGCCGCCTGGATCTGGTAATCGTTGAAGGCAATTCAGGCGAACAGGTCGAACATCGTTTGCGCGGTGCCGATATCGGGCTGGTTATCATGACGGGCAGGGGCCTTCGCCGGCTCGCCCGCCCGCAACCGGTTTCCACTGCCGGTGCCAAACCTTCGACATCCCAGCCATCTCTGGCCTGACGGTTAACCTTTTGTTTGCCACAAAAATTTAAGCTGCGTTAATGACTGCGGGCAATCTCGGCTCCGCTGTCGGCAGAGGTGGTGAACGATGTATGGGCAGATCGATGCCGATGCAAAAGACAGGCAAGCGCTTGACGAGACGCCGTCGATGTTTCGCCGGTTCCGTTCGGCTTGGCTTGCGCTTGGTTCGGCTGTTGTCCCCACGCTTGCTATCACCGCCGCCTTCGGAATCACCATCCCTTTTGCAGCCCTGCAACTGAGCGGCACCCAATTCAGAGCCGAGACGCAGATCGCGGTGACCACGCAAAGCGGGGCTGCTGTTCATTCGGCCATTGAGGGGCTTGGGTCCAAGGCGGCTTTGGACAATGTTATCCGCACACTCAATCTCGCAAACGGCGAGGAAAATCGCCCGACGATCATTCGCGTCATCTCCGAAGTCCTGTCGGGGGACATGACGACGGTTTCGCAAGCCGAGGAAGCTGCACGTCAGCGGCTGCGGGATGCGATCTCCATCAATTATGATGCTGCCGGTAGCCGGATCGTGCTCGATGCGAAAGCCGATGATCCGCAGACGGCGGCCGCGATCGCAAATCAGCTGGGGCGCGAACTTCGGCGTGCGCTTGTCACAAGTGTCGGCGAAATGCCGAGTCCGCAGGTGGATGCCATGCGCAAGGCCGCCGACCGCGCCGAATCCGCGCTTGCAGGTTTCGTCGGCAAGCTGGACGAAGAGACACGCAAAAAACTTCAGTCGCTTCATGACGATCGCCGCACGCTCGATGCCGACATCGCTGACACCGAACATCGCCTGGCCGAACTGGGCGACAAGCAGCAGATGGCATCGGGTATGAAACTCGCCGATGTACTGGCCAAGCCGCTGCCCGACAGCCTGGAATTTACCGGCCTGGAATACGAGCGCCAGCGCTATGTGCAGGCGGAGCTGACCACGCAGCAGCTGGCTGTCAATCTCGGGCCGCTCCACCCGCGGCTGATCGCCGCCCAGGGCGCGCTGGATGGTGCAAGGCGTGATGTCGGCAGCGCGCTGCGCCAACTCGTTTCCTCGCTCAAGGATGATTTCGCGGCGACCACGAAATCCTTGGCTGAGCTCAACAATCGCAAGGCCGCGCTGGAAGCGGACAAGCCGCTGACCGAAACGGCTGCGCAGCTGTCATCCCTGCAGGTGGCCGCGGAAGAGGCGCGCCACAATCTCGAAAAGATCGAGGTAACGTCTTCGTCCTCCAGACAGGTCATGACGTCCGCTCCGCCGGTCCTGCGTGCTGCATCGCCGACTGCGGCCGTGCAGCTTGGGCCGGATGTGTTAAGGCTCGCGGGCCTCGGCGCGCTTGTCGGCCTTCTCGCCGGTCTCACTATCGCGGCATTGCGTTATCGCCGTCAGACACGGCTGGCGGTGGAATTCGAAGAGATGCCAGTTCAACTGGATTTGCCCGAGCACGATCTTCTGCCCGAGCCGGCTGCATCGGTCGTCAGCGCCGACGAGCGCCGACTTCATCATTATGACGAGAATGAACACCTCTTCGATAACGAACCGGAGCAGCGTTTCGCCGCCAATGACACGACCTTCGGTGACAGGATGCGCTCGCTGCTGATCGAAAACCGTTTGCCGGTAAAGGCGACGTATCTGCCGCCGAATGTCGGTGCATTGGTGGAAGAGTCCTTTAGCCGTCGCGGTGAGGAAAGCTGGCAGCGTTGGGAAGACGCGGCTGCGGATGTTCCTGAATACGACCAGGAGGAGCTGCTGCAATTGCAGCGTGAACTGGCGGAGCTTCGCGAATTGGTGGCTGAACATGCAGCGCGTAAGCTGAAGGCAACCGGCTGATCCGGCACAAACTCCTTGCATTTGCCCGATCTGGACAGCATAGGGCGTGCACGGGCAATCGGCCGTCCGCCGATCCCCTCATTTTACGCTTCAGAAGCGAGGAGTTCACCGTGGCATTTGTGATCGATGGCAAGGAAGCAGCCGCTTCCGTGATTTCCGCCGTAACCGAGGCATCCGCATCGCTGGAAGGCAAGACCGGTATCAAGCCGGGCCTCGCGGTCATCATCGTCGGCGAAGATCCGGCAAGCCATGCCTATGTCAATTCCAAGGGCAAGATGGCCAAGCAGTGCGGCTTCAACTCCATCCAGCACACGCTGCCGGAAGAGACGACGCAGGAAGATCTGCAGGCGCTCGTCGACACGCTCAACGCCGATCCGGCCATTCACGGTATTCTCGTCCAGCTGCCGCTGCCGAAGCATTTCGATAGCGACGCGATCATCCAGTCCATCCTGCCGGAAAAGGACGTCGATGGCCTGAACATCGCCAATGCCGGCAAGATCGCCACGGGCGACCTCGAGACCGGTCTCATCTCCTGCACCCCGGCTGGCTCCATGCTGCTCGTCAAGCGCGTTCACGGTGAGGATCTGTCAGGCCTCAACGCCGTCGTCATCGGCCGCTCCAACCTGTTCGGCAAGCCGATGGGGCTACTGCTCTTGGCCGCTAACGCCACCGTCACCATGGCGCATTCCCGCACCAAGGATCTCGCCTCCGTCTGCCGCAATGCCGATATTCTGGTCGCAGCCGTCGGCCGGGCCGAAATGGTCAAGCGCGACTGGGTCAAGCCGGGCGCAACCGTCATCGATGTCGGTATCAACCGCGTGCCGGCTCCCGAAAAGGGCGAGGGCAAGACCAAGCTCGTTGGCGACGTCGCTTTTGCCGAAGCTTCGGAGGTTGCGGCCTCGATCACGCCCGTTCCGGGCGGCGTCGGGCCGATGACGATTGCCATGCTGATGGCCAATACCGTTATCGCCGCACACCGCGCCTGCAGCCTGTCCGTGCCAAAATTCTAAAATTTGCACATTTGTCGCGCCATGGTTGCGCGATAGCCCCTTGATTCCTCAGCAGGAGCGTTAAATCATCACTCCGGTTGCCACGTCGTCGCATGTGGCAATCTTTCAGGTCGACTTAAACGATTTTGAGAGGGAGGAGGATTTGATGAGGACGTCTGTATGGATCGGCACCGCTATGGTTGCCTTGATCGCGGGCATGGCACATGCGCAGGAACTGAAGTTTCCGCCGGGTGAGGATGCCAAATTCAACTGGAAGAGTTTTGAGGATTTCAAGGCGGCGCATGCTGATCTCAAAGGCCAGAGCCTGACGCTGTTCGGTCCCTGGCGCGGTGAGGACGAAGTTCTCTTCAACAGCGTACTTGCCTATTTCAACGCCGCCACCGGCATTAACGGCAAATACTCCTCGTCGGAAAACTACGAGCAGCAGATCGTCATCGACACCCAGGCAGGCTCGCCGCCGAATATCGCCATCATCCCGCAGCCTGGCCTTCTGGCCGACCTTTCCACCAAAGGGTTCCTCACTCCGCTCGGCCAGGAAAATGCCGATTGGGTGAAGACGAATTACGGCTCCGGCGAGGACTGGATCCGCTATGGTACCTACAAGGGCAAGGATGGCAAGGAAGGGTATTTCGGCTTCCCCTTCAAGGCCGATCTCAAATCGCTGGTGTGGTATGTGCCGGAAAACTTCGAGGAAGCCGGTTACGAAATTCCCAAGACCATGGAGGACCTTGTCGCGCTGACCGACCAGATCGTCGAGGATGGCGGCGTGCCGTGGTGCATCGGTCTCGGCTCCGGCGGCGCCACGGGCTGGCCGGCAACCGACTGGGTCGAGGATATGATGCTGCGCACCCAGACGCCGGAAACCTACGACAAGTGGGTGTCGAACGAGGTGAAGTTCGATGACCCGGCCGTCGTCGGCGCAATCGAGGAATTCGGCAAGTTCGCCAAGAACGAAAAATATGTCGCCGGCGGCGTGCCCGCCGTTGCCTCCACCGATTTCCGCGACAGCCCGAAGGGTCTCTTCGACATTCCGCCGAAATGCTACCTGCACCATCAGGCCTCCTTCGTCCCGTCCTTCTTCCCGCCGGACAAGGAACTCGGCGTCGATGCTGATTTCTTCTATCTGCCGACCTACGCCTCCAAGCCTGAGCTAGGCACCCCGGTTCTCGGTGCCGGCACGTTTTTCGCTATCACCAAGGATAGCCCCGCCGCCAAGGCCTTCATCGAGTTCGTGAAGACGCCGATCGCTCACGAGGTCTGGATGGCGCAGGCCTCGTTCCTCACGCCCTTCAAGGGCGTCAACCTGGACGCCTATGCCAACGACGTCCTGAGGAAGCAGGGCGAGCTCCTCACCAACGCCACGACCTTCCGCTTCGACGCTTCCGACCAGATGCCCGGCAAGATCGGCGCCGGCGCCTTCTGGACAGGCATGATCGATTATGTCGGCGGCAAGGACGCCAAGACGGCGGCAGGGGAGATCCAGAAGGCCTGGGATGGGTTGAAGTAACGCTGCTCAGGTATGAAACACCCCCTCTGGCCTGCCGGCCATCTCCCCCACAAGGGGGGGAGAGGAGCATCGGCGACCGCTCACCCCGTCTTTGAGTTTCGGTGGGTGCGGCAAGGTTAAGCCCTCCCCCTTGCGGGGAGGGTTGGGAGGGGACTTTCTTGATTGGCCGCGAT
>NZ_JAEUAN010000018.1 GCF_019511445.1 Aliirhizobium wenxiniae
GTCATCACCCGCCCCCGCTCCTCCCTTGCAACCCGGCCCAGCCGGTCGGATCGGGGGCTGATCGTCGGAGCCAGTGTCGCATCTCTAACTGGCCGACAGCGTCGCAGCCCTATCCAGCTTTGACATCGCGTGTGACGGGGTGGAGTCTATTTCCAAGCGCAAGCGCCTTCACTCTCTTGCCCTCCATGGGACGCCAAGCTTGGACAGTTTGCATCATGGATAGCCTGGCAGTGACCACTCCACCCTCCGCGCTTTGGCACGATGGTGGAGGTTAAGCACACGCTGTTGCCAAAGAAATCCAGCCTTATTCGGAATATCCGTCCTCACTGGCTGCGAGATCGGGAAACGACACAAACTTCGGCGCAGCCGATGGAAATTACATAAGCCCGTCCTAAATAACGCATTGGCGCTTATACCTGCTGTTTCTGCCGAACGATGTTTGCGTTCAGGTGTATCGCTCAATTTTCAAGCCTCGCATGACAGTTCGCGGCAAATGGCCGTTTCAAATCTGCTGATTCTGGATCCGTCAGCGCCTCTTTCATGAGGCTTGCGGAATGGAGGGAAAACTCATGGTGAGTGGTCAATTGAAAGCGTTGCTCGGCGTTCTTGCGGTCGCCGGATATCAAAACAGGGATAAGATCGCCGAAATGCTGCGCGGAATACAGAACCCGCAGGCTGGGAGCCCGGGCACCAATCCGGATGGTAGTTCGCCGCAACCTCAGACGGCGGGTCTGGACGATCTTTTCGGCAAGATAGCTGGCGGCGGCGGAGCCGGTGGGCTTGGCGGGCTGGGTGGTCTGCTTGGCGGCCTTGCGTCCGGCGGGGTTCTCAGCGGTGGACTGGGCGATCTTCTAAAGACGTTCCAGCAGAACGGGCTCGGCGAAAAGGCTGAATCCTGGGTACGTCCAGGTACGAATGAGGATATCGACGGCGATCAGCTCGAGCAGGCAATCGGACCGGATGTGCTAGAAGAACTTTCGACGAAAACCGGCCTGTCACGCGAGGAAATTCTCGCGCGCCTGAGCAAGGACCTGCCGCGTGCGGTGGATGATCTCACCCCGGGCGGCCACCTGCCCCGTGACGATGGAGATTTCAGGACAGCCTGACGGGATAGTTTTTCGGGAAAAAATGTCTGGCGGCGGAAATTTTCGCCGCCAGGACGCTGGGCAAGCGTGCCCACAAGCGAGATCAGGCCTCGGCGGACGGCATGCCTTCGATTGGAAGCGTGTTCGACGCCGTGACGAAGTCCAGGAACCGCATGAGAGTGTCGTTGAATTCATCAGGGCGCTCCCGGTGAAGCGCATGACCGGCGTTCGGGATTCGGATCGGCTCCCCCTCCCAGATATTGGCGAAATCGACGGTATCGATATAATCGAGATTGATGACAGGATCCTCCTGCCCGTTGAGGACGGCAAGTGGAATGGCGGATGTTTCGACGACGCGCTTCTGGTCGCTGCCTTTCCCGCCAGCTGCAGCCTCGATCATATATTGCCGTGCGAGCCCATGCGTTCTGCGAACGGCGCGGATGAAGAAATCGTCGTTGCGGACTTCTGAACCAAGCGCAAGTTCGACGATCATCGGCACCTGTTCGTCCAGCAGTTCGGCATTTCCGGTATAGGCCATTTCCGGACTAGGCTTGAAACCAGCCTGCAGCCCTTGCGGATTGTTTTCCACCGGAGGCGTACCGAATATGAACGCACCATCGATCGTGGCCCCGGCCGAGATCATTTCGAGCACGACATGTCCGCCGAGCGAATGACCGATTGCGGTGAACCGCTCGATCCCCATAAGGCCGAGAGCCTCGAGCAGAGCATCGGCATAACCCGACATGCTGTAGGTTCGCCTCGCGTCGATCGCGTCACCGGACGCGCCATGGCCGGGAAGATCGAAGGCGATCACGCGGTGGGAGGAGGACAGCACCGCGATCTGCGGCGCAAAGGATTCCTTGCAGACCGAGTTTGCGTGGATCATCACGACCGGCACCCCTGCCCCTCCGGTATCGGAACATGCAAGGCGACCGTGGCTCGTATCAATGAAGGTATCCGGCATTTCGAGATTCGGCTTTCATCTGGATGTGAGACATGGGACCGAACTCACCAGCGCTGGACCGCAAGGTCAAGAATGGTTTTGTTTCCGCGTCATTATCGTCATCCAGCGATCCGCATGCCGGGATCATCCCAAGGTTATTTCACTCGTATGAGCGAAAACCCGTCCCAACCCTTTTCGCCGACGGTCTGGATCGCCGTTGCATCCAGATCGGGATTTTCGGCGACCATTGCGAGGAATTCGCGAACGCCGCGAACATTGGCATCCTCGCTGTCCGGATCTGCAACGGCACCTCCGCGCACGACATTATCGGCGATGATGACCGTTCCGGGGCGTGACAACCTCAGCGACCACTGCAGATAGTTCGGATTGTTGGGCTTGTCCGCATCGATGAAGATCAAGTCGAAGGGCTTGTCCGTATCTCTGGCGATGTTCGGCAGGACATCGAGAGCGGGCCCGACATGAACGTCCACCCTGTCGCCCATCCCTGCCCGTTCGATATTGGAAATTGCGACTGCAGCATGAAGTTCATTGGCCTCGATCGTCACGACTCTGCCGCCATCAGGCAGGGCACGCGCCATCCAGATGGTGCTGTAGCCGCCGAGCGTGCCAATTTCGAGCACGCGCGATGCGCCCGTCATGGCAATGAAAAGCGCCAGCATCTTGCCCTGCGATGCGGAAACGTCATGCGCAGGCATGCCGGCTTTTGCATTCTCGGCCAGGCAGACCTTCAGCACATCATCCTCCGGTGCCAGAAGACCAGAAAAATAGCTATCGACCTGCGACCACTTCTGGGAATCGGCTGACGGGTAATCCGGAATGCGCATATCGATAACCTTCGTTGGAGATGTCCTGCTCATACGAAGGCAAGCATATCGATATTATGACGCTCTGGGCGAATTTCAGCAAAAACCGACCATTCATCACATTCCTGAGTGTTGATCTTGTGATCGTACCTAGCTGAAAGGTCAGTTCCCTGCCCGCTTGTCGGCAAAATTGGCCAGTGCATCACCGGCCAGACGGTAGCGGATCCACTCGGTCTGCGGCTCGGCGCCGATGGCGTCATAGACCTTGATCGCCGGTTCGTTCCAGTCGAGCACGCTCCATTCAAAACGGCCGCAGCCATTTTCCAGCGCGATCTGAGCCAGCCGCTGCAGCAGCGCCTTTCCTGCCCCGAAACCGCGCGCGCCGGGCGTGACATAAAGGTCCTCAAGATAGAGCCCGTTGCGGGCCTGCCATGTGGAATAATTGAAGAACCAGATCGCCATGCCGATCGCCTGCCCGTCCTTCTCGCAGATCAGCGCCTGTGTCACCGATCGGGGACCGAAGATGGATTGTTCGATTGTCTCCACTGTGGCCGCCACTTCGTGCTCGGCCTTTTCATAGATCGCCAGCTCGCGAATGAAGCCCAGCAGGATAGAGGCGTCGCCGCGCGTGGCGGGGCGAATGGTGAGTGACATCAATGATCTCCGGAATTCAGTTCAAAAGCTGGACGATGATTTTCCGATGTTACTCGGCTGCGTCCTGCACTTCGGCTATTTCAAGCTCATAGGCATAGCCGTCGAGCATGCCATAGGCCTGTTCGATCGTCTTGATTTCCGTTTCGGACTTGGAAATCGCCTGGCTGATCGTCTCGCAGCGCGCCTTCAGCATGCGCCCCAGCACGTCGGTTCCGGGCTTGCGGCCCATGCGGTCCATATGATTGCGGATACGGGCGCGATGCCGCTCCATTTCCAGAATGTGGAAACGCGCGCTGACGATACGGTCGGTCAGCTTGCGGCGCATGGAGGCCACGGGGTCGAAGGAACCCGGCTCGCGTTCGTCGAGGATCATCTCGTTGACGAGCGTTTCCAGAATGACGAGGCCCTGCAAGTCCTTCGTGTCGGCCAGTTCGGGATCATAACCGGTATCGTCAAAAACCTTGCGACGCACGGGATCAAGCAGCAGTTCGTAGGCCAGCTTCAGGTCACCGAATGCCTCCTGATCGCCACCGGCGTCCGGATGGGCCGTCTTCACACGCTTCCTGTAGGCGGATTTTACGGCCGCGCTATCAGCGTCTCGCGAAAGGCCCAGAATGTCATAGGGGTCGATCAAGGAGCGTCACCTGTCTTCGGCATGTCATGCTTTAACGCAATTCCCGATGCAAAACCGGTTCACGCTTTTGCTGGGATTGCTCTAGTCGTAAGCGTTAAGCCACGACGGCTCAACCCCTTACCCATTCTTATGGCCAATTATGGGCGGCTGCCTGCCCTGCCCGCCTTTGCCCACAGTTATTGTTTTCGCAGGCGAAACGGGCGCTTACCCTCAGCCACCGGCGCCATGAGGAAACTGACGAAAACACAAGGCAGAAGCACGAGGAAGGTTGCCGTGAGGCTTACATGCTCGGCAATAAAGCCCAACAGCGGCGGAACACCGATGGTGGACAACATCAGCGTCAGGGCGAGAGCCGCGAGGTTTTCCGATGGCTGGCCCTTGCCGAGCGCGATCGTGGTGGCGACTGCCAGCGGGAAGGCCAGAGCGATGCCGCAGCCGATCAGGAAGAGTGCGACGCCCGCATATATATAGGAGGGAGCAGAGACAAGCAGGACGATCCCGACTGCGACTGTCAGCGCGGACATGCGGATCAGCGCCAGCGCGCCAAAACGGTCGCGCAGCATGTCGCCCATCATCCGGGTCAGACCCATGCCGATGGTGAAGGCGGCGTAGAGCGTGCCGGCGAGTGCCGGATCGACGCGCATTTCTTCGCGCAGGAAGAAGATACCCCAGTCATAGATCGCGCCCTCGACGATGCAGAGGCCGAAGACCATGACGCAGATCAGAAGAATGGTGCGGTCGGGCAGGACATAAGCCGAGCGGCGTTTTGCGGTGGGTACTGCCGGCGGATCCGCAGGCGTCAGCAGGAAAACAGTGAGGCAGGCAAGAAGAACAAGACAGGCTGCCATGCTCTGCTGGATCACCGGCGAAATTCCCTCTTCCGCCAGAAAGCCGGATGAGAGCGAACCGACAAGAAGGCCCACCGACCAGAACCCATGGCTGCGGGACAGGACCTTGACGCCCGTTCGCGCCTCGATACCGGCCGAGATCATATTGGCGGCGACGTCGAAAATGGTGCGGAAGAAGCCGAAGAGAAAGAAACAGAAGATGAAGGCCGGCAGCGGAGAAATCGTCAAAAGCGGGCCTAGAAGCGCAACAATCGGCAGCATGATCACGGCGGTCAGACGCGGCGTCAGGCGATCGGTGATACGACCGGCGATCGGCAGCGCAAGAAAGGTTCCCACCGGCGCGCTGAGCAGGGCCAGTCCGAGTACCGCCTTGTCGACCCCAAGGGATTCCTGAATGGAAGGCAGGCGCGTGAACAATGAGATAAAGAGGATGGCATTGCTGAAATAGAGCAAGGCCGGGGGCATCAGGGTCATGAAGGCTATCCGATCGAATCAGGCAAGGCATTCGTCGCAAAAGGTCATGGGAACAACAAGCGCGTATGACGGGACCCTGCCCTGCGTCGGAAACCCACCGGCTCAAGTTCATGCCACCTGCTGAAATAATCTACATGCCCATCTTTTCAGCGATAAGAAATGCGCTACCATCAATCTTCTTGCTGGAGAACGTCTGATGGTCGCTCGCTTTGCTTCACTCGTTGCCACTCTGGTGCTTGTCGCTCCTCCTATTGTCCAGGCCGAGGATCCCACCCTGCAGGCGCAGTCGGTGATTTCCGACCAGATCAGGGCCCTTATGCAGGACGATGCGGAAAAGGCCTATTCCTACGCCTCACCCGATATCCGCATGATGTATCCCGACAAGAATGCATTTCTGACAATGGTGCAGAAAAACTACGAGGCGGTCTATCACGCCGGAAACTACGCCTTCGGCCGCTCGAAACTGATCGGCGGCGGCGAGATGGTGTTTCAGGAAGTGATGATCACCGGGCCGGACGGCAAGGACTGGACCGCCATTTACGAGATGCGGCTGATGGACGATGGCAGCTACAAGGTGAATGGCGTCAGGATGATGAAGAACTCCACGAGCACCGGCATCTGACGAGCCACGACGGCTAAAGCGGTGCAGCCGACATCATCTCGTCCGCATCGTCGCGCGTGAGCCCGATGACGCGACGGGCGACATCCGAACCGAATCCGTTGCGCGCGAATGAGGATAGTTCCTTGATGATCCGCTTCTCATCGGCGTCCTCGCGCCGATAAGGCCCGAAGCCGCGTCGGCGTGCATAGGCGAGAGCGGACTGGAGGTCGTCGACATCCTCCAATGCTGCCGCAGCGGTTTCCGAAGCGATCCCCTTTTCCTGCAGCTTCCGCTGCAGCATACGCCGCGAGCGGCCCGTCCGCACGCCGGAGCGGACCTTGGTCTCGGCATAATTCGCATCATCGAGGCAACCGAGGGTGCGGCCGCATTCGAGCGCGGCCGCTGCCAAGACCTGCAGGTCTTCGTCGGAAATATCCTCGAACTTCTGCTTGGCCTTGCGCTTGATGGCATCGGTGAGTTCGCGTTCGGACATCATCCGGCGCGACAGACGATACAGAGTGGAGTTACGTGCCCAGGCCAGCATGCGCGGCGTCACGCCGATTGCCTGATCCTGCTCTTGCTCGCCGCTCACGCCACCAAAACTCCTCAGAGCGGGTCGATATCGCCCTTGGCCCAGTTTTCCTGGGTTTCGGCGTAAAAGTCAGCGAACCGGCCTTCCTCGATCGACTGACGGATGCCCTTCATCAGATCCTGGTAATAATGCAGGTTATTCCAGGAGAGCAGCATGCCGCCGAGCGCCTCGTCGGAACGGACGAGATGATGCAGATAGGCGCGGGAATAATCGCGTGCTGCCGGGCAGCTCGATTCCTCGTCCAGCGGCCGCATGTCTTCGGCGTGGCGGGCGTTGCGGATGTTGACGCGGCCGCGGCGGGTAAATGCCAGGCCATGGCGTCCCGAGCGGGTCGGCATGACGCAGTCGAACATGTCGATACCACGAGCCACCGATTTCAGCATATCGTCCGGCGTGCCGACGCCCATGAGATAACGCGGCTTTTCGGTCGGCAGAACGGGAAGCGTCGTTTCCAGCATCGAGAGCATGACGTCCTGCGGCTCGCCGACGGCAAGACCACCCACGGCATAGCCCTTGAGATCGAGCTGTTTCAGGCCTTCGGCGGAGCGAATGCGCAGAGCAGGCTGATCGCCGCCCTGGACGATGCCGAACATCGCCTTGCCCGGCTGATCGCCGAAGGCGACGCGGCAGCGCTCGGCCCAGCGCAGCGACAGTTCCATCGCGCGTTCGATTTCCTTCGGCTCGGCGGGCAGCGCCACGCATTCGTCGAGCTGCATCTGTATATCGGAGCCAAGAAGCCCCTGGATCTCGATCGAGCGTTCCGGCGACATGTGGTGCAGCGAGCCGTCGACATGGCTCTTGAAGGTGACACCCTTCTCGTCGAGCTTGCGCAGGCCCGATAGCGACATGACCTGGAAACCGCCACTGTCCGT
The DNA here is from genome assembly GCF_019511445.1 of Aliirhizobium wenxiniae. Classification (GTDB taxonomy): domain Bacteria; phylum Pseudomonadota; class Alphaproteobacteria; order Rhizobiales; family Rhizobiaceae; genus Neorhizobium; species Neorhizobium wenxiniae_A. The sequence continues at coordinate 7,528 of NZ_JAEUAN010000018.1, forward strand.
CAGGATCGGACCATCCCAGCGGATCAGCTTGTGCAGGCCACCAAGGCGCGCGACGCGTTCAGCGCCCGGGCGCAGCATCAGGTGATAGGTGTTACCGAGGATGATGTCGGCGCCGGTATCCTTGACCTGGTCGAGATACATCGCCTTGACCGTGCCGACGGTGCCGACCGGCATGAAGGCAGGCGTGCGGATCGTGCCACGCGGCATGGAGACTTCGCCAAGGCGCGCGCCGGCGTCGGTCTTCTTCAGGGTGAACTGGAAATTCTCGGTGCTCATCTAGTCTTTCCGAAATAGCAGGCTGGAATCGCCGTAGGAATAAAAGCGATAGCCTGTCTTAATAGCGTGGGCATAGGCGTCCTGCATCGTCTCAAGGCTGCAAAAGGCCGAAACGAGCATGAACAGGGTGGATTTCGGCAGGTGGAAATTGGTCATCAGCATGTCCACCGCCTTGAAGCGGTAGCCGGGCGTAATGAAAATGCCGGTCGGGCCGCTCCAGGGCTTAATCGTGCCATCTTCGACGGCAGCGCTTTCGATCAGGCGCAGCGAGGTTGTGCCGACGCAGACAACGCGCCCGCCCCTCGCCTTCACGGCGTTCAGCTTGGCGGCCGTCTCGGCACTGACATAGCCGATTTCCTGATGCATCTTGTGGTCGACCGTATCGTCCACCTTCATGGGCAGGAAGGTGCCTGCGCCGACATGGAGAGTGACGAAATGCCGTTCGATGCCGGCGGCATCGAGCTTTGCGAAAAGATCGGGCGTGAAATGCAGGCCGGCGGTCGGTGCTGCAACAGCTCCTTCCTCGCGGGCATAGATCGTCTGGTAGTCCTGCCGGTCCTTTTCGTCCTCGGCGCGCTTGGCGGCGATATAAGGCGGCAACGGGATATGGCCGACAGACATGATCGCCTCGTCAAGCGCCGGTCCTGAAAGATCAAAGCGCAGCGTGACTTCGCCGCCCTCGCCCTTCTCTTCCACCGTCGCCATCAGCGAACCGAGAAGGCAAGTCTCCGCCGAGTGACCAAATTCGATACGGTCGCCGATCTTGATACGTTTACCGGGCTTGGCAAAAGCCTTCCAGACATCGGGCTCGCTGCGCATATGCAGCGTTGCCGACACCTGCTGGCCACCCGCGCCTTCGCGGTGTCTTACGCCTTCGAGTTGCGCCGGAATGACCTTGGTATCGTTGAACACCAGCGCATCGCCGGGCTTCAAAAATTCGGCGAGTTCGGAAACACGGTGATCTGCGAGAACCGGGGTTGCATCCGGGCGCACGACGAGAAAACGTGCACTGTCCCGCGGGTTTGCGGGCCGCAGAGCGATATTTTCTTCCGGCAGATCGAAATCGAAAAGTTCGACACGCATGGTGTGGTTTCAGGCCTGTTCTTGAAATGCGTAAGCCCGCCCCGTCCTTTAAAGGAACGGAGCGGGCCAAAGGCGAAAGCGCGACTTAGACGTCGGCTGCGACGCGGACCGAAACGATCGAATCCGGATCCTGTACCGGCTCGCCCTTCTTGATCTGGTCGATGATGTCCATGCCTTCGATGACCTGACCCCAAACGGAATACTGCTTGTTCAGCCAGGGAGCGTCGGTGAAGCAGATGAAGAACTGCGAGTTGGCGGAGTTCGGGCTCTGCGAACGGGCCATGGAGCAGGTACCGCGGACGTGCGGAACAGCCGAGAATTCAGCCTGCAGGTCGGGCTTGTCGGAGCCGCCCATGCCGGCGCGCGACGGGTTGAAGCTTTCGCCGCCCTTCTTGCCGAACTTGACATCACCGGTCTGTGCCATGAAGTCCGGGATGACGCGGTGGAAGACAACGCCGTCATAGGCTTCTTCGCGCGCCAGTTCCTTGATGCGGGCAACGTGGCCCGGAGCGAGGTCCGGCAGAAGCGAGATCACGACCTTGCCCTTGGTGGTTTCCATGATGAGGGTGTTTTCGGGATCCTTGATCTCCGCCATGTGCGTCTCCTTGTTGTGCCTTTGGGGTCTTGCCTTCAAGGCTCTTCTCTAGTGGAAAAATCTCGGCTGTGCGCCGTTATTTCTTAGTGCCGTTATTTCTTTGTAACGGTGACCTTGATCATCTTATCAGGGTTGCTGACTTCGCCATTGCCGCCCTCGCCGCGCTTGATCTTGTCGACGAATTCCATGCCGGACTGAACCTGGCCGACGACCGTATACTGGCCATTCAGGAACGCGCCTTCATCGAACATGATGAAGAACTGCGAATTGGCCGAGTTCGGGTTCTGCGACCGCGCCATGCCGACAGTACCGCGCTTGAACGGCACCTTGGAAAATTCCGCCTGGATATCGGGCAGTTCTGAACCGCCCATGCCGGCGCGCTGCGGGTTGAACTTCGCACCGCCCTGCTTGCCAAACTCGACGTCGCCCGTCTGGGCCATGAAGCCATCGATGACGCGATGGAACACAACGTTGTCGTATTCGCCCTTGGAAGCAAGCGCTTCGATCTGGGCGACGTGCTTGGGCGCCACTTCCGGCGCGAGCTTGATGACGACCGGGCCGTCCTTCAACTGGATGGTCAGGAGATCGTCGGCATAGGCGGCGCCCGTCATGGATGCGAAAGTGAGAAGACCGGCAAAGGCAGAGTGAAGCAATTTCATTGGAAACTCCGTGTTTCTGAACAAATCAGCGCGCAAATCTCGATTTCAAGGCCGCGAGCACGGTTGGCGGTACAAAAGCTGCCACATCGCCGCCCATTGCAGCGATCTGGCGGACCAATGTGGCGGTTATGGGCCGCGACGCGGTGCCTGCCGGCAGGAAGACAGTCTGCACATCGGGCGCCATCTGACGGTTCATGCCGGCCATCTGCATTTCATAGTCCAAATCCGTCCCGTCACGCAGGCCGCGGATCAGCAATTTTGCGCCATTGGCGCGTGCGGCATCGACAACCAGGCGATCGAAGGACACGACATCTATATTGGCCGCCTTTTGCGGCAGCGCTTCTTTCAGCGACGCGCGGATCAGCTCCGCACGTTCATCGAAGGAAAATAGCGGCGTCTTGCCAGGATGAACACCGATCGCGACGATCACACGGTCAGCGACCTGCAGTGCCTGAACCAGAACATCCAGATGCCCGTTCGTCATCGGATCGAAAGATCCGGGATAGAAAGCGGTCGTCATGCCTAGGCCCAGCCCCTGACTTTGCCGATTAAGATTCCCCGGCCTTTTGTCACGTCGCCCCCTCATCTGCAAGGGTCAGAGGCTATCGATGCCGTGAATGCAAGATGAACGGGCCATTCAAGGTCGTTTCAGCGGCGGTTTGTTTTATTGCACACAGCGGCAGGGCTTCCTGCCCGATCATGGAGAAGTGAAATGCTGGTTCTTGTTGTTCTAGGTGCTGTTTTTGCTGCTTTCCTCATCGAAAGCGCGCTCTTTGCCCTGGAGCAGAATGACGCCTGAAGGACCGGCAAGATGAACGCCAGATGAACGACCCTTTCAGGGAGGCTTCAGAGGCGTTCAGTTAAATTTCTCTCAAAATGCGGTGGAACCTGTCTGCGCTTGTCGCGATCAGGCCAGTAAAAAGGAATTCGGATATGTTTAAGCGGAACCCGATGATGCTCGACAAGGTGATGATGATCAATGTCGTCTGGACGTCGATGATCGCAGTGATGCTGACGGCAACGATTACCCTTTACCAGAACAAGTCCGATCCGTCGGAAATGAACTATTCGCAGATGTCCGGCCGTTATCAGGACGTCTCCTACTATTAATCGGGCCTGACAGGCCTGAGCCAACGAGGCCGGCCATGTTTGAAACGCTTGCGGTTCTTGCGGTCCTGATCAGCAGTCTGAGTGTGTTATCAGTGGCGCTTATGGTTTCCATGCTTCACCGCCCGCGCGGAGACCTTGAGGATTTCGTTCGAAGACACAGTGTCTTTTGAGCAGTCCGCACCCAAGTCACCACAGAGTGTCACAGGCATAAAATTCAAAAGCCGGAGAACATGTTCTCCGGCTTTTTTCGTATCTGACTTTAAGTTTTCAGGAAAGGGCGGCGCGCATTACGCGCCGCTATCGTCACCTTCCGGTGTCTGATCTTCGACTGCATCAACCGCAGCCTCATCACCTTCGACACCGTTTTCCTCATCGCTTTCCGGCTCGCTGATGCGCTCGACGGAAACGACCTTTTCATCCTTGGCGGTCGAGAAGATGGTGACACCCTTGGTGGCGCGGCTGGCGATACGGATACCGCCGACCGGCACGCGGATCAGCACGCCGCCATCAGACACGAGCATGATCTGGTCGGCATCCTCGATCGGGAAGGCAGCAACGAGTTCGCCGATCTCCGCAGTCTTCGACGTGTCGGTGGCACGAATGCCCTTACCGCCACGGCCGGATGTACGGAAGTCGTAGGAAGACGAACGCTTGCCGTAACCCTTTTCGGAGACCGTCAGCACGAACTGTTCGCGCGCCTTCAGCTCTTCATAGCGTTCATCGGTCAGCTGTCCCTCTTCGGTGACTTCTTCGCCGACAAGAGCAATCTCATCTTCGTCTGCTCCGGCGGCGCGACGGTCTGCGGCCGAACGCTTCAGGTAAGCGGCACGTTCCCACGGCTCGGCATCGACATGGTTGACGATGGTCATCGAGATGATGCGGTCGCCATCGGCCAGGTTGATGCCGCGGACACCGATCGAATTGCGGCCCGCAAAGACGCGGACTTCGTCGACAGGGAAGCGGATCGCCTGGCCGAGCGCCGTCGTCAGAAGCACGTCGTCACCCGGGATGGCGAGATCATTGTTCGGCGCCGTGCAGGTCTCGACGGAGAGGATTTCGTCCCCCTCTTCCTCGAGCTTCATGGCGATCTTGCCGTTGCGGTTGACCTGAACGAAGTCGCTGAGCTTGTTGCGGCGAACCGTACCACGGGTCGTTGCGAACATGACGTCGAGATTTTCCCAGGTCGCCTCGTCTTCCGGCAGCGGCATGATCGTGGTGATACGCTCGCCGGGTTCCAGCGGCAGCATGTTGATCAGAGCCTTGCCGCGCGATTGCGGCGTGCCGATCGGCAGACGGTAGACTTTTTCCTTGTAGACAATGCCGCGCGAGGAGAAGAACAGGACCGGCGTGTGGGTGTTGACCACGAACAGGCGCGAGACGAAATCCTCGTCACGCGTCGCCATGCCCGAACGCCCCTTACCGCCGCGACGCTGGGCGCGGTAGGTGTTCAGCGGAACGCGCTTGATGTAGCCGAGATGCGAAACCGTCACGACCATGTCTTCACGGGCGATGAGGTCTTCATCATCCATGTCGAGGCCGGCATCCATGATCTGGGTGCGGCGCGGCGTGCCGAATTCGTCGCGAACGGCGGCGAGTTCTTCCTTGACCAGCGTCTGGATACGGATGCGCGACGACAGAATGTCGAGGTAATCCGAAATCTCGGCGCCGATCTTGTTCAACTCGTCGGCGATTTCATCGCGGCCGAGAGCTGTCAGGCGGGCAAGACGCAGTTCGAGGATAGCGCGAGCCTGTTCCTCGGACAGATTGTAGGTCGCATCCTCATTGATCTTGTGGCGCGGGTCGTCGATCAGGCGGATCAGGCCTTCGACATCATGCGCCGGCCAGCGACGCGTCATCAGCTGCTCGCGGGCAGTCGCCGGATCGGGCGCGCGTCGGATCAGCGCGATTACTTCATCAATATTGGCGACAGCAATCGCCAGACCGACCAAGACGTGGGCGCGTTCACGCGCCTTGCGCAGCAGGTATTTCGTGCGGCGGCTGACCACTTCCTCGCGGAAGGAACAGAAAGCGCGCAGCATGTCGAGCAGCGTCAGCTGTTCCGGCTTGCCGCCGTTCAACGCCACCATGTTGCAGCCGAAGGAGGTCTGCAAAGGCGTGTAGCGGTAAAGCTGGTTGAGGATGACGTCGGCATTGGCGTCACGCTTCAACTCGATGACAACGCGATAACCCTGACGGTCGGATTCGTCTCGAAGGTCGGAAATGCCCTCGATGCGCTTGTCCTTGACCAGTTCGGCCATTTTTTCGATCATCGTCGCCTTATTCACCTGATAGGGAACTTCGGTGATGATGATCTGCTCACGGTCGCCGCGCATCGGTTCGATGGTGGCGACGCCACGCATCATGACGGAGCCGCGGCCGGTCTCGTAAGCTGAGCGGATGCCGTTCTTGCCGAGAATGAGCGCGCCGGTCGGGAAATCCGGACCCGGAATGATCTCCATCATTTCCGGCAGTTCGATCGCCGGATTGTCGATCAGCGCGATACAGCCGTTGATGACTTCGGAAAGATTGTGCGGCGGAATGTTGGTCGCCATGCCGACGGCAATGCCGCCTGCGCCGTTGACCAGCAGGTTCGGGAATTTTGCCGGAACAACGACGGGCTCGGAGAGCGTACCGTCATAGTTGTCGCGGAAATCGACCGTCTCCTTGTCGAGATCGTCGAGCAGCGAATGGGCCGCCTTTTCAAGACGGCATTCGGTGTAACGTTCGGCCGCCGGCGGGTCGCCGTCGATCGAGCCGAAATTGCCCTGGCCGTCGATCAGCGGCAGACGCAGGGACCAATCCTGCGCCATGCGGGCCAGCGCATCGTAAATCGCCGAGTTGCCGTGCGGGTGATACTTACCCATCACGTCCCCGGTGACACGGGCGCATTTGACGTATTTCTTGTTCCAGTCGATGCCGAGCTCGGACATGCCGTAGAGAATACGGCGATGCACCGGCTTCAGGCCGTCACGGACATCAGGAAGCGCGCGGCTGACGATAACGCTCATGGCGTAATCGAGGTAGGAGCGCTGCATCTCCTCCATGATGGAAATGGGTTCGATGCCTGGGGGCAGCTTTCCGCCGCCGGGTGTGCTTTGCTCAGTCAAATCGGATCACGATCTCTGTACGGAATCAGTTGCATTTTTATATCGGAAAGAGGTAACGAGCGCCAATTTCCGCAAGGGTTTTGAACAGCTTTCGACGCCATTCACGGCAAGACTTTGTCCATCGCCGCAAACGCGGCAATGGTCCCGACTTCCCGTTAAGCCGGGAGTGTCCTAACAATCATCCAGCGGGTTCGCAAGGAACTCGAACCATCAAGGAATTATATATGGCAACCGCCGATGCGCTGATCAACGCGATGACGACCATGCTGGTGACGCTGGATCCACCGGGGCTGGCCCCGGTCTTCCTCGGCCTGACTGTCGGCATGACGGCAGCACAGCGCAAGCAGGTGGCTCTGCGCGGCTCGATTATCGGCTTCGGCATCCTGACCGTGTTCGCACTTTTCGGTGCGGGCGTACTGGGCCTTCTCGGGATCTCGATGGGGGCATTCCGCATCGCCGGCGGATTGCTGCTCTTCTGGATCTCGTTCGAAATGGTGTTCGAACGTCGTCAGGAGCGCAAGGAAAAGACCTCGCAGGCGGCGATCACAATCGACCATATCCGTGATCTGGCGGTCTTTCCGCTGGCCATACCGCTGATCGCAGGCCCCGGCGCGATATCGGCAACCGTGCTTCTCGCCGGCACATTCACGGCGCCATTCGACCGGGCGCTGCTGATTGCGGTTATCGCGCTTATGATGCTCATTCTCTACGTGACGCTGCTGCTCGCAGAGAAGCTCGACCGCCTGCTCGGCGTTACCGGTCGGGCCATTCTAACTCGGCTTCTCGGCGTGCTTCTTGCCGCACTTTCGGTGCAGTTCGTCGTGGACGGCGTGCGCTCGGCATTCGATCTCTAAGCTTTTCGGCTAGACGATATCGGGCTTTGAAAGCCTGAAAGCATGACGTGGCAAAATACCTTCCGCTTGCGGCGGAGGCATGCCATCAGAAATATCGGCAGCCCCCCCTGGCCTGCCGCAGGGAATAACGACATGCGCCCCATGCTTCGCCGGCTGCTGCCGGATACGCCACCTGTCACCGGAAGAGAACGGCTGCGAGCCTCGACCGGCGCGCTGCTCGGCATCTTGATCACCGGCCTGATCGGAAGCCTGGCGATCGGGCCAGATCCCTCTCTGCCCGCGCTGATCGCCCCGATGGGCGCATCCGCCGTGCTCCTCTTTGCCGTGCCGGTCAGCCCTCTGGCGCAGCCCTGGTCGATCATCGGAGGCAATACGATCGCGGCGCTAGTTGGGGTGGCAGCCGCCGCGATCGTTCCTAATCCATTCGCCGCCGCCGCACTGGCGATCGGCATTTCCATCGGGCTGATGATGACGCTGCGCTGCCTGCATCCGCCGAGCGGCGCAATCGCGCTGACGGCCGTGCTCGGCGGACCGGCTATTCACGATCTCGGCTATGCCTTCGTCATCTGGCCGGTGCTTGGAAATTCATTCGCGCTTCTCGCCCTTGCCCTTATCTTTAACAATGTCACCGGTCGAAGATATCCGCACAGGGCGCTGCCGGCCTCGACCGATCACGGCACCAAGGACCCCGCCCCGATCCAGCGGATCGGCTTTTCCTCCGATGACCTAGACGAGGTGCTGAAGGAATATGATGCGTTTCTGGATGTTGACCGCGACGACCTCGAAACCATCCTGCGACGCACGGAACTGCGATCCTACCGTCGCCGCGGAGGCGATTTATCCTGCGACAGCTTCATGTCCCGCGACGTAGTGACTGCCTCTCCAGCTATGTCGGTGCTGGATGCGCAGAAACTCATGCAATCGCATCACATCAAGGCCCTGCCAGTGATCGGACAGGACGCGAAAGTGATCGGCATCGTCACGCAGACGGATCTTTTCGACAAGGTGAACTGGGTCGGAGCACCTTCGAACCTCGTGGCACGGATACTTCTCGCCGTTTCCGGCAAGGCTGAACCACGCGGCACGGTCGAGACCATCATGACATCGCCGGTGACCACCGCTCAGCCGGATATGCCGCTTGCCGAGGCCATCATCCGCTTTGCCGAAAACGGCCTTCACTATCTGCCTGTGATAACCGGAGACAACCGGCTGGTCGGCATTCTGTCTCAATCGGACGTTCTGATTGCCATGCTGGCGGACCGGGACGGACGACCGTAACTCAAGCGGACCGAGCTATCGATCGGTCCGCTTGGCCTTCAGGATACGCTTCCAGATGGTCCCGCCGAGGAATTTGTTGAAGACGACGAAATAGGCGACGATCAGCACGAAACATAACAGTGCTGGTCCGCCATCCAGCGCAAATCCGTTTTCGGTACGCCCTCCGAAGAGCGACGCAACAAGAAAGCCTGCAGCCCAGAAGACGGTGAAGAAATCAAGGATGGCGGCAAGGACGATCCGCCAGGTGGCAGGTTGTCTGGAGATGTTGGTGGTGTCGCTCATGATGCCCCTTGAAACTCAGCGATTGCAGCACGCATGAAAAAGGCGCCTTGCGGCGCCTTTCATCAGAATGGGATATCGTCGTCGAGATCGCGGGAGAAGTTGCCGCCACCGGACTGGCCGCCGCGGCCACCCTGATTGCCGCCTTGGCCGCCCTGACCGCCGGAGCGGGGACGATCGTAATCGTTGCCGCCACCACCGTAACCGCCACCGAAATCATCACCGCCGCCGAAATCGCTCGAACCGCCGCGACCGCCGCCGAAGCCGCCGCGATCACCGCCGCCCTCGCCGCGACCATCCAGCATGGTCAGCGTCGAGTTGAAGCCCTGCAGCACAACTTCCGTCGAATAGCGGTCATTGCCGTTCTGGTCCTGCCACTTGCGGGTCTGGAGCGCACCTTCGATGTAAAGCTTGGCGCCCTTCTTTACATACTGTTCGATGACCTTGCACAGACCTTCGTTGAAAACGACGACCGTGTGCCACTCCGTCTTTTCCTTGCGCTCGCCGGAATTGCGGTCGCGCCAGGTCTCGGACGTCGCGATACGCAGGTTGGCGATCGGGCGACCATCCTGGGTACGACGGATTTCCGGGTCTGCTCCCACATTGCCGATCAGGATGACCTTGTTGACGCTGCCTGCCATATCTTTTCACCTTACTCTGCCGCCACCGCGGCGAAAAACCGATAGGCGCACCATAGACCATAGGCCGGTCGAGGCGCGACCTCCCCTTTTCCCGCATCCACAGTTTCCGGCACCATCCACATACATTGAATTTTGTTCTTTATTTGTTCTATTTTATTCCTATACTCCTGTCAACGGAGTCGGAACCACGGGCGTTTGCACCAGTTTCGCCTCGACAGACGGATATCCATGACTACATAAGGGCCTTCAAATCCTCCCAGATGGGCCTCCCCAAAGGCATGACGATGAGCGAACTCAAGACTATTTCCATACGTGGTGCGCGCGAGCACAATCTGAAGGGCATCGATCTCGACCTGCCCCGCAATTCGCTGATCGTGATGACCGGGCTTTCAGGTTCGGGAAAATCGTCGCTTGCCTTCGATACTATCTATGCCGAAGGGCAGCGCCGCTACGTCGAAAGTCTTTCAGCCTATGCGCGCCAGTTCCTGGAAATGATGCAGAAGCCGGATGTCGACCAGATCGAGGGCCTGTCTCCGGCGATCTCGATCGAACAGAAGACGACCTCGCGCAACCCGCGCTCGACGGTCGGCACGGTCACCGAAATCTACGACTACATGCGCCTTCTCTTTGCACGTGTCGGCGTTCCCTATTCGCCGGCAACGGGACTTCCGATCGAAAGCCAGACGGTCAGCCAGATGGTCGACCGGGTGCTCGACCTGGAGGAAGGAACGCGGCTCTACATCCTTGCGCCGATGATCCGCGGCAGAAAAGGCGAGTACAAGAAGGAACTCGCCGACCTGATGAAGAAGGGGTTCCAGCGCGTCAAGGTCGATGGCCAGTTCTACGAGATCGCCGATGTTCCAGCGCTCGACAAGAAATACAAGCATGACATCGATGTCGTGGTCGATCGCCTCGTGGTGCGTTCCGATATCGGCGCACGTCTCGCCGATAGTCTCGAGACTTCGCTGAAGCTGGCTGACGGGCTGGCGGTGGCGGAATTTGCCGACAAGCCGCTGCCGGCGAACGAAACGGCGGCCGGTGGCTCCGCCAACAAGTCGCTCAACGAAACGCATGAACGCGTGCTGTTTTCTGAAAAATTCGCCTGCCCGGTTTCCGGATTCACCATTCCGGAAATCGAACCGCGCCTCTTCTCCTTCAACAATCCTTTCGGCGCCTGCCCGACCTGTGATGGTCTGGGCTCGCAGCAGAAGGTGGATGAAAACCTGATCGTGCCGGAACCGGCCCGCACGCTGCGCGACGGCGCGATTGCGCCATGGGCCAAGTCTTCTTCGCCCTATTACAACCAAACGCTGGAAGGTCTCGGCAAGGTATTCGGCTTCAAGCTCTCCGACCGCTGGGACAAGCTTTCCAGCGAGGCGCAGACGGCGATCCTCAAGGGCACCGAGGAGAAGATCGAATTCAACTATGCCGACGGCGCCCGTTCCTACAAGACGGTGAAGAATTTCGAAGGCATCGTGCCCAATCTGGAGCGCCGCTGGAAGGAAACCGACAGTGCCTGGGCGCGTGAGGAAATCGAGCGCTACATGTCGGCCGCCCCCTGCCCGGCCTGCGCCGGTTATCGCCTCAAGCCGGAAGCGCTGGCGGTCAAGATCAACAAGCTGCATATCGGCGAGACGACCGAGATGTCGATCAAAGTGGCGCGCGACTGGTTTTCGGCGCTCCCAGAACACCTGAACGCAAAGCAGAACGAGATCGCCGTCCGCATCCTCAAGGAAATCCGCGAGCGGTTGCAGTTTCTCAACGATGTCGGTCTCGACTATCTTAGCCTGTCGCGCAATTCCGGCACGCTGTCGGGCGGTGAAAGCCAGCGCATCCGGCTTGCCTCGCAGATCGGTTCCGGCCTGACCGGCGTTCTCTACGTTCTGGACGAGCCGTCGATCGGCCTGCACCAGCGCGACAATGCCCGTCTGCTGGAAACGCTGAAGCACCTGCGCGACATCGGCAACACGGTCATCGTCGTGGAACATGACGAGGACGCGATCCTGACAGCTGATTATGTCGTCGATATCGGCCCTGCGGCCGGCATCCATGGCGGCACGGTGGTGGCCGAAGGCACTCCGCAGCAGGTCATGGCGAACCCGAAGTCACTGACCGGTAAATACCTGTCGGGTGAACTCGGCGTCGCCGTCCCGGCAGAGCGGCGCAAGCCCAAGAAGGGCAAGGAAATCAAGGTCGTCGGCGCCCGCGGCAACAACCTGAAGAATGTCACGGCATCGGTTCCGCTCGGCGTCTTCACCGCGGTTACCGGCGTATCGGGCGGCGGAAAATCCACCTTCCTGATCGAGACGCTCTACAAGTCGGCGGCACGCCGCGTCATGGGCGCGCGCGAAATCCCGGCCGAACACGACCGCATCGACGGGTTCGAGCATATCGACAAGGTCATCGATATCGACCAGTCGCCGATCGGCCGTACGCCACGCTCCAACCCGGCCACCTATACGGGCGCCTTCACGCCGATCCGTGACTGGTTTGCGGGCCTGCCGGAGGCGAAGGCGCGCGGTTATGCTCCGGGCCGCTTCTCGTTCAACGTCAAGGGCGGCCGCTGCGAGGCCTGCCAGGGCGATGGCGTCATCAAGATCGAGATGCACTTCCTGCCGGATGTCTATGTCACCTGTGATGTCTGCCACGGCAAGCGCTACAATCGCGAAACGCTCGACGTTCATTTCAAGGGCAAGTCGATCGCAGACGTGCTCGACATGACGGTCGAGGAAGGTGTCGAATTCTTCTCGGCGGTGCCTGCCGTGCGTGACAAGCTGCAGGCTCTCTTCGATGTCGGCCTCGGCTATATCAAGGTCGGCCAGCAGGCAAACACGCTTTCAGGCGGCGAGGCGCAGCGCGTCAAGCTCGCCAAGGAGTTGTCGAAACGGTCCACCGGCCGCACGCTCTATATCCTCGACGAGCCGACTACCGGCCTGCATTTCCACGACGTCTCGAAACTCTTGGAAATGCTGCACGAACTGGTCAACCAGGGCAATTCCGTCGTGGTCATCGAGCACAATCTCGAGGTCATCAAGACGGCGGACTGGATCATCGATATCGGCCCTGAAGGCGGTACCGGCGGCGGCGAGATTGTGGCCTCCGGCACGCCCGAACAGGTGGTCAAAGAAAAGCGCTCCTATACCGGCCAGTTCCTCAAGGAACTGCTCGAACGGCGGCCTGCGAAAAAGGTTCAGGCGGCGGAGTGATCCGTCGCCACACATTTGTGGAGGGGAACATGACGGCATCCGGCACAATCCGCACCGGCATCGGTGGATGGACCTTCGATCCGTGGGAGGGGAGTTTTTATCCCGAAAAGCTGGCGAAGAAACGCCAGCTCGAATATGCCGCGAGCAAACTCAAGGTCATCGAGGTCAACGGCACCTATTACGGCTCGCAGAAGCCCGAAACCTTTGCCAAATGGGCTTCGGAAGTGCCGGATGGTTTCATCTTCTCGCTGAAGGCCAGCCGGTTTACCACCAATCGCAAGGTTCTGGCTGATGCCGGTGAATCGATCGAAAAGTTCCTCACCCAGGGACTGGTTGAGTTGGGCGACCATCTCGGGCCGTTATTGTGGCAATTCGCGCCGACGAAGAAATTCGAACCGGACGATTTCGAGGCATTCCTGAAGCTTCTGCCGGAGGCGCTCGAAGGACTGCCGCTGCGGCATGTCGTGGAAGTGCGGCATGACAGTTTCAAGGTCCCGGAATTCATCGCCCTTCTGGAAAAATACAAGGTTGCGCCGGTCTGCGCCGAACATTTCGACTATCCGATGGTGGCCGACGTGACCGCCGATTTCGTCTATGCCCGTCTGCAGAAGGGGTCGGATGATCTTGCGACCTGTTACGCCGACGGCGACATGAAGGTCTGGGCGAAATGGCTGAAGACATGGGCCGAGGGCGGCGTGCCTGCCGATCTCCCCCTCGTCGATGAGGCCCGAAAAGTCGCGAAGCTTCCACGCGATGTGTTTGCCTTCTTCATTCATGAGGGCAAGGTCAACGCGCCGCAGGGCGCGATGGCGATGCAGGCTCTCGTCGACGGCAGCTAGAGGCTTTAGGAACTAGTTGGGTTCGGCAAGTTTCGCCATGGCCTTTCCGGCCTGGGTTGCCAGATCTTCCGCGGTCAATCCGGGCCCGCAGAGATGTGCCGCTTCCGCATGCAGGTATACGCCGGCGCAGGCCGCCTCAAATGGCGGCATGCCCTGCGCCAGCAGCGCGCCGATCATGCCGGCCAGCACGTCGCCGGAACCGGCGGTCGCCAGTGAGGCCGGGCCGTTCGAATTGATATTGGCGCGCCCATCTGGTGCTGCAATCACCGTGTCGGCCCCCTTGTAGACGATCACCGCACGCGCGCGTTCGGCTGCCTTTTGCGCCTTCTCGATCTTTCCGAGATTTGGGTCGGCGGCAAGATCGGGGAAAAGGCGACCGAACTCCCCCTCGTGTGGTGTCATAATCAGATGCGGTTCACGGCTCGAGAAGGCGTCGAATAGTGTTTTCGGGTCATCCCTGAAGGAGGTGATGCCGTCTGCATCGAGAACGAGCGGATGATTGCGGAGGGCAATTGCGAAATCGCGCGTCCGCTCTCCGATGCCGAAAGCCGGACCGAGAACGAAGGCAGAGAGTTTTGCCACCTCAAGCCAGGCATGGAGGTCGTCCACTCCATCGACCTGACGCAGCATGATTGCTGTCAGATGATCCGCGTTGATCGCCATTGCGTCCTCCGGCGACGCCACCGTGACGAGTCCGGCTCCAGTCTTCAGTCCGGCAAGCGCAGACAACCGTGCGGCCCCCGTTGAGGCGGCAGGCCCGGAAAATACGCCAAGATGCCCTCGTTTGTATTTATGACTGTCAGCTCCGGAGGAAGGCAGCAATCCGCGCCAGAGTTCCAGGCGGTTTTCATGGATCCGCCTGGCCGCCGCCAGCACGATCCGAGCCGGAATGCCGATATCGAAAACCTCGATATCACCACAGAGAGACTTTCCGGGAAGAAGCAGATGTCCCGGTTTTCGCGCCATGAAGGTGACGCTGCAATGCGCGCGAAAAGCTCCGCCACGTGGCTTGCCGGTCAGCCCGCAGATACCGGATGGTAAATCGACGGCAAGCACCGGCAATGACGCGTCGTTCACCTGCGCAATGATTTTCTGAACATTTTCGGGCAGATCCCGCGACAGGCCCGCGCCGAACAGGGCGTCGATGACGACATCCCCTGCGCTTGGCTGAAATTCTTCCAGCGCTGCGGGCTGACCGCCCCATTTTTCAAAGGCGAGCCTGGCATCGCCGCGCAAAACTGTCGGGTCCTCGGCAGCAAAAACAGCAACCACAACTCCGCTTTCGGCAAGCACCGAGGCCGCGACATAACCATCGCCACCATTGTTTCCCGGGCCGCATAAAACGACGAAACGCAACGCGGCCGGAAAGCGCCTTAAGGCGGTGGCGGCAACCGCATGACCTGCCCGCACCATCAGATCAAAGGACGGTATACCCGATGCGGCGGCGGCAGCATCAGCCTGAGCCATCTCATCTGGGGTCAACAAAGTATGTGCTGGAATGGCGGACATCGAATTCACTCTCCGCCACGAACAAGGTGCAAGCAGTACGCCCGCGCCCACAAAGCCCAAAAAATCATCAACTGCATAATTTTACGCCTCAACAAACCAAGCGGGCAGCCTTAAGGATTTTTCGCGATTTTGTCACAAAACAGTTCGCTGCGGCGTCATTTCACATCAAAATCATGGGCAAGCCTACGCTTGTCGCGGCTTCCGGCATGGAAATGGACAGGAATACGTGCAAAATGACAATATCCTTTTGAAAGTCCAACATTAGTTTGGCACGATATCTGCATTGGCATGGCCGAGTGGGTCGACGACCCGCGCATAGGGAGAAGCGGAGAGATAGTTTCTCATGAAGAAGATCGAAGCGATCATTAAACCCTTCAAGCTCGACGAAGTGAAGGAAGCCCTTCAGGAAGTCGGCTTGCAGGGCATTACGGTAACCGAAGCCAAGGGCTTTGGTCGCCAGAAGGGCCATACCGAACTTTACCGCGGCGCCGAATACGTCGTGGACTTCCTGCCCAAGGTAAAGGTGGAAGTGGTTCTTGCCGACGAGAATGCCGAAGCCGTGATCGAAGCGATCCGCAACGCGGCGCAGACTGGACGGATCGGCGACGGCAAGATATTCGTGTCCAACGTCGAGGAGGTCATCCGTATCCGCACAGGCGAGACGGGTGTAGACGCGATCTAGCCGGCTCGGCGTGACCGTTCATATCGTTACTGAAATCGAGGAACCTGTAATGACGAGCGCAAGCGAAATCATGAAACAAATCAAGGAAAACGACGTCAAGTTCGTTGACCTTCGCTTTACTGACCCGCGCGGCAAGCTGCAGCATGTGACGATGGATATTTCCGCCGTGGACGAGGACATGTTCGCCGATGGCGTCATGTTCGACGGTTCCTCGATCGGTGGCTGGAAGGCTATCAACGAGTCCGACATGGTGCTCATGCCCGACCCGGCAACCGTGCATATGGACCCGTTCTTCGCCCAATCGACGATGGTGATCTTCTGCGACATTCTCGACCCGATCTCGGGCGAATCCTATAACCGCGACCCGCGCGGCACGGCCAAGAAGGCGGAAGCCTATTTGAAGGCATCGGGCATCGGTGACACGATCTTCGTTGGTCCTGAGCCGGAGTTCTTCGTTTTCGACGACGTGAAGTACAAGGCTGACCCGTACAATACCGGTTTCAAGCTGGATAGTTCCGAACTGCCGTCCAACGACGACACGGATTACGAGACCGGCAACCTCGGCCACCGTCCGCGCGTCAAGGGCGGCTATTTCCCGGTTCCGCCGGTCGACAGCCTGCAGGACATGCGCTCCGAAATGCTGACCGTGCTCACCGAAATGGGCGTCGTCGTCGAAAAGCATCACCACGAAGTGGCGTCCGCCCAGCACGAGCTCGGCGTCAAGTTCGACACGCTGGTGCGCAATGCCGACAAGATGCAGATCTACAAGTATGTCGTGCATCAGGTTGCCAATGCCTACGGGAAGACGGCCACCTTCATGCCAAAGCCGGTTTATGGCGACAACGGTTCGGGCATGCACGTGCACCAGTCGATCTGGAAGGACGGCAAGCCGACCTTTGCGGGCGATGAGTATGCAGGCCTGTCGGAAAGCTGCCTCTACTACATCGGCGGCATTATCAAGCATGCCAAGGCGATCAACGCCTTCACCAATCCGACGACCAATTCCTACAAGCGTCTGGTTCCCGGCTATGAAGCACCGGTCCTGCTTGCCTATTCGGCGCGCAACCGTTCCGCTTCCTGCCGCATTCCGTTCGGCTCCAACCCGAAGGCCAAGCGTGTCGAGGTTCGTTTCCCCGATCCGACCCAGAACCCCTATCTCGGGTTTGCCGCCATGCTGATGGCCGGTCTCGACGGGATCAAGAACAAGATCCATCCGGGCAAGGCCATGGACAAGGATCTTTACGACCTGCCGCCGAAGGAATTGAAGAAGATCCCGACCGTCTGCGGAAGCCTGCGTGAAGCGCTCGAAAGCCTCGACAAGGATCGCAAGTTCCTGACTGCCGGCGGCGTGTTCGATGACGACCAGATCGATGCCTATATCGAACTGAAGATGACGGAAGTGATGCGTTACGAAATGACGCCGCACCCGGTCGAATTCGACATGTATTATTCGGCGTGATCTGCCGGACAACATGACATGCGGTCCAAACCGCATCCAGAAACGGCGGGCTTTCCCGCCGTTTTTCTTTTCAACGGCCTCAGCCGCATGCGGCGATATTTTATTCCTGGTGAAAGATGGCTCCCCAAGCAAAGCCTGAATCAGGCCGGCCTGTAGACTGGCTGATTTTCTCCCTCGTCCCGATTTTCTTCTCCAGCAACATGATCTTCGGCCGCGGCATCATCGGTGACGTCGCGCCCTATACGACGGCCTTTTTGCGCTGGGCTGGCTCGACCGCGATCATGCTGCCGTTCATCTATGCCGACCGGCGCGCCAGCGCGCTTTTCGTACGCAACCATTTCTGGCTCTGGCTACTGCTCGGAGGGCTCGGCATGGGCATATGCGGCGGGCTCGTCTACTGGTCGCTGACCTATACGAGTGCCGCCAACGGCACGCTGATCTACACGACTTCACCGCTTTTCATCATCCTGTTCCAGTGGATGTTTAGTGGCCGCAATATCAGCGGTCGGGAGCTGGCCGGCATGCTGGTCGCATTTGCGGGCGTCATTTCAATCGTGCTGCGCGGCGATCCCGCGGCACTGCTCACCCTCAGCTTCAATATCGGCGACCTCGGCATTCTCGTTGCCGCCATCTCCTTCGCCATCTACTCAATACTGCTGAAAAATCCTGCTCTGCAGCAGCTTTCTCCGCTGGCTCTTTTCGGCATTATCGCGCTTTCGGGTGCACTGGTTCTTTTGCCACCGAGCATATGGGAGGTTCTGAACGGTGGGCCAATTCCTGATTCAGCTTCAGACTGGTGGAAGATCGCCGGCATGGTCGTCTTCGCGTCGCTTGCAGCCTTCTTCTGCTTTCAGCATGTGGTGCGCGTGTTCGGGCCTGCGACGGGAGGCATTACACTCTACCTGATGCCGCCGGTTTCCATCGTCATGGCCATGGTCTTTCTTGGAGAACCCTTCGAGACTTATCATGCACTCGGCATTGTGCTTGTATTGGGTGGCGTCGTGCTTGCATCCTTGAAAGGCAAGAGACACATTAAGGCATGAAAAGCGGCAACCGACATCAGAAAACACCAGATCTTGATGTTTATGCGCCGCGACACCACATTATTCTGTGAAAGGACATCGCACCATGAAACAGAAAAACGCAAAGTTCATGATTGGGGAGGTCGTCCGTCACAAAGTATTCCCGTTCCGTGGCGTCATATTCGATGTTGACCCGGAATTTGCGAATACTGAAGAGTGGTGGAACTCGATCCCATCAGAAATCCGGCCCGCCAAGGACCAGCCGTTCTATCATCTGCTCGCCGAAAACGACGACACGGAATACGTGGCCTATGTTTCGGAACAGAACCTCGAGCATGATGAAAGCGAGCAACCGCTTCGCAACCCGCAGGTCTATCAGATCTTCGAACCGCGCGATGGCGGCCAGTTCAAGCCGAAGATGATCTTGGCGCACTAAACGCCAGCAGCACAACTGAATCTAAAAGCCCGGCAGTGCCGGGCTTCTTTTTGTGGGAACGGTTCAGCCGGATGCAGTGCCGACCGTTCGGCTCCTTGCGCCAAGGCCAATCAGCCGATGATTTCTCGGCGCAAGGTATTCCAGCTATCCTCATCCGTTGCCACCAGCAGCCCACCTTCAACGTGATGAGGCAGATAGGCGGATCCGTCCAGCCTGCGGATGTAGCCGCCCGCTTCGGTGCCGATCAATGTCCCCGCAAGGTGATCCCACGGCATCAACTTGTTATAGAGCGCGAACTGGACGTGGCCGCTGGCGAAGGTGCGGTATTCGTGGGCCGCGCAGCGGTAGCTGGCAAAAAGCCTGACCTTGGCGAGATTGGCGAGGATCTGTTCGCGTTCATGGCCGAAGAAATAGCCGGCAGAGGCCATGCCGATCATCTCGCCAAGCGGCTGGGGTGCTGCGACGGACAGCTTGACCGCCTCACCATCAGGGCGGCGAAGGAAGGCGCCTGCGCCCTTTTCCGCCATGACCCAGTCGTCGCCCATCGGATCGTAGATAATGCCGGCTACCGTTTCGCCCTTGTAGACGACGGCGGCCATGACGCCGAAGGCTGGAATGCCGGAGGCGAAATTGAATGTGCCGTCGATCGGATCGACGACGACCGCAAGTTCCGCATCGGCCAATTTGCCGAGAAGCGACGGATCAGCCGCGACCGATTCTTCACCGATGAAAAGCGCTCCCGGCACGACATTGTCGATTTCCCGACGGATCAGCCTTTCCGCAGCTTCGTCTGCCTCGGTGACCAGATCCGATGGCTCACTCTTTGATCGGATATCATCACCACCCAGCCGGCGAAAGCGGGGCAATATTTCAGTTTTGGCGGCTGTTTTCAGGAGTTCGGCGAGCTTGAGGACATCGAGTGGC
Organism: Aliirhizobium wenxiniae; assembly: GCF_019511445.1. Lineage (GTDB taxonomy): Bacteria > Pseudomonadota > Alphaproteobacteria > Rhizobiales > Rhizobiaceae > Neorhizobium > Neorhizobium wenxiniae_A. Next base: position 27,487 of record NZ_JAEUAN010000018.1, read on the forward strand.
AAAGTCATTTAAAATCCAATCTGCGTTTCAAGATGGCAAGATCAGTCGTCGGCCTTGGCCGACAGGCCGGAAAAATCAAAAAGTTTCGGATCGAGAAGATGAGCCGGGTTCACATGGGCAAGCGCACGCAACATCGTGTCCTTGCGGCCTGGCATGCGGATTTCGATATCAGCGAGCATCTGCTTCATCGCATTGCGCTGCAAGCCGTCCTGCGAGCCACAGAGGTCACAGGGGATGATCGGAAACTGCATTGCAGCTGAAAATTTCGCCAGATCGTCCTCGGCGCAATAGGCCAGCGGCCGCAGCACCATGAGGTCACCCTCGTCGTTCAAGAGCTTAGCCGGCATGCCGGCAAGGCGTCCGCCGTGAAAGAAATTCATGAAAAAGGTTTCGAGAATATCCTCGCGGTGATGACCGAGGACGAGAGCCTGACACCCTTCCTCGCGCGCAACGCGGTAGAGATTGCCACGGCGCAGCCTGGAACAGAGCGAGCAATAGGTGGCACCCGAAGGCACTTTTTCCTTCACGATCGAATAGGTATCGCGATATTCGATCCGGTGCTTCACGCCGATCGAGGTCAGATATTCCGGCAGGATGTGTTTTGGGAAATTCGGCTGGCCCTGATCGAGATTGCAGGCAATCAGTTCGACCGGCAGAAGCCCACGCCATTGCAGATCGAGCAGGACAGTGAGCAGCGCATAACTGTCCTTGCCGCCCGAAAGGCCAACAAGCCATCGCTGCTGGTCCTTCAGCATGCCGAAATCTTCGAATGCCTGGCGCACCTGACGCAGCAGACGCTTGCGCAGCTTGTTGAACGACACCGAGTTCGGCGCATCGCGAAACAATGCCGGTGCGAGACCGGTCACGGCCTCGTCCATCTCGTCTTCGATAACAGCGTTCAATCCCATGGCAAACCTCATGCAAGACGGGCGGCCGAAGCCGCCCGCTCATTTATTTCGATTAGGCGGAAAGTGCGGCCGCGACCGCCTCGATCGCCTCATCGGCCTTGGCACCATCCGGACCGCCTGCCTGGGCCATATCCGGGCGACCGCCACCGCCCTTGCCACCAAGGGCGGCCGATGCGATGCGAACCAGATCGACGGCACTGAACCGGCCGACCAGATCCTCGGTTACGGCCACGACTGCGCTTGCCTTGCCGTCTTCGGATACACCGATCAGCGTGACGACGCCGGAGCCGAGCGATGCCTTGCCTTCGTCAGCCAGACCCTTCAGATCCTTGGCATCGATGCCGGCAAGAACGCGGCCCATGAACTTGGTACCGGCGATTTCGCGGGCATCCGCGCCCGTGCCGCCTTCACCGCCGCCCATGGCGAGGCGGCGCTTGGCATCGGCCAGTTCCTTTTCGAGCTTGCGGCGCTCATCGAGCAGAGCCTCGACCCGGGAAACGACATCCGAAGGCTGAACCTTCAGCGCGCCGGCCAGCGTCTTCACCCGGTCGTCCTGTTCAGACAGATAGGCGCGGGCCGCATCGCCGGTGACCGCCTCAAGGCGGCGAACGCCGGCGCCGACCGCGCTTTCCGAAAGCACGCGCACAAGGCCGATATCGCCTGTCGCATTGACATGCGTGCCACCGCACAGCTCGATCGAGTAGGGCTTGCCGGCCTTTTCGCCGTCGATCGCCGTGCCCATGGACACAACGCGAACTTCGTCGCCATATTTTTCGCCGAACAGCGCCATCGCACCTTCCGCGATCGCGTCATCGACGCTCATCAGGCGGGTGCTAACCTTGGCGTTCTGGATGATGATGGCATTGGCCATGTCCTCGACACGCTGCAACTCTTCTGCCGACATAGGCTTCGGATGCGCAACGTCGAAGCGCAGGCGCTCGGGAGCGACCAGCGACCCCTTCTGCACCACATGATTTCCAAGCACTTCGCGCATCGCTTCATGCAACAAGTGAGTTGCCGAATGGTTGGAGCGCAGGCGCGAGCGGCGCGCGTGATCCACGGTCAGGATGACAGCATCGCCAACCTTCAGCTTGCCTTCCGCGACCTTGGCAACATGGACGAAAAGGCCCTCGCCTCTCTTCTGTGTATCAGAAACAGAAACCTTGGCATTGTCTGTCGAAATCACGCCGGTATCGCCCATCTGGCCGCCGGATTCGCCATAGAATGGCGTCTGGCTGACCACGACCTGGACACTCTCGCCGACTTCGGCACTGTCCACGGACGTGCCGTCCTTGACGATGGCCTGAACGACGCCCTCGGCCTGTTCCGTTTCATAACCGAGGAATTCGGTGGCGCCGAGTTTTTCCTTCAATTCAAACCAGATCGCCTCGGTCGCCTTGTCGCCGGATCCGGCCCAATGAGACCGTGCTTCGGCCTTCTGGCGCTCCATCGCATCGTCGAACCCGGCAAGATCGACGCCGATTTCGCGGGTACGCAAGGCATCCTGAGTGAGATCGAGCGGGAATCCGAAAGTGTCATAGAGCTTGAATGCAGTTTCGCCGTCGAGCATGTCGCCCTTGCCGAGATCCGCCGTTGCATCGGACAAAAGCGAAAGGCCGCGCTCAAGCGTCTTGCGGAAACGGGTTTCCTCAAGCTTCAGCGTTTCGGAAATAAGAGCTTCCGCCCGGACCAGCTCCGGATAGGCGCGGCCCATTTCCTGGATAAGCGTCGGAAGCAGCTTGTACATAACCGGTTCCCTGGCACCAAGGAGTTCGGCATGACGCATGGCGCGGCGCATGATGCGGCGCAGCACATAACCGCGTCCTTCCTTGGAGGGGAGAACGCCGTCGGCGATCAGGAAGGCCGAAGAACGCAGGTGGTCGGCGATGACGCGGTGGCTGGCGCTGCCTTCCGCCTTGACGCCCATGACATCCTCGATCGTGCCGATCAGGGTGCGGAACAGGTCGGTATCGAAAACGCTCTGCTTGCCCTGAAGCACGCAGGCCATGCGCTCGAGGCCCATGCCGGTATCGATCGACGGACGCGGCAGAAGCGAACGTTCGCCCGGTGCCGTCTGCTCGAACTGCATGAAAACGAGGTTCCAGAATTCGAGGAAGCGATCGCCATCCTCTTCCGGCGAACCGGGAGGGCCACCCCAGACATTCTCGCCCTGGTCGATGAAGATTTCCGAACAGGGACCGCAAGGGCCGGTATCACCCATCTGCCAGAAATTGTCGGAGGTCGGGATGCGGATGATCTTGTCGTCGGAGAAACCGGCGATCTTCTTCCACAGGGTCGCAGCTTCCTCGTCTTCCGAATAGACGGTCACAAGCAGCCGGTTCTTCGGCAGATCGAAACCTTCGGTGACGAGTTTCCAGGCAAACTCGATCGCCTGTTCCTTGAAATAATCGCCGAAGGAGAAATTGCCGAGCATCTCGAAGAAGGTGAGATGGCGGGCGGTGTAACCGACATTGTCGAGGTCGTTGTGCTTGCCGCCTGCGCGCACGCATTTCTGCGAGGTCGTCGCCATCGAATATGGCCGCTTTTCAAGACCGGTGAAGACGTTCTTGAACTGCACCATGCCGGCATTGGTGAACATCAGCGTCGGGTCGTTGCGCGGAACGAGCGGGCTCGAATCCACAACTTCGTGGCCATTCTTCTTGAAGTAGTCGAGGAAGGTCGACCGGATGTCATTCACGCCGCTCATGCTACGCCCTTTTCAACCGCCGCTGCGGTACCAGTATTTGAAGTCAGAAGGCTTGTATCGTCCACATAAGCGACTGTCCAGCCGAACAGAAAACCGGCCGCACATCTTGCGATGGCGGCCGGTGAAAAGTGACATCAGGGAAACAGAAAGGGCCCTCCGTTTACGGCAGGACCGCCCTCACCCGGTCAAATCAGTCGTCTGCGGATCCATCGCCGTCATTGGCATCCGGGCCGCCGTTCTGCAGGAAGCGATCGGCTATCAGGCCGGCATTCTGGCGCAGCGAGGTTTCGATCTCGCGAGCGACCTCGGGATTTTCCCGAAGGAAGGTCTTGGCGTTTTCACGGCCCTGACCGAGACGCTGGCTGTTATAGGAGAACCAGGCGCCCGACTTTTCGACAATACCGGCCTTGACGCCGAGATCGACGAGCTCTCCGGTCTTCGACACGCCTTCGCCATACATGATGTCGAATTCAACCTGCTTGAAGGGAGGCGCCATCTTGTTCTTGACGACCTTGACGCGGGTCTGGTTGCCGACAACTTCCTCGCGTTCCTTGACCTGGCCGATACGGCGGATGTCGAGGCGGACGGAAGCGTAGAATTTCAGCGCATTGCCGCCGGTCGTGGTTTCCGGCGAACCGAACATCACGCCGATCTTCATGCGAATCTGGTTGATGAAGATCACCATCGTGTTCGACTTGGAGATCGACGCGGTAAGCTTGCGCAGCGCCTGGCTCATCAGGCGGGCCTGGAGACCGGGAAGGCTGTCGCCCATCTCGCCTTCGATTTCGGCACGCGGGGTCAGTGCCGCAACAGAGTCGACGACGAGAACGTCGACCGCGCCGGAACGAACCAGCGTATCGGTGATTTCAAGCGCCTGTTCGCCGGTATCGGGCTGAGAGATCAGAAGGTTCTGCAGATCGACGCCGAGCTTGCGGGCATAGACCGGATCGAGCGCATGTTCGGCGTCGACGAAGGCGCAGATGCCGCCCTTCTTCTGGGCCTCGGCGATCGTCTGGAGCGCCAGCGTCGTCTTACCCGAGCTTTCCGGGCCATAAATCTCAATAATACGGCCCTTGGGCAGGCCGCCGATGCCAAGTGCGATATCGAGGCTGAGAGAGCCGGTCGAAACCGTCTCGATCTCGATCGCCTGTTCGTTCGAACCGAGCTTCATGATCGAGCCTTTGCCGAAGGATCGTTCAATCTGCGAGAGTGCTGCTTCGAGCGCCTTACTCTTGTCCACGCCTTTTTCCTCTACGAGCCGCAATGTGTTCTGTGCCATGAGATCCCACCTTTAGGTTATTGCCGCCGCGCAAGCAATGAAGCAGCCGATGGGATATTCGTACTCATTTTGTTCTCATTCCGCAAGGGCCATTTAAACCCTTAGGAAGAAATCGTTATTTCCATCCCGTTCCACAAATGTTCACGGTTCATGCAAGCTGTGGAAATAACTTTGCATTTGGGGCATTTTGCCTGCCGTCAACACAAGCGCCCCAAATGCCTCAGAGATGAACCGGCCTATTCCGAATCAAGCATTTCACGCACGGAGACGGCCAGCTGCTTCAACGAGAACGGTTTTGGCAGGAAGCCGAATTTTGCGTCGGCCGGAAGGTTCCGGGCAAAGGCGTCTTCCGCATAACCCGAGACGAAGATGAACTTCAGGTCGGGATAGGATTTGCGCAATTCGGTCAAAAGGGTCGGGCCGTCCATTTCGGGCATGACGACGTCGGAAACGACGATATCCACCTTGCCTTCAAGCTCGTCCATGATGTCGAGCGCCTCGGTGCCGGAACCTGCCTCGTGGACGGTATAACCGCGCGTTTCGAGCATGCGCTTGCCACCACGACGGACCGCCTCTTCGTCTTCCACCAGGAGCACGACCGCAGACTTGCCGGTCAGGTCGATCGGCTCGGCGGAAGGTGTCGCGACAGCCTCGACCTTCGGGGCGACATTGGCGGCAGCATCGATCAATGCCGCGGCAGGCGTCGCAGGCGCGACCTCGGGAATATGCCGTGGCAGGAAGATGCGGAAGCTCGTACCCTGCCCCAGTTCCGATTCAGGATAGAGGTAACCGCCGGACTGCTTGACGATCCCGTAGACCATGGAGAGGCCGAGGCCCGTCCCCTTGCCGACTTCCTTCGTGGTGAAAAACGGCTCAAAAATCTTGTCCATGATTTCCGGCGGAATGCCCGTGCCGTTGTCGGAGACTTCGATCATGACAAAATCTTCAGACGGTAGCTCGGCCTGCAGGAAGCCGCTCGTGTCTTCCGCCGTCACGTTACGGGTCTTGATCAGGATCGTGCCGCCGCCCGGCATGGCGTCTCGTGCGTTGACGCAGAGATTGATGAGGACCTGCTCGAATTGCGAAAGATCGGTGCGCACCGGCCAGAGGTCACGGCCGTAATCGACTTCCAGCTTGACGTTGGTGCCGGATATCAACCGGTCGACCAGCATGCGCAGGTCGCCCACCACGTCTGTCAGGTTGAGCACGGCCGGACGCATCGTCTGCTTGCGCGAGAAGGCGAGCAGCTGGCGAACGAGCACGGCGGCACGATTGGCGTTGCGCTTGATCTCCATCAGATCGGCAAAGCTTGCGTCCGAAGGGCGGGCCTGCAACAGAAGATGATCGGAAGACAGGAGAATTGCCGTCAACACGTTGTTGAAATCGTGCGCTATGCCGCCTGCCAGCGTGCCGACAGCATTCAACTTCTGCGTCTGCGCCATCTGGGTTTCCAGCGCCTTCTGCTCGGTCGTCTCGACCGCGTAGACGATTGCGGCCTCCTCCGGCGCCTCGTCGCTCTCGTCGATCACGGCATTGACGTAGAAACGGACATAGCGGTTTTCGTCGCCGGGATGGCGGGATTCGATCGGAGCGATATCGCCCTGCCTGTCCTTGGCCGCGGCAAGAGCCTCCATCAGCATGTCGCGCGTGCTGTCGTGAACGATCCGCTCCAGCTGCGCGCTGCCTGCATCGACATCGTCACGCGAGACGACGCCCGCAAAAAGTCGCAGGAACGGCGCGTTGATGCGCAAAATCCTGCCGTTACCGTCCACCGAGGCAATCGCCATCGGCGTATTGTTGAAGAAGCGGGTGAAGCGCATGGCAGACGCGGACTGGTCGGTCTCGGCGCCCTTGGCGCGCATCAGCACCACGGTGCGGCTTTCGCCCGGCGCTCCGTCGCGCAGGGCGCTGACATTGTGGACCAGCTTTGCCGGAAGGCTCTGGCCGTTGGCGCGACGAAGGTCGAGTTCGAGCATCTCGGTGCGCTTCAGACCCGGAGCCGCCTGCACGGACTGGATGAGCGCCATACCCTCACCCGCCACGAGATCCGAAATCATCATCGATTGCGGCGTGAATTTCGTCAGGTCCAGACCAAGCCATTCGGCAAGCGTCGCATTGATATAGAAGATCTCGCCTTTCCTGCCAGCGGAGAAGAAGCCGACCGGGGCGTGATCGAGATAATCGATCGCGTTCTGCAACTCACGGAAAAAGCGTTCCTGGTCATCCCGTTCCGAGGTGATGTCGGTGATTTCCCAGATATCGAGGGCGTTGCGACCGGCAGAGCCGAGCAGCCGGGCCTTGAGGCGATACCAGTGTGCGTCGGAACCATTGCCGGTCAGGCGGCCTAACGGCTGCAGCAGTCGGAATTCCTCGTGGCCTTCGCGTCCTTCCCGCAGCGCCGATGTCAGGCGGTAGAGAGCCTCGGTCGATTCGCGTGTCTTAGACAACAGCGTTTCGAGCGACTGGACATTGTGGCCGCTGGTAGCGCCGGTCATGCGCCCATAGGCGGGATTGGCATAAACGATCCGCCCCTTGGCGTCGGTAACGACGATGCCGTCAGGGTGACTTGCCATGAAACTGCGGGCCAGCTCATCGGAGCGCGATTGCGGCATGACCTCGACAAGGCCGATCAACGACGAGACGATAAAGAAAATCCCGACCATGGCCAGGATGCCGAGAAGGCCGAGAACGACCTCGTTGTCCAGCGCCTGCTGGAAGACGACAAAGGCGATGGCAACGCCGAGCAGCACCATCGCCAGAAGGACGATCCGGACAACCGTGCCGCCGCGGCTGCCGCGATCAACCAATGGCGCTTCGTCGTTACCGGCTTTCGGCGAGCTGGTCATCAATACCTCTTGTTCCGGTGCATGCACCGACATCGCAAAACGCGCCCTTTGGCGTTCGCGATTCTCTCTTAGCAATTTGAAGATGAAGCAAAAAGCTCCGGAAAGCCACAAAAGGCGGGACAGTGCAGCGCCCTGCCCTATCTGAGATGCGAATGAGACACATTTTAGCGTTGACGGATGGCGCCAAGCCTTGCCTCCGGGGCGAAAAAATCGTCAGTGTCCAATGCATAGATCGCGTAAGGAGTTTAAAAACATGGCTGAACTTTGGGGCGAATACGGTCGCAACCTTGTCGTGGCGGTCATTGGCGTCGGTTTGGCCCTCATTTGCCTCGTCGGAATCCTGTGGATAGTGCGCGGACGGCGGGGACCTTCGCCATTCGTGCGTGGTGGGCGCAACCGCCAGCCGCGCCTGCAGGTACTGGATGCAGCAGCCGTCGATGCGCGCCGCCGCTTGGTTCTCGTCAGACGGGATGATGTCGAGCATCTGATCATGATCGGCGGACCGACCGATGTCGTCATAGAAAGCCGGATTACCGGTCCAGCCAGAGACGCGGAAAATCCGATCCAGGACGTGCAGACCGTAACGACTGCGGCACCGACCGCGGCGATCACCGCAAAGCCGGCGGCAACCGAGCCGGCGCGGCGACCGGCACCGGCCCCGGCACCTCGACCCGAGGCCATCAAAGAGCCGATGGCAGAGGTTCCCGCCCGCGAAGCGCGCGCTGTCGCAGCGCCCCAACCTGCCGCAGCTCCCTCAATCCCCGCTCCGCGCATGGAGCCGGTGGTTGCCCCGCAACCGGCAAACCCGGCCCGAATGGAGCCTGTGCAGTCTCGGCCGCGCGCGGAATCGCCGGCGGTCGCCCAGCCTGCGCTTGACGATGCCGCCCAGCTTCTCGACAGCCAGCGCAATCGTGTCTTTGCCGACCATAACAACACGGCCCCTGCGGCGGCGCCCGTTTTCCGTCCGGCACCGCAGCCGGTTACCGCCTCCACCGAACGGCCGACGGGTCTCGGAAGTGATTTTGAAAAGATCCTTGAGGAGGAGATGGCGCAGAACATGGCTGCGCGTGAAGCGTCGCTTGCCAATCGCCCGGGCCGCCCGCTGCCCCAGGCAGGCCCGGCCGTCGCCATACCGGTCGTCACGACGCCGGGTGCCGCGACGCGGGAAGATCCCTCACTGCAAAGCGAGGTCGCCCGGATATTCGGGGAAATGTCTGCGAGCCGCGACAAATAAGGCCCGTATCAGGAACGATGAATGCAAACAAAAAAGGCACGTCGCGACGTGCCTTTTTTTGTTTTTGTCTTTTGTTTTTGTCTCAGCTTAACGAAAACTATTCGTCGCGATAGACCTTTTCACGTCGCTCGTGACGCTCCTGCGCCTCGATCGACAGTGTTGCGATCGGACGGGCGTCCAGTCGCTTCAAGCCGATCGGTTCGCCGGTTTCTTCGCAATAGCCGTAGGTTCCATCGTCGATACGCTGCATGGCAGCATCGATCTTGGATATGAGTTTGCGCTGACGGTCGCGGGCGCGCAATTCAATTGCACGGTCCGTTTCCGAAGATGCGCGGTCTGCTAGGTCTGGATGGTTTGCACTTTCCTCAGCCAAGTGCCCGAGGGTCTCCCGTGCCTCCCTGAGGATGTCATTCTTCCATGCGATCAGTTTGGCCCTGAAGTAAGCCTTCTGATTTGCATTCATGAACTCTTCGTTTTCCGAGAGCACATAGTTACTAAGATCGATCTTCTCACTCAACGCGATTCTCCTGAAGAACATCTCATGAGGCCCCTATACTCCATTAACCAGTCCTCATTCAAGCCTTTCGCCCACATTTGCAGCAGTTTTAAATTTGTCACAAAAATCGGCTAAGTGGCTAATTTTTATGCTTTTCCCATAATCGCATGGGTAGCCGGCTTCCAAACACCTCAACCGGCAGCACATGATGCGGTTGACCAATCGGCCCAAGCAACGTTACGCCTTTTACTCAGCGTTTCATTTTGGCGAGCCGAAGATGATCGAGCCTGAACCATTCCGTATTTATTTGATGCGACATGCGCAGGCGGCTTCGTCCGTGCCGGGCGGGCGCGACTTCGACCGCGATCTCGACGATCGCGGCTACATGCAGGCGGAGATGGTTGCCGATCGTGCGGCAGATCTTGGATATGTACCGGACTGCCTCGTCAGCTCCACGGCGGCGCGCTGCCGGCAGACTGCGGAAATCGTGCGTCGGGCCATTCGCGAAACGCTGGAAATCCAGTTCGTCGACGAGCTTTATAATGGCACACCGGATCTCTACGCGACCATCATCGCCGGGCAGCGCCCTGCCCGTTCCGTCATGCTGATCGGGCATAATCCGAGCATAGACCTGCTACTGGAGGGTCTTATCGGCAAAGCTGCGAGACGTGCCGCAATGCCGGGTGGATATCCGACGGCAGGCCTTGCGGTTCTCGACTATTCCGAAGAGACGGAGAATGGCGGCTGGGTGCTGACCAACCTGCTCAGCGTGTGAGCGGCTGCGCATTGCGAGCAGGCGACGCACGCCTATATAGGGGAAAACACTTTTTCGGGATCCCGCCTTGGCGACTTCGCTGACCAGTTTTACCGACGACGCTCGCATTGCACTCGACAATATCGCCGACCGCGCATCGGGGCTCGTGAACCCGACGATAAGGCTTGGCGTCACCGGCCTTTCGCGCGCCGGCAAGACAGTGCTGATTTCATCGATCGTGCACAACCTCCTCAACGGCGGCCGCCTGCCCCTTTTCGAGGCAGGCCGATCAGGCAGGGTCTCAAGCATAAGGCTGGAAGAACAGCCGGATGACGCGATACCGCGCTTCCAATACGAGGACCACATCCAGGCGCTCGTTCGCGATCGCATATGGCCGGATTCGACCCGCGCCATTTCCGAATTGCGACTGACCATCGATTACCAGAGCGCCAGCGGCTGGAACCGGTTCTTTTCGCCGGGAAGGCTTTCTCTCGATATCGTCGACTATCCGGGAGAATGGCTGCTCGATCTGCCTCTTCTTACTCAGGACTACCGCCAGTTCAGCAATGGGACGGCGGAACTGGCGCAGACAGGCATCCGCAAGGAACTGGCGCGCGACTGGCTGCAGCTTGCGACGACGATCGACATGGATGCGCCGGCCGATGAAATGACGGCTCGCCGCCTGTTCGAGGTGTTTTCGGCCTATCTCAAGGCGTGCAAATCCGACGAGAGATCCCTGTCGACCCTTCCGCCGGGACGTTTTCTGATGCCCGGAGACCTCGAAGGCTCGCCGGCTCTGACTTTCGCACCACTGCCGGGCATTGCGGAGACACCGGCAATCAAGGGGTCATTGCGGGCGATGATGGAGCGCCGCTTCGAGGCCTACAAGACCGTGGTGGTAAAACCGTTCTTCCGGCATCATTTTGCGCGACTCGACCGGCAGATCGTGCTCGTCGATGCGCTGCAGGCAATCAATCGCGGGCCGGAGGCGCTGCAGGATCTCGAACGGGCGCTGAGCGACGTGCTCGGCTGTTTCCGGCCGGGACATAACAGTTTCTTCTCGTCCTTCGTTACACGCCGGATCGACAAGGTGCTGATCGCGGCCACCAAGGCTGACCACCTGCATCATGAAAGCCATGACCGGCTCGAGCGGCTGACCGGCCGTCTCGTCGACCGCGCCATTCAGCGCATCGGCCTGTCGGGTGCAGGATTCGAGGTGATGGCGATCGCTTCTGTGCGCGCCACGCGCGAGGCGAGCGTCAAGGAAGGCAATCACATGCTGCCGGTGATCGTCGGAACGCCGATGGCGGGTGAGACGATCAATGGCGAGCGGTTCGACGGCACCAAGACAACCGCCATCTTCCCCGGCGATCTGCCGGCCGACCCGACGCATATGTTCAACACGCTGGATAGTGACAGTCCCGAACTGCCGGACATCAATTTCGTCCGCTTCCGGCCTCCGGCGCTCGAAGGGTGTTCGGGCAAGCTCAATCTCGCGGTGCCGCATATCAGGCTCGACCGCGCCCTGCAGTTCCTGCTCGGAGACCGCCTCGCATGAGACCGCCGCTCAACACCGATCCGTCCCGACGCCGTCCGGCTGCATTTCAGGTGGAAGACGAAGCAGACAGGGAAACCGTGACGGCTCCACCAGCGCGCAAACCCAAGAGCTTCGATCAGCCGGTCACGGTCGTACCGGACGAAGACGATCCGTTTTCCGGTGCCGATCTCGAGACAGTAAGCCTTCCCATCGCTGAGCCGAGGCGGCGCAAGCGTTTCTCATTCGTCGCGCTTGCAACGGCGGCGCTCGGCACATTCCTCTCGCTTGCCTTCGGGCTTTGGGCGGATCAGGTCGTTCGCGATCTTTTCGCCCGGGCCGACTGGCTCGGTTATGCCGCGATCACTGCGCTTTCGCTGGCGCTTTTCGGATTGCTGGTCGTTGTCGGGCGCGAGATCATGGGGATCGCCCGTCTTGCCGCAGTGCAGACCCTGAAAACAGAGGCGGAAGAGGCCGCAGCTTCCGTTCAGGCCCAGCCTGCGCGCAAGGTGGTCGAACGCCTGATATCGCTCCTCAGTCACCGGGCGGAGACGGCCAAGGGCCGAAGCGTTCTCGATGGGACCAAGGACGACATTATCGACGGGCCGCATCTTCTTGATCTCGCCGAGCGCGAATTGCTGACGCCGCTCGATCGCAAGGCGCGCGGCCTGATTCTCAATTCGTCCAAGCGGGTGGCGGTCGTCACCGCCATCAGTCCGCGGGCGATCGTCGATCTCGCCTATGTCCTGTTCGAGGTCACGCGCCTCGTGCGCGCCATGGCCGAGCTTTATGGCGCAAGACCAGGAAAACTCGGCCTTCTGCGGTTGATCCGCGATGTCATCGCGCATCTGGCTGTTACAGGCTCCATCGCTGTCGGCGACGGGTTGGCGCAGCAGGTTCTCGGTCATGGACTTGCGTCGAGACTGTCGCGCCGGTTGGGCGAAGGCGTCATCAACGGGCTTCTGACGGCACGGATCGGGATCGCGGCCATGGACCTGTGCCGACCGCTGCCGTTCCGCGCCCTGCCGCGACCGGGGATCGGCGATTTCATGTCCGATATCGTGGCTGCCGGCCGCACGGACGAGAAGGACTAACCCTTTCCGGGACACCCTGCAGGCGCCGAAAGATACGAAGCATTAACCATTCTCGCTTAGTTTCGGCCTCACTAAACATTGCCGCTGACAGCGGAACGTCCCAAGGGGAAAGCCTCATGTATTCGCGCTTCTTTTCGCTTTTCGGCGGGCTTGCCGCTTTGACTTTTGTCACCGCAGTTCCGGCATTTGCTCCGCAGGCGGAAGCTGCATCGCGCGACCAGGTGTTCTTCCAGTCTGTTGCAGGCGTATGGAAGGGTCCGGGCGAGATCGTTGCCGGCAAATACAAGGGCACCAAGTTCAACTGCAACCTGACCGGCTCGCCATCGCCTGACGGAGACACGGGCATCAAGCTCGACGGCACCTGCCGCGTCGGCGTGTTTCAGCAGCCGATGACGGCCGTCATCACCCAGAACGGACGCGGTTATACCGGCAAGTTCCTCGATGGCGCCGAAGGCAAGGGTCTCGATATCGTCTCCGGCTCGGTCAATGGCGACAAGGTCGTGATGGGTATCAACCGCGCCAAGCTCAACGGTGCGATGGTCGCCAGCCTACGCGGCGACAACAAGATGAACATCACCATTTCGGTCAAGGTCGAAGACCAGATGGTGCCTGTCATCGGCCTGTCTCTCGACCGTGACATCGATTCGATTGCTGTCGGATCGATCAAGGAGTGAGATTGTTCTCAGGCGAAGTTCAAATCGCCTGAGCTAATCCTTATTCTTAAATCTCAGAGATATCACCTTATCTGAAAACGGCTTTCCGTTTTCAGATATTTTTCTGTCAGGCGACAGCTATCTGCCGCCACCAGAGACCATCCGGCTTTGCGATCCGAATGCCGGTCGAATTCAGGCCTCCTGCCCAGCTCTCGGCCTTACGCCCGTTGACGACCATCTGCGGCGCGAGATCAGCAAGCGGCAGCATGACGAAAGCGCGCTCGGTCATGCGCGGATGCGGCAGTTCCAGCGCCGGGGATTTTTCAACCCGGTCGCCATAGGTCAAGAGATCGATATCGAGCGTTCTTGGCCCCCAGCGCTCCGCACGAACCCGCTTCATCTCGCACTCTAAAGCGAGGCAAAGCTCAAGCAGTTCTTCCGGCTCAAGCTCAGTCTCGATCAGCGCGCAACAGTTGAAGAAGTCGGCCTGATCGGTCTTGCCCCAAGGGGGCGTCAGATAGAGACGCGAAACGGCGATGACCCGACAGTCCTTTCGCGCATCAAGCGTCTGCAGCGCATGCGCCATGGCCAAGGCCGGATCGCCGATATTGCCACCCAGTCCGAGTGCTGCGATTTCCAAAGGATGATCAGGCACGATGCTCAACGCGAACCTCCACGTAATCGAGAATACCGGGGATCGGGGCACTTGGCTTTCTGATCGCCACCTCGACCCTTCGGATCCGCGCTGACCATGCGGCGAGCCCCAGGGCCACGTCATTGGCGAGCGTTTCGATCAGGTTGCGGCGACTGCCGGTCATGATCTTTTCGACCAGTTCATAGGCCAATCCGTAATGAACCGTCTGCTCAACGTCGTCGGAGACAAGCGCATCCCCAGCTTCGACATCCATAACGACATCGACGAAAAATCGCTGGCCGAGCGCCGTTTCTTGCTCGAAGACCCCGTGATGCGCATAAAAAGCGCAGTTTTTCAGAGTGATCTGAAATGTCGTCATCCGTTTTTTCCTGCCTGCTCGATCGCCCTGCCAGCCCCCAGCACTGCGTCGGCCATACGCAAGGCATCCAGATTGCCGGCCACATTGTGAACCCTGAAAATCGACGCACCGGAAAGCCGCAGCATCGCAGTGGTGGCGGTCGTTGCAAAATCCCGCTCCGTTGCCGCGTCGCGCTCAGTGATTGCACCGACAAAGCGTTTTCTCGATGTGCCGACGAGAAGCGGAAAGCCCAGCGAATGAAGCTCGCCGCAGCGCGCCATCAATTCACTATCCTGTTCCCGTTTCTCGACGAAGCCAAATCCGGGATCGAGCACGATTGCATCATCTGCAATGCCGGCGGCCTTCGCCATATCCAGCGATTGGCCGAAAAACATCAGCTCGTCGTCGATAATATCGTCACGAAGGTCATCACGACCGCGGGCGGTATACATGATGCAGAGGCCCGCCCCGCCATCAGAAACGACATGCGCCATCTGCGGATCGTGCCGCAGACCATAAACATCATTGACGATATGCGCGCCGGCGGCGATGGCCAGTTTCGCAGTCTCGGCGCGATAAGTATCAACGGAAATCAGCGCGTCGGTTTCCCGCGTCAATTTCTCGATAACCGGGAGAACGCGATCCTGTTCCTGCGCGGCCGTCACCACTGCTGCACCGGGCCGTGTCGACTCACCGCCGATATCGAGGATGGAGGCTCCATCCTTGACGCAGGAAAGTCCATACTTCACGGCGCTTTCGACATCGATGTAGCGCCCTCCATCGGAGAAGCTGTCGGGCGTCACGTTGACGATCGCCATGATGCATCCCCTGTCGCCAAGCGTCAGGCTGCGACCATGAGCAAGACGCCAGACTCGGTTGTGCGATGTTGCCACAGGCGATCCATCTTTTTGAAAGTAACGCAAATTTTCATGCCTTCGTGTTGCACTTGCGCAGGCTATGCCCCAAGCTCGTTTCAACTTCAACGTACCAGGCTCGAGAATGTTTTTGATGCGCAGAGTCCACCGAGCCTTCGGTGCAGCCTTCCTACTCTGCGTGATCTCGGTCCCGGCGCAGGCAGAACCGCTCATCACCAAGTCCTATTCCTATTTCCGCATCGGCGGCCGCACGGCAGAGGAACTGGACAAGGAACTGGAACGCCATGGCCCGGTCACCAGGACCAGCGGCAACCGGCATCCCGGCGCAACCGAAATCAAGTTCGGCGGTGAGGTAACCTATGTGGAGCGGGGCAAACGCTGCTCGGTCGGCGGCGCAAAGGTGACGCTACGGACCCACATCATCCTGCCGCGCTGGAGCAATGGCGGCAAGGCCGAGAAAGACCTGCGCTTCATCTGGGGCACGCTGTCATCCGACATCAAGCGGCATGAGGAACGTCACGCCGAGATTGCCCGCAATTACGCCCGTATGCTTGAACGGGAGTTGCTCGACCTCCCGCCCCGCGACACATGCGACGGTGTCGAAGCCATGGTGACCGAAACGACACGGCGCGTGCTCGCCGAGCACGACAAGCAACAGGCCCTTTTCGACCGCGTGGAAGCGAAAAACTTCGACGCCCGCATGACCCGGCTTTTGCAATATCGCATCGACCAGCGTCAGAAATAAGCGAAAGCGGCGCTTCTTATCCCTGAAGCTTGCCCCAGGCTTGCGGCGATAGCTGTGAATAATGGATGATTTGTCGCGCTGGCCTGATGTGGGCCGACCGTCTATATATTAGATATAAATTACCTATACAGAATTGATTTCAGTCGGCATCATACACTGAACATTCGAATCCTCTCAGCTCAAGCTGGGATCGACCGTCCCGGTCGGAATTCTCTTTGGTGGCGTTTCCGTTTGTCGCGTTCACTTGCTGCGTTCCCCTGGCGCGTAACCTAGCCGCAGGTGTTACCTCCCTCGCCTGCCGGCTGTGCGCCCACCTTGCCTCGCTCACACATCAAGGAGCGAGGCTATTTTTTTGGAGCCACGAAATCTCAGATCAGGCCTGACGTTCGGGAATATTGACGACGAGGCCGTCGAAGTCGGCCTTCATCTTGATCTGACAGGAAAGACGCGAGGTCGGGCGCACATCGAAGGCGAAGTCCAGCATGTCTTCTTCCATCGGTGCCGGAGGGCCGACCCTTTCCGTCCATTCGTCATCGACATAGACATGACAGGTGGCACAGGCACAGGCGCCGCCGCATTCCGCATCGATGCCCGGGACAGAATTGCGTACGGCATTCTCCATCACCGTCGAACCGTTGTCCGCGTCGATTTCGAAGCGTGTGCCGTCGAAGGCTACGATGGTCAATTTCGTCATATTGGGAAGATCCGGGTTGGGGGCACGGGCCCCTTGGAAGCCTTGGGTAAACCCCGTCTCTGCCACCAAACTGCCGGGTCAGTCAATCGCGCCGACGACGCCGGCTTTGCTGCCGGCGTCCGAACGACAAAAGGATCGCGTCAGCGGCAAAGGCCGGTGATGAAATTTTCGGCCTCGATGGTTGCGGAATGAAGTGTCGCCATTGCAGCTGCATCGGCAGGATCGGCTTCCAGGCGTGCCGCTGCGTGAGACACCTTGAAGGCACCGACGGCACTGGCCGATCCCTTGAGGCGATGGGACAGTGTTGTCACCGTCGCGGCTTCTGCGATAGCGATCTCCTGTATCAGGCAACGCGCCTGCCGGGCAAACATCTGCAATATCTCGGCTTCCAACGCCTTGTCGCCCATCGTCTGTTTTGCCAGATGAACGAGATCGATCGGACGCTCCTTGGACAGGCATGCCGCCTTGTGATTGTCAGGAGCTTCGAAAGCGATATGGGCCGCGGTTGCCATTTGCCTGGTTCCTTGCTTAATAATGATCTCAACTCCGAATTGTCCGTCGGAGCCTTAGCTATCCCGTTAAATTTCGGCACAAACGCGACGCAAATCTTCGCAAATGGTTAATTTGCGTTAAAGTGCCGGTATTGCAGGGGTTTCACTCTGAGACGTGGTTTAAATCCTGTTAACAAGATCTGTCGACCGGTATCACGATGACGCGTTTTGTTTGTGCGAAAACCCCGATTGTGCCACTACAATACGGTTGAGTGGGTCACTGGAACATTGCGGTGACCGATGTGGGACGGTCGGTAAGCTTTCATTATCATCCATTTGAAAGAACGACCGTCGAATGAAATTGTAATAGGTCATCCGAAGCTCTAGGGCTGACGATCTCCGGCATGAGTATTCCGCTCATCGATCTGCAGGCGGCAGCAAGTCGAGCGGAATGCCGGGCGTGTATGTAACGAGGCGTAACCGCATGGCGAAGAACACCACGAATGAATCGATCGACGAAACGGCATTCCAGGCACTGGAAGATGCCTTGAAGATCGATTTCAACGATGAACCGCCCCGCGACAAGTCCCCGTCGTCCGCCTCGGAGGCCAGAGTGTCTGACAAGCCACGATCCCGCCCTGCCCCGTCACAGGCAGCCGCCCCCCGCCGCGAAGCTGCCGCAGATGCGCCACGCCAGTCCTCAGCGGACCCGGCGCCGCGTCAGCCCGCCTTCGAGCCTGCCAATGATGCCGGCCGCCGCAACACGGCCTCGATCATGCGCGCGCTGGATGGCGGCTCGGTGCGCGGCGCAATCCGCAATGCGTCGATCATCTCTCTTCTTTGGGCTGTCGCCGGTGTCGGCCTCGGCCAGCTGATCTATGGTGGCGCACTTTGGGACATCACCTCGGTTGCCGGCGTTCTCGCCGCTCCGGGTCTCGTTGCGCTTGTTGTGGGTATTCTTGTTCCGATCCTGCTCTTCTTCGCCTTCGCCATCATGATGGCCCGTGCGCAGGACTTGAGAAACGCTGCCCGCTCCATGGCCGAAGTCGCTCTGCGTCTTTCCGAGCCGGAAACCATCGCCTCCGAGCGGATCATGAGCGTCGGCCAGGCCGTGCGCCGCGAAGTCTCGGCCATGAATGAAGGCATCGAGCGTACGATTGCACGCGCTGCCGAACTGGAAGTTCTCGTTCATTCCGAAGTCAATGCGCTGGAGCGCAGCTATAGCGACAACGAAATGCGCGTGCGCGGCCTCGTTCAGGAACTGGGCTCGGAACGCGAGGCGATCGTCAATCACGCCGAGCGCATTCGTTCGTCCATGGTCGGCGCGCATGACCAGCTCAAGGAAGAGCTGGCGCTGGCAACCGAAGAAATCTCGATCCGCCTTGCCACATCCGGCGAGGCTTTTGCCTCGATGATCGACACCCGCGCCGCAGCCCTGATGGAAAAGTCGGATGCGGCCGGCGAAGCACTGGCTTCTCTGCTTGCCACCAAGACGGAAAACCTGATCGACACGCTGACGACCTCCGGGATAGCGATGTCGACGGAATTCGACATCCGCATGGAAATGTTGAGCTCGACCCTGTCTGAACGGGGTGATGCGATCCTCTCCTCCTTCGAGACGCGTGCATCGAGCCTCGACGCCAATACAGAAAAGCTCAATGCGGCGCTTGCCGACCGTACGCGCCAGCTGAACGAGACCCTGATTGCGCGCACACGCGAAATCACCGAGGGTCTGTCGAACAGCGAAAAGTCGATCACCGGCTCGCTCGATGGCGTTCTGACCGCTCTCAATCGTTCGCTTGACGACAAGAGCAGTTCCTTCCGTCAGAGCCTGCAGTCCGCAGCCGATGATGCGGTCATGGATCTCGACCTGCGCACCGGCTTCTTCGAGGAGCGCCTGCACACGACGATCGGCCATCTCAGCACGTCGTTCGACGAAGGCCTGTCGCAGTTCACCACGGCCTTCGACCAGCGCGCCGGCAGCCTCGACAGCAAGCTGATGGACAGCCTTGCGCGCATCAACGAGACCGTTGCCGGTGGCCACGAAGCGATCGACGGCATTCTTTCGTCGAGCATCGAGCGGATCGGCAATGCACTGACCGACCAGCAGCTGGCAATCGCCACGACGCTTGGCACCGGCCAGGAAGTGCTCGATTCCATGCTGGAAAGCCGTTCGAAGGAGTTCTCCGACGCGCTTGCCGCACGCAGCAGCGAGATCAGCGGCGCCTTCGGCGACGCACACAACAAGATCGACATGATCATGGCAGCGCGCGGCGGCGAAATTTCCGCCAGCCTTGCAGACAGCCAGAAGCGTTTCGAAGACAGCATTTCCAGCCGCACCTCGGCCATCATCACCTCTGTGACGGAGAGCCACGAGCGCTTTGCCGGCGCAGTAGACGAGAAGGCCGGCGCTCTGCAGTCGCTGATGGCGGAAACGCCGGATCGCCTTGCCTCCATCCTCGACCAGAAGAGCGAAGAGATCACGCGCGCGCTGTCCGAAAGCGAAATTCGCCTGACCGGCGAGATGGACAAGCGCGCTTCGGCACTCGACACCACGCTTGCCTCCAACCGCGATCGCCTGTCGGAAATCCTCGACGACAAGTCGATGGAAATCGCCACCTCGCTGTCGCTGCATGAAGACCGCCTCACGACGGCACTCACCGACCACACGACAAATGTCGTCAACAGCGTTGCCGATGCGGATACCCGTCTTGAAGAAGCGTTTGCGAAACGCGCCGAAGCGATCCGCGAAGCCTTTGCCGACAACCAGCTCAATCTCGACATCTCGCTCGAAAGCCGCACGTCGGAACTCGCCAACCTGCTCCAGAGTGGCGGCGATCGCCTCGAACAGACGGTTGGCGGTGCTGCCGGCCGAATCGAGACCGCATTGTCCGAAGGCACCGAACGCTTCGACGCGACGATGACCGATGGTCTGCTGCGCATGGATACGTCGCTCGCCGTGGCCAATGAACAGTTCAGCGCGACGCATGAACAGATGACCGCATCGTTCGGCACAGCCCACGAGCAGATTTCCGCGTCCCTCGCCACGGCCCATGAGCAGATGACCGCGTCTCTGGGTTCCGCTCACAACCAGATCGCCTCGTCGCTCGATGCAGGCCATGAACGGATTTCCGGAACGCTTGGCACGGCCGCTCGCCAGATCGGCGATACGCTCGCCACCAGCGGCGACCAGCTTACCGATGCCGTCGGTTCGGCTCATCTGCGCATGGCGGATGTGCTTGGCCAGGCAAGCCGCGACATGTCGGAAACGCTCGATGCCGGCCACGACCGTCTGCGCACGACGCTCGATGAGCGCGCAGCCACGATCTCCGGCACGCTGACCGATGCCCGCGAACAGCTCGATACCCTGATGATGGATCAGGCGACCTCGATCGGCACCACGATTGCAACCAGTGCCGGCATGCTGGAAATGTCGCTCGAAAGCCAGCAGGAAGCCCTGCGTGCCACGATCGATACCGCCAGCGAAATGCTCGACACGCGCCTGCGCGACAATGTCGGCTCTATCGCAACCCAGATCAGCGATGCGGCACGCGAGATCAGCCAGTCGACCGATGCCTTCACCTCGCGTGTCGAACAGACCGTTGGCGGCGTATCCACCGCACTCGACAGCGCCGGAAGCCGTATCGAAGTCACCTTCGGCGGACTTGAGGATCGTATCCACAACGAGGTTCTCAGCGTCAGCGCCATCGTCGACGGCGCCGGAAGCAGCCTTGCGGATGCACTTGCTGCCCGCACGGCCGAACTAGAGCGCATTTCCAACGCTGCAGCAGACCGGGTCTCCGAGACCGTCAACAGCCGTGGCATCGAAATCGAACGTGCAACCGGCGAAGCTGCAGAACGGATCGCCCGCGCGATCGACGAACGGACGAGCGCACTCGAACAGACGAGCACGGACGCCGCTGCCCGTATCGCTGAAACGCTCGACGGCCGTACGGCCCATATCGAAGAACGTTTCGGCACGATGGACCGGGCTCTTTCCCTCGGCCTCGAAAGCGTTGCCAAGACGATCGAAGGCAAGGCTGTGGGTTTTGCTTCTTCGCTTCGCGATGCTGTCGCCGAAGCTGGTCAGGGCATGAACAGCGAAGCAAGCCGCTCGGCCGAAACGCTGTCGCGTGCCGGATCCGAGTTCACCCAGGAACTTACCAGCCGCAACGAGGAATTCACCCGTTCGATCGAAGACCGCTCCAACGAAATCGTCGGACGCATCTCCGAAACCCAGAGCCGCCTCGCCGGCCAGGCCGCAACCGTGGCTCAGGCCTTCTCCGAAGCCGGCAGTGCGATCGTCAGCAAGGTGGCTGAAGCCGACAAGCTGGTGAAGCAGCAGGTCGATGCGATCTCCACCGCGCTCGGCAATGCCGAACAGGCTCTCGACAATCGCGGCCAGTCGATCCGCTCGACCCTTTCGGATGCTGCAGGCGAACTCGATGTTGCGCTCGATGCCGTCGATCGCGCGCTGGCTGCCCGTGGCGATGCGATCCGCACCGCGCTGGACACCCGTTCGCGCGATCTCAACTCGATGCTTGCAAGCCGTTCGGAAGAACTGTCCCGCCTGCTCGACGAGAAGGCCAAGCCGATGGTCGAGGCCTATGCCGAAACCGGCCGGACCGCCGCCGAGCGTATGGAAGCAGCAGCCCAGCAGGGTGCCGAACGCCTGACATCCGCCTCGCAGCAAAGTGCAGAGCGCATGACGGCCGCGACGCAGCAGACTGCCGAATGGCTGACCTCCTCGTCGCAGCAGAGTGCCGAGCGTCTCGCATCGGCCGCGAAGGAAACCAGCGCCCGCATCCGTGAAGAGAACGCTGCCCTGGTCGATGCCATTGCGGCCCGCACCAACGAGACGCTTGCAGCGCTCAACCAGCGCACGGAAGCCGCAGCCCACATGGTTCGCGGTGCCGAGCAGAGCCTGCTTGCCAATGTCGACGGCATTATCGAGCGGCTTTCGAGCAGCAATGTTCACATCGCCTCTCTCGTCGAGAACGCGGCCGAACAGCTTGCCGCGACCGACCAGAAGCTCGATCAGACCGCATCGCGCTTCGCGCATTCGGCAGGGTCCGCCGCAGATCTGGTTGCCGGTTCCACGCGTCTCCTCGAAAACAACATCGATCGGCTGGTCAATATTTCCGGCCAGACGCTCAGCCAGGTCGGCGGTATCGTCGGCCGGTTCGAGGACCATTCGAAGGTTCTCGCCCAGGCGTCCGAGCTTCTCGGTGCCGCCCAGTCGAACCTCGTCAGCACGCTGGACGAACGTCAGGATGCGTTGCGCAGCCTGTCTGTCGGCCTGGTCAAGCGCTCCGACGAGATCGAGGCAACCTTGCGCAACCTCACCGCGCTGGTGGATGGCGCCTTCGAGCGTGCAGAAGAACGCACGGCCAATGTCGGCGACAAGCTGCGTGAAGGCCTGCATGCGTCCTTCGTCGATATCGGCCGCCGTCTCGGCGAAACCCAGCAGCGCGCCGAAAATACCGCACAGGTCATGCGCGCCGCCCTGCTCGACGCCGGTGAAGAAGCCAACCGCACGATCGAGACGACCCTTTCGGATGCGGAAAAGCGTGCCCGCGAAATCGCCGAGCAGATGCGCGGCAACATTTCCGGTTCGCTTGGCGACGTCGAACGTCTGATGGGCGAGGCCTCGCAGCGTTCGGACGCGGCTGCGAAACATCTTCGCGAGAGCCTGCGTCAGTCTGTTGAAGAAGCGGTCGGCCGCTTCTCCGGCGCGACAGACGAGATCCGCCGCTCGGCGCAGGATATCCGCCAGGAGCTCGATGCCACCCGCTCGGAACTGAAGCGCGGTGCATTCGACCTGCCGGAAGAAGCCAAGGAAAGCGCTGCCGCCATGCGTCGCGCCGTTTCCGAGCAGATCAAGGCCCTGCAGGAAATCTCGCAGCTCGTCGGCCGCTCTTCGCAGCAGCTCGAAGTCGCTGAAGCGAGCCCGGCCAAGGCGCCGCTCGCAGCGAGCGCCCCGGCTGCGCCGGTCCGTCCGCAGCAGCAGATCGCCCAGCAGCCGGCCCAGGCTCCGGCTCAGGCACAGCCCCGCAACGATGCCTATACCGCCGGCATGCTGCGCGGCACCCTGCCCGCAGGCAAGCCTGCAGCTCAGGCTACTGCCCCGACGGCACGTCCTGCCGAGACAGCGGCTCCGGCCGGCCAGGGCGGCTGGATCAGCGATCTCCTGCGCGGCGCATCGCGTGACGAGACCGCAGGTCAGGCTCCTGCCCGTGCACCGGCTGCCCGCCCGGCAGAACCGGCCCAGGCACCGCGGACCGCCAATGGCGACAACCGCAACCCGCGCCACATGGTGGAATCGCTGAATTCGCTTTCGGTCGATATCGCCCGCGCCATCGATCATGACGCCTCTGTCGATCTGTGGCGTCGTTACCAGCGCGGCGAGCGCGATGTCTTCACCCGCAGGCTCTACACGCTGAAGGGCCAGCAGACATTCGACGACATCAAGCGCAAGTATGATCGCGAGCCGGAATTCCGCACCGCCGTCGACCGCTATATCTCGGACTTCGAAAAGCTGCTCGCCGACGTTGCCCGCACCGACCGCGACCGCACCGTGACCCAGAGCTATCTCACCTCTGATACCGGCAAGGTCTACACCATGCTTGCCCACGCAGCCGGCCGTTTCGGCTGAGACGGGACGAGACAGCTTACAAACAAGAAAAGGCCGCCTTTCGGGGCGGCCTTTTCATTTGAAGGGGCATGTCACTCCTCAATCATCAAGGCAAATCAGTTCTCCGCAGTCCAAGGGCAATGATAGCTTTGCGCCGAAGTCCATCATGAGGCGGAAGCGATATTTGCTGCTATTGACTCAGCTTTCAAACGCGGGCTCATCTGCGCCATATGAAACGTGATGACATTGCGTTTCACCTGCGGAGAGAAGACTGAGATGAGCACTGAACTGACAATCATTCTCACGACATTGGGCCTCTATGCGGCCGTAGTGATCAGTCCCGGACCGAATTTCGCGCTCATCAGCAGGCTGGCAGTGTCAGGCGCGCGGTCTTCGGCTGTCGGTGCAACCTTCGGCCTTGCCATCGCAGCAACATTCTACGCCGTCCTGTCTATGACGGGACTGGCGCTGGTTCTCACCCGCGTCAGCTGGCTTGCCGGTCTGATCCAGATCGCCGGTGGCTGTTATCTTGTCTATCTGGGCCTGATGGCCTGGCTGTCGGGTGGGTCGCAAGCAACTGTCTCCCGGGAAGGCGGCGTTTCCGGAAGCCTGTCGCGTGGCCTGAGGATGGGCATATTGGTGAACCTCTCCAATCCCAAGGGGATTGCCTTCTTCATCGGCCTATACGCCGTTGCCGTCCCGGCGGAGACGGCCATGTGGGTCAAGCTGACGATCCTTTCTGGCGGGTTTGCGCTCGAAATCCTCTGGTACGGTCTGGTGACGGTGCTGTTGTCCGGTCGAACGGCGCGCCAGGCTTACGAGCGTTTCGGACGCTGGATCGAGCGCGGCATCGGCACCCTGCTTGCCGCCTTCGGCCTGCGCCTCATTTCCGAGAGACTGTGATGAGCTTGCGATCGGGTCGTTTGCTCTGCGATGGGCCGTTAAGTGTTATGACGTAGAAGCGTCAACAGGAAACATTGTATCATCTTGTCTTGTAATTTCTGCAATGGTGAAACGAGTGGGCGATTGAGAAGTGGATTGGATTAGCCTCAATGTCGGACTTTCTGTGCTCGCAATCGCGTTACTGAATTTCCCCTTCGCTCTTTACCAACTACGGCGCGGCAAATTCAGCGTAGATCGGGTATTGCGTCCCCTCAAAGTCTTGGCGGCATTTGTTGCCGTTTGGGCTTTGATAGATGTCCTCCAGCGGTGGGAAGGCTCGAATGTTTACGAAGGATGGCTCCTAACTGCCGCACTCTTCGTCAAGATAGGGCTTGTGTTTGCCATACCATTTACAATCGGTGGGCTGTTTGGACAAACCCTCGCATGGGTAGTTTGGAAGCTGATGAAGGCACGACCTTAATCTCAAGGTCCAATTTCCGCTTCCGGCCAAAACCGGATTGCATCCGCTTACGAAACATTCTCGCCTCTACCGAAACCTGCCTCTTTGGAAAGAGACGAGAACGCATCATCATTCGTCCGACGTTGCGACAAGGCCTTCTTCCATCTGCAATCTGGAGATCAGATCGACAGCGATCTCTTCGGGTGAGCGGCCGGCCGTTTCGACGATCAGCGGCTCTGTCTCCCAGTTCTCGAAAATACGCGCCTCAGTCGCGGCCCAATCGGGCTTTATCAGTCCCGCAACATCGGTCACACGCGTCTCGACACGGCGGCGATGCTCGTTTCTGTCCGAACACCTGACCCAGATATCGGCTGAGGGCACGCCTTGCCGTTCGGCTGCGGCGCGCCATGCCCTGCGGGTGATCGTCAGGCTGTTGACCGAATCCGCGACAACGATATGCCCGAGCGCAAGATTGTCCTCGGCCACCCCATAGGCGACCATATAGCCAAGCGGGCCGACTTCGGCGCCCGTGTTGCGGATATTCTGTTCGATCGTATCGACGCGGACATGAACAGCGCCCAGCCGGCGCGCCAGTGCTTTTGCGAGTGTCGTCTTTCCGCTCCCCGGCAAGCCGGCAAGAATGATCAGCATCGGCACCTTCCCTGAACGATCTCAATCGATTCGGACCAGGGAAGCTTACAGCATGTCTCCCGAAAGTGGTCACCGGTTTCGGGACGAAGACTTGCGCAAAAACAATGAGCTAAATCACAGCAAGCGAATCTGAAAAATCGCGCCGTGATTTAGCGTGCCCGCCTGGAAATCACATCGATTTCAATGCCCAGTCAACAATCTCGCCGCCGACCTTGGCGTAGGCGCGGTCAAGCGCTTCGACAAAATCGCTGTTCTCGGTTCCGCGAACCGCAGAACTTCCCTTGAAGACGGATTGGGCGCGGACACTGCCATTTCGATCATTGAGGATCTTTGCCGAAATTTCGACATTGGCAACACGGCTGCCGCCGGTGGTGACCTCGAAGGCACGGATATCGGTGACCACCTGATAGTCGATTGCAAGTCCCTGCCCCGGCTTGCCGACACCGCCGACGCGGCCGGAATTCTCGAAGGCTTCGACGAGTTTCGACTGAACCAGACGCGGCAGACGATCACCCCAGCGGGAATTGGCGAGATACTGCACTTCCGACGGAGAAACGCGGACGACGACCTGTTCGCTGTCGAGCATCTTTACCGCTGTCGGTTCCGGCACGAGGATCTGGCGGTTCTTCACCGAAGGGCCGGAGGTTGCAGGTGTCAGCGACAGATCGAACGTGTCGTTGTTTGCCTTGGTGCCGCAACTGCTGAGCAGCGCCGCAAGCAGGGGCAAGGCCAGAGCCATGGAACGGCGACCGGCCGGCGGCTGCGGAAACCTGGATACACTCATAAACGTCCTACCCCTGCCTTAAAGCCTTAACGTCTCGTCCTGCCGTCATATTCCTTGACGGTCTCGCCGCCGAAGATCAAACGCTGCGGATTCTGGTCGAAATTGGTGATGGTCTGATTGAGCGAATTCACCGTGCGGCGCGTGTCGTCCACGAGTGCCTTCACGTCACCAAGGCCGCTGGACGAGAAACGCTGCAGGTTGTCGGCAATCGGCCCGACGCGCGCGTTGATATTGTCAGCCACGGTGCGGAAAGATTCGAGCGTCTTGCGCGCTTCGGCAAACAGGCCTTGCGAGTCATCGCTCGATACGAGGCCATCGACCTTTGCGAGGATGCCATCGACGCGGCTCGATGCATTGTTGAGCTTGGTCGCCAGTTCGGTGAAATCGGTGATCGCCTTGTTGATATCCTCGGAGCGATGCGAAACATCGTCAACCACGCTGCGGGCCGAAGCCAACGTCTGACGCGCATCTTCCGACGCGGCCGAAATATTCTGGATTGCCGTGCCGACTTGGCTCGGATCGACAGCGGCGAGCAGGCTATCCGCGCGGTTAAGCACCTTCTGAGCGTCCGCCCCGACCTGGGCAAAATTCGTCGCAGTCGTCTGGACAGTCGCGACCAACGGACCGAAGTTTTCCGATGCATTGGCAACGTTGCGCGTCACACGCTCGGCATTGCCGACGATCTGGTTGATGCGCTCAGCGTCGATGGCACGAACCAGCTGATCAGCGGCCTCAAGCGTCGAGTTGAGCGTGCCGGAAACCCTGTCGACGGTCGCCGACAGAGTGGAAAGGCTGTGCAGGAACTCGTCGATATTGCCCGAATTGTTGCTGAGTGCGGCGGTAAACGTTTCGACGTTGCGGATCGTCTGGGTCAGCGGCCCACGCGCGTCGCCGACAAAGCCCTGGATGTCACCGATCGCCTGATCGGCCCGTTCAAGGATCTTGTCGGCTGTCGCCAGAAGGTTTGTCACGCTCGACTGGTCGGCAATCAGCACTGCCGGGCGACCTGCCTCCATGGATTTCTGGAGAATATTTTCCTCGCCCTTGGCGCCGCCGGAAAGCTCGATATAGGCAGCCCCCGTCAGCCCCTGTACTTCCAGCACGGCCTTGGTCGACTGGTAGACGGGCGCGTCGGCGCGCACTTCAGTAAAGGCGATCGAATAGCGCGGATCATCCGGATCGATGGTCAGGCCGCGCACGGAACCGACCGCAATACCGTTGAAACGAACCGGGGAGCCGACGGAAAGACCGTTCGCGGAGCCGGGAATGCGAATCGCAAGCTCGGCCATAGGGCCGCCGCGACCGGATTGCGCCATCCAGTAGACAAAGCCGAAGGCGGCCGCGATCACGAGGAGCGTGAAGAAACCCACCAGGGCGTAATTTGCTTTGGTTTCCATGGGTTAGATCACTTCCCTAGCTCTATCGGGCCTAGCTCTGTCGGGCCTGCATCTGCCGACCCTGTCGGCTTCTGGTTTTCATTGGTCACGACGGTGCGCGCTCGCTTGCCGCGGAAATAGGACTGAACCCACGGATCATCAAACTCGAACATATCCTGCAGCGTACCTTCCACCAATACCCGTTTCTGGCCGAGCACGGCAATACGGTCACAGACCGAAAACAGGCTGTCGAGGTCGTGGGTCACCATATAGACGGTGAGGCCCAGCGTATCGCGCAGCTTGGCGATCAGCGCGTCGAAATCGGCAGCCCCGATCGGGTCGAGACCAGAGGTCGGCTCGTCGAGGAAGACGAGATCCGGGTCGAGCGCCAAGGCACGGGCAAGTGCTGCGCGCTTGATCATGCCGCCCGAAAGTTCCGACGGGTACTTGTCTGCAGCATCCGGCGGAAGGCCGACCATTTCGAGCTTCACGTAAGCCAGTTCATCCATCAGCGATTGGGGAAGATCGAGATATTCGCGCATCGGCAGCTGGATGTTTTCCTTCACCGTCAGGGCGGAAAACAGCGCTCCGTGCTGGAAGAGCACGCCGAGCCGGGTATCGAGCGCGATGCGCTCTTCATCCGAGGCTTCCTCATAGTTCGAGCCGAGAATTTCGATCTTGCCGGAACGATGCGGCAACAGCCGCAATACAGTGCGCATCAGCACCGACTTGCCGGTTCCGGAAGCACCAACAAAGCCGAGGATTTCGCCGCGGTAGATATCCAGATTGAGATTGTCGAGGACGATTTTCTCGCCGAAACCGACCGTGAGATCGCGCACGGAGAGAACAACCTGACGGTCGTCCTTCGGTTTTCTTTCCATGGTCTGCTGCTCGTCTGCCAAATCCATGCCTCCTAGAAATCGATCGCGGAGTAGAAGATGGCGAAAAGCGCATCGATGAGGATGACAGCGAAGATGGCCTTGACCACCGATGCCGTCACATGCTGGCCGAGCGATTCAGCACTGCCGCCGACCTTCATGCCTTCGACGGCTGCAACAATGCCGATCGCGAGCGCCATGAAGGGCGCCTTGATCATGCCGGAGGCAATCGATGTATGGTCGATCGCTTCGTGCAGGCGTGACAGATAGGTATCGAAGGTGATGCCGGAGTAAAGCAGAGCCACGATCGCTGCACCGTAAAGTGCTGCGAAGTTTGCGATAATGGTCAGAAGCGGCAATGCAATCGTCAGCGCCACAAGCCTTGGAAAAATCAGCACGCCGATCGGATTGAGGCCGATCACCGTCAGCGCGTCGATCTCTTCGCGCATCTTCATCGAGCCGATCTCGGCCGTGATGGCGCTGCCCGAACGACCGGCGATCATGATGGCGGTCAAAAGCACGCCGATCTCGCGAAGCTGCAGGATGCCGACGAGATCGACGACAAAAATTTCGGCGCCGAAATATCTCAGCTGGAAAGCGCCCTGCTGGGCAATGATCGCGCCGATCAGAAACGACATCAGCACGATGATCGGCACCGCGCGCACGCCCATGCGGTCGATATGGGTGACGACCGACGCCGGAGACACG
The DNA here is from genome assembly GCF_019511445.1 of Aliirhizobium wenxiniae. Lineage (GTDB taxonomy): Bacteria > Pseudomonadota > Alphaproteobacteria > Rhizobiales > Rhizobiaceae > Neorhizobium > Neorhizobium wenxiniae_A. The sequence goes on from NZ_JAEUAN010000018.1 coordinate 57,162, forward strand.
CCAGCCCCACGACCGAATTTCAGCTGCGCGCCGCGAACCGCGGAGCCGAGGATGTTCATCGCCGCGTAGAAGTCGCGCCCGACTTCTACGACCAGCTTTCCGGGCGGGGTGAAAACGCGCTCGAATATGCTGCGCTTGTCGGGACCGGGCGCCGGCGGTGCCGGCGTCGTCTCGGGCAAAGCGCCGATCAACTCTTCGATCGTGCCATTGCCGCCCGAAAGTGTCGCTTCCTGCCCCTCGCCGCTCCTGGCCGTCATCAGACGGCGAATCAGCCAGGCGCCGGCAGTGTCTATTCCGGAGATGCCGGACAGGTCGATTTCGACCTTGCCCTTGCCGCCGGATTTCTCGATTTGGCCCAGATCCTTGAGAACAGCGGCAATAGAATGATTGCGCCAATCGCCCGTCAGAACATAACGTTCCGCGCCATCCGGCAAGTCTTCAGTATTGATTTTCGCCAGATTGGAACTCACGGGGTGCGGGTGCTCGCTTCAAATGGTCTCTGCCGCAATGCATTGATTGCGCTTCGGGAAAACGCAATATAGCCGCATCGGACGGATTTGCCACAACAGGACGTTTAAAACGATGCCCCGTCACCTTGAAGCAACAATCGAGGCTTTCCCGATTGCCGGAACATTCACCATTTCGCGTGGATCGAAAACCGAGGCGGATGTCATCGTCTGCACCATCTCGGAAGACGGAGTTTCCGGCCGGGGCGAGTGCGTTCCCTATCGACGTTACGGCGAGACGATGGACGGCGTGATGGCAGAGATAGTGGCGGTTTCCAAGGCAATCGAGACGGGCTTGACGCGGAACGGACTGCAATCCGCGATGAAACCCGGTGCTGCCCGCAATGCGGTCGATTGCGCATTATGGGACCTTGAGGCCAAGCGATCCGGCAACAACGTGGCCACTGTTATCGGCGCCACGCGTCGGGAACCGATCGTGACGGCCTTCACATTATCGCTATCGGATGCAGCCGCGATGGGAGAGGATGCGAAAAAGAACAGCGGGCGGCCGCTTCTGAAGATCAAGCTCGGTACGGAAGACGACGAATCGCGGCTTCGCGCCGTTCGTGATTCGGCCCCGGATGCGCGGATCATCGTCGACGCCAACGAAGGCTGGACCGAGGAGAATATCGAACGGCATCTGGCAATCGCCGCCGAATTGAAGATATCGCTGATCGAGCAGCCTCTTCCTGCCGGCAAGGACGCGATCCTTTCGCAGATCAAGCGGCTGGTTCCGGTCTGCGCCGACGAAAGCGTTCACTCCACAGCCGATCTCTCGTCGCTTCGCGACCGTTACGATGCGGTGAACATCAAGCTCGACAAGACTGGCGGGCTGACGGAAGCACTGGTGATGAAGGCGCAAGCGCAACGGCTGGGATTTCAGATCATGGTCGGCTGCATGGTCGGAACATCGCTTGCCATGGCGCCTGCGGTGCTTTTGGCGCAGGATACAGATTACGCCGATCTCGACGGGCCGCTGCTTCTTGCCCGGGACCGTCCGGGCGGGCTTCGTTATGAAGGTTCGCTCGTCTATCCGCCGCTGCCCGAACTCTGGGGCTGAGAACGGGTCGCGAGCGCCAGCACGACAAAACCGATCACGGCCAGAAAAGCCATGGCGAAGTAACCATAGATTTCCAGCTGCCGGTAGATGACGCCGGCAAGCAGTGTCGAAATCGCCAGGAATGCACCATTATAAGCGACATAGACGCCCTGCGCCGATGCCTGCTGATCTTCTGCGACCATTTCCGACAGGCGGTACTGCAGCCCGAGATGAACGCAGGCGAAGCTGAAGGCGTGGAAAATCTGCAATATCCCGTAATACCAGACATCCGAGCCGAACGGAAAAAACACCCAGCGCAGGATCGCCATCAGGCAGCCGAAACGCAACAGCCCCAAAGGCGTGAGGCGTCTTGCAAGGCCGCCGGAGATGAAAAAGATGCCGATTTCGGCAATCACGCCGATGCACCAGAGGGCGGAGATCACGGCATTCGAAAAGCCCATGCCCTGCCACTGGATCGTGCTGAAACCGTAAAACATCCCGTGGCTCGACTGGATGAGCGAGACCCCGATCAGGAGCAGATGGACAGATCTGCCGAGTGGACGGCGGGAGGTCATCGGAGATGCCGCAACCGTTCGCCTGCCCGATTCCTGGTCCAGTCGAGGCGCGATGAAGGCAACGGCAAACGAGGTCAAAAGGACCGCCACCAGCAGGAGCGGGATGGCGATATTGCCGATAGCGGTCGAGAGGCTACCTGCGATAAGCGTCGTCACGACAAAACCGACCGATCCCCAAACCCGCATTTTTCCGTAGTGAAAGCCCCATCGTTTGACGCCAGAGATCGAGATCGATTCGACGATCGGCGTGTAGGGCGCAAACAAGGCCGCCTGTATGGCCACGGCCGCAAGAACGACCCAGAAATCGCCGCTGACGAGCAGGCCGAGAATGGAGACTATCGACGTTGCCGCGGACCAGGCGAGAATATGGCGCGGATCGCGAGCGCGCCCCACAAGAGAACCCGTTCCCATGGCGACGAAGACACGAAACACCACCTGAGCCGCAAGGATCACACCGATCTGCATCGCGCTGAAGTTCAGACCATGCAGCCATACGGGCAGATAAGGCACCAGAATGCCGTTGAGCGACATCGGTGCGGCATAGGCTAACGAACAACGAAGCTGGAACTGCGGCGGGGCGGCAGACGGTTTTGCGGCAATATTCACGGAATCACAAATGGTGGTGAAAGTCGCTCGAGACTATCACCACCATTTGCAATGGAAACCGGTCCACACGCTATGTGCGAAAACAAAGTGTGTCGCTGGTGAAGATTTCGTGTTGTTCAGGCAGCCTGCATGTTCTTCGTCTTTGCCGGTGCCGGCAGGGCATGCAGTTCCGCGGTCACCTTGATGTCACGCCAGGTGATCAGTTCCAGCGTTCCGTCGTGATGTTCGGCAATCGCCGTGCAGCTTTCAACCCAATCACCGGTATTGACGTAGTGGATGCCGTCGATATCGGTCATCACCGCATGATGAATGTGCCCGCAGATGACGCCATCCACCTTGTTGCGACGCGCCTCGTCGGCCACCACCTTCTGGAACTCGCCGATGAAATTGACCGCGTGCTTGACCTGCAGCTTGGCCCAGGCGGAGAAAGACCAGTAAGGCATGCCGAGACGGCGACGAACCGCCGCCAGCACGACATTGATGGCGATCGCCGCGTCATAGGCCCAGTCGCCGAGATAGGCGAGAAGACGGGCATTGCGGACGACAACATCGAATTCGTCGCCGTGAAGAACCAGATATTTCTTGCCGTCGGCCATTTCGTGGATCGCGCGGTCGGCAACCTCGATGCCGCCGAAATGGGTGCCGGGGAAATCCCTCAAGAATTCGTCGTGATTGCCGGGAATGTAGACGATGCGGGTGCCCTTGCGCGCCTTGCGCAACAGCTTCTGCACCACGTCGTTGCAACCCTGCGGCCAGAACCAGCTGCGCTTCAGGCGCCATCCATCGACGATGTCACCAACGAGGAACACAGTCTCTGCTTCATGGTATTTGAGGAAATCCAGCAGGAGTTCCGTCCGCGCCGCCTTCGAGCCGAGATGCACGTCGGAGATGAACAAGGTCCTGAAATTCCTGGTCTCACCTGTCGCTGTCACGGAAGTCGTCCTTTCATAGCCCGCCCCGTCGTCTGAAAACCAGAGTCTTGTTTCAGGATGATGACAGGAGGCTTTTCACCCATGGGCAGATCTCCTTCGGATTTCCTTACATCGATCAAAAATAGCTGCTGTTACACGTCCCTGTTTGATGTAATGAGATGCCGCATTCTCCCCAGAAGGACCGGGAAGACAGACTAAAAAGCAGGAGTGAGCATGGACGCGCAGGATAAATCGAAGTCGGCCCCGCCGAGCAGTGCGGATCTTGACGAACAGGCGCTGTTCTTCCACCAGTATCCCCGTCCGGGCAAACTGGAAATTCAGGCGACCAAGCCGCTCGGCAACCAGCGCGATCTGGCGCTCGCCTATTCTCCGGGCGTTGCGGCCCCCTGCCTTGCGATCCGGGACAATCCGGAAGCCGCTGCCGATTACACGGCGCGCGCCAATCTCGTCGCGGTCATCTCCAACGGTACGGCGGTTCTCGGGCTCGGCAACATCGGCCCGCTCGCCTCGAAGCCGGTGATGGAAGGCAAGGCCGTCCTGTTCAAGAAATTCGCCGGTATCGACGTCTTCGATATCGAGATCGACGCCGCCGGCATCGACGAGATGGTCTCGACCGTCTCGGCGCTGGAGCCGACTTTCGGCGGCATCAACCTTGAAGACATCAAGGCGCCGGAATGTTTCGAAGTCGAGCGCCGGCTGCGCGAGAAGATGAACATCCCGGTCTTCCACGACGACCAGCACGGCACCGCGATCATCGTTGCGGCCGCGATCCTGAACGGCCTGGAACTGGCCGGCAAGTCGATCACCAACGTCAAGATCGTCACGTCGGGCGCAGGTGCAGCAGCACTCGCCTGCCTCAATCTCCTCGTCTCTCTCGGCGCGAAGAAGGAGAATATCTGGGTTCACGATATCGAAGGTCTCGTCTACGAAGGTCGCACCGAGCTGATGGACGAATGGAAATCCGTCTATGTGCAGAAGAGCGACAATCGGGTTCTGGCCGACAGCATCGACGGCGCCGACGTATTCCTCGGCCTGTCTGCCCCGGGCGTGCTGAAGCCGGAACTTCTCGCGCGCATGGCGGAAAAGCCGCTGATCATGGCGCTTGCCAATCCGACGCCGGAAATCATGCCGGAACTTGCCCGCCAGGCACGTCCTGACGCGATGATCTGCACCGGCCGATCCGATTTCCCGAACCAGGTGAACAACGTTCTCTGTTTCCCGTATATCTTCCGCGGCGCGCTTGATTGCGGCGCGAGCACGATCAACGAGGAAATGAAGATGGCCGCGGTCAAGGCCATCGCGGCACTTGCGCGTGAAGAAGTGTCTGATGTCGCGGCAAAGGCCTATTCCGGCGAAACGCCGATCTTCGGCCCGACCTACCTGATCCCCTCGCCGTTCGATCCGCGCCTCATCCTGCGCATCGCTCCGGCTGTCGCCCGTGCTGCTGCCGAGAGCGGTGTAGCTGCCCGTCCGATCCAGGATTTCGAAGCCTATCTCGACCAGTTGAACCGCTTCGTCTGGCGCTCCGGCTTCGTCATGAAGCCGATCTTCGCGACAGCCAAGGCATCCGAAAAGAAGCGCGTGATTTTTGCCGAAGGCGAAGACGAGCGCGTGCTGCGCGCAGCCCAGGTTCTGCTGGAAGAAGAGATTGCCCGCCCCATCCTGATCGGCCGTCCTTCCGTTATCGAGGCACGCCTGCAGCGTTTCGGCATCCGCATCCGCCCGAATGTCGATTTCGGCGTGGTCAATCCGGAAGACGACCCGCGTTACCGCGAATATGTCGAGGACTATTTCGCGCTTGTCGGCCGCAGCGGCATCAATCCGGAAGCCGCCCGCACGATCGTGCGTACCAACAACACGGTCATCGGCGCGCTGTCGGTCAAGCGTGGCGAAGCCGATGCGCTGATCTGCGGCGTTGAAGGCCGTTACGATCGCCACCTGCGCGACGTCAACCAGATCATCGGCAAGCGTCCCGGCGCCTGCACCAATGCCGGCCTCAGCCTGTTGATCTCGCAGCGCGGCGCGATGTTCTTCACCGACACGTTCGTGAACTACAATCCGACCGCCGAGGAGATTGCGGAAATCGCCATTCTCGCGGCTCAGGAAGTTCGCCGTTTCGGCATCGTGCCGAAGGCCGCGCTGATCTGCCATTCGAATTTCGGCTCCCGCGATTCGGAAAGCGCCCGCAAGATGCGCGCGGCGCTGGAGATCATCCGCAGGCAAGCGCCGGAACTCGAAGTCGATGGCGAAATGCAGGGTGGTTCGGCGCTCGACGAGGCACTGCGCAAGCGCGCCATGCCGAACAGCACACTGAGCGGCGAAGCCAATCTCCTGGTCTTCCCGAACCTCGATGCAGCAAGCATTTCGCTCGGTCTCGTGCGCACGATGATGGACGGCCTGCATGTCGGCCCGATCCTGCTCGGGACAGCCAAGCCGGCTCATATCCTGTCACAGACCGTCACATCCCGCGGTGTCGTCAACATGGCGGCTCTGGCCGTGGTCGAGGCCTCGCAGATCGAGCCGGTTGCGTTGGTGAAATAACTCTATGCGGGAAGCTTGGAAGCAAGCTTCCCGCATGTTCGATATGCCAGTTTCGGCCACGCATGTTCTATGCGACAGGTGAGGCATGACATTTTCGAAGACGATGACATCCTTGGCGCTTGCATCGCTGCTTCTGCCGCAGGCGACTTTTGCGCGCGATGTCGAGGTTTGCGCCAATCTCTACAAGCGCCTCAACAGCACACCGCAGATCATCGGCACGACCAGTAATGTTCGCCGATACGCGCAGGATCTGAGCGCTCTCAACGCCGATATCCGTCAACTTCGGATCGACATGCGCAGCCTAGGTTGCGGCAGTGGCAGTATCGTGACCTTTGGGGACCCCGAAGATGCCGACGAATGCAGTTCCATGCAGGACACGCTGCAGCGGCTTGAAGAAGAGCGCGCAGGGCTGACCGAACAGCGTAACAACACCCGCTCGCTGCTGCAGCCCTCCGAGGAGCGCGTTGCCATCCTTTCGGCAATCCGCGCCAACAATTGCACGCCGACCGATCTCGACACCCAGACGGAACTGGACGAGAAAGAGCGTCTTCGAATCCGCGGACTGGCCTTGCCCAGAGCAGATGAGCCGAGATCGTTCGGCCTGAAACCGAACGACCCCAACTCCAGCATCACGCATCTCGGCAGCAACGCGCCGACACCCGCTAAAGAGGAGCCGGTCCAGTTTCCGCCGGACCGACCTTACGATCCGGAGAAAAAGCTGCGCTCCGTCGGGCCGCAATTCTTTCCGGAAGAAAACATCGATCTGGCCAATCCGAAATCCAGCGGCCCGCAGAAATTGCAGGAGTGATTATCTGCGGCCCCATGCATCCTGAAAGATGAGTTCCTCCAGGGGCAAGCGCTGACGCCAGCCCTTGATCGCGAGTTCGGGCTTTTCGTAAAGCACATCGACGTAACCGAGGCATAGCCAGGCAACGATCTCGATACGGTCCGGTATGCCGAGGATCTTACGGACATCCCGGTCATGGAAGATACTGACCCAGCCGACGCCGATCCCTTCCGCCCGTGCCGCAAGCCAAAGGTTCTGGATCGCACACACGGTCGAATAGCTGTCCATGCGGCTGTTATGGGTGCGTCCCAGCACCACAGGCCCTGCCCGATCCGGATCGCTTGTGACGCAGATCGACAAAGGCGCCTTCCTGATCCCCTCGAGCTTGAGGCTCCTGTAGACGCTGCGCTTTTCCTCGGGGAACATTGCCTCGGCCTCTTCATTGGCGCATGAAAACGCTTCCCATGCGGATTGGCGAACAGCTTCGTCGCGGACGAGAATGAAATTCCAAGGCTGCATGAAGCCAACCGAAGGGGCTGCATGCGCAGCATCCAGAAGACGGCGCAAGACATCGTCAGGGATCGGGTCTGAGAGGAACTGGTCACGCACGTCACGCCGCGTCTCGATCGCACGGTAGACCGCGGCACGCTCGGCGTTAGAGAAGGCTTTAGCGGCCACAAGGCCGTCATTCAAATCATCAGGTCGCATCGTCTTATCCCCAACAACGCATGCGGATTGCCTGATCCTTCAAGGTATCCAGCAAACCGCGCAACCTGCCCGCCGTCCACGCGGATCGGTCCATCCTGTCAGGCCGGTCTTCTGACTTGGCTTCATCCGCTCATCGCCGCCTTCCCGGACAGATCCAGTGGCATGAATACGATGGGCGTCCGCCTCACAGCGTTGGGCACGTTCCGGCATCTCACCGAATTCCCGATTCTCCCACCAAGGATGGGCACCTGACGGGTGTCCTTATGCTGGCTGAACCCGGCTGAAGCAAGGCCGTTCAAGCCGCAGGGAAATACCGGACATAGGCGAATTCATCACCGTCCGGTGACCAGCTTGGAGAATTCATCGTTCCCTGCCCGCCAAACAGATCGAACAGGGTTTCGACATTGCCACCGTCCGCATCCATCAGCCGGACGCGAACATTCTGGTCTCGCGGGTGATCGAAAACGTCAGCGTCATAGGAGACGAAGACAATCTTGTCACCTTTCGGTGACGGATGCGGGAACCAGTCGCCATAGATGCTGTCGGTGATGCGTTCGGCAACGCCGCCTTTAGCCGGCACGCGCCAGATCTGCATCATTCCGGTGCGGCTGGAGTTGAAATAGATCCACTCGCCATCCGGCGAATAATCCGGCCCGTCATTGCGGCCTTCACCGAAGGTCAGCCGCGTTTCGTTCTTTCCATCGATGCCGATCGTGTAGATGTCGAAGACCTGATCGCGGATGCCGCAATAGGCAAATGTCTTCCCATCCGGCGACCAGCCATGCCAATAGGACGGCAGATTTTCCGTCACCAGTTTCGGAGTGCCGCCTTCAGCCGGCAACACGTAGATCGCGGATTTGCCGAACTCGACCTTGTCCGAAACCGCGATCATGGTGCCGTCCGGCGAAATACCATGATCGTTGTTGCAGAGCGTTGCAAAGCCCGTATCGATCTTCTCCGGCCCGCCGTCACCATGAGGAGACAAGCGATAGATCAGTCCGTCGGCGTTGAGCATGAGATAGTCACCGTCCGGCGACCAGTTCGGCGCTTCGAACAGTTCTTCCGTCTGCCAGACGACCCGGCTCTGGCGGGTACGGATATTGTAGATCTCTATAGAGCTTCGCATCTTTCGACCTTCCGCTTTCTAGCGTTGGTGTCGCGCGTTCAGGAGGGAATGCATCTTCTGGAACACGCTATGGGTCAGCAGGATCCCACGCTGCTCGCGAAAGACGCCGGCAAAACTCCAGAAGAGATTGGTGACCACGATCAGAAAGGCGATCGCCATTGCCTGAAAGCTCTGAACGACAAGGGCATAGATCCCGATGAAAACACCGGGAAGAAAGAAGGCGCTGTAGCCGAACAGGCGCATCAGCGCCGAACCGGGCTCCGGTTGAGCCGCCTGCATGGCGATAAAGCTGCGCTCCTCGTCCGAGAATTCCAGTCCCGAGCGCGCCGTGTCCTCCCTCTTGGGTAGCCCCTCCACCAACCTATCGATCCCGAAATCGGTTGGTGATCGGGTAGCGCCGGTCGCGGCCAAAATTCTTCTTGGTGATCTTCACGCCGGGAGCAGACTGACGCCGCTTGTATTCGGCCAGATAAAGCAGGTGCTCGATGCGGTGGACGGTCGCCACGTCATGGCCGCGGGCAACAATGTCTTCCGTGCCCATTTCCATTTCGACCAGGCATTCGAGGATATCGTCCAGCACCGGATAGGGCGGCAGCGAATCCTGGTCCTTCTGGTCGGGCCGAAGCTCGGCGGAGGGGGCCTTGGAAATGATGTTCTTCGGGATCACCTCGCCGGAAGGGCCGAGCGCACCTGCCGGTACGTTTTCATTGCGCCATTCCGCCAGCGCATAGACCTGCATCTTGTAAAGGTCCTTGATCGGATTGAAGCCGCCGTTCATGTCGCCATAGAGCGTCGCATAACCGACCGACATTTCCGACTTGTTGCCGGTCGTGACCACCATCGAGCCGAACTTGTTGGAGATCGCCATCAGGATGGTGCCGCGCGTACGGCTCTGCAGGTTTTCTTCGGTAATGCCCTGATCCGTTCCTTCGAACATGTCGGACAGCGAGTTCAGGAACCCTTCGACGGGCTCGGAGATCGGCACGATGTCATAACGGCAACCGAGCGCCTTGGCACATTCCGCGGCGTCCTTGAACGAATCCTCGGACGTATAGCGATAGGGCAGCATGATGGTGCGCACCCTCTCCTCGCCCAGCGCATCGACGGCGATCGCGGCGCAGACGGCCGAATCGATGCCGCCGGAGAGGCCCAGCACCACCGACTTGAAGCCGTTCTTATTCACATAATCGCGGAAACCGAGCATGCAGGCGTGGTAATCGGCCTCTTCCTTTTCGGGAATGCGCACCATCGGGCCGGGCTGGCAGCGCCAGCCGCCCTCTTCACGTCTCCAGTCGGTGACGACAAAGGCCATCTCGAACTGGCTGAGCTGAAAAGCCAGCGACTTGTCGGCGTTGAATGCAAAGCTTGCGCCGTCGAAGACGAGCTCATCCTGACCGCCGAGCTGGTTCGCAAAGACGAGCGGCAGGCCGCTTTCGATTACCTGCCGCAAGGCCACCTGATAACGGACATCGAGCTTGCCGCGATAATAGGGCGAGCCGTTCGGCACGAGCAGGATTTCCGCACCGCTTTCGGCCAGCGTCTCGCAGACGCCCATATCGTTCCAGATCTCCTCGCAGATCGGAACACCGATGCGGATGCCACGGAAATTGTAGGGGCCGGAAATCGATCCTTCGGCAAAGACGCGCTTTTCGTCGAACTCGCCGTAATTCGGCAGGTCGATCTTGTCGCGGATGGCAATGATCTTGCCCTCATCGAGCAGCGCCACGGAATTATGGCGGCCCGCCTCGCCCTGGCGCGGAAAGCCGATCAGCACACCCGGTCCGCCATCGGCCGTGTCCGCAGCCAAAGCCTCGACAGCCTTAAGGCAGGCTTTCAAGAAGGATGGCTTCAGCACGAGATCTTCGGGCGGGTATCCCGAAATGAAGAGCTCAGTCAGCATCAGGAGATCGGCACCCTCACGGGCGGCGTCCCGACGGGCTTCGCGGGCTAGAGCGAGATTACCGGCGACGTCGCCGACCGTGGGATTGAGCTGGGCAATCGCGATGCGCAAAGTCTTGGGATCATTCTGGGTCATGACCGAGATTTAATGCCACGACGCAATCGCCGCAACGGTCTTCGCAGGCGAATTTTTCGTGACAGATGGCGGCGGCCGACGTTCGCCAATTCGCATTCGTCAAAATTCTCGATCGCTTATTTATATTCATCAAATCTATTTTAGCGATCCCTTAATTGATCATCCTGATAATCAATCAAAAAAGATCGGAGGACACGGATGCGTATCCGGCGGTTCATCAAGAATAATTCGGGTGCGGCGGCGGTGGAATTCGCCATCGTCTCACCCCTCTTCTTTCTCGCACTGCTCAGCATGATTGCCTATGGCATCTATCTGGCAGCCGCCCATTCCGTTCAACAGCTGGCAGCAGATGCCGCGCGCACCGCCGTCGCGGGCCTGAGCGATACCGAGCGCAAAAGCCTTGCCACCGATTTCATCAACCGCTCGATGGTCGACAGCACGCTTCTCGACAAATCCAAGCTGACGCTGACCGCACAGGCAGATCCCGGCAATCCCAACCAGTTCACGGTTGCCATCACTTACGATGCCAGCGGCCTGCCGATCTTCAACCTCTTCACCTATGCAATGCCGAGCAGCCAGATCAGGCGGTTTGCCACGGTGCGCGTCGGGGGCATCTGATGCAAGATTTTAGAAGGTGGCTCCGCGATTGCCGCGGCAATGTCGCAATCACCGCTGCGCTCTCTCTGCCGATCATGATCAGCGCGCTCGCGCTCGGCGTCGATTACGGCTACCTGACGCTGCAGCAGCGTGAATTGCAGACGACGGCCGATCTCTCGGCTATCTCGGCTGCCGCAAACCCGAGCAGTCCCGAAGCCGGCGTCGCGGACTACATGAACCTCAACAACAAGAATATTCCGGTGCTGAAAAACGGGCAGCTTATCGGCAAGGGAACGCCGATCGCCTTCAGTCTCGAAACCGTATTCGACAAGTTCGATGCCTATGCCGAAGTGATCAGCGGACGCTATCAGGCGGACACCTCGCTTGCGGTCGCAAGCCGCTTCCAATCCGGCGTTGCGCCCTATGACGCCGTCAAAGTGAATGTCTACCAGAAGGGCGGCCTGTTTTTCGCAGGCTCCCTGACCAAGGCCCCGATGCTGAGCGCCAGCGGTACGGCTGCAATCGACAAGATGGCTTCGTTTTCGGTCGGCTCACGGCTGGCGAGCCTCAACGGCGGCGTGGTCAACGCCCTGCTCGGCAATCTTCTGGGAACCACGGTTTCGCTATCCGTGATGGATTACCAGTCGCTCGCCAATGCCAATATCGATCTTCTCAAGGTCTTCGACCAGTTGGCGATCAAGCTCAACTTGACGGCTGGAACCTATAACGATCTTCTCAACACTGATATTGCCTATGGCACGCTTCTCAACGCAATCGGCCAGACAACAGGTGTCACACCGGCGGTGGCGGCGATCCTCAAGTCGCTGGAAAAGACGCTTGGCACGACAAAGCTCACGGTCAAACTGAAGGACATCATGGATATCGGACCGCTCGGCTCGCGGCTGATCGGCAAGAGCGACGGCCTGACCGTCCAGACCGATATTTTCAACCTGATCAGTGCCACGGCGAATGCTGCAAACGGCGGCAGCCATCAGATCGATCTCGATCTCGGTGCAACTGTGCCCGGCCTTGGCGGGCTGACGCTTTCGGTCGCTATCGGCGAGCCGCCGGTCGGGTCGAAGGCGCTCGGGATTGGTCGCACCGGCTCGATCGTGCGGACCGCCCAGACCCGTGTGGCGCTGACCACGACCGTCGACGGCATTACCGGCCTGCTCGGCATCAAGATCCGGGTACCGCTTTACATCGAGGTCGCCCATGCGGAAGGCCGCATGGCATCGATCACCTGCGCCAGCGGGGCGACTGGAGCGACAGTGAATGTCGAGGCTGTTCCCGGCGTTCTGGAACTCTCACTTGGCGATATCGATAAATCCGCCTTTGCCAATTTCGGAAAAGATCCGCGCGCAACGAAGACCAAGATGGTGGCCACGCCGGCGCTGAACCTGACGGCGCTTGCCTATACCAATGCGACGAATGTCAACGCGACACAGCTTTCCTTCTCTCCCTCCGACATATCAAGCCAGAAGGTGAAGCAGGCGTCGACCAGAAACACCGTCTCTACGCTGATCGATTCGCTGCTCAAGAACCTGCAGCTCGAAGTCGAGATTCTGGGGTTGAGGGTCGAAGTGCCGTCCGCCCTGCTCGGAGGGTTGGCCGACACGCTGAGGCTGCTCACGACGCCGCTCGATCAGGTTCTCTACAGCGTGTTGTCGACGATCGGTGTCAAGGTCGGAGAGGTCGACGTCAGGGTCGGTGGCGCTTCGTGCCGCAATCCGGTTCTCGTGCAGTAGTTTCGGGTATTTCTTGACGCAATTCCGGACGCAAAACCGGTTCCCACTTTTGCTGGAATTGCTCTTGGTACTCGCCCGGCAATTTGTTCAGCACCCGGGCGAGAAAAGAACAGGGCCGGCGATTGCCGGCCCTGTTTGATTCTGGAAATGTTCAGCCTGTTATGGCTTAGCCGTTGACGACCATCCGCTTTTCATCACGGCCGGTCTTCATCCGCTCGGCCAGCAGGAAGGCCAGTTCCAGTGCCTGATCCGCGTTGAGGCGCGGGTCGCAATGGGTGTGGTAACGATCCTGCAGATCGGCGCCGGTGACAGCGCGGGCGCCACCGGTGCATTCGGTTACGTCCTTGCCCGTCATCTCGATATGGATGCCGCCCGGATGCGTACCTTCGGCGCGGTGGATCTGGAAGAAGCTTTCCACTTCCGACAGGATCCGCTCGAAGGGACGGGTCTTGTAGTTGTTGAGCGTGATCGTGTTGCCATGCATCGGATCGCAGGACCAGACCACCTTGCGGCCCTCGCGCTCGACGGCGCGGATGAGCTTCGGCAGGTGTTCTGCAACCTTGTCGTGACCGAAACGGCAGATCAGCGTCAGACGGCCTGCTTCGTTTGCCGGGTTCAGCGCATCGATCAGCTCGATCAGGTTGTCCGGCTGCAGCGAGGGGCCGCATTTCAGACCGATCGGGTTCTTGATGCCGCGGAAATATTCCACATGCGCATGGTCGAGCTGGCGGGTACGGTCGCCGATCCACAGCATGTGGCCGGAGGTTGCGTACCAGTCGCCCGAAGTGGAATCGACACGGGTGAAGGCTTCCTCGTAGCCAAGAAGCAGGGCTTCGTGGCTGGTGAAGAAATCCGTCTCGCGCAGGCTCGGCTGGTTGTCAGCCGTAATCCCGATCGCGCGCATGAAGTCCATCGTTTCGCTGATGCGATCCGCGAGCTTCTTGTAGCGTTCGGCCTGGGGTGAATCCTTGACGAAACCGAGCATCCACTTGTGGACGTTTTCCAGGTTGGCGTAACCACCCATGGCGAACGCACGCAGAAGGTTCAGCGTCGCGGCCGACTGGCGGTAGGCGTCGAGCTGACGCTCGGGAGCCGGAATACGGCTTTCCGGCGTGAAGTCGATGCCGTTGATGATGTCACCGCGGTAGGACGGCAGCTCGATGTCGCCCTGCTTCTCGAAATTCGAGGAGCGCGGCTTGGCGAACTGACCGGCGATACGGCCGACCTTCACGACAGGCAGCTGGGCGCCATAGGTCAGGACGACGGCCATCTGCAGGAACGAACGGAAGAAGTCGCGGATATTGTCCGCGCCATGTTCCGCAAAGCTTTCCGCACAATCACCGCCCTGCAGCAGGAAGGCATCACCTTCCGCCACCTTGGCCAGATGCGCCTTGAGGCGGCGAGCCTCTCCGGCAAATACGAGCGGAGGAAACTTTGCGAGCTGGGCTTCTGTCGCCGCCAGAGCGGCCTGATCGGGATATGCCGGAACCTGCTGGATCGGCTTGTTGCGCCAGCTGTTCGGAGTCCAATTCTGTGCCATTTGTCTCACCTGTGGGACCGGGCCACCGGGTCCGGTCGTTCCTCTTTGAATAGTGGCGGCTTATAGACCGTGATGCCGCCTTTGCCTAGCCGGTTTGGAAGGAGCCAAGCATAAACGCTTCGTTAAAGAAACGCGCACTTGAACGAGCCTCCTTAACCAACCCTGACGATTGTCAATTCGCATTAAATTTTGGATCAGCCCGCATGTGGTAGCAGCCTACCCGCAACATTTTAATCGTTGGCTGGGGGCAGCATATGCGGTTTTCAAGACGTTTCATGTCGGACGTGTCCGGCAATTTCGGAATATTGACTGCGTTGTCGCTGGTGCCGCTGGTCGGCGCGGCCGGCATGGCGATCGACTACGGGCGAGCGCTCAACATGCGCCATGAATTGATGGGAGCCGCCGATGCGGCGGCGCTCGGTGCCATCGGCGAAGGCTCGGACGGTTTCAAGGCGTTCCAGCAGATGCAGAAAGATGGCACGGTCACCATCGCGCAGGACGAGGGCCGCAAGCTCTTCCTCGGTCAGCGCAGCGTCACGCAGGCGGATGTCCTTGCCAACATGCCGATCGAAGTCTCGGTCGATGTCGAACGCAAGGAGGGCTCCATGTCATCCAACGTGTCCTTTACCGCACACATGCCGACGACATTCATGAGCATGTTCGGTCATGAAAAGATCAGCATTTCAGGCTCGGCCCGTGCCACATCCGGAAGCTTCGGCAAAACCTATACCGACTTCTACATGCTGTTGGACAATAGCCCTTCGATGGGAATTGCCGCCACTTCATCCGAAATCAAGCGAATGAAGCAACTAACCGGCGCCAATGGTGGCCGCTCATGCGCCTTCGCCTGTCATGTCGGCCGCTGGGACAGCAATGGAGAATTCAACGATTCCAATGATCGAACCTATGTTATCGCCAGAGACCCCAAAAACAACGTTAAGCTGCGGATAGATGTCGTGACGCAGGCAGCGAAGGCACTTATCGACAAGATCAAGTCGCTTGCATCGACGAACGAGCAATACAGGGTTGCGAGCTACTCCTTCGGCAAATACGCGCTCCAGAACGGCTACCGGATCGAAAAGATCGCTTCACTCAGCCTCGACATGAATACGGTCGGCAACGCTACCGAGGACGTCACGCTGATGACGACCAACCACGACTGGTACAACCACAACGCACTGACAAGCTTCGACACGTCACTCAAGCTGATCGGCAGGGAAATCACCGGCAATGGCGGTAGCGGATCGTCCGCGGCCGATCCGGAGAAGATCGTCTACTTCGTCACCGACGGCGTGGCGAACCACAAGCCGGATGACAAAATCTGCGACGGAAGCTGGGAAGGCGATAGCGGCAGGTGTCTGGAGCCGATCGACACAAGCTACTGTACCGCGCTGAAAGAGCGTAACATCAAGATCGCCATTCTTTACACCACCTATGTCCCGCTCGACGGAGACGGCACATGGGACGGCAAAATCAGGTATGTGTTTGCCGACAAGATCGCGAGCAAGCTTGAGGAATGCGCCTCTGAAGAACTGTTTTTCGAGGTCAAGCCGGACGACAACATGGAGGCCGCAATGGTCAAGCTGTTCATCCAGGCAACCGGCGGCTCGACAGGTCTTCGCCTCACACACTGATTGAGGAATTTGGCCGGCGCTTAGCCGGCCAAAGACAGATCAGACGCGCTCGCCGTTCTTCACACGGTAGCTCGGATTATACATGGTCACCAGCTCTTCTGACGCCGATGGATGCAGTGCCATCGTCCGGTCGAAGTCGTCCTTGGTCGCGCTCGCCTTCAGGCAAATGCCGAGAAGCTGCGCCATCTCGCCGGCTTCGTGACCGAGGATGTGGGCGCCCACGACCTTGCGGCTGGCCGCATCGACGATCAGCTTCATGATCATGCGTTCCGAGCGGCCCGAAAGCGTTGCCTTCATCGGGCGGAATTCGGCGCGATAGACCTCGAGATCTTCGTAACGCTTGGCGGCTTCCTCTTCGGAAAGACCGACCGTGCCGATTTCGGGCTGCGAGAAGACGGCCGTCGGGATCAAGTCGTAATCCGGCGAGGTCGGGTTATTGCGGTAGACCGTCTCGATGAAGCACATGGCTTCGTGGATCGCGACCGGTGTCAGCTGTACCCGGTCGGTGACGTCGCCCAGTGCATAGATGTTTTCCGCGCTGGTGCGGGAATATTCGTCGACGATGATCGCGCCGCGTTCATCGGTCTTCACGCCTGCCGCCTCAAGCCCGAGGCCCCTGGTATAGGGATCGCGACCGAGCGCCAGCATGACCGTATCGACCGAAAGCGTCTCGCCGCATTTCGTGCGCGCCGTCAGACCGCCGTCCACTGCCTTGGTGACCTCCTCGATGACATCGGTGAGGATGATCTTGATCCCCTTCTCGACCATCGCCTTATGCAACCCCTGGCGCATGTCGTGGTCGAAACGGGAGAGGATTTCCTTGCCGCGATAGATCAGGGTCGTGTCGACGCCAAGGCCGTGGAAGATATTGGCGAACTCGACAGCGATGTAACCGCCGCCGGCGATCAGGATCGACTTCGGCAGGGTTTCGAGATGAAACGCTTCGTTGGAGGTGATGCAAAGCTCGTGGCCGGGAAGCGAGGTATGTGGGTTGGCAACACCACCGGTGGCGATAACGATCCGTTCGGCGGTCACCGTCTTGCCGGTCTTGATCAGCTTGACCGTATGGGCATCGACGAGTTCAGCGCGGCTATCGAAGACTTCGGCCTTGTTGTTTTCCAGGCCGCGGCGATAAAGCCCTTCAAGCCGGCCAATTTCCTTGTCCTTGGCTTCGATCAGCTTTGCCCAATCGAAGGTGCTTTTCCCGACATCCCAGCCGAAACCGGCTGCGTCCTCGAAATGCTCGTGGAACTGGGAGGCATAGACGAAAAGCTTCTTCGGCACGCAGCCGCGAATGACGCAGGTACCGCCGAAGCGATATTCCTCGGCAATACCGACCTTCTTGCCAATACTTGCGGCGACGCGCCCTGCCCTGACACCACCGGAGCCTCCGCCAATTACAAACAGATCGTAGTCATAGGCGGCCATTCTCATCTCCTTGAGGCATATGGGGTGGATGCCGCATATAGGCATGTTCTTGAACAAGAAAAAGCCCGGATCGCTCCGGGCTTTCTAGAAAGTTTCTGCTTTCCTCAGCCGATTACGGCTTCGGCAGGTTCAATGTCGGAGCCGGGGCTTTCGCCGGTGCTGCGGCTGCCGGAGCGGCCGGGGCAGGAGCAGCTTCGGCTGCCGGCATCTCAAGCGGGGTGGCGTCGATCACGCCGCGCAGCTTTGCCGTGCTCTGGGCATTCAGGTCACGCGAAATGCCGTTGCTCCAGATCTCGGCTGCACGGCCCAGTTCACGGGCAACGAGCGGCGTGCTCGTCATCAGCTTCTTGCCGGCTTCCGTGTTGAAGAAGGTTGCGATTGCCTTGAGTTCGTCAGCAGAGAAGCTCTTTGCATAGATCGTCGCGGCTTCCTTTTCGAGGTCGGCGCGGCGTGGGGCAAGCGTCAGAGCCTGCTCGTTGACGATCGCCGAAATCTGATCCTGAAAATTCGGCGAAGACTGGATGAACTGCGCCTTCAGGTTTTCGGCCAACGCCGGCAGAATATTGTCGTAGCGATCCGTAACGTTGAGCGCCTTGATCGCGTCGCGAGCCGCGGCCAGATGAGCCTCCGGAATTTCCTGGGCACGCGCCTGAATGGCCACGGAGCCGGACAGAAGAACGGCTAGCACAACGGCACGGCCGAAAACCGCGGATTTGATCATGAGTGAATGCTCCTACTTTTATTTGGCCTGAAGCGTCCGCGCTCCCGCCGGGCCGGCGATGATCGCAAGGGACGCCATATGAATGAAAAGTCCGTGTTCAACGACGCCTGGTATGGAATGCAGTTGGGCTGACAGTGCCTCTGCATCAGGAATGCGGCCAAAAGATGCGTCGATAATGTAGTGACCGCCGTCTGTCGTGAAGAGTTCGTCGCCGCTTTTACGCATGGAAAGCGAGCCACCGAGCCCAAGTCTGGCAGCCGCTTTTTCGATCGCGATACGTGTTGCCATCTGGCCGAACGGATTGATCTCGATCGGCAACGGGAAGGCGCCGAGCGTCTCGACGACCTTGCTCTCGTCCGCAATCACGATAACGCGTTCGGAAGCCGCCGCCACGATCTTTTCGCGCAGCAGCGCACCGCCGCCGCCCTTGATCAGGGTCAGATTGCCATCCAGTTCATCGGCGCCGTCGATCGTCAGATCGAGTTCCGGAAGTTCATCCAGAGATTTCAGCGAAATGCCAAGCTCCAGGCAAAGCCGTGCCGTGCGCTCGGATGTCGGAACGCCCTCGACACGCAGGCCTGCATGAACCTTCTCAGCCAGCAGACGGACAAATTCCTCTGCCGTCGAGCCGGTTCCGATGCCAAGTTTCATACCGTCTTCGACATGTTCAAGCGCTGCGGCAGCCGCCTTGACCTTCATTTCCCGGGCGTCCATGCGCCTGTCGCTCCCCACTGTTTCAGTCGAAAGGCTGTTTACACGGCTCAATGAGCGAGCGGAAGACCCCTGCCTTCGTTTCTCACTGCCAACATGCGGCACCAATGGCCTTTCCAAGGGCACCCTACCGTGCTTAACCGGATGGACCGTTTGAAAGCAGCAGTGAGGTAATCCCCCGTGAGTTCTCCCCTTGTCATCTTCGATCTCGACGGCACGCTGGTCGATACCGCACCCGACCTGATCGACAGCCTCAACCACACGATCGCGCAAGCCGGCCTTGAACCGGTCACCTACGACGACGTGACATTTTTGGTCGGCCAGGGCGCACGGGTGATGATCCGACGCGCCTTCCAGCTGCGAAAGGTCGAACTGGACGATGCACAGGCTGAGACCCTGTTCGAAGCCTTTGTTCAGCACTATGGCGTCCACATGCCCGGAAAAAGCCAGCCGTTCGACGGCGTCGTTGCCTGCTTGGAACGTCTGTCGGCAGCGGGAATGAGACTTGCCGTCTGCACCAACAAGCATGAAGAACTCGCCGTCTCGCTGATCGAGAAACTCGGCCTAACACCGCATTTTGTGGTGATCACCGGCGGCGATACGTTTCCCGTCCGCAAGCCCGACGCCGCCCATATTTTCGGAACGATCGAAAAGGCTGGCGGCACGCGGGATAATGCTGTCATGGTCGGCGACAGCGTCAACGACATCCTGGCCGCCAAGAATGCAGGTGTTCCGTCGATCGCGGTCGATTTCGGCTATTCCGACGTTCCGATCGCAGATCTTTCGCCAAGCACTGTCATCAGCCATTTCGACGCGCTCACTGTCGATCTGGTGAAAGACCTGCTGGCGACGGCCGAAGTTGCCTCCTGATCCTCAAACGCAAAAGAGGCGACCAACCGGCCGCCTCTTTTTTTTGTATCGGACTATTCCGGCGTATCAGCCACGCGCCTTGGTCGTGGCGTCGAAGGCCTTTCCGACAGCAGTATCGCGATCATAGACGTCGTCGAAATATTCGACCGCACCGTCCTTGTTCGGCCATGCGGTGAAATAGGCGACATAGACCGGGATCTTCGCGTTCACCTTTTCCGCAACATTCTTGCCGGCGGCGATTTCGGCATCGACCTGCTGCTCTGTCACCCCGAGTACGGCGGCTGCCATCTTGCGCGGCTCGGCCAGACGGACACAACCGTGGCTGAGCGCACGCATGTCACGCTGGAAGAAGCTCTTCGACGGCGTGTCATGCATGTAGATGGCATGCGCGTTCGGGAAGAGGATTTTCAGGTCGCCGAGAGCATTGTCACTGGACGGCGGCTGGCGCACGGAGATGTTGCTGGTCGAGCCGTACCAGTTGACGGCAGAGGACGGCATGACCTTGCCATTGACCGCAACTTCGTAACCCGTGCGATCGAGATAGCTCGGATCCTGGCGCAGCTTCGGCAGCATCTCGTTGACGATGATCGACTGCGGCACGCCCCAATAGGGGTTGAATTCGACGGTCTGGATCATGTCCTGGAAAAAGAAGGTCTGATGCGCCTTGGAGCCGATGACGACGCGCATGGAAAACTGCTCGGCGCCATGGTCGTGATAATAGACGCGGTAGGCCGGCTGGTTGATGAAGACATAACGCTGGCCAAGATCATCCGGCAGCCAGCGGGCCTGCTCCATGGCGACCACGACCTTCTGAACCTTGTCTGCCAGAGAGTGACCGGTCATCCTGCGCAATGTCGCAGCGCCGATCACGCCGTCCGCCTTCAGGCCGACCTCGCCCTGGTAGGATTTGACCAGATCAACGAGCTCGGGCGTGTATTCCGGCGTTTTCTGGTAAGCGGCAAAGGTTGCGGCATGTGCAGCCTTGAGCGCCTCGGAACCCTTTTTCTCGATAGCAGCGATAACCTGCGGCAGGTCGGCGCTGCTGTTGCCGGGCTTCAGCAGCATTTTTTCCGGAAGCACGATCTCATCGCCGGCATTCGCGACTTCTGCTTTCAGGGTCGCGAGTTCAGCCTTCAGAGCCGCAAAACTCGGCCCCTTGGGCGCCATGCCTTCGATATAGGTTGCGGCATCAGCCGCCGTCGCGGTCGCAGACAGGGTCTGCGCAAGATCGACATTCTTGCGCTTGAAGTCATGAAAACCGGAAATGCGGTTGGGATCGATCCGGCCACGCACCATGTCCTGGGCAAACATCAGCGCCTTGGCGGACAGGGCAAGCTCGAACTGCATCAGCTCTTGCGTATGAACCACTGGCTGGGCGACTACCGGCGCAGCTGCAGGTTCGGTTGCGGCAACGGGAGCCGGCTCGACAGCGGGAGCAGGAGCCGGTTCAGCGGCCGCTGGTGCAGCGCCATCGACGGTCGGTGTCGAGGCCACATCAGAAGTCGGCGCGTCTGTGGCAGCAGCAGATTTTTGCGGAGCGGCGGCATCCGTTGCCGGTGCTGCAACCGGCTCGACGCTTGCGGTCGTCAAGGCCGGCGGCGTCAATACGTAGTCGACCGGATCAAGCCCATAATCGCCTGCCCTTTCGAACAGAGCGAGCACCGCCCTTGCCTTGTCATTTACCTCGCCGCCGGAAATCCACAGCGGTTCAGCCGCCTTGCCGTAGAAAGCCTCAAGCGCGGAAGCGATGTCTGAGGGTGCTGAAACCTTGGCAGCGCCCATTGCCTGGAACGGACCCGCAGCCGATGCGGACGCGAAAGCCGCAGTCTTTACCAGACGCTGGCTATCCGCCTTATAGGTATAATAACGGGGACCGGAGACTTTCGGCAGAGGTTCGGGGTCGGCCAGGGCGCGCTCGCTCGGCATGTTTTCCTGCACTCTGGCATTCGCCTGGGCTGCGGCATCCCGCTTGCCCGGCCCGCCACGAATGATGTCCATCAGCGTAATGGCATGGGCTGGAGCGGCAGCTCCGGCAAAGATGGAGATACCCGACAGAAGCGCGAGCGCAACCGACGTCTTCTTGTATGTGTGCAGCAATGTAGTCCCCGTGACCTTCGTCCGCGTCTTTTTTGGCGGGCTCGACTTCAGTATCACGCCATCTAGCTGATCGCGTGAGGGATGAAAAGAAAACGGTCGTTCACTTCTCGGTTCCGGCAGGCAGAAACAAGCGAAGCGCCGTTTGAGGCAAAGGTTAAGAAAATATTGGTTAATTTTTCACTGACAAACACACTGAGCGAATCGAACACCAGCTTCAACACACGAAACAAATTGCATCGGCGTGTCATGAACGACACGCAATTGCTGCTGCAAAAAGCCGCAGTGGCAGCTTGCGGACATCCGGCAATCGTATAGTAATGCGCCGCGCCGGTACGGTACGCCCGCCTCCGATACTTCGGACGCGCGCCGCCGGCTAAAGCATCAGGGAGAAAAGGCAGCAACCATGGCATCGACCCGCACCGAAACCGATACTTTTGGCCCGATCGACGTCGCCAGCGACCGCTATTGGGGCGCACAGGCGCAGCGTTCGCTCGGCAACTTCAAAATCGGCTGGGAGAAGCAGCCGCTTGCAGTCGTACGCGCGCTCGGCATCGTCAAGCAGGCGGCAGCCATTGCAAACATGGAGCTTGCAGGCCTCGACAAGGGGATTGGCAAGACGATCATCGATGCCGCCCAGGAAGTCATCGACGGCAAGCTCAACGAGCATTTTCCGCTCGTCGTCTGGCAGACCGGTTCCGGCACCCAGTCGAACATGAATGCCAATGAAGTGATCTCCAACCGGGCAATCGAAATGCTCGGTGGCGAAATGGGCTCCAAGAAGCCGGTGCATCCGAACGATCACGTCAACATGAGCCAGTCGTCGAACGACACCTATCCGACGGCGATGCACATCGCTTGCGTCGAGACGATCGTTCGCCACCTCCTGCCGTCGCTGAAGCATCTGCACGAAGCGCTGGAAGCCAAGGTCAAGGCTTTCAACCACATCATCAAGATCGGCCGCACCCACACGCAGGATGCAACGCCGCTGACGCTCGGCCAGGAGTTTTCGGGTTACGCCGCGCAGGTCGCCTCGGCGATCGCCAATATCGAACTGACGCTGCCTGCCCTTTCCAAGCTCGCACAGGGCGGCACAGCCGTCGGTACCGGCCTCAATGCACCGATCGGCTTTGCCGAGAAGGTCGCAGACGAGATCTCCAAGATCACCGGATTGCCGTTCGTTACCGCGCCGAACAAGTTCGAAGCACTTGCCTCGCACGACTCGATGGTCTTCTCGCACGGCGCCATCAATGCCGCCGCGGCTGCTCTCTTCAAGATCGCCAATGACATCCGCTTCCTCGGCTCCGGTCCGCGCGCCGGCCTCGGCGAGCTGTCGCTGCCCGAAAACGAGCCGGGCTCGTCGATCATGCCGGGCAAGGTCAATCCGACCCAGTCGGAAGCGCTGACCCAGGTTTGCGCCCATATCTTCGGCAACCATGCCGCACTGACTTTTGCCGGCAGCCAGGGCCATTTCGAGCTGAACGTCTACAATCCGATGATGGCCTACAACTTCCTGCAGTCGGTTCAATTGCTGGGCGATGCAGCAGTGTCCTTCACCGACAATTGCGTCGTCGGGATCGAAGCCCGCGAAGACAATATCCGCAAGGGCGTCGAAAACTCGCTGATGCTGGTCACAGCGCTGAACTCCAAGCTCGGCTACGACATCTGCGCCAAGATCGCCAAGACCGCCCACAAGAACGGCACGACCCTGCGCGACGAAGCTGTCGGCGGCGGTTACTTGACGAATGAAGAATTCGATCAGTATGTCCGTCCGGAAAACATGATCGGGCCGAAATAAAACTCCGAAAATCGAGTTCCGCATTCCGGTATCAAGCCGGAATGCGGCCTCCTGATACCGCAATTTTCCTCTAGAGAAATACAATAATCACTAAAGTATATTTCTCTAAATAAATATACATGACGACTTATCACATTGAGCGAAAAAGACTTTTAGAAAATTCAAAATCTCTGCAAACTACTTAGCGGATGCGTTAGGGAAATAGATCCTTAATTATTTTCCAATAGTTTTTAATATAAGATTTTATCAAATCCATGTAGTGGGGTCTAACTGGGGGTCGTCTATGACGACGATATCTGCATCGAAGCCACATTCGGGCGACCTGATGGGGCAGATTATCTATGCAGTGCGGTCTATGGGTGTCTCGCCCATTCCGCGCAATTATCAGCTTTTTTATGAAGCCTATATCGGTTCGAATCCGGATCTGACACGAGAACTCGCGGCCCTTGGCAGCAGGGCTACTCAGGAGGATCTGGACGTCATTTCCGAACGTTATCTCGGAGGTCCGCAGTCAGCGGTCATTGAAAAAGCAAACGACCGTTTGCTTGGCGAACTGGATGCGCTGCTGAAGCTTCTGCGCCAGGAGCAAAATTCGCTTGAGAGCTATGGAAAGCTGCTCAGCGAGACGGCGGCGCGCATCAACACGAAGAACAGCTTCTCGACCGACATCATCCGTAGCGCCATCAGCCTGTTGCATCAGGCAACCGACGACAAGATGGCGCATGGCGAAAAGACCGTCGACGATATGGTGCAGCGGTCCAATGAAATGGATCAGGTTCGCCGCGAGCTCGACGAATACAAGCGCATCGCCAATACGGATTCTTTGACGCGACTGTCGAACCGTCGTGCCTTCGATGAACGCCTTGCTAGTTCGTTCGACAATCAGACGGCTTTGCCGCTGACGGCACTTGTGCTGGCCGACATCGATAACTTCAAGAAGATCAACGACAATTTCGGTCACCCGGTCGGCGACAAGATCCTTGCGACCGTCGCTTCGGTTCTGCGTGCCAATGTGCGCAAGGATGTCTTCGTCGCCCGCACCGGCGGCGAGGAGTTCGCCATCATCGTCGAGGGAAACACGCCCGACGAGGTCATGGTGATTTGCGAGCGCGTTCGTCGGGCACTGGAAACACGGACGTTCCGCAACTCCCGTTCAGGGATCAATTACGGACCTGTGACAATCTCGCTCGGTTATTCGATGGCCGCGCAGGCGGCGGATCCGGGTGAGCTTTATGCCCAGTCGGACACTGCTCTCTATTACGCCAAGAACAGCGGCCGGAACCGCTCGGTCTTCTTCGAAGACAGCATGAAAAGCCACTATCTCAGCAAGAACTGGCTGATCTACAAAAAATGAAAAGGCAGGCCGCGCGGCCTGCCTTTTCATTTTTGGAGACCCCGTAATCACCACATGGTCTTGGCGGCGCGCGCGGGCAACTCGCGATCGTAGGTCTCGCTGTCGAAATCCGCCTTGGTCGCCTTCAAAAGCTGCCCAGGTGTCGGCAGCGTCTTCGGATCGACGAAACGATCGACATTCCACAACTCGGAACGCATCAGCGCGCGAGCGCACTGGAAATAGACCTCGTCGATGGTGACGATTGCCACCGTTCGCGGATGCTTGCCGTCCATCTCGAAGCTTTGCAAAAGAGAGGGTTCGGCGGAGACGACCGCCCTGCCATTGACGCGCATCGTCGTGTTCGAGCCGGGGATCAGAAACATCAGGGCGACACGCGGATCACGGACGATATTGATCAGCGAATCGATCCGGTTGTTGCCGCGCCAATCCGGCAGAAGCAGCGTGCTTTCATCGGTTACCCTGACGACACCGCCGAGATCGCCGCGCGGCGAACAGTCGAGCCCCTCCGGTCCGACCGTCGCCAGCGCCACGAAGGGAGCCATTTCTATCATCTGCCGATATTCCGGGGTCAGCACCGTCGTCACCTTGGTAATCGACGCTTCGCCGACATCGCCATAGATAGCCTTCAATGCGTCCACCGATGTGATGATCCCTTGCTCATTCCCCAGCACATCACTCACGTTGCAGCCTCCTGAGCGGCCGCCTGCTCGGCTGCACGCTGTTCTCTTTGACGAGCTGTTCTCGCCGCGATGACGTCGGCCGGGCGGGCATTGCCCTTGATCAGCGAGCGGCCGGCATAAATGCCACCTATCTGTTCGAGCGCAAAACGTTCGCTGTCGGTTTCGCGGAATTCCTCGATGATCTGCGCCGTCAACTCCTGCTCTTCACCAAGCACGGTCAGGACTTCGCTACCGAAATTCAGCGCCGATTCGTAGGTCTCGCGGATTTGGTAGTCCACTCCAGCCTTCAACAGGTCGATCGCGTGACCGCGGTCATAGGCCCGCGCCAGAAGCGGCACCAGCGGGAATTCTTCCTTGACGATCTCGGCAATCTTTATCGCCGCTTCCTTGTCGTCGATGCAGATGAGGATGGCCTTTGCCGTCGCGGCACCTGCCGCATGCAGGATCTCCGGACGTGATCCATCACCGTAAAAAACCTTGAAGCCGAAGTCGCCGATATCCCGGATGAACTCGGCGTCCCTGTCGATGATCGACAGGGTGTATCCGCGCGCCAGAACCGGCTGGCTGACGATCTGTCCGAAACGGCCGAAGCCGATCATCAGCACGGTGCCGGCAATATCCTCGGGCGCATCGAGCCCGCTGGTATCCACCTGAGGTTTCGGCGCGATGCGGACATAGACCGCAACGACCAGCGGCGTGACCACCATGGAGAGCACGATGGTTGCGGTCAGGACCGCATTGGTCTCGGCATCGAAAATCCCGACTGAGGTCGCCGCCGCGTAAAGCACGAAGGCGAATTCACCGCCCTGCGCCATCAGGATCGCACGTCCCACGCTTTCCGGATGCGGCGCGCCCAAAAGCCGTGCCACGCCATATATGACCAGAGCCTTGACGATCATATAGGCCACGACCGCCAGGATTACATGCTGCCAGTTGGCGGCGATGACGGCGAGATCCACCGCCATGCCGACACCGAGGAAAAACAGGCCGAGCAGAATGCCGCGGAACGGTTCGATATCGGCCTCCAGCTGGTGGCGGAAGGACGATTCCGACAGAAGCACGCCGGCAAGGAAGGCGCCCATGGCCATGGATAGACCGGCGAAATCCATCAGCAGCGCCGAGCCGAGCACCACCAGCAGAGCTGCGGCCGTCATCACCTCGCGGGCGCCGGAATTGGCCAATAGCCGGAAGAAGGGGTTGAGCAGATAGCGACCGGCAAGAACCAGCGCCATCAGCGCCGCAAGCCCGATACCGACGGATTGCAGGCGCCCTGCCAGAGACACGGTCTCGCCATGCGAGGCCAGAAGCGCCACGATTGCCAAGAGCGGCACGATGGCCAGATCCTCGAAAAGCAGGATCGAGACGATATGCTGGCCCTTCGGCGTGTGCATATGATTGCGCTCCTGCAGCATCTGCATGACGATCGCGGTAGATGTCAGGACAAAACCGGTTCCGGCCACGAAGGCGACGGGCGCGGACTGGCCGAGCCCCATGCCGATTGCCATCAGCGCCACGATACAGGCGCAGACCTGCAGCGCCCCTAGGCCGAAAATATCCTTGCGCATGTTCCACAGCCGCGACGGCTGCATTTCAAGCCCGATGATGAAGAGGAACATCACCACGCCGAGTTCGGCTATGTGCAGTATGGCTTGCGGATCGGAGACGAGCTTCAATCCGAATGGACCAACCACAAGACCTGCCGCAAGATAACCAAGCACAGAGCCGAGCCCTATCCGTTTGAACAGGGGCGCGGCAATGACCCCTGCCCCGAGCAGCGCCACGACCTGGACCAGTTCACCTGCATTCGATTCTGCCGCCACCCGCTTATCCCCTTACTTATCCTGTTAATGCGCTCGCGCGCCGTCTCGGCTCAGGCCCTTAGCAGCCAGTTCCTCTTCGTATTGTCGAAAAAGATTGTCACCATCGATCCCGAGTTCCCGCAGATAACGCCAGGTAAAAATCCCGCTGTCGTGACCGTCGTCGAAAGCGATACGCACGGCATAGTTTCCGGCGGCAACCACGTTGCGGATCGCCACCATGCGCTTGCCGGGAACCGTCACCTTCTGTCCGGGGCCGTGGCCCTGAACCTCGGCAGAGGGAGACAGAACACGCAGCCGTTCGGCAGGCAGCGCGAAACGCGCGCCATCGTCGAATGTCACGGTCAGAGTTCTCTTGTCCTCGGCCACGCGCAATTCGGTCGGCCAACTGTCATTTAAAACCTCGGTCATGTCCGCTCTTCCAATTTCACCCACTCAGGATTATGGATTTCGTCAATTCGCCGCAACCCTGTCCGTCGCGCTGATTTGATCCAAGATACATCCGCCTTGCCGGTGTAAAGCTTGACGTCGCCTTCAAGGACCACCAGATTCCGGCGATCAGGAGTATGTTGATTTGAATTCCATCGTTACCCCACCCCTGTTCGGCAATCCAGCGTCGGCTCACGCGCCGATGATCGATCCGTTCGGCCGTGCGGTGACCTATCTTCGCGTGTCGGTGACGGACCGTTGTGATTTCCGCTGCACCTATTGCATGGCGGAAAACATGACATTCCTGCCGAAGAAGGACCTTTTGACACTCGAGGAACTTGAGCGTCTCTGTTCCGCCTTCATCGCCAAGGGCGTTCGTAAACTGAGGCTCACCGGAGGCGAACCGCTGGTGCGCAAGAACATCATGTTCTTGGTCGAAGCGCTTGGAAAGCAGATCGAGGCCGGACGGCTGGACGAGCTGACGCTGACGACCAATGGTTCGCAGCTGACCCGCTATGCGCAGGAACTCCATGACAATGGCGTGCGCCGCATCAATGTCTCGCTCGACACGCTGAATGAGGCCAAATTCAAGGCGATCACCCGCTGGGGCAATTTCCGTCAGGTGATGGACGGCATCGACGCCGCGCAGAAGGCCGGCATCAAGATCAAGCTCAACGCCGTGGCGCTGAAGGATTTCAACGATCTCGAAATCCCCGACATGATCCGTTTCGCCCATGGCCGCGGCATGGACCTGACTTTGATCGAAACCATGCCGATGGGCGAAATCGACGAGGATCGCACCGACCAGTATCTACCTTTGTCAGAGGTTCGTGCAGGTCTCGAAAACCAGTTCACGCTCTCCGACATCCCCTACAAGACCGGCGGCCCCGCGCGTTATGTCGAGGTGAAGGAAACCGGTGGACGGCTGGGCTTCATCACGCCGATGACGCATAATTTCTGCGAAAGCTGCAATCGCGTCCGCCTCACCTGCACCGGCACGCTCTACATGTGCCTCGGCCAGAACGACGCGGCGGATCTGCGCTCGGCCTTGCGCGCCTCTGACGACGACGAGTATCTTGCGACCGCCATCGACGAGGCGATCACCCGCAAGCCGAAGGGTCATGACTTCATCATCGACCGTACCCACAAGCGGCCCGCCGTCGCCCGGCACATGAGTGTCACCGGCGGGTGATGCCTTCATTCCATAGTTCTACGAAATGATGGACAGGCCCATGACCGCTGCCGACTGACAGTTCGTTAGCGGCCGCGATCGCCTCTGCCAGATAGGTTTTCGCCGCCCTGACCGCCTCAACCACCGACTGACCTTTTGCCAATTCGGCAGCAATAGCGCTGGATAGGGTGCAGCCGGTTCCGTGCGTATTTTTTGTCCTGGTTCTCGACCCTTCGAACCAGGTCACTCCGCCAGCCTCAGCCAGCACATCCGGGCTGTCATCGCTCTCCAGATGCCCGCCCTTGATCAGCACGGCCCGCGGTCCAAGATGTAGCAGCCGCTTCGCCTGCGCTGCCATGTCTTCCCGCGTTTGCGCCTCTCGCTCGCCGAGCAGGGCTGCCGCTTCCGGCAGGTTGGGTGTAATCACGGTTGCCAGCGGCAGAAGTCTCTCGATGATCGCCTGATTGGCATCCTTCGCCAGAAGCGGCGCTCCACCTTTTGCAACCATGACCGGATCAAGCACGATCGGAATTCCAGCCGCATAGGCTTCAAGCGAGGCGGCAACCGTCTCGGCAATCTGCGCATTGGCGATCATGCCGATCTTCACCGCATCGACCCTGACGTCTGAAAAGACAGCCTCGATCTCAGCGCGGACAAAATCAGGCGGCAGCGCATGGATGGCGGTGACGCCTTGCGTATTCTGCGCCGTCAACGCGGTCAGCGCCGCCATCCCATAGGTTCCGCGGGCGGAAAATGCCTTGAGGTCAGCCTGGATGCCGGCACCGCCGGACGGATCGGAACCTGCAATCGATAAAACATTGCGAATGGTCATTTGCCTATCCTTGCGATTTCTGCAGCAATAAGTCTGGTCGCTGCCTCCGGGTCCGGCTGTCCGCATATGGCGGAGACAACGGCGAGGCCTTTGGCTCCGGCCGAGAAAATTTCGCCTGCATGCCCTCCCTTGACCCCGCCGATCGCGACCGCAGGAACAGGTGCCAGCGCCACGATCCGCTTCAGGCCGTCGAAACCGACAGGGGGCTTGTGGTCAGGCTTGGTTCCGGTGGCAAAGACCGGACCAATACCGACGTAATCAACCACGGCCGGATCGACACGTTTCGCCAGTTCCTCCGTTTCGACGGAAAGACCCAGGATCATTTGATCGCCGACACGCGCGCGCACCGAGACTGCCGCCATGTCGTCCTGCCCGACATGGATGCCGTCGGCACCGATCGCAAGCGCCGCATCCACGTCATCGTTGACGATCAGCGGCACGCCGGTTCCGGCAAGTGCCGCCTTCAGTTCCAGCCCCATCGCGATCATTTCGGCGGTCGTCGCCTGCTTGTCGCGCAATTGCACCATGGTCGCGCCGCCGCGTACCGCAAGACGTGCCGTCTCGATCATTCCAACCGCGCGGCAAAGATCAGGGTCGAGCACCAGATAGAGGGAAAGATCGAAACGCTTCATGCCGACACCACCCTTGCGACAGCGTCCACCGCATCGGGCGTTACTTCGGCAAGCAGGTCGAGAAACCGTACGGCGAAGGATCCCGGAGCTTTTGTCTCCCGCCCGGCCAATTCGCCTGCCGCGGCAAACAGGGCGAGCGCGGCTACCGTCGCCTCGAGAGGCTTGCCCGGCACCGTGCCGACATAGGCACCGACAATGCAGGTCAGAGAACAGCCAAGCGCCGTCACTTTCGGCATCAGCGGTGAGCCGCCGAAAACATGGACGGCGCGATCACCATCCGTGACGAAGTCCCGCTCGCCCGTCACCGCCACCACGCAGCCATGGCGAATGGCGAGCGTGCGGGCTGCCGCCTCGGCAGACGCGACGCTATCACCTGAATCCACGCCCTGCCCCGCCGCCTGTTCTCCGGCAAGCGCGATGATTTCGGAAGCGTTGCCGCGGATCACCGTCGGCCTCAACGCCAGAAGCTCTGCCACGGCAGCGCGTCGATAGGTGGTCGCAAAATGCGCAACCGGATCGAGCACCCAGGGTTTTCCCGCCTCGCCCGCAGCCGTTGCCGCCTTCTTCATGCCATCGAGAAAGTCAGGCGAGATCGTGCCTATATTGACGGTCAGCGCCGCGGCGATAGTCGCGAATTCACCGGCTTCCTCCGGGCTATGAACCATTGCTGGCGAAGCGCCTGCCGCCAGCATGACATTGGCTGCAATGTTCATTGCGACGAAATTGGTGATGTTCTGCACCAGCGGATTTTTCTGCCGCATCGCGGCCAGCAACGGGCCGGGTCTCAAGGATTGAACGGCATGGTCAGTCATCTGCGCCTCCTTTTTCAACGGAGGAGGACGTGGGGATACGACGTGAAAGACGAAGACCCGAACGACTCCCTCCGCCAGCATGATCTGGTTCAGGTTCAAAGGGTGCTTCTCAGCCCGGCTTTCGCCGGACGCCCCTGTCATGACCAACAACTATAGGATGACGCGCACAGGTTCCAGCACTTTTGCGGAACACAGTCCAGTCACAGCCATCTTCGACAAAAAAAACGCCCTCGTCTCCAAGGGCGGTTTTAGGGGTTTACAGGAAATTCCGGCTCACGCCCGCCTGTCAGGCAGCGTCGCTACGATAACCGCGAAGTTGCGGCTCCTCGTAATGCTGCTCGCTCTCGCTCGTTCTGAAACGGCCGATCTTCTGCGTCAGATCCTCGACCCGATGGCGCAGGCCACGGATCTCGGCATTGTTCTCCTCGACCATGGCGGCATTCTGCTGGGTGATCAGTTCCACATCGTTGACGGCCTGGGTCACCTGCGTGATGCCGGTCGACTGTTCGGCCGCAGCGGAGGAAATCTGCGCCACCAGCTTGCGCACGTCGGTGACGTGGGCAATGATTTTCGACAGCGCATCGCCGGTTTCCTCGACCAGTTGCACGCCGCTTTCCACCTGCATCGCACTTGCGGAAATCAACTGCTTGATCTCGCGGGCGGCACCGGCGCAACGCTGGGCAAGTTCGCGAACCTCCTGGGCAACTACCGCAAAGCCGCGACCTGCCTCCCCGGCACGCGCAGCCTCGACACCGGCATTCAGCGCCAGAAGGTTGGTCTGGAAAGCGATTTCATCGATCACGCCGATAATGGTCGCGATCTTGTCGGAGGAACGGCTGATCTCGCCCATCGCATTGACGGCACGCGAGACGACCTCGCCGGAACGGACTGCAAATTCCTCCGTCTCGTTGACCGAACGGGATGTCTGCTGTGCGTTTGCGGCCGTGCTGCGCACGACTTCGCTCAGGTGACGCAGAGCCCGCGAGCTCTCCTCCAGTGCTGCCGCCTGCTGTTCGGTGCGCCGTGCCAGATCGTCCGCAGAAGCGGACAGATTGGCGGTACCACCATTGATCTCCTGTGCGGCATAACCGACCTCGGAGAGTGTCGCGCGAAGCGCATCGACGGCCTGATTGTAAGTTCTCGCCATCATGACGAAATCGGCGGGCAGATTTTCATCCATACCCGTCGCCAGATCGCCCTCGGCCAGATTACCCAGGACCCCGGACAAGGCGGTCAGCGCGTGCTGCTGTTCCGCTGCGACGCGGGCACGTTCGCTGGCGCGCTGTTCGGACTCGGCCGTGGAGAGTTCGCGCGCGGCTGCGGCTTCGTGTTCCAGACGGATATTTTCCCTTGCAGCATCACGGAACACGGTGACGGAGCGCACCATATCGCCGATCTCGTCGCCACGCTCACGACCTTCGATCGCGACCTCCAGATCGCCATCGGCAAGACGCTTCATCACCTCAGTCACGCGGCGCAGCGGCCCGCGCAGGGTTTCCACCAGCATAAGGCCACCGGCAATTGCCAGAATGGTTCCGACGACCATGGCGATGACCGAGAGGTTTGCCGACCTTTCGCTATCTTCCTTGCCGACTTCCTGGGCCTGGGCGACGAAATTCTTCAAACCGGCCATGGCGGCGGTCAGCGTCGTGGACGCCGCAGTCCTCTTGTTCTGCCAGTCATCGGCGATCTCGATCAATTTCGCCGATCCGCCATCAAGTGATGTCAGAAGCGGATCCATTTTCACGCCGAAACCCGCCATGGTGAAATTGGTCTTTGCAAGTTCGGAAACACGCATTGAGACGGTGCGCAAACCCGCAGTGGATTCCAGCAATGGCGTTTGTGCAGCCTTGCTCATGGCTCCACCCATGCGCTCGACAAGAAGCTTCAACTCATCGATTCGTCCCAATGCGCTCTCGGTCTGAGCCAACAGTTCACGCTGGGCTGCAACATCGCCTTCAAGACCGACGAACCGCTCGGCGGCAGTTACCGCCCTACTGCTCGTCAGTTCATTCAGGTCTCGCTGAATCGGCAGGAGAGCGCTCACAGCAAGCCGCACAGCCTGCGCCTTGTCCGCCATCGGAGCGTCATTCTCAAGTACCGCAGCCAGATTGGCCGTGGCTGTGCGGGCAGGGTCAAACGCCTTCGCGATCTTTTCGGAAACGAGGGCACTGACCTTGCCGAACTCTTCCTGCAACGGAGGGAGATAAAGCTTGGCCGTATCTAGTGCCGCATCATCGCTTTCAGCGCGGCGCATGGCGTCTCTGAGGCCCGAGATCCTGTCGGAAATGGCATTATAGGCATAGGCTTCGAACAGCATGCCCTTGGCAAATCGTTCCTTGCCGTCGCTCTGCTTTCGCAGGTTGCCCATCTGTGCCGCCACCTGGGTGCCAAGTGTGTCGATCTCCGCTATCGTGGCAGCCATCTGAGCCTCCGTTTCGTCCCGGAGCAGCTTGACCGACCACAACGCATCGACATGGCCGCGCATTGCCGAAGCAAGACCGATAACAGGCGTAACGCGCTCGCGATCATTCTCGTTGGCGAGAAGGCCTTCCAGCAAGGAAACGCCTTTTTCCTGCGCGTCTATATCTGCCTTCAACGCCGATAGCGTCTTTTCGTCAGGCGCGGCAGAAAAGTCCTGCAGGCTGGCCTGAAGGCGCTCGAAGTCGCCTATATTCTCAATCGTGGCCCGAGTGACGGTCATATGACCGTTCAACGTGTTGGCCGTGTAATACCCGGCAAGCCCCACGCCGGCGATCAGGAACACCAAAGGGATAACAAACAGAAGAACCTTGGTGACGATTTTACGGCTCTGCAAAAGTCGATCAATAAACAATTTTTCCCCCGTCAATTAGCTCGGCTGAAGGCACGCCTTACATGCGTGCGCAACGAAGCGATTCCGGCATCATGCGGGAACATTCACAAACCATGTCCACTTTCGGTTGAACAACCGTTAATGGCGCTTGGCGACATTTTCGCGCGCACGACATGAGACGGAAAATCGCTGGCAGCGGGCATGTCGATCCCTTAAAACACCGGGCAGCACGGGCGGGGGAATCATCATGGCATTGTCGGACAACACGCGGGGAGCGCTTTTGATGGCGACCGCGATGGCCGTGTTTTCCTGCAATGATGCGATGGTCAAGGCTCTGACCCACGAGCTCAGCATTCCGCAAATCATGGCTGTACGCGGCGTATTGACGACCGCACTCGTCTTCGCGGTCTCGATTTTGCTCGGGGCGCGGCTTTCGTTTCGCACCTTCACCCATCCGCTCGTGCTTCTGCGAACCGCGTTCGAACTCGGCGCGACACTCTGCTTTTTCAACGCCCTTGCCAGAATTGACTTCGCTTCTGCCGCATCGATCATGCAGTCGCTGCCGCTTGCCGTCACACTAGGTGCGGCTCTCCTTTTCGGCGAACCAGTTGGCTGGAGGCGCTGGAGCGCCATCATCGTCGGTTTTCTGGGAGTGCTGCTGATCATCCAGCCGGGACCGGAAGGCTTTTCCTCGGATGCGCTGTTCCCGCTGGCCGCGGTCTTCTTCACCGCGTCGCGCGATCTCGTCACTCGCCGGATTGCACGGGAAATTCCGAGCATTCATGTGACCCTGTTCACCTCTCTCATCATCACGGCCGCCGGTTTTGCCCTCATTGTCCCGACAGGCGGCTGGCATCCGATTTCGGACTTTAACTGGCTGCTGCTGGTTTTGACCGCGATTGCCGTTTTCTGTGGCTACCAGACCATCATTCTTTCGATGCGCGGCGGAGAGATCTCCTTCGTCGCTCCATTCCGCTATACCAGCCTGATCTGGGCGCTCGTCATCGGCGTGCTGATTTTCGGCGAGCGTCCCGGGATGACCGTTCTCATCGGCGCCGCCATCGTCATCTGCTCCGGCCTCTATACCTTCTACCGGGAGAGCCGCCGCGCCATCGATACGGCTAAGACGGCTGCAGCACCTCCGGCGAGCGGCTGACGATGCGCCCGCCCGGTCTCATCCTTGCCGGCGGCCGATCGAGCCGCATGGGAGAAAACAAGGCGCAGCTTCAACTTGGCCGGGACAGTATTCTAGGCCATGTCGTGCGCAGGCTCGGCCCGCAGGTCTCGGAACTCGCCATCAATGCCGCCGATCCAGTTCCCGGGCTTGATACCTATACTCATGTCTCAGACAGCCTTGACGGACAACTCGGGCCGCTTGCGGGCATTCTCACCGGCATGCGCCATTATTCCGCCCATCAACCCGAGGCTTCGCATTTCGCCAGCGCTCCCTGCGATAGCCCCTTCCTGCCGCCGGACCTCGTATCGCGACTGACTGCTGCCTGCAGCACTGCAGAAACGATCGTCATCGCCACGTCACTGGAGCGCCGTCACCCGGTTTTCGGTCTCTGGCCGGTCGCTCTTGCCGAGGGTCTGGAACGCTGGCTGCTCAAAGGCGACAATCGCCGCATCGGTGCATTTCTCGACCATCACCATTTGGTGACTGTGGATTTCCAGCCTCTCCAGACGCGCTACGGCTCACTTGATCCCTTCTTCAACATAAACACACCCGAAGAGCTTGCCCATGCGAGCACCTTCGCGGAGATCCTTGCATGAATACTACACCCGCCTTCGGCATTTCCGGATGGAAGAATTCCGGAAAGACAGGACTGACCGTTCGGCTGGTCGAAGAACTGACGGCCCGCGGTTACCGCATCTCCACCATCAAGCACGCCCATCATGACTTCGACATCGACAAGCCCGGTGCGGACTCCTTCCGTCACCGCGAGGCCGGTGCCGGTGAAGTGGCGATCGTCTCGGGCGCGCGGTTCGCGATCATGCATGAATTGAGAGGCGCAGATGAACCGAGACTTGACGAGATCCTTGAGCGGCTGGCCCCTTGCGATCTGGTTCTGGTCGAAGGTTACAAGCGGGAAGCCATCCCGAAGATAGAGCTGCGCCGACTGGAATCGAAATGCCGCGAACCTCTGGCTCCGAACGATCCCCATATCGTCGCCATCGCGGCAGATCATCCGATCGAAGAGCAGGCATTACCCGTATTCGACCTTGACGACACCGTATCGATCGCCGACTTCGTCATCCGCGCAACCGGCCTTCCCAGACGCTAAAAGCCGCCGACCTTGATGGCCGACGGCTTCCATTCTTGTAGGTCGCAGTGATGTTTACTGGTTGGAGGCGACCGGCTTCACCAATGGTGTGATACGACGGATCGTCACGCGACGGTTCTCCTGGTTCGCGGCCTCGGTGCTCACCTTCAGGTATCGCTCGCCATAGCCTTGCGTCGTCATGTTTTCCGGCGGAATGCCGAAAGCATCCGACAGCACGACGGCAACCGATTCCGCACGCCTGTCCGAAAGGACAAGGTTGCTTTCGTCGGAGCCAACCGCATCCGTATGGCCTTCAATCAGGAAGGTTTCGGACGGATCCTTTTCCAAGACCTGATTGATCGCATCCGCAACCTTGCGCAGCGAGCTTGCCTGGTTCATCGGGATTTCCGCACTTCCCGTGGCAAAGGTGATCGTATCGAGATCGATACGCGGAACCTTGTCGCGGATACGTGCGGAATAACGGACTTCGTCCAGCGAATAGGGCCGTTCGACCCGCTCTACCGGCGGCTGCTCCAAGAACCGATAGTAATCGCGGTCCGGCTCGCTGGACGTATCGATGATATAGTCATCGATCGGTACGCCAAGCCGCATCGGCGGCAGGTCGTCGCCCGGATCGCGCCAGGTGTAATCTCTGCGATCTTCCAGAAGCTCCGGTGCATAATAGAGCACATATTCCTTGCCGCCGCGCACAACGCGCGAACGCTGCACGACTTCGCCGTAGCGGTTGCGGATCGTCACCACGCGGGTGCCATCGTCACGCTCGACGATTTCGCGGTAGCGACCATCACCCAAACGCTCGTATTCCGGCTGCCTTCCATCCTCATAGAAGCGACGGCTGTCATTGTGGCGGACATAGGTCTGGTTATCGATCGAGATGATCTCACGGCCGTCGTCGCGATCCCAGTTTCTACGGTCGCGGTCGCGATTGCGGTCCTGTCCTTGAGCCTGACCCTGCCCCAGAAGAGCGCCTGCAATCGGGCCAAGAACATCCCATCCGCGCGGGCGTTCGAAATCGGGCCTGCCATCCATGCGCTCGCCACGTTCCTCGACCAGTTCGCGCCGCTGGTTGCGCCAGCGCTCCCTGTCTTCACGGGTCACACGATCGCTGGCCTGCGCGTCGGCATCGGTGCGCGGCGGCGGAGCCGGGCGCTCCTGTGCCTGCTGTCGATCGGGCGTGCGGGCATCCGGGCGATTGCCATCGCGGCGCGGACGATCACCGTTGTTCTGGGCACGATCGGGCCGCAGCTCCTTGGCGCTGTCGAGCACGGCCGCACCGTTTTCAACCGGAAGCATCGGCTGTTCGGCGCTCTGTTCGACCGGCCGCGGCTGGTTGCGCTCGCCGCCGCTTGCCGCACGTTCGGGAGGCGCCCTGTTCGGATCCTGTGCCTGCTGACGCGGTGTCTGGCCGGGCTGCTGATCCGGCTGTACCGGTACGGGAGCCTGGTCGGCATTTTGTTGCGGGCGACGCTGGGGACGTTCACCGCCTTCGCCCTGATCGGCCTGCTGGCGCTGCGGGCGCTCGCCCTGAGGACGCTGACCCTCGGGCTGCTCGGTTTGAGGACGCTCCGCCTGTTGCGGGCGACCTTGCGGCTGTTCAGGCTGTAGCTGTTCGGCCTGCTGCTGGCGTTGCGGCCGCGGCGTGGGCTGTTCAGCCTGTTGAGCATCTGGCTTTGCGGCCGGTTCCGGCGCCTGATCGGCCTGCTGGCGTTGCGGGCGCTCGCCTTGCGGCTGCTCCGGCTGTGGCTGCTCAGCCTGCTGCTGACGCTCCTTGCGCGGTTTGGGCTGTTCGGCCTGTTCCGCATCCGGTTTTGCCTGCTGCTGTGGTTCGGGCGCCTGCTCGGCATTCTGCTGGCGACGTTGTGGTCGCTCGCTGCCCTCGCCCTGATCGGCTTGTTGCTGGCGGCGCTGGGGACGTTCCCCCTCCGGCTGCTCGGCACGCTGTTCACGCTGGCGCGGCTGCTCTTCCGCCTGGCCGGCATCCTGTTGCTGACGGCGTTGCGGACGCTCGCCGCCCTCACCCTGGTCCGCCTGCTGGCGGCGCTGCGGCCGTTCACCTTCCGGCTGTTCGGCACGCTGCTGACGCTCACCGCGCGGGCGCTCTGCGCCTTCGCCCTCGTCTGCCTGCGGCTTGCGGCGTTTGGGGATCTCCTCACCTTCTGCAGGAACCTGCTCCTGAACCCGGATGATACCTGCTGCTACCGGCTGTGCCGCTCCGAGTTCCATGCCGGACGGCAGGGCATAGGCAGGCTGCATCAACAATGGCAGGGACAAAACAGGCGCCGCCACGCTGGCGAACAGTCTGGATTTCATCGACATGACATTTTCCTCTTCTGGCTTTCGTCCCTAGATGCGCGCGACGGCCCCAATGGTCATCCCTGTTGTGGCCCACCTCTTGCGGGCAGTTTTTCGCGGCACCACAACTGTATTTGTTCCAATTTGGTTCCCATTATGACCGGCAGCAAAGGTCCGCATGATCGGGACCAAAGTCTGAACCGTGCTTGAATGAAGTATTCATCGCTGATTATGCCTGCGCCATCTTGGCGCATCGCAAACACTGCCGCCCTTGACATTATGCATTTTCCTCCAGGAACCTTGTGGCGACGTGTCGGTTGGGACGTATCCGTCAAAGGGATGTGAAGCCCGAGGTTGCCGCAGAAAATGCCGTTGCAATTTTCCCGGAGCCGGTATCTATAAAAACCAAGGGCTGCAAAACGCCCCTCACCGGCTGCGAAAAACCGAAAAAACGCCGCCGGACTGCCAACAGAGAGGACCATTATGAACATCTCCACCCGTTTGTTTGCTGCCGCGTCGATCGCAGCGATCTCGCTTTTCGCTGGCGCCGCTTCGGCACAGGAAAAGCTGGTGATCGGTACGGAAGGTGCCTACCCGCCCTTCAACGTTCTGGAATCCAACGGCGAGCTGACCGGCTTCGATATCGACATCGCCAAGGCGCTCTGCGTCCAGATGAAGACCGAGTGCACCTTCGTCACCAATGACTGGGACGGCATCATTCCGGCTCTGCAGTCGAAGAAGTTCGACGCGATCATCGCTTCCATGTCAATCACGCCCGAGCGTCAGCAGCAGGTCACCTTCTCGAAGAAGTACTACAACACGCCTCCGGCGATCGCCGTGCCGAAGGATTCTCCGCTGACGGAAGCAACCGCCGAATCGCTGAAGGGCAAGGCCATCGGCGCTCAGGGTTCGACCAGCCATGCCAACTATGTCGAAAAGCATTTCCCGGATTCGGATGAAAAGCTCTATCCGACCGCCGACGAATACAAGCTCGACCTGACCAACGGCCGTATCGATGGCGTCGTCGACGATATCGTCGTCCTCACGGAATGGGTGAAGTCGGATGCCGGCTCCTGCTGCAAGATCCTGACCCCGCTTCCGGTCGATCCGGAAATCAACGGCCAGGGTGCAGGCATTGCCGTGCGCAAGGATGAACAGGCTCTGGCCGACAAGTTCACCGCAGCCATCGCCGCGATCCGCGCCGACGGCACCTACAAGAAGATCCAGGACAAGTATTTCGACTTCGACGTCTATGGCGGCGAACAGTAATCTACTTTTCTCGTGAAAAAGCGGCGGAAGGGTCACCTTCCGCCGTTTTCATTTTTGTGAAGCACTTGTCCTCAAGAAATTTTCCTTTTTAATTGGCATTTGAAAGCGGCACGACATAAGCCGCAGGGGAATATGAACCGGAACATGATCCTATGAGCGGATGGCTCTCCGCCCTCTTTAATATACTCGACCCGTTTTGCGGCCCCGCCGGTATCTTTACCTGGCTTGGCGGCTCCGGGCTGGTCTCCTGTGGCGACACCGGATGGGGCGACGAAATCGCCTTCGGCGTCAAGGTGACGATCTCGCTGGCGCTCGCCACACTGCCTGTCGGGCTGCTGATCGGTTTCCTGATCGCACTTGCCGCGCAGTCGCAGGAAAAACTGCTGAGGCTGGCCGCCGGTATCTACACGACCATCTTTCGCGGCCTGCCGGAACTGCTGACACTGTTTATCGTCTACTATGGCGCGCAGATGCTGATCCAGTCCGTGCTTTCCTTCTTCGGTTATGACGGGCGCGTGGAGATCAACGCCTTCGTTGCCGGCATGGTGGCATTGGCGGTGGTTTTCTCCTCCTATTCGTCGGAAGTTCTGCTGTCGGCCTTCCGCGCCATTCCGCGTGGGCAATATGAGGCCGGCGATGCGCTCGGTCTTCGTCGCGGCAAGACCATGCTGCTGATCGTCCTGCCACAGCTCATCCGCATCGCCCTGCCCGGCCTTACCAATCTCTGGCTGATCCTGCTCAAGGATACGTCCTATGTGTCCGTCATCGGGCTTGCCGATATCGTGCGCCAGACGGGTGTTGCTGCACGCGTCAGCAAGGAAGCCTTCTTCTTCTATTTCCTCGCCTGCCTGCTCTACCTGATCCTGGCGATGATCTCCTCCTACGGTCTCGGCTTCATCGAGCGCTGGGCCAAGCGGTCGGAGGTTTCCCGATGAGCGTGACGAAGGAAATGATCCCGCCGCGCCCGGCGCCTGCTGTTCTGCACCGGCCTCTGACGACGGCGAAGGTCGTCGGCATCGGGGTGCTCATCCTGTGGGCGCTGCTCGCCATGGCGCTGATCAGCATGGTGATCGAGGGCTGGGATCCGGCCAAATTCGAGCGCTATGGACCGCGTTACCTCAACGGCTTGTGGACGACGATTTCGCTGGTGGGCATCTCCATCGTGCTCGGGGCCATTCTATCGCTGCCTATCGCATTCGCCCGCATGGCGAAGAACCGCGTGCTGAATGCGATTGCCTACGCCTATGTCTACGTCTTCCGCTCGACGCCGCTGCTCGCCCAGTTGTTCCTGATCTATTACGGTCTCGGCAGTTTCCGGCCGCAGCTGGAATCTGTTGGTTTGTGGTGGTTCTTCCGCGAGGCCTGGTATTGCGGTCTTTTTTCGCTGACGCTGAACACTGCCGCCTATCAGGCGGAAATCCTGCGTGGCGCGCTCCAGAGCGTTCCGGTCGGCCAGCACGAAGGTGCAGCCGCACTCGGCATTTCCAAGCGCGTCGCCTTCTGGAAGATCATCCTGCCGCAGGCCCTGATCGTGGCGCTTCGGCCCTATGGCAACGAGATCATCCTGATGATCAAGGGCTCGGCCGTCGTCGCCATCGTTACCGTCTACGATCTGATGGGCGAGACGCGCTACGCCTTCTCGCGGACGTTCGATTACCAGACCTATCTCTGGGCTGCGATCTTCTACCTCACCATGGTCGAAGCGTTGCGGCATTTGTGGAACTTCATCGAACGACGCCTGACCCGCCATCTGGTGCGCTAGCAGCACTCACAGAAGATGGATGCTAATAGACTGAAATAAAACATCAATTTCGGCCAAAAGCGATAATCGTCAAGCTTCCATTAAGCATGACATGATCCCATTTCAATGACGCAGGCAATGCGTCATTGAAAAAAGGGAACAGCAGATGTCGGAACTCGAAATGATGCTGCGAGGCTACGGCCTCACCACCGCCCAGATCTTCTACCGCATGCCGGATCATCCTGCCCTGCTGCAGAGTTACGTCT
The DNA here is from genome assembly GCF_019511445.1 of Aliirhizobium wenxiniae. Classification (GTDB taxonomy): domain Bacteria; phylum Pseudomonadota; class Alphaproteobacteria; order Rhizobiales; family Rhizobiaceae; genus Neorhizobium; species Neorhizobium wenxiniae_A. The sequence continues at coordinate 99,553 of NZ_JAEUAN010000018.1, forward strand.
GGCAGAATTACGATCTCGCCCCCGACTCTCCCGAAATGAACGGCTTTCTGAAATTCTGGCAGGAAAAGCTGGAAGGCCCCATCCATTCCGTCCGCTACGTGCATCGCAAGCTGATCTCGGCCAGCGAGTGGCGGCAGGTGAAGGGCGAAATCATCCTGCACTGATCGCGTCTGCTGCGATCCTCGCAATTGCCAAACGCTGTCGCGACACGTAAAGCGGCTGGCAACAACGAGGATATGGTTATGGCGAAGATCGACGAAGAAGCATTGGCGGAAGCCTATAACAAGGCGCTTGCACATGAAAAGGCCGGCGAGATCGATGCCGCCGTCGAAGCCTATCGCCAGGTGCTCGAAATCGATCCGGAAGATCACGGTGGTGCCGCCGTTCGCATCGCCTCGATGGGCCGCGGCGAAGCGCCGCCGAAGGCGCCGGATGCCTATGTCGAAACCTTGTTCGACCAGCACGCAGAAAGCTTTGAAGACATTCTGGTCGAACAACTCGGTTATGCCGTGCCGGTTCTGGTGCGCCAGCGCCTGCAGGAGCTGAAGCTCGGCCCGTTCAAGCGCATGCTCGATCTCGGCTGCGGCACGGGTCTTACCGGCGGCACGCTGCGCGACATGGTCGATGACATTACCGGTCTCGACATTTCCGAAAACATGGTCGAGATCGCCCATGAGAAGGATCTCTACGAGACGCTCTATGTCGCCGAAGTCGAGGACTTTCTCGAGGACAATGACGACGAGCCCTTCGATCTGATCACGGCGACCGACGTGCTTCCCTATCTCGGCGCGCTCGAACCGCTGTTCTTCGGTGCGGCCGAAAACATGGTCGCCGGCGGCCTGTTCATCTTCTCGTCGGAATCCTTAGATGAAGGTGACGAGCGCACCTACACGGTCGGCCCGCACCAGCGCTTCATGCATTCACCGGCCTATATCCGCACACGGCTTGCCGATACCGGTTTCGAGCTTGTCGAAATGACTGACATCAACGTGCGCATGCAGGACGGCAATCCCAGCCCGGGCCATCTGGTCATCGCCAAATTGAAGAGCTAGTTTCTTTTCGTAACAAGGCGGAAATGGTGCCCACAAAGCCCCTCATCCGCCTGCCGGCACCTTCTCCCCGCATGCTGGGAGAAGGGCGGACACCGCAAGGTATCGACCCACGCCGACATCGAGCGAGGCAAGTCCCCTCGCCCCGCTTGCGGGGAGAGGGTTAGGGTGAGGGGCATTTTGTGAAGACGGCAACGACACCACAGCGCTACTTCCTCGCCCAGGCATACAACAACGCCTGGGCCAATCACCGCCTCCTCAAGGCCTGCGCATTACTGTCCGCTGAAGACCTCGCCGCACCGCGCCAAAACTTCTTTCCATCGATCATCTACACGCTGAACCATATCCTGACCGTCGACTGGCTCTATATCGGTGCACTTGAAGGAAACTGTCCGGGCGCTTCCGCCTTCGAACCGGAAATCCCGTTTGCTATCCTTGCCGATCTCGACCGCGAGCAGCGCGCCGCCGACCGCCGCCTCATAGACCACTGTCGCAGCCTGACGGACGAGACGCTTTGCGGCGAAGTCAGCATCCCGCGCGATACGCATGTGCAGGTCGAACCGGCAGACCGCATCCTGCTGCATCTCTTCCAGCACCAGATACATCATCGCGGACAGGTTCACGCGATGTTATCCGCAACCGGCGTAAAGCCGCCGCAACTGGACGAATTCTTTCCATCAGACCCGGCAGAACAGGCGCTTCGAGCGCAGGATCTGGCTGAACTCGGGTTTACCGAACAGATGATCTGGAGTGATCGATAATGCTGTATTTCACCATCAAGGCCCTGCACCAACTTTCCGACTTTCTGCTGATCGGCGGCATGCTGATCAATGCCTTCGTCATCTCGATGGTGCCGCCGCCGATCCGCGTCGGCGTCATCGTCGCGCTGCGCAAATACGATCGCACCGTGACCACGGCCGCACTTGCCGGGGCCTGGATTTTTGGCCTGTGGCTCGCCTTTGGTTATATCGGTTTCTCCGATGGCTGGCTGCATGCCAAGCTTCTTCTGGTCGTCATTCTTTCGGCCCTACACGGCATGCAACAGGCCGCGATGCGCAAGATGGCTGCCGATCCGAAGCTTGAACCCAATGCCTTCGTGCGCATCGGCATGCCGACCATTCTGATCTGTCTGGTGCTCATCGTAGCGCTGGCCGTGATCAAGCCGTTCTGATTTCGCCCTTTTCTCATCCTTGACTGCGCATCCGCCGCAAAACAGCCCGTTTTGCGGCGTCGCAAGGAATGGGCAAAAACCGATGCAGAATCGGATACCGGCTGCGAGCCGGACTGGAGAGGGATATATGACGGGAACTACAGACAGGCTGCGTATTGCCGTTTTGTTCGGCGGGCGTTCGGCGGAACATGACGTGTCGGTGCTTTCGGCAACTAATGTCATGAATGCGCTCGATCCGCAAAAATATGATGCGGTACCGGTCTTCGTCAGCCGCGAAGGCGAATGGCTGCTCAGCGCGTTTGAGGGCGGTGCGCTTTCAAAGCCGGAAAGCGGCACCCAGCTTTCGCTCATTCCCGGCGGCAAGGGCCGCATGCTTGCGCTTCCCGAAGGGGCTGCGGCATACGAACTGCCGAAGATCGACATCCTGTTTCCCGTGCTTCATGGCCTGCATGGCGAGGACGGCGCGGTTCAGGGTTTGGCTGAGGTGGCGCGTGTACCGCTTGCCGGCTGCGGCATTCTCGGCTCGGCCAATGCGCTCGACAAGGATATCGCCAAGCGGCTGTTCAACGAGGCCGGCATTCCGGCTGCACGCTCGGTGACGATCTATCAGGATGCGGCACCCGCTTTCGAGGAACTGGAACAGACGCTCGGCCTGCCGATCTTCATCAAGCCGGCCCGCCAGGGGTCTTCGGTCGGCGTCAGCAAGGTGTTGACGAAGGCCGGTTACGGCGCGGCGCTGTCCGAAGGGTTTCGCCACGACAGCAAGCTTCTCGCCGAAGAATTCATCAAGGGCCGCGAGATCGAATGTGCTGTTCTGGAGGCACCGGACGGCAGCCTGTTCGTCTCGACAACGGGTGAGATCGTTCCGGCGGAGAGCCACGGCTTTTACAGCTACGATGCCAAATATATCGACGAGGATGGCGCGGCGCTGCGAGTCCCGGCGCAGATACCGCCGGATGTCGAAGACGAGATCCGCGCCTTCGCGATCAAGGCTTTTCGCGCACTCGGCTGCGACGGCATGGCGCGGGCTGACTTCTTCCTCACCGCCGAAGGGCGCATTCTCGTCAACGAGCTGAACACCATTCCCGGCTTCACCGATATCAGCATGTATTCCAAGGTGATGGGCGCAAGCGGCGTCAGCTATCCTCAAGTGATCGACCGGCTTGTGGAACACGGGCTGGCGCGGGCCGGCCGATCGATCTGATCTAATCTCTGATCCGATCCTCAAGCTTTCCCGAGGATCGTATCGAGCAGCCTGCCCTCCAGTTCCGCCAGAACCGGATCGCCATGCCGGCGCGGCTGGTCTCTCGGGATTTCGAGATCAAGGCTGATACGGCCTTCATCAAGCACGATCACCCGGTCGGCCAGATGCACGGCTTCCGCCACGTCATGGGTCACAAGCACTGCGGTAAAGCCAAGCTCGCGCCAGACATCCGTCACCAGATTCTGCATGCCGATCCGCGTCAGCGCATCGAGCGCGCCGAGCGGCTCGTCGAGCGCCAGCAGGCCAGGGCGACTGACCAGTGCGCGTGCCAGCGCCACACGCTGCCGCTGGCCACCGGAAAGCTTTGACGGCCAGTCCTTCGCCTTTTCCGACAGCTGCACGCCCGCCAGCGCCCGCTCGGCCTCGCGCCGCCCGAAAGCCCTTGGCACGCCGTCACCAAGGCCAACCGCCACATTGTCGGCAACAGAAAACCATGGCAAAAGCCGCGGCTCCTGGAAGACGATGCGGGAATTCGGTTCAACCGCCTCGCCTTCCTCATCGACGAACTCTATCCGTCCGCCGGTCGGCTCATCCAGCCCGACGAGAAGCCGCAACAACGTGCTCTTGCCGCAACCGCTCTTGCCGACGATTGCCAGAAACTGTCCGGCAGGCACATCGAGGTCGAGACCGCGCAGGACAGGATTGTCGCCGAAGCGTTTTTCGACGCCGCGCAGCCTTAAGCCCGCCGGTTGCGGCGCTGCCTGATAGTCCACGGGCTGTGCCTCATGGTAAGCGTCCAGCTCCGCATCAGAAATGAAGGCGAGCGGCGATTGATAGGGTCCAACGGGCATTTTATCCTCCTTATCGCTGATAGGCCGGGTTCCATGAGAGCGCTGCCCGCTCCAACGTCCGGGCAATGACGTCGGCAAGCTTGCCGAGCACCGCATAGATGACCAGCGCCAGCACGACGACATCGGTCATCATGAATTCGCGCGCGGTATTGGCCATGTAGCCGATGCCGGAATTGGCGGCGATCGATTCCGAGACGATCAGCGTTAGCCACATGATGCCGAGCGCATAACGCAGGCCAACGAAGATCGACGGCAGTGCGCCTGGAAAGATCACCTTGCGGAACAGCGACCAGCCGCTCATGCCGTAGATGCGCCCCATCTCGATGAGGTCGCGATCGACATTCTTCACCCCGTGATAGGTGTTCAAATAGATCGGGAAGAGCACGCCGAGCGATGTGAGGAACAGCTTGGCCTCCTCGCCGATGCCGAACCAGAGGATGACGAGCGGGATCATCGCCAGATGCGGAATGGTGCGCAGCATCTGCAGCGTCGTATCGGTCAGCTGTTCCGACAGTTTCGACACGCCGTTGGCGATGCCGAGCAAAAAGCCGATCGAGCCGCCGATCAGAAGACCGCTCAGCGCACGCGCACCACTGACACCGACATCGCGGGCGAGTTCACCGGAAAACAGCCTTTCCCAGAAAGCCGCAACCACCGCCGCCGGCGATGGCATGATGCGGTCGGAGATGAGGCCGAAGGAGGAACCGGCCTGCCAGAGAATGACCAATGTCACCGGCAGGAGAAATGGCAAAAATCGGCCGAAAGCGGCCAATACTGCTCGGGAGCGATCGGAGGCGCTCCGGGTGATCTCCCCCCTTGTGGGGGAGATGTCAGCGAAGCTGACAGAGCGGGGTGATGCCCCCTCGGCGACCTCTGCCGATGCCGAATTCCGCGAGACGTTCCCCCCCTCTGCCCTGCCGGGCATCTCCCCCACAAGGGGGGAGATCGCAGGAGCCGCGAGCCCTTTGCCCCCAACAGATCGCGACTGACTGCCACTACGTCGAAGCGGGTGACCATCGGTAAACGTATCGACTGTCGTCATTCTCTCGCCCTCACTCTCTTATCAGGCTGCCGCGACGGCGCGGATGGTGGCGTGACCACCGCCGCCGAAGAGCGGTTTTCCCGAGGCGAACTCGTTGCCGAAGCCAGCACGCTGTTCCTCGCGGGTGATGCCGAGTTCCGGGAAGAGCAGTTCCGCCACGCGATAGGCCTCTTCCAGATGCGGATAACCGGAGCCGATCACCGTCTCGATGCCAAGATCCTGGTATTCGCGCAGGCGTGCGGCCACCGTCTTCGGCGAGCCGACCAGTGCGGTACCCGCCCCCGAGCGCACCAGCCCGATACCGGCCCAGAGGTTGGGCGAGACTTCCAGCTTGTCGCGACGACCATTATGCAGCGCCGCCATTCGCTGCTGGCCGACACTGTCGGAATCACGGGCGAAATGCGCCTGCGCCTTGGCGATCGTCTCGTCGGAGAGTTTGGAGATCAGCTTATCCGCCGCTTCCCATGCTTCCTCGTCGGTCTCACGGACGATGAAATGCAGGCGAATGCCGAAGGAGACGTCCCTGCCCCGTTTTTCGGCAGCAGCGCGCACGGCCTTGATCTTCTCACCCACCTGTTCCGGCGGCTCGCCCCAGGTCAAATATTTGTCGCCGCGACCGGCAAAGAATTCGATGCCGGCATCCGACGATCCGCCGAAATAAAGCGGCGGCCGCGGCTGCTGGATGGTCGGGAAACCGAGCCTGGCATTTTTCGCCTTGATATGCTTGCCGTCGAGATCCGCATGGCCGGTGGTGACAAGATCCTCAAAGACCTGGAAGAATTCCTCCGCGTGGGTGTAACGCTCGTCATGCTCGAGAAAGATGCCGTCACCGGCCAGTTCCGATGGATTGCCGCCGACGACGATATTGAGGAGCAGCCTGCCGTTCGTCACCCGGTCGAGTGCAGCCGCGAGCCGTGCGTAATAGGCAGGTGCCGCCGTGCCCGGACGGATCGCCACCAGAAATTTCAGTTTTTCGGTGAACGGCGCCAGAGAGGCCGCCGTGACGAAGGATTCCTCGCAGGAAACGCCGGTCGGCAACAGAACGCCGGAAAACCCAAGCCTGTCCACCGTCTGCGCCAGTTCGCGCAGATAGCGGTTCTCCGGCGGGCGGTTCAGTTCGCTGCCGCCGAGATAGGTGCCGTCGCCACCGGTCGGAATGAACCAGAGAAAATCGATGGGGTTCTTCTTATCGCTCATCGTCAAAAATCCTTGATCTCGGTTGGTCTGTGACGGACGGCAGCTCAGCTGGCCTTCGGGCGCCAGACGATGTCGGAAATGTCCAGCTTTCGCGGGATGATCTTGAGATCGTAGAATTCGTCGGCCAGCGCCTGCTGGTACTGGACTGCCGCATCCGGCACGGTGGAGACAGCGCCGAGATCCGCGCCACGCCGCGACAGCACGACCTTGGTGACATCTTCCGGCACGCCGGTAATCGAGGCGATCGCCTTTACCGTTTCGTCGAAATTCGACTGTGCCGTACCGCCGACCTTTTTCAGTTCGTCGATCACCTCGACGATCAGATCGCCGTTCTCGCCAGCGAAATCACCATTACCGAGGAAATAGCTCCAACTGTCGACGATGCCTTCCGCCGTCGTCAGCACGCGGGTCTGCGGATCGGCTTCGGCAATCGCGGTATAGGGATCCCAGATCGACCAGGCATCGATCGAGCCGTTCTTGAAGGCGGCGGCCGCATCCGGCGGCGCCAGATCGAGCTGGGTCACGTCGGTGGGTGCAAGACCGCCCTTGCGCAGAACCTTGACCGCAACATTGTGGGCGCTGGAGCCGCGCTTGAAGGCGAGCTTCTTGCCCTTCAGGTCCGCGATCGACTGAATAGGACTGTCCTTGTGGACGAGGATGGCCGAACCTTGAGAACTGCCCCGATAGGTGCCGACATAAAGCAGATTGCCACGTGCGGCCTGGGCAAATAGCGGCGGCACGTCACCCGTCGGGCCGAAATCAAGCGCGCCCGCCCCGAGCGCTTCGAGAAGCGGCGGGCCGGATGTGAATTCCGACCACGTGACCTTGATGCCGCGATCGGCAAAACGCTTTTCGAGCGCGCCCTGGCTCTTGGCGAGCGCCAGCACACCGTTCTTCTGCCAGCCGATACGCAGTTCCTTGGCGGCGGCCCTCGCTTGGCCGGCAATCGGCAGCACTGCCGCGGCCGCGGCCGCACCGATCAGCCCCAATGCCTGCCGACGTTTCAAATTGAGTGTCACCATCGAATGAACCCTTCCTCTCCGGATTTCGATGGTGAAAGGCTCCCATACTCTATCGACTTGGTCGACATTCCAACATTTCAAAAAACAACCGGGAATGGAGATTTCATTTCTCCGATTCAAGCAGATGGGAATGCAAAACTGCTAAACCGCAAATCTACGCTGCGTTGCGGAAAATCATTTTTGCCTGCTTTGTTCTTCCCGTCGGCCATGCTTTGTTCTAATCATCTGGAACAACAAGCGTTCGGAGGTTCGGCATGGCGAAAGTGGCATTCATCGGTCTCGGGGTGATGGGTTTCCCGATGGCGGGACATCTCAAGCAGAAGGGCGGCCACGACGTCACCGTCTATAACCGCACCGCCGCCAAGGCTGCCGACTGGGCCGCGAAATTCGGTGGTGCGACCGGAGCCACCCCGGCTGAAGCCGCCAAGGATTCCGATTTCGTTTTCACCTGCGTCGGCAATGACGACGATCTCCGCTCAGTGACAACAGGCGAAAACGGCGTACTCTCTTCGATGAAGGCAGGTGCGATCCTGATCGACAACACCACGGCCAGCGCCGAAGTCGCCCGAGAACTGGAGGCCGCAGCCAAAGAAAAGGGTGTCCACTTCATGGATGCGCCCGTTTCCGGCGGACAGGCAGGCGCGGAAAACGGCGTGCTCACCGTCATGTGCGGCGGCGAGCAAGCCATCTTCGACAAGGCCAAGCCGGTCATAGACGCCTATGCCCGCATGGTCGGGCTGATGGGTCCGGTCGGAAGCGGCCAACTCACCAAGATGATGAACCAGATCTGCATTGCGGGCATCGTCCAGGGTCTCTCGGAAGCCATTCATTTCGGCAAGCAGTCGGGTCTCGATATTGAAAAGGTCGTCGATGTCATTTCCAAGGGTGCTGCCGGTTCGTGGCAGATGGAAAACCGCCACAAGACGATGGACCAGGGAAAATACGATTTCGGCTTTGCCGTCGACTGGATGCGCAAGGATCTCGACATCGTGCTGACCGAGGCGCGCCGCAACGGCGCAAAACTGCCGCTGACGGCGCTGGTCGATCAGTTCTATGGCGACGTGCAGGCCATGGGCGGCAATCGCTGGGACACGTCCTCGCTGCTCGCCCGGCTTGAGCGGAAATAACCGGCAAGGTCAAAGGCAATGCTCAGCCCCTCCTCCGACGTCGCAGGCATCATCGATCATCTGCGCACATTACGGTCGGAGGAGAACATTGCCGGCATGGGCCGCCTCGGCATAGTCACCGAAACGGCGCTCGGGATCTCCAATCCGGACCTGCAGAAGATTGCCCGGGCGGTAGAACGAAACCACGCCCGGGCGCTCGAACTTTGGAAGACAGGCATCCGCGAGGCGCGGATGGTGGCGATCTACACGGCCGACCCGAAAGCGCTTAACCCCGCCGAAGCACATTCATGGGCGAATGACTTCGTCTCCTGGGAAATCGTCGATACCGCCGCCGACCTTTTTACCGAAACGCCCTTCTGGCAGGACCTGATCGCCGACTTTGCCGCAGACGATCGCGAATTCGTCCGCCGCACGGCCTTTGCCATGATCGCCGGCGCCTCCGTCCATCTGAAGAAGGAACCGGATGCAGCGTTGATCTGCTATCTGCCTTTGATCGAAGAGCACTCCACCGATCCGCGCAATTTCGTCAGAAAGGCCGTCAACTGGGCCTTGCGCAATATCGGCAAGCGCAGCGTCACCTGCCATGCCCCTGCCCTCGCCCTTGCCCGAAAACTTGAGGCATCCGACGATAAAACGGCACGTTGGATCGGCAAGGATGCAGTCAAGGAATTGTCGAGCGAGAAGGTGCTGAAGCGGCTGAAAGTCTGAATATCAAAGCGAAAACGCCGCAACCCATGCCGGATCGCAGCGCTCGCAAAATTGCCTCAACAGAGCTGGATCGCTCAGTCGTCGCCGGATTTCTGGTTGTCGATCATCATGTAGTCGAGCGGCAGTTCCGTCGTGTACTTGATCTGCTCCATGGCGAAGACGGAGGAGACGTCGCGGATCTCGATCTTGGCGATCAGGCGCTTGTAGAAGGCGTCATAGGCGGCGATATCCGGCACGACGACGCGCAGGAGATAATCGACATCACCGCTCATGCGGTAAAACTCCACCACTTCCGGGAAATCGACCACGACTTCGGAAAAACGCTTCAGCCATTCGATCGAGTGGCTGGCGGTACGGATCGAGACGAAGACGGTAACCTTGGTGTTGACCTTGCCCGGATCGAGCAATGCCACGCGACGGCGAATGACGCCGTCCTCTTCCATCTTCTGGATACGACGCCAGCAAGGCGTGGTGGACAGGCCGACCTTCTTTGCGAGATCCGCAACTGCGAGTGTGGAATCCTCCTGCAGAATGCGCAGGATCTTGCGGTCAAGACGGTCCATCATTGTCCCCTTCGAAATGTTTTTTCGTTATACACCCGAATTTCGCACAGTTAAGCGAATTTTGTTCCGCGGATCAAGCTATCCACATGCAGCCTCAGCACCGGCAGGATCTCTTCCTCAAACCAGACGTTTCTTTTCAGCCAGCCGCTGTTGCGCCAACTCGGATGCGGCAGTGGCAGGATGCGCGGCCCGTCATTGGCGAAGAAATAGTCGCGCCAGTTTCTCACCGTCTCGGTCGTGCTTTTCTTGCGGCGCGCACCCAGATGCCATGCAGCGGCATATTGGCCGATGACGAGGATGGTGTCGATTTGCGGCATTGCCGCAATCACCTTGCTGCGCCATGCGGGCGCACATTCCTTGCGCGGCGGCAGGTCGCTTCCCTTTGCGTCGTAACCGGGAAAACAGAAGCCCATGGGCACGATCGCTAGACGGCTCGCGTCATAAAATTCCTCGCGCGTGACGCCCATCCAGTCGCGCAGCCGGTTGCCAGATGCATCATCGAAAGGCAGTCCGCTTTCATGGACGCGCAGGCCCGGCGCCTGGCCGGCAATCATCAGCCTCGCCGTCGATGACAGCGTTACGACCGGCCGCGGCTCATGGGGCAGCGGATTGTCCGCCTTTGCAGGATGATCCCGACAGATGCGACAGGCGGCAATCGATGCGCCAAGATCGGCGATCCGGCAAGGGTCCGTCACGACCAAGGAAGCCACCCTTTCAACCGGTCGAGGATCGTGTCCACCAGGCTTTCGTCCCCTGCCGATCCATCATCTTCCGCTGCCGCGCCCTTGGCGGCACGCCATGCGCGCGGCGTCTCGAAGGGAGCTGACCAAATCCCCCTGCCTTCGCCCCGCGCGGCAGTCTCCTCCTCGTGATAATCCCCGGAGGCAACGGCCATGCCCTGACGAACAAGCTCGGCATTCACATCCGTCTCGCCCAGTTTGCAACGCACCAGCACGCGCCCGTAACGATCTCTGGACGATCCCGCACAATATGCGTCAGGCGACGCGGCGAACTTCGACAGAGCATCGCGTGCGGCATCGCCGCATGTCCAGGCATTTCCGCCCTCGCCGCCACAGGACTGATCGGACTCCGGCGCATCGATGCCGATCAGCCTCAACCGCTCTGCCCCGGCAGCCAGAGTATCGCCGTCGATTGCGTAAAACGGGCCGCTGATGCGGGTGTCGCCGTTCAAGTCGATCTTGGCAACGATCAGCGAGGCAAGGACGAGGAATGCTCCGAGGAACAGACCATCCTTCAGGGTCTTGGCAAGTCGGGTCACAATCCGGTCCCAATTACAAACGGAAGCTTCAGGAAAATGGCAAACAAAACCTTTCCCGGCAGTATCTTCTTAAGGTTTGGAACATAAGCTCTCAATCATCCGAGTAAGTTAGTTCACAACCAATGAGTAGCGGCGTCAGTACCTCGACCGACAAGATAATCGTTGATCGATCGCGTGGTCACCGCAACAAGGCGGTTTCCAAGGCCGTGCGCGCGACGCGTGAACGACTGCAACTCAGCACCAACGGCAATCAGGCATTTGACCGGGACACTCTGTCCATGCATGTCAATGCGGTCCTGCAGGCCGCAGCGGTCGTCCCCCTGTTCATCGCGCTTGTCACCGCGATCGGCATGTATGTGTCGCCCAGCGCCAATCTGATCGTCTGGGCGCTTCTCATGCTCAGCCTGCATGCGATCAATCTCCTGATCGCCCGCCGCTTCAGCCGCAAGGAGATCGCCGCGGCATCGACGACCAAGTGGCGGCGACGTTTGCTGGCAGCCCAGGTTCTGCTCGGTGTCGGCTGGGCGATCTTTGCGCTTCAGTCCTGCAACACCTGCGGCGGCGACAGTTTCTATTTCTACAAGGGCGCAGTGCTTCTGTTTGCGATCTCGATCACCGCCATGAGCAGCTTCATGCTGCGCCAGGGCGTGCTCGTCGGCTTTCTGCCGATGATCGCAGCGCTTCTCTTCATGGCGATCATGTCCCGCGACCTGGTGGATGTCGGACTGACGGCAATCTGCGCAATTGCGGTCGTGTTCTTCCATTTCATCGGCGACAGGCTTTATCGATCGAACCTGACCCTGATGTCCTATCAGTCGGAAAAAGATGATCTGATCGCCGAGCTGGAAGTGGCCAAATCGATGTCGGACGAGGCGCGGCGCCGTGCGGAAGAGGCCAATCTGGCCAAATCCCGCTTTCTTGCCTCGATGTCCCATGAACTAAGGACGCCGCTCAACGCCATTCTCGGCTTTTCCGAGGTGATGAGTTCCGAAGTGCTCGGTCCGCTGCCGAACCCGACCTACCGGGAATATGCCGGTGACATTCATCGTTCCGGTGAGCATCTTCTCAACTTGATCAACGAAATCCTCGACCTGTCGCGCATCGAAGCCGGCCGCTACGATCTCAACGAGGAAACCCTGTCACTGCTCGAAGTGGCGGAAGACTGCATCGGCATGGTGCAGTTGCGGGCGCGCGCGAAGAATATCGTCATCAAGCACGCTTTCGAAAACGATATGCCGCATGTCTGGGCCGACGAGAAATCGATCCGCCAGGTCATTCTCAACCTGCTCTCCAATGCGGTGAAATTCACCCAGCAGGGCGGAGAAATCTCCGTCAAGGCGGGATGGACGGCCGGCGGCGGCCAGTATGTATCGATCAAGGACAACGGGCCGGGCATTCCAGAAGAGGAAATCCCTGTGGTATTGTCGGCTTTCGGCCAGGGATCGATCGCCATCAAGAGTGCAGAACAGGGCACCGGGCTCGGACTGCCGATAGTACAGGCGATACTCGCCAAGCATGACGGCCAGTTCGTGCTGCGCTCGAAACTGCGCGAAGGAACAGAAGTGATCGCCATCCTGCCGGCGACGCGCGTGATGCAAAGTATTCCAGCCGTTGCCGATGCGCAGGCGATTGAAAGGCGCAGGCGTTCATTCGCCTGAAGCCCTGTAAACGCAATAGAGCATTTTCGGTCAATTCGGCCGCTCTAATCAGAACGCCGTTTGCGACAGTCTTCCTGCTCATGCTGAATTCGCATGCGTATCCGCTGCCCCGCGGCCCAGGAATGGGCGTGTTCAGCAATATTGAAAATGTGCTCGCTCACCTGTCCGTCCTCGCGTATCCGAACGACCCACCTGAAATTAGATTCAAAAATTTCGATCTTGTCGTCTATCAAGGTGACAAGCTCCGCGACATTCAGAAAACATGACAGAAGCTAAGTTTTCAGGATTCGCACGTCCACTACAAGAAGTTGTAGTCCCGCATCACGGATCCGTGATGCCATAACTAGGCAATTGGAATATCTGAACATTCCGATTCTCTAAGACAACCAGAATAGAGCCCTGATCACGACATAAAGAGCAAACAGGCCGTTTGCTGCCAAAAGGCAGAATACGGCGAAGGAACCGAGATCCTTCGCGTGACGTCCGACCGTGGAGATCTCTGGCGAGATTCGATCGACGAGTTCCTCGATCGCGGTGTTGAGCGCTTCGGCGGAAAACAGGAGCAGCATGAGTATGAGGAAGATGAAATAATCCATCGCGGCTGCGCCAACGACGGCAAACAGGATGAGGCCTGCCGCAAAAGCATAGACCTCGTGCCGGAAGGCCTCTTCCTTCCACAGGCGCAAAAGCCCCTGCATCGAATATCGCGTCGCCGCGATGACCCGGCGAACGCCGCTCGCTTTTCCGTTTCTAGTGTCGAGCGGCGTCTGTTCCATCTATTGCCTTCAGGCCTTGTTGGTCACGCCAGCCTGCTCATAAGTCGCCATGCCGGAATGGCAGGCGGCGGCCGACTTGACGATACCCGCAGCCAGTGCTGCGCCCGTGCCTTCACCCAGCCGCATGCCGAGCGCCAGAAGCGGCGTCTTGCCAAGCTTTTCGATGGAGCGCAGATGCCCCGGTTCGGCAGACACGTGACCGATCAGGCAATGGTCGATCGCCGATGGGTTCATGGCCTTCAGGATTGCGGCAGCGGCGGTTACAACATAGCCATCGAGCAGGACCGGGATCTTTTCCATGCGGGCGGCCAGAATGGCGCCGGCGATCGCGGCGATCTCACGGCCGCCGAGACGGCGTAGGATTTCGAGCGGATCGGAAAGATGATCCTTGTGGAAATCGACCGCCTGTTTGACGACGGCGATCTTGCGCGCCATCAGTTCGCCATGAGACCCGGTGCCAGGACCGACCCAGTCTTCCGCCTCGCCGCCATAAAGCGCCAGATGGATTGCCGCAGCGATCGTCGTGTTGCCGATCCCCATCTCGCCGAGGCAGAGAAGATCGGTGCCGCCGGCAATCGCTTCCATGCCGAAGGCCATGGTGGCGGCGCAATCGCGCTCGGAAAGGGCAGCTTCGGTTGCAATGTCACCTGTCGGGTAATCGAGCGCCAGATCGAAGATCTTCAGGCCCAGATCATGGGTGACGCAGATCTGATTGATTGCCGCACCACCTGCGGCAAAATTCTCCACCATCTGCTGGGTAACCGAAGGCGGGAACGGCGTAATGCCGTGCCTGGTGACGCCGTGATTGCCGGCGAAGATCGCCACGAGCGGGCGGGTGACGGCCGGCGCCCTGCCCGTCCATGCGGCGAGCCAGAAGGCGATTTCCTCAAGTCTTCCAAGTGCTCCCGCCGGCTTGGTCAGCGTCGCATCACGCTCGCGGGCATCCACCAATGCGCGCGGATCCGGTCCCGGCAGGTTGGCAATCAGGTTACGGAAATCGTCGAAAGGCAGGCCGCTCAAACTCATAGAAGTCTCTCTCGTCTTGGCCGGCGGGTCGTCATCTGACACTTGTGTTCGCCGGCAAATCGCGCTTTGTGTGCGCTTCTCTTAATCGCCTATATCGGGAGCGACAACTGCCAAACGCGACGGATTTCATCGCCGACCTCGCCCGCTCGGTCGCATTCTTAAGCCGCATCCCCGTGCCTGACCGGTTCTTTCTTGGCCAGAGCGGGTCTTTTTCGCGCGCTGTGCGGGCATTTCCGCTTGCCGGAGCACTGATCGCGCTTATCCCCGCCCTCGTTCTCTACACGTTGTCGCAGACCGGTGACGCGCTCGTGACAAGCCTTATCGCCCTGTCATTGATGGTGCTGATGACCGGTGCGTTGCACGAGGATGGTCTTGCCGATGCAGCCGACGGGCTGGGCGGCGGACGAGATCGTGAGCATGCACTGGCTATCATGAAGGACAGCCGTATCGGTTCCTATGGCGTGGTGGCGATGCTTCTGTCCTTCTCGCTGCGCGCCGCGTCGCTTGCTGCCCTTGCGCGCTTCGATTCCAGCCTGGCGGCAGTCTCCATGCTGGCTGCGGCCTGCACCAGCAGGTCGGTGATGATCTGGCACTGGAGCGCCCTTCCCCCTGCACGCACCAACGGGGTCGCCGTCGCGATAGGCGCACCGGAACGAACCGCGCGCAATATAGCGCTGCTGATCGGCGGCCTGATGGGGCTGATCTTCATCGCCTCGCATCTCGGCGTTACGGTCGCGATCTTCGTGATTGTCGTTTCTGCCGCCGCCGGCCAGCTTTTCACCGCCTTCGTTCGCCGCAAGCTCGGCGGCCATACGGGCGATACGATCGGTGCAACACAACAGGTTAGCGAAATCGTGGCTCTGGCCACCCTTGCCCTGATCGTCTGAACCTCCGATATAGGATCGCATGATATCGCCCTGCATCCTCGTCTGTTCGATCGACATGAAGACCGGCTATTGTTTTGGCTGCGGGCGAACGCGCGACGAGATTGCCGGCTGGATCGATTATTCGGATGCCGAGCGGCAATCGATCATGGACATGCTTGCCGCGCGGATGGAGACGATCGAGCGCAAGCCGAGACGGGAAACACGGCGACAAAGGCTAGCAAAGGAGCGCCAGACCACATGAACGGACTGACCCTCGTGCTTCTCGTGCTCGGCGCTGGCCTGGCGCTGCTGGTCTTCAATCATGACAGCGGCCAGACCTTCGGCATCGACAACAGTGATTTCGGCCAGCTCATCTATCTCATTCCGATCGCCGGCCTGCTTGGCGCCGGCATTCTCGCCGGGCGGCGCGGCAGCATGAACGAGGCGCTGCGCAATCTTGCCATCTGGCTGGTCATTATCCTCGGCCTGGTCGCCGCCTATCTCTATCGCAATGACGCCAACCAGTTCGCCGGCCGCATGGTGGCGGGTCTGATGCCCGGCCGCGCCGTTGTCGTCACCGGGCGCGACGGAAACGAGGTGATCATCCAGAAGGCGCTCGGCGGACATTTCCAGGCCGATGTCTCGGTTGACGGTAAAACGATACCGATGCTGGTCGATACCGGCGCAAGCAGTGTCGTCCTGTCCTTCGACGATGCCGCCGCAATCGGCATCGATACGGCAGGCCTCGCCTATACGGTCCGGGTGATGACCGCGAACGGCCCGGCCATGGCCGCGCCCGTCAGGCTGAACAAGATTGCCATCGGCCCTATCTCCCGCAGCAATGTCCGCGCCATGGTGGCGCAGGACGGCATGCTCAGCGAAAGCCTGCTCGGCATGAGTTTCCTGTCGACGCTCAGTTCGCTCAACATGCAGACGGACGAGTTGCGCTTGAGGGATTAGGGCCGCACTGGATGTGACCTTGTTTTTCCCCCGGTCCTGATGAGCTGCATCAAAGCGGCAAGCCGGATGATGCGCCCCGACTTGAAGACTATCAGTGCTGAGCGGAGCGTAATTCCGCCAAGCCCTCGTCCCTTGATATGACTGGCGTATAACTCAAATCCCGCTGGGCTTTGCCGATGGCGAAGGTCACCTCAACGGCCGAGGTCGCATAGGTCTGCAGGGTTAAAGGCGGTATGATCCGGCCGCCCGATATTTTGACCATGACATCACCTATGGTCGCGACGGTGCGCACCACAAAGCGGGGCACGATCTTTTCGGGAACGGCAAAACCCTGTGTTTCGATCAGAGCCGAAACCATGGCCCGGAATGTCACCGGCTCTGCGTCCGAGATGAAGTATACCTCGCCACCGCGGCCATGGCCGAGCGCCAGTTCGACGGCGTGGCAGAGATTGGCGACATGCGTCGTGGAGGTGAGATAATTGCCGCCCGAAATCCATGCGAACTTGCCCGAGCGCACCGCCTCCAGAAGTGTCGGCAGCGCGGTCGTGTCGTCGCGTCCCCAGATGAAGCGCGGGCGCAAGACGACAACCGAGAAATCGGGACCATTGGCCGCCAGTGCGATCCGCTCCGCCTCTGCCTTGCTGCGCGAATAGCCGCCTGCCGGTTTCGGTGGCAGCGGCATGGTCTCATCCACATTGACCAGCGGCCTGCCGGTAGCAAGCACGGATTCAGTGCTCAAATGAATAACCTTGGCGATACCTGCGGTTCGAGCGGCATCGAGCACGGCCCGCGTGCCTTCCTCATTAACGCGTCGCTGCTTCTCCGTCGCCGGGCCGTGGTCAGTGTCGGCTGCGGCATGGATCAAGGCATTGCAGCCCGCCATCCCAGCGGCGAGCGTGCTCTCGAAGAGATCGCCTCGGAAGGCAACAGCACCGAGTGCCTCAACTATCTTCGCCGATGCATCACTGCGAGCAAGCGCCGTGACCGCAACTCCGCGGGCGACAAGATGCCGGATCAGATTGCGGCCGACATAACCGCTGCCTCCCGTCAGAAAAATCGGTCGGAACGGGACGAATTTATCCGTGGCCGCGGCCGGTGCGGCAATGCTGTCTGTCATGTCATTCACCCGATGGGACTTTAAGTGTCAGCCCGTCTTGACGCCAGGAAGGTCGATTTCTCCCGGTTGCGCCGTCACGAGCCAGTTGATTTCGCGAAGAACCCTGTCGCGGTCTTCGCGTGAAAAATGATGGAAATCGAGATGTTCGAGGAACTTCAGCCCTTCCAGCGCCAGATAGGCCAGAAGCGCGCCGCGCGGCGACGGCGAGGTTTCCTCGATGCGAGAGATCGTCCGCGCCTGGCTCTGCTGCATCTTGCTGCGCAGACCTTCGTCGAGCGCAAGCGCGGCGCTGAGGTTGAGGGCCACCGCCTTGAATTCCTCCGGCGGCGGTTCGCAGGCCGCAAGGATCCGCCCCCTGATCGCGCGATCCTCGGCGGCGTCGAGCTTTTCCTCGATCCCGGCATGAAAGGCGGTGTCACGTTCGAAGGCGCGATCGACAACGGCTTCGACCAGCGCCTGCTTGGACTTGTGATCATAGAGAACGCTGGCCTTGTTGACGCCCGCCTCCTTGGCCACGGCATCAATCGTCAGATTGGCGGCACCATCGCGTCCGACGACACGTTCAGCCGCATCGAGTACGGCCTGCTGATCGATAACGCGTTTCCTGCCCATGGATCCATCTGATTAATTTCCAACCAGATGGTTATAAATAAACTGAGCGATTTGTGTCAAGCACGTTGGCGCGACTCGTACCCGGCAGAAACGGGCCTCACGCCAAAGGTCCGCAGTAGATGAGATCCCGGCGCGAACAACAGTAGAGATTGGGTATCTTGGCATTCACACATTCGTCAGCGATGCTCCCTTGTCAGCCAGCGACAGCTTTCCATTTCAACCGGATCGAAGATGCTTTGATCGGTTCACCTGCGATGCGCAAAGTTGCGAAGAAAAATGTCCGGGCTTACCGCCGTGAGATCAAGAGTGGCCGGTATTGGCAGGGAATATAGCCCTTCCCGCCGATTTTTATCATTCGGAACCTTGGAAAAGTTCACAAATGATAAAAATATCGGGGGAGCCACAGTTGAATTTGGCCCTAAACTTATCGTAAGCGCGCGCTGGGCTTAGATCGATCTAAGCCGACATGTGAGGAACTCTATTTAGGCAATTAATGCAATCGGGCGGCGACATGCCGGTTCCCCCGCATTGGAGGAGTATACATTTGCCGCAATTCGAACAGACCCTGGGCGCGGGCGCGCTCATTTCCATCGCAGCAGGCGCCGTCGCGTTGCTGCTGGTTCTTATCATCCAGTTTCGCGTCCATGCTTTCGTGGCGCTCATTCTCGTCAGCTTCCTGACGGCGCTGGTCACGGGCATTCCGGCAGCAAACATTCTCAACACGCTGACCTCGGCATTCGGCTCGACGCTTGGCGGCGTTGCACTGCTCGTCGGTCTCGGTGCAA
Organism: Aliirhizobium wenxiniae; assembly: GCF_019511445.1. Taxonomy (GTDB): domain Bacteria; phylum Pseudomonadota; class Alphaproteobacteria; order Rhizobiales; family Rhizobiaceae; genus Neorhizobium; species Neorhizobium wenxiniae_A. The sequence continues at coordinate 118,566 of NZ_JAEUAN010000018.1, forward strand.
TGCTCGGACGCCTGCTCGAAGTCTCCGGTGGCGCACAAGCGCTGGCGGATGATCTCGTGCGGCGCTTCGGCGAAAAACGCGCGCCGATGGCGCTCGGCATCGCGTCGCTGTTCTTCGGCTTCCCGATCTTCTTCGATGCCGGTCTCGTCGTCATGCTTCCGGTGATGTTCACCGTGGCACGTCGTCTCGGCGGCAGCCTGCTGCTTTACGGCATCCCGGTTGCGACCGCTTTCTCCTGCATGCACGTCTTCGTGCCGCCGCATCCGGGTCCGGTCGCGGCAGCCGAACTGCTGGGCGCAGATGTCGGCCTTCTGGTCATCATCGGCCTGGTCGTTGCCATCCCCACCTGGATCGTTGCCGGCCACTTCTTCGGCAAATGGATCGGTAACCGCATCAACCTGCCGGTTCCGGACGACGTCGTAGAAGAAAAGTCCTCGGACGAGCACGTCACGCAGCCGAGCCCCGGTCTGGTTGTCGCTCTTCTTCTCCTGCCGCTCATGCTGATCTTCATGAATACGGGTCTCGATTTTGCCCGTGCCCAGGAATGGGTGAGCAAGGATGCCGGCTGGTTCCAGCTCCTGCGCGCCATCGGCTCCACGCCGATCGCACTGCTGATCTCGGTTCTGGTCGCAGCCGTCGTACTCGGCCCGATGCGCGGCCGCGCACCGTCCAAGGTCGAGCGTATCGTCGAATCCGCTCTCGGCCCGGTCTGCTCGGTCATCCTGATCACCGGCGCCGGCGGCATGTTCGGCGGCGTTCTGCGTGCTTCCGGTATCGGTGACGCCCTGTCGGGCGCACTGGCCGATATCGGCATGCCGGTCTTCGTCGCAGGCTTCCTGATCTCGACCGCACTGCGCGTCGCTCAGGGATCGGCAACCGTCGCGCTCATCACCGCTGCCGGTCTCGTGCAGCCTGCGATCCAGGCTGCCGGCTATCAGGGTGTCGAACTGGCAGCCGTCGTGATCGCCGTCGCATCCGGCTCGGTCATGCTCTCGCATGTCAACGACAGCGGTTTCTGGCTGGTCGGCCGGTTCTTCAACATGGATATCAAGACCACGTTCAAGACCTGGACCGTGATGCAGACTCTGATGGGTCTGCTCGGCTTCGCGCTGTCCGGCCTGATCTTCTGGCTGGCATAATCGTCAAGCTCTAAAGGCTGCGGGCGCGCTTCCGGATGAAAGCGCGCCCGTTTTCTATTCTACACCAAGCATCCCGAATGGATGTCAGGCGATCGCCGCCAGCTCGACCATCTCACGCGAGACCTCGACATCGCCCCTGCCACGAAAATGGCTCGGCGGATCGCCGATGATGCGCTTGAAGGCGCGGCTGAACGAGGCTTCCGCGTCATAGCCGAGCTTTTCAGCAACGGTCGCAACCCGCATGCCGTCCTTCAGCCAGAGCCGCGCCTGATGCATTCTGACCCGTGCCACGTATCGCGCAGGCGTCTCCCCCACCACACGGGCGAAACGCTCGGCAAAACCGGAGCGCGACGCGCCCATCAGTTTTGCGAGTTCAGCCACCGACCAGTCACGGTCGGGCTCCAGATGAATGGCGGCCAGAACGCGGCCGATTTCGGGATTACGCACCGCTGCGATCCAACCGCTCGTGTTGCCGCAGCCATGTTCCACCCAGGTGCGGATGATCGTTGCCGTCAGCACATCGGCAAGACGCGCCAGAATGCCGCCAGCGCCGACACGGTCCATGTCGACTTCCCGCGCCATGGCCTCCAGAAGATGCGGGATTGCCGGCTCGTTGGTTGCAAGATCGCTGGTCAGCATCGTGTCGGGCATCAGTTGCAACAGCGGATGCAGCTTGTCGATGTTGAACCGCATCGAGGCGGTCAGCGCCACCGTGCCGCAACGGGCATCGGCGCATTGCATGTCGAACACGCCCTGGCAGACTTCCTTCTTGCCGTAACGCGCGAATGGAAGCGGCGTGACGGTTTCGCCGCTGGCTATCACATGCGCGTCACCGCGCGGCAGTATGACAGCATCGCCGGCATTGAGCCGCAGCCATTCACCCGTGGGCGTCTTCAGCAGCGCTGACCCGGAGGAGATGAAATGGAAGCGTGCGGCATCCTCGGCCGGAAAGGCCGTGGCCCAGGGGTCCGACAGCCGGCAACGGCCATATTCGACGCCGTCGAGCCTCAGCCCCCGCAGCATTTCAGACAGCGGATCGATCGCAACGGATGAAAATGATTTGGACGAATTGTCAAGCATGTCGGATTTTCTAGCATGGAAACGCCAGCCCGTCACGCCTATTCCTGACACAAGCCAAATCGGCTGCAATTCAGGAGAATCCCATGCACGGCACCCAAACACCAACCGACGACGCAGCACGAACAGATGACGTTGCGCGCTGGGGCGCGGTGACGTCGCTCACGCTCGGCGTCTTCGGCCTCGTCACCGCCGAATTCCTGCCCGTCAGCCTGCTCACCCCGCTATCCGTCGATCTTAACGTCGGCACCGGCGTGGCCGGCCAGTCGATCACCACGACCGCCGTCATCGCCGCCATCGCCGGTCCCGCCGTCGTCATCGGCACCCGCAATATCGACCGTCGCTGGACGGTTCTGGCGCTCACCGCACTTCTGATCGTCTCCAGTCTCGTCGCAGCGATTGCCTCAAACATCTACACGGTCTTTGCCGCCCGTATCCTGCTCGGTATCGGGCTTGGCGGCTTCTGGGCCATGTCGGGCGCACTTGCCATGCGTCTCGTACCGCCGCCGCTGATGCCGCGCGCCATGGCGATCATCATGGCCGGCGTTTCGCTTGCCACCGTCTGTGCCGCCCCGCTCGGTGCCTATATCGGCGACACGCTCGGCTGGCGGGCCGCCTTCTATCTCTCGGCCAGCGTCGGCGTCGTCGCCTTTGCAGTTCAGGCCTTCACCCTGCCCTCCCTGCCGCCGACCGGCCATGCCGGGCTTGGCACGCTTGCGGCCGTCATGCGCCGTCCGGCAATCCGCACCGGCCTGATCACCATCCTGCTCTTCGTCGCAGGCCATTTCGCCGGCTTCACCTATATCCGCCCGTTCCTGGAACGGGTGCCGCAGCTTGATGTCGAAACCATCTCGCTGATCCTGCTTGCCTATGGTGCGGCCGGTTTCGTCGGCAACATGCTCGGCGGCGCAGTGTCGGAGCGCAGCCCTCGCCTGTCGATCATCCTGTTCACCTCACTGGTTGCGGCTTCTGCCGTCATCCTCGCCATCGGCGGCGCGTCACTGGCCGTCGCGGCAACCGCGATTGCACTCTGGGGCCTCGCCTTCGGCGCATTTCCGGTCAGCGTCCAGAGTTTTATCGCACGCAATGCACCGGATGAGGCGGAAAGTGCCGGATCTCTGGTCGTCACCACGTTCCAGATCGCGATCTCCAGCGGTGCGGTTCTCGGCGGCCTGCTGATAGAAACCGAAGGTCCGATCGCCGTCGTCATGTTCCTGGCTGCAGCCGCCCTGCTCGCCGCTTCCGTCATGGCCGCACGCGGTGAGCGCCGTCAACTGTCGCTCGGATAATCTCCAAGCCTCGACAAAAAACGATCGGCGGCACTTGCCGCCGATCGTATCTTTCCGCCGATCAGTTCGTTTCGTCAGCTCCGCAGCCGATAACCCGTCTTGAACATCCAGCCGAGGACGGACAGGCAGAGCCCGAGAAAGACGCCGATCATCACGAGGCTGATCACCGGATTGACGTCGGCTATCTCGTAAAAGCTCCAGCGGAAACCGCTGACGAGATAAAGAACCGGGTTAAGATGGCTCACCGCCTGCCAGAAGGGCGGCAGCATGTCGATCGAATAAAAACTTCCGCCAAGGAATGTCAGCGGCGGTACGACGAGCATCGGCACGATGTTCAGCTGCTCGAAATTCTTCGCCCAGACACCGATGATGAAGCCGAACAGGCTGAAGGTGATTGCGGTCAGCACCAGGAAGAGCACCATCATGAATGGATGGGCGATACGGATGTCGACGAAGAAAGAAGCCGTCGCCAGGATTATCACCCCGATGATCAGCCCCTTGCTGGCAGCCGCCCCGACATAGCCGATCAGGATTTCCGTCATCGCCACGGGCGCGGACAGGATCTCGTAGATCGTACCGGTGAATTTCGGAAAGTAGATGCCGATCGAGCCGTTCGCCACGCATTGGGTCAGAAGCGTCAGCATGATCAGGCCGGGCGTGATGAACGACCCGTAAGAAACGCCCTCGATCGACTGGATACGCGAGCCGATCGCCGTGCCGAAGACGATGAAATAAAGCGAAGTTGTGATGACCGGCGAGATGACGCTCTGCAAAAGCGTGCGGCGCATGCGCGCCATCTCGAAGAAGTAGATGGATTTGATCGCTTCGAAATTCATGCCTTCTCCTCCACCAGAGAGACAAAAATGTCCTCGAGCGAGCTTTGCCTTGTCGATAGATCGCGGAAATGAATGCCCGCATCGGTCAGCGCCGAAAGAAGCGAGGCGATACTGTCCTGACTTTCCTCATGGCTGTATTCATGGGTGAGCGACATGCCGTCCTCACTAAGCGATAGCGCGAAGGGCGAGAGGCTTGGCGGGATTTCCGCCAATTTCTCAGTCAGTTCGAGCTTCATCTGCTTGCGGCCGAACTGCTTCATCAGGCCGGTCTTTTCCTGCAACAGCAGAAGCTTGCCGCCATTGATGACCCCTACCCGGTCAGCGATCTCTTCCGCCTCCTCGATATAGTGGGTGGTGAGAATGATGGTCACGCCATCCTCGCGCAGGCGCTTGACTACTTCCCACATGTCACGACGCAGGCTGACATCGACACCGGCCGTCGGCTCATCGAGGAACAGGACTTCCGGTTCATGGCTCAGCGCCTTGGCGATGAGAACGCGCCGTTTCATGCCGCCGGAAAGCTCGCGCAGCATGTTGTCCTTCTTCTTCCACAAGGACAGCTCGCGCAAAATCTTCTCGATCAGCGCCGGGTTCGGCTTCTTGCCATAGACGCCGCGGGAAAAACTCACCGTGTTCCACACCGTCTCGAACTGGTCGGTGGTCAGTTCCTGCGGAACGAGGCCGATCAGCGAGCGCGTCTGGCGAAAATCCTTCACAACGTCATGGCCGCCGACCAGCACCTTGCCGCCGGTCGGATTGACGATGCCGCAGATGATCGAGATCAACGTCGTCTTGCCGGCGCCATTCGGCCCGAGCAGCGCCAGAATTTCGCCGCGCTCGATATCAAGGTCGATGCCCTTCAAGGCCTCGAATCCGTTGCCATAGGCCTTGGTCAGTTGCTGTACGGAAATAATGGGAGGCATGGGAACCGCATTTGTATTGGAAGACATCGAGAGGAATATGTTCCCCGGAGATGCCGCAATATAGGGGCGCGTTTCCGTTAAACTATCCCGTCATGGAAGAATATTGCGTTCGGGATTTTGGGATGATGCGGAGGACGATTGGTCTGCTATCGGCCCGAAGCAGACACGCCCGGGAACGTGAGACGTAATGTGTCAAACTGGTGTAGAGGACCGGAAGCAAGAGAACGGCATCAGGTGATGGGAGACTAAAAGATGGCAGGTTCCGTTATGGACAGTCAAAAGAGGAAAGGGAAACGGACAGCCATCGAACCTTGGCCGATGGATGAACTTCAACATGATTTTGAGAAGATCATTCGGCAGGCCTTTGAAGAAGGGAACAGCTTAACTGAGAGGCAGATTGAACGCATGGCATCGGGAACGGTGAAGGCGGCGGGTAGGCTCTTCTACCGATCGCTTATCGACCGCGCGCCTCCGATGCTGGCGGAACGACGCAAGCAGCAAGCAGGCTTTGAATCACGCAACCTGCGGCGCTGGCGAAAGGCGTTCGACCTTCTGGAGACAATATGGGTCTGCTGTGAAGAACTGGGCAGCGCGTTCAACGGCCATCATCGCCCTCAGGCCGTTCAAGAGCAGGACCATGTTTTCGAAGCGATGACGTATCTTCATGGAAAAGCCCTTCTCGTTACGTCCGAAATAATCTGTCTATTGAGGGACGGTTTTGCCGATGGCGCGCTTGCGCGCTGGCGCACTCTTTATGAGAACAACGTCATTGCAACTTTGATCCGCCAGGAAGGGCAGGAGCTCGCACTCAGGTACGTGGCCCATTCGCGCGTACAAGCATGGCTGCGGGAGGGAGCCGAGACATATAATCTGCCGAACGAGGACGCCGAACTCCAGAAGCAAGCCGAATTTGCCATCTCGACTTTTGGGGAGGAGATGAAACATCGACACGGCTGGGCCTCAAAGTTAGTCGGTAAGAAAAAGCCGACATTCAAGGACATTGCCGCAAAGTGCGGCCAAGGGGCCGAGGGCGGCGTCTATGAATATGCGTCTCATCACATCCACTTTAACCATCGAATGTTCGACGAACTACTGGCGACATCCGAGTCTGAGCAAAATGTGTTGCTCGTGGGGCCGAGCAATTCAGGAATGGTCGGGCCTCTCACAGCGACCGCGCTTAGTATGGTCGAAGCCACTTCTCTTCTGTTGCTGCACAAACCGAACCTCGACCGGCTCGCGCTGCTGGACTCGGTGTGGCGCATGGCCAAACGCATGAACAAGCTGGCAGGCGGCCTTGAGAAGCGCACCTTCGAAGCTGCAAAGAAGCGCAAGTAAGTCTCAGCTAAGGGCCAGCAGAAGAGACCGTCCGCTCGGGCCAAGCCTCCAAGCGCATGTCTGCTTGAGCGTCTTGTGACGGAAGAGCTGCCAGTCCGCTTCCGGCCCCATTTCGGCCAACAGCCTGCTCATTAAGAATGTCTCCTATTGGCGCAAAACAGACCTTCGCATCGCTCAGCCTCAGAAAACCACACTGGCGAAAAACTGCATCGCGATCACGACAAGAAAAAGCGCGAACCCGATTTCCAATTGCCGTTTCGAAAGCGCATGCGCAAGTCTTGCGCCATAGGGCGCCGTATAGAGCGTAACCGGGATCAGAAGAGCGACCGCGAGCCAGTTGATATAACCAGTCGAGAACGGCGGTAGGCCTGCCTTGCCCCAACCGCCCCAGACATAACCGATGAGGCCGGGGATCGAGATCAGCACGCCGACACCCGAGGAGGTCGCGACCGCCTGATGGATGGTGCGGCCGTAAAGCGTCATGAAGGTGTTGTTCAACACGCCGCCGCCGATGCCCATCAGGCCCGACAGGATGCCGATACCGGTACCGACCATGAATTTCAGCGGATTGGCAGGAAGCTCGTCACCAAGTTTCCAGCTTGCACGGTTAAAAATCATCCGCAGCGCGAGGATCAGCGCGATCACGGCAAAGATCAGCCGCAATTCGGTACTGGACGCCCAGGCGGCAATCAGCGTTGCGATAAGCGTGCCGAGCGGCACGGCAACGACCCACCCCTTCAGAAGATCGATATCCACCGCGCCGCGCTGGCGATGGGCGGTAAAGGAGCGGACAGAAGTCGGCACGATAATGGCAAGCGAGGTGCCAAGCGCCAGATGCATGCGCACCGCGTCATCTATGCCCATAAGCCCGAAAACATGGAAGAAGATCGGCACGAGGATCGCACCGCCGCCAACACCGAACAGGCCGGCGAGAAGCCCTGCAAGCACGCCTGCAGCCAGCAAGGCTGCCACGAAGGGTAGAAGATCGACAAGCGCGGGCATCACGTTCTCCGGCTAAGGTTTGAACTCATGAGCCGGGATTTCAGGGGCATGAGCAATCGAGGCAGGACGGGGTATTGGCAATTACGATGACGAGAAGCAGAAGGCCTTGCCGCCACCGTCATCGTCCGTTGACCTCATCGCATCATTGGCGACATCAGGCAAGCTGCGGGACAGCGACCACCGTCTACTCGTCGCGGACGTCAGATTTTGCGATCAACGGCAGGGCAACGGCACTGCATACCCTCAAATCTTGAAATCATATGGTCTCTGTCCTGTCTCGCGACGAAGTGATAGGGTTGGCGGCGCGTACCGTTTTTCTCTCCTGATCTCAGTGATTTCGAAAATGCTCACCCAAACGGGTGGCGACCGCAAGAGCGGGCAGTGCTGAGATACCCCTCGAATACTGGGGGATTAGGACGTCAGAAGAGACGTCAGGCGACCATTTAGAAAACGGCAAGATCTGCGAGGCTAGCATTCCAGGGAGTATGAGCTACGGCGCTTCCGATCGCCTTGGCGTGCTCGTTGAGGATGAAATTCGCTTTGCGATGAACCAGATACCGTTTTTTGACGTATTCAACCGTGGTTACATTGCTTTATATGCGGCACCAGAATACCGGACCGTATATTTTCTCAATTCGTTTCTGCAGCCGAAAGTCGACCATCATGCCGAATTCCGCCAAGAAAACCATATTGCCGAAGGAAACCTCCGCCGCCCCGAAGACGGAGATGGAGACGGAAATGGATGATTGCGACTTCGCATCTCTCGATGAGCTTGCCTCATTCATGGTCGATGCCCTGACAATTCCCGTGCCGACGGATTTTCGCAAACCGAAAGACCCCGCCGCCGATATCGAGCAAGAGCCCGTCCGACACCCCACGAAGCGGCTCAACTGAACCGAACCTGGATCCGCCTACTCTTCTCGTCGAACAGGATGCCGTCAGTTGCAATACTGGCGGCCACCTTTTCGCGAGCGCAGGTCGAAGTGAAAATGGTTCCAGTGTTCGGCATTGCTGCCGGGACCAAGAACGGTGGAAAAATACTTGCAGCTGTCGCCGCGTACGGATTTGAGCAAGCCGCCCTCACGGAAGGAGAACAGGCCCTTCTTGCGCACATCGATGGCATGGCCGTTCTTCAGCGTGATCCGGCCTATATCGATCGCGTTGCCGCGGGCATGCTCCGACATCGGATTGTAACGCTGGCGGCTGTTGTTCATCTTGCGGCAAGAATAACCGCCCATCGGCTGGATCTGGCGAATGCCGGTGAGATAGCGGGTGCGGGCCGAAATCGCCAGATCGTTCTTCACCCATTTGGCAAAGGCGAGCGTCACCTGGCAGTTCAGCGTCACCGCCGGCCTTACATCGATGCCACCGGAAAGACCTGCAAGCTTGACCGGATAATCGATACCGCAGCTGGGCCCTTGCGAGATACGCGGCAGATCCTTGAACTCGACGCCGAGGCGACGCAGTTCGCTGCGGCAGGACACTTCAGACTGGGGCATGACGGTGCGCTGCCAGGGTCGGTCCGCTTCGCTCATCGGCGCATCGCTGGTCGTGGGATTGTTCGGCCGCAGCATCGCCACTTCCTGGCTTTGCACAGGTGCGCGGCGCGGCGCAACGACGGGGGAATTGTCTGTCCAGGTCATCGGGGCCGCCGCCCCCTGCCCACCAATACCCGCACCCGACCGCTTCGGCGGCACGATCACACGGTCATCGATCGGCTGACGATGTGCATTGAGCGCCACCGGATTGTCCGTGCCGATGCCGCCGACCACCGGCTGATCGCCAACACCCTCGGCAATATCTCCGTCCTGCTCTTCGGCAAGACCAACGACATCGCTTTCGTCAGGCGCGAAACCGAATTCCTCATCCATATTGACGCCATCGGCCGGGATCGTTGCCGGCGCGCCATTCGGCGCGCGCAGGTAATGACCGCCGTCACCGATTTGAGCGGGGACTTGAGCCGAAGATTGAACAGGAGGTGCAGCTAGGTATCCGCCACCAGCCTGAGAAACGGGTGCCGAGGCCATGGAATAGGGCTGTTGCGAAACGGGATGGGAAATCGGCGCGGGCGGCGCAGAACGCGAAATGGACCCGACCTGCGTGCCATTGTCTATCGATGCCGGCGGCACGAGGCTCTCGGCCGAACATGCGACAAGCATGGTCGAAACCAGAAGCGAGCCGATCACTCGCGTCGATAGGGAAGCATACGCCATACCAGTTGCCTCTCGCTCGATGCCGAAATGACACAGGAAACGATTTTAGGCAGGTTGGGTAAATGAAACATTGATGAAGCGTGGCTGTTTCCGGGCCATTTCGAAGCGCCTTCGCCGTACAACGGGAAAGGGCCGGACGCTTCCACGGTCCAGCCCTTGATAATTCAGCGGTTTTCTGCGCAGTCAGGCCGCCCGGGACAGGTCGCGAGCGCGTGCAGTGCCAAGCCGGAAAGCGCCCAGCAATTGCTGCAGATGCAGGCTCTGGTCGGCGAGTGTCTGGCTGGCAGCCGTCGTCTCTTCCACCATGGCGGCATTCTGCTGGGTCATCTGATCCATGTGATTGACCGAGGAATTGATCTCGGCCAGCCCGCTCGCCTGTTCCTGCGATGTGGTGGCGATCGTCTCCACATGAGCATTGACCTTCTCGACAAGGCTCGCGATCTCGACCAGCGCCTCACCGGTCGAGCGCACCAGCGTCACGCCGCTCTCGACCTCCTGCACCGAATTGGAAATCAGCACCTTGATCTCCTTGGCGGCGCCCGCGGACCGTTGCGCCAGTTCGCGCACTTCCTGGGCCACGACAGCAAAGCCCCTGCCCGCCTCGCCGGCACGCGCTGCCTCGACGCCGGCATTCAGCGCCAGAAGGTTGGTCTGGAAGGCGATCTCGTCGATGACGGATATGATCTGGCTGATCTGCCCGGACGACCCTTCGATACGCCCCATGGCATCGATCGCGTTGCGAACGATCTCACCGGAACGGCTGGCGCTGAGTTTTGTCTCGCTGACCATCTGACGGGCTTCCCCGGCACGCTGCGAAGCGATGCGTACGGTGGTGGTGATCTGATCGAGCGCCGCCGCCGTCTCTTCCAGCGCCGCCGCCTGCTGTTCGGTCCGCTTCGCCAGATTACCGGTCGCGCCGGAAATATCCGAGGCGCTATCGCGCACGATCATGCCCGTTTCCGAGATCGCCATGATCGCGGCGTTCAGCGCACCGACGGCATCGTTGAAATCCCGCCCGATCTTGGCGTAATCCTCACCGATATCACCGAGCGACACGGAAAGATCGCCGGCGGCCAGACTTTCCAGTGCCTGCCCCAGTTCATGCATGGCATGGGACTGCCGGTCGGCCGCGCTCGAGATCGCTCTTTCGCTCGCCGAACGCTCGGCTGCGATGGCACGCTGCTGATCCGCCTCGCGGGCCTGCAATGCAGCACGCTCCTCGACATTGTCGCGCAGCACGACCAGCGCCCGCGCCATTTCACCAATCTCGTTCTTCTCGCCGGTGCAGGGAACCGCAACGCCGATCGCCCCGCCCGCAATCGACTGCAGCACCTGCTGCACGCGCGACAGAGGCCCGGTCACGCTTTTGACCACAAGCCAAGCCCCGCCGATCAACAGAAGCGCGCCGACCGCGAAGATCATGGCGAAATCGGTCGCATCCTTTTGGAACATCGCCTTCAGGTCATCGACATAAACGCCGGTGCCAACAACCCAGCCCCAGGGCGCAAAACCCGCCACATGCGAGAATTTCTCGACCGGTTCGCTGGCGCCGGGCTTGGGCCAGTAGTAATCAACGAAACCCTTGCCGTTCGCCTTCACCACCTGAACGAATTCGACGAACAGGAATTTTCCGTTCGGATCCTTGTTCTGTGAAAGATCCGAGCCGTTCATCTCCGGCTTCACCGCATGCATGACCATTTTAGGATGCATGTCGTTGATCCAGAAATAACCGGAACCGTTATCGTAACGCATGGCGGCGACCACACCCTTCGCCTGCGCCTGCGCCTCATCACGAGACAGGGCGCCGGATGCCTCCAGCGCCTGATATTTTGCAAGCACGGCAAGCGCCGTGTCATTCATCTGCGCAAGCCCTGCCTTCCGCTCCCGTTCGGAAGAGGCATAGCTTTCGAAAAGACTGAAGGTCAGTGCGCCAGCCAGAATGACCAGTGACAGTGCGACGAGACAATAAAGACGCCAGGAAATGGCAAGACGTTGCATGATACCTCCCCCGATATTTGCAAATCTCATTAAATGATAACGATCGGAAGTTACCGGGCCGTGAAGAACTTGGCTTCGGTCAAACGGCCAAGTCGAACCCGGATTTCATCTTGGAATATTCTCCATCTCCAAGTCATGACGAGCGCTCATGGTCGCCATGACCAAAAGAAACTGGCAATCGCCAGAAACAAGGCTAGTGTCCGCCTCCCGACAGATACGATCAATTGAAAAGGATGTTTCAGGAATGAGCGAAGCCGCAAAACCGACCGGTGAACTAACCCTTCGAACGCTCGCGATGCCGAGCGACGCCAATCCGGCCGGCGATATTTTCGGCGGCTGGGTCATGGCCCAAATGGACCTTGCCAGCGGCATCCGCGCGGCAGAACGCGCCCGTGGCCGTGTCGTCACCGCAGCGGTCAAGGAAATGGCTTTTCAGCTACCGGTCAAGATCGGCGATACGCTAGCCATCTACACGGAAATCACCCGCGTCGGCACGACATCGATCACCCTCAATGTCGAAGCCTGGGCCCACCGCGCCCGCCATCAGGCACAGGAAAAGGTCACCGCCGCAACCTTCGTCATGGTCGCGCTCGATGAAGACGGCAAGCCAAAGGCAGTACCGGCGGAATGATGGCGCTCTGTCGATAGAAAATCAGTCTTCAAGGACGTCCACACTGGGGACCTCCTTGAAGGCTGGCTGCATTTGCCGGGAACCATTTCGTCGCAAAAATATGGAACGTAGTTTTTTTGAGGACGGCGGATGCACAGCGATCAGATAAGTATCAAGACCACGCATGTGAGAGACTTGATCGCCGACCAATTTCCTCAGTTTCGAGGCGAGGAGATCTTTGCGCTCGACACAGCAGGCACGGTGAATGCGATCTTCCGCATCGGCGCCGGACATGCCGCACGCTTTCCCCTGCGCAGAATTAACCCCGTCGAATGTACCCGTTTGCTGGAGACGGAAGCCAGGGCCAGTGCGGAATTTAACCAGCTCTCCCCATTTTCCAGCCCAAGGCCGCTCGGTTTGGGGCGGCCAAGTTCCGGTTATCCGCTGCCATGGCTTGTTCAGACCTGGATTGAGGGAACAACGGCTACTCCGGCCAGCCTCTGCAATTCACCGACCTTCGCTCTCGATCTTACCCGGCTGATCACCACACTTCGCAGGGCAGATCTCAAAGGACGAAGATTTGACGGTCGCAGCCGGGGCGGAAATTTGCCCGATCACGATAGCTGGATGGACGAGTGCTTTTCGAAAAGCCAAGACCTTCTTGATGTCGACCGCTTGCGCCTCATGTGGAAAAGCTTTCGCGAGCTACCCTCTGCGAAGCGTGAAACGATGAGCCACAAGGATCTCATTCCGGCAAATCTCCTGGTTCAAGGCGAGCAGCTTGTCGGAGTGCTGGATACCGGCGGTTTTGGCCCCGCCGATCCGTCACTCGATCTCGTGGCCGGATGGCATCTTCTCGATCGGGATAACCGAGCAATTTTCCGGCAATCCCTCCACGCAGATGACCTCGAATGGCGCCGGGGCGCAGCCTGGGCATTCCAGCAGGCGATGGGTCTGGTCTGGTACTACAAGGAAACGAACCCCGTCATGAGTGAACTTGGCCGCAGTACGATTACTCGCCTCATCGAAGACTACCCAGAGCAGCCTTGATGCACAGCGGCAGCGGTCGCTCATGACCATATTAGCCTGAAACGCACGCGACCGTCGTCACCGGCTGCCGCACGCTCACCCCTTCAGAAACACCGAGCCCTCATCAAACCCCAGCCCCGGAAATACCCGGCTGGTCAGGCTGCTCGGCTTGATGTCGAATTGACGGTAGAGCATCGCGGCGGCGACCTCGCGAACATCGCCGGTCGGCATCAAGTCGCGGTCGTCGAGCAATTTCCCCTCGCCAAGACCCGGCCACGTGCCGAGCACCTTGCCGCCGGCCACGCCGCCGCCGGCAAGCACGGCAAGGCCGCCCGTGCCGTGGTCGGTGCCATTGGTGCCATTCTGTCGGGCGGTGCGGCCGAATTCGGTCATCGCCAGAACTACGGTCTTGTTCCAGGCCTCGTCGCCGAGGGCTTCCTTCAATGTGGTGATTGCAGTCGCCAGATCACCCGCCGCCTTTTTGAACTGGCCTGCCTGCCCGACATGGGTATCCCAGCCGTTGATCGAGAAACTTGCGACCCGATATTGCTCGCGCAACATGCCCCCGGCAAGTCTTGCCATGTCGGCGATGCCGGAACCGCGCTTTGCGTCCGCATAAAGAAGGTCGGCCGCCTTGTCGGTTGTCCTGGCCTCGTCAAAGGCCTTGGCGAAAAGCGGATCATGGGAATAAAGCCGGTCGAGAAAGGCGATCTCGTCGTCGGCCAGCGAAAAGTCGCTCTGGCTCGACCAGCTGTCCACCTGGTTCGGTCCGGTCAGGATCAGTTCCATCGATGTATTGATATCGATCGCCTTGCGGGCGTCAGAACGGGGAATGACGGCCAGGGCCCGGTTCAGCCAGCCGCTTTTCTGGCTCTTGTCGGCGCCGCCGGTCTCGAGAATATCCTGCCCGTCGAAATGGCTCCGCTGGTCGCGATAAGGTGTCGAAACAGCATGAACGAAGGAGAGATGTCCCGCCTTCCAAAGGGGCATCAGAGCGGACGCGGCCGGGTTGAGGCCGAAAACCCCGTCAAGGTCGAGAAGTCCCGTATCCGGCGTCAGCGCCAGCTTGGGCCGCAGCGCCGCAAAGGCCGGGTCTCCATAGGGCTGCACGAGATCAAGCCCGTCCATCGCGCCGCGCAGGATGATGGTGACGAAACGATTGTCTCCGGGCATGGCCGCGAATGTGACCGGCGTCAGCACGGGGGCTGCCGCCGCACAGCAGGCTCCGGCGAGAAAACCCCGACGGGAGAAGCGGAAATTGGAACTCTTGTTCCGGGCGCTCTCGTTCTGGCTCATCGACCTATCTCCTGTTGAATTCCGGCGACGACAAAACCATGGTGATGCCATGCAGCCTGCTCGGCGCCTGCGCGATGACCCGTGCGGTTTCAGGCGAAGCGGCATCGCCGAGAGCGGCGTGAAGAAAATCGGCCGGTTCCAGTCTCTGCCCCAGTATCTTTGCAACCCTTCGCGACCAGTCGATCCGTTCGCTTAGCTGGGCAGGCGTCAGCCATGCGGCAGTCGTATCGGGAACACCTGCCGGGCTTGGCGGCTGCCAGATCGGCTGCCCCATTTTCTGCAGCGCGCCGAGCGTAAGAGCATTAGCCTCGTTTGCGCGCCTGCGACGCTGTTCTGCGGACTTCGCAGTCCCTGCCATCTGCATGGCTTTTCCGACCGGACCGACATCATCGTCATCCGCCTCCATGTCGGCCAGAAGTGCTGCCATGTTGGTATCGGGCAGATTGAGAGCGCGAAAACCGGATACGACGAATTCGAACGGCTGCTTGATCTTCTGGCCCGGATTTTCCCAGGCCAGCGGATGATCGAGCATGGCTCGATAAACGTCACCAAGATTTCCGTCGCTTTCCTTCCAGGCCGCAATCATGACGTCGGTGATCTCGGCAGGCGGACTGTCGCTGATAAAATGGGCTGCAAGCTTGCGGCAGATATGTGCGGCAGTGCGAGGATCGGCCGCAAGATCCTCCAGCATGCGCATGTGATCCTGACTGCCAGCCTCGTCGTCCTGATATTCGCGCCCGAGAAGCGTGATCGTTCCACCCTGCGCCCGGCGCGGACGATAGACCATCTGCAGCGCCCTGTTGTCGACGGTCAGCCCGGTCAGGATCAGGGCTGCCGCCCGCACATCCTCCTGCGTATAGCCGCTTTCTGCTCCCAGCGTGTGCAGTTCCAGCAATTCGCGCCCGAGATTTTCGTTGAGACCGCGCCCGCTTTCCTGCGCGGCCCGGGAATCGGGCCCGACGCTCTGGTCCTGATCGAGATAGATCAGCATTGCGGGATGCAGAATGGCGGATTTCAGCAGATCGGAGAAAGATCCCGCCATGCGCGGACGGATCGCCTCCGTTTCGTAAAGCGGCACGATCATGCGCATCGGCAGGGATTTCAGCGCACTGGTGGAAAAATGATCCATCCAGAAACTGCCCAGGCGCTCGTAGAAACCGAATGGCGAATGGATCGCCTGCGCTAAGCGCGACATGGCATCTACCCGATAGATTCGCTGCGCCTCGCGCTGCGTCTCCTTGCGGATGTTTTCGTTCGGCTTGCCTTCCTTTGCAGCCTTGGCCTCTGCGGCCCTCAGCGAAATCACCCGCGTGGCGGTTTCGCGCCGACCCACGAGCCCTTCTCGCGGAAAGCGGTCCTTGGCGGCAATGCCTTTTGCGAGCTGGTTCATCAGCCCATCGGCATCGGACGGGCTGTCCTGCCCGGGCCTTAGACCATATCCATAGCGGATCGCCGCAAGCGTGGGCCTTGCAAGAGCCATGCGCTACTCCTTGTTCAATCTTTGAAACGTCACCGACAAGTGGGGCGGAAACGGTGACAGAATGTGTCAATTTCGAGAGATGGACGATTTGTAATCCAACCGCCGATCAACGTTCAGGTTCCGTAAGTTCCAGCCCCTTGACGTCGATCGCTTCCATCTCAACACAATGGTTTCGCTGGCTCATCTCACAGTTTCGGCATCAGGCCCGCAGGCTGTGATGTGCAGACCGGCTTCTTACGGCAAGATCGGCGAAGAGCAGAACTTGGCGCCTTAATCGTGCCAGCCCATACCATCGGAAAGACTTTATTATTAGCTTACCCTTATGTTACATTCTCAGCCCATGAATGTGACGACCTAGTGAATGCTGCAGGATTCGACAAGTCAGATAAACGCCCCGCGACTTGAACTCGCGGTGAGGCGAGCGCAAGCCGCAGCCACACTTGAGCGCCTGCCCACGACGCTTACGGTGAATGCGTTCGTGTCGTTCTCCGCTCTTTTGATGAGCGCCATCAATCGCGGTTTCACCATGCTTGCCATCATCTGGTTTGCTGCCGCGTTAATCACGGTTGTCGGTCGTTTTGCCGTCGGAACCGCGATAAAACGCCGTCGTCTGGACGAATTGAAACCGAATCTGTGCCTTCGCCTTATGACACTAGGCGCTTTGGTGAGCGGCATTGCCTGGGCTGCCCTGCCCTTCATGCTGTCCGATTTCGATGCGCTGGGTATCGATGGCGGCATCTATATCCTGATGTGCGGCATGGCCACTGGTGCCGTGCTTTTGGGAACCGGCCATGCGGTGACCGCGCTTGCCTTTGCCTTTCCCGTCCATATCTCGGTCGTTGCGACGCTGCTGATGAGTGAAGCGGCCGGCGGCAATCTGCTGGCGCTCAACGTGCTGGCGCTGACTTTCGTGCTCTACAAAAGCAGCACGAAGGGCCAGGCGATCGTCATAGGCAATATCGAGGCGCAGGTGAAGGCGACAGCGCTGGCGCAATCGCTCAGCCGGGCCAATGCCAGCATTCTGAGCGCCAACGAGAGCCTGGAAGTGCTCGCCAACAGGGATCCGTTGACTGGGGTTGCCAACCGGGCCGCCTTCAATGTCGCGCTTGAGCGGGGTATCACGAATGCCCGCACGCAGGGCGAGCAACTGGCGCTGCTGATTCTCGATCTCGACCGGTTCAAGACGATCAACGACACGTTCGGTCATTCGGCCGGGGACGAACTGCTTCTGGAAGCAAGCCACAGGCTGCGTGAAGCCGCCGGAGAACGCGGCTTCATCGCAAGGCTGGGCGGCGACGAATTCGCCGTCGTCATTGGCGGCGCAACCGCTGCCGCCGAGGCGCGGCAGCTTGCCAGCCGCATCCTCGAGCGCGGCCGCGAGCCCTTCATCATTCGCGGACGGCCGGTCGTTTCCGGCGTGTCGGTCGGTTTCGGCATCTGGCCGGAACATGCGGAAAGCGCCGCCGACCTGTTCGTCTCAGCCGACATGGCGCTCTATCGGGCCAAGGACGAGGGCCGCGGCCAGTGGCGGGAATTCGACCCGTCGCTGAAGGCCCGCGCCGACCGCCAGCGGCGCATCGAGCAGGATCTGGCCGGGGCGATCACGTCCGGCGCGCTGACCGTCGTCTTCCAGCCGCAGGTCGAGCTTGCGCAGAACAGCGTCATCGGCTTCGAAACGCTGGTGCGCTGGACGCATCCAGCGCTCGGCGCCGTGCCACCGCCGGAAATCGTCGCGGCGGCGCATGCGGCCAATCTCTCCGAAGCCCTCACCGCCAGCATCGCCACCGGCGCCTGTCGGCTGCTGACAACCCTGCCCTCGCTCGGCCTGCCGGAAGCGACCGTGTCGATCAACATCTCGCCGCGCGAATTCGAACTCTACTCGGTGGCGGAAACACTCGACCGTATCACCCAAGCGCATGGCATCGATCCAGCCCTGTTCGAGATCGAGATCACCGAAGAGGCGATTCTCGACACGCTGGTGGCCGGCGAGCAGCTGAAACATATCGAGCGCTCCGGCTACAAGCTCGCCGTCGACGATTTTGGTGCAGGCCACTCGTCACTGGCCTACCTCGTCACGCTGAAGGTCGACCGGCTGAAACTCGACCGCCGCTTCGTCGCCGGCATCGAGACCAGTTTCCAGAACCAGGAAATCGTCGGCGCCATGGCAGGCCTGGGTAAGGCCCTGTCGATGGACATCATCGCCGAGGGTGTGGAGACGGCAGAAGAAGCCGCCACGCTGCGCGGTCTCGGCTGTCCCGCCGCACAGGGCTATTTCCTCGGCCGCCCGATGCCGGTCGACGCCATCGCCGGCTGGCTGCTGACGAGGCTGCTGACGCCGGCGGCCTGATTAGCCTCCAACTCCACGGCCACGCAAAATCGTTTCCCTTTTGTACTCATTTTCCCGCCGCCCCTCTTCACTTCCGCGATGATTCTCTCCATATTCGCGGCATGGCCAGATCCCCGAAAAAATCCACGCCCGAAACCCGCGAAGATCATTCCGGTTTCGGTGAAGCTCCCCAGTCGTCTTTCGAAGGCGCGCCGCTGGAAGGCAGCGTGTCCGACTGGGTGAAGCAGCTAGAGGCCGAAGCCGAAGCATCGGGCGTCGAGACCCAGCGCGAGATCGCCTCCAAGGCAGGCAAACACCGCAAGAAGATCGAGATCGCCGCGCGCGAGGAAGCCATCAAGCAGGCTGCGAAAGAATCCGCCAAGGCGAAGCCGAAGACTACCCAGAAAACCGCAAAGAACACCACCG
Source organism: Aliirhizobium wenxiniae (assembly GCF_019511445.1). Lineage (GTDB taxonomy): Bacteria > Pseudomonadota > Alphaproteobacteria > Rhizobiales > Rhizobiaceae > Neorhizobium > Neorhizobium wenxiniae_A. The sequence goes on from NZ_JAEUAN010000018.1 coordinate 137,545, forward strand.
CCTCGAAAACCGCGCGTGGCGTCTCCATCGGTGCATCCTCCGATCCGAAAACCCGCGCCGCCGCCGGCCTCAATCCGGTTGCCGGCCTCGATATCTCGCTGGAAGACGCAGAATCCCTCGCCCCCGGTGCCGTCACCGCCACGGTCGATGCCCTGTCGAAACTGATCGAATCGGGCAATCCGCTGTTCAAGGACGGCAAGCTCTGGACACCGCACCGGCCGCAGCGCCCGGAAAAATCAGAGGGCGGCGTTTCGATCCGCATGGCGTCGGAATACAAGCCAGCCGGCGACCAGCCGACGGCGATCGCCGATCTCGTCGAGGGCATCAACAATAACGAACGCTCCCAGGTCCTGCTCGGCGTCACCGGCTCGGGTAAAACCTTCACCATGGCCAAGGTGATCGAGGAGACCCAGCGCCCCGCCGTCATCCTCGCGCCCAACAAGACGCTGGCGGCGCAGCTCTATTCCGAGTTCAAGAACTTTTTTCCGGACAACGCGGTCGAATATTTCGTCTCCTATTACGACTATTACCAGCCGGAAGCCTATGTGCCGCGCTCCGACACGTTCATCGAAAAGGAATCGTCGATCAACGAACAGATCGACCGCATGCGCCACTCCGCCACCCGCTCGCTCCTGGAGCGCGACGACTGCATCATCGTCGCCTCGGTCTCCTGCATCTACGGTATCGGTTCGGTCGAAACCTACACCGCCATGACCTTCCAGATGGAAGTCGGCGACCGTCTCGACCAGCGCCAGCTTCTCGCCGACCTCGTCGCCCAGCAATACAAACGCCAGGACATCAATTTCATCCGTGGCTCGTTCCGTGTCAGAGGCGACACGATCGAAATCTTCCCCGCCCACCTTGAAGATGCCGCATGGCGCATCTCCATGTTCGGCGACGAGATCGACTCGATCACCGAATTCGACCCGCTCACCGGCCAGAAGACCGGCGACCTCAAGAGCGTAAAAATCTACGCCAACTCGCACTATGTCACCCCGCGCCCCACCCTCAACGGCGCCATCAAATCCATCAAGGAAGAGCTGAAGATCCGCCTCGCCGAGCTGGAAAAGGGCGGCCGCCTGCTGGAAGCGCAGCGGCTGGAACAGCGCACCCGCTACGATATCGAAATGCTCGAAGCCACCGGCTCCTGCGCCGGCATCGAGAACTATTCGCGTTATCTCACCGGCCGTAATCCCGGCGAACCGCCACCGACCCTGTTCGAATATATCCCCGACAACGCCCTTCTGTTCATCGACGAAAGCCACGTCTCCGTCAGCCAGATCGGCGGCATGTATCGCGGCGACTTTCGCCGCAAGGCGACGCTCGCCGAATACGGTTTTCGCCTGCCCTCCTGCATGGACAACCGCCCGCTGCGTTTCGAGGAATGGGACGCCATGCGCCCGCTCACGGTCGCCGTCTCGGCCACGCCCGGCAATTGGGAAATGGAACAGTCCGGCGGCGTCTTTGCCGAACAGGTCATCCGCCCCACGGGCCTGATCGATCCGCCGGTGGAAGTGCGGTCCGCCCGCTCCCAGGTCGACGACGTGCTCGGCGAAATCCGGGAAACCGCGCAAAAAGGCTACCGCACGCTCTGCACGGTCCTCACCAAGCGCATGGCCGAAGACCTCACCGAATACCTGCACGAACAGGGTGTTCGCGTCCGCTACATGCACAGTGACATCGACACGCTGGAACGCATCGAGATCATCCGCGACCTGCGCCTCGGCGCCTTTGACGTGCTGGTTGGCATCAACCTCTTGCGCGAAGGCCTCGACATCCCGGAATGCGGCTTCGTCGCCATTCTCGATGCCGACAAGGAAGGTTTTCTCCGGTCGGAGACATCGCTCATCCAGACCATCGGCCGTGCGGCGCGTAACGTCGACGGCAAGGTCATTCTCTATGCCGACAACATCACCGGCTCGATGCAGCGCGCCATGGACGAAACCGCCCGCCGCCGCGAAAAGCAGATGGCCTACAATACCGAACACGGCATCACGCCGGAATCGGTAAAGGCAAAAATTTCCGACATTCTCGACTCGGTCTACGAACGCGACCACGTCCGCGCCGACATTTCCGGCGCATCCGGCAAGGGTTTTGCCGACGGCGGCCATCTGGTTGGCAACAACCTGCAGGCCCATCTCAACGCGCTGGAAAAATCCATGCGCGACGCCGCCGCCGACCTCGACTTCGAAAAAGCCGCCCGCCTGCGCGACGAAATCAAACGCCTCAAGGCCGCCGAACTGGCGACCATGGACGACCCGATCGCACGGGACGAGGCGAAGAGCCAGGAAGGTGGAAACCGTAAAGGTGGAACGAGCGCTCGCCGCGAGTCGATCTCCCCACCTGTGGGGGAGATGTCCGGCAGGACAGAGGGGGGCACCTCACCCTCCGAGTCCGCATCGATACCCCCCTCTGCCCCTATCGGGGCATCTCCCCCACAAGGAGGGAGATCACAGGAGAGCGCCTCCCTGTTCCGCCGCAACACGCTCGACGAAATGACCGTCGGCCGCACGGAAAAGCCGACCACAGGAAAAATCCCGGAAAAACCAGTCACCGAACCCAGCAAACGCTTCTCGCCGCTGATGGAAGGCCAACCCGAACGCGCCGATAGCACCAAGGACGATCCCCGCCCAGTCGTCCGTGGCAAGATCGGCGCCGGCAGTTACGAGGATGCCGGAGAGCAGAAGCGCAAGGGACGGACGAAGGGGAAGACCGGGCGGCCGGGGCGGTAAAAACACCACCCTACCTACTGGCTCATTAGTAGGCCGAAAACTAAAGACTGTAGTAATACAGTTGCCTAGCGAGGATCGGGCGCGTCGCATCAAACCAAAGAACAAAGAAAGCGACTGAGAATAAGACCGGCAATGAAACAAATGCCACTAAGCTTGCTGTGACTGGAAGACTCACGCATACCGTTGGTTGAAACAACGACCAAACGAGCAAACAATATGCGACTAAGGCCGAAAGTGACGAAAACCCAATCAACCAACCCGATGCGGCTTCAAGATGAGAGTTTTTTCGCTGAAAAGCAGTAAGATATACTGCCAGATCTCTCAGAGACGTTCGTTCTAAATTTCTCTCCAAATCAGTCAGCAGAACGTTCGTTCCGGCAATAATCTTCAAACTTCGTTCATTGAGAATCTGAACTACTACGGGAAATATAAATCCGACCCCGACCGCAGTACCTAATACGGACTGCAAGGCGGACAACTCTAGAGCGTCACAATTCATAATGACCTTTTATCCGGACAGCTTAACGAACATAATTGAAGCCCGCGGTTTAAACATCGAGGCTGTGGCAAGCGCCACCGGGATCAGCCATAACACACTGCGTAAGTCAGTAGAAAGCGGCCATACTCCCACGAAAAATCAAGTTTTCAAGCTCTCGCATACTCTTGCTGTACCCGCATACGCTTTTTTCATGGAAGGCTTCAAGATCAGCGATCCCTCCATCACTGACTTCCGCAGCAGCACTCCCAAGCCAATGAAATTTGGAAGAAATAGCAATCATTTTGTAAGAGTATTTGAACTCAGGAACTTCTTGGCAGAGTTATTTATCCGCTTAGATTTAGATCCACCTCAAACACTAATCGCGGAACAGCTAGACGAAAATCCTGAGCAATTTGCTGCAGCAATAGGCAGGATATTAGGAATAGATTCCATCAGAGCCGAAAGTAAAACAAAAAAGGATTTCTACAGATCCTTCCGAGATTCAGTGGAAAATCTTGGAGTATTTACAGTTCAGGACCATTATTTCTCTGACGAGATAGACGGATTTGCACTATATCATGACAATTTCTCATCAAACCTAATATATATAAATTCATCAAAAAGAAATCACGGCGTAAAATCATTCACTCTCGCGCATGAACTTGCGCACATACTCGGGAAAAGGTCCGCCATATCCGACAACTACCAGAGAGACAATGATGTCGAACGATTTTGCAACGTATTCGCCGCCTCACTTTTACTTCCGCGAGACAAACTTTACGCAATGGTTGAAAAAAGAAAACTGACCTTTGGCGACTACGACAGCGCAATAAATGCCGCAGAGGCCATATCTCAGGAATTCAAGACAAGCATAAGCGCATCTCTCGTTCGAACGGCGGAGTTGGGCTTATCTAAATGGGAATATTATCAAACCTTTGCAAAAGGATTTGGAAGCGCAAATTTCCTAGACGCCATCAAACCGCGAGGCGGCGGAGGTAGCGATGAAGGTCCCGAGCCGGGGATCGTGGATCTCGCGTTTTTGGGCAGGCGAGCAGTCTCGATCATCACTAAGGGCATTCAACAAAAAGTCACGACTGAGTACGAAATATTTAAGAGGACCGGACTTTCCAAGAAAAGAATAGAAGGTCTCATTCACATATCAAACAAAGAAAATCTGGCGGCACAGTGATTAAATGACATCCATCCTGGAAACATTTGTAGCAAACGAAGTATATATCAGCGTTGATGCGATGGTGACCTTGCCCCGTTGAAATAATCCATTTTGAAGTAAGCTCTGGCCCATCGAAAGGACCAGAGAATGAAGCGCACACGTTTCACGGACGAACAGATCATTGGCATTCTGAGGGAGCACGAGGCTGGC
>NZ_JAEUAN010000019.1 GCF_019511445.1 Aliirhizobium wenxiniae
CCAGCCTCGTGCTCCCTCAGAATGCCAATGATCTGTTCGTCCGTGAAACGTGTGCGCTTCATTCTCTGGTCCTTTCGATGGGCCAGAGCTTACTTCAAAATGGATTATTTCAACGGGGCAAGGTCACGCCTGCTGGACGAACCCGGCAAACACGCCATTCCCGAGTTCGCCCTTCAAACGCTCAGTCACCCTGGCGCTGGCGGCGTTCAGGTCGTCCTTCAATTCCATGGCGCTGGCGGTCGGGTGGATCTCCGATTCCCGGCCGTCCTGCTTGGTCGAACGCCGCTCCAGCAGGCCGCGTGCCATGAGTCCGTCGACAGCGCGGGTGGCGGTTGCCCGGGCTATCTTCAATGTGTCAGCCAGTTCGCTATGCAGCATTCCCGGTTTTTCCAGCACGGCCCGCAGCGTGAACGCCTGCGACGGCGTCAGGTTGTAGGGCTTGAACGCGTCCGACCAGACACGTTCCAGCTGGCGGGCAAGCGCGGTGGTGTTGAAGTAGAGGCAATGGTCGAACATGAAGCGAGCGTAGCACATATAATTGCATATGCAATTAGCTTGTTGTGAGTTAAATCGGGTGGAATGCTGCGGCCTATCTGGATAGCCTGCAAAGGGATGGGCGAGGGGATGGGATATGCGCAAGCCGAATTCGATGAAAGGTCTGGAAGACATCGGCCGTGCGCGGCTGTCGAAGAATTTCTTCTTCCGCGATTTCCTCCATTCGGAAATCGCCGATTTCTACCGTATTCCCAATATCCCCGACGATCCCGACTTGGCGATAGAAGCCGGAAGCCGTCTTTGCGAGGAGCTTCTGGAGCCACTGCAGGCGACATTCGGCCGGCTGCATATCCGCTCCGGTTATCGGTCACGCGCGGTCAACGAGTTTGGCAATCTGAACAAGCTGAATTGCTCGACCAATGCCGCGACCGCGGCCGACCATATCTGGGACATGCGTGATGCCGATGACTGCATGGGCGCGACGGCCTGTGTGGTGGTGCCGTGGCTGATCGATACCTATGATCGCCAAGAGGACTGGCAGCGGCTCGCCTGGTGGATCCACGACCACCTGCCTTATGCCTCGCTCTGCTTCTTTCCGAAATTATGGGCGTTCAACATCCAGTGGCATGAGCGACCGGCAAGGCGGATTTCAAGTTATGTCGCGCCGCGCGGCGTGTTGACCAAACCCGGCATGGCCAATCACGACGGCAGCCATGCCGAATGGTATGCGGGATTTCCACATCTGCAGCGTTGAGGCCGCCTAGGAATGCAGGTGATAGAGCTTGTTGACGATCACCCAGCGGCCCTCGACCTTGAGGAGGGACAGATAGTCCGAAAACCGCATTCCGGCGAATTCGTCGACCACCTTGACGGTTGCGGCATCGCCGGTCACGTCGATCGCCTCGATCTGGATCAGCGGCTGTGAACCGGCAACCGTCGGGCCTTCCGATGCCACGGCATCGATGAACTCGTTGAGGGACATCCACTCGACCTTGCCCTGGTAATTGCCGATGATCGAGGCATTCGGATGAAAGGCTTTTCTGAGTGCGCCCGCATGGGCAAGCGCCATGCCGTCCACATAAAGGTGCACGACGGATTCGACTGATTGTTCTTCCGACATCGCTGAAATCCTCCCGCCCGCGACTATAGCAAAGCCGCAAGCGGGAGCAATGTTGCGTTGTGAGACGTCAGCGCTTCGGCGTCCATGCCGCACCCGCGCCATAGCGCGCGCCTGCGATCTTTTCGGGTGACAGCATCTCGTCGAGCTTGGTCACCTCTTCGGCGCTCAGCGTCACGTCGGCCGCAGCTGCATTCTGCTCCATGTTGGGGATTTTGCGCGCACCCGGGATCGGTACGATGAAATCGCCCTTGGAGAGAACCCAGGCCAGCGCCAGCTGGGCAGCGGTCACGCCCTTCTGCGCTGCCATCTCTTCCACCAGTTTCACCAGCGCCAGATTGGCCGCCATGTTGTCTGCCTCGAAACGCGGCAGCTTGGCGCGCAAATCACCCTCGCCAAAATCGGCCGTGCTCTGGATCTTGCCGGTAAGAAAGCCGCGGCCGAGCGGGCTGAACGGCACGAAACCGATGCCAAGCTCGCGGCAGGTGTCGAGGATGTCGCCTTCCGGATCACGGGTCCAGAGCGAATATTCGCTCTGCAATGCGGAGATCGGATGCACGGCATGCGCCCGGCGAATGATCTCGGCGCTTGCCTCAGAAAGGCCAAGCGCCTTCACCTTGCCTTCCTTCACCAGATCCGCCATCGCGCCGACCGTATCTTCGATCGGAACGTCCGGATCGACGCGGTGCTGGTAGAAAAGATCGATGACATCGACGCCGAGGCGTTTGAGCGAGGCTTCCGCCACCTCGCGCACATGTTCCGGCCGGCTGTCGAGGCCGGACATGGCGGCGGAATCGCTCTTTGTGGGATCGATCTTGAAGCCGAACTTGGTGGCGATGACGACCTGATCCCGATAGGGCTTCAACGCCTTGCCGACCAGTTCCTCGTTGACGAAGGGACCGTAGACTTCGGCGGTGTCGAAGAAGGTCACGCCGATTTCGACGGCGCGCTGCAGCGTCCTGATCGACGTCGCCTCGTCCTGCCCGCCATAGGCGTGGCTCATGCCCATGCAGCCGAGGCCGATGGCCGAAACGGTAAGGTCTTTTCCCAGTCTGCGCGTCTGCATGAAAGTCTCCGATCCTGGATAAGGCAGGCGGGCCGGTTGCATGGCCCGCCTGTTATGGGGTCAGGCGCTGGCGTCGTTGAGCAGCGCCATCTGATTGCTGGTCAGTGTGAGATTACCCGCTGCAATCAGCGTGTCGAGCTGGCGGGCGCTGGTGGCGCTGGCGATCGGTGCCGTCACGCCGGGCCGCTGGGCAATCCATGCAAGCGCCACCGATGCCGGTTGCGAATGGGTTTCTGCGGCCACTTCATCCAGTGCTGCGAGGATACGTGTGCCGCGCTCGTCGAAATAGCGCGCCACCATGCCGCCACGGTTCGGGTTTGCCTCGGCCTCGGCCTTGCTCTTGTATTTGCCGGTAAGGAAGCCGGACGCCAGGCTGAAATAGGTAATCACGCCGATATCCTGCGCGTTGCAGAGGTCGGCCAGCGGCCCCTCGAAGCCTGAGCGATCATAGAGATTATATTCCGGCTCCAGCACGTCATAACGCGGCAGGCCTGCCTTTTCCGCAGCCTCGAACGAGGCCTTGAGCTGCTCGGCGTTGAAATTGGAGCAGCCGATGGCGCGGATCTTGCCCTGTTGCTTCAGCTTGGCGAAGGCGGCGAGCGTCTCTTCATGCGGTGTCTGCGGGTCCGGCCAGTGCGAGAGGTAGAGGTCGATATAGTCGGTCTGCAGGCGATTCAGCGAGCTTTCGACCGCATCGATGATACGTGCACCGGCCAGGCCCTTTTCCATGGCGCTGCCCTGCGGTGTCGATCCGACCTTGGTGATGATCACGGCCTTGTCACGTGCGCGGCCGGATTGCTTCAGCCATTTGCCGATGATCGTCTCGGATTCGCCACCGGCATTGCCGGGAACCCAGCCGGAATAGCAATCGGCGGTATCGATCGTGTCGAAACCGGCGTCGAAGAACTTGTCGAGAAGGTCGAAGGAGGTTTTCTCGTCTGCCGTCCATCCGAAGACGTTACCGCCGAAAACGACGGGCGAAATGGAAAGGCCTGTCCGGCCAAGTACGCGCAGATCCATGATAATCTCCAATATTTATTGCAGGATTTGAGAACCGGCGAGCGCCGGTTCTCTTGATCTAGGGACGCGATGTGACCTTCGCACTGCGTAGATGGTCACGATGCCGTTAGCCGTGCTCCTCAGGCGGCGTCGTTGAGCAGCTTCATCTGCGCGTCGGTCAATGTCAGCTTGCCGGCCGCGATGATCGCGTCGAGTTGCCTGAGGCTGGTGGCGCTGGCGATCGGTGCGGTAATGCCCGGGCGTGCCGCGACCCATGCGATGGCGATCGTCGCCAGGCTTTCGCCGGTCTCGACTGCGACCTGATCGAGTGCTGCCAGAACTTTTGCACCCTTGTCGTTCAGGTAGTCCGGAATGCGATAGCCGCGGGCGCTGCCCGTTGCATCTTCCGGCTTGCGATACTTGCCGCTGAGAAAGCCGGCGGCAAGAGCGTAATAGCTGATCACGCCGATGTCCTCGGCGATGCAGAGGTCGGCAAGCTCACCCTCGAATTTTTCGCGAGTGTAGAGATTATATTCCGGCTGCAACACGTCGTAGCGCGGCAGGCCATCTTTGGCGGCGGCGTCGAGCGAGGCCTTCAGCTGTTCGGCGCTGTAATTGGAGCAGCCGATGGCGCGGATCTTGCCCTGTTGCTTCAGCTTCGCATAGGCACTGAGCGTCTCTTCATGCGGCGTGTCGTCATCCGGGAAATGCGAGAGATAAAGGTCGATATAGTCGGTTTGCAGGCGCTTCAGCGAGTTATCGACGGCCTCGACGATCCAGCTTGCCTTGAGCTTTCGGTCATCCATCGAGGGATGGCCGACCTTGGTGACGACGATCGCCTTGTCGCGGGAAACCTTGCCGCGCTTCAGCCATTGGCCGATCACCGTCTCGCTTTCGCCGCCGGAATGACCATCGACCCATTTCGAATAGACATCCGCCGTATCGATCGTGTTGAAGCCGGCTTCGAAGAATTTATCGAGCAGGTCGAACGAGGTTTTCTCGTCGGCGGTCCAGCCAAACACGTTGCCGCCGAACACGACAGGGGAAATGGAAAGACCGGTCCGGCCGAGTTTGCGCAACTCCATGGGATATCTCCAGATGTTTTTGATTTTGAAGTCGTCTGTGGTGGGAGAGAGAAGGTTAGTCCCGCAAACGGGATGGCCGCAATCCATTATTTTGCGCCTCGGGTTCATTTTTCAAGAAAGCCAAAAGTGCGCATTGAACCTCTCCCGCGGCCACCCTAAGCTGGCGAAAACATGTGCAGAGGGAGAGTGTCATGCTGCGTTTCGGGATTTTGTCGACGGCCAAGATTGCAAGGGATGTCGTCATGCCGGCGATACAGGACGCCGAAAACGCCGTGATCACAGCGGTCGCCAGCCGCGATGTGACGAAGGCAAGGGCGCTGGCCGATCGTTTCGGCGTGCCGCATGCCTTCGGCTCCTACGAAGAAATGCTCGCTTCCGACGTGATCGATGCCGTCTACATTCCGCTGCCGACCAGCCAGCATGTCGAATGGTCGATCAAGGCCGCCAATGCCGGCAAGCATGTTCTGGTCGAAAAACCGCTGGCGCTGAAGGCGCAGGAATTGGATGCCCTGATCGAAGCGCGCGACCGCAACAAGGTGGTCGTGTCGGAAGCCTTCATGGTCACCTATGCGCCGGTCTGGCACAAGGTGCGGGAACTGTTGAAGGATGGCGCGATTGGTGAGCTGAAACATGTCCAGGGCGCCTTCAGCTATTTCAATCGTGACGCCGGCAATATGCGCAACATCCCCGAACTCGGCGGCGGTGCCCTGCCGGATATTGGCGTTTATCCAACCATTGTCACCCGTTTCGCCACGGGTGAAGAGCCCAGGCGTGTACAGGCCGTCGTGCGCCGTGACCCGGATTTCGGCACCGACATCTATTCAAGCGTCAAGGCGGATTTCGGCGGTTTTGAACTGAGCTTCTACATCGCCACCCAGATGGCGAACCGGCAGGTCATGGTCTTCCATGGGACGGAAGGGTTCATCGAGGTGAAGTCCCCGTTCAATGCGGATCGTTATGGTGCGGAAGAGATCGAACTGAACAACCAGAAGCACAATCTCTCGCAGGTCTTCCGTTTCCCCGACAGCCGGCAGTATCGGCGCCAGACCGAAACCTTTGCCAAAGCCGTCGCGGGCGAGCCTTCCGAGATCGTCACGCTGGAAAGCTCGGTAAACAACCAGCGCTTCATCGACGCGATCTATCGCGCCGGCGAACACGACGGCTGGGAGCCGGTCTAACCCTGGTTTTTATGGCGAAAGACGAACCGGGAATAACCGAAAAAGCTGTAGACCGTCGCAGCCGCGGACGCGAAAACGATCGCGACCGCCGGCTGGATCGGCGCGCGGGCGATCAGCGCGGAATAGATCGCGTAATTGATCAGCGCTGACGTGATGCCGACAGTCCAGTAGCGAATTCCCTCCACCGCAAGCGAGTGGGGGGAAGGCTCGAAGGTGCGGTTGCGGTTGACGAACCAGGTGAAGCTCATCGCGGCCATGATCGCCGGTATGCGCGACAGGAACGGCCCGATCGGCGTGTAGGTCAACAGCAGGTGGTTGACGCCGACATCGATCAGGAAGCCGATGCCGCCGGCAAACAGGAACCAGGCAATCCGCTTCATGCCGCGCTCTTGCCTCTCCGTCGAGCAGAAGGCGCGATGGAAGTTTCAGCGGTCGCGGATAATGGTGCCCGGTGCTGAAGCGGCAGGTTCATATAATGAATGCGTAGCTGTTCTGCCCGTGCCCGTGAAACGGAATCGAGGATCAGGCCCGCCGTAAACATCAGGAACGACAGCACCATCAGCACCAGCGAAAAAACCCAGGTCGGCATGCGATCGACAAGGCCGGTCTGAAAGTAGGAAATCAATACGGGTGTCATGAATATCAGGCTGGTCGCCATGAAGGCGCAGCTGATCGCACCGAAGAAAGCAAATGGACGCGTTTCCTTCATCAGCATGGCGAACATCCAGAGGATCTTTCCGCCGTCGCGATAGGTCGAGAGCTTGGAATGCGAGCCTTCCGGACGCCGGCCGTAATCGAGCTCGATCTCCATCACCGGCAATTTCAGCCGCGACGCGTGAACCGACATTTCCGTCTCGATCTCGAAGCCGCCGGAAACGGCCGGGAAGCTTTTGACGAACCGGCGCGAAAAGGCGCGGTAGCCGGAGAAGATATCGGTGAAGTCGCGGCCGAAAATGGCGCGGTAGAGAATGTTGAACACCCGGTTTCCGGCAGCATGGCCCTGACGCCCCGCATCCGCATGCACGCCACGGCGGGTGCCGACGACCATGTCGGCGCGTTCGGTGAGCAGTATGCGGAGCAGCTCCTCGGCATCCTTGGGCGAATAGGTGCCGTCGCCATCCGCCATGATGTAGAGGTCGGCCTCGATATCGGCAAACATGCGGCGTACCACATGGCCCTTGCCCTGGCGGCGCTCGCGCATCACCTCGGCTCCGGCCAGCATCGCTTTCAGCGCCGTGCCATCGGTGGAATTATTGTCATAGACATAGACGCGCGCAGTCGGCAGCGCCTCGCGAAAACTATGCACGACATCGCCGATCGTCGATGCTTCGTTATAACAGGGGATCAGCACCGCAATCGACAGATCGCCGGCGATGGAGCCCGCCAAAGTGCCGGGATGTGCGCCGGCATGATTGCCGGCAGAAGTATCGGTCATGATTTTCACTCTATACGCGGAAAATCCAGTGCAGATACGTCTGCCCTGTCCGCTTTACTATTTCTTGGGAAGGTTAAGTTTAGGTTGCGGGACTTCCCTGAAGCGCTCAAAACAAGTGTGAATGATGAACACGACGACGGATGAGATGTCCCGGCAGGATGCCGCGCCTGTTGAAAGTTCCACACTGTCCCGGCTGTTCCCCGCTGCAGCGCTTTACTGGCTGGTGACGGCCGCAGTCATCGCACTCATCTCCTTGCCAAAAGCAAAAGACCTAATCGGTCCCGACAATGACGATGTCATGCGCCTCGTCGAGATCCGTGACTGGTTCGGCGGCCAAGGCTGGTTTGACCTGATGCAGTATCGGCTCGGTCTCTCCGGCGGCACCTTGATGCACTGGTCCCGCTTCATCGACGCTCCGATCGGGGGGCTTATCAAGCTGTTTTCCTTCTTTATGCCGATGGAAATGGCCGAAGGCGTGGCCGCGAGCGTCTGGCCGCTTCTGCTGGTCGGCCCGCTTCTCTTGGCATTCGGGTTTGCAGGCAGACGGATGGGCGGAGAGGTCGATGGGCCGCGGGTGATGCATATCGCGCTCGGCCTCGGTGCGCTCTTCGCCTTCACCTGCATGAAGTTTCGCCCCGGCGCGCTCGATCACCACAATGTTCAGCTCGTTCTGGCCATCGGGATCGCGGCACTTCTGGCCGATCGTCGTGGAAGCGCGCTCGGCCACGCCGCAGGAGGCATTGCCACGGCCCTGGCGATTGCCATAGGCGCGGAAACAGTACCTCTCGTTGCCGTCGTTTGCCTTTGCGTCGGCGCTCGCTGGGTTTGGCAGGGCGCAGCCTTCGCCGCGGGTGCGCGCGCATTCGGCGTGTCGCTGGCGTTCGCGATTACGGTAGCCTTCTTTGCCACGGTTCCGCCGAGCGCTTACGCGGCCGTGACCTGTGACAGCCTTTCGCTCGGTTTCTATTCGCTCTCCGCGCTGGGCGGGGCAGGGTTGTTCGGCCTTGCCTGCCTTCCTGCACGGATTGCAATCGTTGGGAGGCTCGCAGCCTCTGTAATCCTCGGCGCGATCCTTGGGGTCGCTGTCCTGCTCATTGCGCCGCAATGCCTCGGCAGTCCGCTCGCCAATCTCGATCCGATGCTTGTCGAACTCTGGCTCAATAATGTGATCGAAGCGCAATCGATCTTCGGGCAGGCGCAGCAGTCTCCGGAAACCGTTGCGGGCTTTTATACAGTCGGGCTGTTTGCCATCCTGGTCTGTGTCTTCCGCATCTGGCGCGGCGATGAGCGGGGCCTGCATCTGCTTTTTCTGGTTCTGATTGCCGCCAGCTGGGCCGTGTCTCTGATCCAGGTCAGAGGCAGCCTTTTCGCCAATCTCCTCAGCATTCCTCCTCTCGCGCTTCTGATAGCTGATCTCCAGAAGCTGGCCCGTGAAAACCAGAAAAGCCTTGTTATCAATCTTGGATTTGTCGTCGCCACGCTTGCAAGCGTCCCAGCGGTCTGGGGGGGGGGCGGTGTCATCTGGAAAAAGGGACCGGCCTCCGCCAGCGCGGACGTAATGTCGATGGGCGATACGCAGGCCGCCGACGAATGCGGCGCGGCGGAAGACATGGCGGCGCTACGCAGCCTTCCACCAGGAACGATTGCCGCTCCGTCAAATCGCGGCGCCGGCATATTGCGGTTTACCCAGCATAGGGTTCTGTCTGCCCCGTATCACCGCAATCAGGGCGGCATGCTGGCCGAGCTTCATATCGGCATGGCAAAGCCTGAAGAGGCTCTTCCTCTTCTAAAGCGGGCGGGTGTGACGGTGGTTGCATTCTGCAAAAGCGATCCGCAGACCGAAAATTTGATCCAGATGCACAGTGACGGTCTCTATGCGTCATTGGCGCGAGGCACGGTTCCGGCCTATCTGTCGCCCGTCCAATCTGGTGGAAAATTTCAGCTCTTCCTCGTTAACCAAGGTGATCCGAAATAAATCAGGCGTGTCGCAGGGACTGGATGAGCGCGCCCGCAACGACAAGGTTGATAAGGCCGAAGTTGAAGCCGAGTATAGCCACGAGTAATCCTAACAGGCTCGTGGCGCCAAACAGGGCCGCAACAAAAAAGACAACAGGAATAAGCAGTGCTGCCGCAACTATCGATGCGAGACTGCGTGTCATGCCGGCCAAAAGGCCAATGGTTGCTGCCGTAAGGAATAACACGGCGGATCTCCTTCCTGTGTGTCGGAGATCGTATATCTTATGACCCTCTAAAAAATGCTTTCACATCATGCCTAACGATGGGTCAGTTTTTTTGGTACGATTTTCCGATCAATGTTAAGACTTAGGTCCCTTGTTTTTAGACCTAAGTCCTCTCCTCCATATTGACGCAACGCAAAAGCGCTGGTCGGGTTCCATTATTGGGCCAGCCGCATATTAGAACAATGCGACGATTGCGCTCGGCCTCGTGCCTGACGAGAGGGCCTGGTTTATGCTGAGTGGCAGGAAGCTGCCGGGAGGCACGCCGATGAAGGTCAGGTCATCGCCGGAAAGCATCCGGATTGCGAGTGTGCCGCAACTGCCGACATAAAGCGCATGACTGGGCACCGAGAGATTGGCGATATCGTTCGCAGCGACGGCGATCCCCGCGGATGCGGAGCTTGAAAGAGAAGACCGGGTATTTGCAAAGGGATCGGTCATGACAGGTTCTCCAGGTTGATTTTCCTTGGGTTGCCTCACAGCTCAAGGATGCGGGAGGGCGCGCGACGAAAAGGGAACTCCGCCTCTCTTAGTCTCGTCCACATCAATCCGCATGCTGGCGGGTGAAATCCTTCTGCCGATCAGCTAGAACGGTGAAATGAGCAGCACGTTTGCACCCGACGCACAAAGCAATCTGACGGAATTTTCGGTGTCGGAGCTTTCCGGCTCGATCAAGCGAACCGTCGAGAATGCTTTCGATCATGTGCGCGTGAGGGGCGAGATTTCAGGCTATCGTGGCCCGCATTCGTCCGGCCATGCCTATTTCAGCCTCAAGGACGACAGGTCGCGCATCGACGCCGTGGTCTGGAAGGGGACGTTTTCCCGCCTGAAATTCCGCCCTGAAGAGGGGATGGAAGTGATCGCGACCGGCAAGGTCACGACTTTCCCCGGCTCGTCCAAATACCAGATCGTCATCGAAAATCTGGAACCGGCGGGTGCCGGAGCACTGATGGCGCTGCTCGAAGAGCGCCGCCGCAAGCTGGCGGCCGAAGGGCTTTTCGACAAGGAACGCAAGCGGCCCTTGCCCTATCTGCCGCGTGTCATCGGCGTCGTGACCTCTCCGACAGGTGCGGTCATTCGCGATATCCTGCATCGCATCACCGACCGTTTTCCGGTCCATGTCGTCGTTTGGCCGGTCAAGGTTCAGGGTGAGGGGTCGGGCGAGGAGGTCGCAGCCGCCATCCGTGGCTTCAACGCTGTGGGACCGGATGACCCGATGCCGCGGCCTGATATCCTGATCGTCGCCCGTGGCGGCGGCAGCCTTGAGGATCTCTGGAGCTTCAACGACGAGATCGTCGTGAGAGCCGCAGCGGAAAGCGCCATCCCGCTGATTTCCGCCGTTGGCCACGAGACCGACTGGACGCTGATCGATCATGCCGCCGACGTTCGCGCGCCGACGCCAACGGGTGCTGCCGAAATGGCGGTGCCGGTGAAAGCCGATCTCGATGCGCAACTGGCGAACCTTGCGGCCCGTCTGCGCGGCAGCGCCTCGCGACAGATGGACCACCGCAGGCAGTCCTTGCGGGCTCTTGTGCGGGCGCTCCCCTCGATCGATCAGTTGCTGGCGCTCCCTCGCCGCCGGTTCGACGAGGCGGCGGCAGGCCTTGGTCGTTCGCTGGAACGCACCACGATTGCCAAGCGCCGGACATTCGAACGTGCCTCCGCCGGCCTGCGGCTCGATCTTTTGACCAATCGCCTGGCACTGCAACGACAGGCCTTGGCCGATCGCCTCCTGCGGGCCGATCGTTGTGTGGAACGTCAGATCTTGAGCGAGAAAGGGCGGATAGCGCGCATCGACGCATCGCTGAAATCGCTGCCTGCGCGCTTGGCGAGCCATCTTCAGCGCGAGCAACAGCATGTCGCCGTCCTGATGCGCCAGGCCGACAGCGCGCTTGCTCACACCTTGTCCCGCAGCCGCTCGGTGCTGGCGGGGCAGGACCGTGTTCTGCAGTCTTTGTCCTACAAGAACGTCTTGAAACGCGGCTATGCCGTGGTGCGGGATGGCTCGGACCGCGCCTTGACGCGTGCCGCCAATATTGCCGAAGGCAGCGCGATGTCGATCGAGTTCGCCGATGGTCGCGTCCTGGCGGTTGCCGGTGAAGCGTCGGGTTCGGCCGATCCCGGCCAAGCTGATCAAGGAAAGGCGGCTGCGGCGGCAGTTGCGTCGAAGCGGAAGGCGCCGAAGCCGGATGTCGCATCCGGGCCGCCGAAGCAGGGCAGTCTCTTCTGAGGTGATTGGCTGGAAGGGTGCGTTCCAGCCGTTTAGATGGGATCAGGCGGCCTTCTTGGCAGCCGCTGTCTTGCGGGGTGTTTCTGCCTTTGCCTTGGCAGTCGTTGTCGATTTGGCAGTTTTCGGAACTTTCACGGGGACGGGAGCAAGCCGTGCGATCTCATCGACCAGCAGGCGTGCATTGTCCTGAGCCTTGGCAAGATTGCTGACGGCTTCCGGATCAAGCGCATCGATCAGGGTACCGGCGTCGAACATGTCGCGATAGGCGGCGCGTTCGATCAGTGGTGTGGCGAGCACATGCACGCCCTGTTGCGCCAGCATGCCCTTCACCGCGAGCAGTGCCCGTGTGGTGATGATGGAGCTGACACGGGTAAGCGCCACCGAATGCGCGATATGGATGTCGCATTCGCTTTTCAGCTTCTTCAGGATATCGAGCACCTGTGCGCCTCCCGCCGCATCCAGCGCGCAGCCCTGAACCGGCACGAAGACGTGGTCGGAAAGGCCAAGCCCCTTGGCAAGCAGCGGCGTGACGCCGCCAGGCAGGTCCACCACCACATAGTCGTTGCGTTTCTTCAGGTCCTTGATCGTCTTCTCGATATTGTCGGCATCGATATCGGCGATGATCGAGAATTTCGGCATTTTTGCCATCCGCGTCATCCAGCGGGAAACCCACTGCTGCGGATCGGCGTCGAGCATGGCGACGCGAAAGCCCCGCTTTGCCAGCTCCCCGGCCGTGACAAGAGCCATCGTGGTCTTGCCTGCGCCGCCTTTCGTATTCGCAAATGTAATCACTGGCATTCACAACCCTCCGGTTCACATGAACACCACGGAGGAAAGCCATTCTTCTTGGCCTATTCTTGTCTGCTTCCGTCGTGATGATTTGCGAATGCTTTACGAACAAGCTTGCGCCGCGCTGGTGAAAGCAACGCGGCGTAGAAAATAAGTATATCAACGGATATGCAATATAGGCTTGATTGGCCTCAGGCCCACTCGCCCTTGCGCATCACCGGCACCTTGGAACCATCCGGCTTGATGCCATCGATATCCACCTTGTCGGAGCCGATCATCCAGTCGATATGGATCAACGAGGAATTGCCGCCCTGCGCCTTGATCTGTTCGGGTGAAAGCGACGCGCCGTCGATGAAGCATTTCGAATAGCATTGGCCAAGCGCGATATGGCAGGAGGCATTTTCATCGAACAGCGTGTTGTAGAACAGGATGCCGCTTGCCGAGATCGGTGAGGAATGCGGCACCAGCGCCACTTCGCCCAGCCGCCGCGCGCCCTCATCCGTATCCAGTACCTTGTTCAGCACCTCTTCGCCCTTGGAGGCTTTTGCCTCGACGATCCGGCCGCCTTCGAAACGGACCTGGATATTGTCGATCAGCGTGCCCTGATGCGACAGCGGCTTGGTGCTCGACACATGGCCTTCCACCTTCAGCGCATGCGGCGTGGTGAACACTTCCTCGGTCGGGATGTTCGGGTTGCAGATGATGCCGTTCTTCGCCTTCGAAGCGCCGCCATGCCATTCATGGCCATCGGCCAGGCCGACCGTGAGATCCGTGCCCGGGCCGGTGAAATGCAGAGCGGAAAAACGTTCGCCGTTCAGCCAGGTCGAACGCGTCTTGAGATTTGCATTATGCTCCGCCCAGGCGGCAATCGGATCGGCGGCATCGACGCGCGAGGCGGAAAAGATCGCCTCTGCCAGCTTGGCGACCGCCGCATCCTCCGGAAGATCAGGAAAAACCTGCCTGGCCCATGAAGGGTTCGGATAGGAGACGATGTTCCAGTTGATGTCGAAATTGGCGATCTTTTCCAGCGCCGGCTTGTAGGCCATCGAGTTCGCCTTGTTGGCGCGTGCCACCTTGGCCGGATCCTGACCGGAAAGCAGCATCGGATTGTCGCCGGCGATCGCCAGGCGTGCAGCGCCGTTCTCGTAAGCCTTGGCCATGCCCTCGTAGAGCCAGCCGGATGCCTTGTCGAAACTGGCGTCGGGCGCATGCTGATAGCGCGCCAGCGTCGTTTCCTCGTCGGAATAGAAAGCCGAAACAATGCCGGCGCCTGCCATATAGGCATGCTTTGTGATGAACCGCACCAGCGGCAGCGCCGCGACCGGCGCGGTGATCACGAGGTCCTGCCCCTTCTCAAGCCCGAGCCCCACCTTCACCGCGACTTCCGCGAGCTTCTCCAGCTTGTTCGGGTCGATAGCGGTCTGGAAGTTTGGGACAATGGTCATGGCTTGGCCTCTCGATTTTTCGTGTGAGGCTAGACTTAGTAAGCTTTGGGGCAAAAATGAAGTCTTGAACGCATGGACCTCAGGCAATCAGCGCAGCGGCAATCGCCTTCAATGCATTTTGGGCATCACCTGGCACAAGGCGTATCTGCAATCCGCGCTGGCCGCCGTTGATGAAGATATAGGGCTCGTCGAGCGCACTGATCTCGATCGCCGTCGGCACCAGCTTTTTCTGGCCGAGCGGGCTGATGCCGCCGACATGATAACCCGTCATCCGTTCCGCATCGGCCGGCTTCATCATATGGGCGGATTTTCCGCCAAAGGCCGAAGCGAGCTTCTTCATCGACACTTCATGATCGGATGGCACGACGACGCAGACGGGCTTGCCATCCAGTTCCGCCATCAGGGTTTTCAGCACGCGCTTCGGCTCCTCGCCGATCGCCTCCGCTGCCTGCAGCCCGATCCGGTCCGCATTGGGATCATAGTCATAGGAGACGGTCGTATAAGCGATCTTCATGCGATCGAGGGTCTGCGTCGCGCGTGTGGTTTTCGACATGGTCAGGCTTTCCGCAAGGCGTCTTCATAAATCTCGGGCTTGAAGCCGATCAACAGCTTGCCATCCGCTTCGAGAACCGGCCGCTTGATCATCGAAGGCTGTGCCAGCATCAGCTCGATCGCCTTGTCCTTGTCGATGTTCAGGCGCTCGGCCTCGTCGAGTTTCCTGAATGTCGTGCCCGAGCGGTTGAGAACCGTTTCCCATCCCGCTTGATCGACCCATGCTTGCAAATGGGCGCGATCGATGCCCGAGGCCTTGTAGTCATGGAATGCATAGCTCACACCCTGTTGGTCCAGCCATGTCCGAGCCTTCTTCATCGTGTCGCAGTTCTTGATGCCGTAGATGGTGGTCGCCATTTCGCCGTCCCTTGTCGTGCCGGCTCGCTTCGCGTGAGCCATTCTGGTCGACGAAGCGATAGCAAGAGCATATCCGGGAATGCAAGCCAATGAGGCAGATCAAATAGTGGCATGCCAAGTCTGCATGGCTGACCTGTGCGCGTATGCGTTGTGTAAGCGATGTCTTGAGCGCATATATTAGGGGACAGAAAAGGAGTTGATGTCATGTCCGCCCAGAACAAAAACCGTGGTAGCCGTTTTAGCCGCGCCTTCGCAATTTTCGGCGCTGCAGTTTCTGCTTCGGCCGCCGTTGAAAACCATCGTCGCCCGAAGAACAGCGATCTGACCATCCTCGGTATCGACCCGAAGGCTTTCGATCGCATCGGCTGATCGCTTAAAACCTACCGCGTTTCCCGCAGGCCGTCATCTCAGTGGCGGCCTTTATCATGAGTGCGGTGTCTCGCAGGTTCCGCGTCCGAACTCGGTCGGAAGACATAATTGGGCTGGCAGTCTCATAAAGGGCGGGGCCTCGGCATCGAAATGCCACCGCCCGAATTCCTCATGCCGCCCTTCGCCATTGTGGCTGTAGATCAGCGCGAATTCATCCGCCAGCCAGACATATGGTTCTTTCAAGCCCATAATTTCCCTGCGCCCGTAACCATAGATGATGGTGACATGGGGCGACAGCGACCTCAGCGTCTGTCTCGGCAGATTGTGCCGGGTCAGTGCGCCATGAAGCATCCGCACGAAAGCCTGAATGCTGGAATTCTTGGCTCTGCTGGTCAGCGCCAGATGTTGCCCATTTCCGTAGAGAGCGCAGCCATCCAGAATAATTTCGAAAGGCCGCGCCTTGACCGATCTGACTGCAGTCTCGATCCTTGGGACGAGATGATAGGGTGGCTCGTCGAACTCATCCATCAGCAGCAGGCTCACATGCAGCAATTCGGCTAGATGAGGACTGCGATTGGTGCGGCCAAGCGCATGTCGGCAGGCCTCATCATATATCTCCTGACTCAGACAAAACGGCGGCTTGATGACGAAGAACAGTTCGCTTCGCCGCGGGAGCTTGGAGTGTGGAAACCGGAACGGTTTCTCCTCGATGCCGTGTCTCGCCAACGGCAGCAATGGCTGATGATCCCGCAACTCTGCACCTCCCATTTTTACGAACCTGGGGCATGCGGAGAAGCCAGTATAGCGAAATTCAATTGACAATAAAGAACAAAAAGTGAACAATTGCTGCGATCAGCGCAAAAAACGGGTTGCTTGCCCGTCCGCAAAATACGAATCTGGCAGCGGGATGAACTGAACGGAGATGGGCCAATGGCCGAACATCGGTATACGGTTTTCGAAACCGCAGGCGGCTTCTGTGCCATTGCCTGGAACGATGCCGGCATCACCCGTTTTCAACTGCCGACCGGGAGCGAAGCTTCGACCGAAAATCTGCTCCTGCGCCGTATAGTGCAGGGGAATAAGTCTTCGCCGCCTGCCGAGATCCAGAGCACGATCACGCTGGTAAAACGTTATTTCGCCGGCGAACGCATCGATTTCTCCGATATCCGTCTCGATCTTGCCGGTCAGGATGATGTCTTCAGAAACATCTATGCCGCTGCCCGCCGCATCGGCTGGGGCCACACGACCACCTATGGCACGATCGCCAGGGAACTGGGTCTGGGGCCGGAAGCGGCCCGCGATGTCGGTCAGGCTATGGCGAAAAATCCGGTGGCGCTGATCATTCCGTGCCATCGGGTCTTGGCCGCCGGCGGCAAGATCGGCGGCTTTTCCGCACCCGGCGGATCAGGCTCGAAACAGCGCATGCTCGAGCTTGAAGGCGTGCGGCTGGCGCCGCCCGAACCGGCGCAGCAATCGCTGGGCTTTTGATCGCTGTATGCGCTCAGTGCGACAATAGAAGCTTGTAGCCGGCAAACAGCGTGATCAGCACGGCCGCACCGATCATCGCGATCTTTCCGAGCCGCTTTTCGATAAAATGGCGGATGTCTTCCCCATAGCGGCGCAGCAGCCATGCCAGCAGGAAGAAGCGCGCACCGCGCGTGACCAGCGCCGAGACGATGAACAGCCAGATGTTTACATGCACGGCGCCGGAAAGGATCGTCACCACCTTGATCGGCGGCAGATGCGCGAAACCTGAGGTCACCAGCATCAGCAGGATCGTCTCGAAGGTAATGCCGGCTTTCAGCTCGTTGAACGTATCGAGCTTGCCCCAGAATTCGAGGATCGGCATGGCAATCGCATCGAAGGCAAACGAACCGATCCACCAACCGGCAATACCGCCGAGAACCGAGAAAACCGTCGCAACCAGCGCATAACGCCAGGCCCGCTCCGGCCGGGCCAGCGCCATCGGCAGGAAAAGCACATCAGCCGGCACGAGAAAGATCGAGCTTTCGACAAAGGCGATAACCGCAAGCCACACTTCCGCAGATTTGCGCGCACTGAGCGCCATCGTCCAGTCGTAGAGGCGTTTGAGCATGGTGAAATCCAGAGCTTGGGGGAAATCCGAGGGTGATGGAATATACCGTGGAAGAGCTCGGTTGTTTGTCTGCCCTATCGATCCACAGGCGCGGCTGAACTGCAACCCTGCACAGTGAAGCTGATCGTTATCTGAACGGTCTTTCTTTTTGGAGATTGGCGACAAGTCAAGCTCGTCTTGGCATCCAACTGCCTGAAATCATTGCGTGTTCTAAATCCAGAAGGCCGGATAGACAATCGGCGCGCCATGTCATCATAGCGCGCCGACCATATTTCAATCTCTTATTCCCACTCGATCGTGCCGGGCGGCTTGCTCGTCACGTCATAGACGACACGGTTGATGCCGCGCACCTCGTTGATGATGCGGGTCGCCGCACGGCCGAGGAAGTTCATGTCATAGGGATAGAAATCCGCCGTCATGCCATCGACCGAGGTCACCGCGCGCAGTGCGCAGACGAAGTCGTAGGTGCGGTAATCGCCCATGACGCCGACCGTCTGCACCGGCAGCAGCACGGCAAAAGCCTGCCAGATCGTGTCGTAGAGACCGGCCTTGCGGATTTCGTCGAGGTAGATCGCATCCGCCTTGCGCAGGATGTCGAGCTTTTCGCGGGTGATGCCGCCGGGGCAGCGGATCGCGAGGCCCGGACCCGGGAACGGGTGGCGGCCGATGAACGATTCCGGCAGGCCGAGTTCGCGGCCAAGTGCGCGGACTTCGTCCTTGAACAACTCGCGCAGCGGCTCGACGAGCTGCATGTTCATGCGCTCGGGCAGGCCTCCGACATTGTGGTGGCTCTTGATCGTCACCGAAGGGCCGCCGGAGAAGGAGACGCTTTCGATCACGTCCGGATAGAGCGTGCCCTGTGCGAGGAACTTCGGCGCACCCTTGCCATCGGCAGCGATCTTGGCGGCTTCCGCCTCGAACACTTCGATGAACAGGCGGCCGATCGTCTTGCGCTTGACTTCCGGGTCGGTGACGCCTTCGAGCTGTCCAAGGAACAGGTCGGATGCATCCACGGCAACGAGCGGGATGTTGTAGTGGTCACGGAACATGCCGACGACCTGTTCGGTTTCGCCCTGACGCATCAGGCCGTGATCGACATAGATGCAGGTCAGCTGGTCGCCGATCGCCTCATGTATGAGGATAGCGGCAACGGATGAATCGACGCCGCCGGAAAGGCCGCAGATGACGCGTTCCGAACCGACTTGATCCTTGATCTTGCGGATCATTTCGGCGCGGTAGGCGGCCATGGTCCAGTCGGATTTCAGGCCGACGATCTTGTGCACGAAGTTGGAGAGCAGCTTCGCACCATCCGGCGTATGCACCACTTCCGGGTGGAACATCGTCGTATAGTAATGGCGGCTCTCGTCGGCTGCGATCGCGAACGGCGCGTTTTCCGAGGTGGCGATGACTTCAAAGCCTTCTGGAAGCTTGGTGACGCGGTCGCCATGGCTCATCCAGACCGGATAACGTCCGCCCTGTTCCCAGAAACCGTCGAAGAGCGGGCTCGACTTCTTCACTTCCACATCGGCGCGGCCGAATTCGGCGGCATGGCCACCTTCGACGACACCGCCGAGCTGGGTGCAGAGCGTCTGCTGGCCATAGCAGATGCCGAGGATCGGCACGCCGCTGTCAAACACGGCCTGCGGTGCGCGCGGGCTGCCTTCGGTGGTCACCGAAGCGGGGCCGCCGGAGAAGATCACGCCCTTGGGCGCGAGCCTGTCGAAAGCCTCGGCGGCGTTCTGGAAGGGATGGATTTCGCAATAGACACCCGCTTCGCGGATGCGGCGCGCAATCAGCTGCGTCACCTGGCTGCCGAAATCGATGATGAGGATGCTGTCGGGATGAGCTATCTGGGTCATGGCGAGCCTTTAATGAAGAACCCCGATTTTTGCAACTGCTCAGATGCGCAAATCGCCGGTTTCAAGGGCGTTTGCCAGCTTGTCGATAACACCGGCCAGCTTCTCGTCGATGACATGAAGGTATTCGGTCCAGTTATCGACGTGTTTCAGCTCTTGCCTGCCGTCGGAAATGCCGCGAAGGCCGATCAGCGGGATACCGAACAGCTGGCAGCAGCGCATCACCGCAAAGGTCTCCATGTCGACCATGTCGGCTTCGATCGGATCGTAGGCAGCACCTGAGACGATATTGCCGCCGGTGGAAAGCGCGGCCTCTGCAACGCCTGGAATGCGAAGCGGCAGCGGCATGGCGGCGGGATGATCGAGAAACGGTGTGCGGCCTTTCTCAAAGCCGAGCGGTGACGCATCCATATCGCGATAGGCGACCGAAGTGACCTGATAAACCTCGGTCTGTTCGAGGCTGCGCGATCCGGCCGAACCGAGCGAGACGATCAGGTCGGGAAGCTCGCCTTTGCCCTGCATTTTCGTCAGCGCATGGGAAAGCACGATCGCTGCCTCGATCGGGCCGACGCCGGTCATCAGCGGCTTGATGCGGGATTTCAGATGCGGGCCATATTCCGCATCGACGGCCATGACGAACAGCACGGCGTGCCGGCCGATATGCTTCAGTTCAAAACTCATTCCACCACGTCCTGTCGATCGCGGATGACCATCATCGACGTGGTCATCGAGGCGATCAGTTTTGCCGGCCCGTCACCGATTGCATAGGCGCGGCCATCTGCGACGATGATTGTCGAACCGGGCTTGGTCACCTCGCCGCGGAACAGAAAGCGCTCGCCACGGCCGGGCGAGAGCAGGTTGACCTTGAACTCTATCGTCAGAAGCGAGACTTCCGGTGCGATCACCGTATAGGCGGCATAGGTACAGGCCGTCTCGAGCGGTGCGGAAATCACACCGCCATGCAGGAAACCGTGCTGCTGGGTAAGCTTCTCATCAAAGGGAAGCTCGATCTCCACCATGCCTTGCTGGATGCGCGTCAACTCCGCGCCGAGCATCACCATGGCATTCTGCTTGGCAAAACTGCGTCGGATGCGTTCGTGAAAGTCGCCTGGATCGGTAATCTTCATGGTCTGCCCTTGTGTCGCGGCGAAACTGGCATGCTGTCGGCAGATCGGCAAGCGCGACAAAATGACTATTATCAATTCAATAGGACGATCGAAAGGTTCAGCACTGCGGCAAATGCAACCCAGAATGCGTAAGGCACGAAAAGCCACGCAGCCTGCCGGTTGGGCTTCCAGCTCATGACGATGAACAGCACGATGAAGGCCAGCATCGGCACGATGATGATAAGGCCGAGAAGCGGGCTTTGCAGGCCGAAAAAGGCCGGAGACCAGAAGATGTTGAGAAAACCCTGTATAGCGAAGACGATCAGCCGGGCGGTATTATCCTTGTCGAACCAGGTCGTGGACAAGGCAACGCCGATCATCACGTAAAGCCCCGCCCAGACGGGGGCGAAAACCCAGTCGGGCGGATTGAAGAACGGTTTGTTCAGCGACTGATACCAGTCGCCCGGTGTGTTGGCGTAACTGCTGAGTGCACCGATGGCAACGCAGGTGACAATGAAGAAAGCAAAGGTCAGTATTTTACCCATGGCGGGTGATCTAGGGTCGCTGCAACCTGAGTAAAGATCATTTTATCCGGATAATATGCTGGTCCCAGGCCACGTCGCTGTGTGTGCCGTTGAAATTGCCATCATAGGAAGACACGGCAATGCCATGGGCAGCGGGTGCCACGCCTGCTGCCTCGCGAACACTTTCTTCCGCCAGCACAAGGCCGGTTCTGGCATCGAGCATGACAGATGCCCCGCCGATAGGAGACGTCAGGCCGACGATGTTTTCGCGGCGATTGACCGCGATTGCCCCGACATAATTGGCAAGCCGCGCTGTCGTCTCGTCCGGCAGCGAGAGGAGCGCAATATCCTCGCCTTCCGAGAACCAGCCGGCAAGCGGCGGATTTTCGTTGCGAGCCCCTTCCCATTGGCAGGCAAACCAGATGCGGCCATTTTCGGCAATGTCCAGATGCCGGGTGGACAGCTTGCTGAGCGAGGAGGGCATCGCGTGTTTCTGGATCAGCGCACCGCTTATGGCGTCCAGCATCACCAGCGACGGTTCCATGCGGTCTAGATTGAGCTTGGTGCGGCCGAAATCGGGATGGGTCTCGATACCGCCATTGGCGATTACCAGAAGTGCGCCATCATCCGAGACGGTCATGTCATGCGTGCCGATGCCATGGGCGTCGAATTCGCCAATCCGCCGAAAGCCATTCCGGCCATCGTAGAGGCCGATCATGCCGCGATTGCCGTCGAAATCGTTTTCGCTGGCATAGAGCACCGAGCCATCTGGCGAGAAATGCCCGTGGCCGTAAAAATGCCGACCCTCAGGTGCGGTGATCATGATCGGTTCGGCCTGGCGTGACGGATCGAACACCATCGCAAACGTGCCCGGCCTGCGGGCGAAGGCGACGGTGCGGCCGGTCGCGGAGCTGAAAGCCATGCCATGCGCACGAGCGGGCAGGGCCACCCGGTCGATGATCTCACCGCGTTCGGAAACCGTAGCGATGCCGAAAGAGCCGTCCGGCGCTCTACAGCCCGAGGCGTAAACTGCATCGGCCCGCTCCAACGCATGCAGCGAGCACGGCGAAAGTGCCGCCGCAAAACCAATGCCTGCGGCTTTCAGAAATGCGCGACGGTCGATCGTCTCGCCATACCAGGTCATGTCAGTCCCCGTCGGCGAAGGAGAAGCCGGATGACAGGCCGATTGCGCCGCCATATCCGTCATTGAGCTTGGCGATCACATCCTTGCCGTCGGCAAGCAGTGTGTCCAGTTTTTTACGGTCCGCGGAATCTTCCACGGCCTTCTCAAGATCGGGTGTCATGCCGCTTGCAAGGGTGGACATGGATTTGAGCTTCTCTTCGGTGGCAGCCACAATCACTCGGTCCTTTTCCGGCAGAAGCTCCACCATGCCGGATGTCGTCAAAAGTGCGGACAGCCCATCGAGGTTGGCCTTGACCATAGGCCAGGTATTTTCCGAGCGCCAGAATAGCGCCTGTTTGGGGAATTTCGCCTTGTCGGCGCCCTTGTAGAAGGTCTCGATCCGCTGATCTCGCACCGCTTCGGCACCGTGGACCAGAATGCCGAGCAGGCCGGTGATAGCTTCGCTGCCGGTGCGGAAGGCAGGGTTGTCGGCTCCCGGTTGCTCCCAGGCCTTCTGGATGCCGTCCGGCGCATCCCATATGCCGGAAATCTCGGCGGCGACATTCCCGACATTTTCGGCGACGGCAGCGCTGTAACGGCAACGGAAGTCATTTCCGGTGACAAGCGTATCCGAGCCGGTTCCAAAGAGAAGATATTCCAGAGCGCCGAGCCCCTGCGTTGCGACGCTCTTGGTGGCAAGCGTCTTCGGATCGGTGGCGGTTTCGTCGGATTTGGCAAGAACCGCCTGGACCTGTTTCAGGCCGGTGCTCTTGCGGTCGGGATAAAACAGGATGCGCTCAAAGCGGTTCTGCTCGATCACCGGGCCGGTGCGGACGATCTCGATATGCGCCCAATTGGCGGCAAGCTTGCCGAAGCCGGTCTTTGCGGCATCGTAATTGGCCTGAGACGGCGCCGCGCAAAGCGTCTTCATCGTTGCCGTCATGTCTTCGGCCGATGTCTGGAACGCATCGTAACCCGGCCGGATGAAACTATCGACCGCAGCCGTCATCACCTTGCTGACGGTCGCTGCCGGCAGTTCGACCGTTGGTGCGGTATCGGCCTCCTGCGCAAAGGCGGCGGGGGCAAAGATCGCTGGAAGCAGTGCGATCAGGCCGGAGGCGAAGGTTTTGCGCATCAGAGCGACTCCAGGAAGGTGAGAAGGGCGGTGCGATCCTGTTTGTCCATGGCTGCAAAGGCGCTGCGTGCGGCTTCCGCCTCGCCGCCATGCCAGAGGATCGCTTCGGTGAGATTGCGGGCACGCCCGTCATGCAGGAAGAAGGTGTGGTTGTTGACGGTCTTGGTCAACCCGATGCCCCAGAGCGGCTGGGTGCGCCATTCCTGCCCGTTCGCCACGCCCACCTGCTGACCATCTGCCAATCCTTCGCCCATGTCATGCAGGAGGAAATCCGAATAGGGCCAGATCAGCTGAAAGGCATGCGCCTTGTTGCCGGCATCGCGGCGGGTGACGAATTTCGGCGTGTGGCAGGCGGTGCAGCCGGCCGAATAGAACATCTCCTTGCCTTTCAGCACTGTTGGGTCGTCGATACTGCGACGCGCCGGCACGGCAAGGTTTTCAGAATAGAAGGTGACGAGCGACAGCACCGGGTCGGGCGCTTCGACCGGCCCCAGCCGCTCCTGCACGCCGGTCGGCATCGCAAGACAGGCGGCTTGCGCCTTGGTGCAATCGCCATGCGAAAACGGCGTGTCGGGTGTCGAAATGCCGATATCGCCGGTAAACGCACCCGAGGACTGGTCGCGGATCGAGGCATTTTGCGCCTTGAAGCCGAACCGCCCGAGTTTTAACTCGCCGGTCATGTGGTCGCGCACCAGCGCCGCCTTGCCGGATATCCCGTCGCCATCCTTGTCGTCGGGATCGGCATTCGCCAGGATGTCGGCTTCGTGGATCGCCTGGATCAGCCCCATGCCGATCATGGGGGGGGCCACGCGCGGCGACAGCGTCACATCGCCTTCAAGAGGTCCGTACCCGAGATTGGAAACAGAATAGGTCGGCTTGCGCAGGCTGACCACTTCGCCGTCACCGAGCGTGACCGGCACTTCCTCATAGGAAATCTCCATCTTGCCTTCCGAGGCAAGGCCCGGAACGGCCAGATCCTGAAACTGCTCGCCATAGACGGCGTCGGGAAAATTCAGCTTGCGGTAATCGCCGATCGCCTCGCGCTCGTCGTCGGTGCGGGCAGGCCGCGCCAGCCGCAGAAACATCGAGGTTGCGTCGGCCGCACCTTCCGGCGGATGACCACGGCCATCCTTCAGGTGACAGCTCTGGCAGGCGCGTGCATTAAACAGCGGCCCAAGACCGTCGGAAGCCTGGGTGGAGGAGGGGGACGACACCCAGAGCTTGGTGAACAGCGCATTCCCAAGCTTGAAAGTCTGCTCTTCCTCAAAGGTGATGTTCGGCGAAAAATGCGAGAACGCGTCGCCGTTGACGATCGCCTTGGTCGTCGCGGCACCGCCGGACATGGTCTCGAACTGCTCGGCCTTGGAAAAATCCGTAGTCGGCTTCGTCACGCTGATGACGCGTTTTAGATCCTTCGGATTGAGATCTGTCCGCGCTTTAGGGAGCAGGCTGTCGCTGCCGGTTGCGACCAGCGGCACCAGCACGAGCGCGCCGGAGATGAGAGGCAGGACCAGTCGGAACCAAGGCCCCCTCTGCCTGCCGGCATCTCCCCCACAAGGCGGGAGAACGCAAGCATCACGCCCATCGGCTGATAAATCCTGTCGACGGGAGGACTGCAAGTTAAGCCCCTCCCCCTTGTGGGGAGGGGTTGGGGAGGGGTTCTTTTTCATTGGAGTGGCGGCTGCCGCCTTTCCGTCAATTATTTAAAGACAGCGTCAGGATTATCGAGGCTGTCGGAACCTTCAAGCTCGATCTTGCCGAGATCCAGCGATGCGATGACGCGTTCGATGCTCTTGGTCTGGTCGATCAGGCCGTCGATCGCCTTCTGCACGACCGCATTGCCCTTGGCATTGTTCTCGCCGATCATCTGGTCATAGGCTTCGACCTTCTGGGCGCGATCCTTCATGACGTTCATCGCCGCAAGCGTCGCATCGAGCTTGCCCTTGATCTCCGTGTCGAGCGCCTTGTCCTTGGCGGCAACGAGATCGGAAAGCGACGGACCCTTCATCTTCGTGCCATCGACGCGGGTATATTCACCCGTATAGGCGGACTTGATGCCGATCGCGTCGTTGAGATGCGATGCGTAGGTGTTGTCGGAGAAGCAATCATGCTCCTCTTCCGGATCATGCAGCAAAAGGCCGAGCTTCATGCGCTCGCCGGCAAGCTCGCCATAGGAAAGCGAACCCATGCCGGTCAGGATTGCAATGAGACCCGCATTGCCGTCTGCTTCGACATTCTTGGTTGCGTCGCCATCCGGCGCCCAGGCCTTCACCATGTCGCCGAGATCCGCAACCAGCAAGGTCGACGCGGCCTTGAGATATGCGGCACGACGGTCGCAATTACCGCCGGTGCAATTGGCCTTGTCATAATCGGTATAGGGGCGTTTGCCGGCGCCTGCCTCGGTGCCGTTCAGATCCTGTCCCCAGAGCAGGAACTCGATCGCATGATAGCCGGTCGCGACATTCGCCTCGATCTCGCCCGCCTCGTGCAGGCTCTGGATCGTCTCCGGCGTGATCTCGGTAAGATCGACTTCCTCGCCGTTGATCTTGAGCTTCGGGTTGGCGATCACATTGGCGGTGTAAAGCGCGTTTTCATCGCTTTCCGTGCCGTAAGACGCATCGACATAATCGATCAGGCCTTCGTCGAGCGGCCAGGCATTCACCTTGCCTTCCCATTCATCGACGATCGGATTGCCGAAGCGATAGACTTCCGACTGCTGGTAAGGCACGCGGGCGGCAATCCATGCCGCCTTGGCGGCTTTCAGCGTCGCGTCGCTGGGCTTGGCGATCAGCTCGTCGATTGCCTTGTCGAGAGCCTGCGCCGTCGTCAGCGAGTCCTCGTATTTCGCCTGCGCCAATTCGGCATAGTGCTTCAGCACGGCTGCGGGGGTAGTGTCTGCACGGGCCGGTATCGAAGTGAAGACCGTCGAGGCGGCAAAAAGCGCCATAGCGGCGCCGAGCAAGGTTTTGCGGGTCATGTCCCTCTCCTTCGCGGCGTCGATCCCACGACGTCGCCAATGAGAGTTCTTGGCGCGAATTAAAAGTGGTGTCAAACGTTCTAGTTTAGAACGATTTGAAGTTATGGTTGATCCGCGCGGCCGAAATTTACACCTTGCGTTGCATGCGGCAGAAAAAGAATCCGTCCGTATCGGTACTTGCAGGTGACAGCGTGATCGTGCCTGCATCCGTAACGCGAGGACGAGGCGCCTGAGCGCCGAATATTTTCGTCCAATCGTCAGCGACGGAAGTGATCGCGAAGGCCGGGTTCTCGGCGCAGAAACGCTCGACCTGACGATCGTTCTCTTCCGGCAGCACCGAGCAGGTGACGTAAAGCAGTGCTCCGCCCGGCTTGACGAACTTTGCCGCTTCGCCAAGTGCGTCCTGCTGCTGGGAAATCCGCTCGTCGAGATTTTTCTGCGTCAGCCGCCATTTGGTGTCCGGGCGACGGCGCCATGTACCGGTGCCGGTGCAGGGGGCATCGACGAGAACGGCATCAAGCTTGTCTCGCATGGAATCGAGCTGGCGCGGATCGTCATGAACCTGAACATTGCGGGTGCCGGCCCGGCGCAGGCGCTCGATGATCGGCGCAAGACGCTTGCGGTCGGCGTCATAGGCGTGAACCTGACCCTTGTTGTTCATTGCAGCCGACATAGCGAGCGTCTTGCCGCCGCCGCCGGCGCAATAATCCAGCACCTGGTCGTGTTCGCCGGGCTGCACCAGATCGGCGACGATCTGCGAGCCTTCGTCCTGAACCTCGAACCAGCCTTTCTGGAAGGAAAGCTCCGCCGTAACGTTCGGCAGGCGCGACGCGCCTTCGCCGGCTGCGATGCGGATGCCGTTGCGGGCAATCGCGGCAGCTTTCGCGCCGGAGCGCTCCAACGCCTTCACCACCTTGTCGCGATTGGCCTTGAGCGTATTGGCGCGAAGATCGAGCGTCGGGCGATCGGCAAGCGCCTTCGCCTCGGCAAGCCAGGTGTCGCCGAAATTGGTTTCGAATGAGGGCTGCACCCAGTCCGGGATATCACCCTGAACATGCAAAGGCGCATCATCAAGATTACGGCCGGAGAAAGCGGCAATATGAGAGTCGGTCAGCGCCGGAGGGGCAAACTTGTCGTCGGCAAATTCGGCTGCAAGCGTCTCGGTGGTGAAACCCCACTGGCGCAGCAGAACGGCATAGGCAAGCGCAACAGGGCTTTCGTCATCCATCAGCCAGGCATGGGAAAGCCGCATGCGAAGCGCGTCGTAGACAATGTTGCCGATGGCTGCCCGGTCGCCGGATCCGGCGAAACGGTGGGCAAGGCCCCAGTCTTTCAGTGCATCCGCCACCGGGCGTTTGCGTGCTTCAATATCGGCCAGAACTTCAGTTGCTCCGGCTACTCGCCCGCCCAGTCGCATATCATACTCCGTATCGGTTGAACCCGTATGGAGCCGGTCGTAACCGCGATCGGGCAGAAGGGCAAGGGGGAGGCTCGCCGCAGCAGGGCCTGTCCCTTGAGTTTGAAGTGGCGAATGGCTTAGCCGTCGACGCCCTTCATGCCCTTGCCGGCGACCTTCTGGGTGTCGGCAACGATCTGATAACAGACCTGTGCCGTGCCCGAGCGGACCATGCCGATATTCTGGGCGGCAGCCTTGGATACGTCGATGACCCGGCCGCGGATAAACGGTCCGCGATCGTTGATGCGCACGATCACGCTTTTGCCGTTGCGCTTGTTGGTCACCAGTACCTTGGTGCCGAAAGGCAGCGAGCGATGCGCGGCGGTGAGCTTGGCCGCATTCATCCGTTCACCGGATGCGGTCTTGGAGGTCAAAGCATACCAGGATGCGTGTCCGCATCCGGGCGCAGCATTGGCTGGCGCCTGGCCGAGAAGTGCAAAAGCAGCAATGGCGGCCGTGGCGGCAGTTAGGCGTCGAACTGTTTTCAAGTCGGTCGTCCCCGTCGTTAAGTCCCTGCACGTTGCGTGCAAATGGCTAAGGCGAGGCCAAAAATGGCTAAAACGTGGGATTTAAAATCACGGAATGTTAACAGACGTAACATTTGTGATTACATTGCTATCGATCTTTTTAACGAGCCGGCTAATTGATGTTGGAATAAAACCTTAGGAATCAGTCGGTAAACGGAATTACGTTCCTGCAAGATTCCGTGACCGCTTGCGATCACAAAATGGCGCGAAAAAAATTTGTTGTCGCACCGGGTTTTTTGCCCAAATTGGACAAATTGTGTGGCGCTTTGCCGTATGAATTAAGAAATATTAACCCGCAGACGGCCTGAGGATGGAAATTTCAACCGTTTTAAAACGAGAAATTCAACCGCGCCAGGTATTGTCGGACCACATTTGGGCGAGTGAAATGTGGTAGTTGGGGAATGCAAACTTGAAGCCCAGCGAACGGATTTTTTCATTCGAGACACGCTTGTTGGCGCCGTAGAAAGAGCGCGCCATCGGCGTCATTTCGGCCGTCTCGAAATCCACTTCCGCCGGTGGCTCGACACCCATCAGGCGCGCGGCCTCGGTGATCACGTCCTGGGGTGGGCAGGGCTCATCGTCAGTCACATTATATATGCCGGCCAGATTGCGCTCCGCGAGGAACAGAATGGCGCTGCCGATATCCTCGACGCGGATACGGTTGAACACCTGATCCTTCTTTATGATGCGGCGTGCGGTGCCGCGGTCGAGATTGACGAAGGCGTTGCGCCCTGGTCCATAGATGCCGGAAAGGCGCAGCGCCGCGACCGGCACGCCAGCGATGCGACCCTGCTCGGCCCATGCTTCTTCGGTGCCGACCCGTTCGATCGACCGGCCAAGGATCGGACTACCCGGCGTTTCTTCCGTCACCCAGCCGCCGCCATGATCGCCATAGACGCCGACCGTCGACAGATAACCGATCCATTTCAGCTTCGGGCAGAGCGCCGCAAGCCGACCGGCAACCAGTTGCAGCAGCGGATCATGCTCCTTGCCGGGCGGGATCGACTGGATGAGATGGGTCGCATCCTGCAGTGCCGCCAGCAATTCCGGGCTGAACGCAGTGCCGTCGAAAATGTAGGGCTTGATATGATGTGATGCGAGCGCCTCGGCCCCTTCAGGCGTGCGGACCGTACCAGCAACGGAAAAGCCTTTTGCCGCAAAGGCCTTTGCAATCGCCTTGCCCGAATAACCGCACCCGAAGATCATCACAGTCATCAATCCACTCCTGCCATCTGCCATTCCCGGCGAACCTCGGGATCATTATCTGCTGCGCGGCCTTCAGCGAATGCGGCAAACGCGCCATCGTCCATCAACTGCCTCAACGCCCACACTGCCATCCCGCGCACTGTGGGAGAGGGGTCGTCGGCCAGGAGACGGCATTGCTCGATGAACTGGCGATCACCGGAATTGCCGGCTGCGATCAGTACGTTGCGAACAAAACGGTCGCGCCCGATGCGTTTGACCGGCGAGCCGGAAAAGAAGGTTCGGAATGTCGGGTCGTCCAGCGTCAGAAGAAAGGCGATCGACGGTTCCTTCAGGTCCTCGCGCGCCTTCAGCTTCATCTCGGAGGCGCTGGCCGCAAACTTGTTCCATGGGCAGGCGGAAAGACAGTCATCGCAGCCATAGATGCGGTTGCCGATCATTGGCCGGAATTCCGGGTCGATCGGCCCCTTGTGCTCGATCGTCAGATAGGAAATGCAGCGCCGCGCATCCAGCCGGTATGGTGCCGGGAAGGCGGCTGTCGGACAGGCATCGAGACAGGCGCGGCAGGAACCGCAGTGATCCTTTTCCGGGCTGTCGATCAAAAGCTCGGCGGTGGTGAACAGGCTGCCGAGAAACAACCAGGAGCCATGGCTGCGGCTGACGAGATTGGTATGCTTGCCCTGCCAGCCGAGGCCTGCCGCCTCCGCCAGCGGTTTCTCCATCACGGGTGCCGTGTCGACGAACACTTTGACATCCTCGCCCGCACGCGCTGCAAATCGGGTGGCGATTTCCTTCAATCGCCCCTTGATGACGTCATGATAATCGCGATTGCGGGCATAGACGGAGATCGCCGCTTTGTCCTTGATCGATTGGAGATAGCGCGGATCTTCCTCGGGGCCGTAATTCAGCCCGAACATCACGATCGAGCGCACTTCACTCCACAGCGTCTTCGGATCGGCGCGACGTTCCTTCGTCTCCGCCATCCAGTCCATCGTGCCGTGATGGCTGTCGTCGAGAAATACGGAGAGCCTCTCCGGTGCACGCGGAATGCTTGTCGGCAGCGTGATGCGACAGAGGTCGAAGCCTTGAGCGGTGGCTTCCTCGCGAATGAAGGCAGTCAGCTTCTCTCGCCGGCGAAGCGCCTTGTCGTCTTCGCTCTTTCCGGCGCTAGAAATCGAGGTCCGCATAATGGGAGACCGGGGTCAGGCCGCGGATACGCTCGGCAAGCATCGGGCGGAAGGACGGGCGCGACTTCAGCCGCTGGTACCAGTCCTTGGCGATGGGGAATTCCGACCATTCGATTTCACCGAGATAGTCGAGAACGGAAATCGAGGCTGCGGCAGCAAGGTCCGCATAGCTCAGCCGCTCACCGGCCAGCCACTGGCGCGATCCTGCAAGCCAGGAGAGATACTTCATATGCTGACGGATATTGGCGCGCGAGGTGCGCAGCGCCTTTGAATCCGGTGCGCCGCCGCCTTGCGCTGCCGTCATCTGCAGCTTGTAGACCCGTTCGCGGGTGAGCGGACGGGTTACGTCCTGCTCCATCTTCTGCAGGAACCATTCCGTCAGCCGGCGGATTTCGGCGCGGTGCCA
This sequence comes from Aliirhizobium wenxiniae, assembly GCF_019511445.1. Classification (GTDB taxonomy): domain Bacteria; phylum Pseudomonadota; class Alphaproteobacteria; order Rhizobiales; family Rhizobiaceae; genus Neorhizobium; species Neorhizobium wenxiniae_A. The sequence continues at coordinate 30,950 of NZ_JAEUAN010000019.1, forward strand.
GGGATCTTCCGCCAGAAGCCGGCGCTCGCGTTTCAGCACGCCATGGGTTTCGTCGAGAAACTCCATCAGCACCGAGGGGCCACAGAGCACCCGCATGCTGTCATCGACATAGACGGGAAGCGTTGCTGCCGGATTGAGGCTCAGGAATTCCCGCCGCTTTTCCCATGGCTGTTCCTCCACCAGATCGGCCTGAAATCCATACTCGGCAAGGATCAGGCGAACAAATCGCGAGGCGGAAGACATGGGGTGATGATAGAGGGTGGGCATCGGGCTTCGGCTATCGTGTGCGGGGTGTGGGTGGCGTAGGCTTATATCGCGCCCGCCTGACATAGGTCAGCTATATGGACTTGATAGGGCCAACACAAGCAAGCGGCATAAATTCGCAACAAGTCGCAAACTGCCTGCATTTTGTCAGTAAAGAATTAAGAACGATTGCAATTGCTGGTAACCGAGCGAATTGCGGGTCTTGCGGCCGGTTTTCCTGGAGCTCTCGGCTACGCTGCCATTAAATATCAGAGCTAAGCCGGATGCGTTCGGCGCTAAAGAAAGACCGGCTTGTCGCCGCTCTTCAGGTATTCTTAGCGAGGAATGGATGCCGTGGCGCAGGGATCGACGCCGTAAGCCGGAGCGCAACCTTCTTTGCCGCTTGCAGCGGTCTGGGGCGCCATGAAAGAACCCGCGAGAATGACAAGTGCCGCGCATGCAAAGAAAAGGGCGATAGGCTTGCCCATGAAAGACGCCTTTCAAATAGATGATATTGCAGTGAACTCATTTCGTGCGACCGATTTATTGGTCACCGCTTCTGAATTCAATAACGGTTTTTGCTAAACCTGCGGTTAACGCACACTCATTTGCATGTGAGGACTTTATGCCACATCGACAATTGTCAAGCTGCATAAATCCAAGGCTTTAGAGATGCCTGCCCGTTAGGCAGGCACCTGAAGTGCGCGCAGCAGAAATGACAAAAGATAAGGTCAGGCCGCCTTGCCGCTGCCGGTAAACTGGCCGTGCGGACGGAAATGGACCAGGTAGGAGGCAAGGATGGAGCCCGGAACAACCGGACGAATGCCGAGCCCGCAAAGCGTGCGTCCCTCCTTGATCGCGTTCTCGGAGACGACATTGTCGCTCTTGAGAAGCTCAATCTGATCGGCAGTCACCGGTGGCTTTACGAACGGGATGAGGGACGCGATGCTTCCGATCATCGAGGCAATCCCGAAAGGCAGCGAAACCAGCGCGCGCTCGCGACAGGTCACGCGCAGCACGGTCTCGAGACAGTCGCGGAATGTCATCACTTCAGCGCCGCCGAGTTCGTAGATCGTGCCGGGTTTCAGCGTGCCATCGACCGAACGAGCAACGACTTCCGCCACGTCCTCGACATAGACGGGCTGCAGCTTGGTCTTTCCGCCGCCGATCAGCGGCAGCGCCGGAAGCCGGCGAGCCATCGCACCAAACTTGTTGAAGAAATTGTCTTCCGGTCCGAACACGATCGACGGCCGCAAAATGACGGCCTCGGGGATAAGCGACAGGATGCTTGCTTCGGCGCGGCCCTTGCTGCGCGCATAGGACGAGCCGGAATTCACATCGGCGCCGATCGCCGAAATATGGGTGAACTTCGCACCTGCCTTGGCTGTCGCCTCGGCGACCGCGCGGGCCCCTGCGTCCTGAATGGCGTCAAACGTATTGCGGCCGCTTTCAAACAGAATGCCGACGCAGTTAATCACATGCGCCGAGCCTTCGACAGCACGCTCGATCGACTTCGGATAGCGAAGATTGGCCTGAACCAGCGAAATCTGGCCGACATAACCCGCTGGCAGAAGAAAACCGGCGAGATCCGGGCGGCGCACCGCGACGCGCACGCGATAACCGCGCTTGGCGAGCGAGCGAACCACATGGCGACCTACGAAACCTGATCCACCGAAAACGGTAACAAGCGGCGGAAGATTATTTACGGTCATGGTCTGCCCCGAAATCTGTCTCTTACTCATTGGTCTTTAGCTTAAACCTCAACGTGGTGGAAGAGACTTGCGCGCCTCAGATGTCGCAAGTCTCTGGGTGACTTCAGATCCCCTGGACGACCACCATTTCGCCGTCGGCAACTTCCTGTCGGATTTTTGCAGCCACCTGATATTCCGGCGAATTATAGCAATCGATCGCAGCCTGCATCGATGGAAACTCGATCACGACATTGCGATGGCGCGATGTGCCTTCCAGTTCTTCACTTGCGCCGCCGCGCGCCAGAAAATGCGCGCCATATTTCTCGAAGGCCGGTTTTGCAGCCGCCACGTAATCCTTGTAGCGCTCGGGATCGTGCACATCCATTCGCGCGATCCAATATCCCTTGGTCATGAAATATCCTCCTCTCCCGTTTAGGCTTATCCGAAATCGGGCGAATCAGGAGGCAAGTCAATATGCGGCGATACGCATTCCCTTTCGTGGCGGCTGTAATTGTGGCGGGTGGCTCGCCGCTTTTACTCGTTGCTTCCGATGCGCGGGCCGATGCCTGCCCGGCGAATGTCATGGACGCACTTCGTGCGCCGGCGGGCAAGGAGGCAAAGCCGGTCAACATTCGCTGCGATGTTAGCTTGAACAAGGGAGACAGGATCACCCAGCGTATCGTCTTCTCGGGCAGCCGCTCCTCCGGTGTGGTCTTTGATTGTAACGGGGCGATGATCGACGGCAGTGGGACGAAGGCAAGGACGGTGCTGATCCAGTCGCGCAAGGGCGATGACGGCAAGTGGGACGTGCCCACCGACATCACCATCCGCAACTGCCAGATAAAGGGAGATCTGCGCATCCAGGGGCTCGGCAACAACGGCCAGGCGAAGGAAGTGAAGGCATCGTCGAACCGGGACGGTCACACACAAAGGGCGCAGGCAGCAGCGCCGACCGGCATTCTCCTCGACAACCTGACATTCTCCGGCAGTGTCGGTGTACCGCTCTATCTCGCGCCGGGCGTGACCAATGTCACGGTGCAGAATTCCCGGTTCACCGGCAAGGCAAGTTCGACCGTCGTTTATCTCGATGCCGAATCAGCCGGAAACGTCATTGTCGGCAACACATTTTCCGCTCGCCCCGAATGGCGCGAGGTTATCGCCGTCGATGGCTCGGCAAACAATCGGATTGAAAACAACACATTCGTCAATCCGCTCAGCGGCGGGGTCTATCTCTATCGAAATTGCGGCGAAGGCGGCACGTTCCGCCATCAGTCGCCGCAGGGCAATCTCGTCCGCGGCAACACGTTTCAATATCAGGTCCCGGTTGCGCGGCCGGCAGTCTGGATCGGTAGCCGGGAAGGGCTGAGCATGTTCAACAGCTACTGCCTCGTCCAACCCAAGATGCTGCTCGAAGGTCTCGATCATAGCGACGGCGCCAATAACAACACCGTTACGGATAACCGCCTGATCGGCGGCTCCCCGAACCTGATCGTCGATGAGGGCGCCGGCAACCGGGTCTCCAACAATCGCTAGTTGGCTAGACCCTCAGGCGTCGTTGGCGGGCCAGAGAGCCTCGCGCATTTCCGCAAGAATTGCTTCTGCCGATGCTTTCGGATCCTCGGCCTTGACGATCGGACGGCTGACGACGAGATGCGTGGAACCGGCTTTCAAGGCGTCGAATGGAGTCACGACACGCTTCTGGTCACCAGCATCGGCACCTTTCGGGCGAATACCGGGGGTAACGATTGCCATGTCGGTGCCGAGGATCTCGCGAACGGCAGCGGATTCTTCCGCGGAGCAGACGATGCCGCCCATGCCAGCGTCGCGTGCCTGCGCCGCACGGGTGCGGACCAGCTGTTCCGGGGTCTGGGCATAGCCTGCCTCGGTCACGTCGGCTGCATCCATCGAGGTCAGTACGGTGACGCCGAGCAGGCAGAGATCCGATCCCTTGGCGGCTTCGACTGCGGCCAGCATTGCCTTGGGATAAGCGTGCAGCGTCAGCATGGTCATGCCCATCTTGGCAATGTTCTCCACGCCCTTCGCCACAGTGTTGTCGATGTCGAGCAGCTTCATGTCGAGAAAGATCTTCTTGCCGTCCTTGGCAAGGTCACGGGCAAATTCCAGCCCGCCGGCAAACACCAGCTGGTAGCCGATCTTGTAGAAGGAGACGCTATCGCCGAGCGTGGCGACCATTTTTTCGGCCTCGGAAACGGTCGGGATATCGAGGCCCACGATCAGTCGGTCACGCGCTTGCATGTTGGTCATTCCCCTTGCCATGTTTCTATCGGGGTCCAGTCGCACGAGACGGTGCGATCCGCAAGGGAGAAGCAGAAGAGATTTCCGCCGCCGCCTGGCTGATCATGGCTTCTTGTGATCGGGGTTTGCAGCAGATGGCATTTCAAAAGCGTGCCGACGCCGCCATGGCCGACGAAGGCGATCGGCATGTCGGGATTGTGGTCGGAAAGTATGCGATCGAAAGCGGCAACGATGCGGGCCTGCGCATCCACGGCCTTTTCCCAGCCCTTGAAGCTCTCCGTCGGATTGGCGAAGAACCAGTCTGCCGCCGCTTCGAATTCCGGCGGGGCCAGAAAACCGGTGGCCGACCGATCATTTTCATGCGTGTCGGGAGCAAGCATGATCGAGACATCAGCAACGGCGGCCAAGATCTCCGCCGTTTCGATCGCCTTTGTCTCGTCGCTTGAAACGATCCGGCCGAGCTTTTGCGCCCAGGGCTGCTGTGAAGCTTTCTGGGCACGATGCCGGCCGATATCAGAAAGCCCCCATTGCGGCACCGGCACCTTCGGGTCGATGCGCACCTGCGGGTGAGTGATATAAAGGCCGAAGGTCATGTCGGTCAGGACTCCAGAGCGGATCGAGATCGATCCCGCTTACATCGGACGATTGACGCGAGTATGAATTCAGGTCCTTGTATAGGTCCACAACTGCGCCGGCGGGATATTCCGCACGACAAAATCATAATGCTTGATCTTGTAGCGATCCGGATTGGCGATGATCGGCGAGACCGGACCATAGGTGATCTGCATCACCGGGCGCCCGGCGGGCATGCGGTCGAGCAGGTCTTCCAGAAGCGCAATACGGCTTTCCATCGGAAAGCTCAGCATCGGGATGGCGGAGATCACGCTGTCGAAGATCACCGATTTCATCCCTCCCAGCGTCTTGTCGAGGTCGAAGGCGTCGCCATTGATGAAATGGACGCCTTGATAGGTTTTCAGCAGGTTCTGGTAGAAATCTGTCGAATATTCGATCGAAACCAGGTTTTCAGGTGCGATGCCGCGTTCCAGAATTGCCTTGGTGATAACGCCTGTGCCAGGGCCAAGTTCAAGCACGGGCAGACCGGACGAGGGATTGATGACGCTTGCCATCCGCTTGGCGGTGACGGAAGAGGTGGGGCAGATCGCACCGACACTTTTCGGACCATCCATCCAGCCCTTGAAGAAACGGATTTCCTCGTCGAACTTCCGGCCGAGCCGTTCCTTCAAGCGTAATTCCATCTAGTTACCTCTCCCGGTTTTCATGCCTATCTGGTCGTCTGGCCGCAGGGGTCAAGGTCCATGACGCAAAGGCAGGCAAGAATGTCGCAATTAGAAAGCGGCATAAAAAAGGCGGCTCGGAATTTCCGGCCGCCTCGATTGTTTTATACGCGCATTGGCATCAATACGTAGAGAGCATCGTCTCCCGCTGTATCTCTCACCAGCGTCGGTGAACCCGCATCCGCCAGCATGAAGATGGCGTCGTCACCCGAAAGCTGGGCCGTGATGTCGAGCAGGTATTTTGCGTTGAAGCCGATTTCCATCGGATCGTTGTCGTATCCGACCGCGACTTCTTCCGTGGCGCTGCCCGAATCCGGGTTGTTGACCGTCAGCATCAACTGGCCTTCCGTCAGGGCAAGCTTTACCGCGCGGCCGCGCTCGGACGAAATGGTCGAAACGCGATCGACTGCCTTGGTGAAGGTCTGGCAATCGACGCGCATTTCCTTGTCGTTGCCGGTCGGGATAACGCGCTGGTAATCCGGGAACGTGCCGTCGATCAGCTTCGACGTCATGATGATGTCGGCGATCGTCAGGCGGATTTTTGCGTCGGAAACTTCAACGGTTACCAGTGCTTCCGGATCATCTACCAGCTTCTGCAACTCGCCGACCGTCTTGCGCGGAATGATGATCCCCGGCATGCCTTCGGAGCCGGAAGGGGCTTCCACGTCTGCGCGTGCGAGACGGTGACCGTCGGTGGCAACGGCGCGCAGCTTCAGGTCGCCGCCGGCCTCGATAGTGTGGAAGAAGATGCCGTTCAGGTAATAGCGGGTCTCTTCCGTGGAGATCGCGAACTGGGTGCGATCGATCAACATCTTGAGATCGGTCGCCTTGAGCTTGAACGTATGGCTGAACGAGCCGGCGGTCAGATCCGGGAAATCGGTTTCCGGCAGGCATTGCAGCGAGAATTTCGAACGGCCGGACTGGACCGTCATCGATCCGCCATCCGGGTTGGTGGCGAGCAGCACTTCCGAACCGTCAGGCAGCTTGCGGACGATTTCATAAAGAAGATGTGCAGGAACCGTGGTGGCGCCGGCCTGTTCGACCATCGCCGGAACGGACTCTGTGATCTCCAGATCGAGGTCCGTCGCCTTCAGTTCGACGCTGGCATCGGAAGCGCGCATCAGCACGTTGGAAAGGATCGGAATTGTGTTGCGGCGCTCGACCACGCGATGCACGTGGCTCAACGATTTCAGAAGATTGGACCGCTCGAGAGTAATACGCATGGACTCAACCGCTTTCGACCTGGGCGTCCCGAAAGCTGGGGCGCCTTATATTCTTCGGCTTTCATAAGCCGGACGATGTGGAGGGGCAAAATGGCAGAGATCGACCTTTCAACGCAAGAGGATAAGCGGGCAGTCTGCTTCATTTCGGCACTCGCGGCAGGCCTGCACACAGAAAACTTGCCCCTCTGCCGCTTGCGGGCCGCCATCGCCTTGACCATAAAGGGCTTATGATCATCCAACTGAATTGAAAAGCTCGTGGCTGGACCCTCTGAAGCGACCCGGGGCTACCGCGTCGCCAACACTTTCGTTCCCTCGCGCCCGCTGGAGCCGGCGCTCTATCTCGTCGCAACGCCGATCGGCAATCTCGGTGACATCACGCTGCGCGCGCTGGAAACGCTGTCGGGCGCGGATGTGCTGGCCTGCGAAGATACCCGTGTCACCCGCGTGCTGCTGGATCGTTACGGCATCGCCAACAAGCCCTATGCCTATCACGAGCATAATGCCGACGAGATGGGGCCAAGGCTATTGGCCGCTCTGGAAGAGGGCAAGTCCGTCGCGCTGGTTTCCGATGCCGGAACGCCACTTGTTTCCGATCCGGGTTATCGGCTGGGGCAATCGGCGATCGAGGCGGGTTACAAGGTCGTGCCCATTCCCGGTGCATCTGCGCCTCTGGCGGCACTGGTTACCTCCGGCCTCCCCAACGATGCCTTCATGTTCGCCGGGTTCCTGCCCGTGAAGGAGAAGGGACGGCGCGACCGGCTGGCGGAACTGTCGAAGATCCCGGCGACATTGATATTTTTCGAATCTCCGCATCGTATCGCTGCAACGCTGGCGTCCGCGGCTGACGTTCTTGGTGCCGGCCGTGCTGCCTGTGTCGGGCGCGAATTGACCAAGGCTTTTGAGGAGATAAGCCGCGCCTCTCTGGGAGAACTGGCCGAAGCCTTTGATGGTCGCAACGTCAAAGGCGAGATCGTCTTCCTTGTCGGGCCGCCAGCTTATGATGACGTGCCGGCTGCCGTCGATGTCGATGTGCTGCTCGAAGAGCTGTCGTCTTCGATGCCGGCGGCCAAGGCTGCGGCCGAGGCCGCACGCCTGACGGGGCTTTCCAAGAGAGATCTCTACCAGCGGCTCGTTGCCATGAAGGATAAGGATGGGGGCTGATGGGCCGGAGTGCCGAAGATAAACGGCATCAACGCCGTCGCGCCGAGCGGCGCGGCCACGTTGCCGAATATCTTGCGGCTCTCTACCTTTTGCTCAAGGGCTATAAAATCCTCGCATTTCGTCACCGGACCAGACTTGGCGAGATCGATATCGTTGCGCGCAGAAAGACGCTCATTCTGTTCGTCGAGGTGAAAGCCCGAGCGCGGGAAGGTGATGCTATCGATGCTGTGGGCTACGACACGCAGAGACGGATAAGGGCGGCCAGCGATATCTGGCTGTCGCGGCGGCGTGACGCGCATCTTCTGTCTGCTCGATACGACATTATCGCCGTTCTGCCATGGCGTTTGCCACGTCATTTTCCGGATGCTTTTTGACGGCTGAATGAAGTTTTTGCAAAGCTGTGCAAACGTCACAAATCTGAAATCGAACTGTTAAGAGCCTGTCACGAGCAGGCCCTATTGCGATCCTCGATCCAACCAAGGCGGAGAGGACGTAACCATGACCATGATCAAGAAATTTTCGATGGCCGCGATGGCAGTTGCTATGTCTGCAACATCCTCGCTCGCAGCAACCAACATCACCTGGTGGCACGGCATGGGCGGCCGCAACGGTGAAGTCATCAACGAGATCTCGCAGAAGTTCAACGCTTCGCAGACCGCTTGCGCTCTGACGCCGATCTCCAAGGGCACCTATGAAGAAGCTCTGGCAACCGGTATCGCCGCTTTCCGTTCTGGCGAGCAGCCGAACATCCTCCAGGTTTTTGATGCCGGTGCTGCCACCATCATCAACGCCAAGGGCGCGACCGTTGCCGCCGAAGACCTGATCAACAACGCAGGTTACAAGTTCGACCGCGAAGCCTTCATCGAAGGCGTTCGTTATTTCTACGCCGACAGCGAAGGCAAGTTCATCGGCATGCCGTTCAACTCGTCGGCCCCGATCATGTACGTCAACCCGCAGGCTTTCGAAAAGGCCGGCGTTGAAGTGCCGAAGACCTGGGAAGAGTTTGAAGCCGTTGCGCCGAAGCTCAAGGAAGCCGGCTTCATCCCGTTGACCGCTTCGCAGCTGACCTGGCAGTTCACCGAGAACTTCTTCTCGCGCCAGAACATCCAGTTCGCCAACAACAACAACGGTTACGACAGCGTTGTCGACACCAAGATGAACCTCACCGACAAGAACCTTGTCATGATGTTCGAAAAGCTGAAGGCCTGGTCTGACGCCGGTCTCTACAAGTTCTACGGCGCAAGCTGGAACGACAACCAGAAGCCTTTCGAAGAAGGCAAGGTTGCCATGTGGATCGGTTCTTCCGGTTCCTTCGGCGGCCTGCAGAAGACCGCATCCATGCCGTTCTCGGCTGACTTCCTGCCTTACTGGTCGGGCATTCAGGGCGCCGGCACCAACACCTTCATCGGTGGCGCTGCACTCTTCGCAATGGCCGGCAAGCCGGAAGCCGAAAACAAGTGCACGGCCGACTTCTTCCAGTTCCTGACCTCGCCGGAAGTCCAGAAATTCTACCACCAGGCTACCGGTTACGTTGCCATCACCAAGGCTGCCTACGAGCTTGCCAAGTCTGAAGGCTACTATGAAAAGACCCCGGTTGCCGAAGTCGGCATCAAGCAGCTGATGCTGCCGTCGGGCGAATGGTCCAAGGGTTACCGCCTCGGCTTCTACCCGCAGATCCGTTCCATCATGGAACGCGAATACAACAAGATCTTCTCGGGCGAAACGACCGTCCAGAAGGCATTCGAAACCATCGAGAAGGAAGGCAACGACCTCCTCGCCCGTTTCGCCAAGACCGCCGGCTGATAGCCATCTCCCGTCATCGTCCGTCCGCTCCCTCAAGGGGCGGGCGGGCTCTTTTGTAATTGCAAGAAAGGGGAGAACGCGTGGCCTATACGACGTCACAGCCGCAGCTTGGCGGTTTCCTGTCCCGCCTCGGTTTTGGGAAAAGCGCGCGTAAAAAAAACGCCGTCGCGACGGAAGAAATGAAGCGTGTGCAGTTCACCTCGCCCGTTCTGCCCTATCTGTTCCTTTTCCCGCAGCTCGCGGTGATCTTCATCTTTTTCTACTGGCCCTCGGTACAGGCGATGAACTCGTCCTTCTATCTTGAGGATCCGTTCGGCTTCGGCTCGACCTTCGTGGGCTTAAGCAATTACACCGATGTGATCTTCAGTTCCGAATATCAGTCGATCGCGCTGTTCACGGCCGTCTTCACCGTGCTCGTCACCTTCCTGTCGCTCTCGCTGGGATTGCTGCTCGCCGTCAAAGCCGACCGCGTCATCCGCGGAGCCTCGACCTACAAGACGCTGCTGATCGCCGTCTACGCCATCGCAGCCCCTGTTTCGGGCCTGATCGGCATGATGATCTTTGACCAGCATGTCGGCCCCTTCGTGAAGATGATGTCTTACTTCGGCTGGCACATGCAGGTGGGCCTCAACTATTACGACACAGCCTTCGCCATGACGGTTGTCGCCGTCTGGAAGCAGATTCCCTACAATTTCATCTTCTTCCTATCGGGCCTGCAGAATGTGCCGGTCTCCGTACGCGAAGCGGCGATGATCGACTGCCGCTCGGGCCTGCGCCGCTTCTGGACCGTCATCCTGCCGCTTCTGGCGCCGACCGCCTTCTTCCTGTTGACCATCAACGTCACCTACGCGCTGTTCGACACGTTCGGCATCATCGACGTCATGGTCAAGGACAAGCCCGCTAACAACCCGGTCACGCTGGTCTACAAGGTCTATGCCGATGGTTTCCGCGGCAATGATATCGGCGGCTCTTCGGCTCAGTCGGTCATCCTGATGATCGTCGTCTTCGTCCTCACCATCTTCCAGTTCCGCTTCATCGAGCGGCGCGTCCACTACAATTGAGAGGATAAGGCCATGTATCGAATACGGTTTACCGATCACCTCATCCTCATCCTCGGCGCACTGTTTCTCTGCATGCCGGTCGTAGTCGCCTTCATGACGTCTACCCACACGGCGGCAGACATTCACAGCAATGGCCTGTCGCTTGCCTGGGGCGACAATTTCATAGCCACCTATGAGAAGGTTCTGACCCAGAAGGGTGGCTTTACCGGCGATATCACCGGTGCCCGCATGGTGATGAATTCGCTGATCCTCGGCATCGGTTTTGCCGTCGGCAAGATCGTCCTGTCGATGATGGCCGCCTATGCCATCGTCTATTTCCGCTTCCCCATGGCGACGCTCTCTTTCTGGGTGATCTTCACCACCCTGCTTCTGCCGCTCGAAGTGCGCATCATGCCCTCCTATCAGGTCATGTCGGATCTCGGCCTCTTGAACAGCTACACGGGCCTCATCGTGCCGCTTCTGGCATCCGCCACCGGCACCTTCTACTTCCGCCAGTTCTTCAAGTCCGTGCCCGAGGAACTGCTGGAAGCTGCCCGCATCGATGGCGCGGGTCCCTTCAAGTTCTTCATCGACATCCTGGTGCCGATCTCGCGCACCATGATCGCCGCCATCTTCATCATCATGTTCGTCTATGGCTGGAACCAGTATCTCTGGCCGATGATGATGACGACCGACGAGAGCTTCTTCACGTTGATGCGCGGCATCAAATCCATCCTGCAGGTCTGGGTCGGCTCGAACATTCCCGATTACAACGAAGCATTTGCGCTGGCGGTTCTCGCCATGCTTCCGCCCGTGGCAATCGTGGTGATTTTCCAGAGCTGGTTCATCAAGGGCCTGACCGAAAGCGACAAGTAAGGAACGATAAAATGGCCGCGATCGACATCAGCAGCGTTGGCAAGATCTATACCGGCGGCGTCCGTGCCGTCACCGATATCAATCTCGACATCAGGGACGGCGAATTCATCGTCCTGGTCGGCCCATCGGGCTGCGGCAAGTCCACGCTTCTGCGCATGGTCGCAGGCCTGGAGGACATTTCCGAAGGCACGGTGAAGATCGGTGACCGCGTGGTCAACCAGGTCGAACCGGCCGACCGTGACATCGCCATGGTGTTCCAGAACTATGCGCTCTACCCGCATATGACGGTGCGCCAGAACCTCGAATACGGGTTGAAGAACCGCAAGACGCCGAAGGCCGAGATCGATGCGCGTGTGGCGGAAGCCGCCCGCATGCTGGAAATCACCCAGTATCTCGATCGCAAGCCGCGTGCGCTTTCCGGCGGCCAGCGCCAGCGCGTCGCCATGGGCCGCGCCATTGTCCGCAAGCCGGCTGCCTTCCTGTTCGACGAGCCGCTGTCGAACCTCGATGCCAAGCTGCGTGTTTCCATGCGCGGCGAGATCAAGCGCCTGCAGCGCCGCCTCGGTACGACTTCGATCTACGTCACCCACGACCAGCTCGAAGCGATGACGCTTGCCGATCGCCTTGTCGTCCTCAACGGCGGAAAGATCGAGCAGGTCGGCTCGCCGCTCGATGTCTATCACACACCGGCCTCGACTTTCGTGGCAAGCTTCATCGGCTCTCCGGCGATGAACCTCGTCAAGGCGGAACTGCAGGGTGACAGGCTCGCGATCGGTCCGTCGCAGATCTCGCTGAACGGCTACGCTCCGACATCCGGTGCCGTCACCGTCGGCCTGCGCGCCGAAGACCTGCGCGTGGTATCGTCCGCTGATGGCATGCCGTTCACCGTCGAATATGTCGAGGAACTCGGCTCGCAGCGTCTTGCTCATGGCCTGGTCGGCGATCAGGCGATCACCATCGCGCTCTCCGGCGAAGCCGAGATTTCCGACAACATGCGGATCGCCGTCGATCCCTCCAAGCTGCACTTCTTCGATGCCGAGACAGGCAAGCGTCTGGACGCACATGCACCCGCAAAAGCCACCGTATCAGTGGCCGAACCGGTCGCCTGAAGCGCCGGATCTACGTGAGTTTGATCTGTGCGGTCGGGATTGTTCCCGGCCGCATTGCTTTCGGGCCTATGCCATCCTAAATCAGGCAAGCTTGGAATTCAGGCGGCATCTTTATCGGGGACGAAACTCATGGCGCATGTTCGCAAGGTCGCAATCCAGATGGACCATATTTCCAGCATCAACATTGCTGGCGATTCCACCTTCGCAATGACCTTGGAGGCCCAATCCCGCGGCTACGAGCTTTTCCACTACACGCCCGACCGCCTGACAATGCGCGACGGCAAGATCTTTGCCGCCGTAGAGCCGCTGCAGGTTCGCGACATCAAGGGCGATCATTTCACTCTCGGCGACAAGCAGCGCGTCGATCTCTCGCAGATGGACGTCGTGCTCCTGCGTCAGGATCCGCCCTTCGACATGGGCTATATCACCTCCACCCATCTTCTGGAGCGCATCCACCCCAAGACGCTTGTTGTCAACGACCCGGCATGGGTGCGTAACTCGCCGGAAAAGATTTTCGTCACCGAATTCGCCGACCTGATGCCGCCGACGCTGATCTCGCGTGACCCCGAAGAAATCGCTGCGTTCCGCCAGGAGCTGGGCGACATCATCCTCAAGCCGCTTTACGGCAATGGCGGCGCCGGCGTCTTCCATTCCGCCCGTGACGATCGCAACTTCACCTCGCTTCTGGAAATGTTCGGCCAGATGTATCGCGGCGAGCCCTATATCGCGCAGGGCTATCTGAAAGAGGTCCGCAAGGGCGACAAGCGCATCCTTCTCGTCGATGGCGAGCCGGTGGGCGCAATCAACCGCGTACCGGCGGAAACCGATAGCCGCTCCAACATGCATGTCGGCGGCCGCGCCGAACCGACCGAACTGACGACGCGCGAAAAGGAAATCTGCGCCCGTATCGGACCCGCTCTGCGTGAGCGCGGCTTCATCTTCGTCGGCATCGACGTGATCGGCGACTACATGACCGAGATCAACGTGACTTCGCCTACCGGCATCCGCGAAGTGAAAAAGTTCGGCGGTGCCGATGTCGCGAGCCTGATGTGGGATGCGATCGAAGCCAAGCTCAACTGAGTTTCATCCCACCATTTGAAGAAAGAGGCGCCTTAACCGGCGCCTTTTTTGTTCCGTTTGTTCGATTTTTGTTCTTGTCTAAATTTGCATGACGTGTCAGCTTATGGTTGTGGTGGCGCGAAGGCAGGCCGTGGGGGCAGGGCCATCGTGCGGACCTCATCTCGGGGAGCGAATGGCATGGTTTCACGCGTCAGTACCATTGCATTCCAGGGCATAGAAGGTGTGCCGGTCGATGTTCAGGTCATGGTTGGGCCGGGCAAGATGGGCATGCATATCGTCGGCCTGCCGGACAAGGCGGTTGCAGAAAGCCGCGAGCGGGTGCAGGCCGCACTCCACGCCTCCGGCCTCGCCATGCCGGCAAAGAAGGTAACCGTCAATCTTGCGCCCGCCGACCTGCCGAAAGAGGGCTCGCATTTCGATCTCGCCATAGCACTTGGGTTGATGACAGCACTCGGCGCCATTCCGGGCGATGCCGTGTCCGATCATGTCGTCATCGGTGAATTGAACCTCGACGGCACGCTGGCGGCGGTCGCCGGTGCGCTTCCGGCCGCGATCAGCGCCAATGCCGTCGGCAAGGGCTTGATCTGCCCGGCAGACAGCGGCGCGGAGGCTGCATGGGCCGGGCCGGATGTCGATATCATCGCGCCGCGCAGCCTGATCGCGCTCGCCAATCATTTTCGCGGCACGCAGGTCATCTCGCGTCCGCAACCGGCCATCCGCGCGCTTCCCGCCAACCTGCCGGATCTGTCCGAGATCAAGGGACAGGAAAGCGCCAAGCGCGCCTTGGAAGTCGCGGCGGCCGGCGGCCATAATCTGCTTTTCGTCGGTCCTCCGGGATCAGGCAAGTCGATGCTAGCCGCACGGCTTCCCTCCATCCTGCCGCCGCTTTCGGCCGCCGAATTGCTGGAAGTGTCGATGATCCATTCGATCGCCGGCCAGCTATCGGGCGGCAAGCTCTCTGACCGTCGGCCCTATCGCACTCCCCATCATTCGGCGACCATGGCGGCGCTTGTCGGTGGAGGCCTGCGGGCCAAGCCGGGCGAGGCGTCGCTTGCCCATCACGGCGTCCTGTTTCTTGATGAATTTCCGGAATTCTCGCCCCAGGTGCTGGATGCCCTGCGCCAACCGCTGGAAACCGGCGAATGCGTCATCGCCCGTGCCAATCACCGGGTTTCCTATCCGGCCAGCATCCAGCTCGTGGCGGCCATGAACCCGTGCCGCTGCGGCATGGCGGGCGAGCCCGGCCACTCCTGCGCCAGAGGTCCGCGCTGTGCGGCCGATTACCAGGCGCGCATTTCCGCTCCGCTGATGGATCGTATCGATATCCGCATCGATGTGCCGGCAGTGTCCGCCTCGGATCTTATCCGGCCGGCACCGGCTGAAAGCAGTGCCGATGTCGCCAGACGCGTTCATGCAGCCAGAGAATTGCAGCAGGATCGATATCTCGCGGCAGGCCTGTCAGGTCCGCTCACCAATGCCCGTTGCTCTACAGCGCTGATCGAAAAGGTGGCGGAACCCGATCCATCCGGCCTGCAATTGCTGAGGGATGCGGCGGAGAAACTGAAATTCTCTGCCCGCGGATATCATCGGGTGTTGAAAGTGGCCCGCACGCTCGCCGATCTCGACGGCAAGCCGACCGTCGGCCGGCTGCATCTGGCAGAAGCGATTTCCTACCGCATGGCCAGCGAGCGGCTGGCCATCGCAGCGGCTTGAGGGGTTACGGTTAGCCGCCCAAGCCTTCGAACAGTGCGGTCGAAAGATAACGCTCTGCGAAGGAGGGGATGATAACGACGATCGTCTTGCCGGCATTTTCCGGACGACTGCCCACTTCGATGGCTGCCTTCAGCGCGGCACCGGAAGAGATGCCGACCGGCACGCCTTCGAGAGCGGCCACATGGCGTGCCGTTTCCAATGCGTCGGTGCTGGCAACCGTGACGATCTCGTCATAGATCTTGGTGTCGAGAATTTTCGGCGCAAAACCCGCACCAATGCCCTGGATCTTGTGCGGACCGGGCTCGCCTCCGGAAAGCACCGGCGATTCCTTCGGCTCGACGGCAATGACCTTGAGGTCGGGCTTGCGGCCCTTCAGCACCTGGCCGACGCCGGTAATCGTGCCACCGGTGCCGATGCCTGCAATGAAGATATCGACCTTGCCGTCCGTATCGTTCCAGATCTCCTCGGCCGTCGTCTTGCGATGGATTTCCGGGTTGGCCGGGTTTTCGAACTGCTGCGGAATGATTGCATCGGGCAGCGTGGCGGCAAGCTCCTCCGCCTTGGCGATTGCGCCCTTCATGCCCTTGGGGCCTTCGGTCAGCACCAGTTCGGCACCGAGAAGCGCCAGCATCTTGCGCCGTTCGACGGACATGGTTTCCGGCATGGTCAGGATCAGCTTGTAACCCTTCGCGGCTGCCGCAAAGGCAAGCGCGATGCCGGTATTGCCCGAAGTCGGCTCGACAAGCGTGGTTTTGCCGGGCGCGATCTTGCCCTGCGCTTCCAGGCTCTCGATCATCGCGACGCCGATACGGTCTTTCACGGAGGCGATCGGATTGAAGAATTCGAGCTTGGCGAGAATAGTGGCCTTCACGCCCTTTTCCTTCGCCAGCTTGTCCAGCTTCACGAGCGGCGTATCGCCGATCGTTTCGGTGATCGAGGAATAGATGCGGCCACGGCCCAGCTTCTTGTCCGACATTGTCGTTTCTCCACGAGAGCGCCGTGCGTCCGAATGGACGCACAAAGGACGCTCGATGTCTCTAAATTCACGCATCAGGCTTTCCGATTTTCGGAAAGCCTGATGCGTGAAACAGGTGACCGAAAAATAGTGCCCGACAGGGGAAGAGGCGAGGATGTTTTTCTCTTATCGCATCGAAAAAACGCGAAATATCCTTCTCTCAATAAGCTGAATGGCGCAATGCCATGCTGCAAAAGAAGCGATCTTGACAGCTATCAATGCCGGCGCGGGCGGAAAGCGGCGTTAGACCCCTGTCGAACCGAAGCCGCCTGCACCGCGCACGGTCTCAGTCACTTCGCTGATTTCGGCCACACGCACTTGCGTTACCGGCGCAATCACCATCTGGGCAATCCGCATGCCGCGGGTGATGACGAAATCCTCCTCACCGAGATTGATCAGCAGCACCTTCACTTCGCCGCGATAGTCGCTGTCGATCGTGCCGGGCGTGTTGAGGCAGGTGATCCCATTTTTGAAGGCGAGGCCGGAGCGCGGACGGATCTGCGCCTCGAAGCCCGCCGGCACCTCGAAGATGAAGCCGGTTGGCACCAAAGCTCGCTTGCCCGGAGCAAGCGTCAATGGTTCGGCGTCGGTTACGGCGGCACGAAGATCCATGCCGGCAGCACCAGCGGTTTCATAGGAGGGCAGCTCCAGTCCAGTGCCATTTTCCAGGCGGACGAGATTGAGCTTGGGCGAAGAAGATGTGTGAGCGTTCATCCCTTCATTAGCCCGGTCGTGGCAGCCGGGGTCAAACACGAATTGAAACTTATCCACTAAGTCGCTAGATACGCGGCAACTCGAAGGATTGTTGCTCATATGGCCGAAACTCTGGCAGAGGCGGTTTCCCGCCGCCGTACATTTGCGATCATCGCCCACCCGGATGCGGGCAAGACGACGCTGACCGAAAAGCTGCTTCTGTTCGGCGGTGCCATCCAGCTCGCGGGCGAGGTCAAGGCTAAGAAGGACCGCATCCAGACGCGGTCCGACTGGATGAAGATCGAGCGCGAGCGTGGCATCTCGGTCGTCACCTCGGTGATGACCTTTGAATATAATGACAAGGTCTTCAATATTCTCGATACGCCGGGTCACGAAGACTTCGCCGACGACACCTATCGCACCCTGACGGCGGTGGATGCCGCCATCATGGTCATCGACGCCGCCAAGGGTATCGAGCCGCGTACGCTGAAACTTTTCGAAGTCTGCCGCATGCGCGATATCCCGATCATCACCTTCGTTAACAAGATGGACCGCGAAAGCCGCGACATCTTTGAAATCCTGGACGAGGTGGAAGAGAAGCTGGCGCTCGATACCGCTCCGATCACCTGGCCGATCGGCCGCTCCAAGAGCTTCTGCGGCTCCTATCACCTTGCCGAAAACAAGGTGCGCGGCCCCGATAGCGAAGAGGCAGTCTCTGTCAACGGCCCTCAGGCCGCGATGGATCGACTGCCGGAAAACGAGCGTGCCGCCTTCGTCGAAGAGGTGGAACTGGCGCTCGAAGCCTGCCGCCCGTTCGATCGTCAGGCCTTTCTCGAAGGCCATATGACGCCGGTCTTCTTCGGCTCGGCACTGCGCAATTTTGGTGTACGCGATCTGATCAATGCGCTCGGTGACTTCGCTCCGCCGCCGCGCGACCAGGTTGCCGATATCCGCACCGTTCATGCCGCCGAAGACAAGATGACGGCCTTCGTCTTCAAGATCCAGGCGAACATGGATCCGAACCATCGCGACCGTATCGCTTTCGCACGCATCTGCTCCGGCAAGCTGGAGCGCGGCATGAAGGCAAGGCTCGCCCGCACCGGCAAGCAGCTCGGCCTCACCGCACCGCAATTCTTCTTCGCCTCGCAGCGCCATATCGCAGATACGGCTTACGCGGGTGACGTCGTCGGCATTCCCAACCACGGCACGCTGCGTATCGGCGACACGCTGACCGAAGGGGAATCGCTGGTCTTCCAAGGCGTCCCGAACTTCTCGCCGGAAATCCTCCGCCGCGTGCGGCTGGGTGATGCGATGAAGGCGAAGAAGCTGAAGGAAGCCTTGCAGCAGATGGCCGAAGAAGGCGTCGTGCAGCTCTTCCAGCCGGAAGACGGTTCGCCCGCCATCGTCGGCGTCGTCGGTGCGCTACAGCTCGACGTGTTGAAGGAACGGCTTTCGGCGGAATACAGCCTGCCGGTCAGTTTCGAAATGTCACGATTCTCGGTCTGCCGCTGGATCTCGTCGGACAACAAGGCGGATCTGGAAAAATTCGTCACCGTCAAGCGCGGCGATATCGCCCGCGATCTCGATGGCGATCCGGTCTTCCTGGCGCAGGATGCCTTTTCGCTTCGTTACGAGGCCGAGCGTTATCCGTCGATCAAGATGGCCGCCATTAAGGAATATCACGTCGCCAAGGCGGCGTGATATCGGTCAGTCGATCTTCAGCTCCGACCTGCCGCTCGTCAGGTCGGAGACCAGTCGCGAGACGGCCTCAACCTCCGCTTCAGGAACCCGAAGCACAAGGTCGGCCCCGGTTGCGGTAAACTGCTCCTCGGCAATGGTAAGATCCGTGATCGCCTGAAGCCGCGCCTTCACGCGCGCCAAATCTGAAAAGTCGATCCGCACGAACCCTTCGACGGATGGCTTCAGCTCGATCATCGGCGCGCTTCGCAGGCAACCCGCCGCCGTGCCGCCATAGGCGCGCACCAGCCCGCCGCTGCCGAGCAATATCCCGCCGAACCAGCGGGTGACGATCACCACGACATTGTCGAGCGACTGGCCGTCGATTGAGGCAAGGATCGGTTTTCCGGCGGTTCCGCTCGGCTCCCCGTCATCGGAAAACCGATAGGCCGCTCCGATCCGCCATGCCCAGCAGTTGTGATTGGCACCGGCGTCGGAATGCGTTGCGATGGCGGCCTTCGCTTCCTCTTCGGTCGCGACGGCAAGCGCGATCGCCAGAAACCGGCTTTTCTTGATGATCTGCTCGAATGTGGCGGTTTGCTCTAGCTGGAACATCGTTGAGCTTTATCGCCGGGACACGCGGATTGGAAGTCTCCGAAATCCGCGGCGATTTTACAACCATTCGTCTCTTGAACAGGACGGCATTCTTGGCTCCCATCCATCTTGAGGTCGCTCTTACCGCACCCTCGCAAACCTCTGAATTAAAGCACCTTGTTTCATGCCTTTAGGAGCAATCACATGATTGAAGCTATTTTTGCCTTTCGCGCCAAGCCAGGCAAGGAAGACCAGCTTCGCGAAGCGACACTGGCGATCGTCGAGCCGACACGACGCGAGGAAGGCTGCATACAGTTCGTCGTCCTTGAGGACGTAAACGCGCCCGGCACCTTCTTCATTCGCGAAACCTGGCGGGATCAGGCTGCCCTGGATGAGCATTTCGCCCAGCCTTACCTGAGGGCGCTCGGTGAAATTCACAAGGAAACCCTGGCCGATCCGCTCAAGCAGCACATTCTCAAGGTCTATGAGTGAGCGAGGAAATCCGGCTGACAGGCAATGGGGCGGAATGTCTCCGCCCCGAAAAATATGCTCAGTCGATGGCGACCATCACGTCCGAAGCCTTGATCACCGCATAGGCGTCGGAGCCGACAGCAAGCTCCAGTTCGTCAACCGCCTCGTTGGTGATCGAGGAGGTTACGATCAGGCCATTGCCGAGATCGATCCGAACATGCGCGGTGGTTGCGCCCTTCTTGACGTCGACGACCTTGCCCTTGAAGCGATTGCGCGCGCTGATCTTCACCGTGGTTCTCCTGTGCTGGATTGATTTGCCGCCAAACAATCCGGCAGGAGGTGTCCTGTCAAGCGGCCTGGGCGGCGTCAATCCGTCGTCAGGTCTTTCAGGAAGTCGTCGCACCAGCGGTTGATGTCATATTCGAGCAGGTGGTTCATCATCTTCTCCCAGCGCTGCTTGCGTTCGTCGAGAGACATGCTGAGGCCGCGCGCGATGGCATGGGCCGTACCCTCGATATCATAAGGGTTGACCAGCAATGCGCCGGTCAGTTCGCGGGCAGCGCCGGCAAAGCGTGAGAGCACCAGAACGCCGGGATCTTCCGGGTCCTGCGCCGCGACATATTCCTTGGCGACAAGGTTCATGCCGTCACGTAGAGGCGTGACGAGGCCGATCTTCGCCAGCCGATAGAGGCCGGCCAGCAGCGGCCGGGGCACCGAGCGGTTCACATAGCGGATCGGCGTCCAGTCGACCTGACCGAGAGCGCCGTTGACGCGACCGGCCTGTTCGGCGACTGTCCGCTGCATCTGCTCGTATTCCGGAACCTCGGAACGCGATTTCGGCGTGACCTGCAGATAGGTCACCTTGTTCTGGTAAGCGGGGTTCAACCGCACGAATTGCTCGAACGCATCGATACGTTGCGTAATGCCCTTGGAATAATCCAGCCGGTCCACGCCGATGATCAGATCACGGCCCTCGATGCTTTCCTTCGCCTTCTTCACCATCGCATTGCGCGAGGCCTTCACCGCATATTTTGAAAAGGCCTCGGTTTCGATCGAGATCGGGTAGGCTCCGCCCTTGAAGCTCCGCCCATAGGTGGAGAATTTCTTGCCGCCCTCGAGCCGCTCGCCAATTCCTTCGCGCACCAGTCCACCGCCGAAATTGTCGAGGTCGTAATCGGTATGGAAGCCGACGAGATCATATTGCGAAAGCCCGCGCATGATCTGTTCATGCACCGGCATGGCAAACAGCACATCGGCAGGCGGCCAGGGGATGTGCAGGAAGAAGCCTATCTTGTTCTTGAACCCCATCTGCCGAAGTTCTGCCGCGAGCGGGATCAGGTGATAGTCATGCACCCAGATGATGTCGTCTTCTTTCAAGAGAGGTGCCAGCTTGTGGGCAAAGAAGCGATTGACGCGGAAATAGCCCGCCATTTCCTTGCGACCATATTCCGCCAGATCCAGCCGGTAGTGGCAGATCGGCCAGAGCACGCGGTTGGCAAAGCCGTGGTAATATTCCTCGACATCGGTATCGGTGAGGTCGGTCAGCGCATAGGTGATATTGCCATGCTCTCGGATATCCATCTTTTCCGGCTCGCGTTCACCGCTTGAATTGCCGGACCAGCCCATCCAGATGCCGCCGCGTTCTTCGAGTGCGGCCTGCAGGGCAACGGCCAGACCGCCGGCCGGCGCATCGCCAGCCTTTTTCGGAACGGTGACACGGTTCGAAACGACCACAAGGCGGCTCAAGGCAAATTCCTTCCAATGATGTAGAGCGGCGGCCTGCGCATTATCGCTCCAGGCCTGCCAGAATGTCGCGAAGCTCGGCAGCGGAGGAGACCAGCATCGCTGCCTGCGTGACGTGGCCGTCAGGCAAGGTTGCCTCGCCGATCCGGATGGACAGGCCGCCAAGCGCATTGGCGGTTTTGAACATGGCCTCGTCGGTCAGGTCATCGCCTATCGCCACCGGCAATCGGCCTGCAAAACAGGGTTCGTTAAGAAAGCTACGCAGAGCCTCTCCCTTGCTGGCACGGGCCGGGCGAAGCTCGATCACCATCTTGCCGCGCTGCAACGCAAACTCGCTCCCGGCCTCCGCTGCTGCACGCTCCATCAGCGCTTCAAGCTCAGCCTGCCGCTCCGGCGCCTGCCGGTAATGCGCACCGATTGCAGCACCCTTGTCTTCGATCAGCACGCCATCCCAACTGGCGGTATCGGCAAAAAGCCGCGCCTTCAGGATTTCGAATTCGGGCGACACGGTAACACGATCGACGGTGCCGTCTGACATCCGCCGTTCCGCGCCATGAAGGCCAGCCGTCGGAAACTGATAGGGTGAAAAGAGCCTTTCGGCATAGGGAAGCGCCCGGCCCGTCACCAGCGCCAACGCGCCGCCGAGCTTTTTAGACACCGCATCCAGATTGGCCGGCAGATCCTGCGGCACCACAACACCGTCGGGCGTTGCTGCCAGATCGATCAGTGTGCCATCGATATCGAGAAAGAGTGCCCAGCGATCGAAATCTCTGAGAAGGCCCGAAACCGTTGTTCCGGATGACGTGAGACCAGAAGAAGATCTGGCTTCACTTAGCTTTGCTTGCTGCGACATACAACCTTATCTAGGCCAGCCTCCGGTATCGACAAGCCTTGCCGCCACGCAATGGCCGCAAATGGGGCGGTCTGTACGATAGCGTTCGGTCATGCATCAAAGCGTGGCCGACACACAACAGTCTTAATGTGCGTTGCAAAACGTGAAGTTCCAGCCGTCGCAATTCCGTCATGAATACTGTTAGCTTAACTTTTCATTAGGCGAATAACTCGACCCTCCTTCCAATGCGCCGCGTTTGGCCGCGATCTCTATCGGAGTGACAAAATCCATGTGCCGTTGGGCTGCCTATCGAGGCGAACCGCTTTATCTGGAAGAGCTTGTTTCATCACCGGCCCATTCGCTCATAGAGCAGTCCCATTGTGCAACCCGCGCCAAGACGGCGACCAACGGCGACGGTTTCGGCATCGCCTGGTATGGCGACAGGCCTGAGCCGGGGCGCTACCGCGATGTTCTACCCGCCTGGTCCGACTGCAACTTGAGAAGCCTCGCGCGCCAGATCCGCTCCTCGCTTTTCCTTGCCCATGTCCGCGCCGCAACCACGGGTGCCACCCGGCGCGACAACTGTCATCCCTTCGTTCACGGCCACTGGTCCTTCATGCATAATGGCCAGATCGCCAATTTCGATCGTATCCGCCGCCGCATGGAAAGCATGCTTTCGGATGATCTGTTCAGCGCCCGTACCGGCACGACCGATAGTGAAATGATCTTTCTTCTCGCGCTGCAATTCGGCCTTGATGCCGATCCGCTAGGCGCAATGGAAAAGGCGGTTGCCACGGTCGAGGCGCTGTCGATGGAAAAATCCGGCGAGGCGCTGGTGCGCTTCACCGCCTGCTTCTCGGACGGCAAGCAGCTTTATGCCGTGCGTTACGCCACCGACCACAAGCCGCCGACGCTTTATGCAGCCCCGATGGCCGGCCCGGCGGGTGCCAAAAGCGGCTATTGTCTGGTCTCCGAACCGTTGAACGACGAGGCCGATACTTGGGTGGAAATCCCGGATGGCAGTGCCGTCAAGGTCTGTCCGGACGGCATGCAGGCGCTGCTGTTCCAGCCGAAACTGCTCGCCGAGGCCGCCTGACCGTCACGCCACGGGTAGCGTGATCCCGAGCTCCAGCCGCAGCTTTTTCGTCAGCCCCGCAGCGACCAGCTCGTAGGAGCGGGTTACATAGTGCACCACTTCGTCCTCGGAAAGCGGTGCGCTCGCCCTGATCTCAACCCATTTGCGCTTGGCGAAATAGGGGGCTTGGCCGATCCCTTCGAGTGCGGTCAGGATCTCGAAACTTTCCTCTGAACATTTCACCACGATGCGGGCCTCGTCGCCTTCGCTCAGAAGCGTGAATACCTTGTCGCCCACCTTGGCAACGTGGCTGTCCCACTGATCGACGAAGGTCGTGCCCGGCAATCTCTTCACCAAGGCATCGAAGCCTTTGCGGGTAAACAGGCTCATCGGTGTGGCTCCTGTGTCAGCTCGGAAGCTTGGACGCGATCAGCGTCGCCAGCCGTCCGGCAACCTCATCCTTTGCAAGATCGGGCCATTCGTCGATGCCCTGAGCGGAAATGATTTTCACGCTGTTGCGGTTGCCGCCCATCACGCCGGTTTCCGGCGAAACGTCGTTGCCGACGATCATGTCGGCGCCTTTCCGCTCCAGCTTGGCGCGGCCGTTTTCTTCGACATTCTGCGTTTCGGCCGCAAAGCCGACAACCAGCTTCGGGCGCATCGCATGGTGGCCGACGGTTTTCAGGATATCCGGATTTTCCGCCAGCTGTAGCGGGGAAGGGGCCTCGCCCGGCTGTTTCTTGATCTTCTGGTCAGCGGAAGACACCACGCGCCAGTCGGCGACGGCCGCCACCATGACGGCGATATCTGCGGGCAATTGCGAGGTGACGGCTTGAAGCATCTCGCTTGCCGTCTCCACATGAACGGTGGTCACGCCGACAGGGTCGGGGATCGTCACCGGGCCGGAAACCAGTGTAACCTTGGCGCCAAGCTTTGCCAGCGCTGCCGCAATAGCATGTCCCTGACGGCCGGAAGACCGGTTGGCAATGTAGCGCACCGGGTCGATCGGCTCATGGGTCGGGCCGGAGGTAACGATCGCCGTTCGGCCTTCAAGCGGCTTTGCGCCCGCATTGAGCAGGTCGATCACCGCGGCTGCGATCTGCAGCGGTTCGGCCATCCGCCCGACACCGGCCTCGTTGCTTTCCGCCATTTCGCCAGCCATCGGGCCGATGAAGGAAATGCCGTCACGCTTGAGAACCTCGACATTGCGGCGGGTCGGCGCCGCATCCCACATCTTCGGGTTCATCGCAGGGGCGACGAGAACCGGCCGGTCGGTGGCAAGCAGGACCGTGCTTGCCAGATCGTCGGCCAGGCCATGCGCCATCTTCGCCATCAGGTTGGCCGTGGCGGGTGCGACGAGAACGAGATCGCACTCACGCGCCAGCCTTATGTGCCCGACATCCTGCTCGTCCTCGCGCGAAAACAGTTCCGTGTAGACATGGCCTGAAGACAGCGCGCCGACGGCTAGCGGCGTGACGAATTCCTGCGCCGATTTCGTCATCAGCGGCCGCACCTCCGCGCCGCGTTCGCGCAGCCGGCGGATCAGGTCGAGGCTCTTATAGGCCGCGATGCCGCCCGAGATGATGAGGAGAATACGCTTGCCGGAGAGTTCCATAGTCTTGCCTGCCATTGAAGTGCCCGGAAGCTAAGACCTTGCCCTCAAAGTTGCAATCGCCTTTCCAGTTGCGTGGTGAACGGGATTGCGTGCGCTGGGGCTCTGGTTTAGCATTTGTCATGGCCGGATGCGGCCAGCCGCCCGCGGTATTTTGCCATGGTGAACGCATCCACCGACCATCATCTTCGACCATCCGGCCAATGATGACGAACGGATCAGCAATGCGGGCCCTGATTTGGCCGTTCGTCCATTGAAAGGATGATGTCATGCGCGATTTCCGCGATGCAAAACTGATGGCAAAAGCCCTGCGCGAGGCGCTTGCCGAACAGAATATCGAACTCTCCCACAGCAAGGCGCTGGAACTGGTCTCGGCCCAATTCGGCTATGACGACTGGAACGTTCTTGCCGCAAAGATCGAGGCAGCCGAACCGACAGAGCGAAAAGACCCGATCTCCATCCAGCCCGCCATCCCGATCTTCCGCATTTTCGATGTGACGAAGGCGATGGAGTTCTATCGGGATTTCCTAGGCTTTGCCGTGGATTGGGAACATCGCTTCGCGCCCACTGCACCGCTTTATTGCCAGATGTCGCGCAGTGGCATGCTGATCCATCTCTCCGAACATGCCGGCGACGCCTCGCCTGGCGCGCGGGTTTTCGTTCCAATGTCGGGGGCCGCTGCATTCCAGAAAGAGCTGATCGGAAAGAACTACCCCTATATGCGCCCGGGATTGGAACAGGCGGACTGGGGGCTGGAAGTCACGGTCATCGACCCGTTCAGCAATCGCATCACCTTCTGCGAGCGCGAGATAAAGCAAAGCTGATCAGTTTGCCTGAACAAGCCCGAAAAGATTGAGGGCGATCGGGGACCGCTGTTCCTTCATCACGGCGATCCCCAGTCGCGCCACCAGCGGCGGCCCTTCTATCGGCCGAAACACGACGCCATCGATTTCGATCTTCGCCAGCGATTTCGGCACGATCGACACGCCGAGCCCAGCCGCGACCAGATTGACGACCGAGGGAATTTGCGGCGCTTCCTGTGTCACCGTCAGCTCGAAACCGGCTTCCTTGCAGGCCTGCAGGATGTCGGTATAGAGGCTGAGGCCCATATTGCGCGGAAAGATGATGAAGGGCTCGCCGGCAAGGCTTGAAAGCTTCACGCGGCTTTGTGCCGCAAGCCTGTGGCCGGCGGGAAGCGCCACCAGCATCTGTTCGTCGGCCATGCGTTTCAGCCGCACGTCTTTCGGATCTTCCAGCCCCGGCCGGATGAAGGCGACGTCGAGCTCACCCCGATTGAGTTTTTCCATCAGCCAGTTGCTGTTCATCTCGATCAGCGACAGGGCAACCTCCGGCCATCGCGCCCGAAACTGCCGGATAATGGTCGTCACGGCCGGGTTGAACGTCGCCGAAGCCGTAAACCCGAGTGTCAGGCGTCCCGTTTCGCCACGCGCGGCCCGTTGAGCGGCCAGTTTTGCGTGGTCGGCGGCGGCAAGCGAGATCCTCGCTTCGGCAAGAAAGGCGATACCCGCTGCCGTGAGTTCCGCGCCATGCGCCACCCGGTGAAACAGCTGCGAGCCAATTTCCGTTTCCAGGTCACGGATCTGCTGGCTGAGCGGCGGTTGACCGATGCCGAGTTTTGCCGCTGCTCTGGTGAAATTCAGTTCTTCCGCGACTGCGACGAAATAACGAAGATGTCGAAGCTCCATATCCAAAACCTATCACGAACGCGTCCTCCATATATTGGACACATGAACGCATGCTGGCTAGATTCCGGGCATTCCAGAAGGTCTTTTTGTCATGCCGTCCGCCGCTGCCAGCCGTCCGTTAGATTCCGAAATCGATATCTTACAACATACCGATGCCCCGCCTCAGACTGATCCTCCCAAGCAATATCTGACGCGCGGTACGCCAGGCTACCGAAAGGCTAGCCTGGCACTTTTCATGTCCGGTTACTCGACCTTTGCGCTGCTCTATTGCGTGCAGCCGTTGATGCCGATCTTCGCCGACGAGTTCAAGGTCAGCCCGGCGATGAGTTCGTTGTCGCTGTCGCTGTCGACAGGCCTGCTTGCAATCGCCATCTTCTGTGCTGCGGCCATCTCCGAACGTTTCGGTCGCCGCAGCCTGATGTTCTGTTCGTTGATGGGCGCCTCGCTCTGCACGCTCGCCTGCGCCATCATGCCCAGCTGGAACCTCATCCTGGTCATCCGCGCGCTGGAGGGCCTGCTGCTTGGCGGCGTCCCGGCAGTCGCCATGGCCTATCTGTCGGAAGAGATCGATCCAAAGGGCATCGGCGCCGCAATGGGCCTCTATATTGCCGGCAATGCGCTGGGCGGCATGTCGGGCCGTGTCTTCACCGGCATTCTTGCCGAGTATCTATCCTGGCGCGTGGCGCTCGCCGTCATCGGCGCTTTCGGCATTGCGGCCGCTATCGGTTTCTTCACCATGCTGCCGCCGTCGCGCAACTTCAAGCCGCGTCGGTCGAACGCCAGCTATCACGTTTCGGCCTGGCTCGGTCACGTCAGACGAGGTCCGCTGGCGCTGCTCTTTCTCATCGGCTTTCTGCTGATGGGCTCCTTCGTCACCATCTACAATTATTCAGGCTTCCGGCTGGTGGTCGAACCCTATCACCTCAACCAGACCGAACTCGGCCTGATCTTCACCGCCTATCTCTGCGGTGTCGGCTCGTCCTGGGTCGGCGGCACGCTGAGCGACCGCTTCGGCCAGTTCCAGGTGATGATGGCTGGCATCATTCTGATGTTTGCCGGGCTGATGACCACTCTGGCATCACCGCTCATCCTCATCATCCTCGGCATCGCCATGCTGACGGCGGGCTTCTTCATGGCCCATGCGGTGGCAAGCGCCCTGATCGGACGCCTGGCGGGAGCCAACAAGGGCCATGCCTCGGCGCTCTACCTGCTGGCCTATTATCTGGGCTCCAGCATCGCCGGTTCGATCGGCGGCAAGTTCTGGAGCGCCGGTGGCTGGTCGGCGGTCATCACCTTTACCGGCATCATGCTGGCGCTCGCTCTGGTGGCCGGACAGACCTCGTATTATCTGAGCCAAAGGAGCCGCTCGGTCAGCTCTTCGCTGCCGGTGCCTGGACCGGCTGAGTAACGAGCTTGAATTCCGCCATTTCCTTTTCGCTCAGATAATAGAGCCGGTCGGGCGGCGTCTCCAGCGCATGCAGCCACAGGCCGGAGCCGATGCCCATCTCTTCCAGATGCCGGGCAACCCGCGCCGTCGTCGATTGCGCGCTCGACATCGCCTGTTCAGCCGTTGGCCGCTCGCGGCTGCCGTTGAACACCTGATGCACGCCGATAACGGCATCCTTTTCTGCGACACGCTCGGTGCCGCCGGCAAAGGCGATAGGGCAGGAGGAGGCGCAAAGCCCGCGCGACGCGATCCGGGTCTGCAACCTCTTCTCCCGGATCAGCTTCGACATCGCAATTGCGTCATCCACCGAACCGCCCGGCGAATTCAGCTGCACGGTCTTCACATACTCCCCACGCGCCTCGATTTCCTGCGCAAACCGGCCCGCCGCACCCGGATCGATCGTCCCTTCCGCCATCAGCATCCCGCCGGGTTTGAGGTCGAAGGTCATCGCCTTGCGCAAAACCTCGCTCGGGCTGGCGGGCTCGATCGGCGGCGCGGCGGGACGCCCGTCGGTCAGGGCCGGCGGTAGCACGGGCTGGTCGTCATGCATCGGGTCGAAACCCGGAAGTTCCGCGTTTGCAGTGGTGATCTCGCGCACATCGATCACCAGAAAACTCGCGGATGCGGCCAGAAGCGCATAGAAGACACAGCGCATCAGCACGCCATCGTCGATCCGGCGGATGGCTTCACCGATCGTCATGCAGCCTGTCCCTCTCTCTGTCCCTGCCGCGTGAGCGCGGGTCGAGATTGGTGATGTTGTTCGGCTCTTCTGCGGTGCCTTCGCTCTCTACCTTTTTCTCCTCTCCCTCGGCTCGCGCGATGGCAGCCTCCAGATCGACGCCGTTGGCCGAAAGCGCACGCTGGATTTCGAGCGCCCGCATCAGTTCCGCCGCGGAGATGCGCTCGGCATAGGGCAGTTTCTCTTCCTGGCGGCGGATGGAAGCGTGTGCGACGGCGAGAATGAAAACCATCACGCCGGGAAGAAGATCGATCGAGATCGCGCCTGCCCAGGCAGGAATGAAATCTTGCGCATAATGCAGCACGGCTTCAGCCGAAGACAAAGGCACGAACCGGCGCTCTCCAACCGGCGCACGCGCGAGAATTTCGTCGGCGGCCTTGGCAAGCGCCTTCGACTGTGCGGCAACCGAGGTCCTGACCGTCGCCATCACCTGATCCTGCCGGTTGACCAGATTGGCATCGCTGCCATCCGCAACAGGCGCGATGAAGCCGAGTGAGAGATCATCGGCCGCGCGGCGGATCGATGGGGCGATCGATGTCTGGGCGAGCGAGCTGATGACGCCGGTCAGTGCCACGGCTTCCGTCGAAAACTGGTCGGCGCGTGGCGCAATCAGGCCGGGTGCAGAGATCAGCGAGCGCATCGTTTCCAGCCGCTTCTGTCCCTGCTCGAAAAGCTCGGACACCTGCTCGCGCGAACCGTTGATATTGGCCTCGAGCGATTTCATCTGCCCCGACATCTGGCTTAGAAGCTGAACGACGCTGCCCGAACCCGTCGTACCGGTCAGCGAGCCGGATTGCCGCTCGACGGCGGCAAGCTGGGTAAATCGCTCCGAGGCGCGCTGGATGTCCGGCAGAAGGCTCTGCACGGCAAGCGCATTCTGGTGGGCGCGGTCGAGATCGGCAGCATAACCTTCGACCGTTTCGGAAAGATGCTGCTCGACGGCGGCCGAGCCGGCAAGTGCCGCGGCATTCAGCCAGCTCGACATGGCAAGGATCATCGCAGCACCAGCCGCCATCACGAACAGCATTGCGGTCTTGCCGGTTCGGCTGGTGATATGCGGGTAAAACCGCGCCATGTAGGACCAGAAGGCATAGATGCCGACCGAGACCGAAACCGAATAGATGATCGCGGCGAAGAACACGCCGGTCGGCGATCCGTCGAGGATCGAGCGGACGCCGAGATAGGTATAGACGCCCGACGCCAGCGCCAGAACGGCAAGCGCGAAACGGGTCATGGTTTCGACGGTTGCGATACCGTCCTTCAGGCGTTGCGTAGGACCCAAGGCCATCGGCAATCTCCGGGAAGAGGAATGTATTCCTTAAAGAGCTATGAAGAACCCGGCGGAATCAAGACGGGACCGTGATGCGGCAATGGCAGAAGGCCGAGAAAATCCGGCTTTCCGGTCAAAAATCCGTTCAGGCCTCAATCCCCTGCATGCCGAAACCACCGAGCGCGAAAAAATCGTCGATCGCGTGAATGGGCGAGATCGCGATCAGCCTTGCCAGAAACGCGTCGGAAGCAAGCTCTTCCTCGATCGCCTCCACCTCGGCGGAAAGCGCCCGGTCGACCGTGTAGAATGCCGCGTGTTTGCGCACCACTTCGTAGATCAGCTCGACTGCACCACCCGGCTTGTCGCCATGAATATCCATCGCCTGCGCCGCCAGAAGCGCCTCAAGCCCGGCAAGACGTCTCACCGCCCGCACCTGTCGCTCGAAACGTTCGACCACGAGCGGCAGAAATGCCGCCTCATCCTCCATGCCGCCGGCAACCACGATCGACTGCGCCGAGACCGGATTGCTCATCGATAGAACGCGCGAATAGATATCGCCGGCAAGCTTGATGATCGGCCCGAAGCCGGTGGCGATCGCGCCCGGTGGCACAAGATTGACCGGCAGGTCGCGCCGCTGACCGTTGCCCAAAAGAACGCAGCGGTTGAAGGAATTGCGCGCCGCATGCGCCATGCACAGCACCGCCGATTCCATAAGCACCGTCACGTCGAGCGGCAGCGATCCGCCCGAGGTCAGCACCCGGCCATCGGCGATCACCGGATTGTCGTCGGAGCGTCCGGTCGCGGCGAGTATCTTGTGGCCGGAAGTCAGTACGCTTTCGAATACGGCACCGAAAACTTGAGGGATCATTCGAAGGCTGAGCGGATCCTGCACATGGGTACCGCTCGGCCAAGCCCAGCCCTGCGAGGCATTCAGCAGCCAGGAGCCGATCATCGCTTCTCGCGCCGTGCCCACATGGGTGACGGCAAGCCAGGGATCGCGCGAGGCACCCATCGCGCCAGCCGCCGCAAGCCCGGTCGCAAGCAGCACGCGCAGCGCGCCGGCCGCGGCTCTGACAGTACGCGCGGCTGCGGCAAAACTGACGGCATTGACGCTGAGCGAAGCGAGACTGTCACGCGGCGCCATGCGCTGCGGTGCAATCCCGGCAGCCGAAAAGGCCTGCAGCGCCGGCATCCGCTTGCCCTGATAGACAGCCTCGCCGACGCCGGTCAGGACGGCGCCGATCTGCCCCATCAGGCCAATGTCTGCGCAACCGATCGAACCCGTGCGGCGAACGACTGGAATGACATCGGCCTCAAGCAGCGCGAGATAACTCTCCACCAATTCCGTCGTGCAGCCGACATAACCGGTCAGCGCGGTATTGACCCGCATTGCAATGGCGTTGCGCACCACCTCTGTCGGAAACGGATCGCCGGTGCCGAAATGATGGGCGCGCACCAGACCGAGATTGAACTGGTCCAGTTCGTCGCTCGACCATTCGACATCCTTCATTGCGCCGACGCCGGTGGTCGCCCCATAGACCGGCATTCCGTCCGCGATCGCCTGTTCGAGCACCGATCGTGCCGCCCGAACCCGCGCCATGCCGTCCGGTTCGGCGCTGACTGCGGCGCGGCCATCGCCGATTACCAGAAGTTCCGCAAAACCGAGCGGTTGCCCGGTCAACTGGATGGGAAATTTCGCCTCGGACATCTGCTTTGCCATTCTCCCAGATTATTGGAAATGCGGCCGCGGGATATCCCGAAATGCGAACGGATATGTCGCGCGAAAACCCGTCAGAGCGTCACGGCGATATAAACGAGCGCTGCCGCAATCACCCACAGCGCCCATCGGCCGTAACGGCTGTGCCGTGCTTCCGCTTTCCCGATCGCTTCCGCCGTCTCGGCATCGAAACGCAGGCCGTTTTCGCTCATATGGACCAGTTCCTGGTGGAACTTGCCCGTCTGGGCCGCAATCTCCGGTGCCGCCTCTGCAAGCTTGACGATCGCCTTCAAGCCATCCTTGACGTCGGACGCGATACGTTTCGGTCCGAGATTGTCGCGGATCCAGTCGCCGACGACAGGCTCGGAAGCCTTCCACATGTTGAAGCGCGGGTTGAGCATGCGCGACACGCCCTCGACCACCACCATCGTCTTCTGCAACAGGATCAGTTCCGGCCGGGTCTGCATCTCGAAAAGATCGGTCACTTCGAACAGCAGCGCCAGAAGCCGCGCCATCGAGATCGTTTCCGCCGGCTGGCCATGGATCGGCTCGCCGATCGCCCGGATCGCCTGGGCAAACGCTGCGACATCGTGATGACCGGGCACATAACCGGCTTCGAAATGCACTTCGGCAACGCGCATGTAGTCGCGAGTGATGAAGCCGAACAGGATTTCGGCGAGGAACCGCCGTTCCTTTTTGCCGAGCCGCCCGGTTATGCCCATATCGACAGCAACGATCGTGCCGTTGGCTTCAACGAACAGATTGCCCGGATGCATGTCGGCATGGAAGAAGCCGTCGCGCAGCGTGTGGCGCAGAAAAGACTGGATCAGCACTTCGGCAAGCTTTTCCAGGTCGTGACCGGCGACACGCAGCGCCTCGACATCGTTCATCTTGATGCCGTCGATCCACTCCATGGTGATCACGTCGCGGCCGGTCCGTTCCCAGTCGACGGTCGGCACCCGAAAGCCCGGATCATCCTTGGTGTTTTCGGCAATCTCGGAAAGGGCCGCGGCCTCGAGGCGCAGGTCCATTTCCATCTTGGTCGTCTGTTCCAGTGTGCGAGTCACCTCGATAGGGCGAAGGCGGCGGCTGGAGGG
This sequence comes from Aliirhizobium wenxiniae, assembly GCF_019511445.1. GTDB lineage: Bacteria > Pseudomonadota > Alphaproteobacteria > Rhizobiales > Rhizobiaceae > Neorhizobium > Neorhizobium wenxiniae_A. The sequence goes on from NZ_JAEUAN010000019.1 coordinate 64,128, forward strand.
CAGCAGCCGCTCCTGCATGCGGGCAACCACATACATGCCCTCGATATCATGGGCAAAACGCTGCCGCACGCCCGGGCGCACGACTTTAACGGCAACCTTCTTGCCCTTGACGGTCGCCGGATGAACCTGCGCGATGGAGGCGGCAGCAATCGGCTCTTCAAACGCCGTATAGAGGTCTTCGATTGGCCGGCCGAGCGAGGTCTGGATCGCGTTCTTGGCGGCATCCGTCGGGAAAAACGCCATCCGGTCCTGGAGCATGGCAAGATCGACAGCCCAATCGACGCCGACGACGTCCGGGCGGGTGGCAAGAAACTGGCCGATCTTCACATAGGATGGGCCGAGCCTGTCGACGGCGCGCGTAAGCCTTTCGCTGCGCGCCTGCTTCTTGGCGCGAAAGCGCGCCAGCGGCTCCAGCATCGATTTGGCAAAGCCGACAGCCGGCGGCATGTCTTCGGTCGGAAGCGCGGAAACCACGCCTTCGCGGACAAGGACCCAGCCGACACGGGCGAGCCGGAAATAGGCGCCGATCGTGCTCATGCGCTCAAAGCTTCCAGCCGGAATGCAGCGCGGCGATGCCGCCGGTGTAATTGGTATAGCTCACGCGTGAAAAACCGGCGGTGCGGATCATCGTGGCGAAATTCTCCTGGTTGGGGAATTTGCGGATGGACTCCACCAGATACTGGTAGGGCTCGGCGTCGCCGGTGATCATCTTGCCGAATTGCGGGATCGCCTTGAACGACCACTCTTCGTAAAACTTGTCGAGCAGCGGCATTTCGACTTCGGAAAATTCCAGAACCAGAAGACGCCCGCCACGCTTCAGGACGCGATAGGCCTCGGACAGCGCCACATCGATGCGCGGCACGTTGCGGATGCCGAAGGCGACGGTATAGGCATCGAAGGAATTGTTTTCGAAAGGCAGCGATTCCGCGTTGGCCTCGACGAAATCGAGATTGTCGGAAAGCTTCTTCTTCGCCGCGCGTTCTGCGCCGACGGCCAGCATCGAGCCGTTGATATCGAGCACGGTCGTATGCGCCTTGCGGCCGGAAGCCTCGACGATGCGGAAGGCGATATCGCCGGTGCCGCCGGCAACGTCGAGCGTCTTGTAGCCTTCTTCCTTGCGTGGAGAGAGCGAGGCGATCATCGCATCCTTCCAGACGCGGTGCATGCCGGCCGACATCACGTCGTTCATGATGTCGTAGCGCTTGGCGACCTTGTGGAAGACGTCGTTGACCAGGCCCTGCTTTTCTCCGTCGGCCACCTGGCGGAAGCCATAGGAGGTTTCCATTCCGCCATGGGCGCCGGTTCGGGCTTCGGTCATCGGTTACTCCTTAACGTCTTGTCCTTGAGCCTTCGATGGTAGCGAAACCGATTGTGGATCGCTATGTGGTGGATGGCCCGGTCGGTAAATCAATTGTCCGTCCGGTCTATAGATCACCGGCGCGGTTGTTGAAACAGGAAGTTAGGTATCCATGCCCGAATTGCCAGAGGTCGAAACCGTCAGACGCGGGCTTGCCCCGGTCATGGAAGGCGCGCTCGTGACGCAGCTTCAGCAGAACCGCCCGGATCTGCGCTTTCCGCTGCCGGAAGCCTTCGCCGAAAGGGTCTCCGGCCGCCGCATCATCTCGCTTGGTCGCCGTGCGAAATATCTGCTGATCGATCTGGAAGACGACCTGACCCTGATCAGCCATCTCGGCATGTCCGGCTCGTTCCGTATCGAGGATGAAGTTCAGGGCGACTTTCACCATGCTCGCTCTAAGGACAGCAAGCACGATCACGTCATCTTCCATGTCGAGCGCGACGGAAGAGGGCAAAAGGTCATCTATAACGACCCGCGCCGTTTCGGCTTCATGCATCTGTGGAAGCGCAGCGAACTCGATCTCTACCCGGCCTTTGCCGAGCTCGGCCCGGAGCCGACCGGCAATGCGCTCGATGCCGATTATCTGGCTGGACGCCTGAGCGGCAAGAGCCAGCCGCTGAAAGGCGCGCTGCTCGATCAGACGGTCATCGCCGGTCTCGGCAATATCTATGTCTGCGAAGCCCTGTGGCGATCGCACCTGTCGCCGAAGCGCCAGTCGGGCACGCTGGTCACGCCCAAGGGCAAACCGAAAAAGGAATTGCTGGCGCTGACCGAGGCTATCCGCGCCGTCATCGCCGACGCGATTGCCGCTGGTGGATCGTCGCTGCGCGACCATATCCAGACAGATGGATCGCTCGGTTATTTCCAGCATTCTTTCTCCGTCTATGATCGCGAGGGCGGGGCTTGCCGCATGCCGGGATGCAACGGTACCGTTACCCGCATCACGCAATCCGGCCGATCAACCTTCTATTGTCAGGTCTGCCAGACTTAAGCCGATAACGACTTGGGAGGACACTTCTATGGCTCTTGAAACCGATTTTGAAACCATCCTGACGGAAACCCGTGGCGCGGTGGCGATCATCACGCTGAACCGCCCCAAGGCACTCAATGCGCTGAATTCGGTCGTCATGGGCGAACTGACGGCGGCCCTGAGCGCCTATGACAAGGACGAGAGCGTTGCTGTTGTCGTCCTCACCGGCTCCGAAAAGGCCTTCGCCGCCGGCGCCGATATCAAGGAAATGCAGTCGCTCGAATTCGTCGATGCCTATGTCGGCGATTTCATTTCAGGCTGGGATGCCGTGGCGACTTTCCGCAAGCCGCTGATCGCTGCCGTCTCGGGCTTTGCACTGGGTGGCGGCTGCGAGCTCGCCATGATGTGTGACTTCATCATCGCCTCGGAGACGGCAAAGTTCGGTCAGCCGGAGATAACCCTCGGCGTCATTCCGGGCATGGGCGGCTCGCAGCGCCTCACCCGCGCCGTCGGCAAGTCCAAGGCGATGGATATGGTCCTGACCGGCCGGATGATGGATGCAGCGGAGGCGGAGCGCGCGGGACTCGTATCGCGTGTGGTCGAGGCCGAAAAACTGATGGACGAGGCACTGGCTGCCGCGGCGAAGATTGCGGCCTTCCCGCGTGCCGCCACGCTGATGGCCAAGGAGGCCGTCAACCGGTCGTTTGAGGCCACACTCACCGAAGGGCTGCGTTTCGAACGTCGCATATTCCAGTCGCTGTTTGCCACCTCCGACCAGAAGGAAGGCATGGCCGCCTTTGTCGAAAAGCGCAAACCCGCCTTTTCCAATAGGTAGAGGCTTAAAAAGCGCGTTGACTGGGGCGGGTATTCCCGCTATATGCCCGCCCACAGTTGGGAAAGCCTCTTCACGGCTTCCTCTATTGCTCCCGAATTGCTGGATGATGGGTCGCAGGACCGGCGGCAACGGTGGAGTGTTGGTTCGAATTCGTAGAGAGGCATGAAATGGCCAATACAACTTCGGCGAAAAAAGCGACCCGCAAGATCGCTCGCCGCACCGCAGTCAACAAGGCTCGCCGTTCGCGCGTTCGCGGCTTCATCCGTAAGGTTGAAGAAGCCATCGCAACCGGTGATGTGGCTGTTGCTGCAGAAGCACTCAAGGCTGCTCAGCCTGAGATCGCTCGCGCCGCTACCAAGGGCGTTCTTCACAGCAACACGGCATCCCGCAAGGTGTCCCGTCTTGCTGCTCGCGTGAAGGCACTTTCCGCCTAAGCCGGCTATCAATATCAAAGTTTTAAGAAAGCCTGGTCTAACGACCGGGCTTTCTTTGATTCTGCCTTTTCAATCAATCGTTGTCCGGCTCAATAACGGTTTCGTGTCATATGCGTGACAAGAAAAATGAAGCTTTATTAGTGACTTACGGCGAGTAGTTGCCTTTTTGCCTTCAATCGGCATGGGGCAAATGACGACAAAATTGAGTCAAGCGAATTTTTATTTTTCTTCTGAATCGCGATGGTTGTGACTGGCCAAATTTGAATCCCATTGATTCAACAGCGATTCTTTTCTCGCGCTCCTGCGACATTCAAAACACGCGCCAAGAGTCAACGCCCGGCGCTTAATTTTGGGTAAAAAACGCTGTTGATCTTGCCGGGTGATCCTGCCTAAATGGCTTCCAGCAAGGGGCTCGGGGACAACTTCAGGAGCTTTCGCTGGCAGTCTCAATCACGAGAAGGTCGCGGTGGTTCCATGTTCTTTGCTGCGGGATAAATACTCCCGTTTTCCATAAACTCAGGGTTGCAAACCGAAAAGTGTATGCTTTCCGGCGGCAGTCCTTTTGTGTCCGCGGATCACCTCGGTGGTTTTGTCGGACATCGATGAATGATGTCTCGTACGAGGATGAGGCATCAGGAGATCCCATATTGACCGGTCTGAATGAGGCGGACCGGAAGATGAGTTTCGTTCTGGCGGACGAAGCTGGGAACAATGAGGAGACGAATTAGGGTCCTTCCTTCACGGGAAAGGCCTCAGTGAAATTTAAGACTATGTCTGGCGAAATAAGTTCGCCGGGCTTCCATTCAGAAGGCGGCAAATTAATGCAGATCAATACCGTATCGACACGGGCACTTGGTGATAGCGACCGTGCGCGGCAGGGATTCGATACAGTTTGCTCCCAAGCGGCAGGGGAAACAGCGGAAATGCAGCATGATGCTCTTTTCGAGCGGTTCAGCACGCGATTGAAGGCGCAGGTTGGTCAGGATGTTTATGCAAGTTGGTTCGCGCGTCTTAAGCTTCATTCTGTATCCAAGAGCGTTGTCAGGCTCACCGTTCCGACGACTTTTCTGAAATCCTGGATCAACAACCGTTATCTTGACCTGATCGAGTCTCTCTTCAAGGAAGAAGACAAGGAAATTCTCAAGGTGGAAATTCTGGTCCGTAGCGCAAGCCGGGTCGTGAAGGCTCCGGGCGCTGTTGAACAGCGGCCTGCACCTGTCGAGAACAACACGACGGCCAATTTCAATCGCGCTTCTCAGCCGCGTGAAATCGGCAAGATCGCGGCCTTCCCGGCACCTGTGGCTGCGGCATCGTCTGCAACGCGCAGCGGACAATCCGGCCAGCTCTTCGGTTCACCTCTCGATAGCCGTTACACGTTCGAGACCTATATCGAAGGCTCTTCCAACCGCGTGGCGCTTGCCGCGGCCAAGACGATTGCGGAAGCCGGTGCCGGCGCCGTGCGCTTCAACCCGCTTTTCATTCATTCGAATGTCGGCCTGGGCAAGACGCATCTTCTTCAGGCGATCGCCAATGCTGCCGTCGGCAGCAATCGCAATCCGCGTGTCGTTTATCTGACGGCTGAATATTTCATGTGGCGTTTCGCAACCGCGATCCGCGACAATGATGCCCTGACGCTGAAAGATAGCCTGCGCAATATCGATCTCCTGATCATCGACGACATGCAGTTCCTGCAGGGCAAGATGATCCAGAACGAATTCTGCCACCTCTTGAACATGCTGCTCGACAGCGCCAAGCAGGTCGTGGTTGCTGCGGACCGTGCACCTTGGGAACTGGAATCGCTCGATCCGCGCGTCCGTTCGCGTCTCCAGGGCGGTGTTGCCATCGAACTGGAATCCCCGGAATACGAAATGCGTCTGGAAATGCTGAAAGGTCGCCTGAGCGCGGCCAAGCAGGATGACCCGTCGCTTGATATTCCGGCCGAGATTTTGAGCCACGTCGCCCGCAACGTCGCCAGCAGCGGCCGTGAACTGGAAGGCGCTTTCAACCAGCTCCTGTTCCGTCGTTCCTTCGAGCCGTCGCTCTCCATCGAGCGTGTTGATGAGCTTCTGGCCCATCTCGTGGGCGCCGGCGAAGCCAAGCGTGTCCGCATCGAGGATATCCAGCGCATCGTTGCCCGTCACTATAACGTGTCGCGCCAGGAACTGGTGTCGAACCGGCGTACCCGCGTCATCGTCAAGCCGCGCCAGATCGCCATGTATCTGGCCAAGACCATGACGCCGCGTTCCTTCCCGGAAATCGGCCGTCGTTTTGGCGGACGTGACCATACGACCGTTCTTCACGCTGTGCGCAAGATCGAGGAGCTGATCGGTGACGACAGCAAGCTTGGCCACGAAGTCGAGCTCTTGAAGCGTCTGATCAATGAGAACAATGCTTGATCGGCTGCTGAGCCAAATTTGAAGATCGGATGGGTCGTTCCGCAGGGAGCGGCCCATTTTTTCTTTCGCGAGCCAGGGCGATATAAAGATGGTCTCTTGACGAGTTGAGCCTGCGCGCCGAACCTCTGGAAAAATACCGGTGATAGAGCAAGAGGCTCCGCATGTTCCTGTTATCCATTGCAATAGCCTTTGCTGCTTTCGGCACGAAATTGCGTCTGGCTTTGCGGTGAGGGGACAATGTCTAGCCAGGACGACCCGACATCGCTCTTCTACTCCGACAATGCGGCCTCATATGCGGCGGCACTGTCAGATGCGAGCCTGAAACGGCTGGATACCTTTCTCGCAGCGCTCCCCGCGGCAGCAAGCATCCTGGAACTCGGCTGCGGCAGTGGCCGCGATAGTGCCGTCATGATCGCTCGCGGTTTTGATGTTTTGCCCACCGATGGCATCCCGGAGATGGCGAGCGAAGCTTCATCGCGTCTTTCTATTCCCGTTCCGGTCCTGCGTTTCGAAGAGATCGATATGGTCTCCGCCTTCGACGGTGTCTGGGCCAATGCCTGCCTGTTACATGTCCCGCGTAGCGAGCTTGGCGGCATTCTGCAAAAGATCCGTACGGCCCTGCGCCCGGGCGGTGTGTTCCATGCGAGTTTCAAGGCAGGCAAAGCCGAGGGGTATGACGCTCTCGGTCGCTTTTTCAATTACCCGTCAAGGGATTGGCTTCACTTGCAATACGAAGCCATGCACTGGGAATCGATAACAATAGAAGAGCAGTCAGGCAGCGCTTACGATTGCAAGCCAACCGAATGGCTCTACGTAACTGCCGTTAAGCCTTGATGGAGAGCGAACCTTTAGTAAAGCGTTGCCTGGCTTGGTCGGAGTAATTCTTTCGAAACATCTAGTCCTCCCCCTTTGCTTTAGAGAAAGGCGCTACATGTTTGTTCGAATCTCTGGAGGAAGACCATGAACGACGAAGCGCGCGCTCGGATTGCGGCGAACGACAAGCTGTTGAAAGCCGTTATCACCCTGCTGGCCATCAAGGATCCCGGTTTGCTGGATGAACTCGATATTATCTTCGCAATTGCCGAAGAGGAGGGCAGCACCTTGGCGGAAACGGATCGACGAACGCGGATCCACCTCAAGCAGGAGCTGGAGCTTATCCGCAATCTGGCAAGCACCGCTCTGGAAACGACACACTGAAGAGGCGTTGCACGCCTCTTCAGTGTGATAAAGTTGGATATCAGGCGTCGCTGGCAGCAGCCTCAGCCTTGGGACCGCCCTTGGAAACACCAACCATGGCCGGGCGCAGAACGCGATCGCCGATCGTGAAACCTGCCTGAACCACCTGCACGACCGTGTTGTTCGGAACGGCCTGGTTCGGAATTTCAAACATGGCCTGATGGAAGTTCGGGTCGAACTTTTCGCCTTCGGCATCGATCTTCTTCACGCCGTGACGCTCAAGTGCGGAAAGCATCGCACGCTCGGTCATTTCCACACCTTCGAGAAGGGTTGTCAGCGTGGCATCGGCGCCATCGCGCTGGTCGGCCGGAACTGCATCAAGTGCACGGCGCAGGTTGTCGGACACCGCCAGCATGTCGCGGGCAAATCCGGAAACGGCGTAGGACTTGGCGTCCTTGACATCGCGCTCTGTACGACGACGCAGATTGTCCATCTCGGCGGCAAGCCGAAGGAAGCGGTCGCGCAGCTCGGAGTTTTCGGCTTTCAGTACATCGAGCGGATCCGGCTCCGCCGCGACTTCGGCAGCATTCTCCTCGGCGGCACCGTCAAAATCGGCTGCTGCAGCTTCGACCTCGTTTTCCGCGAAAGCTGCGTCAGGTCCGGTTTTCTTGGTTTCGTCGGTCATGACGTTCTCCGATTGATCTGTATCTTGAATTTGCGCTCGATATCGAGGTTTGTGGCCAAAAAATCAAGGCTTGGAGGACGAAGGACCTGACTTACATCGAACCGCGCGACAGGCGGGCGATCAACTGGGCCGTATAATCGACCATCGGCACGACGCGCGAGTAGTTGAGCCGTGTCGGACCGATCACCCCGACTGCTCCGACAATCCGGTCCTCGCCATCGCGATAGGGGGCGACGATCAGCGATGAGCCGGACAGTGAAAACAGCTTGTTTTCTGATCCGATGAAGATCCGAACCCCGGACCCGGCTTCGGCAAGCTCCAGAATTTCGATCAGGCTATCCTTCTTTTCCAGGTCGTCGAAAAGCAGCCGCAGCCGGTCCAGATCCGAAGCCTCGCCCAATCCTTCCAGAAGATTGGCGCGTCCGCGAACGATGAGTTGGGTCGGCTTACCTTCCTCACTGTCACCTGACCAGACTGCAAGGCCTTTCTCGATCAGATCCTGCGCCAGCGCATCGACTTCCGTCTGCACCTCCTGCTTCAGTTTCTTGATCTGGCCTCTGAATTCCGGAAGCGTCTGGCCGGTCAGGTGCGCATTGAGAAAATTGGCCGCTTCGGTCAGCTGTGAAGAGGTGACCCCTGCGGGAAGATCGATGATGCGGTTTTCGATCTGGTTGTGATCGCCGACAAGTACCGCCAGCGCCTTGGTCGGTTCCAACCGGATGAATTCGACATGCTTGAGGATCGGATCGCTTTTGGTCGTGATGACGATACCGGCTCCGCGCGAGACGCCCGACAACATCAGGCTTGCATCCGTCATCAGGTTTTCCAGCGTCTGGTCCCTGTCGTTCGGACGTATCTGCCGATCGATGCTGGCGCGTTCCTCGTCGGAAAGATTGCCGGTCTGCATGAAGGCATCGACAAAGAAACGCAGCCCGCTCTGTGTCGGCAGGCGGCCGGCGCTGATATGCGGCGAGTAGATGAGGCCAAGCTGTTCGAGATCGCTCATCACATTGCGCACCGATGCCGGCGACAGCGACATGGGCAGAAGGCGGGAGAGATTGCGCGAACCGAGGGGCTCGCCGTTCTCCAGATAGCTTTCCACGATCCGGCGAAAGATCTCTCGCGAGCGTTCGTCGAGCATCGAACCGACATCCATGCCTCTACCCGCAGAAAAACTCATGTCCTTAACGTCACCTCGATTTGGTCTTCTTCGAAATATAGTCATTGCGGACGGTGCCTCAAAAGAGAAATCGTAGTCGTTACGCCAATTGTCACGATGAGGCGTGGAGAAGGCTTTTTCTTTGCAAATGAGGCCCGGCCCCCTTAGAAGGCGGGAAACACCGTAACGGATGAAATCGGCGACCGTTCGCCGGCCGTCCGATGCGGAAAAATCAAAAGATCGGCGCGTCCCAGGGCCTGTTGTCCAAAGACGCGGTGCGCTGATATCAGGGAGTGATCTATGCGGCCTTCAGGCAGACCAGTAAACCAGATGCGCAAAGTGTCTTTCGAGCGCAATTTCTCCAAGCACGCCGAAGGCTCCTGTCTGGTGAAGTTCGGCGACACGCATGTTCTGTGCACGGCAAGCCTTGAGGAAAAGACCCCGCCGTGGCTGCGCAACACCGGCAAGGGCTGGGTCACCGCTGAATACGGCATGCTTCCGCGCGCCACCGGCGACCGCATGAAGCGCGAAGCCGCATCCGGCAAGCAGGGAGGCCGCACGCAGGAAATCCAGCGGTTGATCGGCCGCTCATTGCGTGCCGTCGTCGATCTCGAAGCACTCGGCGAAAAGCAGATCACCATCGACTGCGACGTCATCCAGGCCGATGGCGGCACCCGAACCGCCGCCATCACCGGCGGCTGGATCGCGCTTCACGATTGCCTCAAGTGGATGGAAACCCGCTCGATGATCAAGCTCGACAAGGTCCTGAAGGATCACGTCGCGGCAATCTCCTGCGGTATCTTCGCCAACCAGCCGGTCATCGATCTCGACTATCTCGAAGACTCCGCCGCTGAAACGGATGCCAATTTCGTTATGACCGGCTCCGGCGGCATCGTCGAGGTTCAGGGCACGGCCGAAGGCAAGCCGTTCAGCCGCGAAGAGCTTTTGCAGCTTCTGTCGCTGGCGGAAGCCGGCACGCAGGAACTGGTCGCGCTGCAGAAGGCTGCAATCGGCGCCTGAAAGGGGACGCGGTGATCGACGGCATACTCGAAACCGCACTTTACACCGACGACCTCGACGCGGCGGAAGCATTCTATGCAGGCGTGCTTGGACTTGAAAAAGTCCTGCGCGCCGGCAACCGCCACGTCTTCTTCCGCTGCGGAGAGACGATCCTGTTGATCTTCAATCCGAAGGAGACGGTGAAGCCACCGTCTCCAGATGCCCTCCCGGTCCCGCCGCATGGCACGATCGGTCCCGGTCACCTCTGTTTCCGTATGGATGCGGAGGCGATTGACAGGATGGTCGAAAAGCTCAACAAGGCAGGCATTGTGATCGAAAGCGATTTCCGCTGGCCGAACGGCGCCCGCTCGATCTATTTCCGTGATCCCGCCGGCAATAGCCTGGAATGTGCAGAGCCCATGCTCTGGAACCTAAAATAGGAATTTTCATGCGCAAGCTCGATACCAAGACGATCGTTGTCGCGAGCCACAATGCCGGCAAGATCCGGGAGATCGCTGAGCTGATCGGCCCGTTCGGCTTCTCGGCAAAGTCGGCTGCCGAGTTGAAGTTTGAGGAACCGGACGAAACCGGCACTACATTCGAGGAAAACGCCACGATCAAGGCGCTCGCATCGGCCAAGGCGTCCGGCCTTCCGGCCCTGTCGGATGACAGCGGCATCGTCATCGACGCACTTGGCGGCGCACCTGGCGTCTACACGGCCAACTGGGCCGAGCGCGAGGACGGCAGCCGCGATTTCCAGATGGCGATGGAAAAAGTCGAAAAGGCGCTGCAGGAAAAGGGAGCAACCACGCCCGATAAGCGCAGCTGCCGTTTCGTCAGCGTGCTCTGCCTCGCCTGGCCGGATGGCCATACCGAACTCTTCCGTGGTGAGGTCGAAGGCACGGTCGCCTGGCCGCCGCGCGGCACCGCCGGCTTCGGTTACGATCCGCTTTTCCAGCCTGAGGGTTATGAAACGACCTTCGGCGAAATGACCAGTGACGAAAAGCATGGCTGGAAGCCGGGTGACGCGCATGCCCTGTCGCACCGCGCCCGCGCCTTCAAGCTCTTCGTCGAAACCTGCCTGGAGGCCTGATCTTTCGTGAACGCCGTAGCCTCCAACCTGCCCGATACGCTGCTCCCCGATACGGGGGAGCCGGGCTTCGGCGTATATGTCCATTGGCCCTTCTGTGCTGCCAAGTGTCCCTATTGTGACTTCAATAGCCATGTCCGCCATCAGCCGGTGGACCAGGCCCGCTTCACCGCCGCTTTCCTCAAAGAGATGGAGATGATGCGGAAGATGAGCGGTCCGAAAGTGGTGACCAGCATCTTCCTTGGCGGCGGCACGCCATCGCTGATGGACCCTTCGACCGTCGAGGCGATCCTCAACGGTATCGCACGCCACTGGAACGTGCCGGATGGCATTGAGATCACCATGGAAGCCAACCCCTCCAGCGTTGAGGCGGAACGTTTTCGTGGCTATCGCGCCGCCGGCATCAACCGTGTCTCCATGGGCGTCCAGGCACTCAACGATGCCGACCTGAAGTTTCTCGGCCGCCTGCATGACGTTGCCGATGCGCTGAAGGCGATCCGCCTTGCGCGTGAAATCTTTCCACGCATGTCCTTCGACCTGATCTACGCCCGGCCGAAACAGACGGTCGAGGCCTGGGAAGCGGAACTCAAGCAGGCAATCTCCTACGCTGTCGACCACCTGTCGCTCTACCAGCTGACGATCGAGGAGGGGACACCCTTCTACGGCCTGCACAAGGCAGGCAAGCTCATCGTCCCCGACGGCGACCAGTCGGCCTTGCTCTACGAGGCGACACAGGAAATTACCGCACGCCACGGCATGCCGGCCTATGAAGTGTCAAACCACGCCAAGCCGGGTGCCGAGAGCCGTCACAACCTGACCTATTGGCGCTACGGCGATTATGCCGGCATCGGCCCCGGCGCGCACGGTCGCCTGACCCGTGGCCGCAACAAGATTGCCACCGCCACCGAGCGCCGACCGGAAACATGGTTGGAAATGGTTGAAGCCGAAGGTCACGGCATGATCGACCAGGAAACGCTTGGTTATGATGAGCAGGCCGACGAACTGCTGCTGATGGGGCTGCGTCTGACCGAGGGCGTCGATCTCGCCCGCTGGCAGGAACTCTCGGGCCGTGATCCGGATCCTGTGCGCGAACAGCGCCTGCTGGAACACGGCTTCATCGAGCGGCTCGGGAATTCCAGGCTACGCTGCACCCCGAGCGGCATGTTGATATTGGACGCGGTCGTTGCCGACCTCGCCTGCTGATATCCATCTTTAATAAAGAGAAAGAAAGCGGCGCTTAGGCCGCGCTATTGGCCTGCTCTTCGTTGAGGAAGGCGTAGATCGCGGAGGCGGAATCCGTCTGCCGCAGCTTGGCGGCAAGATCCTGGTCGCGCAGGATGCGGGCAATGCGCGAAAGCGCCTTGAGATGGTCGGCACCAGCACCTTCCGGTGCAAGAAGCAGAAACACAAGATCAACCGGCTCGTCGTCCAGCGCCTCGAAATCGACCGGGCTTTCCAGTCGTGCAAAAATACCGCTGATCGTGGAAATGCCGGCGAGCTTGCCATGCGGAATGGCAATGCCATGTCCCACGCCCGTCGATCCCAGCCGCTCGCGCTGCAGGATAACGTCAAAGATTTCCCGTTCGGAAACGCCCGTCAGCTTGGCGGCCTTCGCTGCCAATTCCTGCAGGAGCTGTTTCTTGGAGGTCGCTTTTAAGGCAGGGATAATCGCATCTTGATGCAGCAGATCTGCCAATGCCATTCGTTTCTTCCTTTGTGCCGCGAAGGCAGGGGAAGCGTCGTTGCCGACGCCTCCCGAGTTTCTTTAGTTCTTGATATTGGTGGAGTCGATCCAGCCAATATTTCCGTCGTGGCGCCTGTAAACGATGTTCAGCTTCTCGTCACCGGGGCTCCGGAAAAGAAGCACAGGTTCGTCCGTCATATCCAGTGCCATGACGGCCGTTGCAACTGTCATCGTGCGCAGTTGCTTGGTGGATTCGGCAACGATGGTCGGAGCGAAATCGTCCGGAACTTCGTCGCCCTCGTCAGGCACGCGGTCCATGACCGTGTAGGCCACTTCTGCAAAACCGTTTTGCTGGTCCTTGCCAGCATGGTGATCCTTCAGGCGGCGCTTGTAGCGACGCAGACGCTTTTCGATACGCTCGGCGGCAGCGTCGAAACTGCCCTGCGGATCGTTTGCTTCGCCTGCGGCATGAAGCACGATCCCCGTATCGAGATGCACTTTGCAATCAGCAGAAAAACGTGGGCCGGACTTCTCTACGATAACCTGGCTCGAATAGCCTCCATCGAAGTATTTGGTTATGGCCTCCCCGATATGGTCCTCGATCTTCTGTCGGAAAGAATCACCGATTTCCATATGCTTACCGGAAACACGCACACTCATGGAATTATTCCTTCTTGTCGTGACTTGCGTGTTCCAGTCTACGCCAAGCCGCTCTCTCATCCAAGCCGTCCGAACCGATTGCAGCAAAATAGCGCTACCCGTCCTGCCTGCGCGGAAATATCGGGAAGCCCCCGCCAGCGGCGGCGCTTCTAGCCTTCGTTGGCGGGGAAGTCAACGTATCGACCTATGGATGTATTGTCGGGATGCTTACAATGCAGCAGCCTTGGCCACGGCGCGCTTCTCTCTGCGGCGCTGCACCGAAGATGGAATGTTCATGGCTTCCCGGTACTTGGCGACTGTGCGGCGTGCAAGATCGACGCCCGCCTGCTTGAGGCTGGTCACGATGTCGTCATCGGACAGAACGGCGTCCGGAGTTTCCTGGGCGATCAGCATCTTGATCTTGTGACGAACCGCTTCCGCCGAATGGCTGTCGCCGCCTTCATCTGCCGATCCGATTGACACGGTGAAGAAATATTTCAGCTCGAACATGCCGCGCGGCGTCAGCATGTATTTATTCGAGGTGACGCGGCTGACCGTCGACTCGTGCATCTTGATGGCTTCCGCGACGGTCTTCAGATTGAGAGGCCTCAGATGGTCGACGCCATGCATCAGAAATGCATCCTGCTGGCGCACGATCTCCGTCGCCACCTTCATGATCGTCTTGGCGCGCTGGTCGAGGCTGCGGGTCAGCCAGTTGCCGTTCTGCAGGCAATCCGAAAGAAACGCATAGTCCTCGCTGTTTTTCGGGCAGGTTTTCGAGACCTGCTGGAAATAGGACTGGTTGACCAGTACTCGGGGAAGGGTGTCGGGATTGAGCTCGACAGCCCAGCCGCCGCTATTGGCCGGGCGCACCACGATATCCGGTGAAACGACATCGGCCACTTGAGTGGCGAAATCTGCACCCGGCTTTGGGTTCAGCTGGCGGATTTCGCCGAGCATGTCGATCAGGTCTTCGTCATCGACGCCGCACAGTTTTCTCAGAGATGCAAAATCGCGCTTCGCCAGAAGGTCGAGATGGCGGACCAGTGCCTCCATGGCAGGGTCGAGCCGATCCTTCTGGCGGAGCTGGATGGCCAGACATTCACCGAGCGTGCGCGCAAAAATGCCGGGCGGATCTAGCGTCTGCAGGCGTTCGAGAACCTGTTCCACATGTCCGGCGTCAATGCCAAGCCGTTCAGCGATGTCGCCTAGGTCAGCCTGCAAATATCCGGCATCATCGAGCTCGTCGTTCAGTTGCTGGGCAATCAGGCGGTCCTGCGGGTTCTTCAGGAGGAGCGGGATCTGCTGGCTGACATGTTCGCGCAGGCCAACTTCGCTCGCGATGAAATCGTTGAAGTCGTAGTCGTCGCCGCCTTCGCCACCCGCTGTCGATTTCCACTGTCCGAGAAGTTCGGGTGCATCGCCGCGCCGCTCTGGCTGATCGTCGGGAAACACGTTCTCGGCGCCGCCATCCAGCCCTTCGCCGAATGTCTCAGTGATGACGATACCCTGCTCGTCTCGCCATGACGCAGCCTCGGCATCGGCCGCGACGGCGATGTGCTCCGCGGTCTCGCCATGGCCTAATTCTGCGCCACTTTCACTGTCGGTTGACGAAATTTCCAGCAGCGGGTTCTTTTCCAGCTCTTGGGCAATGAATTGGTTGAGTTCGAAATGCGTCATCTGCAGCAGCTGGATCGACTGCATCAGCTGCGGAGTCATCACCAGCGATTGGGTCTGTCGCAGAAATAGGCTGGCGGATAAACCCATGGTGGACGCTAAACTCCCGAAATCTCCGGCCGCACACTCATTGTCCAGCCGTCATCAGCGTATCTGGCACAAGAATTGCTTTTTTGAGAGATTTGGTCAAGCGCCGCGACAGCGGAATTGTGACGCTATTTTAAAGGCTGAACTTGTCGCCAAGATAAAGTCGACGCACATCCTGATTGCTGACAATGTCGGAAGCCCGGCCATGGGTCAGCACTTCGCCCGCATGGATGATATAGGCCCGATCGATAAGGCCCAATGTCTCGCGGACGTTGTGATCGGTTATCAGTACGCCGATACCGCGTGCCGTCAAGTGCCGCACAAGGTTCTGGATATCGGAGACCGAGATTGGATCGACGCCAGCAAAAGGCTCGTCGAGCAGCATGAAGGACGGATCTGTTGCCAGCGCTCTGGCAATTTCCAGACGACGACGTTCACCGCCCGAAAGTGCCACTGCTGCCGACTTGCGAAGCTGGCTGATATGAAACTCTTCCAGCAGCTCGTCGAGCTTTGCCTCGCGCTTGTCCCGGTTCGGTTCGTGAACCTCGAGCACGGCACGAATGTTTTCTTCCACCGTCAGTCCACGGAAGATCGAGGCTTCCTGCGGCAGGTAGCCGACACCAAGCCGTGCGCGGCGATACATCGGCATCCGCGTCACTTCATTGCCGTTGATCGCGATCATTCCCTCGTCAACGGGAACGAGGCCGGTGATCATGTAGAAACAGGTTGTCTTTCCCGCGCCGTTGGGGCCGAGCAGGCCAACGGCCTCGCCGCGGCGCACGACAAGCGAAACGCCGTTGACCACACGTCTCGTGTCGTAGGTCTTGGAAAGGCCATGCGCGACAAGCGTCCCCTCATAGCGCGCCTTGTCGCGTGCGATGAACGGTTCGGGCGAGGGGGCTTTCCTTGCCGATAACTGGGAGAGAAAAGGAAGTTTCACGTTACAGAACTATTGTTGTGGCCGCGACTTCGGGTCGAGCATGATTTCAACGCGCCCGCCGCAGCTGTCGAGCTTTGCCTGGCCGCTCTCCATATGGACGGTCAGCTTGCATCCCTTGAACACATTCGGCCCATCGGACAGCACGACTTGCTTACCGGACAGAACAAAGGTCTGGCTCGCCATGTCGAACTGGCCGGTCTCGGCGGTCGCCTGCTGCTTGCCGGAGCTCAAGAATACGGTGTCGTCGAGGAAGATCTTGTCGATATCCGCGTTGCCGCTGGAAATGGAGGCTGAACTGCCGTCGGAATTGGCCTTTTCCTTATACTGCACGGTCATCTTGCCGGCCTTCAGCGTGGTCGTGCCCTGCACGACATTCACGTTTCCGGTAAAGAACGCCTTCTTTTCCTGATCCTTGATTTCAAGCTGGTCGCTCTGGATCTGGATCGGCTGGTCGTTCGAGAGTTTCAATCCATCCATGCTGCTCGTTGTGGACTGAGCATGAGCGGAAACGCTGAGGCAGAATAACACGGCCACCGCGCTTGCGGCAGGAATGCTGAGTGAAAGACAACGATGCATCATGGCGGCCGGGCCTACTTGCCTTTGTTACGGATGGCTGCGGGATCGAGATCAACCCGAACCTTGCCGGTGAAATTGAGAGTATGCCCCTTATCGATGATCTTCATCGAATCTGCAACAATGGAGCCTCCACTCATCGAGATATTCACCGCATCGGGCGTATTCATGGTCCCACCCGGTATATCGAGATTGGCGGATTTGAAGTGTGCGGTAATGCCGTTGCTCAGATTGACATCGAACGGCGCAGTCAGCTTGAGGATGTCGGCACCGCGATCGAGGTCCGCACTGGAAGCGGTCACACGCGCAATCAGTTCGTCGTTGATCGGTACGGCCGCCTTGACGTCCTTGAGCGTGATCAGGTTCGGGTTCTGGATATCCTGAAGCGCCTTGTTGGCTAGCATCGAATAGCTGATGCCATCGCTGTTTCGGCCGGAAACTGCGGGGCGCTCCATGACGATCTTGCCGTCTTCTATCTTGGCGCTCTCGATCGACAGGTTTTCCGGCAGGTAGGTGCGAATGATCGCCACGCCGACGAAAAGAAGCGAAATCACGCCGGCAGCGACCGGCAGGAGGATTTTCAGCCTGCTGACGCGCGAAGAATGGGAAAGCGCCGCATCGTAAGCGCTTGTCGGCGCCTGCATCGATGTCAACATGTTTCCTGTCTTTCGGATATGCTGCAGCATGAAACTCCGTTTCGCCCTTTCCGGCAATCTTGCGGGCCGCGCCTAGGGCATGGCACGCGATCGTCGACCGCCAATATGGTTTTTATTCTTCAACAAACAATAATGGCGAACATAAAAACGTGATACGAAGCGCTGCAATCGGCCAAAAACAGGCCTATGTAAAGCGCTTTAGGCATTGAGGGAACGTTTATGGACCAAATGGCAATCGCGGATCGGCGTCAATTGCGGCGCAAGCTCAGCTTCTGGCGTGTCGCGGCGCTGGTCTTTTTTGCTGCCATCGGTTTCGTATCTTACTGGGCGATTGCGGGCGAACAGTCCGGCTCCACCGCGCCACACATTGCCCGAGTGCGCATCACCGGCATGATCGTTGATAATCGCGAATTGCTGGAGCGCCTCGATCGGATAGCGGAAAATACGCAGGCCAAGGCGTTGATCGTGTCGATCTCCTCGCCCGGCGGCACCACCTATGGCGGCGAGCGTATTTATCAGGCCATCCGTAAAGTGGCGGAAAAGAAGCCTGTCGTTTCCGACATTCGCACCTTGGCTGCCTCCGCCGGTTATATGATCGCCACGGCAGGCGACACGATCGTTGCCGGAGAAAGCTCGATCACCGGCTCCATTGGCGTCATCTTCCAGTATCCGCAGGTCGATGAGGTGATGAAAAAGATCGGCATTTCGCTTGAGGAGATAAAGTCAGCACCGCTGAAGGCCGAGCCATCGCCTTTCCACCCGGCCAGCGAAGAAGCCAAGACCATGATCCGCAACATGATCATGGATAGCTATGGCTGGTTTGTGGATCTCGTTGCCGAGCGCAGAAATCTTCCGCGCGACGAGGTCTTGAAGCTTGCTGACGGTACGATTTTCACCGGCAGGCAGGCCCTGAATGTCAAGCTTGTCGACAAGCTCGGCGGTGACGATGATATTCTGGATTATCTCGATACCCGTGATGTTTCTCGCGACCTGCCGATCGTTGAATGGAAAAACCAGGAATCCTCTTCCTCGCTCTGGTTCGCCCAGGCGCTGACCGGACTTTTCCGTTTTGCCGGTATCAATTTGCCTCTGACGCCCGATGCGATTGATGGTTGGGGTCCCGGCAAGTTGTTCCTTGACGGTCTTGTCTCGGTTTGGCAGGTTGGCAAGGGTTGAAAATCTAATTTTTTCAGGGGGCAACCGTGATTAAGTCTGAATTGGTACAGATCGTTGCAGCACGCAATCCGCATCTCTACCATCGCGACGTCGAGAACATCGTCAATGCCGTGCTCGATGAAATCACGGATGCGCTTGCTGGTGGTAACCGGGTCGAGCTGCGTGGCTTCGGCGCGTTTTCGGTGAAGAACCGCCCATCCCGTTCCGGGCGCAACCCGCGCACGGGCGAAAGTGTCTTCGTTGAGGAGAAGTGGGTTCCCTTCTTCAAGACCGGAAAGGAACTGCGCGAGCGCCTCAACCCGGGCATGGCTGACGAGGACGATTGAGCGCGGATATTGCCGCAGGGGCTTGAAACTGCGGCGTCCGGACCAATCTGGTGCCGATGAACGAGAAATTGCCGGAGTGACCCATGACGAAGCTTAAGCGCATTGTTTCGCTTGTCGTTTTCGTGCCCATTGGCATCGTCCTGATCGTACTGGCCGTTGCGAACAGGCAGGATGTTACCCTGGCGCTCAATCCGTTCCGCCCGCAGGATAGCGTCCTGTCCGTGTCCGCGCCCTTCTTCGTTTTTGTTTTTCTGGCTTTGCTGGTCGGCATGGCAATCGGCGCATCTGTGACCTGGTGGAAGCAGGGCCGGTACCGCCGTCAGGCCCGTGTCGAAGCCAAGGAAGCGGTGAGGTGGCAGAAAGAGCATAAGGCGATCGTCGCACAGCGACGCTGACATAGCCGTCTTTCAACGACCTCCTGTCAGGTGCTTTTGCCTTCACGAGTTTCTGAGGCATTTCTGATCATGCCGCGATCTGGCTTCGTTACGATGCCGGATGGGCTTTGCCGACGGCGCATCAGATGCTATCTGCTCCCGCATGAGAGCGAAGGATCAATCGTTGAAGAGTAGAGACAAGCGGACCGGCAACAAGGCGGCCTCCAGGAGTGCTGCCGCTGGGGATAAGCGTGGCGGGAGCAAGCCCAAGCCATCGGCCGCGCCGGATCGACAGAGAATGAGCGAGCCGCGTGCCAAGGAGATGAGGTCCAGGGACGTCACTTCGGCCGATGCCAAGTCTGCCCCCCAGCCTGCTGCACAGACGCGACCGTTGCTCCTGCGCTCCGGTGATCTGCCCAATGAAAATGTTCCGATCATTCTCGAATCGAAAAATGCCGGCGATTTCCATCTGGTCGATAGCGGCAAGGGTCTGAAGCTCGAAAAATACGGTCCTTATTTTGTCGTCCGGCCCGAGGCGCAGGCGCTCTGGCAGCCGTCTCTTTCGGCTGATGTCTGGAACAGGGCAGATGCGGTCTTCACCGGCAATACCGATGAAGACGGCATGGGTCGCTGGAAATTTCCGCGAGAAGCGCTCGGTGAAACCTGGCCGCTGTCGCTATTGGACATCGATTTTCAGGGCCGTTTTACCGCATTCCGCCATATGGGTTTCTTCCCCGAGCAGATCGTCCACTGGACCTGGGTGAGGGATCAGGTCGAAGCGGCAAAAGCCAAGGGGCGCACACTCAAGGTTCTAAACCTCTTCGGCTACACCGGTGTTGCCTCGCTTGTGGCAGCAGCTGCCGGCGCAGAGGTAACCCATGTCGACGCCTCCAAGAAGGCAATCGGCTGGGCGCGGGAAAACCAGGCTCTTTCGCGCCTCGACAAGGCGCCGATCCGCTGGATTTGCGAAGACGCGATGAAATTCATCCTGCGTGAGGAGCGCCGCGGTAGCACCTACGACATCATCCTCACCGATCCGCCGAAATTCGGCCGTGGCCCGAATGGCGAGGTCTGGGAGCTTTTCGAGCATCTTCCCGTCATGCTCGACGTTTGCCGCGAGCTTCTGTCGAAGAATTCGGTCGGTCTGGTGCTCACGGCCTATTCCATCCGGGCAAGCTTCTATTCCATCCACGAACTGATGCGCGAGACCATGCGCGGCGCAGGCGGCACGGTGGAATCGGGCGAACTCGTCATCCGCGAAACGGGCATGGACGGCCAGAGCCGCGGCCGCGCCCTTTCCACATCCCTCTTCAGCCGCTGGGTTTCCCAATGACAGACGATTTCAGAAAGCAGGGTGCCCGCAAGGTCGGGCAGGTGAAGGAAGTCACCTCGCTCGCAAACCCGATCATCAAGGACATCAAGGCTCTTTCCAACAAGAAGGACCGGGAAGCTGCCGGCATCTTCATGGCCGAAGGCCTGAAACTGGTCATCGACGCGCTGGAACTCGGCTGGGAAATCCGCACCCTGATCTACGCCAAGGCCGCCAAGGGCAAGCCGCTGGTCGAGCAGGTGGCGACCCGCACCGTGGCCAATGGCGGCCTCGTTCTTGAGGTCTCTGAAAAAGTTCTCTCCTCGGTTACCCGCCGCGACAACCCGCAAATGGTCGTCGGCATCTTCGAACAGCGCTGGAAGCGCCTTGAAGATCTGGCGCCTGAGAAGGATGAGACCGTGATGGCGCTCGATCGGGTCCGCGATCCCGGCAATCTAGGCACGATCATCCGCACGGCGGATGCCGCCGGTGCTTCCGCCGTCATCCTCGTCGGAGATTGCACCGACCCATTCTCGCTGGAAACCGTCCGCGCCACGATGGGCTCGGTCTTCGCGCTACCCGTGGTCAAATGCTCGGCGGAAGAGTTTCTCGGCTGGCAGAAACGCTCCGGCGTCAATGTCGTGGCAACCCATCTCGCCGGTGCCGTCGATTACCGCACGGCTGATTACAAGTCGAAGCCGGTCGTTATCCTCATGGGTAATGAGCAATCGGGCCTGCCGGATAATCTCGCCAACGCTGCAAACCGCACTGTTCGCATCCCTCAGCAGGGCCTTGCCGACAGTCTCAATCTCGCCGTCGCAACCGCCGTCATGCTGTTCGAAGCCCGCCGCCATCTCCTCGCCCTGGAAGACAGAACATGACGCAAGCCGCATCAGCCCTGTCCCGCCCGCTGATTGCAGGGATCGTCATCGTTGTCGCGGTCATCCTCGATCAGGTGATCAAGATTGCGGTCGAAGCCTATTTGCCCATGCATGAGGCGGTGCCGGTCATCCCGTATCTGGCGCTTTTCCGCACCTATAATCTCGGCGTTGCCTTCTCGCTTCTCTCCGGCATGGAGCGCGAGTTCATCATCGGCATGCGCATCGTCATCGTCGGTATCGTTCTCTGGCTCTGGCGCAAGACACCGGCATCACGAACCTTCGCCAATGCCGGTTTCACCCTGATCATCGCCGGAGCCATCGGCAATCTCATCGATGGTTTGGTCTATGGTCACGTCATCGATTACATCCTGTTTCATACAGAGACGTGGTCATTTGCCGTCTTCAATCTGGCTGATAGCTTCATAACTATCGGAGCGGGCTTGGTTATTCTGGACGAGCTGGTCGGGTCGAAGTCGCGCGATTAAGGCCCTGTTAAGCCGTCCTTCTAAGGATTGCGAAGGAAAGCCCGTGTAGGCTTAAGCCCATGCGCACCCTCGCCGAGTTGCACGACCGACTAACCAAGGCTTTCTCCCAGCCCCCCGCTCCCGAGGGGCATGCGGAGCCGTTGTCGGAAC
This sequence comes from Aliirhizobium wenxiniae, assembly GCF_019511445.1. Lineage (GTDB taxonomy): Bacteria > Pseudomonadota > Alphaproteobacteria > Rhizobiales > Rhizobiaceae > Neorhizobium > Neorhizobium wenxiniae_A. The sequence goes on from NZ_JAEUAN010000019.1 coordinate 86,186, forward strand.
TCGTCGTCGAGCCACCCGCAGAGATCGACTTTTTGGCGGCCTCCACACCGCAGCATCTAAGTCCGCTCCAAAACCTGATCTTTCAGTTGAAGCGCTGGTCGCCGGGCCGCCACTCGCTGAAAAGCCGTCTGAAGGAATCCGAAGCCACAAGCGAAGCGAAATCTCGACGCCTTGCCACGGTCGTTCACGAGATCCGCACGCCGCTGAACGGCATTCTCGGCATGACGCATCTGCTCAGCCAGACGAAGCTCACAGCCGAACAGCAGAATTACCTGAGCGGCATCCGCCAATCCGGCCATCTGTTGGCGCAGCTGGTCGATGATATCCTCGATCTCTCCACCATGGAGGCCGGCCGTTTCCGGCTTAACACACGAGCCGAAAACCTTCGCCAACTACTGGAAAGCGTCGTCGAGATGCTTTCACCGCGCGCTCACGAAAAACGCATCGAGATCGCCGCCACCTTTGCCGCGGATCTTCCCGAACTGCTGGATTTCGATCCCGCCCGCCTTCGCCAGGTTCTTTTCAACGTCATGGGCAATGCGGTGAAATTCACCTCCCATGGCGGTGTTCTGGTGCGCATCGGCCTTGCCGACAACAATGTGGAAATCGCAGTCATCGATACCGGTCCCGGCATGACGCCTCAGGAGCAGGCGACGATCTTCGGCGAGTTCGAGCAGGTCGGATCGGTCGAAGCGCGTAGCGGCGGAACGGGCCTGGGTCTCGGCATCGCGTCCCGCATTCTCAATGAATTCGGCGGTTCTCTTTCCGTGAAGAGCCGAAAAGGGGAGGGGAGCACCTTTACCATCCGTTTCCCTGTCCGTCTTGCCGAAGATGTTGCTGCCGGCGAAACCGACCGGAGCGGCATGCTGGCGCGCTCCCGCGTCGTCCTCATCGCGCCACAGGGGCCAACGGCTCAGGCCACGGTCGCAACGATCGAAGCCCTGGGCGGCCGTTGCCGCCATCTATCGACCACGCAGGATGTATCGATGCTGATCGACCGGGCGGCCGAAGGAGCGATGCCGTTCACGGATCTCATCGTCGATCACCGACTGGCGTCGGATTATGCCTGCGAGCCGCTTCATAAACCATTGCACCGCATTCTCCTCGTCAATCCCGAGGAAAGGGCATCGCAGCCTCAGGATCTGTTCGATGCCTGGCTGATCCGCCCCTTGCGGGAGCGGTCACTCGTCGATGTCTTGAGTGGTCGCATGCGTGGGTTCGGCCGTGGTGCCAGCCCATCGCAAATCCTCTCCGCTCATCCCGCTGCGGACGACCAGCCGTTGGAGGGTGCAATCCATAGCGAACTTGACGTCGTTCTTGCCGAAGATGATCCGGTCAGTGCCATGCTGCTGCGCGCCATGCTTCAGAAGAACGGTCATAAGGTTCGCTGGGTCACCGATGTTCAAAGTTTCGAAGATCTTGTTCGCGCATCCGGCACCCGGCCAGACCTCATCATCACCGACCTGAACATGCCGGGCGGCGATCCGCTGGATGTCCTGGTCTCCCTCCGCGAAGCCGAAAGAGCGGCAAACAGTCTCACCGTTCCCGTCATCGTCTTGACTGGCGAAGACCGTGATGCAGCCTTGCAAAGTGCCTTGACGGCCGGCGCCCAGAAGGTGCTGCAAAAACCCGTGGAACCGGATCGGTTATTCGACGACATTCGCCACGTCGTTTCGGAGAATAGGGCACGCCTGCGTCTGCGTTGACGGCTTCATGGCAGAAGCCTATTGTGACAAAAGATGTCACGTTCTTGTTGCAGAGACGTGATTAATGGCGGTGATCCAACCGGGACGGGTGACTCACCATGGCAATCGAACTCCTGAACCGCGAATTGACCCTCGATCATCCCTCGAAACCGGCGCTTTCCAACGGGAATGCAGATGTGTTCGGCCGTATAGGCTCGCTGGAGACGCGGCTTGCGCGCAACAGCCGGGAGATTGATGCTGCTCAGTCCGTTCGTTATCGCGTTTTCGTCGAAGAGATGAACGCCATGCTTCCACCGGAAGCTATGGCCCGCAAGCGCGACTTCGACGGCTATGATGATATCTGCGACCATCTTCTGGTGGTCGATAACGCCATCGAAGGCGAGATCGAGGACCAGATCGTCGGCACCTATCGCCTGCTGCGCCAGGAGGTCGCGATGGCGAATGGTGGTTTCTATTCGGCGTCAGAGTTCGATATCGAACCGCTCCTCAAGCGCCATCCCGACAAGCAGTTCATGGAACTCGGCCGCTCCTGCGTTCTGCCCGATTACCGTACGAAGCGGACAGTGGAGCTTCTCTGGCAGGGCAACTGGGCCTATGCGCTGCGGCATGGCATGGGTGCCATGTTCGGATGCGCCTCGTTCCCCGGTGTCGATCCGCAGGAACACGCGCTCGCCCTTTCCTTCCTCCACCAGAACTCGCTGGTGAAGGACGAATGGATGGTGTCGGCCAAGCCGGATCTCTATTGCAAGATGGATATGATCCCGGCGGAAGACATCAATCCGCGTCAGGCCCTGTCCGCCATGCCGCCGCTGGTAAAAGGCTATCTGCGTCTCGGCGCGATGATCGGTGACGGTGCCGTAGTCGACCAGGCCTTCAACACGACAGACGTCCTGATCGTCCTGCCGATCGCCGTCATCTCCGGTCGATATATCAACCATTTCGGCGCAGATGCGGGCCGTTTCGCCAGCTGACAAGGCTATCGGGCGAGCCTGATCGGGCCGTTATACCGTGCGATGGTCTCGTCCGAGGTGAGGAGAAGCATGCCTTCGGACGTAGCTTGCGCGATCAAAATTCGGTCGAACGGGTCCTTGTGGATGGGCGGCAGGGCTTCGAGCGCGAAGGCGTGACGGGAGTTTACCGCCAGTTCCTGAAAGCCATTATCCAGCAGTGCTCGGTGAAGCACGCGTGGCTCGATATTGAACCCGTCTCTGTTTAGCGCACGCTTGATCGTCAGTTCCCAAATGCTTGCGGAACTGAAAAACGGAGTGTTATCTTCATCCTCAAGGATGGAGCGCATCTCGCCGGTGAGCTTTCGGTCATCCTCCGCGAACCAGGCAAGGATGTGGGAGTCGGCAAGCACTCTCATTTTTTTCACCGTAGAACATCTCTTCGATTTCTTTGGCGAACATCGTGTCGAAATCATCCGGGATTTGCGCGTATCCCTTTAGGAACCCGGCTTTGCGCTTCGTCTTGGGCTCTTCCTCCAGCGGAACCACCTTCACCATCGGCTTCCCGGCCTTGGCGATGACGAACCCCTCACCGTTCGCGGCCTCCTCGACGAGGCGCGAAAGATGTGTCTTTGCTTCGTGAATATTGACCGTCTTCATGGCAGATGCCTCGAGTGGACTTAGTTCATTGAACTTAGTCCACTCGACGGGTCATATCAAGAAATGCTTACGACCCTGCATTGTAGGCGGCGATTGCTGCCATATTGACGATCTCGCTGTCCTTGGCGCCCATCTGGGTGATCTGCACCGACTTGTCGAGACCGACGAGAAGCGGGCCGATCAGCGTCGAGCCGCCGAGTTCCTGCAGCATGCGCGTGGCGATCGAAGCCGAATGGATCGCCGGCATGACCAGCACATTCGCCGTGCCGGAAAGGCGGCAGAACGGGTATTGCTCCATGCGCGTGGCATTGAGTGCCACGTCCGCGGCGATCTCGCCGTCATATTCGAAATCGACACGGCGGCTGTCGAGGATTTTTACCGCCTCGCGCACGCGCTCGGAACGCTCTCCGACCGACTGGCCGAAGTTGGAATAGGCAAGCATCGCCACGCGAGGTTCATAGCCCATGCGGCGCGCAACGCGCGCGGCTTCGGTCGCGATATCGGCAAGGTCCTCTGCATTCGGCTGGTCGTGAACCGCGGTGTCTGCAACGAATATCGTCCGGCCACGGGCAACGACGAGCGAGACACCGATCACCCGGTGACCGGGCTTGGTGGAGATGCAGCGCCTCACATCTGCAAGCGCCGAAGCATAGTTGCGGGTCGTGCCGGTCACCATCGCATCCGCATCGCCGACGGCGACCATCGTTGCGGCAAAATGGTTGCGGTCATTGTTGATCAACCGCTGCACGTCACGCAGCAGGTAGCCCTGACGCTGAAGCTTGGCATAGAGGTGATCGGTATAGGCCTCGGTCCGCTTCGAGATACGGGCATTGACGATTTCAATGCCCGGCCGATCGAGATCGATCCCGGCCTTCTCCGCTGTGGCGCGGATCACGTCGTCGCGGCCGAGCAGGATGGCTGTGCCAAGCTCCTGGTTGCAGAAGGAGATCGCGGCACGCATCACCTGCTCTTCTTCCGCTTCGGCAAAGACCACCCGCTTCGGGAAGCGTCGTACCCGGTCATAGATGCTCTGTGTCGTGGCTGCGATCGGATCGCGCCGCGCGGCAAGTTCGCGCCCGTAAGCAGCAATGTCGGTTATCTCGCGACGCGCCACGCCACTTTCCATCGCAGCCTGCGCAACCGCCATCGGAATAGCCGAGATCAGGCGGGGATCGAACGGGACGGGAATGATATACTGTGCGCCGAAACGCGGACGCACGCCCTGATAGGCGGCAGCCACATCATCCGGCACAGCCTCGCGGGCAAGATTGGCAAGCGCCTGCGCTGCGGCGATCTTCATCGCATCATTGATCTGGCGGGCGCGAACATCGAGCGCGCCGCGGAAGATGTAGGGGAAGCCAAGCACGTTGTTGACCTGGTTCGGATAGTCCGAGCGGCCGGTCGCCATGATCGCATCGTCACGGATACGCGCCACTTCCTCGGGCGTGATTTCCGGATCCGGATTGGCCATCGCAAAGATGATCGGCTTGGGCGCCATGGAGCGGATCATCTCTTCGGTAAAGGCGCCCTTCTGCGAAAGACCGAAGACCACGTCGGCGCCATTCATTGCTTCCTCCAGTGAACGGCGGTCCGTCTTGGCGGCATGAGCGGACTTCCACTGGTTTATGCCCTCGGTTCGGCCCTGGTAGATCACGCCCTTGGTATCGCAGAGAATGATGTTTTCCGGGGCAAAACCCATTGCCTTGATCAGTTCGATACAGGCGATCGCAGCGGCACCCGCGCCGTTGCAGACGAGCTTGGTGGTCTTGAGGTCGCGGCCGGTCAGTTCCAGCGCATTGATGAGGCCGGCCGCGGCGATGATCGCCGTGCCGTGCTGGTCGTCATGGAAAACCGGGATATCCATCAGCTCGCGCAACCGGCTTTCGATGATGAAACATTCCGGCGCCTTGATATCTTCAAGGTTGATGCCGCCGAAGGACGGGCCGAGATAGCGCACGCAGTTGATGAACTCGTCGACATTTTCGGTATCGACTTCAAGATCGATCGAGTCGACATCGGCAAACCGCTTGAACAGGACGGACTTGCCTTCCATCACCGGCTTCGAGGCCAAAGCGCCGAGATTGCCGAGGCCGAGGATCGCGGTGCCGTTCGAGATGACCGCCACCATGTTGCCGCGCGTCGTGTAGTCATAAGCGGTAGCGGGGTCTGCGGCGATTGCCTTTACCGGCACGGCAACGCCCGGGGAATAGGCCAGCGACAGGTCGCGCTGTGTCGCCATCGGCTTGGTCGGGGTGATTTCGAGCTTGCCGGGGCGGCCATCGGCGTGAAAGTCGAGCGCCTCCTGCTCGGTTACCGATGTTCGCGTGCTTGCTGTCTTGTCGTTCACGACCATATCCTCCAGCTTCCTGTGGGCAGCCTCGGGTGAAGCCGCTGCAAATGTTGTATTCAAAGGGGCTTCACCGATAGTGTCGCGACTTTCCATGCGCAATGAAAAATCGGCCCAGTGACCCAGTTTGAACGTTTGTCTATAGACGCCCTGACCACCGACCAGCTCGCTTCGGAGGAAAGCCGTGCCACGGCTACCCCGATGATGGAGCAGTTTATCGAGATCAAGGCGAACAATCCCGGTTCGCTGCTCTTCTATCGCATGGGCGATTTCTACGAACTGTTTTTCCAGGATGCGATTGACGCATCCCGGGCGCTCGGCATCACGCTCACCAAACGTGGCCAGCATATGGGCCAGGATATCCCAATGTGCGGTGTCCCTGTTCATGCGGCGGATGACTATCTGCAGAAGCTGATTTCGCTCGGTTTCCGCGTCGCTGTCTGCGAGCAGGTGGAAGATCCTGCGGAGGCCAAGAAGCGCGGTTCGAAATCCGTGGTGAAACGCGATGTCGTGCGCCTCGTCACGCCGGGCACGATCACTGAGGAAAAGCTGCTTGTCGCCTCGGAATCCAACTATCTGATGACGCTCGCCCGCATCAAGGGCGGTGCCGAGCAGGCGATGGCGCTTGCCTGGATCGACATCTCGACCGGCGTTTTCCGCCTCGCCGAAACCACGCTTTCGCGTCTGCTCGCCGATATCCTGCGCATCGAGCCGCGCGAACTGATCATGCCGGATACGATGTTCCACGATCCGGAACTGAAGCCGGTCTTCGATGTGCTCGGCCGCGTGGCCGTGCCGCAGCCGGCGGTGCTGTTCGACAGCGCCACGTCGGAAGGCCGCATCGCCCGTTATTTCGGCGTCGGCACGCTGGAAGGCTTTGGTTCGTTTTCCCGCGCTGAATTCGCCGCCGCCGCCGCCGCTATCGCCTATGTCGAAAAGACCCAGATCTCGGAACGTCCGCCGCTCGGGCGGCCGGAACGCGAAAGCGGCGCTTCGACGCTGTTCATCGATCCCGCCACCCGCGGCAATCTCGAACTGACGAAGACGCTCTCGGGCGAGCGCGAGGGCACGCTGCTTAAGGCCATTGACCGCACCGTCACCGGCGGCGGTGCCCGGTTGCTGGCGGAGCGGCTGATGTCGCCGCTGACAGATCCGGATCGTATCAATCTCCGGCTCGATTCCATCTCCTTCCTGATTGACGAACCATCGCTGTGTTCCGATCTGCGCTCATCGCTGAAACATGTGCCCGACATGCCGCGTGCGCTGTCCCGCCTTGCGCTTGACCGCGGTGGCCCGCGTGATCTCGGTGCAATCCTCGTCGGTCTCCAGGCGGCGCGTGGTGCGGCGGCATTCCTCGATGGTTCGATGCTTCCCGAAGAACTGTCGACGGCCCTTGTCGATCTCAAGGCGCTGCCGGTCACAGTCGAAAGTCTGCTCGGCAATATGCTGGCTGAAGACCTGCCGCTGCTGAAGCGCGACGGCGGTTTCCTGGCAGATGGCGCCAATGCGGAACTTGATGAGGTTCGCGCCCTGCGTGACCAGTCCCGTAAGGTGATTGCCGGCCTGCAGCTGCAATATGCCGATGAAACCGGCATCAAGTCACTGAAGATCAAGCACAACAACGTGCTGGGCTATTTCATCGAGGTGACCGCCGGCAATGCCGGCCCGATGACCGATACGCCGGAAGCCAAGGCCCGTTTCATCCATCGCCAGACCATGGCGAATGCGATGCGCTTCACCACGACCGAACTTGCCGATCTCGAAAGCCGCATTGCCAATGCCGCCGACAAGGCGCTGACCATCGAACTCGAAGCCTTTAACCGCATGGTCGCAGCCGTCACGGCGGAGGCCGAGGCGATCAAGGCCGGTGCCCGTGCGCTGTCGATCATCGATGTCGCCGGCGGTCTAGCCATGCTGGCCGAAGAATGGGATTACCGTCGCCCGATCGTCGATGACAGCCGCATGTTTGCAATCGAGGGCGGCCGCCATCCGGTGGTTGAGCAGGCACTTCGCCGCCAGTCGTCCGGCCCGTTCATAGCCAACGAATGCGACCTGTCGCCGAAAAACGGCGGCGAATTCGGCGCGCTCTGGCTGCTTACCGGCCCGAACATGGGTGGTAAATCGACCTTCCTGCGCCAGAATGCTCTGATCGCCATTCTCGCCCAGATGGGCTCTTTCGTTCCGGCCGCTGCCGCCCATATCGGCGTGGTCGACCGTCTGTTCTCGCGCGTCGGCGCGTCTGATGATCTTGCCCGCGGCCGCTCCACCTTCATGGTCGAGATGGTCGAAACGGCAGCCATCCTCAATCAGGCGACCGATCGCTCGCTGGTCATCCTCGACGAGATCGGCCGCGGAACCGCGACGTTCGACGGTCTGTCGATCGCTTGGGCCTCGGTCGAACACCTGCACGAAGGCAATCGCTGCCGCGGTCTGTTCGCCACCCATTTTCACGAGCTGACCGTGCTTTCGGAAAAGCTTGGCCGCCTGTCCAACGCCACGATGAAGGTGAAGGAATGGGATGGCGAGGTCATCTTCCTGCACGAAGTCGGCCCCGGTGCCGCCGATCGTTCCTACGGCATCCAGGTCGCCCGCCTTGCTGGCCTGCCCGATAGCGTCGTCACCCGCGCCCGCGACGTGCTGACCAAGCTGGAAGATTCCGACCGCAAGAACCCGGCTAGCCAGCTTATCGACGACCTGCCGCTCTTCCAGGTCGCTGTGCGAAAAGAAGAGACACGCGGTGGATCTTCCAAGGTCGAAGAAGCGTTGAAGGCAATCAACCCGGATGACATGAGCCCGCGTGAGGCGCTCGAAGCACTTTATGCGCTGAAGAAGCAGGCCGCCGAAAAGGCCTGAGCCGGGCAGTTAAAGGAGTTCACGCGTGAGCGTTGCCTTCATGAAGGAAGAAAGTGCCGAGACGGCCGCCGAAACGGTGCTGCCCGACCGGCCGATCTCGCCACATCCGAACCTGGTCACGCAAGCCGGGCTGAAGGCGCTTGAACAGCAGTTGCAGGCGGCGCGTGAAGCCCATGAGGCGGCAAACGCGATCGATGATATCAATGAGCGCCGCCGGCAGGCCGCTGGGCCGGCACGCGATATCCGCTATTTTGCCGAACGCGTTCATACGGCCCAGCTTGTACCGGCACCTGCATCGCATGAAACCGTTTCGTTCGGCAGTACCGTTCGCTTCAGCCGCGATGATGGTCGCGAGCAGACCTATCGCATCGTCGGCGAGGACGAGGCCGATCCCAAGACCGGCACGATTTCCTATGTGTCGCCGGTCGCCCGCGCGCTGAATGGCAAGTCCGTCGGTGATCTGGCCACCGTCGGTAACCAGGAAATCGAAATTATCGCCATTTCGTAATCCGCTTTGCTGCGTATGCAGCGGCTGCGCTTGTGAAGACCTGCGACTGCGGCTATCTGATGCGTCTTCATTCAAACAGAGGCGCATCCCGGCATGAAACCAGCTTATCTCGTCACCCATTCCGGTGGCTTCCATGCCGATGAACTTCTCTCCAGCGTCATCCTGACCCGGCTTTTCCCCGAGGCGAAGATCGTTCGCAGCCGTGCGCCGGAATGGATCACGCCTGGTTCCGATCGCATCATCTATGATGTCGGCGGCGCCTATGATGCGCAAAAGCAGATCTTCGACCACCACCAGCGCGGCGCGCCGCTGCGCGAAGATGAGGCGCCCTACAGCTCCTTCGGCCTGATCTGGAAACATTACGGCCGTGATTATCTGGCCGCGATGAATATTCCCGAGGCGCATGTGGATGCCCTGCACGCATCCTTCGACAAGAGCTTTGTCCTGCCGATCGACCTGATGGATAACGGCGCACTGAGCCCGTCGAGCGCCGGTCCGCTTGCAGGCCTTACTCTTTCGAGCCTGCTGGAAACGCTCAAGCCGAACTTCGACGACAAGGGCGATGGTGCTGATGACCGCGCCTTCCATGCGGCTCTCGCCATCGCCCGCGCTTTTGTCGAGGCGGGTATTGGCAAGCGCGCCGCCAAGCTGAGGGCTGAAACGCTGGTGCTCGAGGCAATCGAAAAGACCGGCGAGGGACGCATTCTCGAACTTCCCATGGGCATGCCCTTCCGCCCCGCGATTATCAAGGCCGGTGCCGATCATCTCCTCTTCGTCGTCCATCCGCGCGATGGCAAGGATTGGTGTGTTACCGGCATCCGCAAGGCGGATGACGGGTTCGAACTGCGCGCCGACCTGCCGAAATCCTGGGCGGGCCTGACGAACGGCGAGCTTGAGGCCGCTTCCGGCGTCAAGGGCGCCACCTTCTGCCATAACGGCCGCTTCATCGCGGCAGCCACCAGCCGCGAGGCGGCGCTTCAAATGGCAGAGATCGCGGTCAGGGAAGCGCTTGCCGCGGAAGCGGGCGGTTCCGCTTAAGCGGCTTGTCGTGAACATGGTATAGTTTCGCAGAACCTGTTCCGGTCGCTCCGGCGTTTTTCTGGATATTCCGTTGCTTACCATCCCTTTGCCCTTCATCGCCGGATTGATCTTCGCGCTGGTTCTTCATCACAGCCTGAAGGGCGTGGAAGCGCCGGGAAGCCGCCGTTATTTCGTGGCTTTCCTCATCCTTTATGCGTTGCAGGGCGTGGTTGTCGGCCTGCATTTCGGCTACGGCGTCAAGGCGCTTGCGCCGATCCAGCCGATCACCGCCTCGGCCATGCCGCCGCTCGCCTTCCTGGCATTTCGCGGCTTGACGGATGCGGCGATACCAACGCCCTGGCTCCATCTCTGGGCACCGATCTCCCTTGGGCTTTCGGTCGCCTTTCTGCAAATGCTGGTCGATCCGCTGCTGCTGGTTATCTTCCTGGTTTACGGTGCCGCCCTCTGGCGCCTGACACGGACCAGCGATGACGAGGTGATGGCCGAAGCGAGCCTCCAGCGTATGCGCCCGGCTTTGCGAGCAGCCCGTCTGACGGCGATCCTGATGTTCTTCTTCGCCGTAAGCGATGTCGCCGTGGCCGTCTATGCAAGCTTTGCCGGTGCCGAGGGCGTTCCTTTCGCTGTGGCGATCATGAACATCGTCGCGCTCGCGGCAACGGGCATCTATTACCTTCTGCCTGAAACGGACCAAGCCGCCGTTTCACCGAAAGCGCCGGCGTTGCCCGATCCCGCGGATAAAGCGATCGTTGAGCGCGTCACAGCAGTCCTTGGCGAGGGCGAACTTTACAGGGACGAAAACCTCAGCCTCGCGAAAATCTCCCGCAAGGCGAAAATTCCGGCGCGCGACCTGTCTTCTGCCATCAACCGTGCCACGGGCCTCAACGTCTCCCAGTTCGTCAACAACCGGCGCGTCGGCGAAGCCTGCCGCCTTCTGGACGAGACGAGACAATCGGCGACGGCGATCATGCTCGACGTCGGATTCTCGACAAAATCGAACTTTAACCGGGAGTTTCGCCGCGTAACGGGCATGAGCCCGCGCCAGTGGCGCGCGAGGTCGAAAGCCGAAACCACCGGCTCTTGAACTTCATGCTGCAAGGCAACAACTTGGAAACGACCTCTTGTCATAATCGGTGGTCAAGGTGACCAGAAATCGGTAAAGCCGACCGGCAAACTGGCATCGGCAGGGATGATATGGCCAGACACGAAATCAATTTCTCCGAACTTCTCGATGTAGATGCCCTGAAGGCCGAATGCTGCGCGGTGATGAAGACGGATCGCCCGCTTCTGGAGCTGCGCTCGGCGCTTCTGCCCATCATGCGCCGTGCCAGCAACGAAGGCCGCCAGAAGGCGCGTGAGCTGCTCGAAAAAGACGGCAGCGGACTCAATTGCGCCGAGCGCATTTCCTGGGTCCAGGACCAGATCATCTGCGTCCTGCACGAGATTGTCGCCGCCGCCGTTCATCCGGAAGGCAAGGATATCACGATTGCCGCCGTCGGCGGTTATGGCCGCGCCACGCTCGCACCGGGATCGGATATCGATCTTCTCTTCCTTCTGCCGGCGAAAAATTCCGACGAGATGCGCAAGGCCGTCGAGTTCCTGCTCTATATTCTGTGGGATATGGGCTTCAAGGTCGGCCACGCCACCCGCACGGTCGAAGAGTGTATCCGTCTTTCCAAGACCGACATGACCATCCGCACCGCGATCCTGGAAAGCCGGCTGATCTGCGGTTGCGCAACCCTTTTTGCAGATCTCGAGACCCGTTTCGACCATGAGGTTGTCGCCGATACCGGTGCCGAATTCGTCAGCGCCAAGCTTGCCGAGCGCGATCAGCGCCACCAGAAATCCGGCGACACCCGTTATCTGGTCGAGCCGAACGTCAAGGAAGGCAAGGGCGGTCTGCGCGACCTCCATACCCTGTTCTGGATCGCCAAATATTATTACCGGGTCAAGGATGCCGCCGATCTGGTCAAGCTCGGTGTCTTCTCCCGTGGCGAATTCCGCCTGTTCGAAAAGGCGGATGATTTTCTCTGGGCGGTTCGCTGCCACATGCATTTCCTCACCGGAAAATCGGAGGAGCGCCTGTCCTTCGATATCCAGCGCGAAATCGCCTCTGCTCTCGGCTATCATACCCGTCCCGGCCTTTCCGCCGTCGAGCGTTTCATGAAGCATTACTTCCTGGTCGCCAAGGATGTCGGCGATCTGACCCGCATCTTCTGCGCAGCACTTGAGGAACAGCAGGCCAAGGCCGCACCCGGGCTCGCCAACCGCGTCATCTCGCGCTTCACCAAGCGCCTGCACAAGATCCCCGGCACGACCGATTTCGTCACCGATCGCGGCCGCATCACGCTCGCCTCGCCGGATGTCTTCACCCGCGATCCGGTCAACATCATCCGCTTTTTCCATGTCGCGGATATTCATCAGCTCGAACTGCATCCCGATGCGCTGAAGCGCATGACACGCTCGTTGACGCTGATCGACAACAGCGTGCGTGAAAACGAGGAAGCCAACCGGCTGTTCCTGTCGATCCTGACCTCACGCCGCGACCCGGCGCTGATGCTGCGCCGGATGAACGAGGCTGGCGTGCTCGGCCGTTTCATTCCCGAATTCGGCAAGGTCGTGGCGATGATGCAGTTCAACATGTATCACCACTATACGGTCGACGAGCACCTGATCCGTTCGGTCGAGGCCCTGTCGGAGATCGATAAGGGCGAGATGCTCGAAATGCATCCTCTCGCCACCAAGATCATGCCGGGCATTGAGGAGCGTGAGGCGCTTTATGTCGCCGTGCTTTTCCATGATGTAGCCAAGGGCCGTCAGGAAGACCATTCGATCGCGGGCGCCCGCATGGCGCGCAAGCTCTGCCCGAGGTTAGGTCTGAACCATAAGCAGACCGAAATCGTCGTCTGGCTGATCGAGCAGCATCTCGTCATGTCGATGACCGCCCAGACCCGCGATCTGCATGACCGCAAGACGATCAGCGATTTCGCCGATGTCGTGCAATCCATGGACCGGCTGAAACTGCTTCTGGTCCTGACGATCTGCGACACGCGCGCCGTTGGTCCAGGTGTGTGGAATGGCTGGAAGGGTCAGCTTTTGCGCACCCTTTACTATGAGACCGAAATCCTCCTCTCCGGCGGCTTTTCCGATCTGCCGCGCCGCGAACGCGCGACCGTCGCCGAAGAAGCGCTTTTCGATGCGCTCTCCTCCTGGGAAGAGAAGGAGCGCAAGACCTATTCGTCGCTCCACTATCAGCCCTATCTCCTGGCCGTTTCGCTGGACGATCAGGTTCGCCACGCAACCTTCATTCGCGATACCGATCGCGCCGGCCATGCGCTTGCAACCATGGTGCGCACGGACGCCTTCCGGGCGATCACCGAAATCACGGTTCTCGCGCCCGACCATCCGCGCCTTCTGTCGATCATCGCCGGAGCCTGTGCAGCCGCCGGAGCCAATATCGTCGATGCGCAGATCTTCACCACCACGGATGGACGCGCACTCGATACGATCCTGATCAATCGCGAGTTTGCGGTAGACGAGGATGAGCTGCGCCGTGCCGGCACGATCGGCCGCATGATCGAGGACGTCCTGTCGGGCAAGCGCCGCCTGCCGGAAGTCATCGCCACCCGCGCGAAATCGCGCAAGAAGACCAAGGCTTTCGATATCCCGCCTTCGGTCACCATCTCGAACGGTCTCTCCAACAAGTTCACCGTCATCGAGATCGAATGCCTCGATCGCACCGGTCTCCTGGCGGATATCACCGCCGGCCTTGCCGACCTGTCGCTGGATATCCAGTCGGCCCGCATCACCACCTTTGGTGAAAAGGTCATCGATACCTTCTATGTCACCGATCTGGTCGGCCAGAAGGTGACCAATGACAACCGCCAGAACACCATCTCTGCGCGGCTGAAAGTGGTGATGACCGATCAGGACGAGGAAGCCAAGAAGAACCCGGCACCGGCCAATGCCGCAGAGGAACAGTCGCTACGCAAGAGCAAGGCGCGCGCGTGACGGATATCGCCATATGAGCCTCGTCAGGAAATTCGCAACGGTTGGCGGCGCGACGCTCGGCAGCCGCATCTTCGGTTTCGCCCGTGAAACCGCAATGGCGGCAGCGCTCGGTACGGGGCCGATGGCAGACGTCTTTTACGCCGCCTTCCGCTTCCCCAACCTGTTTCGCCGTCTGTTTGCCGAAGGCGCCTTCAATGCCGCCTTCGTGCCGCTCTTCTCGAAAGAGATCGAACAGAATGGTGTCGAGGGCGCCAAGCGTTTTTCCGAAGAGGTGTTCGGCGTCCTGTTTTCGGCGCTCCTCCTCATCACGATCGCCATGGAACTCGCCATGCCATGGCTGGTGCGATGGATTATCGCTCCGGGTTTTGCAGACGATGCGGAAAAGACCTCGCTGACCATCCGCATGGCCGCGGTCATGTTCCCTTATCTGATGTGCATGTCACTGACCGCGATGATGAGCGGCATGCTGAATTCGCTGCATCACTTCTTCGCCGCGGCAATCGCTCCCGTCTTCCTCAACGTGGTGATGATCGCCGCTCTGGCTTACGGCCTGTGGATCGGTGCAGATCCCGAGCAGATCGCCTGGTATCTCTCCTGGAGTGTTCTGGTCGCCGGCGTTCTGCAGCTCGCCGTCGTTTATATCGGCGTGCGCCATGCCGGCATCAATATCGGTTTCCGCCGACCTCGCATGACGCCCAACGTCAAGCGGCTGCTATGGCTGGCGGTCCCCGCCGCGATTACCGGTGGTGTCACCCAGATCAACCAGATCATCGGCCAGGCGATAGCATCCGGCAAGGAAGGCGCGATCGCAGCTCTTCAATATGCTGACCGCATCTACCAGCTGCCGCTCGGCGTGGTGGGCGTCGCGGTGGGTGTTGTCCTGTTACCCGAACTGTCTCGAGCGCTGAAGGGCGGCAAGTTGGAGGAAGCGGCGGGTATCCAGAACCGCTCGATCGAATTCGTCCTGTTCCTGACCCTGCCTGCCGCGGTTGGTCTGTGGGTCCTGTCGGAAGCGATCATCCGCGTCCTTTACGAACGCGGGATGTTCTCGGCTGAAAACACCTCGGTCGTCGCCGGCATTCTGGCGATCTATGGCCTCGGCCTCCCCGGTTTCGTCCTGATCAAGGCGCTGCAACCCGGCTTCTATGCCCGCGAGGATACCAAGACGCCGATGCGAATTACCATGCTCGCGGTCGTGGTGAATTCGGGCCTTGCGATTTCGCTTTTCCCGATCCTTGCAGAACGCGGCATCGCGACTGCAGAAGCGGCGGCAGGCTGGATCAACACCGTGCTGTTGTTCACCATCCTGGTCTGGCGCGGCGATCTCACCTGGGAATGGCAGCTTGCCAAGCGCACGGCTTTGCTGCTCGTATCTGCTGGAGTTATGGCGGCGGCGCTGATCTATGCCTTGCCCTATGCCGGATCGTGGCTGGCGCCAGAAGCGCATCTGCTCAGTCAGGTCACCGCTCTCGGCGTTCTGATCGCGCTCGCCATGGTCGTCTATTTCAGCGTCGCCTTCCTGATCGGCGGTGCCGACCTCGGCATGATCCGCCGCAACTTGAAGCGAAAGCCGAAGGTATCATCTTAGAGCCTTTCCGGGTTAAATTGAACCATTCTGCCGGAGCAGGTTTCTGTCAGGGCAAAGGCGATTGGCGAAGGGCATACCCGAAGGTACGGTCGAGCCGATCGCCTTTGATCCTGGCGGAAAGATGCCCGGCCCTTCGGGTTGGCTGAAACGGGCCGGCTGATCGTCCGGCCGGCTTGGCCGTATGCTTTGGCTACGACGCGCGCCAGCCGGACGACCATCCGACTCCGTTTGAGCCAACAGAATGGTTCAATTTAACCCGGAAAGGCTCTAAGCCATCATCAAGGTCACCGCGATCAGGTGTCGCGGCCCTTGGATTTGCGCTTCAGATTGGCAAGGCTGCCCTTGCCCTTCTTGCCACAATGCGCCCAGGTGCGGCTCGGGCCGATATCGACATGCACGATGCCGTTGCAATAACGGCCGATACCGCCAATGCCCGGCGCGGTGCGGGCTGCAGCCAGAATGCGCTTTTCTGAGACACCCGGTACGCGGATGTCTGCGGCGAAACAGCGGCTATGTTGTGACTTGCCTGAACGTGGGCGGTGGCCCGAAGTCACCATCGGCTTCTTGCCGGTCTGCTTGGCGATATGGGCAAGGATCGCTTCCAGCTTTTCGGGAAAACAGCCGGTCCGGACGCTGACACGCTGTACCGTGTAGAAAGCGGAGTAATCGTGCTGAATTGCAGTGCTGCGGCGTTTGTCGTTCTTGCCTGCTGCTTCGGCGTTTACGTTCATACTGAATGCCAAAAGGCAGGCCAGCGCGACGCGAGAAAAGATGCGCATGGTTGTCCCCTAGGAAAAGACCAGTCGTCATGACGGTCGACTTCGTCGTGAAGGGGTATTTCATTCTGAAAAGTGACGTGAATAAGGTGGGATTTACCTCAAATTGAGATTAATGGGCCGTAAATCTTAATATCCGTTAATAAACTGTAGTTTTGATGCTTGTTATATTTGCTCGGCTGGCGCCAAAATTTCGTTATAAAACTGTTACATAGCGTTGGTGGAGCGGACCTGCGCGGATGCACCGGGGGTAACCATGAAAACCCCTAAAAAAATTGGGGTATGGGGCGGAAAAATCCCGAAATTACACTTCATAGTTGCCTATGCGCTTAATCTTAGCCCGATCAGCACGTGAAATTCCGGAGTTGAGAATGCCTTTACGATCGCTTTTTCTCGTGACGCTTGTGGTCGATGACTATGATCGAGCCTAGACTTTCTACTGCGATGGTCTTGGTTTTGACTGTATAGAGGACACGTCCCTTGCCGATGGCAAGCGTTGGCTCGTGGTAAAGCCGAAGGGCGGTGAGGGGCGGCTTTGCTGCTTGCTCAGGCCGCCGACGAAAGGCAGCGGGCGGCAATCGGTAACCAGACCGCAGGACGGGTCGGTTTCTTCCTGAAGACCGATGATTTTGCCCGCGACCACGCGGCAATGCTCTCCCGCGGCGTCAGGTTCATGGAGGAGCCGCGCCGGGAGGTTTACGGCACGGTGGCCGTGTTTGCCGATCCCTACGGCAACACCTGGGATTTGATTGAACATGCTCCGCGCTGAGGCCTTGATTTTGCCCTGCCCGACGTGCTTAGAGCGCGGCGTTAGCTACATGGCCCGCGGGGCGCGATTGCCGGAGACGTTCAAACCTGCCGGGAGCGCGTAACCTTGAGGTCTGAGGCCTTCCAACCGCCTGTTCGAGGACATCATGAACACTTTCAAGCCGCTCGTTTTCTCCGGCGTTCAGCCGACCGGCAATCTCCATCTCGGCAATTATCTGGGTGCGATCCGCAAGTTCGTGGCGCTGCAGGAAAACAACGACTGCATCTATTGCGTCGTCGACCTGCACGCGATCACCGCTCAGCTCGTGCATGACGACCTGCGTGGCCAGATCCGTTCGATCGCCGCAGCCTTCATCGCTTCCGGCATCGATCCGGTGAAGCACATCGTCTTCAACCAGTCGGCCGTGCCGCAGCATGCCGAGCTTGCTTGGGTGTTCAACTGTGTTGCCCGTATCGGCTGGATGAACCGCATGACGCAGTTCAAGGACAAGGCCGGCAAGGACCGCGAAAACGCCTCGCTCGGCCTGCTCGCCTATCCGAGCCTGATGGCGGCTGACATCCTCGTTTACCGCGCCACCCATGTTCCGGTCGGCGACGACCAGAAGCAGCATCTGGAGCTCGCCCGCGATATCGCCCAGAAGTTCAATATCGACTTCCAGGACAAGATCCGCACGACCGGCACCGGCGTCGATATGGTCGTCGGCGAAGAGCCGATCCATGGTTATTTCCCTCTGGTCGAGCCGCTGATCGGTGGTCCGGCGCCGCGTGTCATGTCGCTGCGTGACGGCACCAAGAAGATGTCGAAGTCCGATCCGTCGGATCTGTCGCGCATCAACCTGATGGACGATGCCGACGATATCGCCAAGAAGATCCGCAAGGCCAAGACCGACCCGGAAGGCCTGCCGAGCGAAATCGAAGGTCTGGCTGGTCGCCCAGAAGCCGACAATCTCGTCGGCATCTACGCAGCCCTTGCCGATCGCACCAAGGCCGATGTTCTGGCCGAATTCGGCGGCCAGCAGTTCTCCGTCTTCAAGCCGGCGCTGGCTGAACTGGCGGTCGAGGTTCTCGCTCCGATCGGTGCCGAAATGCGCCGTCTGCTCGACGACACCACGCATATCGACGCGATCCTCAAGGACGGCGGCGAGCGCGCCGGTGCCCGTGCGCAGAAGGTCATGGACGAAGTCTGCGACATCATCGGCTTCCTGCGCTGATTTTCGAGGCGTCATGAATAGGCAAACCCGTCGCTTAAAGCGGCGGGTTTTCATTTTTCTACGTTGGTATAAGGTCCGCGGCGAGACTGCTTCGGCAACACAGGGGGCGTTATGGTTTCCAAGAGACTTTCGCGGCTTGAAGGCCACAGGCGCAAGTTCATGGCGGTCATCGACGGCACGCCGGAATGCGAAAAGGCGGTCCATTATGCCGGCCGCCGCGCCAAGAATACCAATGGCGGCCTGGTTCTTCTCTATGTCATTCCCGAAGGCGATTTCCAGCAATGGCTGGGTGTCGAGCAGATCATGCGCGCCGAGGCGATGGAAGAGGCCGAAGCCGTGATGGCCAAGGCCGCCCACCGGGTGCGCGAGACGATCGGCATTGACCCGGAAATCGTCATCCGCGAGGGCAGCGCCCCCGAGCAGATCAACGGGTTGGTCGAGGAAGACCGCGATATCGCGATCCTCGTTCTCGCAGCCGGTTCGGCAAAGGAAGGACCGGGACCGCTGGTCTCTGCGGTTGCAGGTCGCGGTGCGGCCTTCCCCATCCCCGTCACGGTTCTTCCCGATACGCTCTCGGACGAGGAAATCGACTCGCTGGCGTGATCTCGCTCTTGACCATGGGCGGACAAAGGCGCACTTGAACCCAAAGATGAGAACGTTTATCTTATTTGGAAAAGTTCTAAACTGAGCGCCGCTCGTCGGCCAGGAGCAAGCCCATGTTCATCCAGACCGAAGCCACGCCGAACCCGGCGACCCTGAAGTTTCTTCCCGGCAAGGTTGTCATGGAAAAAGGCACGGCCGAGTTTCGCAATGAAGCCGAAGCTGCGGCCTCTCCTCTGGCCCTGCGCCTGTTCAACGTTCCCGGCGTTACCGGCGTTTATTTCGGCTACGATTTCATCACCGTCACCAAGTCCGATGCCGAGTGGCATCACCTGAAGCCTGCCATCCTCGGCTCCATCATGGAACACTTCATGTCCGGCCAGCCGGTCATGGGTGGTGGTTCTGCCATGGCCGAAGATCTGGACGAGGAAGGCGAGTTCTTCGATGAAGGCGACGAGACGCTTGTCGCGACGATCAAGGAACTCTTGGAAACCCGCGTCCGTCCGGCCGTGGCGCAGGATGGCGGCGACATCACCTTCAAGGGGTTCAAGGACGGTACCGTCTACCTCAACATGAAGGGCGCATGCTCTGGTTGCCCTTCTTCCACCGCGACCCTGAAGCATGGCGTGCAGAACCTGCTCAAGCACTTCGTTCCCGAAGTGCAGGCGGTCGAGGCCCTCTGATACCCGCAAGACCTGTTCATGATCGTTCTCGCTATCGACACTGCAGGCATCGATTGTTCTGCGGCGGTATTTGACAGTTCCGCCGGCAGATTGCTGTCTGCCGTTTCGGAAGGGATCGGCAAGGGGCATGCCGAGCGCCTGATGGCCGTTATCGATCAGGCGCTGGATGAGGCTGCTGTTGACCTTCACGCGGTTGGCAAGATTGCTGTCGTCATCGGCCCCGGTTCCTTTACCGGTATTAGGGTCGGGGTTGCCGCTGCTCGCGGCCTAGCTCTTTCGCTCGGGATCGAATGCGTCGGCGTATCGACGCTCGAAACGCTCGGCGCATCGCATCGGGCAGTGAGCGGTTCCGACAAGCCGGTGCTCGTCGCCATGGATGCCAAGCGTGAGGAAATCTATGCGCAGGCTTTCGCGGCCGATGGCACGGCCTTGAACGAAGCGGCTGCACTGTCTGCCGAAGACGTGGACAATCTTGCCGCATCTCTCTCTGCCGAGCTTACCGGTTCGTGGATCTCCAGGACGGGCGATCGCTTCGATATCGGCACTGTCGCACGCATCGGTGCATCGAAGGACGCTGCCGGAGCCCGGCCGAAACCGCTTTATCTGCGTGGTCCTGACGCAAAACCCCAGACGGGTTTTGCACTGGCGAGAGTGTGAGCCATGTTTGACGACTACCTGACCTGGAAGCCGTTTTTCGAAGTCGTGCCGATCGAGGATGTCGATTGCGACGAGATTTCTGAGCTGCACGGCCTGCGCTTTCCGCGCCAGTGGAGTGAGGCTGAATTCCAGGACCTTATTTCGCAGTCGAACGTCTTCGGCTTCATGGCGCGCCAGACCAACGCATTTTTTTCCAGGCCGCTCGGTGGCTTCGTCCTCAGCCGTGAGGCGGGTGGTGAAGCGGAGATCCTGACGGTCGCCGTGGCCGAAAAGTTCGGCCGCCAGGGGCTTGGCTGGCGCCTGATGCAGGCGGCGGTGCGTGAGGCGATCTCGCGTGGTGCCGACAGCATGTTTCTCGAAGTCGAGGCCGAAAACAGGCCTGCCGTCGGGCTTTATGGCAAGCTCGGTTTTGCCAAGGTGGCAGAAAGACCTGCATACTATCTGGGAGCGGATGGCCGACGGACCGCAGCGCTTGTCATGAGCCGTGATCTTCGCTAGTCCCTCAGCATACGTGAATATTTCGAAGGCCAGAACGTCATGAGAGACCTTTCCAAGACCCTGGAAGAGTTGTGTGCCGAAAAGGGCATGCGCATGACCGACCAGCGCCGCGTCATTGCCCGGATCTTGCAGGAATCGGACGATCATCCGGATGTCGAGGAGCTTTATCGCCGCTCGTCCAAGGTCGATCCGCGCATCTCGATTTCGACTGTCTATCGGACGGTGAAACTGTTTGAGGACGAGGGCATCATCGAGAAACATGACTTTCTCGATGGCCGCTCCCGCTACGAAACCGTGCCGGAAGAACATCATGATCACATGATCGACCTGAATACCGGCAATGTCATCGAATTCCAGTCCGCCGAGATCGAGGCGCTGCAGGAGCGTATCGCCCGAGAGTTGGGCTTCCGGCTGGTCGGCCACCGGCTTGAGCTTTACGGCATTCCGCTCGACAAGAACGATGATTGAACGGAACCGGTAGGGCAAAACAGTGATCACCTCCATCCGGATAGGCTTGGTTGTCGTCTGTCTCGTGATCGTGACACTGGTGCTTCTTCCGTTTCAGCTTCTGGGTCTCGCTTTCGACTGGAAGATCCGCCGTTACATCCCGCGCCTTTGGCACCGTTCCGCCTGCTGGCTTTTGGGCATCCGCATCCGTGTTCATGGCCATCTGGAGCGTCGGCGGCCGCTGATGCTCGCCGCAAATCATGCCTCGTGGAAAGATATCCTCGTGCTCGGCGCGGTTGCCGATGTCGTTTACATTGCCAAGTCTGAAGTGGCCAATTGGCCGGTGTTCGGCATTCTCGCCAGGCTGCAGAAGACGATTTTTGTCGTGCGCGAGGAAAAACGCCGCACCGGTGATCAGGTGAACGAGATTGCCGCACGGATGAATGCCGGCGAAATCGTCGTGCTTTTTCCCGAAGGCACGACATCGGACGGTAACCGCCTGCTTGAGGTGAAATCCTCGCTCTTCGGTGCAGCAGCAGCAGCCGTGCCGCACACGCCGGATGGTGTCGTGCATGTTCAGCCGGTCTCGATCGCCTATACGCGTATCCATGGCATGGCGATGGGGCGTTTCCATCGCCCGCTTGCCGCCTGGCCGGGTGATATCGGGATGATGCCGCATCTGATCGGCGTGCTGAAGGAAGGTGCATTCGATGTGGAGGTCGCTTTCGGCGATACGGTAGATTTCCGCATCGGCGACAATCGCAAGCACCTGAGCCAGAACATCACCGCCCAGCTCCGCCGCATGCTGATAAGGCATCTGCGGCAGCGGGAATATGATGCGGGGTGAGGGCTGTCTTTCTTCCATATTGGCAAGTGCACAGCAATCAAATGGGTGATTGCTTGCTTGTGCATGGATCCTCGGGTCAAGCCCGAGGATGACGGAGGTTTTGGTTTCTGTTGGAGGCCAAAGCAGGCCATGTGCCCTGAGTTACCGATTTCATCGGCATGGGAGTTGTTTTTGGGCACCTTTGCACCACCCATCGGCCGTCATCCTCGGGCTTGACCCGAGGATCCATGCACAAGCCCAAAAACCTCACGATTGACGGCGCATTTGCATCCCAACAACGATCCCATGCATGGCGGGACATCTCCGTATCATTCCCAAGCGCAGGCATGGGTAACTCTTTATCTGTATGACGCCGGCCCCTGAGCGATATCCGGCAGCATCGTAACGCCGCTGGAGGCTTCAATTCCGCCCTTTCTTGCGGTAAGGAAGCCCCATGAACGAACATGTCTCCATTACTGCACCGGCCGATGAGGCTGCACACTGTCCGGACGCACGTCCCAACACCCGCAAGGTCTTCATCAAGACCTACGGCTGTCAGATGAATGTCTATGATTCCACCCGCATGGGCGATGCGCTGGCGGGTGAGGGATATGTGACGACGGAAGACATGGGGGAGGCGGATCTCGTTCTTCTCAACACCTGTCACATCCGCGAGAAGGCGGCGGAAAAGGTTTATTCCGCGCTTGGCCGCCTGCGGGACATGAAGAAGGAACGCGCCGCCGAAGGCCGCGAATTCATGATCGGCGTTGCAGGCTGCGTCGCCCAGGCGGAAGGCGAGGAGATCATCCGTCGTGCACCGGCCGTCGATGTGGTCATCGGCCCGCAAACCTATCACCGCCTGCCGGACGCGCTGAAAAAGGCCCGCAATGGCGAGCGTGTCGTCGATACCGAATATGCCGTCGAGGACAAGTTCGAACACCTGCCGGCAACCGAAAAGAAGGTCATTCGCTCGCGCGGCGTGACCTCCTTCCTCACGGTGCAGGAAGGCTGCGACAAGTTCTGCACCTTCTGTGTCGTGCCTTACACGCGTGGTTCGGAAGTTTCCCGCCCGGTCGGCCAGATCATCGACGAGGCAAAGCGGCTGGTCGATGCAGGTGTGCGCGAAATCACCCTGCTTGGCCAGAACGTCAATGCCTGGCGCTCGCAAGACGAGAAGGGCAATCCGCTTGGTCTCGCCGAACTGCTCTATAGACTGGCCGATGTTCCGGGCCTTGCCCGCCTGCGCTACACGACCAGCCATCCGCGCGACATGGATGACCGGCTGATCGAGGCGCATCGCGATCTGCGCATCCTGATGCCCTACCTGCATCTGCCGGTACAGGCCGGTTCCGATCGTATCCTCAAGGCGATGAACCGCCGCCACACCGGCGCCGAATATCTCCGCCTGATCGAGCGTATCCGCAACGCCCGGCCCGATATCGCCATGTCGGGCGATTTCATCGTCGGTTTCCCCGGCGAGACGGATCAGGATTTCGAGGACACGCTGAGGATCGTCGAGGAAGTCAATTACGCCTCGGCCTTCTCGTTCAAATATTCGAGCCGTCCTGGCACGCCCGGTGCCGATCTGCCGGATCATGTGGCCGAAGAGGTCAAGACCGAGCGGCTGGAGCGGCTTCAGGCGCTGCTCTTGAAACAGCAGGCCGACTTCGCCACATCCTGTGTCGGAAAGACCATCGATCTGCTGCTCGAAAAGCCGGGCCGCATGCCGGGCCAGGTGATCGGACGTTCTCCATGGCTGCAGTCTGTGAATGTTGATGCAAAAACATCGCAAATCGGTGAGATTATCAGTGTACGAATCATCGGCACCGGTCCGAACAGCTTGTTTGCCGAGCGGACTGAGAGTTTAATCGAGGTCTAATTCAAGTTGAGGAGCTTGCTTACTTGAACGCATCAGAATTGGTTTCTTCGACAGCGCGCCAGCCCCGATCCGCAGCGACCGACGCCAACCACTTCGTCCTGACGTTCGAGAATAACCGATTAGCAAGCGAACTCTTCGGTCAGTTTGACCAGAACCTCAAACTTCTCGAACAGCGACTGAAAATCGATGCCCGCCCGCGTGGCAATTCGGTTTCCATTTCCGGTGATGTGGTTGCGACCAATCAGGCGCGCCGCGCACTCGATTTCCTCTATGAGCGTTTGCAGAAAGGCGGCTCCGTGGAAGCGTCCGACGTCGAAGGTGCGATCCGCATGGCGCAGGCAGCCGACGATCAGTTGAGCCTGCCGACGCTGGAACGCAAGGCAAAGCTCTCCATGGCGCAGATTTCCACCCGCAAGAAGACCATTCAGGCCCGCACGCCGACTCAGGACGCCTATATGCGGGCGCTGGAGCGGGCAGAGCTTGTGTTTGGCGTCGGTCCGGCGGGTACCGGCAAGACCTATCTCGCCTGCGCCCATGCTGCCCAGCTTCTGGAACGCGGCGCTGTCGACAAGATCATCCTGACGCGACCGGCGGTCGAGGCAGGGGAGCGACTGGGCTTCTTACCGGGCGACATGAAGGAAAAGGTCGATCCCTATCTGCGGCCGCTTTATGACGCGCTCTACGACATGATCCCGGCCGACAAGGTCGATCGCGCCATCACCGCCGGCGTCATCGAAATCGCGCCGCTGGCCTTCATGCGCGGCCGCACGCTGTCGAATGCCGCAATCATTCTCGACGAGGCGCAGAACACGACATCGATGCAGATGAAGATGTTCCTGACGCGTCTGGGTGAAAATGGCCGGATGATCATCACCGGCGACCCGAGCCAGGTGGACTTGCCGCGTGGCGTCAAATCCGGTCTGGTCGAGGCGCTGCAGATCCTCAAGGGTGTCGAAGGTATTTCGGTCATCCGCTTCAAGGATACCGACGTCGTCCGCCACCCGCTGGTCGGCCGCATCGTCAGGGCCTATGATGCGCAATATGCCGTCCATGAGGAAAGCGAGGAAGCGCTCGACCGGTAAAACCGGTCGGGCTCAGCATACATGCCCGAACTAGACATACAGATCAGTGTGGAAGACGGCGGCTGGCCGGATGAGGCCGTTTTGGCCGCTTTGGCGGGCCGCGTGTTGAGTGCTGCCGCGGACTATCTTGCCCGCGAAGAGGAGCAACCCTTCCCTCAAATGGCGCCGGAACTGTCTCTGGTCTTTACCAATGACGATTCCATCCAGGAAATTAATGCCGAGTGGCGGGGCAAGGACAAACCGACCAACGTCTTGTCTTTCCCCGCTTTTCCGCTCGAACCCGGTGGCATGCCCGGCCCCATGCTGGGCGATATCGTGGTTGCGCGGGAAACTGTCGAGCGCGAGGCGGTTGATCTCGACAAGACTTTCGACGATCATCTGACGCATCTGCTCGTCCATGGTTTCCTCCATTTGTTCGGTTACGACCACATGGAAAAGGACGAAGCGGAAGAGATGGAAGCACTTGAGACTCGCATTTTGGCCGGTCTCGGCCTATCTGACCCCTATGCGGGGCAGGACCCGTTGATATAAGTTTGGAACAATGAACGATTATTCGAGCAATGTCGCCCGAGAGGGCAAGGACAGTTCGGACTCTGCCTCGTCGGACGAGGGCAGTAGTTCGGCGAGGTCCGAACATCACCCAAAATCCCACAATTCCTTTTGGTCGAGGGCCGTGCGCCTTCTTCGGCCATCGCAAGGTGAACAGCTCCGCGAGGATCTCGCCGACGCGTTGATGACGGATACCAATGTCAGCAACGCCTTTTCGCCCGACGAACGGGCGATGCTGCACAACATCCTCCGCTTCCGCGAAGTGCGCGTCGAGGACATCATGGTGCCGCGCGCCGATATCGAGGCGGTGGACATGAACATGACCATCGGCGAGCTGATGATCCATTTCGAGGAAACCGGCCGCTCGCGCATGCCGGTCTATAGTGACAATCTCGACGACGCCCGCGGCTTCGTCCACATTCGCGATCTTCTCTCCTACCTGGCCAAACAGGCGCGCAACAAGCGGCGCGTCAGCTCGAAGGCCTCGACGGTGCAGATCTCTGCGGCCGTTAACGGCACTGAAAAGCCGACCCGTGCGCCAAAGGCTGCCTTCGATCTTGGCCGCGTCAATCTCGAGCAGACGGTTGCAGAAGCCGGTCTGGTACGGAAACTTCTTTTCGTGCCGCCGTCAATGCTTGCCTCCGACCTCTTGCGCTCGATGCAGGCTGCCCGCACCCAGATGGCTCTGGTCATCGACGAATATGGCGGCACCGATGGTCTCGTCAGCCATGAAGATATCGTAGAAATGGTCATCGGCGATGTCGAGGACGAGCATGACAATGAAGAGGTGATGTTCTCCAAGACTGCCGACGACGTGTTCGTCGCCGATGCCCGCATCGAGCTTGAAGAGATCTCGGAAGCTATCGGTCCGGACTTCGATGTCCGCGACCGGATCGAGGATGTCGATACGCTGGGCGGCCTGATTTTCTCGGCGCTCGGCCGTATTCCGGTGCGCGGCGAGGTCGTGCAGGCGGTTCCCGGCTTCGAGTTCCAGATCCTCGATGCCGATCCGCGCCGCATCAAACGCGTAAAAATCCTGCGCAAGCGCGCTCTTGCCCGTCGCCGGCAGGCGAAGGGGGAGGGCGACGCGCTGATTGTCGCTCCGGCACAACCCGCCGCTCTGCTGCCGGCGCCGGTCGAAAACGGTGCCGCACGGCCCGAAGCCTGATCCATCGCCAACACCGCGACAGGGCGCAGTTTTTTTGAAACACTGCGCCCCTGATTCGCGAAAAAGGGGACGGTCATGGAGCGGCTGGCGGGCAAGGTCATGCTTCTTTCGGGGTGGTCCCGGATTACACTCGCAGTGTTTGCGGGAGCGGTCGGTGCGCTGGCACTGCCCCCCTTCGGCATCTTCGCCGCGCTTTTCATATCCTTCACGCTGCTTGTCTGGCTGATCGATGGCTCGACGGGCAATCCCGGCGGCGGCATCGCCAGCCGGTTGCGCTCTGCCTTCGCAATCGGCTGGCTGTTCGGCTTTGGTTATTTCGTCGCCAATCTCTGGTGGCTGGGCAATGCTCTCCTCGTCGATGCGGAGGAGTTCGCCTGGGCGCTTCCTCTCGCGGTCTTCGGCCTGCCCGCCTATCTCGCGATTTTCTATGGTCTGGCAACTGCACTTGCGCGCGCGGTCTGGTCCGATGGCGTCGGGCGCTTGGCGGCGCTTGCCGCAGCTTTCGGCGTCGCTGAATGGCTGCGCAGCTTCGTGCTGACCGGTTTTCCGTGGAATGCCGTCGGTTATGGGGCGATGCCGGTTCCCCTGATGATGCAGTCCGACGCGGTTCTGGGAATTTTCGGTGTCACGACGCTGGCCGTCTTCGTTTTTTCCGCCCCGGCATTGCTGGGAACGGTGAAGGGAAAAGTCATCGGCCTGACCGCCGCTGCGCTGCTTGCGGTGGCGCATGTCGGTTTCGGTGCGTGGCGGCTAAATGTCGCAGATGAAAAGCTGGCTGCCGGCGAGGGCAAAAAAACAACCATACGTATCGTTCAGCCGATGATCGATCAGGCACAGAAACTGGATGATACGAACCGCGCGGAGATTTTTGAGGAGCATCTGCGCCTGACCAGCGCGCCGCTTACCGAAGGTGCCGCGCGCCCCGACATCGTCGTCTGGCCGGAGACTTCGGTGCCGTTCATCCTGACGGATAATCCGGATGCGTTGGCGCGAATTGCCGAGGTTCTTGAGGACGGGCAGGTTCTCGTGACCGGTGCCGTGCGCTCGGAAAATGCCGGTGCCGGGATTGCTCCACGTTTCTATAATTCAATTTATGTAATTGATAGTGAAGGACAAATTATATCTGCCGCAGACAAGGTGCATCTTGTCCCGTACGGCGAGTATGTCCCCTATGAAAGCATACTCGCCTCGCTCGGCATAACAGAGGCGATTGCCATGCCCGGCGGCTTCACGGCTGCGACCTCGCGTAGCTTGCTCACACTGCCGGGGGGAGCGCTTCTCTACCCTCTCATTTGCTATGAGGCGATTTTCCCCGGCGAGATTGGTGCCGAAGTCGAGCGGACATCTGCCATACTCAATGTGACGAACGATGGTTGGTTTGGTGCGACACCTGGCCCCTATCAGCACTTCCAGCAGGCCCGTTTAAGGGCCGTCGAGAACGGTTCTTTCCTGATTCGTGGGGCAAATACCGGCATTTCCGCGGTCGTGGACCCATTTGGCCGTGTAGTCCAGGGTCTCGGATACAATCAAAAGGGTGTGATTGATGCGACTATAGGTGGTGAAAAGATTGAAAATTGGAGTAATAACAGCCGCCAGTGGTACTTCTGGTTGGTTGTAGCACTAATGTCTGTGATTGCAGTGGTCTCGCGTCTAAGTTTTAAATCACACGCGAATTGACCAAAAACCCCTAAAATTGCATAGTGAGAATGCCTACCGTCTCGTCATATGCTTCGCGTATTGGTTCTGTCGTCCCAAACGCGTGAAGTGTATTCTCCATACGCGGACCGGGTTGAAAACATAACTGCAACTTCACCAGGACCCCCCATTATGATTGAAAACAAGAAAAAGCCGAACCCGATCGACATTCACGTCGGGAGCCGGATCCGCCTGCGCAGAACGATGCTGGGCATGAGTCAGGAAAAGCTGGGCGAAAGCCTCGGTATTACTTTCCAGCAGATCCAGAAATACGAAAAAGGCACGAACCGCGTCGGCGCAAGCCGTCTGCAGAACATCTCGAGCATTCTCAACGTGCCGGTGTCCTTCTTCTTCGAAGATGCACCGGGCGACCAGTCGGGTGGTGCAACCGGCACGGCCGAAGCATCCAGCTCCAACTACGTTGTTGACTTTCTGTCGTCCTCGGAAGGTCTTCAGCTCAACCGCGCATTTGTGAAGATCGCCGACCCCAAGGTTCGCCGCCGGTTGGTTGACCTCGTCAAGGCACTTGCGGCCGAGGCAGAGGAATAGTCTCTCCTAAAGAGGCGGGGAGGAGGAAGCGGCTTTCAGAGCCGCTTTTTTTTGTCTTCATTTTGGCTCGCTAATCAATTTTACGCATAAAGATATATTTATGTCGTTGTGTTCTTGTTTTTGACAGATGAACTGACTAAACATTTTCTGTCCATTCTTTGAGGGGTTCCCCGCATGCACGCCAATTATCTGTTCACCAGCGAGTCCGTGGCAGAAGGCCATCCGGATAAGGTCTGTGACCGCATTTCCGATGAAATCGTGGACCTCGTGTATCGCGAAGCTGCAAAGACAGGTGTTGATCCGTGGAAGGTTCGCATTGCCTGCGAAACGCTTGCGACCACCAACCGCGTTGTGATCGCCGGTGAAGTACGCCTGCCGCCGAGCCTGATGAAGAAGGACAAGAATGGCAACGACGTGATCAACCCGTCGAAGTTCAAGTCGGCAGCCCGCAAGGCGATCCGCGATATCGGCTACGAGCAGGACGGTTTCCACTGGAAGACGGCAAAGATCGACGTTCTGCTGCATTCCCAGTCTGCCGATATCGCGCAAGGCGTTGACAGTGCGGCCGACAAGCAGGGCGACGAAGGTGCCGGCGACCAGGGCATCATGTTCGGTTATGCCTGCAAGGAAACGCCGGACCTCATGCCGGCCCCTATCTATTATTCCCACAAGATCCTGCAGCTGCTCGCAACCGCCCGCAAGAAGGGCGAGGGCGATGCCGGCAAGCTTGGCCCTGATGCCAAGAGCCAGGTGACTGTGCGTTACGAAAACGGCAAGCCGACCGAAGTCGACTCGATCGTTCTCTCCACCCAGCACATCGATGCCAGCTGGGATAGTAAGAAGGTTCGCCAGGTCGTTGAACCCTATATCCGCGAAGCTCTCGGTGATCTGCCGATCGCTGCCGATTGCAAGTGGTACATCAACCCGACCGGCAAGTTCGTCATTGGCGGCCCGGATGGTGACGCTGGCCTGACCGGTCGCAAGATCATCGTCGACACCTATGGCGGCGCAGCCCCCCACGGCGGCGGCGCATTCTCCGGCAAGGACACGACCAAGGTCGATCGTTCGGCAGCTTATGCAGCCCGTTACCTTGCTAAGAACGTTGTCGCAGCAGGCTTTGCCGATCGCTGCACGATCCAGATCTCCTACGCGATCGGTATTGCCCAGCCGCTGTCGATCTATGTCGACCTGCACCAGACCGGCAAGAACGTTACCGAAGACCAGATCGAAAACGCGATCCGCAAGGTGATGGACCTGTCGCCGACCGGTATCCGTCGCCATCTCGATCTCAACAAGCCGATCTATGCCAAGACTTCGGCTTACGGTCACTTCGGCCGCAAGTCCGGCCGTGACGGTTCCTTCTCCTGGGAGAAGACCGATCTCGTGAAGCCGCTCAAGGACGCCTTGAAGGAAGACCTTCTGGTCGCGGCCGAATAAGGCATTTCCGATCGGGTCTTTACCGATCCGGTAATCACACGCTAAAGCGGGTGCCTTCTGCGGGCATCCGCTTCTTTGTTTTTGGACGACAAGATCATGACTGACGAGCAGCAGCACCCGACCCGGGCAACGGAAGCGTTTTACGGCCGCCGCAAGGGCAAGCCTCTTCGCGAGCGCCAGGCCGAAGGCATGGCGACGCTGTTGCCGGCCCTCAAGCTCGATCTCGCCTCACCGGCGCCGAACGACCTGCGCACCCTCTATCCCGTTGCGATCGAGCGCATGCGGCTCGAAATCGGCTTCGGCGGCGGCGAACATCTGGTTCATCGCGCCCGGGAAAATGAGACGACCGGTTTCATCGGCGTCGAGCCCTTCGTCAACTCCATGGCGAAGCTGCTGTCGCAGGTCGAGACCTATGATCTGAAGAACGTCCGCGTTTACGATGATGATGCGACGCAGGTTCTGGACTGGCTGCCGACAGGCTCGATCGACCAGATCGATCTTCTCTACGCCGATCCATGGCCCAAGCGGAAGCACTGGAAGCGTCGCTTCGTCTCACAGGTGAACCTGGAGCGTTTTCACCGCGTGCTGAAACCCGGCGGCACGTTCTGCTTCGCCTCGGATATCGATACCTATATAAATCACACGCTGATGCATTGCCGCGACCACGGCGGTTTTGCCTGGCAGGCCGAACAGTCTTCCGACTGGCTGACGCCCTATGCCGGCTGGCCGGGAACGCGCTACGAGAACAAGGCCCGCAGGGAAGGGCGCTCCTCAGCCTATCTTACCTTCATCAGGGCCTGAGCACGGCCCTGAAGACAAGAGATGGTCAGTGCAGGCTGACCGTCTTCAGGTCGTCTTCGGCTGCCTTGAAGAAGGTGCTGGACCGGTTGTCGGTCAACAGGATCGGCGTGCCATCGGCGCCAAACAGCGCCCAGAGATCCAGGCTGGGGTCCATATCGGGAGCCTCGGGAAAGCAGCGGGATACTTCTTCAGATCGCATCCTGCGGATATACCCGACTTCACCAGCACCAAGATGGGCGAGTTCGGATTGCGACAAATGCGTGTTCGCTTCTTTCAAGAGCATTCCAGCCTCCACTTGAGGGCGTCGGCCTTGATGCCGACCGTCCTAGTCTGAGACGGAAATATTAATTTTTCTCACCACACGCTGCGGTTCCGGCCTCACGAGATCGACCGAAAGAAGACCGTTCTTCAGGCAAGCCGCTGAGACTTCCATCCCGTCTGCAAGCATGAAAACCCTTTGAAACTGGCGTGCGGCAATGCCTCTGTGGAGGTAATCGCGCTCCGGCTGCTCGATCTGGCGGCCACGGATCACCAGCTGATTTTCTTCGGTCGTGACGTCGAGTTCGTCCTCGGAGAAGCCGGCGACGGCAAGCGTGATGCGCAATTTTTCATGCCCATCGGCAGTGCCCGACCTGATTCGCTCGATATTGTAGGGCGGGTAGCCTTCATTCGCCTTGGCGAGGCGTTCTAGTGTCTTTTCCATCGCATCGAAGCCCAGTAGCAGAGGGCTTGCGAAGGGTGTCATCCGGGTCATCGTTCAGTCCTTGCATCAAGCGACCATGCCGACGCCCAGAAGGCGCGCCGGAACTCGCCATTATATGGGTTGCCGCGATGAGGATCGCAAGCTGCGGCACGATGCGATGGCGGCAAAAGCCGTGCTGGCTGTGCTTGACAAACCATACGCGCGGCTCCACCAATCCCCCTCGAATTGAGGGGATGAACAATGTCGCCACGTAAGATTATTATCGATACCGATCCGGGCCAGGACGATGCCGCAGCGCTGATGCTGGCTTTCGCCAGCCCTGAAGAACTGGAAATTCTCGGCCTCTGTGCCGTTGCCGGAAATGTCCCCCTCTCGTTTACCAGCCGCAACCTGCGCATTGTCTGTGAACTCTGTGGCAAGCCGGATGCCAAGGTCTACGAGGGCGCTCTGAAGCCGCTCAACCGGCCGCAGGTGACCGCCGAGCATGTGCATGGCAAGACGGGGCTCGACGGTGCCGAACTGCCTGAACCAACCATGCAGGCGCAGGCCCAGTACGCCATCGATTTCATCATCGATACCTTGCGCCGCGAGCCTTCCGGCACGGTAACGATCTGCACGCTCGGTCCGCTGACCAATCTGGCTCTGGCACTGCAGAAAGCGCCGGATATCGCCGGCCGTATTCAGGAACTGGTGATGATGGGCGGCGGCTGCTTCGAAGGCGGCAACATTACGCCGGCGGCCGAGTTCAATATCTATGTCGATCCGGAAGCGGCCAAGATCGTTTTCGACGCCGGGATCCCGATCGTCATCATGCCGCTGGACGTGACGCATCAGCTCCTGACGACCAAGGACCGTGTTGCTAAGATCGCGGCGCTCGGCACGCGTCCGGCTCAGGTACTGGTCGAATGGCTGGCCTTCTTCGAGCGCTTCGACATTGAGAAATACGGCTCCGATGGCGGGCCGCTGCATGATCCGAGCGTGATTGCCTATCTGTTGAAGCCGGAACTCTTCTCCGGTCGTCTCTGCAATGTAGAAATCGAGGTCCAGTCGGAACTGACGGTAGGCATGACCGTGGTAGACTGGTGGCACGTGACCGACCGCAGGCGCAACGCGACCTTCATGCGCGATGTCGATCCGGACGGTTTCTTCGCGCTGCTGACGGAACGCGTCGCGCGCCTCTGACGTTCAGGACGCCGCCCTTCGCGGGCGGCATCCCAATTCGGTTCCTCAGAACTCTTCCCAGCTTTCCGCGACGGCTGCCGAGCCATGCGAAACGCCTGCCACCTTGCGCGGTGTATAGGCCGGTGTCTCAGCCCGGCGCGGAGCCGAAGACTGCATTCTCTGCGCCATCTGACGAAGCGGCTGCGCTGAACCGACGCTCGGAGACGACGTGCGGAAGCGTTGGACGAGATCCCGAAGCGTTTCGGCCTCGCCATTCAGCACGGCGCTGGCGGCGGTGGTTTCCTCCACCATCGCGGCGTTCTGCTGCGTCACCTGGTCCATCTGGTTGACGGCGGAATTGATCTCCTTCAGCCCCACCGCCTGCTCGCCGGCGGAAGAGGAGATTTGGCGGATCAGCCCGTTGATCTGCATCACCTGGATCGCGATCTTCTGCAGCGCATCGCCGGCCTTGCCGACCAGATCGACACCTTCGTGGACCTGCGTCGTCGAGGCGTTGATGAGTGTCTTGATCTCCTTTGCAGCGGTGGCGGAACGCTGCGCCAGTTCCCGCACCTCCTGCGCGACGACGGCGAACCCCTTGCCGGCTTCACCGGCGCGAGCAGCCTCGACGCCGGCATTCAGCGCGAGCAGATTGGTCTGGAAGGCGATCTCGTCGATCACGCTGATGATGCGCGAGATCTCCTGCGAGGAATGCGCGATAGCCTGCATCGAGGCGACGGCCTTCTGCACCACTTCGCCGGATTTTTCGGCGTCTTCGCAGGCAAGGTTGACAGTTGAGGCAGCCGTGCCGGCGTTTTCAGCACTGGAATTGACCTGTTCGGTCAGTTCGTTCAGCGCTGCGGCGGTCTGTTCGAGGCTCGCCGCCTGTTGCTCGGTGCGGTGAGAGAGGTCGCCGGTGCTGGCCGTGATTTCACGCGTGCCGTTACCGATATTCTGCACCGAAGAAGCGACCGAGATGACGGTGTTTTCGATGCTCTCGACAGCGCTATTGAAGTCGTGCTTCAGCTTCTCGTAGTCACCCGGGAATTCACCCGTCAGGCGATGCTGCAGGTTGCCGTTGGAAAGCTCCGCAAGGCCGGAAGCGAGAAGCTCCACCACATGCGCTTGCTGACGGGCCGCGGCTTCGCGCTCGGCGGCGGAACGATGGCGCAGGTCTTCGGCGGCACCACGCTGGGTTTCGGCTTCCGATGCGAGCCGCTTGCCATCGGCCAGCGTGTGGCGGAAACCTTCCAGCGATCTCGCCAACGCGCCGACCTCGTCATTCCGGTCCTGACCCTGTACGGCTTCGTTATATTTGCCTTCGCCGAGCTGGCCGACGCTGGCAAGCAGGGCATTCAGCGGGCGGCGCAGCAGCGAGCCGCTGGCAACCGAAAGCGTGACGATGACGGCACCGAGTAGGATGATGCCGCTGACGATCATCATGAAGGTCTGGTCGGTGACCGGAGCCATGATCACACTCATCGGCACATCGACGACGACAGCCCAGCTGGTATTGAGGTCAGGAACAGTGAAGGGATAGACGACCCGCTCGTAAAGTTCGCCATCAGGACCGGCCAGATTGTCGATCGTTGCCGGCTTGCCGGATTTCAGCGTCGAAAGCAGAACGTCGGTGCCCTGGCCCTCGACCGGCTTCATCAGATTGTCGGCGATATCCGGAACGATCCACTTGCCACCCTGAGAGACGAGCAACACTCGGCCGGAACCGAAGGGGCGCATTGCCTGCAGGGTCTTCGAAAGGGTCGCCATGGAAACATCGACCCCGGCAATGCCGATCAGCTTTTCGCCGGACAAGACCGGATAGGCGATCGAGCTCATGGCGGTCTTGTCGCCGGTCGAGCTTTCGATATAGGGCTGGGTCAGGGCGCCTTTCTTCGAGGCTGCCGGCAGGGCATACCATTCCGCCTGAGGATCGACCTCGAAGACGCTATAGGCAATGTTACCGGCCTTGTTCTTGGTCCAGTAAGGAGCAAGCTCGCCCTTCTTATTGCCGCCGAATTCGCTATTGCCGATGAACTCGGAATTCCGGCCGTCGAACGCGCCGGGCACTTCGGCAAACCAGCTGCCATAAGCAAACGTGTTCTGCTCGAGATTGGCCTTCAATGCGTCAATGACGTTCTTGCGATCGAGATATCCCGCCTCATGACCCCGGCCGATAACGCCGGCCATTGCGCGCGCAGCACCGGCAAGCTGGCCGATTTCGGTTGCCACCTCGTTGCCGATGGAACGCGCTTCGGCATTGGCCTGCTCCAGCGTAAGCGTGGTCACCCTGTCGCTTGTCTGGGAGATCATGAAGACGTTGGAGACGATGAGCAGCAGCGCGATGGCGATGCTGGTGACGACGATCAGTTTTTTCGAAAGGGAATTCAGGCGCAGGAAGGACATGACTTGCCTCGTGGATCCGTGGGGCGGAGATCGCTGACATGGCAAGTGAAAGGCCCCATCATGGGGCGTTCTGCTCGGCTGACGCCGTAAGAAGAAGATGCCGAGGCGACGCTACTTGGCATCTGTTAAATTTGACTGAAATTGCATTGAACCACAGGCCCGGTTTTCCGGGCCAGTGAGAGGCTTTTACACCTTCTGATCCACTGCATCCGCAAGTGGGATCGAAGGCTGAGCGCCACGCGAAAGGCAGGCAAGCGATCCGGCGACAGCCGCGCGGCGAAGGGCCTGCGCAAAGGTCAGCCCCTGGTCGAGACTGGCGGCGAGATAACCACAGAACGTATCGCCGGCTCCCACCGTATCGACCGGCTCGATCACCAGCCCCTTGGTCGTCAGGATCTCGCCATCGCGGATGGCGATGACGCCATTGCCGCCGAGGGTGACGACGAATGTCTGGCCGGTCTTGGAATGCAGCGCCTTGAGTGCCGCAATCCGCGCCTCGTTGCTCTCAGCAGGCTCGCCAGCGACGAGGTCGAACTCGGTCTCGTTGGCAACAACGATATCGGCAAGACCGGAAAGCCGGACCGCATCACCGGTAAACGGTGCGGTGTTGAGAATGGTGGTAACACCTTTTTCTCGCGCGGCCTTGAGTGCTGCCTCGACGGCGGCTGGCGGAATTTCGAGCTGCAGCATCAGCGTATCGCCTGCCGACATCGCATCGACCGTCTTGACCGCTTCATCGGCGGTGATCGTGCCGTTCGCGCCGGGAATGACGACAATCATGTTCTCGCCATCGCCACCGACGAGAATGAGCGCCGTGCCGGTAGGCTCGCTGGCCTTGAGCACGGAGGAAAGGTCGGTTCCCGCATCCTTCAGAAGCGCAAGCGCCGGATCGGCAAACGTGTCGCTGCCAACGGCCCCTGACATTTTCACCGCGCTGCCGGCCCGCCGCGCCGCGAGCGCCTGATTGGCGCCTTTGCCTCCGGCTGCGGTCGAAAACGTCTGCCCCGGAACCGTCTCGCCCGGCTTCGGCAATGTTGCCGTGGTCGCGATGAGATCCATGTTGATGGAGCCGAAAACGGTGATCATGTTCATGCCTGCTGCTGATAATTTGTCGGCGGGACAGTGCCTGAGAGGATCACTCTTCGTCAACTACCCGAAGTCGCAGAAGACCCGTGCGGCTCTCGACAGATTTCGGCTGCGGAGCCTCCGTCGATGGCTCGGCTTTCGCCGGCGCTTCCAGTTCCAGCGAGGAGATCCGGTTGCCGCGTCGGGTCAGCTTTTCGGTGGAGGTGAGGATCTGCTCGACATCCTTTTCCGCCGCAAGGAAATGCGACTGCAGCTTGCGTGTGCGATCGTCGAGCCGCATCAGATCCTCCATCAGCAGCCCGACTTCACCCTGTATCAGATGCGCCTGCTCGCGCATCCGCTGGTCTCGGAGCACGGCCTGGATAACCTGGATCGACAGAAGCAGCAGCGACGGCGAGACGATCACCACGCGAGAGCGCTGCGCCTTCTGCACCACCGCATCGAAATGCTCGTGGATCTCGGCAAAGATCGATTCCGATGGCACGAAGAGAAGCACGGTATCCTGTGTCTCACCGGCAATCAGGTATTTTTCCGAGACATCGCGGATATGAACGTCCATATCCCGGCGAAACTGCTGGGCCGCAGCACGCCGCGCATCGGGCGAGGCGGCCTCGCGAAAGGCGGTCCAGGCCTCAAGCGGAAATTTTGCATCGATCACCAGCGGCGGTGCGCCGTTCGGCATCTTGATCACGCAATCCGGTCGCGTTCCGTTGGAAAGCGGTGACTGGAAGGAATAGGCCCCGTGCGGCAACCCGTCGGCAACGATCGTTTCCATCCGGCCCTGGCCGAATGCCCCGCGCGTCTGCTTGTTGGAAAGGATCGCTTGTAAGCCCACGACATCTTTGGCGAGCGTCTGGATGTTGTTCTGCGCAGCATCGATGACCGCCAGCCGCTCCTGCAGCTTGCGAAGGTTCTCATGCGTCGATTTCGTCTGCTCGGTAATCGTCGAACCCAGCCGGTGGGTCATACCGTCGAGCCGCTGGTTAACCGCATGATTGAGCTCCGCCTGACGGCTAGTGATCGTCTCGGCCATGGCGGCCACACGTCCGTGCATCTCGCCCTGCATCCGCACCAGCTCTGCCAGGCGCGCCTCAGCATCCATCGTCCGCTGCGTCATCTCTTCGCGCTGCCGGCCGCCACGAAGCACGGAAAAGAGCGCGATCATGATTGCCAGAACGGCAAGACATGCTCCGATGAACAGGACGGGAAGCGCAAAATCGGGCGGCAGGAAGTCTGCAAGGGTCTCTCTCATGTGGCCACTCTAGCAGATTGTACCCACAGCGGAAGATCAAAACGTGAACATTTGTCGGGAAGCGCTCAGCATCCCTGTTCCATCGACGCAAAAGATGCGCTATGGGGCAGGCATGACAATCAAGCCGCTCATCATTCTTCCCGACCCGCTTCTCAGGCAGGTCTCCGCGCCGATCGAAACCGTCAATGCCGAGCTCTTGAAGCTCGCCGACGACATGCTGGAAACCATGTATGACGCGCCGGGCATCGGCCTTGCCGCGATCCAGATCGGCGTGCCGAAGCGCGTGCTCGTCATCGACGTCTCGCGCGAAGACGAGGAGAAGAACCCGCAGGTCTTCATCAACCCTGAAATCGTCAAGTCTTCCGATGATCTGTCGGTTTATGAAGAGGGCTGCCTTTCGATCCCGGATTATTACGCCGAAGTCGAGCGTCCGGCCACGATCGGCGTGAAATATGTCGGCCGTGATGGCAAGGAACATCTGCTCGAAGCCGATGGCCTGCTTGCCACCTGCCTGCAACACGAGATGGACCACCTGAACGGCGTGCTCTTCATCGACCATATTTCGAGGCTGAAGCGCGAGATGGTGATCAAGAAGTTCACCAAGCTTGCCAAGGGCAAGGCTGTTTAGCGAAAACTTGAAACTCTGCCGCCTCAGGCTTATGATATCGCTGATATCAAGCTGGAGGTTGGTATGGGTGACATGCTGATCCGTAACGTTTCCGATGCCATGAAGCGGGATATTGCCGCGCGCGCGGATAAGAACGGCCGAAGCTTGTCGGACGAGACCAAGGCGCTGCTTCAGAAGGCTATGTTGAGCGATAAGGCAGAGGCGTCACCCCAACGGAGCGCGTTGGATGCCATGCGCGAAGTATTGCTTCCATTTTCCGATGAGGAAAGGGATGCGTTTTCGCGGATGATGGACGAGGTCGAGGCTGAGCGAAAGAAGGATTTCGGGCGGCCGTTAGAGGATTTCGAGTGATCGTCCTCGACACCAACATCATTTCCGAAATTACTAAGGCTGCGCCCGACCGGAATGTCTTGGAATGGTTTGCAGTATCCCCGGAAGGCGACATTTATCTCTGCGATACCGTGCTGATGGAGCAATCTTTCGGTGCGGAGCGGTTCTGGCTCAGGGCAGGCTCGCGACGATACTACGAGACATTCGAGCGCCTTTTGGTGGTGCATAATGGCAGGGTATTACCATTCGATCGCTGGGCATCGATTGAGACGGGCAAGCTGCGTGCGAGGCGTGAAAACATCGGCCGCCCGATCAGCCTGCAGGATGCCATGATCGCCGCAACCTGCCTCGCTCATGGTGCAACACTGGCCACCCGCAACGTAAAAGACTTCGAGGGGCTTGATCTTCGGCTGGTAAACCCGTTTGAAGGCGCCTGAACAGTATTGAGGTCAAGCGCATGTCACTTCGCATCATCTTCATGGGCACGCCGGATTTTTCCGTGCCGACATTGCAGAACCTCAAGCAGGCCGGCCACGAGATCGTCGCGGTCTATACCCAGCCGCCGCGCCCGGCCGGTCGCCGCGGGCTCGACCTCACCAAGTCTCCGGTGCATCAGGCGGCAGAGCTTCTCGGCATTCCGGTTCTGACACCGCTGAATTTCAAGGCTGAAGAGGATCGCCAGACATTTCGCGATTTCAACGCGGATGTCGCGGTCGTCGTGGCCTATGGCCTGCTTTTGCCGGTCGCGATCCTCGAAGGCACGAAGCTTGGCTGCTACAACGGCCATGCCTCGCTTCTGCCGCGCTGGCGGGGTGCCGCTCCCATCCAGCGCGCCATCATGGCCGGTGACGAAAAGACCGGTATGATCGTGATGAAGATGGAAAAGGGGCTGGATACCGGTCCGATGGCGCTGACCAGGGAAGTCGATATTACCGAGGCGATGACGGCCGGCGAACTGCATGACAAGCTGATGCTCGTCGGCGCCCGCGCCATGGTCGAGGCGATGGAAAGGCTCGAAGCCGACGAACTGCCGCTGACGCCGCAGCCGGAAGAGGGTGTGCTTTACGCCGCCAAGATCGACAAAGCCGAAACCCGCATCGATTTTTCCCGGTCTGCGCGTGACGTGCATAACCATATCCGTGGGCTTTCACCGTTTCCGGGCGCATGGTTCGAAGCCGAGATCAATGGCAAGCCGGAGCGTATCAAGGTTCTTAACTCCGCGATCGGAGAGGGGAGCGGTGCCACCGGGCAGCTTCTTGACGATGCGCTGACCGTTGCCTGCGGCGACGGTGCCGTGAAACTAACACGCCTGCAGAAAGCGGGCGGCAAGCCGCTGGACGCAGGCGACTTTCTGCGTGGCACGCCTCTGCCCAAAGGCACCAAACTTCCTGTTGGGGCTGCCTGATGCCGCGTTTCCGCATGACCGTCGAATATGACGGCACGTCCTATGTCGGCTGGCAGATGCAGGAAAACGGCCATTCGGTGCAGGCCGCGTTGCAGAACGGCATCCTGTCGCTCACCGGGGAGACCGTCTCTGTTCGTGGTGCCGGTCGCACCGATTCAGGCGTTCATGCGAGGGGCCAGGTCATCCACGCCGATCTGTCTCGCGAATGGCAACCTTTCAAGCTGCGCAATGCGCTCAACGCTCATCTGATGATGGCGAGTGAGCGTGTCTCGATCATCGATGTGCAGCAGGTCTCGGACGAGTTCGATGCACGGTTCTCGGCGGTGAAGCGGCATTACCTCTACCGCATCATCAGCCGCCCGTCGCCGCTGGCGATCGAGGCCGGGCGCGCCTGGTGGGTGCCGAAGGAACTCGACCACGAGGCGATGCACGCCGCCGCCCAGATGCTTGTCGGCCATCACGACTTCACCACCTTCCGCTCCGCCCATTGCCAGGCGAAAAGCCCGGTAAGAACGCTGGACCGGCTGGATGTGACACGCTCCGGCGACCTGATCGAGATCCGCGCCAGCGCCCAGAGCTTTCTGCACAACCAGATCCGCTCTTTTGCCGGTACACTGAAGCTGGCCGGTGAGGCCAAGATGTCACCCGACGACGTGCGGCGGGCGCTTGAGGCGCGTGACCGCAAGGAATGCGGCCCGGTCGCACCACCAGAAGGCCTCTATTTCATGAAGGTCGATTATCCGGGCGATACCTGAAGCAATTCCAGCAAAAGTGGGAACCGGTTTTGCGTCCGGAATTGCGTTGACATGAATC
Organism: Aliirhizobium wenxiniae; assembly: GCF_019511445.1. Taxonomy (GTDB): domain Bacteria; phylum Pseudomonadota; class Alphaproteobacteria; order Rhizobiales; family Rhizobiaceae; genus Neorhizobium; species Neorhizobium wenxiniae_A. Next base: position 127,251 of record NZ_JAEUAN010000019.1, read on the forward strand.
AGTAGGGCGAGACGCCGAGATAGGATTGCAAGAGGTCGGCGACGATGAGCCCCGGCACCAAAAGCACAAGCATCGTCGTCGCCACGACAAGCGGCTCCGGCCCACAGATCTGCCGCACGAAACGGGAAATGGCGAAGATCGTCGCGATCAGCAAGGCGAGCTGCACAAGTGCAATCAGTCCTGCGGCAAAGGGGATGAGAAACAGCAGCAGCGTCATCACCGCATAGGCATAGGAGACCGGCACCGACAGCCAGTTGGTTGCCACCACGATCGAAACGAACTTGCGCTCGGTCTTCAAAAGCAGGCAAAGAATGCCGAACAGCGTAAGCGGCAGTATCCAGTTGATCGCCTCGATCAGGAACAGCCTGAGATAAAAGGCGAGGCCCGCCTTCGTGCCTTCAGGGTTCGCAGAGAGGAAGGCGTAGCGCATGCCGGTCCAATAGACGAACATCGCCGGCAGGCACCAGAGGAAAGCCCAGAACGACCGCATCATGCCGCGGTCGGTCATGTCGAGCCGTTTCAGGCCCTGCGCGTCACCTTTGAAGAGCAACCAGAGGCCGCTGATGTAGAATTTGACTTCAGGAAATGGAGGCATCGCCGAACCAGCGGGAGATGAAGGTTCCGTAGATCTGGGTCAGAGTCTCGAGATCGGCAAGGGCAACACGCTCGTCCACCATATGCATGGTCTGCCCGACGAGGCCGAATTCGACGACCGGGCAATAGTCCTTGATGAACCGGGCATCAGATGTGCCGCCGGTGGTCGACAGTGCCGGCTGCTTGCCGGTCACGGCTTCGACGGCGGCCGAAAGCGAGCCGATCAATGCGTTGTTGCGGGTCAAAAACACATGGCTCGGACGTTCGGCCCAGGTGATCTCGTATCTGGTCGGCTGGCGATCCGGCCGCAGCGTCTGGTCGGCCGCAGCCTCATCAAGCCTGCGCAGGATCTCGGCCTTCACCGTGTCGGCAGTCCATGTGTCGTTGAAGCGGATGTTGAAGGCGAAGCTTGCCTTGGCCGGCACGACATTGGTCGCAGGATTTCCGACATCGACCGTCGTCACTTCCAGATTGGAAGCAGGAAATTCCGGCGTCCCCGCATCGAAAGGTGGATCCATCAGAGCTGAAGCAAGCGGCAGCAGACCACGAACGGCATTATCCGCCAGATGCGGATAGGCCGCATGGCCCTGCACGCCGAACACCGTGACCTTGCCGGACACGGAGCCGCGGCGGCCGATCTTGATCATGTCGCCGAGCATTTCGGGATTGGTCGGTTCGCCGACCAGGCAGGCATCCCAGCGCTCGCCTTTTTCAGCTGCCCATTTCAAAAGCTTTTCCGTGCCGTTGACGGAAGGGCCTTCCTCGTCGCCGGTAATCAGGAAGGAAATCGATCCTTCTGGTGCGCCATGCTCTTCGATATGGCGGGCGACAGCTGCGACAAAGCAGGCGATGCCGCCCTTCATGTCGACTGCACCGCGGCCGAACATCTCGCCATCGGCGATCTCGGCGCCAAAGGGCGGATGGCTCCAGGAAGCCTCGTCACCGACCGGCACGACATCCGTATGGCCGGCGAACATCAGATGCGGCCCGTCTGTTCCAAGACGGGCATAGAGATTTTCGACGTCTGGCAGGCCTGGCTCCGTCGCGATCATCCGCTCGACCTTAAAGCCGAGCGGCGCAAGCATCGCTTCGAGTGCCGAAAGCGCGCCGCCTTCCGCCGGGGTGACGGAAGGGCAACGGATCAGCGTTTGCAGGTTTGCAATCGGATCGGAAACAGACATCGAATTGGTCTCAATTAGTCGCGCAGCAGCTCGTTGATGCCCGTCTTGGAGCGGGTCTTCTCATCGACGGTCTTAACGATGACGGCGCAATAGAGATGCGGAGCCGGAGCACCGTTCGGCATCGTCGCATTGCCCGACGGCATCGAGCCGGCGACGACGACGGAATAGGGCGGTACTTCGCCATAGGTCACTTCGCCGGTGGCGCGGTTGACGATCTTGGTCGACTTGCCGATGTAGACGCCCATGCCGAGAACCGAGCCCTCGCGGATGATGCAGCCTTCGACGACTTCCGAACGGGCACCGATGAAGCAATTGTCTTCGATGATCGTCGGACCGGCCTGCATCGGCTCGAGCACGCCGCCGATACCGACGCCGCCCGACAGATGCACATGCTTGCCGATCTGCGCGCAGGAGCCGACGGTTGCCCAGGTATCGACCATCGTGCCCTCATCGACAAAGGCGCCGAGGTTGACGAAGGACGGCATCAGCACGACGTTCTTGGCGATATAGGCCGAGCGGCGCACGACGGCGTTCGGCACGGCGCGGAAGCCGGCGGAACGGAACTGGTTCTCGCCCCAGCCTTCGAACTTGGACGGAACCTTGTCCCACCAGGTGGAGTTACCCGGACCACCCTTGACGACGTCCATGTCGTTCAGGCGGAAGGAGAGGAGAACGGCCTTCTTGAGCCACTGGTTGACGGTCCAGGTGCCGTCCTCGCCGCGAACCGCGACGCGGGCCTGGCCGCTGTCGAGAAGGTTGAGTGAGGTTTCCACCGCATCGCGTACTTCGCCTTTGGTCGAGATGGTGACGCTGTCGCGGTTGTCGAAAGCGGTCTCGATTGTCTTTTCGAGGGCGGCGAGGTCGAAGCTGCTCATGGAAGATCCTTAAACGTCACGCGGTATCGTGATGGCTGGGAAGGTGGTCATTTGGTCCCATTTGCTCTAAGCGACCGCCACTCAAGCGTCAATGTGAATTGGCGTCAACCATGGTTGGCGCGGGAAGGAAGCATCAGCATGTCGAAGAGAAGGCAGGAAGCACGAGGCCAGCAGGACAAGGTGTGGGAGCCGCTGAAGGACAGTACGGCCGACAAGCATGCGGCCGCCGCCCAGCCCAAGACGCCGCAGACGCAGTCGCCCTCCTATCGCCTCGCTTTCGCCGATGAGGAATTCCTGTGCAGCAAGGAACTGCGCCCCGTGCGGCTGCAGCTCGAGCTGGCGAAAACGGAAATGATCCTCAGCGAAAAGGGCATCGCATCCACCGTCGTCCTGTTCGGTGGCGCGCGTATTCCGGCACCCGGCCAGAAGCCCTGGGCCGCCCATAACGAGACCCAGCACAACAATCTCCAGGCGGCTTCCGTCTATTATGACGAGGCGCGAAAATTTGCCGCGCTCTGCGGAGAATATTCGGCGAAGTTCGACCATAAGGAATTCGTCGTCGTCACCGGCGGCGGTCCCGGCGTCATGGAAGCGGGCAATCGTGGCGCGACGGAAGCCGGCGCCCCGACGATCGGCCTCAACATCATGCTGCCGCACGAGCAGGCACCGAACCCCTATGTGACGCCCGAGCTTTCCTTCAACTTCCACTATTTCGCCATCCGCAAAATGCATTTCATGATGCGGGCAAAGGCGGTTGCGGTTTTCCCCGGCGGTTTCGGCACGCTGGATGAAATGTTCGAGGCGCTGACGCTGATCCAGACCAAGCGGATGGAGCGCATTCCGCTCATCCTGTTTGCGGAAAAATTCTGGCGCAGCATCATCAATTTCGAGGCGCTGGCAGATTTCGGCACGATCGCGCCGGAAGATATCGAGCTGATTAATTTCGTCGAGACCGCCGACGAAGCCTGGAAGGTCATCCAGGAATTCTACGAGGACTAAAATAGAAGACCCGCCCCTCGGGGGAGAGGCGGGCCTTTGTCGACAACTGCCGGGCTAGTTCCGTTATGCGGGGGGCGGGGAACTAGAG
>NZ_JAEUAN010000002.1 GCF_019511445.1 Aliirhizobium wenxiniae
AAACCCCTCCCCACCCTCCCCACAAGGGGGAGGGCTTAACCCGGACACGCCGTCTACGCCCAATCGAGGCAGGCGACTGCTGCAAGTCTTCTCCCCCCTTATGGGGGAGATGGCCGGCAGGCCAGAGGGGGAATTTGCATGTGACCGCCTCGCCCTGCCCCTCTTTCCACCTCTACTCGGCGTAGATCATCTTCTTCGTCATGCCGCCATCGACCGTCAGCACCTGACCGGTGACGAAACCGGCGCCGTCGAGATAAAGCACGGCATCGGCAATATCCTTCGGCCGCCCGACGCGGCCGACCGGATGCTGCGCCTCGTCTTCGTGGCTCAAATGCATCTCGTTGGTGATCCAGCCGGGCGCAATCGCATTGACGCGGATTTTAGGGCCAAGGCTGACTGCCAGTGCATGGGTGAGCGCCACCAGCCCGCCCTTGGAGGCGGCATAGGCTTCCGAATGTGGCTCCGACATGAAGGCGCGGGTGGAGGCCATGTTGACGATCGAGCCGCCCTCGCGCATCAGCGGCGCGACGGTACGGGTCATCAGGAAGGCGCCGGTCAGGTGACTGTCTATGACACGCCGCCAGTCGGCGAGTGACAGGTCGAGAAGCGGCGTGCCGAGCGCGCCACCGGTGGCGCCGGCATTGTTGACGAGAAGATCGATCCGGTCCCAGCCCAGGCCGGCAACGGCGATTTCGACCGACGCTTCCTCCGCGACATCACATTCGATGGCACGAACACCCTCGACGGCATGGACCTTGCCGGAGAGATCGAAAGAGGCAACCTCGAAACCACCAGCGATCAGCGCCTCACAGATCCCGGCTCCGATCAGGCCTGCTCCGCCAGTGACGATTGCCTTCTTCATGATCCACTCCGTTTATCCGGGTTTACACCCAGCCCTGCAACTCCCGCCGCACAACCGTTTCCAGCACGTCCATTCCGCCCTCGCTGTCGTTCAGACAGGGGATGTGAACGAACTTCTCGCCACCGTGATGCATGAAGATCTCGCCCGCCTCGCCGGCGATTTCTTCGAGCGTCTCGAGACAATCCGACACGAAGCCGGGATTCATGATGGCGACGCGCTTGATGCCCTCCGCCGCCAGCCCTTCCATCGTCTTGTCGGTATAGGGCTGCAGCCATTCCTCCGGCCCGAAACGCGACTGGAAGGTGATGCGCAACTGATCCTCGCGATAGCCGAGTTTTTCGCGCAACAGCCGCGCCGTCTTCTGACAGAAACAGTAATAAGGATCGCCCGCCTTGAAATAGGACTGCGGGATGCCATGGAACGAGGTGATCAGCAGCTGCGGCTCCCAGTCGAGCGTAGACAGCGTGCTCCGCACCGAATTGGCCAGCGCCTCGATATAGGCCGGGTCGTCGTGATAAGTCGGCACGGTGCGCACGGCCGGCTGCCAGCGCATCTTCATCAGGTGCTCGAACGCCTTGTCGTTGACGGTCGCGGTCGTCGCCGCCGCATATTGCGGATAGAGCGGGAAGAGCACGATCCGGTCGCAGCCTTGTGCCTTCAGCGCATCGATCTTCGAGGCGATGGACGGATTGCCGTAGCGCATGCCCCAGTCGACCACGACATTCGGCAGGTCCTTCAGCCGCTCGGCCATCAGTTCACCCTGATTGCGGGTATAGGTGCGCAAGTAGCTTTCATCGAGATCCTTGTTCCAGATCTCCTCGTAAGCCTTGCCCACCTTCTGCGGCCGCTTGTTGAGCACGATCCCGTAGAGGATCGGATACCAGTAGAGCTTCGACCATTCGATGACGCGGCTGTCGGAGAGGAATTCGGCGAGGTAACGCCGCATCGACCAGTAATCCGTACCGTCGGGCGTACCGAGATTGATCAGCAGCACACCGACCTTGCCGAAGGACACGGGCTGGTGGGAGGCAGGCATGGAGGAAGACGAGATGCTCATGAAGGCTTTCCAGATAGCGTACCGAACCATTACGGCGATCAACGTGTTGCGGATCATTTAGAAACAAAAAACGGCTCGGGAAACCCCGAGCCGCAATTGTCGCTGGGACAATTTGTCCCTACCCATGATCGAGTTCGTCAATCCCGGCCTTGACCGGGATCAACAACCTCACGTGAACCTTACTTGGCGGGCAGTTCCAGTTCCTTGCCGACCTGGATGATATCAGGGTTGCGCAGGCTGTTTGCCTTGGAAATATCCGTCCACTTCTCGCCGTCGCCATAGGTGCTTTCGGCAATCTTCCAGAGCGAGTCGCCCTTGACGACCGTATATTTGCTCGGGCCGGCAGCCGGCGGCGTGGTCTGGCCCTGGGCCTCGACAGTCGTCGGCGCCGTGGCGGCCGGAGCAGTTGCCGGAGCCTGTGCGGTTGCAGCCGGAGCCGGAGCGGCAGGCTTTGCATCGGCCTTCGGCGCCGGCTTGTAATCGGCAGGCGTCAGGTCGGTAATACGGCCATCCGTATAAGGCTTGTAGGGATTGTTGGCCGCCAGGTAATCCGCAACAGTGTTTTCGAGGTTCGGACCGAAATCATAGGCGTTCTGCGCATTGGTGGTGAAAACCTTGTAGCCGTCGCCGCCACCGCGGACATAGTTGTTGGTCACGACGCCATAGACCTTGTTCGGATCGATCGCGACGAAGGCATCGCCTTCCTTGACCTGAACGTCGCTGACCTTGGAACCGGCCGGCTTCGACTTGTCGAAGGAATATTTCAGGCCGGCGACCTGCGGGAAGCGACCGGCCCCCTCGTCGATCTGGCCGACACCGTTTTCAAGCGCAACGACAACGTCAGAGCCCTTGAGCTGGAAGGTGGCGACGGTGTTCTGGAACGGCAGGACGGTGAGCACTTCACCCATCGTCACGTCGCCGCCATCGATCGAGGCGCGCAGACCGCCGCCATTGGCTATCGAGATGGTGATGCCCTGATCCTTGACGCGGTCGAGCTGCGCATCGGCAACCAGGTTGCCCATCGTGCATTCCTTGACGCGGCAATTGGCGCGGTCGCCATCGATGGCACCTTCGGAGGAACCAACGACCTTCTTCTTCAGCTCTTCGAGCGGACCGCCGAGTTCCTTCACCTTGGCGAGATAGGCCTCATCCTGCCCAACACTTGCATCGAGAAGTTTTGGCGCGCCGGACGTGGACTTCACGGCACCGGCGTCATCGAAGACCACTGCGAAATCACCGAGATATTTCGAATAGGCGTAAGCCGTGACGATCGGCACATCGACACCGGCCGGGTTCTTCACCAGCGTCGGATAGGGGCCGGAAGCCTTGCTGTCGGTGCTGGAGAGATAGGTGTGGCTGTGGCCACCGACGATCACGTCGATCCCGTCGACCGCCGCTGCGATCTCCTGGTCCTTGACGTAACCGACATGCGAGAGCACGACGATCTTGTTGACGCCCTGCCCCTGCAGCTCGGCAACAGCCTTCTTCAGATATTCGATCTCGTCTTCGAAGCTGATATCCGGACCGGGAGAAGCCGTCTCGGCCGTGTCGGTCGCCAGAACCGAAACGACGGCAACCTTCTCACCGCCGAATTCCTTGACCACATAACCCTTGTACTTGTCGGCCAGAAGCGAACCAGGCTTGGCAACCGTGTTGCCGGAAATGATCGGGAATTTCAGCGCATCGATGAACTTCAGCAGCTCTTCCGGGCCATCGTCGAATTCGTGGTTACCAATCGCCATCGCGTCGAAACCAATGCCGTTCATGAATTCGGCAACGGGCGCGCTCTTGTAGGTGCTGTAGAACAGCGAGCCCTGGAACTGGTCACCGGCATCGAGAACCAGGACGTTTTTGCCCTGCAGCTCGGCGCGACGGGCATCGATGGCAGACTTGACGCGGGCAATGCCGCCGAAGCATTCGTTCTTTTCGGCTTCCGATGCGGTGCAGGTGGAATCGAACTTGTTGATCGGCTCGATGCGCGAATGCAGATCGTTGATGTGGAGAATATTGAGCTCGAAATCCGCCAGCGCCACGCCGCTCGAAAGGGCCATGACCGACGCGGTCAAGATCCCAAGTCCCATAGTCTTCATCATCATCTCTCTCCTTGTCTCATCACCGCGCAGAACGCGCAGTGGTTCCCGATTTTCGTTAGACGGCAAGTGTGACAGCCGTTGTGCAGCGCATGCTTTCACCAAGCAAAATCGGTTTCAAGTCAAATATGACAAGAGCGCACTGCATCATTTTGCCTCCATAACGCGAAAACCCCGCTTGCGCGGGGTTCTCCAGAATATTCGAATATTGTGTGTGAAATCAGATCCGTCGCGTCAGCGAGAACTGTGCACCGCTATCCTGCGTGCAATTGAGCTGGCTGGTGCTGACAAGCGCGCAGTTGACGCGCGACTGGGTCTTGCGCACCAGCGAAGTCATGTTGATCTCGACCATGGTCGGCGAAAGTGTCGTGTAGGTTCCGGATGCGAGCAGTGCGTTGCTGTCGCTGGCGCGCGTGTTGAACGTGCCGGCCTGGAAGGTGGAAACGATACCGTTCGGATCGACCCAGCTTCCTTCGACGCCCTGCGGCTGCGGCGCTGCAGCCATCTGCCGCGGCGGCGGAGAGGATACACAAGCGCTCAGACCGGCGGCTGCGATCAGCGCAAAGCCCAATTTCAGTTTCATGATTTATCTCCCGCGATTCGCTCGGTCATGCTTGAAAAAGACCATGGCGTCCCGCTTCATCTATGGCAAGCCGCCCGCTTGTACAGTGTCGGGACATTCTGTCTCGACGAAAAAACGCCCGCGAGACCGCGGGCGTCCTGAAAATACACAGAAAATCGACTATCGCCAAGGTTCAGCGAACGAGGATGTTCTTGAACTGCCAGGCATCCTTCTCGTCGATATCTTCCGGGAACAGGCCCGGGCGACCTTCGAGCGGGGTCCAGTCGGTGTAGTGACCTTCGACCGGGCCGAGGTAAGGCGTCTGCACTTCGAGGCAACGCTTGTAGTCAACCTCATCAGCCTCGACGATGCCGGCCTTCGGGTTTTCCAGCGCCCAGACCATGCCGGCGAGAACGGCGGAGGTCACCTGTAGGCCGGTGGCGTTCTGGTAAGGCGCGATGCGGCGGGTTTCTTCAAGCGACAGGCGCGAACCGTACCAGTAGGCGTTCTTTTCGTGGCCGTAGAGCAATACGCCGAGTTCATCGACGCCATCCTCAAGTTCGTCTTCGTTCAGGACGTGCAGGACCGGCTGCTGCTTGCCGCCATTGCCGAACATCTCGTGCAGCGAAAGCACCGCATCATTGGCCGGGTGGTAGGCGTAATGGCAGGTCGGGCGATAGACGACTTCGCCGTCCTTCTCGACCGTGTAGTAGTCGGCAATCGAGATCGACTCGTTATGGGTGACGAGGAAACCGTATTGCGGGCCCGGTGTCGGGCACCAGGTGCGCACGCGGGTGTTGGCGCCCGGCTGATCCAGATAGATCGCCGCCTTGCAGCCCTTCTTGTGCTTCTTGGCGTTCTTCGGCATCCAGTTTTCGTGGGTGCCCCAGCCGAGTTCGGAGGGCTGAAGACCTTCCGAGATGAAACCTTCTGCCGACCATGTGTTCCAGAACACGTTGAGCGGCTTCGGATGCTTGGTGCGCTGGGTGTCGCGCTCGGCGATGTGCACGCCCTTGACGCCGAGCTTCTTCATCAGCTTGGCCCAGCCTTCACGGTCGTTCTGGTCCGGCTCGTCGAATTTCAGGCCGGTATCATTGGCAAGGTTGACCAGCGCCTGCTTGACGAACCAGGAAACCATGCCCGGATTTGCACCGCAGGTGGAAACCGCCGTCGTGCCGCCCGGGTTCTTGCGCTTCTCATGACGCACGGTTTCGCGCAGCGCATAATTGGTGCGCTCGGAATTCTTCATGTTCTTGTCGAAATAGAAGCCAAGCCAGGGCTCGACGACCGTATCGATGTAAAGCACGTCGAGCTTGCGGCAGAGCTTCATCAGGTCGAGCGAGCCGGTATCCACCGACAGGTTGACGCAGAAACCCTGGCCTTCGCCTTCGGTCAGGAGCGGTTTGAGCAGCTCCTTGTAGTTCTCCTTGGTGACGTGCTCCTTGATGTGGCGAACGCCATGCTTGGCAAGGATTTCCATGTCGGCCGGCTCTTCGCGAGGGTCGATGACCACCATCCGGCTCTTGTCGAACTTGAAATGGCGCTCGATCAGCGGCAGCGTGCCGCGGCCGATCGAACCGAAGCCGATCATCACGATCGGACCGGTAATTTCGGCATAGACCGGGTAGTTGGTATCCGACATGTCATACTCCCTATGGATGGACTGCTATTTTACAACCGTTGCCGGTTTTTCCCGGCCTAACGGTCGTCTGTAACGTCCGTTTGATTGCGCGGCCTAGATCACAAAATCTCGTCACAATAAAGGGCTTGTTCCATGATCGCGGCAAGGCCGTGGCACTATCGCGCCAAACTCTTAACGGCTTCTGTTTCGCGAAGCAGCGCGACGAGTTCCGACCGCTTCTCGGCAAGTCCCTTATAGGCGGTCTCGTCCTCTGACATCGCCTCCAGTTGATCGGCCATCGAGGCGGCCAGTTCGGCCGCATTCGGCTGCGAAAGGATGGCTGTGACGGGATCAAGATAGATACGGATGGTGAAGAGAATATCGCCCGAGACGGGCAGTTTGCGCAGCGTCTGCCGCTCCACACGGATAAAGGTTTTTTCCGCCGGCACGCCGCGCTTTTCCTCTGCCGATTTGGCGTCGGGATGATAGAGCGCGTGGGACCAGTTGACCGACCAGTTCCACCGCACAACGATCCGGTCCGGCGACAGGTTGTCGAACATCCGGTTGATCAGTCCGGCATTGCGGCTGCCACCCTGAAAACCGGGAACCGGGGCATGCACCTCATCCATCGAACGCCCGAATTTGTCCGAAAGTCGCCAGGATGAGGGAAAGGCGAGAAACGCCGCAGCGATACGCCAGCCGTCGTCCCCGTTCCGCATGATCACCAGATCGTCCTGCACCAGCAATCCGGCGCGTCGGAGCGGCATCACCTCAGTGTCGACCACATCTGTCGTCAAACCGGCAACAGTCAGGCCGCCATCGCCAAGGCAGTATCGATCCGGATGATGTGCCGGCAGGTATTCGCTCAAGAGGTCGAGAACCTCCTGCTGCGCCGCCTCAGTTCCCGGCTCCGCCCGCAGCACGCGTTCGCCATGTTCGGCCACCAGCTCACGCTTCAACCGGATCTGTTCGACGAGATCCTCATCCGGCTCGATCCAGCGATCCGGCTCCAGTTGCAGAAGCCCGATGGTGAATGGCTTCGATGAACCGTCGTAAGGTGTGTAGGTCGGCGGAGACAGACTGGAAGGCAGGGATTTCGACGGGGCGGAAACGGACATCGGCACGGCTTCTCCTGTTCGCCGCAGTTTGGTTTTAACCTCGCGCCATTGCAACCCGCCAAACGGCCATGCGATCAGCCCGCCAGTTCCGCCCGGATCAGCCCTCGCAGCGAGTTGCCGACATAGATCCGCCGGCCCGTTTCCATCGCCTCATCGAGATCAGAGGGCTTGAGTACGGCTCCTTTGGCGCGGCGCTCGCGGATAAGATCGGCACGCAACACGCCGGGCAATATGCCGCTGGTGATCGGCGGTGTCAGCAACATGCCTTCGCTGTCCTCGACGAACAGATTGCTGATCGTTCCCTCGCACAGCTCGCCGCGCTCATTGGTGAGCAGAACCTCGTCCACTGCCTCAGCCGGAAACTCGGCCCGCGCCGCCTCGTAAGGCTCGCGGCGGGTGGTCTTGTGCCGATAGAGCGGATCGTCGGATTTGAGCTTCGTAGACCCGATCCTGATCTTCCAGACCGTGTCATCGCCCTGCAGGCTGAAGGGCGAGGTCGTTACCTCGATCTTGCCGCGAAACGACATGACAAGCCGGACCCTGAGCGGCTCATCGCCATCGACCGCATCCTTCAGCGCGGGTTCGATATCCGCCGGCTGGCGAAAGCCGAGCGCGTCGGCTGAACGCACAAGCCGCCTGCGATGCTGCTCGAACCGCAGGAACCCGTCCTCGGGCGTCCAGCGCATCGTCTCGATCAACGAGAAATCCATTGGTCTCCCACCGCAAACCTGGCCTTCAACAGACACTCTTCATATTCCGCCTGCGCCACCGAATCGAAGACGATACCGCCGCCGACATTGAAGACCGCCCTTCCGCCGGAAAAAAGGCTGATCGTGCGGATAGCCACCGAAAATCGCATCGGCCCTGCCGGATCACACCAGCCGATCGCCCCGCAATAGACATCCCGCGGCACCCGTTCCAGCTTTTGCAGGATCGTCATTGCGGAAAGCTTCGGCGCGCCGGTAATCGACCCGCAGGGAAACAGCGCCCGCATGATCTCCGGCAACCCCGCATCCGGCAAAAGCCTGGCGCGAACATGGCTCACCATCTGATGCACCGTCGGATAGGTTTCAATCTCGAAAAGTTTCGGCACCGAAAGCGTGCCTGCCTCTGTGACATGTGAGATATCATTGCGCAGGAGATCGACGATCATCCGGTTTTCCGCCAGCGTCTTTTCATCCTCAAGCATAGCGGCCTTGATCGCCTCGTCTTCCTCGGACGTCCCTCCCCGGGCTGCGGTTCCCTTCATCGGATGGGTCTCGATCCAGCCATCGCTATCGACCGAGAAGAACAGTTCCGGCGAGCGCGAGACGATGGCCGGTCCGCCAAGTTCGGCAAGTGCGCCGTATCGCACCGGCTGGCGTGCGATCAGCGACCAGAACAATTCCCGCGCATCCCCCGGCCAATACGCCTCGATCGGCATGGTGAGATTACCTTGAAAGCAATCTCCCTTGCGCAGGTGATCATGCAGAACGGCAAAGCGGGCCGCGTAGGTTTCTTCGTTCCAGGCGGCTTGCGGATTGCTCAAGGCTGCATTGGGCTTGACACCACCGGGTGATGAAAGCCTGGGGTCGCCATCCTCAACCGGCCCGTCAAACACGCCCATGCAGACAAGCGGCGTCTCCCGACCAGCCGTCAAAAGCGGCCGAAGCTTTTCCTCAAACGCATAACCGGCCTCATAGGCAAGATAACCGGCTAGCCACTTGCCGGAGGCTTTGCACGCCTCCAGCCGACGCAAGGCGGGCACGACCTCATCCACATGGTGGGCAACGACCAGTTCCGTTGGAGACGAGAACAACAGCTGCCGTTCGGCAAGATCGTCACGGAAGAGAATATAGGGAGAAGAATTCTGATCCATGCCCCTTATCCGCGACGGCTCCCTGTCCGTTCTGTTATTCCGCCGGAATTGCGGATCTCACGCGCCATAACACTGTCGCCCTGCCGTTTGAAGCGCGGACTGCGAAATCCACTGCCGCATGTCACTCCGAAGAAATCGCCTGCCCCTGCCGGAAGCTGCGCAGGTGATCCACCAGGGCGCGCAGTTTTGGAGCCATGTTGCGGCGACTGGGGTAATATAGATAGAAGCCTGCGAAACGCGGGCAGAAACGCTCAAGCACCGGCACCAGTTCTCCGCGCGCGATCGACGCCCGAAAACTGTCTTCCATGCCGAAGCTGATCCCGGCACCGGCAGTCGCGAGTTTTATCATCAGCGCCATGTCGGTCGTCGTGATCGCATCGTTGACCGCGACGGAAAACTCTCGTCCGTCTTCCGCGAATTCCCAGCGATAGGCCGGCAGGTTCGGTGCCCTGCGCCAGCCGATGCAACGGCGCTCGGTCAATTCGCCCGGATGACTAGGCGCGCCAAACCGCTCGATATAATCCGGCGACGCGACGGCAAGCTGGCGCTGCTCGCCGGAGACAGGAACCGCAATCATATCCTGCGCAATCACCTCGCCCAGCCGCACCCCGGCGTCATAGCCTTCTTCGACGATATCGAACTCTTCGTCGGTGACCGTGATATGCAGTTTGACCTCGGGATTATTCTCCGCAAAGAACGCGAGCATCGGCCCCGAAAGAAAACTCTCCGCAATCGATGACACGGCAAGCCGCAACTGTCCGCGCGGCCTGTCCTGCAGGCTTGCCGCCGCCTCTATGGCGGACTGCATGCCGGAAAAGGCGGGCGCGACCTCCGCATAAAGCCGCTCGCCCGCTTCGGTCAGAGCGACGCTGCGGGTGGTGCGGGAAACCACTGCAATACCAAGCGCCTCCTCCAGCTTGCGGATCGTCTGGCTGACAGCCGAGCGCGTGACGCCCAGCCGATCGGCAGCGGCACGAAAACTCTTTTCTTCGGCAACGATCACAAAGGCTGCAAGGGCATTGAAGTCGGGCAACATTGGTTAGCTTCATTTACCAAACTGGAAAAGACTAAGCGGCTTATCGCGACAATGCCCTGCGACTACCTTTCTGGCAACCGCAATCACGCGGCAGACACGGAAGGAAATGTCATGGACAAGGTTGTTCTCATTACCGGCGCTTCCAGCGGCATCGGAGCAGGGATTGCACGGGAACTCGCAAAGGCCGGAGCGACTGTCGTGCTGGGTGCCCGGCGCACCGAACGTCTTGAAGAGCTGGCCGATGAAATCCGTCGGACTGGCGGAAAGGTCATGACCCGCAAGCTCGATGTGACGGACCGTACCGATGTTGCATCTTTCGCCGATGTAGCAAGACACGAGTTCGGCCGTATCGACGTCATCGTCAACAATGCCGGCATCATGCCGCTGTCCCCCATGGCCTCGATGAAGGTCGACGAATGGGACCGCATGGTCGATGTCAATATCAAGGGCGTTCTTTACGGCGTGGCCGCCGTTCTGCCCGAGATGACGGAACGTGGCTCCGGCCACATCATCAACATCGCCTCGATCGGCGCGCTTCAGGTCGTGCCGACGGCGGCTGTCTATTGCGCCACGAAATTCGCCGTCCGGGCCATTTCGGATGGGTTGCGACAGGAAAACGACAGGCTGCGCGTCACCTGCATCCATCCCGGCGTGGTGGAAAGCGAACTGGCCAGCACGATCACCGATCCCGTTGCCGCCGAAGGCATGAAGACCTACCGGGCGATCGCGCTTGCTCCGGATGCAATCGCTCGCGCCGTACGCTTCGCCATCGAGCAGCCGGAAGACGTGGATGTCAACGAGATCGTCGTACGCCCGACAAAGGCGGCCCACTGATCACTCCAGCATGGGAGGAACGACCATGAGCAATCCGCTTGCCATCATTATCGCAATCATCATCGCCACCGCGGCCTCACTTGGAGCGGCGGTCCATCTGGCAAAGGCAGAAGACAACATGAGCAATCAGGCACAAGCCCAGAATCACCCCTATCTCGGCATGTGGGTAACCGGGGACGGTCGCATTCGACAGGAACTGCTGCCGACCGGCCGTTACGACGAAGCCCGAGGCAACAGGAAGAGTGCCTATCGCGGTCGCTATCTCGTGACCGGCACTCATATCGATTACTGGGACGATACCGGCTTCACCGCTGACGGGACATTCGTCGAAAACGACGTCCTGCATCACGGCGGCATGATATTCTACCGGGAGAAATAACAGGGAACAGGCTGCTGGCGCACGTTGGTAAAACACCATGCGCCAGTGGCCATCCAAATCTGGACATCCAGTCCCGAAATCGGTTTGCCCTCAGGCCACCCCGACCCTCAACAAGTCATGGAAATGCACGATGCCGATCGGTCGCTTGTCCTCGTCGACCACGAGAAGCGCACCGATGCTGTGCTTGTTGAGAAGCGCCATGGCAGCTGTCGCAAGCGTCGCCTTGCCGACGGTCTTCGGATTGACCGTCATCACCTCGTCGACAATCATCGTGCTGAGATTACCGTCGAGATGGCGGGCAATATCGCCATCGGTCAGGACACCGCAGATACGCCCCTCGTCATCGATCACGCCGACGCAGCCGAAGCGCTTGGCAGAAAGCTCGCGGATGGCGTCCGGCATCGAAGCGCCTTTGTTCACCAGCGGCAACTGCTCGCCCGTATGCATCAGGTCGCTGACATGGGAAAGCATCGCCCCGAGCTTGCCGCCCGGATGATAGACACGGAAATCCGCCGCCGAAAAACCGCGTGCTTCGAGCAGCGCAACTGCAAGCGCATCACCGAGCGCAAGCTGCAGCAAGGTCGATGTGGTCGGCGCAAGGCCATGCGGACAGGCTTCCTGCGCCCTCGGCAGCAGAAGGACAATGTCGGCCTCGCGCGCCAGTGTCGATGTTTCGCCAGAGGTCAGCGCGATCAGCGGAACGGAGAAGCGTCGGGTAAACGAAACAATGCCCTGCAGCTCGGCCGTCTCGCCGCTCCAGGAAAGCGCCAGCACCACGTCGCCGGGAGCAATCATGCCCAGATCGCCGTGGTTTGCCTCGACGGGATGAACGAAGAAGGAGGGCGTGCCGGTAGAGGCAAGGCTTGCCGAAATCTTGCGGCCGATATGTCCGCTCTTGCCGACACCGGTGATCACCACTCGACCGTCGATTGCGCCGATCGTCTCCACAGCCTGGCGAAAGGCCGGTCCAAGACTATCCTTCAGGGCCTCCTCAAGAGCGCTAAGCCCTTGCTGCCCAAAGGAAATTGTCCGCAAGGCGGAATCGACGACGTCGTGTTCGACGAGTTGTAAAGCGCGCTTGATCATGATCGGCAGACTTAGTCCCTTTTCCACCTCAAGTCCATCAGCTTTCGCCGCGGTCCTTTGTCCATCCACCATCATCCAGCCACTTCAACCAATCCTTAACCACAGTGGTTTACATTTGGGTAAGCATTTAAGGTTGCCGGGCATTCGATGAGAAACACGCTTCTGACAGATACGGCCCGACGCGGGCGGCGGACAGCCATAGGCCTTGCCGTCGTGATCGCAGCCGTGTCCGGCGGCAGCGTGTCCCATGCTCAAAGCCTCTTTTCCAACACCACCACTCCCCTGCCCGGCCTGCCCGACAACCATTTCGGGACCGCCGGCACGGCAAGCGTCACAGGCGGTGCGACCACGGCGACATGGCCGACCCAATTTACGCAGGATGGTGGGGATCAGAGCGCATCCGGTCCCTACGATCCGACCGTGACCACAGCGCCGCAACGGCCGGCCCAACCGGAAAACACCGGCGAGTCGGATGACCTGAACCAACCTTCCGAAGAGGACCTGAACCAGCAATACGACCAGCCGCTGGATGATGGCGCGACGCCCACCGACCGCACCGGATGGGAAGCGCAACGTCGCGAGGAAGCGGCGGCTCCCGGCGTGCGCCTGGGCACCTTTGTTCTGCGCCCCTCCGTCAACCAGAGCGTCAACACCGAGATTACCCGCGACCAAGGCTCGAAGGAGACGCGCAACTATCTTGCAACAGGCATACGCGGAACACTGACCTCAGACTGGTCGCGGCACGCGCTGACGATTACCGGCGAAGGTGTGTACGAACGCAATCTGAGCGGAAACCAGAACGACACGGATCCGAATGCGCGGATTGGCGCCGACCTGCGGCTTGATCTCGCAGACGACACGATCGCGCATATTACCGGAAACTACAGTTTCGAACGCGAGGATGTCGCCGATCCGAATGCGATTGGCGATGCTTCCGAGCAGGCCGGTGTCCATCAATTCGAGACCGAAGCCTCCATCGAACGTGAGGTAGGACGCATTCGAGGGCTGGCTGCGATCGGCGCCAGCCGCGATGTCTATACCGATGCAAAACTGTCCGATGGTACCGTCTTTAGCATGAAGGACAGAAACCGCACCGGCATCGATGCGCGCCTGCGCCTCGGCTACGAGCTTTCGCCGGCGATCATTCCGTTTGCCGAAGTCGCCCTCGGCCACACATTCTACGATCGCCGCCGCGACAGCGCCGGATACCAGCGCTCGTCGGACAACTATGCGACACGCGCCGGCGTCGCATTCGATTTCGGGGAAAAGCTGCGCGGCGAGCTGGCCGGCGGTTATCAGCGCGTCTCCTATGACGACGCGCGTCTCGATGCCGTCGATGCCTTTACCGCGGACGGCAATGTCAGCTGGTCGCCCCGACGCGGCACCGATATCAATATCGGGCTTCGTAGCACGGTCCAGGACTCGACCGCTGCAGGCCAGGGTGGCTGGGCGGAATATCAGTTGAGCTCCGCCCTCGCCCACCAGATGCGCGAGCATCTCGTTGCGCGCCTGACAGGGAGCGCGACATATCGCGACTTCCAGGGATCCAGCGACAACAACACGACCTGGATCGCCGGCGCGGGTCTGACCTGGAGCATCAACCGCTATCTCGATATGACCGGCGATATCGAATACGAGACCACGACAGGCGGCGGCTCTGATCAGGATATCTTGCGGGCCGGGGTCGGCCTGACCTTGAGACGCTGATCACGTTTCCGTGAATTCGCGTGATGCGCCACGAGCATACGTCGCAAACGCCATCGACAGCTTTTGCCTCTAAAACGAGCAAAAACTCACATCCCCTACTATGACGTCATGACAACTTGTCGCAAGTTGTCGTAACCCGCGGGCGGGTGAACATATGTTTCGCGCCTGACACAAACGCTCTCTCTCCCATGCTTCAGATGCAATGGTGAGATCACCGCTCCGCCTCTTCCGTTGAGGGCGGATTTGCAAAATGGCGATGTATACAGACCTTCGCCCTCTTCCTTCTGTTAGCAGATGCAGCATATAGCGCCGCATTCGGCAAGTTTTTGCCGCAACGCAACATTGCCGCATGGCGTAAGTTGAGGTTCTAAATTGGCTAGTCTTCCCAATAACGGCACACAGGCCGGAAGCGCACAGTCTTCCCGCGCAGGCGCCAACAATTATCAGTTCGCTCTCATTGCTCTGACGTCACTGTTCTTCATGTGGGGTTTCATCACCTGCCTGAACGACATCCTGATCCCGCATCTGAAGAACGTCTTCTCGCTGAACTACACGCAGTCGATGCTCATCCAGTTCTGCTTCTTCGGGGCTTATTTCATCGTTTCGCTGCCGGCCGGCGCGCTGGTCAAGCGCATCAGCTATAAGTGGGGCATCGTCGTCGGCCTGTTGATCGCAGCCGTCGGCTGCGCACTTTTCATCCCGGCCGCCGCCTACCGCGTCTATGGTCTGTTCCTCGGCGCCCTCTTCATCCTCGCATCGGGCGTTACCGTCCTGCAGGTTGCCGCGAACCCCTATGTGACGGAACTCGGTGCCCCTGAAACCGCCGCAAGCCGCCTGACGCTGACGCAGGCCTTCAATGCGCTCGGTACGACGGTTGCTCCGCTATTCGGCGCATTCCTGATCCTGTCCGCCGCAACCGGCGACATCGCCACAGCCACCGGTCAGCAGTTGGAAACGCTGCGCCTGGAAGAAGCTGACGCCGTGCGCTTCCCATACATGCTCCTGGCAATCGCCTTCCTCGTTCTTTCGGCAATCTTCGCAGCACTGAAGCTGCCGCAGATCGAAGAGGAAGAAGTTGCGTCGGATGGCACGGAACGCGCATCGGCATGGTCCTACCGGCACCTCGTACTCGGTGCGATCGGTATCTTTGTATACGTCGGCGGTGAAGTTTCTATCGGCAGCTTCCTGGTGAACTACCTCGCTGAGCCGACGATCGCCAACCTGCCGGAAGCAGAAGCAGCCCACTACGTCGCCTATTTCTGGGGCGGTGCAATGATCGGCCGCTTCATCGGCGCTTACGCAATGCGCTACATCGAGGACGGCAAGGCTCTCGCCTTCAACGCCATCATTGCAGCCCTTCTGCTGCTGATGACGGTGTTTACCGGTGGCAAGCTGGCCATGTGGGCGGTGCTCGCGGTCGGCCTGTTCAACTCGATCATGTTCCCGACCATCTTCAGCCTGGCGCTGAAAGGCCTCGGCCGTCACACCAGTCAAGGCTCGGGCATCCTGTGCCTGGCCATCGTCGGCGGCGCGATCGTCCCGGTCCTCATGGGCGCACTGGCCGATACGTTCACCATTCACATGGCGTTCCTGATGCCGGTACTCTGCTACGTGTATATCTTCTACTACGGCATCAAGGGCCATAAGGCCGTCTGATCAAGCCATCACGGCGGGGGAAATCTCCGCCCCGAAAACGAAGAAGCCGCCGAGACATGTCTCGGCGGCTTCTTTATTTTGTAATCGAAGGCAGACCTTACTTCAGCTTGGCAGCCAGCGCCTTCAGCGGACCTTCGATCGCCGGACGGATATCCGGGCGCTGCAGGGCGAATGCGAGGTTGGCGAGAATGAAGCCATCCTTGGCGCCGCAATCATAGGTCTCACCGGTGAACGGATAGGCCGCAAACTCCTGGTTCTGGGCCAGCGCGAGCATGCCATCCGTCAGCTGGATTTCGTTGCCTGCACCGCGCTCCTGTGTTTCCAGGATCTTGAAAATCTCGGGCTGCAGGATGTAGCGACCGTTGATGAAGAAGTTCGACGGAGCCGTACCCTTGGCCGGCTTCTCGACCATCTCCGTGATCTTGAAGCCGCCATTGCCGACGTCGGCACCCTTGCCGACGATACCGTATTTATGCGCCTGTTCCGGATCACATTCCTCGACGGCGAGAACGTTACCGCCTGTCTGTTCGTAAAGCTCGACCATGCCCTTGAGGCAGCTCTTTTCCGACGACATGATCATGTCGGGCAAGAGCACCGCGAAAGGCTCGTCGCCAACGATATCGCGTGCGCACCATACGGCGTGACCGAGACCGAGCGGCACCTGCTGGCGAGTGAAGCTGGCGGTACCGGCCTTCGGCAGGATATGCGAAAGAAGCGTCAGTTCGGCGTTCTTGTTGCGCTCGCGCAGCATCTGCTCCAGCTCGAACTGGATATCGAAATAATCCTCGATCACGCCCTTGCCGCGACCGGTGACGAAAACAAAATGCTCGATGCCGGCTTCAGCCGCTTCATCCACCACATACTGAATGACCGGCTTGTCGACGACGGTCAGCATTTCCTTCGGAACGGCCTTGGTCGCCGGAAGAAAACGCGTGCCGAGCCCGGCAACCGGAAATACTGCTTTGCGGATCTTACGCTGTTCAGACACTCATGCCTCCTGAATGCACTTCATTGTGCGGATATGAAACCTTCGGGGTTCTAGTGTGCAATTGCTACCGTTTAGCAAAAGGCTCCCACGAACCCGTGATCTATGGTAAAGAATTTGTTGACTCTATTTTGTTAAGACATCGTTGAGCCGCATACCAGACACGCCATGAATGGCGCATGAAGGAATGGATACGACTGCCTATGACAAAATTCCGCACCCGTTCACGTAGCCTTGCTCTCCTGCTCGCCGCCGGACTGACGGTCATGATGCCGTTAAATGCCCAGGCTGATGCAGGTTTCAAGAGATGGGTTGCAGATTTCTACGAGACGGCAGCTAAAAGTGGCATCACCCGCTCGACCTACCAGAAAGCCTTTGCCGGCATCAACGAACCGGATCCGGAAGCGCTGCAGAAGGCGCAGTACCAGCCTGAGTTCAAGTCGCAGATCTGGGAATATCTCGATAGCCGCGTCAACCCTTATACCGTGCAGGTCGGCCGGCAGATGGCTGCCCGTCACGGCGGCACGCTGAACGCCATCGAGCGTCATTTCGGTGTCGACAAGCACATCCTGCTCGCCATCTGGTCAATGGAATCCAACTATGGCGCGGTGCTGGAAAAGCCGGAACGGCTTCATCACGTACCCCAGGCACTCGCCACCCTCGCATGGGCGGACCCCAAGCGCGCCAAATTCGCCCGCACGCAGCTGATCGCAGCTTTGAAGATCCTGCAGGCCGGCGATGTCACCCCCAAACAGTTGACCGGCTCCTGGGCTGGGGCGATGGGACATACGCAATTCATCCCGACCAGCTATCTGCTTTACGCAATCGATGCGGATGGAAACGGCAAGCGCGATATCTGGCATTCGATCCCCGATGCGCTGGCAACCTCCGCCAACCTTCTCGCCAAGAACGGCTGGACCACAGGCAAGACTTGGGGTTACGAAGCCGTTCTGCCCTCTGGTGCCGCCAAATACGAAGGCCAGACAAAGACGCTTGCCCAATGGGCGGCACTCGGTTTCGTCCGTCCGAACGGCAAGGGTTTTCCGCGCGGCACAGACCGCGCGAGCCTCAAGCTGATGGGCGGTTCCAATGGCCCGGCCTTCCTGATGATGAAAAACTTCTTCACCATCAAGAAATACAATGCGGCAGACAGCTATGCTCTCGCCGTCGGGCTTCTTGCCGACGAGATCGCCGGTTATGGCGGCATGCAGCAGTCATGGCCGCGTCCGCACGGCACGCTCGATATCAAGGAAAAATTCGAGCTTCAGAGCCGGATGAAGGAACTCGGCTATTATGACGGCGAAGTCGACGGCAATTTCGGCTCTGGCTCCAAGGCCGCAATCTCGGCGATACAGAAGCGCCTGGGCATGGACCAGAACGGCGAACCGTCGCAGACACTGCTTCGTGCCTTGCGTTGACATGTGAGCCGGCGGACGCAAAATTCGTGACTGTGATAGCCCGTCGGGATTCGTAACAATGCCTGTTGGAACCATGGAGAAAAGCCTTGTTCGGCGCGTCGGTTGCGGCGTGCTGGTGGCTGTCCTCATGGTCGGCAGCTTTCCTGTTACAGCCGATGCACAGGAGCCGGTCAGACGCCGCAATCTGTTCGATCTCCTTTTCGGCGGCCCTCGTTATGAGAGAGAAGAACCGCCGGTCCGCTATAACCGCCGCAATGGCTCGATCATTGAGATGGCGCCGCGCCGGGAGCGCAATCGCGGTGCGGCAAGGCCGGCCGCCCCGCGGCCTCCGATACCGCTCGCCCCGCCAAAACCCGATCCGGTCGCAAAGCTGGAAAAAGCCCGCAAGATCCTCGTTGTCGGCGACTTTTTCGCCGGCAGTATCGGCGGTGAGCTGGAGACGACATTCGAAGCATCACCCGGTGTTGCCGTGTTTACACGCAGCGACGGCTCGTCAGGCCTTGTCCGCGACGACCATTACGACTGGCTGAAAGAACTGCCCGGCATCATCGACGAAGCCAAGCCGGCAATCGTGGTCGTCATGATCGGGGCAAACGACCGGCAGCAGATGACATCAGGCGCGAAGGAAAAGTTCGCGACCGATGCATGGTTCGGTGAATACCGGCGCCGTGTGACGGAAGTCACCCGCATCGTGACGAGCCGCAAGCTGCCACTCCTCTGGGTCGGCCTGCCCTCCTTCCAGTCACCGTCTATGATGGCCGATGCCGTCAAGCTCAACGCCATCTACCGCTCCCGAACGGAAGAAGTAGGCGGCGAGTTCGTCGACATTTGGGACGGGTTCGTCGATGAAGACGGCAAGTTCATTCTGACCGGTTCCGACGTCAACGGCCAGCAGGTTCGTCTGCGTGGCGCCGATGGCATTACCTTCACCGCAGCCGGCAAGCAGAAACTGGCATTCTATGTCGAGAAGCTGGCGCGCCGCCACCTGGGCGACATGGCAAGCCCGGAGCTGGTGAACATCGGTCCCGGCACCCTTCCCGATCTCAACCTTCCGGCAGATCCCAACAAGGTACTCCCGGCTCTGCCGATCAGCCTTTCCGATCCCGACCTCGATGGTGGCAAGGAACTTTTGGGAGCCATCCCATCGACCAGTGCTCTCTCCCAGTCTCCAAGGGAGAAGCTCGTCAAACGCGGCGAGATGGACCCGCCGCCCACCGGGCGCATCGACAACTACAAGATCTCGAAGACACAATAAAAACAGGCGCCCTTGAAGGCGCCTGTCGTCTTTCATGTTCCGTGTTTCCAGCCGATCACCAGTAGCCCAGCGCTCTCCACCAGATCGCGCCGACGCCAGCAAAGATGACGAGGTTGACGAGGCACATGATGAAACCGATGCCCCACCACCTGCCCATGGTGATGTAACCGCTGCCGAAGATGATCGGCGAGGTGCCGGTCGCATAGTGGGTCAGCGTCATCATGATCGACGAGCTTGCGGCCATCATCAGCAGGAAGACGGCATGGTATTCAGCCGGGATCAGCATCACGCCGACGGTGAGGAAGGCGAGCATCATGGCGCTGACATGCGCGGTGGTGCTGGCGAACATGTAGTGCGCGAAGGTGAAGATCAGCACCAGAATCGCGGCCGTCATCTGCCAGCTCAGTTCGGCATGCGAGATCATGTCCTTCATGCCGTTCGAGAACCAGCCGATCACGCCGAGCTTGTTCAACTGGTCGGCCATCATCACGAGCGCACCGAACCAGATGAGCGTATCCCAGGCGCTCTTTTCCGACAGGATATCATCCCAGTTGAGCGTACCGGTAATCAGCAGGGCAAACAGGCCAAGCACCGCGACCACGGTCGGATCGAGCGTATAGGCCGCGCCGAAAATCATCGCAGGAACGTTGGCCCAGAGCAGAAGCAACATGACGAACGTGCCGATCATCACCATTTCCTTGCCCGAAAGAGGCCCCATCGCGGCCAGCTCCTTCTTGGCATAGTCGATGGCGTCGGGTGTGCGCTTCAGCTCCGGAGGCGAGATCATGTAAAGGATGAGCGGCATGACGATGAGTGCCACGAGGCCCGGCACGAACATCGCCAGTGCCCAGCTGACCCAGGTCAGCTGCATCGCGCCGCCGGTCGATTTCGAGATATATTCGAGCACAAGCGGGTTCGGCGCGGTCGCGGTCACGAACATGGCCGACGAAATCGGATTGGCATGGTAGTTCACCAGCGCCAGATAGGTACCGACCTTGCCCTGTGTCCCCTTTGCCGGATCCGAATCGAAGGCGTTGGCGATCGACTTCATGATCGGGTGGATGATGCCGCCGCCACGAGCAGTATTGCTCGGCGTAAACGGCGCGAGGATCAGCTCGCAGAAGACCAGCCCGTAACCGATGCCGATCGTCCGCTTGCCGAGAAGCGCAATGAAGCCGAGGCCGAGACGACGGCCAAGCCCGGTCTTGCGCAAACCCAGCGAGATCAAGACGGCAATCACGATCAGCCAGATCAGCGGGTTGGCAAAGCTGCTCAGCGCATCGGCAACCGCGCCCTTCGATGTCGGCGAGGTCACCTGCATCAGCGAAACGATGACGATGGCCATCAGCGCCATGACGCCGATCGGCATTACCTTCAGGATGATCGCCAGGATCGTGGTGAGGAAGATCGCCAGCATCTTCCAGCCGTTTTCATCAAGGCCGGTCGGTGCGGGGATCGCCAGAAGTGTCAGGAGAAAGAGTGTCGTGATGATCGCCGGAATGATCCGGAACGGAACCATCTCTTTGAAATAGCGAAAAATAGCAGGAACATTCACACGCATAGTCACATGTCCTCGGGGCGTCTCGAATTTTGACGTTTATCAGGCGTCTTGATCGACCCGTCGCATGTTCAGGTTTCCGCTCCCTTGATACGTGTCAAATTTCGAAAGGAATGCGACGTCTCCCAACCGCATCAGAAAGCGGCCAGACAAGAAAAACGCCGCTTTCCACGAAGGGAGAACGGCGTCTTCGACTATTCTGCTTTGACGACAAAAGATGTCGTTCAGCGCGGCAGGACAGTGCTTCCCATCAACGCCTCATCGATCGCCCGGGCAGCCTGGCGGCCTTCGCGGATCGCCCAGACCACCAGCGACTGGCCGCGACGCACGTCACCGGCCGTCCACAGCTTGTCGACCGAAGTCTTGTAGTCGCGCTCATTGGCAACGACATTGGTGGAACCGCGACGGTCGACATTGATCTCGAGCTTGCCATCGAGTTCAGTGAGCACGCCGTCCTTCATCGGACCGGAGAAGCCGATGGCGATAAAGGCGAGATCGGCCTTGATGATGAAGTCGGTTCCGGCGATCGGCTTGCGGCGTTCATCCACTTCGCAGCAGCGCACGCCGGTCAGCTGACCATCTTCGCCGATGAATTCGAGCGTCGCCACCTGGAACTCGCGGATCGCACCTTCGGCCTGCGACGACGAAGTACGCATCTTGGTCGCCCAGAACGGCCAGACGGCAAGCTTGTCTTCCTTTTCCGGCGGCTGCGGACGAATGTCGAGCTGGGTTACCTTGACGGCACCCTGGCGGAAAGCCGTGCCGACACAGTCCGACGCCGTATCGCCGCCACCGACGACAACGACATGCTTGGCGCCGGCCAGGATCGGCTCGGCCGCCCAGGCAACGCTGTCGATGTTCTCGCGGCCGATGCGACGGTTCTGCTGCACAAGATACGGCATGGCATCATAGACGCCATGCAGGTCAGCACCGGGAATGCCCGCCGGACGCGGAGTTTCCGAACCACCGCAATAGACGACGGCATCATGCTCGGCGGTCAGCTCTTCAACCTTCTTGTCGACGCCGATATTGACGCCGTAATGGAAGGTCACGCCTTCGCCGGTCATCTGCTCGACGCGGCGGTCGATGAAATTCTTCTCCATCTTGAAGTCAGGAATGCCGTAGCGCAGCAGGCCGCCGGCCTTGCTTTCACGCTCATAGACATGCACTTCATGACCGGCGCGGGCCAGCTGCTGGGCAGCAGCCATGCCGGCAGGGCCGGAGCCGATAACGGCAACCTTCTTGCCGGTCTTCACCGTTGCCGGATGCGGCACGATATAACCAAGCTCATAGGCCTTGTCGGCAATCGCCTGCTCGACCGTCTTGATCGCGACCGGCGCATCCTCAAGGTTCAGCGTGCAAGCTTCCTCGCACGGCGCGGGACAGACGCGACCGGTGAATTCCGGGAAGTTGTTGGTGGAATGGAGGTTGCGGATCGCCTCTTCCCACTTGTTGTTATAAACCAGATCGTTCCAGTCCGGGATCTGGTTATGCACGGGACAGCCGGTCGGGCCATGGCAATAGGGGATGCCACAGTCCATGCAGCGGGCCGCCTGTTTGGTCACTTCCGCATCCGACATCGGAATGGTGAATTCGCGGAAATGGCGGATACGATCCGACGCAGGCTGATACTTGCCCACCTGCCGGTCGATTTCCATGAAACCCGTTACCTTGCCCATGTCATTCCCTCTTCAAAATGGCAGGCCCAGAGGCCCCCAATACCAGTAGGCGAGGCCTATGACCGCACCCACAAGATGAATTCCAATCCGACAATATTGCCGGTTAGATAAACTGCGGCTGGAACGGCTGCGGCTATCACAATGGACACGGCCCCATGCACGACACGCATCATTGACCTCTTATCCGTGGCTAGCGCAGCCAGTTTTCAACCTTCAATCCCGACACGCGGGAAAACTCTCTCTCATTGTCCGTCACCAGCACCGCATCCAACGAGAGCGCATGTGCTGCGATCAGCATATCCATGTCACCGATAAGCAATCCGCTGCGGCTCAATCCGTGGCGAACCGATGCGTAATGCATATCGGCAGGTGCCTCCCATGGCAGGATCTCGAAATCGGCAAGAACCGAATCCACAAGATCAGCCAGACGCTGCGACCCTTTCTTTGCAACACCGTAGCGAAGCTCCGCCGCTACGATGATGCTTGTCCTGAGTTCGCCCTCGCTGAGCCCGACCACCCTAGTGGCTGCTCGCCCCGATGGATTTCGGATCAGATCCGAGATCACGTTCGTATCGAGGAGGTAACTCATTCCGGCAGATCCAGATCGATTGGCTTGAGCGGGAGATCATCGATATCGGGAAATTCAGCCCCGATTTCGGCTCGCTCCCGGAGCCATTCGACCAATTCGCCCGGCGACCGCTTGGCCCGAGCAGGATGAATGGTAATCACTCCATCCTGTTCTTGCCGGATAATCACTTCCTCGCCCGGAAGGGCAAAGTCACTCGGTATCCGCACAGCCCGGCTTCTGCCGTTCTTGAATATTTTGGCTTTCCGCTCCTTAACCGAAGGAAACATCGGCACCTCCACATTGTGATATGACAATGTCATATCACAATGTTTCCATCCTTTAAATTACTCCGCTGCGACGCCCATCCGCATGCGTTCCATCTCGACCAGCGCGCGGCGATATTCGACCGGCATGACCTTGCGGAATTTCGGCCGGAACTCGCTCCAGCGATCAAGGATATCCTTGGCGCGGGTCGAACCGGTGTAGTGCATGTGGTTGGAGATCAACTGATAGAGACGCTCTTCGTCGTGGCGCGTCATGTCTTCGGAAACGTCGACACGTCCCTTGTGCATGATGTCGCCGCCGTGATGATGCAGCTTCTCCAGCATGTCGTCTTCTTCCGGAACCGGCTCGAGCTCGACCATCGCCATGTTGCAACGCTTGGCGAAATCGCCCTTCTCGTCCAGCACGTAGGCGACACCGCCCGACATGCCGGCCGCGAAATTACGGCCCGTTTCGCCGAGAACGACGACGATACCGCCGGTCATGTATTCGCAGCCATGGTCACCCACGCCTTCGACAACCGCGATCGCACCCGAGTTGCGCACCGAGAAGCGCTCGCCGGCGACGCCGCGGAAATAGCACTCGCCCGTCGTCGCGCCGTAAAGCACAGTATTGCCGACGATGATCGAGTTTTCAGCGACGATCTTCGAGTTTTCCGGCGGACGCACGATGATCCGGCCACCCGACAAGCCCTTGCCGACATAGTCGTTGCCGTCGCCGACGAGATCGAAAGTGATGCCGCGGGCGAGGAAGGCGCCGAAGGACTGACCGGCGGTACCCGTCAGCGTCACATGGATCGTGTCGTCCTTCAGACCCTTCTGACCCCAACGCTTGGCAAGTTCACCCGAAAGCATCGCACCGGCAGAACGGTCGACGTTTTTGATCGGTACTTCGAAGACCACAGGCTCCTTGCTTTCAAGCGCCGCGGCAGACTTCTCGATCATTTTGCGGTCGAGAATATCGTCGATCGGATGCTTCTGGCGTTCGGTCCAATAGGTGGCAGCCTTCGGAGCTTCCACCTTATGGAAGATTTTTGAGAAATCGAGGCCCTGAGACTTCCAGTGCGCCAACATCTCATCCTTCTCGAGCAGGTCGGAAAGGCCGATAATGTCGTCAAACTTGGTGAAGCCGAGCGAGGCCAGGATTTCGCGCACTTCTTCGGCGACGAAAAAGAAGTAGTTGATGACGTGTTCCGGCGTACCCTTGAAGCGCTTGCGCAGAACGGGGTCCTGGGTGGCAACGCCCACGGGACAAGTGTTCAGATGGCACTTGCGCATCATGATGCAGCCGGCAGCGATGACCGGGGCCGTCGCGAAGCCAAATTCGTCGGCCCCGAGAAGCGCACCGATGATGACGTCGCGACCGGTCTTCAGTCCGCCATCGACCTGCAGGGCGATACGCGAACGAAGGCCGTTCAGCACCAGCGTCTGCTGGGTTTCGGCAAGGCCGATCTCCCATGGGCTACCGGCATGCTTGAGCGAAGTGAGCGGCGACGCACCCGTGCCGCCGTCGAAACCGGCAACCGTGATATGGTCGGCGCGCGCCTTGGCAACACCGGCGGCAACCGTGCCGACGCCCACTTCAGACACCAGCTTGACCGAGATATCCGAAGTCGGGTTGACGTTCTTCAGGTCGTAGATCAGCTGCGCCAGATCTTCGATCGAATAGATGTCATGGTGTGGCGGCGGCGAGATGAGGCCGACACCCGGCGTCGAGTGACGGGTCTTGGCGACGGTCGCATCGACCTTGTGACCGGGCAGCTGACCGCCTTCGCCGGGCTTTGCACCCTGCGCCACCTTGATCTGCAGCATGTCGGCATTGACCAGATATTCGGTCGTGACGCCGAAGCGGCCGGACGCGATCTGCTTGATCGCCGAACGTTCCGGGTTCATCGAACCATCGGGCAGCGGCAGGTAACGATCGCTCTCTTCGCCACCCTCACCGGTGTTCGACTTGCCGCCGATCTTGTTCATGGCGATCGCGAGCGTCGTATGCGCCTCACGGGAAATCGAGCCGAAGGACATCGCACCTGTCGAGAACCGCTTGACGATATCGACAGCCGGCTCGACCTCATCGAGCGACACCGGATTGCGGCCGAGCGCTTCCGCCGACTTGATCTTGAACAGGCCGCGGATCGTGTTCATCCGAACCGAGGTCTCGTTCACCATCTGGGCGAACTCGCGGTAGCGATCCTGGCTGTTGCCGCGAACGGCGTGCTGCAGGGTCGCAACGACATCAGGCGTCCAGGCGTGGCTTTCGCCACGCATGCGGTAGGCATATTCGCCGCCGATATCGAGCGACGAGGCGAGAACCGGATCCTTGCCGAAGGCCGATGCATGGCGGCTGACGGTTTCCTCGGCGATTTCGGTGAGGCCGATGCCTTCGATCGAAGTCGCCGTGCCGAAGAAATACTTGTCGACCAGCTCGGAATTCAGGCCGACCGCATCGAAAATCTGGCCGCCGCAATAGGACTGGTAGGTCGAGATGCCCATCTTGGACATGACCTTGAGGATGCCCTTACCGACCGCCTTGATATAGCGATAGACCATCTCGCCGGCATCGACTTCCTTGGGGAACTCGCCGCGCATATGCATGTCGGTCAGCGTGTCGAAGGCGAGATAGGGGTTGATCGCTTCCGCGCCGTAACCGGCCAGAAGACAGAAGTGATGGATCTCGCGCGGCTCGCCGGATTCAACGACCAGACCGACCGAGGTGCGAAGCCCCTTGCGGATCAGGTGATGGTGCACGGCAGCCGTCGCCAGAAGCGCAGGGATGGCGATGCGATCCGGGCCGATCTGGCGGTCGGACAAGACGATGATATTGTAGCCGCCCTTGACCGCAGCCTCGGCGCGCTCGCAGAGACGATCGAGCATTTCCGGCATGCCTTCGGCGCCGCGCTCGATGTCATAGGTGAAGTCGAGCGTCTTGGTGTCGAAGCGGTCTTCCGTGTGGCCGATCGAACGGATCTTTTCCAGATCGCCATTGGTCAGGATCGGCTGGCGCACTTCCAGACGCTTGGCATTCGCCATGCCTTCATGGTCGAGAATGTTCGGACGCGGACCGATGAAGGACACGAGGCTCATGACGAGCTCTTCGCGGATCGGGTCGATCGGCGGGTTCGTCACTTGCGCGAAGTTCTGCTTGAAATAGGTGTAGAGCAGCTTCGACTTTTCCGACATCGCCGAGATCGGCGTATCGGTTCCCATCGAACCTACCGCTTCCTGACCGGTCGTCGCCATCGGCGACATCAGGATCTTGGTGTCTTCCGAGGTATAACCGAAAGCCTGCTGGCGATCGAGCAGCGAGACGTCGCGACGCAGCGCGCGCGGCTCCACCGGCTTCAGATCTTCGAGGATAAGCTGGGTGCGATCCAGCCACTTTTCGTAAGGGTGACGGGTTGCAAGCGTCGTCTTCAGCTCCTCGTCGGAGATGATCTGACCCTTTTCCATGTCGATCAGCAGCATCTTGCCCGGCTGCAGACGCCACTTCTTGATGATCTTATCTTCCGGCACAGGCAGCGTACCGGCCTCCGATGCGAGAATGACGCGATCATCGTCGGTCACGAGATAACGGGCCGGACGCAGACCGTTACGGTCGAGCGTAGCACCAATCTGCTTACCATCGGTAAAGCAGACGGCAGCGGGGCCGTCCCACGGCTCCATCAGGGCAGCGTGATATTCGTAGAACGCCTTGCGCTCCTTCGACATCGACTGGTTACCGGCCCATGCCTCAGGGATCAGCATCATCATCGCATGTGCAAGCGAATAGCCGCCACGCAACAGGAATTCGAGCGCATTGTCGAAGCAGGCCGTATCCGACTGGCCTTCATAGGAGATCGGCCAGAGCTTGGAGATATGATCGCCGAAGAGCGGCGAAGACACTGAAGCCTGACGCGCCGCCATCCAGTTGACGTTGGAGCGCAGCGTGTTGATTTCGCCGTTATGCGCAACCATGCGGTACGGGTGCGCCAGCTTCCAGGACGGGAAGGTGTTGGTCGAGAAACGCTGGTGAACCAGTGCGACCGCCGTCTCGAAACGCGGGTCGGCAAGGTCCTTATAATACGCGCCGACCTGATAGGCGAGGAACATGCCCTTGTAGACGATGGTCGAGGACGACAACGAAACCGGGTAGAAGCCGGTTTCCTGTCCGCCGAACTGGTCATAGATACGGTTGGAAATCACCTTACGGACGAGGAAGAGCTGGCGCTCGAACTCGGCATTGGTCGCGGCATCGCGCCCTGCACCGATAAAGACCTGCAGGTGATAGGGTTCGGTCGCCGCGATATCCGGCGCCTTCGAGAGCGATGAATTATCGACCGGCACATCGCGGAAGCCGAGGAACTGCTGCCCCTCTTCGGCGATCACATCGATGATGACCTTCTTGAAATGCTCGATCTGCTCGGCATCGCGCGGCAGGAAGAAGTGACCGACAGCATATTCGCCGGCCTTCGGCAGCGTGATGCCCTGCTTGGCCATTTCTTCGCGGAAAAACCGATCCGGGATCTGCACCAGAATGCCTGCGCCGTCACCCATCAGAGGGTCGGCACCGACAGCACCGCGATGCGTCAGGTTCTCGAGGATGAACAGGCCGTCCTTGACGATCTGATGCGACTTCTGGCCCTTCATATTGGCAATGAAGCCGACGCCGCAGGCATCATGCTCGTTGCGCGGATCATAAAGACCCTGGGCGGCAGGAATGCCGGACGCGACGAAAGGCACACCCTCCACGGCTTTCGCCGAGGCTATGTCGGTGGGACAGTGCTGATCTAGAACCTTCTTCGTCATCGTCATTCCTCCTGTTGGCCGCTATCTTCAGCGAGCAAGGTGGCATCCCATCAAATCCTGGAGATGACAGCGCCATCACCAGTCACGCAACGGCGCCGCTCCAGCATCAGGCCGAGAGCCAATAATGACTCGAAGCCCAAACCAGATCGGCGTCAAATTCGGCGGCTCGACACGAGTTAAAAGCTGATCGCCGGATAAATTAGGACAGAAAAGCTGACCTATTTCTCAATCTGATATCGCATGATTTTAACGTTCTCACAAGGGTGTGTCTGCAAAAATCTGTAGGCGACGCGACAGTCCGTTACGCAAAACAACTAGGTTTGAGTAATTTAATTACGCAAAGCCGATCCGATAAACCCTTTCATTGCCATGCGAATAGGTCCACCCATCGGAGGCAGGCTTTACCGTTGCACGAAAGCGAAAAAGTCTTAATCTCCCGGCACCTCCCAACCACCCCAAGGTGTCAATTCATGTTCTTCGCCTCCGACAATTGGGCAGGAGCCCATCCTGCCATCAACGAACGCTTGTCGAAGGAATCGACTCGTTTCGCCGCAGCCTATGGAACGAGCGATCTGGATCGCTCCATCGAGCAGCGCTTCAACGAGATCTTTGAAAAAGAGGTCGCGGTCTTTTTCGTCGCCACCGGCACGGCTGCCAATTCGCTTTCGCTTGCCAGCATCGCCCGCGCCGGCGGCCTGACCTTCTGCCACACCGAAGCGCATGTGATCGAAGACGAATGCGGCGCGCCGGACTTCTTCTCCGGCATGCGCATGGTTGGCGTCGAAGGCCCGGCCGGCAAGATGCTGCCGGAAAATCTCGTCGAACGGATTGCACGCTATCCTCAGGACGCCGTTCACCATGGCCGCGCTGCCGCCGTCACCATGACCCAGGCAACCGAAGTCGGCACCATCTATACGCTCGACGAAATCGACACGATCTCGAAAATCGCAAAGCAGAACGGCCTGCCGCTGCACATGGACGGCGCGCGCTTTGCCAATGCTCTCGTTTCTCTCGGCTGCACGCCAGCGGAAATGACTTGGAAGCGCGGCGTCGATGTCCTGTCATTCGGCGGCACGAAGAATGGCTGCTGGTGCGCTGAAGCCATCGTTTTCTTCGACCCACAGCTTGCCAGGGACTTCGCCTTCCTGCGCAAGCGCACCGCACAGCTTTTCTCCAAGTCGCGCTTCATCGCGGCCCAGTTTGAAGCCTATCTGCAGGACGACCTCTGGCTGGACTTGGCCAAGCATGCCAATACGATGGCTGACCGCCTGCGCACAGGCTTTGGCTCGCTCAACAGCGCCCGCCTGGCATGGCCGACGCAAGCGAACGAAGTCTTCGCCGTCCTGCCCAAAGCCTCCGCCAAGGCAGCAGCCGAACAGGGTGCAAAATTCTACGACTGGCTGGAACCGCGCGACATGCCGGAAAAGGTCCGCAAGGACGAAGCCCTGATCCGCATGGTCACCTCCTTTGCGACGACCGAAGAGGATGTCGACCAGTTCCTGTCTATCTGCGCCTCGGCTTAAGACTAAACTCGATCCCTAAATCGATTGCGGGACGATCCGTGCCGCAATCAGGCTCGACAGAGCCTCGACCATCACCGCATCGGCGCCGCGCCGCGGGATCAGGACGAACTCCACATCTTCCAGCCTCGGCAGCCGATCGCCGGCAATTTCCCGCAGGCCTTCCGGCACCATGCTGCGCGGCTGCACCATAACTCCCATGCCCGCACGCGCCGCAGCCGTCAGCCCGCTCAGGCTGCCGCAGGTACAGACGACCCGCCACGCGAGCTTCTCCCGGTCCAGCGCCTCCTGCACTACACGACGGGTGATCGAGGGTGGCGGAAATGCGATCAACGGCAGAACCACATCCCTGGCCGGAGCGAAGTGCGGATCACGCGCAAGCCAGACCAGCGGCTCGCGATAGAGAAGCTTGCCATGCGTTTCGCCGACATGGCGCTTGGCCAGCACGAGATCGAGATCACCGGCATCCTGCATCTGGTTGAGAACGGCCGAGAGCGCCACCGTCAACTCCAGATCGACCAGCGGATGGAGACGAATGAAATCCTCCAAAATCCCCGTCAGCCGGTTGGCAACGACATCTTCCGACACACCCAGCCTCAGCCGCCCCCGCAGCCGGCTTTCACCGAAAAGCGACAGGACCTGACCATTGAGATCGAGCATTCCCCGCGCATAACCGACAAGCGCCTCGCCATCGGCAGTCAGCCTCACCTGATGCGTATCGCGAAACACAAGCTGACGTCCCAGCGATTTCTCCAGCCGCTGAATATGCTGCGTCACGGTCGATTGCCCGACCCCGAGCCTTGCTGCGGCCTCGGTAAAACTGCCGGTCCGCTGCAACATGAGAAAACTGTCGAGATGATGAAGGTTCAGCATCGCCATCGCAATTCATGATAACTGTTAGTTCTTGCATTCTACTTTGCGATAACAGAAATCGCAATCTTCCTACCCTTAAGGGCCAAGGCCCGCGGAGCATGTGATGAAGCGCTTTCTGCCCGATCTATATACGATGATGCTGCTGGGAACCGTGATCCTCGCATCCTTCTTTCCCATTTACGGCACCTGGGCAGAGTGGTTCGCGATTGCAACGGATATTGCCATTGGGCTGCTGTTCTTCCTGCATGGCGCGCGCCTAGCCCGCGACACCGTGGTTGCCGGCGTTCTGCACTGGCGCCTGCACCTGACCATCGTGCTCACCACATTTGCAGTCTTCCCGATCCTCGGCCTAGCTCTCGGCTTCATTCCTGAAAGCATCCTGCCCGCACCGCTCTATCTCGGCATGCTGTTCCTTTGCGTCCTGCCCTCGACCGTGCAGTCATCGATCGCCTTCACCTCGATGGCCGGCGGCAATGTCCCGGCCGCCATCGTCGCCGCATCCGGCTCCAACATTCTCGGCATGTTCCTGACCCCTGCCCTCATCGCACTGCTCCTGTCGACGACGGGCGGCGGCGGCGTTTCGCTTGATGCTCTGGAAAAGATTGCGCTGCAGCTGCTCGCCCCCTTCATTCTCGGCCAGATCCTGCAGCCCTGGATCGGCAAATGGATCCGCTCGAAGAAGACGCTGCTGATGCCTTTCGATCGCGGCTCTATCCTGATGGTCGTCTATCTCGCCTTCTCGACGGCCGTCATCGAAGGCATCTGGAAGACCTTCTCGATCACCGATATCGCCGTCGTCATCGGCCTCGATATCGTCCTGCTCGCCGCCGTACTCTGCATCACCATGTTCGGCAGCAGGCTGCTCGGCTTCAGCAAGGAAGACGAAATCACCATCACCTTCTGCGGCTCGAAGAAGTCGCTGGCATCAGGCGTGCCGATGGCAAACGCGATCTTCTCCGGCAGTTCTGCATCGATCGGTGCAATCGTTCTGCCGATCATGCTCTTCCACCAGATCCAGCTGATGACCTGCGCAGTGCTCGCGCAAAAATACGCCGAGCGGCTGAAGGCAAAGGAAGTGAAGGCGGAACCGGTAGCGGCCTGATCGGTGCCGGATACAAAAACGCCCCTCCCGTTTCCGGAAGGGGCGTCGGCTAGAAGTCCTTGATGGGAGGATCAGAGGACGAAAGCGTTAGTTTACCTGCTGCGGAGCAAGCTGGGCTTCGATCGTTTTGGCCGTGTCGCCGGCTTCGGCTGCAATCGAAATACGGCGGGGCTTCATCGCTTCCGGAATATTCCGGACGAGGTCGATGTGAAGCAATCCATTCTTCAGCGAAGCGGTCTCGACTTCGACGTGATCGGCAAGCTGGAAGCGCCGCTCGAAGGCGCGCTTGGCAATGCCGCGATAGAGATATTCGTTCTGATCGGCACCATCTTCCTCGGCCTTTTCACCCTTCACGGTGAGCGCGTGGGCCTGGAATTCGATCGACAGTTCCTTTTCGTCGAAACCGGCGACGGCCATGGTGATGCGATAGGTATTTTCACCGGTCCGCTCGATATTATAAGGCGGATAGCTCTGCCCCTGATCGCCAAAGTTGCGATTGTCGAGAAGATTGAAAAGGCGGTCGAAACCGACAGTGGAGCGGTAGAGGGGAGAGAAATCGACGTGACGCATAATGTCCTCCATTGAAGCGACGTTGCGGTTTTCATGTGGGCATCAACATCCCGTAATGGCGATGAAGACCCCGTTGAACAGACCCTTTCGGCGCCTGCAGAGTGAAGATGGGAATTGCCGCGACGCCCTTCAAGACCCCCATGCATCCGGGTTGTTTGACCAATGAATGCCGCATGAATGATCGGTTTTGCCGGGGTTCAGCACCAGCTTGATAGAAATAAGTTCTGGAAGGCGGCATGCCTCCATGGACCGAAGCAGCATTCGTCCCTTCGCTTCGGCCAGCCTTGCCGGAACCGCGCTGTCATCCCCGTGTCGCCGGTTCCGGCCTTCTTTTCCATAAGAACGATCGGCAAATTCGGCCCCACCACGCCCGAGACGCGCGGCCCAACCAAAAGCTGCAATGGCGACAGAAGCGATTTTGCTTGACCTATCACCATACTCGCCTAACGCTGAAATCATGAGCGAGAACCAAATCAGCCACGACATCCTTCGCCCCACGCCGGAAAACCCGGCGCCGGACAATTACTCCGCGGGCTACTTTACCGGTCATCGCGGCGTAAAAATCCGCTACGGGCTCTTCCGCTCGGATATCGTGCCGGCGCGCGGCACAATCGTGCTGCTGCAGGGTCGCAACGAATTCATCGAAAAATATTTCGAGACCATCCGTCAGCTGAACGCCATGGGCCTCTGGGTCGCGACCTATGACCTGCGTGGACAGGGCGGCTCTGACCGGTTGAAGAAAGACGGCAAAAAGGGACATGTCCAGCGCTTTTCCGATTACGAGAAGGATCTCGAGATCTTTCTGGAACAGGTCGTATTGCCGGATGCCCGCCTGCCCTTCTTCCTTGTCGCCCATTCCACCGGCGCGCTGATTGCCCTTTCCGCCGCACCGCGCTTGTCGAACCGGATCAGCCGGATGGCGCTGGCATCGCCCTATGTCGGCTTCCACGGCCAGCCGGCTTCGGAAAAATTCGCTCGCCCCCTGGCGCGACTGATGTCGTGGACCGGTTTCGGCGGTGTCCAACTCGGCGGAGACCGCCGACTGATCCCCTTCGAGGGCAACGGCCTGACCGGCGACCGAAAGCGTTTTGAGCGCAATCTCGAACTTTATCGAACCTTCGAGGACCTGACGGTCGGCGCTCCGACGGCACGATGGGTCCACGAGACATTGAAAGCGGCCTCCCGCGTTTCGTTGCAGTCGCACCTGATGGAAATCACCATCCCGACACTGATCCTGGCACCCGTGCTCGACGGCGTCGTGCCCTACCGCCTGCAGGAAAACCTGTCGCGGAATTTTCGCGCCGGGCAACTCATCCCCGTCACCGGCGGCAGGCACGAGCTGTTTCAGGAAAAGGATATCTATCGCGCCCAGGCCATGGATGCGATCGAGACCTTCATGCCGGGCCTGGATGGCGGCCTCGAAATGACCGAAACCGCCGCCTGAAGCCCTCTCTTTAGCGTCCGGCGAGCAGCGCCATCGCCTCATCGTAAACAGCTTTGGATCCAGCAGCGATGATATTGCCACCATTTTCCGGCCGACCGCCGTCCCAGGTCGTGATGATCCCGCCGGCCTGCTCGATGATCGGGATCAGCGCCCCGACGTCGTAAGGCTGAAGGCTGTTTTCGACGACGAGATCGACATGTCCCGCAGCAAGCAGCGCATAGGCATAACAATCGCAGCCATAGCGGAACAGACGCACCCTCTCTTCGACGGCGCGGTAGCGCTTCAGGTCATCGCCCTGAAAGATATGCGGTGAGGTCGTGAACAGGATGGCATCGGCAAGCGACCCGCAATCGCGCACCGAAATCTGCCGCTCGCCATCCGGCCCCGAATACAAGGAACGGTTACCGTCGGCAAAATAACGCTCGCCGATAAACGGCTGATCCATCATTCCCATGGTTGCACGCCCATTGGAACGGAACCCGATTAAAGTTCCCCAGACAGGCAGGCCGGAAATGAACGCCCGCGTTCCATCGATCGGATCGATCACCCAGACATGCTCGCGATCAAGCCCGACGTTCTCATGCTCTTCGCCGAGTATGCCATGCTCGGGAAAACGCTCCTGGATCAGCGCCCGGATAGCCGTCTCCGCGGCCCGGTCGCCTTCCGTCACGGGATCGAACCCTCCGGCCAACTTGTTGACGACAGAAATCCCGGTGCGGAACCGCGGCAGCGTCTCACCCTTGGCGGCATCGGCAAGTGCGTTGAAAAAATCGCGGTCTGGCAACATCGATAAGTCCTTGGCTTGGGAGATCAAAATGCATGGCAGGAACAGGAAGCATCCTTCTTAGGACCTCTTATTGCCAAAGAAAACCGCTTTTAATGCCGCGAGCTTAATCAGAAAGCCCAAAAATGACGCAAATTTAATCACATCATAAATATGCTTGACAAATGTGCATAACCAGCCCTAATCTCCTAATCACAGTCTTTGACTGTAAATACCCTCCTTGGGTGTTTCCTCCCTAGACTTAGCCGCGCGATGAGCGCGGTTTTTTTTGCCCGCAGAACGGCAAAGGCCGACGACAGCCCACGCTTTATGGAAAGACCTGTGATTTGAGGAAACGCGGCTATTCGGCCGCGAGCGCACCTGCGTCATCGGCGAATTCACCGACGAACTCCGCCATCTGCCGCATGAACGTGGAAAGCGCAGCAGCCACCAGCGGAAACTCCGCCTTCTTCTCCAGCGTCACCTCATCGACATAGAGGCTGCGGTTGATCTCGATCTGCAGCGCATGCAGGCCGCGAACCGGCCGACCGTAATGCTCGGTGATGAACCCGCCCGCATAAGGTTTGTTGCGCACGGCCGAAAAACCCATCTCGTCGAAGAAATGCAGCGCAGCGCGCGAAAGCTCCGCCGACGCACTGGTCCCGTAGCGGTCGCCGATGATGAAATCCGGCCGCACATCCGAACCCGAGAGACGGATATTTCCCGGCATCGAATGGCAGTCGATCAGAATACCCATGCCGAAGCGGGCATGGGTGCGCGCGATCAATTTGCGCAGGCAAGCGTGATAAGGTTTATAGATCGTCTCAATACGGGACAGCCCCTCATCGACGGAAAGCCGCTTGCGGTAGATTTCCATGTTCTCCGCAACGATGCGCGGGATCGTTCCGAGCCCCCCTGCGACCCTCATCGAGCCTATATTGACATAGGGAGGTAGCGGCCCGTCGAACATCCGCGGGTCCAATTCGTAAGGCTCGCGGTTGACATCGAGATATGCACGCGGAAAGTGTGCAACAAGAAGCGGAGCTCCCAGTTCAGGGGCGTCAGCAAAGAGCTCGTCAACGTAGTGATCGGCGGAACGCCGGATCGAAAGCGCGTCCAGATGGCTGCTCGCCAGGAAATCCACAGAAAAATGGTTGCCGCTATGCGGTGAATTGAAGACGAATGGAATTGTCTGCGCCGCCGGTTCCCTGACTTCAAACTCCCGAAAATCTCCCGCGGACTGATCCATCCTGCCTTTACCATGTCACGAACAAGTCTAATGTGGCATGTTGCCAGTTGCCCGACGCCAAGTCCATACTATGTATATCCCACCAAACGCCGTTCCGCGTCGGTTAAACGGAAATTTACCGTAAGCTGGCATTATGGAAGGCTCATACAACCTCAGGCATGCACGGATACGGTCCCGACGATGATACAGAAAATCCTTCTCGCCGAAGACGACAACGATATGCGCCGTTTTCTGGTGAAGGCACTGGAAAAGGCGGGATACAAGGTCGCCTCTTTCGACAATGGCGCCAGCGCCTATGACCGGCTCCGTGAAGAGCCCTTCTCGCTGCTTTTGACCGACATCGTCATGCCGGAGATGGACGGCATCGAGCTTGCCCGTCGCGCCACCGAACTCGACCCGGACCTCAAGGTGATGTTCATCACCGGCTTTGCCGCCGTTGCACTGAACTCTGACTCGAAGGCACCGAAGGACGCAAAGGTCCTGTCCAAGCCCTTCCACCTTCGCGACCTGGTCGACGAAGTAAACAAGATGCTCGCAGCGGCCTGAAAACATTTTTTCAGAATCAGACGAATAATCGAGGCGCCCCTTCTGGCGCCTTTTGCGTTTTAGGATCAGCACATTACCTCTCTCGGCACCCACACTTGCTCATCCACAGACACAAAACCCCGGAAATCCGGGCCCGTCAAAAAAACTTCGCATTTCTTCCAAAAAGCCAGTTGACGGCCCGATCACACTATGGTCTATGCGCCGACATCGGATGGGCGTGTAGCTCAGCGGGAGAGCACTACGTTGACATCGTAGGGGTCACAGGTTCAATCCCTGTCACGCCCACCATCCGAAACTTCGCAAGGCCTTGTTCTCACAGGGCCTTTTGCATTTCCGGAAGACCCGTAGATAGAGCCCGAGGTTCGGTCGAACCGACTGGGCGAGCCAACTCCGGCCAGCTCTGCCCACTCTCCGCTTATCCCTCCAGCTTCGTCAGAATCCACCTCGCAAACTGGACAAAATCTC
The DNA here is from genome assembly GCF_019511445.1 of Aliirhizobium wenxiniae. Classification (GTDB taxonomy): domain Bacteria; phylum Pseudomonadota; class Alphaproteobacteria; order Rhizobiales; family Rhizobiaceae; genus Neorhizobium; species Neorhizobium wenxiniae_A. Next base: position 36,928 of record NZ_JAEUAN010000002.1, read on the forward strand.
TCGCCATCTGCGCCAGATCATCGATCATCAGTGATATCCGATGGTGAGCATAAATTGCCGCCAGCGTGAGAAGCAGAGCAATAAGCCACGGCCATATCGGCTTTCGCTTCGGCGGTGGCTTATCGCCTTCGGCAGACTTGCTGACGTTCATCAATTATCTCCTGAAAACGTCACGACGCATATCGCACCTATCGACAAACTCTGTCCGCCTCTGCGGAACGACAACAAATCGAACCGCATCCTTAATGTCGAATACCTATGCGATCCTGTAGCGACGAAACCTGCAAAAAAGCAAAAAATCTGCAAACCCTCGCGCCTAAATTACTGTTTGGTCATTTGTTTTGGGCAGTCTTCCACGCAACAGAGGCATCGACCCGAGAGAAGCAGGATGGCACAGTACAAATATTCTGAGCGCCTCGTTCAGGCCAATTCATGGGCCTTTGACCAGGATTACAAGCCTGGACAGCCCGTTACCAATGCAGGCATCTATCGCTGCCGGGCTTGTGGCGACGAGATCGTCGTCGACAAGGGTACTGCGATCCCGAAAAGCCATCACGAACATTCGCTTCTGGGGCCGGTCGTCTGGCAATTGCTTGTCTTCGCCCAGAAACATCCGGGGCGATGAAATCCTGATAGCTTCACCTCAACATGCGAAAGCCGCCCACAAGGGCGGCTTTGCTGTTTGGGAGGGTGTCCGGCGGTCACATGCCCACCGTCACATGATTGCACTGCCAGCCATCAGCGCGAGCACGAGGAAGATCAGGAAGATGACGAGGAACAGGAAGAACAGGATCTTGGCGATGCCTGCCGTTGCCGCGGAAACTCCCGAGAAACCGAGGAAGCCCGAAATCAGGGAAATGACGAGGAAAATGAGAGCCCATTTCAGCATGGATTTGTGTCCTTGATTGCGATGGGCAGATAACGTTTTTCCAATGTTCCCGGTTCCAATCCTTGGAACAAAATCAGCCGAATACGTGCGCCGTCCCCGAAATACGCAGGGCGATCTCCTGGCCGGCGATCACATCGGTCGAACTCGGGACTTCGATATTAAGGACGACACTCTCATCGTCGCGCAGGACGATGCGCATATCACAGGTCGATCCGCAGAAACTGGTCTCCACCACACGCCCGAAAACCACCCCTTCACCGTCCTCGCCGGCGATCGTGATCTGCTCCGGCCGCAGCATGATTATCCCTTGCCGTGCACACATGGCGGGATCGGATAGCGGCAGCCGTCCCAGCACGCAGTGGGCATGGCCATCCGTCATTTCTGCGGGAAGGATGATAGCCTCACCCAGAAACGCAGCCGTAGCCGGGTCTGCGGGACGTGAATAGACATCGCGCGGTCGACCGGCTTGCACGAGACGCCCGCCTCGCATCACCGCAAGCTGATCGGCAAAAGTCAGCGCTTCCGCCTGGTCGTGGGTGACGAGCAGCGTCGCAATTCCCTCTTGCCTCAGAACATCACCGATAGCCTTGCGCGTTTGAGCGCGCAGCCCCGTATCCAGCGCCGAGAACGGCTCATCAAGCAGCATCAGCCTCGGCTTGCGGGCAAGAGCGCGAGCCAGCGCAACACGTTGCTGCTGCCCGCCTGAGAGTTCATCGGGACGGCGCGCCAGCATCGAACGCTCCAGCCCGACCATTTCCATCAGCTCCGCAGCTCTTCGCTGCTTCGCCGACAGGTCTTCCGTCATGCCGAAGACGATATTGCCGGCGACGGTGAGATGCGGAAACAGGCATCCATCCTGCGCAACGATACCGATATTGCGCTTATATGCCGGCATCGCCGCCATGCCTTCCGCCATAGTGTCGCCGCCAATAAGGATGCGGCCGGCATCCGGTGCCTCGAAACCGGCAATCAGGCGCAGCAGCGTGGTCTTGCCGCAGCCGGATGGCCCGACAACGACGGTGCGGCTACCGCGTTCGACCATGAGGTCAATTCCGTCCAGCGCCACCACCGGTCCGAAACTTTTGCGAAGTGCCTGGATATCTACAAAACTCATCGGCCGGCGATCTTTTTTGATTGATGGTGGAGAAGCGCCGTCATCGGCAGCGAGAAGAGGATCATCAGCAGCGCATAAGGTGCTGCACCGGCATAGTCGATTTCACTGGTCAGTGCCCAGAAAGCCATGGCGAGCGTGCGGGTCCCGTTCGGTGCCAGCATCTGCGTCGCCGTCAGTTCATTCATGATACCGAGCGAGGAAAGCGCCACCGCGGCGGCGGCCCCAGGTGCCGCCAGCCTGATGGTCGTCGACCAGAGTGCATTGGCCGGCGAGCGTCCGAGGCTCGCAGCCGCCTGCTCAAGCTCCGCCGGCACTTGCGCGATGCTGGACCGAAGGCTGATCAGCGCCCGCGGCAGGAACATGATGACATAGGCAAGCACGATCGTCGCAACCGTCTGGTAAAGCGGCAGGGCGACCCTCACCGTAATCGTCACCAGCGCCAGCGCCACGACCACGCCCGGCATCGAACTGGCGAGATAATAACATCCCTCGATGATCCGGCTGCCGCGGCTCGGCCGACGCACCGAAAGCCAGGCGATGGGAACTGCCGCAAGCGTCGTTGCGATCCCGCCAACCACGCAGATAACCAGCGTCTGGCTGAGCGCCAGACCGATCTCGTTCATCCGCCAGATTTCCGAGCCACCGGCAAACAGCCAGCGCGACAGGGTGATGGCCGGAATACCGAGCGCGAAGACAACTGCCGCAAACGGCAAGAGCATGCAGGCATAACGCCAGCGGCCGAGAGAGGCCTTTCGCGACCGCCGAGCCACGCCGGAACCGATGCGGGCATAACGCCGGCGGCCCCTCAAGCCCGCATCGAAACCGAGCAGGACGAGGCAGCATAAAACCAGCACCAGAGCCAGCATATTTGCCGCTACGCCATTATAGGTCGACTGGAACTGGTCGACGATCGCGGTTGTGAACGTGTCGAAGCGGATCATCGCATAGAGGCCGTATTCGGCGAGAAGATGTAAGCCCACCAGCAGCCCGCCGCCGAGGATGGACAGGCGCAGTTGCGGCAGCACCACGCGCCGGAAAACCGCCGCATCGGAAAGACCGAGCGAGGCGGCCTGATCTTCGAGAGCCGGATCGAGAAGCCGAAGTGCCGCTGAAATCGGCAGATAGAGAAACGGAAAATACGCAGTGACGGAAATCGCGATACCGGCAGGCAATCCGTGAAAACCCGGCCATAGGCCGATCCAGGCGTAGGAATGCACGAAGGCCGGAATGGCGAGCGGCGCGACGCAAAGCGCCGACCACACCCTCGCGAAAGGCAGGTCGCTCCGCTCGGTCAGCCACGCCAGAGAGGTTGCGAGCAGCGTTGCAAGCGGCACGGTGAACAGCACCAACAGCAGCGTATTGGTCATCAGCTCGCCGACTCGCGGCCGAAAGATCATCTGCGACGCGGTCTCAACGCCGGTCACCGCCGTTGCCCAGAAAACGAAGCCCAGCGGCAGAAGCGCGAAAAATGCGATGACGACGGCAAGCGAAAAGGTTCCGCGCATCCCCGATCTGAAACGAGGCAGCGGCATGGAAAGCGGCTTGCTGTCGGCAATTGACGTCATGGTCGACCTGAATATGACGGGACACCGCAGCTAAGCCCTGTAGTGTCCCCACGCAACCGGAATCACAACCGCCCGCTTTAGAGCAGGCCGGCAGCCGTCATCATGTCCGTGACGTCGGCATTGTTCAGCGTTGAAGGCTCGACCTTCGGCGCCTGCAACTCATCGAGCGGCACCAGCGCCTTATTGGAAGCCTCACCCTTGCCGACGGCATATTCGTAGGATGTGCCGTCCCGCAGAACCGTTTGCCCATCCTTGCCTGTCAGCCATTTCAAAAAAGCCTGCGCCTGCGGCTTGTGCTGGGACGACGCCAGAATGCCGCCGCCGGAAATCGACACGAAGGCCCCCGGGTCCTCATGCTTGAAATAATGCAGAGAGACATTGTTGCTGTTTTCGCCGGTCTTCGCCTGATCGCCGAAATAGTAATAGTGGTAGATCAGCGCCCCTTCGGCCTGCCCGGTATTGACGGCCTTCATCGCAACCGAATTGCCGCGATAGGCCGCAAAATTTTTCTTCATGCCCTTCAGCCAGGAAGCCGTCTCATCCTTGCCCTTCAACTGCAGAAGCGCGCCGACGATTGCCTGGAAATCGGCACCCGATGGCGAGGCCGCCCAGCGCCCCTTCCATTCCGGCTTGGCAAGATCGAGCATCGATTTCGGCAGCGTGTCTTCTGAGAGCTTCGTCTTGTCATAGGCAAACACGGTGGAGCGCGCGGCAACGCCGATCCAGTGCCCATTCGACGGGCGGAATTGTTCCGGCACCTGTTCCAGCGTCGCCTTGTCAACCGGTTCGAACAGACCCTTGCCATCGACCAGCGCCATGGCCGGAGAATTTTCCGTCAGGAACACGTCAGCAGGCGAGTTCGCCCCCTCCTGCACGATCTGATTGGCGAATTCCATGTCGGAACCGTTGCGGATCGTCACGACAATACCGGTCTCCTCGGTAAAAGCGTCAGCCCATTCCTTCGTCAGCCCTTCGTGCTGGGCATTGTAGATCGTCAGGCTGTCGGCAACCTGAGCCGATACGGCGGAGGCAGAGGTCAGCGAGGAAACGGCGGCAAACGCGCCGGCCAGGAAAACGGTCGAACTTTTCACGAAAATCTCCCACGCGATAAGCGATCCACAATCGATAGCGAAAGGCGAGCGATGCGGTCAAGTTTGACCTTGAGCGCGCTGATCGGGACGGAATGAAGGCAAGCGGGTGCGAATCAGTTACAGCTAACGAACACATCGGGAACAACGTGCGGAATTTGATGTCGGTCGCCTATCTGGAAAAACTGAATGACGCCCAGCGCCGTGCGGTCGAGCATGGTTCGGACGTCCCGAATGGCGGCCCTGCGGGCCCATTGCTGGTGATCGCCGGCGCAGGCTCCGGCAAGACCAATACGCTGGCCCATCGCGTTGCCCACCTGATTGTCTCGGGAGCCGATCCGCGCCGTATCCTGCTGATGACCTTTTCCCGCCGCGCGGCCACCGAAATGGGCCGCCGTGTCGAGCGTATATGCAAGCAGGTGATGGGCGCGAATGCCGGCATCATGACCGATGCGCTCACCTGGGCCGGCACGTTCCACGGCATCGGCTCGCGGCTCCTGCGCATCTACGCCTATCAGATCGGCCTCGACCCGGACTTCACCATCCATGACCGGGAGGATTCCGCCGACCTGATGAACCTCGTGCGCCACGAATTGGGTTTCTCCAAGATGGAAAGCCGATTCCCGACCAAGGGCACCTGCCTTGCCATCTATTCCCGCGCGGTCAATTCCGAAACGCCGCTGGATGAGGTGCTGAAAAACTGGTTCCCATGGTGCCAGGCCTGGGAAAAGCAGCTGCGCGAGCTTTTCGCATCCTATGTCGAAGCCAAGCAGGCCCAGAACGTGCTCGATTACGACGACCTGCTGCTCTACTGGGCACAGATGATGAGCGAACCGTCGATCGCCGAGGATGTCGGTGCCCACTTCGATCACGTCATGGTCGACGAATATCAGGATACCAACCGGCTGCAATCTTCGATCCTGATGGGCCTGAAACCCGGCGGACATGGATTAACCGTCGTCGGCGATGACGCGCAGTCTATCTATTCGTTCCGCGCGGCGACGATCCGCAACATTCTCGATTTCCCCAATACGTTCGATCCGCCGGCCAATATCGTCACGCTGGACCGCAACTATCGTTCAACCAATACGATCCTTGCCGCTGCAAACGGCGTGATCGAGCTCGCCCGCGAGCGCTTCACCAAGAACCTCTGGACCGACCGCCAGTCGGAAGAGCGCCCTCGCCTCGTTGCCGTCAAGGACGAGACGGAGCAGGCCAATTACATCGTCGAAAAGGTGCTGGAAAACCGAGAGACCGGCATGACGCTGAAACAGCAGGCCGTGCTGTTTCGCGCCTCGCATCATTCCGGCCCGCTGGAAGTCGAACTCACCCGCCGCAACATCCCTTTCGTCAAATTCGGCGGCCTGAAGTTCTTGGACAGCGCCCATGTGAAAGACATGCTGGCGGCCCTGCGTTTTGCCCAGAACCCGCGCGACCGCGTTGCCGGTTTCCGGTTGATGCAGCTTATCCCCGGCATCGGCCCGCAGACCGCCGGTAAGATCCTCGATGCGATCGCGACCGACCCGGAGCCGCTCGCGGCACTACAGGAAATCCCCGCTCCGCCCCGTTCCGGAGCAGACTGGCCTGCCTTCATCGAAATGCTCACCGCTATCCGCAAGAACGAGGGCTGGCCGGCGGAAATCGGCACGGCGCGCGAATGGTACCAGCCGCATCTCGAGCGCGTCCATGAGGACGCAGAGACCCGCAAGGCCGACCTTCTGCAGCTCGAACAGATCGCATCCGGCTATACCTCGCGCGAACGCTTTCTAACCGAGCTGACGCTGGACCCTCCGGATGCGACCAGCGATCAGGCCGGCGTGCCGCTGCTCGATGAGGATTACATGATCCTCTCGACCATTCATTCGGCCAAGGGCCAGGAATGGCGCTCCGTCTTCCTGTTGAACTGTGTCGACGGCTGCATCCCATCCGATCTCGGCGTCGGCTCTACAGCCGAGATCGAAGAAGAACGCCGTCTGCTCTACGTGGCGATGACCCGCGCCAAGGACCATCTCCACGTCATCACCCCGCAGCGTTTCTTTGTGCATGGCCAGCATTCTCAAGGCGACCGGCATGTCTATGCCGCCCGCACCCGCTTCATTCCGGCAACGCTGTTGCAATTCTTCGAAACCTCCGCCTGGCCGGTGGTCGCCCCCATGTCCGATGCTGAGCGCCAGCATCGTCAACAGGTGCGAATAGACGTCACAGCCCGCATGCGCGGCATGTGGCGCTAGACGCGAAATCGCATACGGCCCAATACCGCAACGGCACTGCCATATGTGGCGAAAAGGCCATTTCCATTAGCAGCTGAAACCCTATAGGGCATTGCCGGAACGGCATGCCGCATGAGGAGACACGGGGTGGAGAATACGCAATCGATCGCAAAGGCGGCCGGATGGATGATGGCATCGATCGCCCTCTTCCTGCTCATGGCGGTTTCCGGACGCGAGGTCACACGCGAGATCGACGTTTTCCAGGCAATGGAAATGCGCTCGGTCATCGCCTTCGTCATGCTCCTCCCCTTCGTCTATCGTGAAGGCGGCTTCAAGGCCATGCGGACGGGCATCCTTCCGGCTCATATTGCCCGTAACATCGCCCACTATGTCGGTCAGTTCACCTGGCTGATGGGCATCACCATGATCCCGCTCGCGCAGGTGATCGCCATCGAATTTACCGCACCGATCTGGGCTGCCCTTATGGCAGCAGCTTTCCTCGGCGAACGCCTGACCTGGCGCAAATGCGTGGCGATCGGCTTCGGTCTGGTTGGTGTGCTGCTGATCATCAAGCCGGGTGCAGTGCCGCTTGATCCCGGACATCTGGTCGTACTGGGTGCCGCCTTCTTCTTCGCCGTATCCTTCATTGCAACCAAGTTCCTGACCCGCACGGACAGTGCCACGAAGATCATCTTCTGGATGCTGATCATCCAGTCGATTATCGGCCTCATCCCGGCGCTACGTGTCTGGACCTGGCCGTCAGCCGGCGTCTGGCCGTGGATCTTCATCATCGCATTCACCGGCACATTTGCGCATTTCTGCCTGGCGAAGGCCCTTTCCCACGCCGATGCGACGGTGGCGATGCCGATGGATTATCTGCGCGTGCCGCTATCGGCCGTCATCGGCTATTTCATGTATTCCGAAGGGGTGGACGCCTTGATGGCCGTCGGCGCGGCCCTGATCCTGACCGGCAACCTCTTCAACCTGCGCAGGCCTAACGCCGGTCGCATCCCGCAGACACCGGCGTGATCGGATGAAAAAGGCGCCGCCTATTCGACGGCGCCTTGAACCAAATCAATGGCCCGGATGCAGGGCATCATTGAGATACATGCAGGTCAGCATGGTGAAGACATAGGCCTGGATGCCGGCCATCATGAACTCAAGCGCGGTGATGGCGACCGTCATGAACAGCGGCAGGATAGCGCCGGCCATTCCCAGGGCACCGAACCCGCCAAGCGAAACGACAAAGCCGGCAAACACCTTCAACGTGATATGCCCCGCCAGCATGACCGCGAACAGTCGCACGGAATGGCTGACCGGACGCGAGATGTAGGAAATGATCTCGATCGGCACGATGATCGGTGCAAGCATCACCGGCACGCCCGCCGGCATGAACAGGCGGAAGAAACCAAGTCCGTTTCGCGCAATCCCATAGAGCGTGACGAGCGCAAAGACGAAGATGGCCAAAGCGAACGTCACCGCGATCTGGGCGGTCACCGTAAAGGCGTAGGGAAACATGCCGATCATGTTGGCAACGAGAATGAACATGAACAGCGAGAAGACGAAGGGAAAGAAACGCATGCCGCCTTCACCCGCATTGTCCTTCAGCACCTTCATGACGAATTCATAAAGCAGCTCGGCGCTGGATTGCCATCTGCCCGGCACAAGCGCTCTTCCACTGGTAGAAAACAGCAGGAATGCGCTGGCGATAGCAACAGTCAGCACCATGTGGGCGGATGCATTGGTAAAACTCAGGTCCACGCCTGCGATGCCGATATCGACAAGCGTCTTGATTTCGAACTGTTCAATGGGTCCGGCCATAATGTCCTCTGGAATGAAACGGACACGGCAGGACGCGATGCGCCGACAACGCGAATGCGCTGCCGGGCACGCGGACTTCGCGAACCGTTGAGACTACAGGATTGGGAAAGATATTCTCTGGCGGCATACCGATCTCGTAAGAGAGAAGGGGCCGTCCCCGGAACGTTTCAAGGCGCAGGTCGTCCAGCGCATCGGCTTCTTAGCGATGTCTGCGATCCGATGCAACGACCAACAAGCGACATCACGAGCTTGTTGCTCTAGCCCTTTCGCGGGTCGTCTCGCCTCTCCAGAAGCTCGATCTGGATCTGCTGCAATTCCGCCAGACGCTCCCATTGCTTGGCCATCTGGTGGTCGATCTTCTCGTGCAATTGCCGGATCTCAAGTTCGGCACGCAGGTTGATCATGTAGTCGTTTTCGGCGCGCAGCCGGTCTTTCTCTTCCTGCCGCTTCTGACTCATCATGATCACCGGGGCCTGCAGGGCAGCAAGGCAGGAGAGAACCAGATTGAGAAGAATAAACGGATAGGGGTCGAAAGGCTGGGCAAAGACGTTGACGACGTTGATCCCCATCCAGACCACCAGAATGGCGATGAAGGACAGGATGAAGGTCCACGAGCCGCCGAAGGACGCCACCTTGTCGGCAACTTTCTCACCGAAACTCGACTTCCGGTCGGCGGCCGCGGTGGAACTTGTCTGAACCGTCAGCGTACCCTTCTCAAAACTGTCCAGCACCTTCTGGTCGAGATCGGAAAGCTCGCCACGCTCCTCCTCCAGAAGCCTTTCGACATAGCGGCGCCGAAAGCGCGCAAGATCGTCGTCGCAGATCAGGCTGGTCGGTGCGCAATCTTTCACCTCCTCGGCGATCATCTCGTAGAGATGCGGCCTGAGACTGCCGGCCTTATGCAGCTTTGACAGCGGAAAGGTCCGGCCGCAGACGATGCATTGTCCCGTCTTGGCGTGTCCGTTTTTCGTCAGGGAAGAATGATTATTCATGCCGTCTCACTGTCGCTTGGGGCGCTGTCATGCCCGTTCCCATTCGCCCCGTTCGGTTGAAGCGGCGCCACATGGTAGATCTTCGGCTTGAACCGATTGGCAAAATCTTCCGAGCGACCGACATAGACAAGCGCCGTGCCCTCAAGCCCTTCGAGAACGCTGATCAGTTGCACGCGCACCTCCGGCTCCAGACCTTCCAGCACATCGTCCATGATCAGCCAGTCTGGTTTGCGCAGAACAGCATTGGCGACCTGCAGCGCCGCCTCCTCCTCCTTGTCGAGAACCCGATCCCAGCGCTCCACCTTGTCCAGTTGCTCGACATAACGATCGAGCCCCACCTGCAGCAGGGCAGCCTTCAAGGCGTCATCCGTGACGTCCGGAATGCCCGAAGGATAGGTCATCACATCCCGCAGCTTGGCGCTCGGCAGATATCCCTCCTGTGGCATCATGATCATCCTATCGGCCTGCGGCAGCAGGATCTCGCCCTTGCCCCAGGGCCAAATGCCGGCAAGCGCCTGGAAGAACAGATGTCTGTCCGTGCCGGGATCGCCGTTGACCATCACTTTCTCGCCGGGATCGACGCTGAAGCCGTCCTCCTTCAGCTTGATGCCATGACCGTCCGCGCCACGATCAGGCTCGCCATAAACCTCGACACCCTTGACCGAAAGCCCATCGGTTTCCGCCCCGTGCTTGTAGGTGATGACCTCGCCTTCCTGTGCCGGAGCATCGGCCATCAGCAGGGCATTGCGGAAGAAGGAAACGCGGGCAAGCGTTGCCCGCCAGTCGGCGATGACGCTGAAGTTCTGCACATACCAGCGCAGCGCCGTGTTCACCTGGTTGAACGCACCGACCGCCATCATCAGGCCGCCGAATGTCAGTTCGCCGGAAAAATACATCGGCGAAGCGATGATGATCGGCGCCACCAGCGCCAGCCAGCCGAAGCCGGACGAGACCCAGGTGAGATTGGTCAGCGCCCAGGCGAGCTTGCGCAGCATGTCGAGCACGCCGCCGATCGCGTCCTGCACACGGGCAAGCTCGCTCGGCTCGCCGCGGGCAAGCGTGATCGGCTTCAGGTTCTCGTTGGCGCGCACCAGCGCGGAGCGAAGATCAGCCTCGCGCGCATAACGATCGGCATTGAGCCTTGCCAGCATGCTGCCGACGACATTGCTGAGCACCGATCCGGTCAGCGCATAAAGGATGGTTGCCCAGAGCATGTAGCCCGGAATGACGACGTGATGACCGGCGATATTGAAGCCGAAATCCGTCGAGATCGCCCAGAGCACACCGATGAAGCTGCCGAGCAGGATGGTGGAGTTGACCAGACCGATCGCCAGCGCCGTGGTGTTCTCCGCCAGGATACGAGTATCCTCGTGCAGTCGCTGGTCGGGATTGTTGGCGATCGATCCTGCACCTGCGAGCTTCAGCGCCCGCCCCGGCGTCAGCCAGACATTGGCGAGATCGCGCGCCAGCCCCTCGCGCATTTTCAGCGCGGTAATCTGGTTCAGCCAAGTCTGGATCACGTTGAGCAGCGTCAGGCAGAAGGCGATAATGGCGAACACGCCGAGCTGCTTGAGGAAACCTGCCATGTCTCGCCGCTCGAGCGCATCGTAAAACGGACCGTTCCACTCATTCAGCCGATAGGTCGCATAGGTCGTCGCGATGATGATGATGAGCAGCGCAATCGCAAGCATGACCAGATGCCGACGCACCGGTGATGCCCAGAATGCTGCCATCATCATGCGAAGCTGGCCGGAAAGCGGAAGTTCGTAAGGTTCGGGTGCTGCTGCGGCCGCGTGAGACATCTGCGACTGGCTCCTCTCGCAATGTCATGACTCTATGCTTCCTGCAGACTTACCACGCGGTAAAGGGTTGTACAGGCAGAGCCGCTTCACCTTCGGTTTCCGCTTGTCATCACTTTATACTGGCAAACTATGGGGCAGAATTGGAAGAACGCGCTGCCACAAATCGATCTCGCCCTGTTTCGTCCAAGCGATAACCACGCAATCGTCCTTGCTTTCTTCTTCCGCATTGCACAAACTTAGCTTCAATAGTGATGCACCGGCCCGCTTAACGAGGCCGAAAAACAGCATCCGCGGGAACGCCCCGACAAGGGGGAAAACGGGAGCGCCCGGATAAGGGCATTCGAAGGGACAGCATGTCGATCAAGGCAAGCATCTATCATCTCACCCATTACATCTACGACAAGCCCGTCCGCCTCGGACCCCAGATCATCCGCCTGAAACCCGCCGCCCATTCGCGCACCAAAGTGCTGTCGCATTCGCTGAAGGTCACGCCGGAAAACCATTTCGTAAACCTGCAGCAGGATCCTTACGGCAATTATCTTGCGCGGTTCGTCTTCCCGGACCCGGTCACCGAGTTCAAGATCGAGGTCGATCTCGTCGCCGACATGACGGTCTACAATCCCTTCGATTTCTTCGTCGAAGAGGAAGCCACCAAATGGCCGTTCAAATATCCTGAAGAGCTGATCGAGGATCTGTCGATCTACATGATCCCTGAACCGCCAGGCCCCGCCCTGGTCGAGTATCTGAAGAATTTCGACATGTCGCCGGACCAGCCGACGGTCGATATGATCGTCGGCATCAATGCGCGGCTGCAGCAGGCCATCAGCTATGTTATCCGCATGGAACCCGGCGTCCAGACACCGGAAGAGACGCTGACGGCGGCACTCGGCTCCTGCCGCGATACGAGCTGGCTGCTGGTCCAGATCCTGCGCAATCTCGGCTTCGCCACCCGCTTCGTCTCCGGCTACCTCATCCAGCTCACGCCCGACCTGAAGGCACTCGATGGCCCTTCCGGCACGGAAGTGGATTTCACCGACCTGCATGCCTGGTGCGAAGTCTATCTTCCCGGAGCCGGCTGGATCGGCCTCGATCCGACCTCCGGCCTCCTGACCGGCGAGAGCCACATCCCGCTCGCCGCAACGCCGCATTACCGCAATGCCGCGCCGATCTCCGGCGGTTATTTCGGCGAGGCCGAAACATCCTTCGACTTCGCGATGAACGTTGCCCGCGTCGCCGAACATCCGCGCATCACCAAGCCGTTTTCCGATGAGAGCTGGGACGCGTTGAACGAACTCGGCGAAGAGGTGGACCGGGTACTTTTGGCGCAGGACGTACGCCTCACCATGGGTGGCGAGCCGACCTTCGTCTCCATCGACGATTTCGAATCCGACGAATGGAACACAGGTGCCGTCGGCCCCACCAAGCGGGAAAAGGCGGACATCCTGATCCGTCGACTGCGCGAAAAATTCGCCCCCGGTGGCTTCCTGCATTATGGTCAGGGCAAATGGTACCCGGGAGAAAGCCTGCCTCGCTGGACCTTCTCGCTCTATTGGCGCAAGGACGGCAGGCCTATCTGGCAGAACCCGGACCTCGTCGCACAGGAAGGCAGTGACAACGGCGTCAGCGAAGACGACTCGCAGAACTTTCTGACCGCCTTGGCCGGTGAACTCGGCATCGAAGCCGACATGGTGATGCCGGCCTATGAAGATCCCGCCGAATGGATCATCAAGGAAGGCTCGCTGCCGGACAATGTCGATCCGTCCAATTCAAAACTCAAGGACCCGGAAGAGCGCAACCGCATCGCCCGCGTTTTCGAGCGCGGGCTTACAAAGCCGACTGGCCACGTCCTGCCCGTTCAGGCATGGAATGCGCAGGCCAGCGGCTCACCCATCAGCCGCCGATGGATCAGCGAGAAATGGCGCACCCGCCGCGGCCGCATCTTTCTCGTTCCCGGCGACAGCCCCGTCGGTTACCGCCTGCCGCTCGGCACCCTGCCCTATATTCCACCCTCGCAGTTTCCCTACATCCATGAAGCCGATCCATCGATCCCGCGCGGCGCGCTGCCGGATACGTTCGTGCCCGCCGGGCATGCGACCCAAGGCCGAGCCATGCCGGAATCTTCCTTCAAGGCGGGAGACCCGACTAATCTCGGTCGCGTAGAGCAGACACTCGGCGAGATCGGCGGCGCGGTGCGCACGGCCATCTCCGTGGAGCCGCGCGATGGCCGTCTTTGCGTTTTCATGCCGCCTGTCGAGCGGATCGAGGACTATCTCGAACTGATCGCCGCCGCCGAAAATGCCGCCGCCAAGCTGGGATTGCCGGTCCATATCGAAGGCTACGCACCACCGCATGACGAGCGCCTCAACGTCATCCGCGTCGCCCCCGATCCAGGCGTGATCGAGGTCAACATCCATCCGGCCTCAAGCTGGAAGGAAACCGTCGACATCACCACCGCGATCTATGAGGAGGCCCGCCAGAGCCGTCTCGGCGCCGACAAGTTCATGATCGACGGTCGCCACACCGGCACCGGCGGCGGCAACCATGTCGTGGTCGGCGGCGCCAACCCGAATGACAGCCCGTTCCTGCGCCGCCCGGACCTGTTGAAAAGCCTCGTGCTCCACTGGCAGCGCCACCCGTCACTGTCCTATCTCTTCTCCGGCCTGTTCATCGGCCCGACCTCTCAGGCACCCCGCATCGATGAAGCCCGCCACGACAGCCTTTACGAGCTGGAAATCGCGCTCGCCCAGGTTCCCGCTCCCGGCCAGGGCGTGCCGCCGCTTCCATGGCTGGTCGACCGCCTGTTCCGCAACCTCTTGACCGATGTCACCGGCAACACTCACCGTTCGGAAATCTGCATCGACAAGCTGTTTTCGCCGGATGGCCCGACCGGTCGCCTCGGCCTTGTCGAATTCCGCGGTTTCGAAATGCCGCCGAATGCCCGCATGTCGCTCGCCCAGCAGCTTCTGGTACGCGCCCTCATCGCCCGGTTCTGGAAGAACCCGGCTCAGGGCAAGTTTGTCCGTTGGGGCACGGCGCTCGCCGACCGTTTCATGCTTGGCCATCATGTCTGGGCCGATTTCATCGATGTGCTGCAGGACCTCCGCGAAAACGGCTTCGACCTGCGTCCCGAATGGTTCGAGGCGCAGCTGGAATTCCGCTTCCCCTTCTTCGGCGAGGTGGACTACGAAGGCGCCAAGCTGGAACTCAGGCAGGCGCTGGAGCCCTGGCATGTCATGGGCGAACAGGGCGCGATCGGCGGCACCGTGCGCTACGTCGACAGTTCGGTCGAGCGGCTTCAGGTGAGGTTGGAGACCTCCAACCCGTCGCGCTACACCGTCACCTGCAACGGTCGCGCCGTGCCATTGAAGCAAACCGGCCAGTCCGATGTCTCGGTCGCCGGCGTGCGGTTCAAGGCATGGCAGCCGGCCTCCGGCCTGCATCCCGTGCTGCCGGTTAACACGCCGCTTACATTCGATATTTATGATACATGGTCTGGCCGCGCGATTGGCGGCTGCAGATATCATGTTGCGCATCCGGGCGGCCGCAATTATGAAACCTTCCCGGTGAACGGCAACGAGGCGGAAGCGCGGCGTCTGGCGCGATTCGAGCCCTGGGGTCACACGGCAGGATTTTATCCCTTGATGCCGGAGACGCCTTCGCCCGAATTCCCCCTGACGCTCGATCTCCGCCGGCCGCAAGGAGTATGACGCGAATTGACGACTGGCACGGCGAGCGAACGACGCATGGATGAGGAGATCGAACACGATCCGATCCTCGGTTATGCCGCGCTCCCCGGCGTGGCCGACGAGATGCTCGATGCCAAGGGCGAGATCAAGCCTGTCTGGCAAAACCTCATCGCCCATCTGAGCCGCCTGTCGGAAGGCGATCTTTACGAGCGTTTCGCCCGCGCCGACCGTTATCTGCGCGATGCCGGCGTTTTCTACCGCACCTATGGCGGCACCGGCCCCGGCGGCACCGGCGAGCGCAACTGGCCGCTCTCCCATATCCCGGTCCTGATCCAGGAAGACGAGTGGCAGAATATCTCTCGCGGACTGCAGCAGCGTGCCGACCTGCTCGAGGCGATGATTGCCGACATCTATGGTGAAAACCGGCTGGTGCAGGAAGGTTTTCTGCCACCGCAACTGATCGCCGCCAATCCTGAATTCCTGCGCCCGCTCGTCGGCGTAAAGCCGGTCGGCGGCCATTACCTGCATTTCTGTTCCTTCGAGATCGGCCGCGGTCCGGATGGCAACTGGTGGGTTCTGGCCGATCGCACCCAGGCGCCGTCGGGTGCAGGCTTCGCGCTGGAAAACCGCGTCGCCACCACCCGCGCCTTCTCCGATATCTATGGCGAAACCCACGTCCATCGCCTCGCCTCCTTCTTCGGCGCCTTCCGCGATGCGTTGCAATCGCGCAAGCAATACCCGGATGACCGGATCGCCGTCCTCTCGCCCGGCCCCGCCAACGAGACCTATTTCGAACACGCCTATATCGCCCGCTATCTCGGCTTCATGCTGCTCGAAGGCGAGGATCTGACCGTCGTCAACAACCGCGTCATGGTCCGCACCGTTGCCGGTTTAAAGCCGGTCGGCGTGCTATGGCGTCGCCTCGATGCATCCTATGCCGACCCGCTGGAACTCGACCAGAATTCGCATATCGGCACGCCCGGCATGGTGCAGGCGCTGCGCTCCGGCTCGCTGACTTTGGTCAACGCGCTTGGCTCCGGCATTCTGGAAACCCGAGCGCTTCTCGCCTTTGCCCCCACCATCTGCCGCCGTCTGCTCGGTGAAGACCCGATCCTGCCGTCGATCGCCACATGGTGGTGCGGCCAGCAATCCGAGCGCGAGCATGTGGCGAAGAATATCGAGCGCATGGTCATCGGCCCCGCCTATTCCCGGCTGCCTTTCTTCGACGACAACAGCCAGTCCGTACTCGGCTCGTCGCTGCGCGAGACCGCGAAGGACACGGTCGGCGACTGGCTGGCGAGCGAAGGTGCAAAACTCGTCGGCCAGGAAGTCGTCACCCTTTCGACGACGCCGACCTGGGTCGATGGCAAGCTGACGCCGCGGCCGATGTCGTTGCGCGTCTTTGCTGCCCGTACCGAAAACGGCTGGGAAATCATGCCCGGCGGCTTTGCCCGCATCGGCACCGGCGATGATGTTGCCGCGATCGCCATGCAGTCGGGCGGGGCTGCCGCCGACGTCTGGATCGTCTCCGACAAGCCGGTGTCGAAATCGACCCTGCTGCCGCCGGAAGAGAGCTTTACCCGTAACATGCCGGGCTCGCTGCCGAGCCGCGCCGCCGATAATCTCTACTGGCTCGGCCGTTATATCGAACGCGCCGAAGGCGCCTTGCGCATCCTGCGTTCCTGGCATCTGCGTTACGCGGAATCGGCAGATCCGAATGCGCCTCTGCTTGCCGATGTGACCCGCTACCTGAAGTCGGTCGATATGGACATGGTCAAAGCCGTGCCCGAACCGCTACTTCAAAACATCAACAGCGCCATCTATTCCGCCAGCAATATCCGCGACCGTTTTTCGCCCGATGGCTGGCTGGCCTTGACCGATCTGGCGAAGACCGCCAAGCGCTTCCATGAAGCGGCTCAACCGGGTGATGATGCAGCCCATGCAGCAACCATCCTGTTGCGCAAGCTCGCAGGCTTTGCCGGTCTCGTGCATGAAAACATGTATCGCTTCACCGGCTGGCGTTTCTTGTCCATCGGCCGCCATCTGGAACGCGGCCTGCACATGACGCGCATGCTCGCCCACCTCTCCGGCCCGGATGCACCCGATGGCGCGCTCGACATGCTGCTTGAGATCGGCGACAGCGTCATGACCCACCGCCGCCGCTACAACGTCAACACGGCGCGCCTGACGGTCAACGACCTGCTCGCACTCGATCCGCTCAACCCGCGCTCGATCCTGTTCCAGCTGAACGAGATCCGCACCGAGGTGGAAAAACTGCCGAACGCCTACGACAACGGCCAGATGTCACCCTTCTATCGCGAGGCCATGCGCCTTCATTCGGGGCTTGCGGTGATGACGCCGGAGACGATGAACGAGGATGTCTATCGCAGGCTGGAAAAGGATCTGGAGAACCTCTCCGATCTTCTCGGCCGAACCTATTGCAGTTGAGTTGGAAGGGAGGAACGACGAATGCTCTACGACCTCTCTCTCCACATGGGTTATGCCTACGATGTGCCGGCTTCCGGCGCGCGCCATGTCATCCGGCTCCTGCCGCTATCGCTCCCAGACCGCCAGCGCCTGATCGCAGGTTCCGTCACCGTCTCGCCGGCAACTGATGAAAAGGTCACCTTCATCGACTTTTTCGGCCAGCAGGCGACATCCATTCTCGTCCGAGCCCCGCATGACCGGCTGGATATCCGCATGCAGGCCCGCGTCATGGTCGACGCCCCGACGATGACGGCGGATCTGTCGCCCCCGCTCGATGTGCTGCGCAAGGAGCTGACCGACATCTGGTCTATCGACCCGTCCTCGCCCCATCATCTGACTGCCGCCAGCCCGAGACTGCCCGACGAGCCGTCGATCGCGGCCTATGCGCGCGAAACCGTGAAGCCGGGCCAGACCGTGCGTGAGATCGCTGCCGCGCTCTGCACCCGCATCCACAATGATTTCAAATACGATCCCGAGGCAACGACTGTCGACACCACGCCGAAGGAAGCCTTCAAGCTGAAACGCGGGGTCTGCCAGGATTTCTCCCATGTGATGATCGTGGCGCTCAGGAGCCTCGGCATCCCGGCAGGCTATGTCTCCGGCTTTTTGCGCACCATCCCGCCGCCGGGCAAGGAGCGGCTTGAGGGGGCGGATGCCATGCATGCCTGGGTGCGCATCTGGTGCGGCGATGCTTTGGGTTACATCGAATTCGACCCGACCAACGACATGCCCGCCGGCAGCGACCACATCGTCGTCGGCTACGGCCGCGACTATTCCGACGTCGCCCCCGTCATCGGCGTGCTCAAAGGTTACGGAAATCAAAAGGCCGATCAGGCAGTTGACGTAATTCCGGTCAAGTAGCCCCGTTTTGGCGCTGATTTCGACCGATCGCTAAAATGCGATGCTTTTCATTAAGCCGTCATGCAGAGCTCTTGCTGCATTAGACCATTAGAACGGTCGAAAGTGCGGCCGTAGTCAGGGACGGCGAGCATCATGGCCATTTTAAAGCGTTTTGCAGACGATCGCGGCGGTAATTTCGGAATCATGACGGCACTCATCATGGTTCCGCTTCTTCTCGCGGGAGGCAGCGTCCTCGACGTGAGCACGGCCTATACCCAGCGAACGAATATGCAGGGTATTGCTGACGCCGCTGCACTTGCTGGTGGCGCGGTATATGATGGCACCAACAGTGCCGCGGCTATCGCCAAAGCTGAAGCGTTCCTCAAAGGATATAAGGCCAAACTTCCCACTGGGGCGACCTATAGCGTTACGATGACCGGTCAAAACGTCAATGTCAGCATCGAGGGAAAATCAGCCAACAGCGTGATGCAACTCGCAGGCATTTCGAACATTGATGTGGGCGTGACTTCGCAAGCGATTGCTCCTCTCAAGCCGAAGACCATCAATTTCACGCCGACACAGGCGCAGGGCTGGTACTGGAAGAAGGTGACAATCCGCGTCGTCAGGCCGAACAGCACTAAGGAAGAAACGATAGGTACGGTAACCTACCAGCCAGTCACCCGTGACGATGGCGGCCAGGGCACGATGACTGTCAGCCCGAGTGGCGTCTTGAATCTCGGCAAATATACCAAGCTGGTCCTGCAGATGGACATCAAGAACGACAGCTGCCCAACCGGAGAACGGCTGTATCTCTCTGGATCGAACGTCTATTGCTACAAGACGGATCTTGCACAATACGCCAAATACGATCTGACCCTGCGCACAGACAACCCGGATACAAGCCACTACCTTTTCGTTGAAGGTAAGCAATTGCCCAAGGGCGTGACCAGCCCGCTTGATGATATCCTCATCTGCGGCAAGACTTCGAACCATGCATGGGAAGACGGCGGCGGCTTTTCGCGACAGGACTTCTTTTATACCGTCGCCACAACATGCGCGCCGGACGGCGAGTTTGTCCGTCTGACAAAGTAACAGGCCACATCCAAAAACCAAAAGCAAAGCCTCGCCCATCGCGGGGCTTTTAGCATGCCTAAAACAAAGCTCCCGCTTACCCTCCGGCAACCATATTCAACTCGCCCGTTGCAAGGCTTTCACATCGGTGCATAACTGTGCCGGTAACATTCTGCCATATCGACTGAATCGGACATTCCTCCACCCCGCTCAACCGAGAACAATTGGCGACTATATGAACAGCAAAACTCCCCCCATCGAAATTCCCTATCCGGCCCCACGCTCCTCCCGCCCCGAGATCATGGCGGAAGAGATCATCGAGCGCCTGACCTACCGCATCGGCAAGGATGCCAAGGTGGCCAAGCCCCATGACTGGCTGACGGCCACGATTCTGGTCGTCCGGGACAGGATCATCGATCGATGGATGGAGAGTACGCGACAGGCCTACCGGACAGGCCAGAAGCGCGTCTATTATCTATCTCTGGAATTCCTCATCGGCCGCCTGATGCGCGATGCGGTGAGCAACCTCGGACTGATGGCCGAAATCCGTGATGCGCTGTCGTCACTTGGCGTCGACGTCTCGGTAATCGCAGGTCTTGAACCGGATGCAGCGCTCGGCAATGGCGGCCTGGGTCGTCTCGCCGCCTGCTTCATGGAGAGCATGGCGACGGTCGACATCCCGGCCTACGGCTACGGCATTCGCTACATCCACGGCCTGTTCCGCCAGCAGATGGCAGACGGCTGGCAGGTTGAACTGCCGGAAACCTGGCTTGCTCATGGCAACCCATGGGAATTCGAGCGCCGCGAAAGCTCCTATGAAATCGGCTTCGGCGGATCAGTGGATACGGTCGGCGGTTACGAAGATACGCCACGTTATGTCTGGAAGCCGGCCGAACGCGTCATCGCCATGGCCTACGACACGCCGATCGTCGGTTGGCGCGGCAAGCGCGTCAACACGCTGCGCCTCTGGTCGGCCCAGCCGATCGATCCGATCCTGCTCGATGCCTTCAACGCCGGCGACCATATCGGCGCGCTGCGCGAAAGCAACAAGGCCGAAGCCCTGACCCGCGTCCTTTATCCGGCCGATGCCAACCCGGCCGGTCAGGAATTGCGCCTGCGCCAGGAGTTCTTCTTCTCGTCCGCATCGCTTCAGGACATTTTGCGTCGTCACCTGCAGCAATATCCGGATTTCACCAACCTTCACGAGAAGGTCTCGATCCAGCTGAACGACACCCATCCGGCCGTCTCGATCGGCGAGTTGATGCGTCTGCTCGTCGATATTCACGGCATGGATTTCGACCTCTCCTGGGAAATCGTCCGCCAGACCTTCTCATACACCAACCACACGCTTCTTCCCGAAGCGCTGGAAACCTGGCCGGTTCCGCTTTTCGAACGCCTTCTGCCGCGCCACATGCAGATCGTTTATGCGATCAACGCAAAAATCCTGCTGGAAGCCCGCAAGGAAAAGCGCTTCTCCGACACGCAGGTCCGCGCGATCTCGCTGATCGATGAAGGCGGCGAGCGAAGGGTGCGCATGGGCAACCTCGCCTTTGTCGGCTCCCATTCGATCAATGGCGTCTCGGCGCTGCATACCGATCTGATGAAGGTAACGGTCTTTGCCGACCTTCACACGCTTTATCCGACCCGCATCAACAACAAGACCAACGGCATCACCCCTCGCCGCTGGCTGATGCAGTGCAATCCCGGCCTCACCTCGCTGATCCGCGAGGCGATCGGCGACAAGTTCCTCGATGATACCGAAGCGCTGGTGGAGCTGGACAAGTTCGCCGACGACGCAAGCTTCCAGGAAAAATTCGCGGCGGTGAAGCGGGCGAACAAGGTGACGCTGACCAATCTCGTCGGCAGCCGCATGGGCATCAGGCTCGATCCGTCGGCGCTGTTCGACATCCAGATCAAGCGTATCCACGAATACAAGCGCCAGCTTCTCAACATTGTCGAAGCGGTCGCGCTTTACGACCAGATCCGCTCGCACCCGGAACTGGATTGGGTGCCGCGTGTAAAACTCTTCGCCGGCAAGGCGGCGCCGAGCTATCACAACGCCAAGCTGATCATCAAACTGGCCAATGACGTCGCCCGCGTCATCAACAACGATCCGTCGGTGCGCGGCCTGCTGAAAGTCGTCTTCGTTCCGAACTACAACGTCTCGCTGGCGGAAACCATCGTGCCCGCCGCCGACCTGTCGGAACAGATCTCCACCGCCGGCATGGAAGCATCCGGCACGGGCAACATGAAGTTCGGCCTGAACGGCGCGCTCACGATCGGCACTCTTGACGGCGCCAATGTCGAGATGCGTGAACATGTCGGCGACGACAATATCGTCATCTTCGGCCTGACGGCGGATGAAGTGGCGAAAGTGCGCTCGGACGGGCATAATCCACGTGCACTGATCGAGCAGTCGCCCGAACTGGCCCAGGCGCTGAACGCGATTGCCTCCGGCGTTTTCTCGCCTGACGACCGATCGCGTTTCCAGGAACTGATCGACGGCATCTATAACCACGACTGGTTCATGGTCGCCGCCGACTTCGATGCCTATGCTGCGGCACAGCGCACTGTTGACCAAATCTGGACAGACCCTAAATCCTGGTATTCAAAGACAATTCGCAATACCGCCCGGATGGGCTGGTTCTCTTCGGACCGCACAATCCGCCAGTACGCGTCGGAAATCTGGAGAGCCTGATGACAAAATCGCCGAGTGCGCTCGATGACGGGAGAGCTCCTGGAGAAATCCCGTTGTCCGAGATCGAGGCGATTTTGGCAGGCAGGCATACGAACCCTTTCGCCGTGCTTGGGCTTCACAAGCTCGGCGAAAAATACCGTGCCCGCTGCTTTATCCCCGGTGCCGAAGAGGTCACGGTGCTTTCGCTGAGCGGCGCAGAGCTTGGCGAACTGACCTGCCGCCACGAGGCAGGATATTTTGAAGGCCTTGTCGAGGCTGCCCAGCTACAGCCGATCCGCTATCGCGCCCAGCGCGGCGATGTTGAATGGGCGGTGACCGACCCCTATTCTTTCGGGCCGGTTCTCGGGCCCATGGACGATTACCTTTTGCGCGAAGGCTCGCATCTGCGCCTTTTCGACAAGATGGGCGCCCATCCGATCCGCCACGAAGGCGTTGACGGCTTTCACTTCGCCGTCTGGGCGCCGAATGCACGGCGCGTCTCCGTCGTCGGCGAATTCAACAACTGGGACGGCCGCCGCCATGTGATGCGGCTGCGCCAGGATACCGGCATCTGGGAGATTTTCGCACCCGATGTCCGTGCAGGATCAGCCTACAAATTCGAGATCATCGGCAAGGATGGCAAACTGCAGCCGCTGAAGGCCGATCCGTTTGCACGGCGCGCCGAAATGCGACCGAAAACCGCCTCGGTAACGGCAGCGGAACTGGCCCAGGAATGGGAAGACGACGCACACCGTGAATTCTGGGAAAAGGCCGACCATCGCCGCCAGCCGATCACCATCTATGAAGTCCATGCCGGTTCATGGCAGCGCCGCGAGGACGGCACATTCCTCTCCTGGGACGAACTCGCCTCGCGCCTGATCCCTTACTGTGTCGACATGGGCTTCACCCATATCGAGTTCCTGCCGATCACCGAACACCCTTATGATCCCTCATGGGGTTACCAGACGACCGGCCTTTACGCCCCCTCCGCCCGGTTCGGCGAGCCGGAAGGTTTTGCCCGTTTCGTCAACGGCTGCCACAAGGTCGGCATCGGCGTCATCCTCGACTGGGTACCGGCACACTTCCCGACCGACGCTCACGGTCTGCGCGATTTCGACGGAACCGCGCTTTATGAACACGCCGATCCGCGTCAGGGCTATCACCCCGACTGGAACACCGCGATCTACAATTTCGGCCGCGTCGAGGTCCTGTCCTATCTGATCAACAACGCGCTCTATTGGGCCGAAAAATACCATCTCGATGGCCTGCGCGTCGATGCCGTCGCCTCGATGCTTTATCTGGATTATTCCCGCCGCGAGGGCGAATGGATCCCGAATGAATATGGTGGCCGGGAAAATCTGGAATCGGTCCGCTTCCTGCAGAAGATGAACTCGCTCTCCTACGGCGCGCATCCAGGCGTCATGACGATCGCCGAGGAATCGACCTCATGGCCCAAGGTTTCGGCCCCCGTCCATGAAGGCGGGCTTGGCTTCGGCTTCAAGTGGAACATGGGTTTCATGCATGACACGCTGAGCTATCTCGCCCGCGAGCCGATCCACCGCAAGCACCACCACAACGCCATCACCTTCGGCCTCGTCTACGCTTTCGCCGAAAACTTCGTCCTGCCCTTGAGCCATGACGAAGTGGTTCACGGCAAGGGTTCGCTGATCGCCAAGATGGCCGGTGACGACTGGCAGAAATTTGCCAACCTGCGCGCCTATTACGGCTTCATGTGGGGTTATCCGGGCAAGAAGCTGCTGTTCATGGGCCAGGAATTTGCCCAGTGGAGCGAATGGAGCGAGAGCAAGTCCCTCGACTGGAACCTGCTCAGCTATCACCCGCATGAAGGCATGCGCCGCCTCGTTCGCGATCTCAATTTCTGTTACCGCTCCAAACCCGCCCTGCACGCGCGCGATTGCGAGGGTGAAGGGTTTCGCTGGCTGATCGTCGATGACGCCGACAATTCCGTCTTTGCCTGGCTGCGCATGGCGCCTGGCGAAAAGCCGGTGGCTGTCATCACCAATTTCACCCCGGTCTATCGCCAGAACTACAGGCTTCCTTTGCCCCATGCCGGGAAATGGCGGGAAGTGCTCAATACCGACGCCGAAATCTATGGCGGCAGCGGCAAGGGCAATGGCGGCAAGGTTCAGGCCGTGGATGCGGGAGGAAGCATCTGGGCAGACGTGACATTGCCGCCTTTGGCGACGATCATGCTGGAATTTGCAGACAAGGCATAAGGGAGGGAGAACCATGAACGACAAGCAACGCATCCAGCCTCTGTCACGCGACGCCATGGCCTATGTTCTGGCCGGTGGTCGCGGCAGCCGCCTGAAGGAACTGACCGACCGGCGCGCCAAGCCCGCCGTCTATTTCGGCGGCAAGGCCCGCATCATCGATTTCGCGCTTTCCAACGCGCTGAATTCCGGTATCCGCCGTATCGGTGTCGCCACCCAGTACAAGGCCCACTCGCTGATCCGCCATATGCAGCGCGGCTGGAACTTCTTCCGCCCCGAGCGCAACGAGAGCTTCGACATCCTGCCCGCCTCCCAGCGCGTCTCCGAAACGCAGTGGTATGAAGGCACGGCCGACGCCGTTTACCAGAACATCGATATCATCGAGGGTTATGCACCCGAATACATGGTCATCCTCGCCGGCGACCACGTCTACAAGATGGACTACGAGTTGATGCTGCAGCAGCACGTCAATTCCGGCGCAGACGTCACCGTCGGCTGCCTGGAAGTACCGCGCATGGAAGCGACCGGCTTCGGCGTCATGCATGTCGATGAGAAGGACCAGATCATCGATTTCGTCGAAAAGCCGGCCGATCCTCCGGGCATTCCCGGCAATAAGAATTTTGCCCTCGCCTCGATGGGCATCTACGTCTTCCACACGAAATTCCTGATCGACGCCCTCAAGCGCGATGCAGAGACCGCCGGTTCCAGCCGCGATTTCGGCAAGGACATCATCCCCTATATCGTCGAGCACGGTAAGGCCGTCGCTCACCGTTTTGCCGACAGCTGCGTCCGCTCCGATTATGAGCGCGAACCTTACTGGCGCGATGCCGGCACGATCGACGCCTATTGGCAGGCCAATGTCGACCTGACAGAAATCGTCCCCGGCCTCGATCTCTACGACAAGTCCTGGCCGATCTGGACCTATGCGGAAATCACCGCACCGGCGAAATTCGTCCATGACGATGAAAACCGCCGAGGCTCCGCTACCTCGTCAGTCATCTCCGGTGACTGCATCATCTCCGGCTCGTCGCTCAACAAGAGCCTGCTTTTCACCGGCGTGCGTGCAAACTCCTATTCGAAACTCGACGGCGCGGTCGTGCTGCCGAATGTCCGTATCGGCCGCCGCGCCCAGCTTCGTGATGTTGTCATCGACCATGGTGTAACCATTCCGGAAGGTCTGATTGTCGGCGAGGATCCCGAACTCGACGCCAAGCGCTTCCGTCGCACCGAAAGTGGCATTTGCCTCATCACGCAGAAAATGATCGACAAGTTGGATTTGTGATGCAGGTTCTTTCGGTCGCTTCCGAAGTCTATCCTCTGGTCAAGACGGGCGGGCTGGCCGATGTGGCCGGCGCGCTACCGCTGGCGCTCGGCAAACAGGGCGTTGCGGTGAAAACGCTGATGCCCGGCTACCCCGCCGTCATGCGCATTGCCGGAAACGCGATCCTCAGGCGGACCTTTCCTGACCTGCTCGGCACCGAGGCACGTATCCTCGAGATCGAATATCAGGGACTTGATCTTCTGATCCTCGATTGTCCCGAACTTTTCGATCGCGAGGGCGGCCCCTATCTCGATGTGACCGGCAAGGATTACCCGGACAACTGGAAACGCTTTGCAGCCCTGTCGAAAGTCGGGGCAATCATCGCGCAACAGGGATTGACCGGCGACCCAGGCGGCTGGAAACCGGACCTCGTGCATGTGCATGACTGGCAGGCAGCCATGGTGCCGGCCTTCATGCGTTATGCGAACGAGCCGGAAGTGCCGAGCCTGCTCACCATCCACAATATCGCCTTCCAGGGCATTTTCGGCGCAGACATCTTTCCCGGGCTGGAACTGCCGCCGCACGCCTTTTCCATCGATGGCGTCGAATATTTCGGCAATGTCGGCTTCCTGAAGGCAGGATTGCAGGCAAGCTGGGCGATTTCGACGGTGAGCCCCTCCTATGCGGAAGAAATCCTGACGCCGGAATACGGCATGGGGCTGGAAGGCCTGCTGCAATATCGCGCCTCTGATCTTGCCGGCATCGTCAATGGCATCGATACCGACGTCTGGGACCCGCAAACCGATCGGATGCTGGCCGCCCCCTATTCCGCCGCAGCCCTGAACACACGCGAGACAAACAAGCGACTGGTATCCGATCGCTTTGCCCTCGAACCGGGCGACGGCCCGCTCTTCTGTGTCGTCTCACGTCTGACCGAACAGAAAGGCATGGACCTTCTCGCCGCTTCGATCGACGATCTCGTCATCCAGGGCGCCCGCCTCGCCGTGCTCGGCTCTGGCGACAAGCTGCTGGAAGACACGTTCCATGCCGCCGCGACCCGCCATCCCGGCAAGGTCGGCGTCATTGCCGCCTATGACGAGCCGCTCTCCCATATGATGCAGGCAGGCTGCGACGCGATCGTCATTCCCTCGCGTTTCGAACCCTGCGGCCTCACCCAGCTTTATGGCCTGCGCTATGGCTGCGTGCCGATCGTATCGCGCGTCGGCGGATTGAACGATACCGTCATCGATGCCAGCCATGCAGGCCTTGCGTCGGGTGCTGCGACCGGTATTTCCTTCGGCCCCGTTACCGCTGAAAATCTCTCCCGCGCTCTTCGTCGTGCCATCCGCCTTTATAAGGACCAGAATGTCTGGACTGGTATGCAGAAGCAGGGCATGAAATCCGATGTTTCATGGAGCAGCAGCGCCGCCCTGTACGCTGATCTGTTTTCCGAAATTCTTGTACGAAAAGGCCTTTGAGCATGATCAAGACCGTTACCACCACTCCCTACCAGGATCAGAAGCCGGGAACATCCGGCCTGCGCAAGAAGGTCCCGGTCTTCGCTCAGCCGAACTATGCGGAAAATTTCATCCAGTCGATCTTCGACAGCCTCGAAGGTTTTGACGGCAAGACGCTGGTGATCGGCGGCGACGGCCGCTACTACAACCGCGAAGTCATCCAGAAGGCGATCAAGATGGCCGCAGCGGCAGGCTTCGGCAAGGTCATGGTCGGCCAGGGGGGCATTCTGTCGACGCCCGCCGCCTCCAACATCATCCGCAAGTATCACGCCTTCGGCGGCATCGTTCTTTCCGCCAGCCATAACCCCGGCGGGCCGACCGAAGATTTCGGCATCAAGTACAATATCGGCAATGGCGGCCCGGCACCGGAAAAGATAACCGACGCCATCTACGCCCGTTCCAAGGTCATCGACACCTACAAGATCGCCGATACGGCTGATCTCGACCTCGACAAGATCGGCACGTTCAAGGTTGCCGGCATGGCCGTTGAAGTCATCGACCCGGTTGCCGACTATGCCGAACTGATGGAACAGCTCTTCGATTTCGGCGCCATCCGCGCGCTTATCGCAAGCGGCGTGCGCGTCGTGATCGATTCGATGGGTGCTGTCACCGGCCCCTATGCCACGGAAATCCTCGAAAACCGCCTCGGCGCACCCGAAGGTTCGGTCCGCAACGCCACGCCACTGCCGGATTTCGGTGGTCATCACCCGGACCCGAACCTCGTTCACGCCAAGGAACTCTATGACGACGTCATGAGCAAGGACGGCCCCCATTTCGGCGCGGCCTCCGATGGTGACGGCGACCGCAACATGGTCGTCGGCAAAGGCATGTTCGTCACCCCATCCGACAGCCTCGCGATCATCGCGGCCAATGCTAAGCTCGCGCCGGGTTATGCCAAGGGCATTGCCGGCATCGCCCGCTCGATGCCGACCAGTGCCGCCGCTGACCGCGTCGCCGAAAAGCTCGGCATCGGCATGTACGAAACGCCGACCGGCTGGAAATTCTTCGGCAACCTGCTCGACGCCGGCAAGGTCACCGTCTGCGGCGAAGAAAGTTTTGGCACCGGTTCGGACCATGTGCGCGAGAAGGACGGCCTCTGGGCGGTTCTCTTCTGGCTGAACATCATGGCCGGCCGCAACGAAAGCGTCGCGGAAATCGTCAAGAGCCACTGGGCCGAATATGGCCGCAACTACTATTCCCGTCACGACTACGAAGAAGTGGATTCGGATGCCGCAAACGGCATGATGACCGCGCTGCGCGAAAAACTCGGCAACCTGCCGGGCCAGAACTTCGGTTCCCTCAAGGTCGCCGCCGCCGATGATTTTGCCTACCACGATCCGATCGACGGCTCCGTTTCGAAGAACCAGGGCGTCCGCGTCCTCTTCGAAGGCGGCAGCCGCGTCGTCTTCCGCCTGTCGGGCACCGGCACCTCGGGCGCCACTATCCGCGTCTATGTCGAACGCTACGAGCCGGACCCGGCCAAGCACGATATCGACACGCAGGTGGCGCTTGCAGATCTGATCGCCGTGGCCGACGAGATCTCTGAGCTGAAGAAGCGCTCCGGGCGTGATGCACCGACGGTGATTACGTAAGCGTCAATCGTCGAAGCCCGGAGATCGCAGATGAATTTACCTCCCTCTGCCCTGCCGAAAGCATCTCCGCGAAATGGCGACCCAACACAGATGGCAAAGTCCCCTCCCCACAAGGGGGAGGGGCTTAACAAGCCGCAACGCCACGGCTCAATTGGCGGCAGAAGATCGCGGCTGGTTTTCTCCCCCCTTGTGGGGGAGATGGCCGGCAGGCCAGAGGGGATAATCGCATGGCACAGAGCCAACCGTTGGGCGCAACCCTCACCCCGAATGGGGTCGATTTCGCCATCTGGTCCTCTTCCGCAGAAAAGATCGAACTCTGCCTGTTCGACGCCGAGAGAGGCGACCAAACCGCTAGCCACGCCATGCTTCGCGGCGCCGACAACATTCATCGCATCTCGATCGAAGGGCTCACCGCCGGTCAGCGTTACGGCTACCGCGCTTACGGCCCTTATGATCCCGACAAAGGACTGTGGTTCGATCCGTCAAAACTTCTGGTCGACCCTTACGCGAAGGAACTCGACCGTCCATTTTTGGCCGATCACGACCTCGCCACCTATCAAACCGATACCGCCAACCTCGTGCCGAGAGCGGTCGTCACCGAAGACATCGAGGCTGATATATCGGCACCGCTCCTGCCCCCCGGCGGATTCGTCTACGAGATCGCGGTCAAACCCTTCACCATCCTTCACCCCGATGTCCCGGAAGAGATCCGCGGCACGGTCGCCGCGCTTGCCCATCCCGCCATCATCGCCCACCTGCAACAGATCGGCGTCGATGCCATCGAGCTGATGCCGGTCACCGCATGGATCGACGAGCGCCATCTTCCACCGCTCGGTCTCACCAATGGCTGGGGCTACAATCCGGTCGCCTTCATGGCGCTCGATCCGCGCCTTTGCCCCGGCGGCATGGCGGAACTGCGCGAAACCGTTGCGGCATTGCACGAGGCAGGCATCGGGGTAATCCTCGACCTCGTCTTCAATCACACCGGCGAAAGCGACCGCTATGGCGCGACGCTTTCCATGCGCGGCATCGACAATCTCGCCTATTACCGCCATCTGCCGCATGAGCCGGGCACGCTGGTCAACGACACCGGCACCGGCAACACGGTCGCTGCCGATCATCCGGTCGTCCGACAACTGATCGTCGATACGCTGCGTCATTTCGTTCGTCATGCCGGTATCGATGGTTTTCGCTTCGACCTCGCCCCTGTCGTCGGTCGCACTGCAGAAGGTTTCGACCCGAATGGCGAAACTCTCACATCCATCTTGTCCGATGACTTGCTGAAGGACCGGGTATTCATCGCCGAACCCTGGGATATCGGCCCCGGAGGTTATCAACTCGGCAATTTCCCGGCCCCTTTCCTCGAATGGAACGACCGCGCCCGCGACGACATGCGCCGCTACTGGCGCGGCGATCAATGGATGACCGGAGCACTCGCCACGCGGCTTGCCGGATCGTCGGACATCTTCGAAAGATCCGGCCAGACGCGCAGCGTCAATTTCCTCGCCGCCCATGATGGCTTCACCCTGTTCGACCTCGTCTCGCATGAACACAAGCACAATGATGCCAATGGCGAGGACAACCGCGACGGCCACAACGAAAACTACTCCTGGAACAACGGCGCGGAAGGCTGGACCACCGATCCTGAGGTGCAGGAGCGCCGGCGTCGCGATGTCCGGGCGCTGCTTTCAACGCTGTTTGCCAGCCGCGGCACCATCATGCTCACCATGGGCGACGAGGCGGGCCGGTCGCAGCGCGGCAACAACAATGCCTATTGCCAGGATAACGAGATCACCTGGATGGACTGGCAGGAGCCGGATACGGAACTGGTGCGGCACACGGCGCTGCTTGCCGGCATTCGCAAACGCTTCTCCGTCTTCTCCGAAACCGGCTTCTTCACCGGCAATGGCGATATCGAATGGTTGACCCCGTCGGGCGCTCCTATGCAGGTTTCCGACTGGGAAAATGCCGACAACCGGTTGATGGGCATGGTCGTTGCGACGGTGGACCTTTCATCGGGGCGCTCGACCCGTCTTGCAATCCTCTTCAACCGGGGCCATGAAGATACTGAGTTTATTCTGCCCGGCACCGGCTGGCAGGATCTGCTCACCAATAAGCCTTGGACGAACCTCCTTCCTTCCCGCTCCGTCAGCTTCTGCCTGAAAGGGTAATGCTGCGATCTGCGGACAATAGCTAGAAAACGACGACAAGAGCGGTGTGCTGCATGCGTGAGATTTCGCTGGCCGATGTGCCGGGACTTGTGGGCCAGGAACTCGGCGTGTCCGAATGGATCACCGTCGACCAGACGATGATCAACCAGTTCGCCGATGCGACGCTCGATCATCAGTTCATTCATGTTGATCCCGAGCGCGCCGCCGCCGAAAGCCCGTTCGGCGGCACGATCGCCCATGGTTTCCTCACCCTGTCGCTGCTCTCCGCAATGAATTTCGGCACCGTGCCGAAAATCCGTGAGCAGACTATGGGCATCAATTACGGGTTTGATCGCGTCCGCTTCATGTCGCCGGTCAAATGCGGTGCGCGCGTGCGTGGGCATTTCACCCTGTCCGACTGCCGGTTTCGCGGCGGCGGCATGCTGATGACCACCTACGAGGTTTCGGTCGAGATCGAAAACGAAAAGAAACCGGCCTTGACCACCACCTGGATCACCATCGTCCAGTTCGACCCGAAGGATCGGCCCGAAGGAGTCTAATCGAAGGCGTTTATCCAAACGTGATGACGTGGCGGATGACCTTGCCTTCGTGCAGCAGGTCGAAAGCCTCGTTGATTTCCTCCAGCGGTCCTGTCGATGACAACAGCCGGTCCACCGGCAGCTTTCCACGGCGATAGAGGCCGATGAACCGCGGGATATCGCGGGCGGGCACGCATCCGCCGAGATAGCTGCCGAGCACACGCCGTTCCTCTGCCACGAGACTGACCGCTGGAATGGCGAATTGACTGACCGGGTTGGCAAGGCCGGCAGTCGCCGTGATCCCTCCCCGTCGGGTGATACGGTATGCGAGATCGAACGCCCGCGTCGAGCCGGCCATTTCAAGCGCATGATCGACGCCACCACCTGTCGCCTCGCGGATCTTTTCAATCACATCCACATCGCTTGCCAGAAAGACGTCCGTCGCACCGAGCTTGAGGGCGACGTCGAGTTTTGCCGCAGCCAGATCGACGGCGATCACCCGTTCGGCGCCGCTCGCAAGCGTACCGAGAACCGCTGCAAGGCCGACGCCGCCGAGGCCGACAATCGCGACGTTCTGCCCCGGCTGCACTTTGCAGGTGTTAACGACAGCCCCTACTCCCGTCAGCACCGCACAACCGAACAATGCCGCTTCGGCGAGCGGAAGATCGCGATCGATCTTTACCGCCGAGTATCGGGAAACCACCGCATGCGTGGCAAAGCCGGACACGCCGAGATGGTGATTAACCGGAACCTCGTCACAGACCAGCCGTCGCTCTCCCGACAGCAACACGCCCTTGCCGTTCGCCTCTGCGCCCGGCACACAAAGCGCCGGTCGGCCTTCGGCACAGGCAAGACAATGGCCGCAGCTTGGCACGAAACTCATCACCACATGATCGCCCGGCACAAGGTCATGAACGCCAGGACCAACGGCCTCCACGACACCGGAAGCCTCATGACCAAGCGCCATCGGCATCGGCCGCGGGCGGTCGCCGTTGATAACGGAAAGATCGGAATGACAAAGTCCCGCCGCAGAGATGCGCACAAGCACCTCTTCACGCCCCGGCGGATCGAGATCCAGTTCTTCGATCGAAAGCGGCCTGCTTATAGCAAAAGGCGGTACGACTGGCGATTGCCGCAAAACGGCCGCACGTATCTTCACGAACTCCTCCCAGAGTTTTGCCGGAAGAGACTAGCCGCCGGATGGCGGCAGCTGCAATAGCAATACGCCTGTCAGCTGAGATCCAGCATCAACAGGCCGAGAAGCGGCGGAACAGCCGCACCAATGAGGATCGGCGCAGTTCGTGCAGCACTGAGCCCGACTGTCGTGCCGGCAATGCCGGACGCGATCAGCGCCGCTATCGGCATGGAAAGATCACGATCGATACCCGGTGCAAAGGACGCCAGAAACGCTGCAATCGCAGCCGCCCCACCGACAAGCAAACCCTTCCAGAGTTCGACACCCGCCAGCTTGGCAGCGATGACACCACCGGCAATCGCTGCCGCCAGCCCAAGCACGATCCATTGTACTTCCGGCATAGAAAAACCCTCCCGTTTTGATCCGGGAGGGTGCGATATCGATAAGCCAAGATCAAGTTAGGCTATGGTCGAAGGCCAAATGATCAGAGCGCCGCGTCCCGCGCGCCCTCGCTCAGAAGACCGAAGGCATAGTCGGAGAACGACCGCCAAACCTCTACCCGGAACGCGTCCTCGGCGGTCCGGAGCAGTACGATTTCCACCTTGCCGAACAGCGTGCGCGAGCATGCGCCGACCGGGAAAACATCGAGAGACAGATCCTGGGCACAGCCGGCATTGATCGCATCGGCGGCACCCTTCCCCGAGACGAGAATGGCCGTGTTGCGATGGGAAACATCGGTTGCGGAATGCAGCGCACCGGAATTGGCAGCGGCCGTCATCAGCCCACTCTCGCCCTCGTCGATCACCAGCCACTCATCCGGCCCCAGCCAAAGCGCCGTGCGCCCGTTGGCAAAGGCGGAGGTTTTCGGCTTCACCGGCAGATCAACGCCCAGTGCTGCCGACAGGGCCGACACGTCTTCTGCGCGCACACGCAGGGAAATCCGCGAAGCAGGTGCCGCCGGCTCCAGCCGCACGGCGGCTGAACCGCCATGCGCACCAGAAAGCGGAAGGCTACGCGTTGCTATAGTGGAACCAAGCTCAGCCATTGATCCGGCCTCCTTCCTTGTCGAAGAACACCATGTCGGTCACTTCGACGGCAATCGTCTTGTCGGCCATCGGCACATAAAGCGTCTCGCCCATTCTCGACCGTCCGCCGGCAACCAGCGCGATCGCAATCGAGCGGCCGAGATTTTCCGACCAGTAGGACGAGGTAACATGACCGAGCATGGTCATCGGTTTCGGTTGGTTTGGATCGGCAACGATCTGGCCGCCTTCTTCCAGCACCTCCTTCGGATCCTTGGTCAGAAGCCCGACCAGTTGCTTGCGGCCTTCGCGCACGAGGTCCAGACGTTTCAATCCGCGGATGCCGACAAAGTCCGTCTTCTTTTTGGAGACCGCCCAGCCATAACCGGCATCATCCGGCGTCACCGTTCCATCCGTATCCTGTCCGACGATGAGATAGCCCTTCTCGGCACGCAAAATATGCATGGTCTCGGTGCCATAGAGGCAGGCGCCCATGCTTTGCGCCCGTTCCCAGATCGCCTTCCACACGGCCGCGCCGTAATCGGCGGGCACGTTGATTTCGAAGCCCACTTCTCCGGTGAACGAGACACGGAACAGCCGCGCCGGCACGCCCATGACCGAGCACTCGGCAATGCTCATATGCGGAAAAGCCTCGTTGGAGAGATCCTGCCCTTCTACGAAAGGTTCGATGATCTCGCGCGCTTTCGGCCCCTGCACCGCGATCACCGCCCATTGTTCGGTGGTCGAGGTCAGCCACACCTTCAGATGCGGGAATTCCGTCTGCAGATAGTCTTCCATGTGATTGAGCACACGCGGCGCACCGCCGGTCGTCGTGGTCACATGGAAACGATCTTCCGCCAGTCGTCCTACGACGCCATCGTCATAGATGAAACCGTCCTCGCGGGTCATGATGCCGTAACGGCATTTCCCCGGCTTCAACGTGTCCCAGGCATTGGTATAGAGCAGATTGAGAAACGCTGCCGCATCCGGCCCGACCACCTCAATCTTGCCGAGTGTCGAAGCATCGAAAATGCCGGCGACATCGCGCACCGTCTTGCATTCGCGGCTGACGGCCGTGTGCATATCTTCCCCACGCTTGGGGAAATACCAGGCACGTTTCCAGTTGCCGACATCCTCGAACTCGGCGCCTTCCGCTTCCTCCAGCGCATGCATCGGTGTCTTGCGCGCCGGATCGAACAGCTCGCCGCGCGAATGGTTGATCAGCGTGCCATAGGTGACCGGCGTATAGGGCGCACGGAACGTGGTGAGGCCCACCTGCGGGATCGGCCTCCCCAGCATTTCGGACGCGATGGCCAGGCCATGCATGTTGGAAAGCTTGCCCTGATCGGACGCCATGCCATTGGTGGTGAAGCGCTTGATATGCTCGATCGAATGCATCCCCTCGCGCACGGCAAGGCGGATGTCCTTGGCCGTCACGTCGTGCTGGAAATCGACAAACGCCTTCACCGCATGATCAGGCCCTGCCCCTTCGGCAGCCCCTATCATGCCACCTGTCCATTCGAACCGGTTTTCGCCCGAAAGCGCCAGCCTGCCGCCACCGGACGTGATCGCCTCGTCGATCAGTTCGGCGAGATCATCCGTACCGTTGCAGGTGCCGACCGAGATCGCGTTCTGCGCATAGACATCCGGCACGAAACGCTGGTTCACCTCGTCGAATTTCAGCTTACCGCGCGACTGCGAGAAGAGATGTACCGAGGGCGTCCAGCCGGCAGAGATGATCAGCGCATCGACCTTGATCTTGCGGCGATCGAAATTGCCGTTGCGGGCAACCGTCATCGAATTGATCCGCAGACGCCCCGACGTATCGACGACGGCATGGCCGGTCAGAACATCGATGCCGAGCTTGCGGGCTTCCGCCAGCACCGCCTCGCCCGGCTTGTCGCGGCTATCGACGATTGCGGCGATCGAGACGCCGGCACGCTTCAGGTCGAAGGCCGCTTCATAGGCGGAGTCGTGAGCGGTGTAGACGCCGACATTATGGCCGACCGCGACGCCGTGATGATTGAGGAAATTGCGCGCCGCCGACGCCAGCATGATGCCTGGCCGGTCGTTGTTGGCGAACACCATATGCCGCTCGATGGAACCGGTCGCGAGAATGACCTTCTTTGTCCGCACCTGCCAAAGACGCTCACGCGGCTCATCCTTGGATGGCTTGGCAACATGATCGGTCACCCGCTCGACGAGGCCGAGGAAACCGTGATTGTAATAACCGAACACGGTGGTGCGGGTCAGCACCGTCACATTCGGCATCGCCTTGAGCTTGGCAACCGTCGCCTGCGCCCAGTCATAACCGTTCTGGCCGTCGATCATGGTCGAAGCATCGTAATGCAGCGCACCGCCGACTTCCGGCTGTTCATCGACGAGGATGATCTTTTTGCCCGTTGCAGCCGCTGAAAGTGCTGCAGTCAAGCCCGCCACGCCGGCACCGGCGATCAGCACATCGCAATGCACATAACGGCTGGCATAATGATCCGGGTCGTCTTCCGTCGGCGAAACACCCAAGCCCGCCGAGCGACGGATGATCGGCTCGTAGATCTTGTGCCAGGCCTCTTTCGGCCACATGAAGGTCTTGTAGTAGAAACCGGCAGCAAAGAACGGCGAAAGCACATCATTGACCGCGCCGATATCGTATTTCAGCGACGGCCAGCGGTTCTGCGAAGAGATCTTCGCACCGTCGAACACTTCCTGCACCGTGGCACGCACATTCGGCTGACGACGGGCAGCATCACGAGAAACGTCGAGAAGCGCATTCGGCTCTTCCGGACCTGCCGTCAGGATGCCGCGCGGGCGGTGATATTTGAACGAGCGGCCGAGAAGATGCACGCCATGTGCCAGAAGCGCGGACGCAACCGTATCGCCCTCGAGCGCCGTATAGCTCTTGCCGTCGAAGGTAAAGCGGGCCGTGCGGGCAGGCGTCAGGCGCCCCGCACCCTTGATGCGAAACGCGCCGGAATTGGAGGAAGCGCTCATCGTGCGTCTCCTTCCGTCTGTTCCCAGGTTTCCACGGACTTCTCTTCGGCGATTGCGGCAAACTTTTCAGCCACCGGCACCGGCTGCTTCGGCAGGCCAGCCTTGTATGTCACCAGGAACCTGTCACTCACCGTATCGCGCGCCGCATTGAAGAACCGGCCGCAGCCATGGATATGCCGCCACCGTTCATAGGTGAGACCTTTTTCGTTGTTTCGCAGGAAGAAGAACTCCGCGAATTCCTCGTCGGAAATCGCCGCGATGTTTTCCGGCCGCACGACATGCGCCTCGCCGGCCCAGCGAAACTCCAGTTCCGAGCGATCTTCCTCGCAATAGGGGCAGTGGATCAAAAGCATCTTGTCTATCCCCTATTTATCAATGCGCCACGGCGGCCGCAGCCGCTTCGTCGATCAGGCGGCCGGTGCGGAACCGATCGAGCGTCAGGCCGGCCGCCAGCTTGTGCGGCTCGCCCCTGGCGATCAGATGCGCAAACAGATTGGCCGAACCCGGCGTCGCCTTGAACCCGCCCGTACCCCAGCCGCAATTGACGAACAGGCCCGGAACCGGCGTGACGCCCTGGATCGGCGAGCGGTCCGGCGTGTTGTCGGTAATCCCGCCCCATTGGCGCATCATCTTCACCCGGCGGAACATCGGGAAGAGTTCGCAGATCGCATCCAGCGTGTGGGTGATGATCTGCAGCCCGCCCGTCTGCGAATAGGAATTGTACTGGTCGGTACCGGCGCCAATGACCAGTTCGCCCTTGTCTGACTGGGAGATATAAGCATGTACCGTGTTTGACATGACGACACACGGGAAGATCGGCTTCATCGGCTCCGACACCAGCGCCTGCAGCGGATTGGAAGCCAGCGGTACGCGTACGTCCGCCATTTCCATCACGACAGATGAATGGCCGGCGGCCGAAACGCCGATTTTCTTCGCTCCGATAAAGCCCTTGGAGGTTTCAACACCCTGAACCTCGCCGCCCGGACCACGCCGAATACCCGTGACTTCGCAATTCTGGATGATGTGAACACCGCGATCGGCGGCTGCACGGGCAAAGCCCCAGGCAACCGCGTCATGCCGGGCCGTGCCGCCGCGACGCTGCAGCGCTGCACCGTTGATCGGGTAACGAGCCGTTTTTGAAATATCGAGAACGGGAACGAAGGCCTTGGCCTGTTCCGGCGTCAGCCATTCATTATCTATACCGTAGAGACGATTGGCATTGATATGCCGCTTGAACGACTGCTGGTCGTGGATGTTGTGCGACAGCATCATCACGCCGCGCGGCGAATACATGACGTTGTAATTGAGATCCTGGCTCAAGCCTTCCCACAATTTAAGGGAATGCTCATAGATATCCATGCTCTCTTCATAGAGATAGTTGGAGCGGATGATCGTCGTGTTGCGGCCGGTATTACCGCCGCCGAGCCAGCCCTTTTCGATCACCGCGATATTGGTGATGCCATGCTCTTTCGCGAGATAATAGGCGGCTCCCAAGCCATGACCGCCGGCGCCGACGATGATCACATCGTAGCTCGACCGCGGCTCCGGTGACGTCCATTGCGCCTCCCATCCCTTGTGAGCGCGCATTGCCTCGCGGGCTATGGCGAAAACCGAATATTTGCGCATCTGGCCTCTCTTCCTTGCTCCACCTCAAGGGCCTCACGGCCAGCTTGAATTGGGTAATGTCATACCCATCGCAAATCAATATGCGCCGCAATGGTCATATTGCGACGCATCGGAAGATTGTTTCGACACGGGGTCGATGCGGCTCAGCCGCGGATCAGCACCTTCCCTCGGCGATGCGGTTCGGCGGCTGCCGCTGCAGCCTTTGCGACATCGTCCAGATCGAAAATCTCAGACACGCCGAGCTTCACCTCTCCGCTCGCCACGCCGGAAATTATTTCGCCGATCAGGCTCTTCATTGTCTCGGGCGCAATCGTCGGTGAAAGCTTTGCCAGCCAGAACCCCTTCACCACCGCCTGCTTGAAGATCATATCGCCGGCGGAGATCTGCATCGGCTCTCCGGCCATCACACCGAAGGAGACAAGCACGCCTTTTTCGCCAAGCAGCGACAGCAGATCGCCGGACGAAGCGCCACCGACACCATCGACCGCAGCCCTGATCGGCGCACCCGCAGTCATCGCCCGGACTTCATCTTTCCAGCCTGTAGTATCCGTGGCGATTGCATTGCCAATGCCCAGCTCGGCGAGTTCACCGATCGCACTCTCTCTTCTGACGAGATTGACGACATTGATGCCGCGGCGCTTGGCAAACATGGCAAGTGCCTTGCCGACAGCCCCGTTGGCGGCGTTCTGGATGACCCAGTCACCCTTTTCGACCTCGATGAAATCGAGAAGCGTGAGCGCACTGAGCGGCATGGAGACGAGTTGCGCCGCAGCCTCGTCGGGCACGGCATCAGGCAGGGGCACGGCGCGCGCCGCATCGGCAATATAATATTCGCTCCAGGTCCCCTGACCGTAGGCCGCCACCCTCTGCCCGATGGCAAAATGGCTAACGCCCTCGCCCAGCGCGTCCACCACACCCATCGCCTCGCTTCCCGCCAAGGCAGGAAGTACGGGCTTCACGCCGTATTGGCCGGAAATCGTCAGCAGATCGTGATTATGGATGGAGGCCATTCCCATTTTTATCCGCACCTGCCCAGGGCCCGGTATAACAAGCGCCCTCTCCTCAAGATGAAGGACCTCGGCCGGGTCGCCAAAGCGGGAATAGACGGCGCTACGCATAAAATTCTCCTGATATAACAATGTACCCAAAACAAACCGCCCGCTAAGCCGGTGGCACCATGACCGCATCGGGCCAAGCCGGGTTTCATTCAACCCTGATATAGGCCTGAGAACGCGGGCGGGAAGCGGTTTCCACACTACAACCTTTTTTCAGCTTAACCTCATTCGTGCCATATGGACTTCCGCGGACTCATCTGCTATCTGCCATCACCAATCGCACGGCCTGACGCCGGGCATCACTATTATTTCGCCTTTAGATCAGACATTGGCCGGGGCGAACAACGAACCAAAGGAACGGGATTTCACGTGCAGGTACTAGTCCGCGACAACAACGTTGATCAGGCTCTCCGCGCTCTCAAGAAGAAGCTGCAGCGCGAAGGTGTTTTCCGCGAAATGAAAATGCGCGATTACTACGAGAAGCCGTCTGAAAAGCGTGCACGCGAAAAGGCTGAAGCCGTTCGCCGCGTTCGCAAGCTTGCTCGTAAGCGTATGCAGCGCGAAGGCCTCCTGCCGTCCACGCCGCGTCCGGCTCGTTAATCGGCCGTCTTTTAGACGCTTTTATGTGATTATGGAGCGGTGGCGACTTTAGGCGCCGCCGCTTTTTTCATTGCACCGAGTCGGTCTCGACTCATAATGCCCAGACAAGGATCTGCGCCTGATGGCCGCCAAGACTTCCGTTGCTTTCGATGGAACCGAATTTTCCAGCCAGCCACTGATGACCAAGCTTCGCTCGAAGGCTTTGATCACCGGCGCGATTATCGGAATGGCGAGCCTTGCGGGATGCGCCACGGGACCGACGACAACGGACGTCATCCGTGTTGATCGCGCGCAAGGGTCGCAGGAAAACATCGCATCGCTGTCGTCGGTTATCCAGTCCAACCCACAGGATCCGGAAGGCTATAACAGCCGCGGATCGGCTTATGGCCGCGCCGGAGAATTCAAGCGCGCCGTGGATGATTTCAATCGCGCCATCCAGATCAATCCGCAGTTCTATCAGGCCTATGCTAACCGTGCGCTCGTTTACCGCAACATGGGCAAGCCGGTCGACGCGGCAAACGATTATAATCGCGCATTGCAGATCAATCCGAATTACGACGTAGCCTATATCGGTCGTGGCAATATCTACCGTCAGGCCGGCCGCAACGACGAAGCCTTCAACGACTTCAACAAGGCGATCCAGCTGGATACGACTGATGGCCGGGCCTACCACAATCGTGGACTGATCTATCAGGTCCGTGGACAGCACGCCCAGGCGATCGAGGACTTCTCCAAGGCCATCTCGCTGTCTTCGAGCTCGCCGGAACCCTATAACGGCCGCGGTATTTCGTATGTCGCACTGAACGACGACGACAATGCCTTCGCCGACTTCAACCGGGCGATCGAACTCGACGACAAGATCGCGGAATCCTGGGCCAACCAGGCGCTGGTTTACGAACGTCGTGGCGATCGTGTCCGCGCCAACAAGTCCTACTCGCACGCTGTCCGGCTCGACCCGAACTATAAGCCAGCCGTCGATGGTGCAGCACGCACGCGCAGCGGCGGCGGCGCCTGACACGTCTCGCAACGACCACAAGCTATATTGGAATCAGAAGAGCCGCCCGAAATTTCGGGCGGCTCTGTCATTTTGGAATCCGGATTGATGAGCTTCAGCGCCAGCCAAGAGCCGGCGCCACATGTTTCAAGATCGCCTCGATAACATGGGCGTTGTACTCGACGCCCAACTGGTTCGGCACGGTCAGCAGCAGCGTATCGGCTTCGGCAATCGCTTCGTCCTTGCGAAGTTCTTCGATCAGGACGTCCGGCTCCGCAGCGTAAGACTTGCCGAAGATCGCCCGCGTCTTCTCATCGATGAAGCCGATGGAATCCTCTTCCTTGCCGCCGCGCCCGAAATAGGCCCGGTCGCGATCATCAACCAGAGCAAAGATGCTGCGGCTGACCGAAACACGAGGCTCGCGGGCATGGCCCGCTTCCTTCCAGGCTTCACGATAAGCGCGGATCTGCTTGGCCTGCTGAATATGGAAGGCCTCGCCAGTCTCGTCGTCCTTCAGCGTCGAGCTTTGCAGGTTCATGCCCTTCTGCGCAGCCCAGATCGCGGTCGCATTCGAGCCGGCGCCCCACCAGATCCGTTCACGCAATCCTTCCGAATGCGGCTCGAGCCGCAGCATGCCGGGCGGATTGGGAAACATCGGACGCGGGTTCGGCTGGGCAAACCCCTCGCCCTTCAGCACGTCAAGAAACACCTCCGCATGACGGCGGCCCATATCGGCATCCGACTTGCCCTCTTCCGGTTCATAACCGAAATAGCGCCATCCATCGATCACCTGTTCAGGCGAGCCGCGGCTGATACCGAGCTGCAAACGTCCTTTAGAGATCAGGTCTGCAGCACCGGCGTCCTCAGCCATATAGAGCGGGTTCTCGTAGCGCATGTCGATGACGCCGGTACCGATCTCGATTTTGCTGGTCCTGGCGCCAACCGCCGCAAGCAGCGGGAATGGAGAAGCAAGCTGCCGCGCAAAATGGTGAACACGGAAATAGGCGCCATCAGCACCGAGTTCTTCCGCTGCGACGGCAAGATCTATGGACTGTAGAAGCGTATCACCCGCCGAGCGGGTCTGTGACTGCGGCGATGGCGTCCAATGGCCGAAAGAGAGAAATCCGATCTTCTTCATGGGGCACTCCGACGTAAGCGTTTGAAAAATAGTATTGACGCTTACATGGCATGCCGGAGCGGCTTCCGTTAGTCCGGGAATGCCGGATTTGCCGAAACGGATTGTTCATTGATGCTGAACGACCAGATGATGTCGTCGTCCAAACCTGTCCGCATCATGCAATCGACCGTTAAATGGCCAAAAGCATGGAGCCTCTCACCGTAGCAGAAAAACACCGATAATATTGAGGACGATGAACAGAACGAGGCCACCGATCAGGCCGAGCCCGCCGAAAAAGCCACCGGCCATGGCAATCAGCAGCGCAACGATGGTCATCGTGCCCCACTTAGCCGCCGCCAGAAAGGCTTCATAGGTCCGCTCATGCGCCATGTGATCCATAGGCGCACCAATCTCTACCGGTCCATTGTGATGATCGTCCATCGAGCCTCTCCCTGATCTCCGCATGTAGAGCTTCAGGTAGCCTGAAAGCCCAACTCTCCCAGCGGCCCGACTAAGTATCGGGCCATATCAGGAATACACGAACAACCGCCGAGTGCAATGGCTGGTGAAATCAGCGCAGAAACGCCATTTCCGGCGAACTCGGCCGACTGGCGAAACGCGCGGTCGGCAGCACGGTCAGCGGCGGCGACAGCATGGTCGGCCGCTCCGCAAACATCAGCCGCCGTTCATAGGCCTCCGATTGGAATAGCGGGAACCGGCGCATCAGTTGCGGACGAACTTCCCGAACTCTGGACGCGAGCAACGTCAACTCGAATCCGTACATCGGTGCAATCGTCGGCGGCACGATCGTGTCCGCGAGAAATACCCGCCGATAGAAAGCGGCATGTGGCGGCCTGATATGCTGCAGCACCCGGTCGGCATCGAAGTGAATGGCGGCCATGATCGACGGGCGAAGCGTGATGTAGGGAATTGTTGGCAGTTCCCCTACAACATCCGGATCAACGGCAAAGCGCGCCGGATCGATGAATGTTAGGCCTGAGTCGAGCAACTCGTTCACCGCATCGGGAAACACGCCGACGGACTGACATGTGCGGTGTTCCGCCGTCACATGATGCACGCGCACCGTGGAGATCAGTTCCTCGTAGTAATAGATGCCGAAGACATAGGCATGCGGAACGAAATCGATTTCGTCCAGCAGATGGCTCGCCCCGACGGGCAGCACATTCTGGGCCTTGTAGGCTTTGTAGCGCAACCGCGCCACATCCTCGAAATCCTCGTGACCCTCGATGCGCCGATACTCGATATGATCGAGTGCCGAGAGCAGCTTTTCGGAAAATGCCTTGTCTGAAAAACTCTGTACCACTGACATTGGGCTACCCATCGCTATTAACGATTGATTAACCCTGA
Source organism: Aliirhizobium wenxiniae (assembly GCF_019511445.1). Classification (GTDB taxonomy): domain Bacteria; phylum Pseudomonadota; class Alphaproteobacteria; order Rhizobiales; family Rhizobiaceae; genus Neorhizobium; species Neorhizobium wenxiniae_A. The sequence goes on from NZ_JAEUAN010000002.1 coordinate 80,371, forward strand.
AACGGGGCGTGATCGCAATCACGAAAAACATGATTAACAGTCTTTTAACGCGTATGGTTAACAGGAAACCAAACGTCACAAATCAGCACAAGCTGCATTAGTGAATCATTTTTTTGACAATAGGCGGGAAGGCGATCAGCCGACGGTACCGAAAGCGCGCGGTTCTGCGCCCTTGTCCCGACGGTTCTGTCGATTGGCGTGCCGACGGGCAGAGGCGGTCTTCTGGCTGAGTTCCGCGATTGCATTTGCGGGGATCGGCGGCGAAAAAATGTAGCCCTGGACGAGATCGGCAAAACGATGCTTTCTGACCAGTTCGAGCTGCTCGAACGTCTCCACCCCTTCAATGACGATCCGCAGGTCAAGTTCTCGCGACAGATGCACGATACCACTGAGAAGCTTGAGGCGTCGCGGTTCGGTCCCGATATCGCGCACGAAGGCGCGATCGATCTTGACGATATCGATTGGCAGGGAATCGAGGTAGCTCAGGCTTGAGAAGCCCGTACCGAAATCGTCGATGGCAATCGTCACGCCATTGGCACGCAACCGGCCAAGTGTGGCGCTGACGACAACCGGTTCATCCATGAAGCAGCTCTCGGTCACTTCCAGATGCAGGCGTGTCGGGTCGAGCTTGGTCCGCTCAAGGATGTCCGCCACCAGTGGAACGATCTGGCCGCCGCGAAGATCGTGGATCGATAGATTGACGGAAACAGAGAGCTCGTTCTGCCAGGAAACACATTCGGTGCAGGCGCGTTCGAGCACGAACCTGGTGATCTCTGAAATCAACCCCATGCTTTCTGCCATGGGAATGAAGATATTCGGACCGATAAAGCCGCGCTCGGGATGTGACCAGCGCACCAGCGCCTCGCAGCATTCCATCTCGGAGCCATCGGGACGATACATCGGCTGATAGACGACGGTCAGGTCCCCTTGCTCTATCGCAGTACGCAGGTCAGCCTTCAGCCGCTGCTCCGCCACATAACGGGCATCCATTTCGGGCCGGAACATGGTCAATGTCCCGTTGCCCACTGACTTGGCGTCGTTGAGCGCGAGGTCCGCCTTGATCTGGCAGGCCTCCATATCGAAATCATGCCCGTCGAGAATCACCCCGCCAGCATTGACGAACACCGGCAATTCCAGCCTGCCAACCCGATAGCTTCCCTGGACTTCCGTCTGGATGGCATTGATGCGAGCCTCCAGGGAACTGCGTTCCTGACCGGTCGCAAATATCACGAACTCGTCGCCAACCAGCCGACCGACAATGATGTCTTGGCCCGCTTCACGCACCAACCGCTCGGATATCGCGGCAAGCAGTCGATCGCCAATCACATGCCCCTGCATGTCATTGACATGCTTGAAGCCATCTACATCGAAGATCACAAACGCCGCGAACTGATCGGCGCCAACGTCATGGAGATGACGTGCGGCGAGTTCGGCGAAATAACCACGTGTCGGCAGCCCTGTCAGCGTATCGTAACGCACCAGATGCAGGATCTTTTCTTCTGCTGCAACACGCGCGCTGACATCTTCGAACAACATGACAACGCCACCGTCGGCGCGGTGGCTGAGCGAGAACTCAAGGTAGACCGTCTCCTTTAAGCACAGGAGCGTCTTGCCCGCCTGCCCCGTGGACAGTTGCCCTATCCGTCTTAAGAGATCATCAGAAAGCGACTTCCCGCTTCGTCGCAGCACGGTCAGAAACGCCGCGCCCTTCAGTTCATCCGCGTTCGGCAACTCCAGAAGCTCGCAGGCGCGACGGTTTATCACCTGCACCCGGCCATCGGCATCGAGCATGATCAATGCATGGGTCATCGTCGTGAGCGCGATATCGAGCTGGTCGGCGATCCGCGTCATTTCTCGTGAGGCCAGCACATTTTCGTACAGGAACTCCCGCACACCCTTTGCCATGGATTGCGTCGTCAGCCCGAACGGGATGAGGAAGAGGGAGATGAGCGCGAGATAGACGTCTCCCGTGAACAGGCAGGCAAGAACCAGCGGAAGGCAGCACCCGATCGTCTGAAGCGAAACGGCGCGCGCCGAACCATAGTTTCGCCCGACAATGGAAACCATCGAAGCCATGGTGACAGCGATGCACATGAACGCGGCCAGCATGTCCCTGAGAACAAAAACAGCATAGGCGCTGCCGATACCGAGCACGAATGCGGTAATCGCCGCACCATTTACATAGCGCGTTTCCCAGGCCTCGATCTCGCCCTTGGAAAGCTGGCCGTGATCGACCAGGTCGAACCGGCGGAACCAATAGATGCGATAGGCAAATACGGTGATGAACACCGCAATCATGAGGATGTAAAACCGGGACCCTGTCGTGGCAAAAATGATCGCGCAGGACAGGATATGGACAACCATTCCAGTCCACAGCGTTCCACGGTTGTTGAATAGCGATTCGACGAACGGCAGATACAGCTCTGTCGGCAGCGTCTTCGCTTCCAAATCCTTCATCGGGTCTCCACCGGGTCTCATTCCCTTGGCTTTCGCGCGACAATGCAGAAAACCCTTTAAGATTTGATTGTTGGTCGGTTTCCCCCCGTAACCTTGGGGAGCGAAGATTCAAACGTGTTCAACGAAGCGTAAAGGAAGTTGCACTCATTCGATACACCATAGGCTCACCGTCTACCGAGCGGCCTGACGCTGGAAAGCAGCCGCAATGCCCTGAACTTCGGGCCTGCAACGCGCTGCGTGCATTCGTTTCCGCTTTTCTTTCCTTAGACCTTGGTTTACATCGCCATCACAGAACAGGCGGGATAAAAGGACCTGTTGGGAGCGGGAACGAATGAGACTTTTATTACGGTTTAGCGGCCTGATAGACCGCTTGAGCGAAGTGCTGGGAAAATTTTCCGGTTACCTCGTATTGGCCTGCTGTTTGATCAGCGCAGGCAACGCATTCATTCGATATATGTTCAATTACAGCTCGAACGGCTGGCTAGAGATACAGTGGTATCTCTTCGGCTTCGTCGTCCTGATCGGCGCATCCCATACCTTGCGCCTCAATGAACATGTTCGCGTCGACCTTATTTACGGCTCCGTTTCGGATCGTACGCGACTATGGATCGATACGCTCGGCCTGATCGTGTTTCTCATCCCGGCTTGCCTTTATCTTGCATGGCTTTCCTGGCCATTCTTCTTCCTGTCCTATCAGCAGGGAGAAATGTCCTCCAATGCAGGTGGGCTCCTGCGCTGGCCTGTCAAGCTTGTGATTGTCGCGGGTTTCCTGTTGCTCGCGCTGCAGGGCTTTTCCGAGCTGATCAAGCGGATTGCGGGGCTTACGGGCACCCTTGAGGTCGATACGACCTACGAAAAACCGCTTCAATAAGGCATCGGGGGATTAAGCCATGTTCGCATTCGGCATAATGCCGCCAGCCATGTTCCTGGGCATGATCATTTTCATGCTCTACGGCTTTCCGGTCGCCTTTTCGCTATCGGCAGTCGGTCTTTTCTTCGGTCTGCTTGGCATTGCCACCGGCCATTTCGACTTTGCTTTCCTGCAGGCACTGCCACTGCGCATCTTCGGCATCGTCTCCAACGACCTGCTGCTCGCCATCCCGTTCTTCACCTTGATGGGCGCGATACTTGAGCGCTGCGGCCTGGCGGAGGATTTGCTCGAAGGTACCGGAAAGCTGTTCGGCGCAATTCCGGGCGGCCTCGCTTACGCGGTCATCATCGTCGGCGCCATTCTCGGCGCAATCACCGGCACGGTCGCGGCATCGGTCATCACCATGGGCGTGATCTCGCTGCCGATCATGCTGAAATACGGCTACAATCCGCGGCTCGCGACAGGCGTCATCGCCGCGTCAGGCACGATCACGCAGGTCATCCCGCCGTCTCTGGTTCTCATCGTTCTCGCAGACCAGCTCGGCCGCTCCGTCGGCGACATGTATCTCGGCGCAATCGGCCCCTCGATCCTGCAGGTCCTGATCTTCCTCGGCTTCATCTTCATCCTGTCGATCGTTCGCCCGAAGGATGTGCCGCCACTGCCGCCCGAAGCGCGCGGCGAACTGAATGCCGCCCTCATCATCCGTGTCCTCTGGGGCATGGTTCCGTCGGTCGTGCTGATCTTCCTTGTGCTCGGCACCCTGTTCCTCGGCCTGGCTACGCCGACGGAAGCAGGCGCTCTCGGCGTTGTCGGCGCAATGGTGCTTGCCGCCCTGCACCGCCGTCTAACCTGGGGTCTCGTCAAGCAGGCCATGCATTCCACCATGACGATCACCTCCATGGTGGTCTTCATCCTCGTCGGCGCTACCTGTTTCAGCCTGGTCTTCCAGGGCATGGACGGCGGCCTCTGGATCGAGCATCTTCTGTCTCATATTCCCGGCGGCGCGCTCGGCTTCCTGATCTTCGTCAACATCTTCATCTTCTTCCTAGCGTTCTTCCTCGATTTCTTCGAAATCGCCTTCATCGTCCTGCCGCTTCTGGCGCCCGTCGCCCAGTCGCTCGGCATCGACCTGATCTGGTTCGGCGTGCTGCTTTGCGTCAACATGCAGACGAGTTTCATGCACCCGCCTTTCGGCTTCGCACTCTTCTACCTGCGCTCGATTGCGCCGAAGACCGTCAAAACCAAAGACATCTATCTCGGTGCGATCCCGTGGCTGGGCATGCAGCTCATCCTCGTCGCCATCATTATCTTCTGGCCGGAATCGGTGACCTACTGGCTCGACAAGCCGCCGGAAGTGGACCTCAACTCGATCAAGATCGAGGTTCCCGGATTTGGCAATGACAGCGGCGGGAGTGGAATGCCGAATTTCGGCCTGCCCCCGATGGATGGCGCACCGGCCCAGCCGGCGGCTCCCAATCTGTCCGAACCACCGAAATTCAACTGACACGAAAGGCCCGGCTCCAAAACCGGGCCTTTTCATAAACTTCCGTTGATATTCGAAAGCCCCGGAACATGGCTCCGGGGCTTTCGATTTTTATTGGCAATGAATGCTCAGATCAGATCTTGCCGTTACGCTGCTGGATCATCATGAACGTGTCGAACGTGTATTCCGACAACTGCATCCAGAGATATCCTTCCTTCTTGAAGGCTACCTGATCCTCATAGACCTTCTTGAAGTCGGCATTGGTTGCCGAGATCTCCTTGTAGACCTCCAGCGCCGCGTTGTAGCAGGCCTCCAGAATATCCTGGCTGAAAGGCCGCAACGTCGTACCCTGTGACACGATCTGCTTGATTGCCGTCGGGTTCTTCTGGTCGTATTTGGCCATCATGTTGGTGTTGGCAAAGGCGCAGGCATCGGTCAGCGCTGCCTGATATTGCTTCGGCAGACTGTTCCACTTGTCGAGGTTCATGAAGGCATGGATCGTCGGCCCGCCTTCCCAGAAGGCCGGATAATAATAATATTTGGCAACCTTGAAGAAACCGAGCTTGTGGTCGTCATAGGGGCCAACCCATTCGGCAGCGTCGATCGTGCCCTTTTCTAGCGCCGGATAGATATCGCCGCCGGCGATCTGCTGCGGCACCGCCCCGAGCTTTTCAAGCACCTTACCGGCGATACCGGCAATGCGCATCTTCACGCCCTTGAAGTCATCGACAGTATTGATCTCCTTGCGGAACCAGCCGCCCATCTGCGCCCCGGTATTGCCAGCAGGCAAGCCGTAAATGTTGTGCTTGGCGTAGAACTCGTTCATCAGCGTGTTGCCGTTACCCTGATAGAACCAGGAATTGGTCAGCCGCGCATTCATGCCAAACGGAATTGCCGTTCCGATCGCGAATGTCGGATCCTTGCCGACGAAATAGTAGGAGCAGGTGTGGCACATCTCGACCGTTCCGGACGAGACGGCATCGGCGGCCTGCAGACCCGGAACGATTTCACCGGCCGCGAAGGGCTGGATGGTGAAATTCCCGTCCGTAGCTGCCGCAACATGTTTTGAAATATCATCCGCGCCGCCGTAAATCGTATCGAGCGATTTCGGAAATGACGATGTGAGACGCCAGTTGATTTTGGGATTTGACTGGGCAATTGCAGGCGCAGCCAAAGACCCGGCGGCAAGCGCCCCCGCCCCGGTAACTGCGGCTTTCTTGAAGAACTGACGACGATCCATGAATATCCTCCCGATCATGATCGACTTCCGGCGTATCCTCCAATCCGCCGGACATCGCATATGAGGAAAACATGTTGCATGAAGGCTTGCAAGCGAGGCTCATCATAAACGAGCGGTTGAAGCGCCTTTAATGAGTTAGACTTTGGTCGGTACCGAGTGAACTTCTAATTATAAATTGTTTTCAGCAGCATATGCCCATTATTTCAGCAGCTGCGGTTTCATCGTGAAGACACAGAGCCGGTTTGCATCACCCGCGGAAAGTCTTCTCGTTCTCGGCATTTCCGGCAGCACGGTTCGCCCGCTGTACACGAATGAAGTCACGAGGGATGACATAGGCTCCAACAAGCCACCAGATGATCACAAGGCCGGCGACATAGGGCGAAAGAGCGGCAAACATGGGGGTCTCCTTTTGGATTGGTCACCTGTAGCGTCCTCCCAAAGAGCAGATCATTTCATGACATAGCGCAAAAAATGAGAAGATAATGTATGCCCGCTTAGGCACCGGTCCTTACCCAAAATTCCCGTCCCACGGCGGCTGGTTTTGCAACATCAATTCCTCTAGCAATTGACGGCATTCTCTGTTTCTCTGGCATCGACCCCATCAATTCGGAACCAACATGCCCTCTCACCTGCCGAAATCCATCGTCGCCGTTCCTGCCGACACTCGCGACATCGAAGGCGCCATCTGGCACGCCGCCCCGAACCAGTATGTGTCGGCCGCGCTGAAAGTGGCCGACGTGATGTCCTTCATCGTGCCGGCCTTCGAAACCGGCAATGATGTGGACACCATTCTCGACCGGGTCGATGGCGTTCTGATTTCCGGTGCGGCCAGCAATGTTCATCCGTCGCTTTACGGCAGAGAGGCCACCGAGGCTGACGGGCCATTTGATCCCGGCCGCGACGCGACATCCCTGCCGCTCATCCGCCGCGCCATCGAACGCGGCATCCCGCTTCTCGCAATCTGCCGCGGCATTCAGGAACTGAACGTCGCGCTCGGCGGAACGCTGGCAAGCGAGATCCAGGATCAGCCCGGCATATGGGATCATCGCAAGCCCGACGTAAAGGATCGCGACGGCATGTATGCGATACGCCAGCCGGTCATCGTTGCGGAAGGTTCCTGCATCGCCCGTTATCTCGGCACCGCAGGCGAAGTCCAGGTAAACTCGCTCCATCGTCAGGCTATCTCCGAAACGGCACCAAGGCTGCAGGTGGAAGCGCGTGCTGAGGACGGTACCGTCGAAGCCGTGTCGGTCATCGACGCCAAGAATTTTGCCGTTGGCGTGCAATGGCATCCGGAATACTGGGCCGAAACGGATGCACCGTCCCGCGCCCTGTTCGAAGCTTTTGGCGAGGCCGTACGTGCCTATTCAGCCCGCAAGGCAACGCTTGCGGGCGCGGCAGCCTGAGCTTTCGTCACGCCTTGGCGAGATCGCGCAGCGGCTTGTAGGGCGATGTCGACTGGCGGATGCGCATTTCCGGCTTGATCAGATGCAGGCCGTCCGGCTCATGGCTTCCGGCCAGCCGGTCGAGAAGCGCACGTGCCGCAAGCCGCCCGACATCCGCCTGCTGGTTGGAAACTGTCGTCAGTGATGGCGTCGAAATCGATGCCTGCTCCAGATCGTCATAACCGGTGACGGAAATGTCCTGTCCCGGTATCAGTCCTGCACGGGCAATGCCGTTCATCAGTCCGATCGCCACGAGATCGTTCCAGCATACCGCTGCCGTCGGCTTCTGCGGCAACGACAAAAAGTTCACGGCAGCCTCGAACCCGCCCTGCATCGTGCGGGGACCTGGAATGCGCAGGCCCGGATCGACCTCGATATTGGCCTTGCGCAACGCGTCGACATAACCCTGATAGCGGTCGCGACCGGTCGATGTCTGGTCGGTACCACCGATCATCGCGATCACCCGGTGGCCAAGTCCGATCAGGTGATTGGTCGCAAGCGAGATGCCATAGCTGTCATCGCCACGATAGGTCGGCAGATCGACACCGTCCATCGTACGAGCGACGAGAATGGCCGGCATGCCGTTCTGCTCCGCCAGCCTGATATCCTCGACAGGCGTGCCGATGGCCGGCGACATGATCACACCATCACCGCCAAGCTGCAGCAGCGTCTCGATAAAGGTGCGCTGCTTTTCGACCGAGTCATAATGGTTGGAGAGAATAAAGGTATGACTGCTGCGATCGAGTTCGGTTTCGATCGCCTTGAGGATTTCCCCGTAGAACGGGTTCATCACGTCATGCACGACGACGCCGATAATGCCCGAACGCGAGGTTCTAAGGCTGGCGGCCCGGCGGTTATAGATATACCCCAGCGCCCGTGCCTGTTCCTTGATCTTGTCGCGCGTGTCTGCAGCGACGAGCGGACTGTCACGGAGTGCCAGTGAAATTGTTGCAGTCGAAAGTCCAAGGCTGTCTGCGATCGTAGAAAGCTTCACCTTCTGCGCCATAACCCCTCCAGATGCTTTTCTTGAAAGCCGGTTTCTAATGCCGGCCTTGCAAACTAAAATTTTTAAATAAACAATTTAATTTGCAAGCACAATAGGTGGGGAGCGTACCGAAAATGGTCAGTCTTCGTCAGCTTCCGGCTGCAGGTTATGCTCCACGGCCCGAAGCAGCTTGAGAAGCGTGCGCACTTCCTTTTCGGAAAAACCTCTCACCGCCATCGCGCCGCAATCGGCAACGGACTGGCCGATCGACTCGACGCTTTTAAGACCGGTTTCCGTGAGGTGAACCTTGGTCAGACGCCCGTCATGCCCGTCAGCCCTGCGTTCGACAAAGCCCTGCGCCTCCATGCGCCCGATCGTGCGCGTCATGGTCGGAGCCTTTACGCCAAGCCTAGCGGCCAGTTGACCAGGCGTCTGCCCGTCATCTTCCGAAAGCGCGAGGATAACCCCGTCCTGACCGGCATAGAGCCCGCTGTCGGAAATGCTGCGACTGAGCGCAGTGCGAACCGAACGAGCCGCCTGAGTGATCGCCGGCGCAAGATCGGCCGCCGAAAGTGCAGCAAGCTCTTTCTTCTTGCCGGATTTCGCTTTCTTCTCGCCCTTTTTCTTGCTCATCGGTCCTGCCCGCTTTGCTTGGTGAAGGTCGTCATTATAGTAGTGCGCGCTATCCATAACGAAACCGGGAAACCACCGCCAGATGTCGCATCCCAAACCGCGCTTTTGTGACAATGATCAGACACTTGCGTCCACAGAAAGACGCGACTGGATCGCGGTACTGCCGCTTGGCGCTCATGAACAGCACGGTCCGCACCTGCCTTTCGACACCGATACGCTGATTGCGGAAGGTATCGTAGAGCGACTCATCCCGGCACTGCCTTCGAAATTGCCCGTCACCTTCCTGCCCGTCGAACCCATCGGATACTCGGTCGAACATATGGACGTCGAGGGAACCCGCACACTTGCCTTCGATGAAGCCGTCAACCGATGGCTCGGCATTGTCGAAGACATGAACGGCCAGGGCATCAAAAAGTTCGTCATGCTGAACGCCCATGGCGGAAATTCGCCACTGATGACGATCGTCGCGACCGAGGCCCGCGTCAGGTTCAGCATGCTCGCCGTCGCCACCAGCTGGACACGTTTCGGCCAACCGCAGGGCTGGATCGCCCCGCAAGACAAGGCAATCGACATCCACGGCGGCGACATCGAGACCTCCGTCATGCTGGCGCTATGGCCGGATAGGGTGGATATGGCAAAGGCTGAAGCCTTCACCTCTCGCCAGTCGGAGTTCACCCGAGACTTCACCCATCTGCGCGCCTACGGCCCTCATGCCTTCGGCTGGAAAATGTCGGATCTCAACCCCATCGGCGTGGCTGGCGATGCCTCGGTTGCAACTGCGGAACGTGGAGAAGAACTGGTCGCTCATGCGGTGATGGGGATCATCGAATTGCTGGAGGATGTGGCGCGGTTTGAGGTCGACACATTGGAATGATCGAGCTTGTACCGCCGACTCACATGCAACATATTAACGCTAGTTGATCGCCATAAGGAGGCGAGATATGCGGATATCCATTGCAGAGGCCGAAGGTAAATTAGCGGAACTGGTAAAACTTGCCGAGCAAGGCGAAGAGGTTCTGCTTACTCAAACAGGCTCACCTCCGATACGACTGGAGATCGTGCGCCCCGTAGTCGAAGGCCCGGGTGAAAGCTACGATGCTGCTGCAGAACTGGCAGAGATTTTGCCGCTCTCTTCAAAGCGCGCTCCATTAAGCCCTGAGGAAAAAAGAAAACTCTTCGACGAAATCCGCAGGCTTGCTCCAGAAAAGGCAGCGGTTCCAGGTCCTGATGCTGCGCATAGCCAAGACTTTCTGTATGATGAATTTGGCTTGCCTAAATGATCGTCATCGACTCGTCGGCGATTATCGCGATTGCAGCTGGTGAGCCTTCTGCACATGAATGTGAAAAGATCCTCGAGGCGGAAAACAGCGTGCTGATCTCCACTGGAACAGTGGCTGAAGTTCTGATTGTCGCAGCCCGGCGAAAGCTTGTGAAGGAAGTGAGTGACATTCTGAAGAGCTCGGTTACCCAAACGATAGACCTTACCCCGGTCCGAGCTCATCTGGCTGCAACAGCCTACATCCGCTGGGGCAAAAGTTTCGATAAGGCAGGCTTGAACTTTGGCGACTGCTTCTCTTACGCCACGGCCAAGGAGTTCGATTGTCCGCTGCTTTATATCGGAGATGACTTCGTTCACACCGATATCAGATCAGCCATATCGTCAGCCCCGGCTTGATGTGACTTTATAACATCGAAACCCTTTGAACTCGCTCCGCCTTGCCCTTATATGGAGCGGACGATTTCTGGCGCCCCATGCAAATGCCATTCGGCGCAAGCCTTTAACCTTCGAGGTTTCCCTATGACCGACCAGACCACCGAAGCTCCAGCAGCAAAGCCCATTCCCGTCACCGTGCTGACCGGCTATCTCGGCGCCGGCAAGACGACGCTTTTGAACCGCATTCTCTCCGAAAGCCACGGCAAGAAATACGCCGTCATCGTCAACGAATTCGGCGAGATCGGCATCGACAACGACCTGATCGTCGAGTCGGACGAAGAAATCTACGAGATGAACAACGGCTGCGTCTGCTGCACGGTGCGCGGCGATCTGATCCGCGTCGTCGAAGGCCTGATGCGCCGCCCGGGCCGCTTCGACGGCATCATCGTCGAAACGACAGGCCTTGCCGACCCGGTCCCGGTCGCCCAGACCTTCTTCATGGACGATGACGTTCGCGCCAAGACCGAACTCGACGCCGTGGTCGCGCTGGTCGATGCAAAACATCTGCCGCTGCGCCTGAAGGACAGCCGCGAGGCCGAAGACCAGATCGCGTTTGCCGACGTCGTTGTCGTCAACAAGACCGATCTCGTCACGCCGGAAGAGCTCGCCGTCGTCGAAGATGTCGTACGCGCCATCAACCCGACGGCGCGCGTCTACAAGACCAGCCGCTCCGGCGTCGATCTCGCCCGCGTGCTTGATCAAGGTGCCTTCAATCTGGAGCGTGCGCTCGAAAACGATCCGCACTTCCTCGATCATGACCACGAGGATCACGTCTGCGGTCCGGACTGCGATCACGACCACCATCATCATCACGGCCATGATCACCACCATCATGACCATGACCATACCTGCGGCCCGGATTGCGGACACGATCATCATCACCATGATCATGGCCACCACCACGGCCATCATGATTCCATGTCGCCGATCCACGACATCACGGTGAAGTCGATCTCGCTTCGCGGCGGTGAAATGAACCCGGATCGCTTCTTCCCCTGGATCCAGAAGATCACCCAGACGGAAGGCCCCAACATCCTGCGCTTGAAGGGCATTATCGCCTTTTCCGGCGACGAAGAGCGTTATGTCGTCCAGGGCGTGCACATGATCGTCGAAGGCGATCACCAGCGTCCGTGGAAGGATGGCGAGAAGCGCGAAAGCCGCCTCGTCTTCATCGGCCGCAATCTGGATTTCGCCAAGATCGAGCAGAGCTTCCTCGCCTGCCAGGCAACCGCCAAGACGCCGGCCTGACATCGGCTGCAGATTTCAATATAGACAAACGGGCGTCGGAAACGGCGCCCGAAAACCATATGGAAAGTGAACCAATGTCTCGAATGATGGCCGCCTGATGCCGACAGTTGCACCGCTCGATATTGAAGGCCACGTCGTCTCCACGCATTTCCTGGGCGACATTCCCTTTTTCGCCACCGCTGCCGGCACCATCCACCGCCTCGATGGCGGCGAAAAGGTTACCGAAGCGCATCAGGGGCTCCTGACCTGCATCCGCGATCCATTCAGCGCCACCCTAATTTCCGGCGGCGAAGACGGCAAGGTTCTGCGCATCGGGCATGACGGAGAGGCGACACTGCTGGCAGAAGTGCCACGCAAGTGGATCAGCGTTGTCGCCGGCGGTCCGCAGAATGCCGTTGCCTATGCTGTCGGGAAGACAAGCATCGTTAGACAGGGCGACGGTTCGGTCAAGGAATTCACCGAAGAGCGCAGCGTCGAAGGCATCGCCTTTGCGGGCAAGGGTCTGCGGATTGCCGCTGCCCGTTACAACGGCGTCTCTCTGCACTGGGTCGGAACCAACGCCCCGGCAGCCGACCTCGACTGGAAGGGCGCCCATACCGGCGTCACCTTCTCGCCGGATGGCCGCTTCCTCGTTACGATGATGCAGGAAAATGCGCTGCATGGCTGGAAACTCGACGGCAAAGCCGGCGAAAACCGCCACATGCGGATGACCGGTTATCCCGCCAAGGTGAAATCGCTCTCCTGGTCGGTAAAGGGCAAGTGGCTCGCCTCCTCGGGCGCTCCCGCCGCCATCGTCTGGCCCTTCTCGTCGAAGGACGGCCCGATGGGCAAGGCACCGCTGGAGCTCGGCACCCGCGCCAATATCATGGTCACCCACGTCGCCTTCCACCCGGCTGAAGAAGTTCTCGCCATCGGCTTCATCGATGGCATGATCCTCGGCGTCAGGATCGCCGACGAGAAGGAAGCCCTGCTGCGACGTCCGGGTAAGGGCGCGATTACCGGCCTGAGCTGGAGCGCCAGCGGCAAGCTGCTCTCCTTCTCTTCAGAAGCAGGCGACTGCGGCGTAATCGACATCAGCGCATGACTACTCTCTCGGGAAATGGGTGGAGGCTCCATACTTCCTCCACCCACCCCACGGGAAAGCCTCGGCCCACGCAAATGGCGTGAAACCGGTGATGCTCCCGGAGAGGAATTCGAAAATCAACCGCGACCGACTTGCTCGCCGTGGTTGTGAATTCACTCTTAATATTAGGCGTCAATAATGCAACGGAATGCCCGTGGCATGATGAACAGGTAACCCTAATATCCCGGCTTTTATTCAATATTGATCTGTCGAGCGGTGATCAGGCACGCGTGACACGAATGATGTCCGCCAGAAGATCGTGCAACTGGTCACGGTAACCGTTACGAGCAGACGGGCCGCTCTCATTCGAAGTCATCACCACCGTCATGGCGAGTGACGGAATGACATAGACCATCTGCCCGCCATACCCCCAGCCGAACTTGACCTGTTCTCCACCGATCTCCCGCATGAACCAGCCATAACCATAGGCATCGCCGGAAAACCGGGAATTGGTGCGCGGGGTCCATGACTGGTCGATCCAGCCTTGCGAGACGACCTGCCGCCCCTCCCCGGTCTTGCCACCATTGCGGTAAAGCTCACCGAAAGCCATCAGCGAGCGGGCGGACATCGCCATCTGGTTGCCGCCCAGATAGATGCCTTGCGGGTCACGCTCCCATGCACCGATCCTGAAACCGTCGACCGGCTCCAGCCACTCGCGCGCCAGCGCCAGCGTGGACTTGGACCCGACACGGGTGAGAATGGCCGAGAGAAGATGCGTCGAGGCGGTCGAATACAGCATCTCGCCGCCCGGTTCGCCATCGAACGGTTCCGACAGCGCAAATCGCACCCAGTTCGGGCTTGCCACCCAGCGCCCGTAATTCGGCCCTGACATCCGTGACAGTCCCGCCTGCATCGAAAGCAGATTGCCGATCGTCACCTCGTGCAGGCGCGGGTCAGGATTGCGCGGCAGATCCGCCTTCAGGATCGGCGCGATCTTTTGGTCCGGCCCCTCCAGAAGCTTGCGGTCGATCGCGATGCCGACAAGGCAGGAGACGATAGATTTCGACGCCGACTTGATATTGCTCGATGCCGTCAGCGAGCGCCCATTGAAGGCCCGCTCGGCCAGCGGCTCTCCGTCCCGATAAACCAGAACCACCTTCAGCGGTTCAAGCCCGGCGGCTTGGTCGAGAACGGTTTTCAGTGTCTCGGGTGGTTGCGGCACCGGCTGCTGCGCAAATGCGCGACCGGCGGCAAACAGGAATGGAGCGGACAGGAGTGCGGAACGGCGTGTGATCATGATGGAAGAGATAAGGCAATGCGATTGCTGCAATAAGGCAGAACCTGCACCTTCACGCCGAAATGAATCCATGTGAGCCGTTTCAAGCTTTGCGCTTCCTCAGATGTCGGCTTCCGCAAATATCTTCGCCACCCAATCGATGAACACGCGCACCCGCGGCGAGAGTTGGCGGTTCTGCGGATAGAGAGCGGAAAGCGGTGTCGGCGGCGGAGGGAAATCCGGCAGCACCTCAACCAGCGTACCGTCGTCCACATGTCGCTGCAGGTGATAACGCGGTGCCTGCATCAGGCCAAAACCTCGGCGGGCAAGGTCCATGACCGTATCCGAATTGTTGGCGGTGACGCGCGCCGGCAGGGTCACATAGCGCACGGCCTCCCCCACCATGAATTCGAGCGGCATGATCTGCCCCGTGCGCGAAGAGATGAAGCCGACCGCTTGGTGCCCGTCCAGATCGTCCGGCATCTTCGGCATGCCACGAGCCTCGACATAGTCAGGGCTGGCGCAGGTCATCTCGCGGATCGAGCCGAGCCTGCGCATGATCAGCGAACTGTCGCTCACCTCACCGGCTCGGATCACGCAATCGATGCCCTCGCGCACGAGATCGACGAACCGATCGCTCTGCCCGAACTGGATCTCCAAGAGCGGATAACGATCGAGAAACGACCTCAGATGCGGCAGAAGAAAAGTCTGGGTCAGCATCGGATGCCCATCCACCCGCAGAATGCCCTGCGGCTTCGCATCCCGAAAGATCGCCTCCGCCTCATCCACGTCGGCAAGGATCGACAAGCAACGCTGGTAGAATGCGCTACCATCGAGCGTAACGGCCACATGCCGCGTTGTCCGCTCGAGCAGTCGCGCACCGACATCGGCCTCCAGAGCCTTGATCGCCTGCGTGGCGGTGGAGCGGGCGAGCCCCAGATCGGCGGCGGCCGCAAGAAAACTGCCCCGTTCCACCACCCGCACGAAAAGCTGCATGCGCAGTAATCTGTCCATGGCAATTGTTCATCACATGAGAATTGTCATGTCAAATGACAGACATTGTTCTCCGTGGAGATCATCATATTTTCATGACCAGCAAAGGAGAAACACCATGACCGAGAACACACAACGCGTAGCAATCATCACCGGCGCCTCCAAGGGTATCGGCAGGGCCTTGGCCCTGCGCCTTGCCAAGGATGGGTTGGCTGTCGTCGTCAATTACGCATCGAGCCAGAGAGCTGCCGACGATGTCGTGCGCGAAATCGAAACGGCCGGCGGCAAGGCAATTGCCGTCAAGGCGGATGTCGGCACATCGGCGGGTGTCACCGCCCTCTTCGAGGCCGCGGAGAAAAGCTTCAGCGGTGTCGACATCCTCGTCAACAATGCCGGCATCATGAAGCTTTCGCCGCTGACCGAGATGGATGACGCCGAATTCGACAGGCACATCGCCATCAACCTCACCGGCACATTCTACGGCATTCGCGAAGCCGGCAAGCGGCTGCGCGAAGGCGGCCGCATCATCAACTTCTCGTCCAGCGTTGTCGGCATGTATGGCCCGGGTTACGGCCCCTATGCAGCCAGCAAGGCAGGCGTCGAAGCCATGACCCATGTCGCGTCCAAGGAATTGGGCAAGCGCCGCATCACCGTCAATGCCGTCGCCCCCGGCCCAGTCGCAACCGAGCTTTTCATGACCGGCAAGTCGGAAGAACTGGTGCAGAACATCATCCGCAACATTCCGCTCGGTCGCCTCGGCCAGCCAGACGACATCGCCTCCGTCGTGTCGTTCCTCGCAAGCACTGAAAGCGGTTGGGTCAATGGTCAGGTTCTGCGCGCCAATGGCGGCATGATCTGAAAAGCGAAGACGAAGGAAAATCCCGATGCCATTCGTCAACATCAAGACGCCGGAAGGCGCGCTGACAAAGAGCCAGAAGGAAGAGATCGTGCATCGCATGACCGATATGCTGGTCGAATACATGAGCGAGGCGGCACGTCCTCACACGATGGTTCTGATCGAGGAAGTGAAGGATGGCGGCTACGGCCGCGCTGACGAGATCTTCGTCATTCCCGACGCCTACCGTGCTCCGTCTGGAGCCTGAACATTCTGGCCAGAAAACAAAAAAGGCGGCGCGATGAGGTCGCGCCGCACTCAAGACCCCCGCCTTTTTCTTTGATCAGAAGCGGTAGGTAACACCTGCACCGATCAACCAGGGATCGATCTTGGCCTTGCCGTTCAACTTCGTAGTACCGAGATCAGCCGACCAGTCAGTTTCGAGGAAGATCTTCTTCACGTCGAAGTTGACGCCCCAGTGCTCGTCGAACATGTAGTCAAAACCGGCCTGCAGCGCCACGCCGAAGTCATTCTTGACGTCAAGGTTCCGGAAGGCCCCCTTTTCGGACTGGTTATAGAATAGGGAATAGTTCACGCCCGCACCGACATAGGGCTTGAAAGCGCCAAAATCGGTAAAGTGATACTGCAGCGTAACAGTCGGCGGCAGCAGCCAGGCCTTGCCGACATCCAGATCGCCACCTGCCAGACCATCGGTCTTGATCTTGGCGTTGGTGGTACCGAGAATCAGTTCAACGGCAATGTTGTCGGTGAAGAAGTAGCTGATATCCAGTTCCGGAATGACCGTGTCGCTGTATTCCAGACCAACACCCGGCAACTGGTTGATCGAACCATTGTCATGAGTGATGACGCCGAGGGCGCGGACGCGGACCTGCCAAGGGCTCGGAGACGAAATCGCCTCTTCTGCAACAGGCGCGACCTGGGCGGGTGCCAAATCCGCGGCTGCCGCCCCGAATGCAAAAAAACCTGCGCCGATCCCCGCCACCCAACGCGAATAGTTCCTGCCGCTGATTGCCATTTAGCCTCTCCTTCCAGCCTGCTTGAATCTTCTGGAAAAGGTCTAAAACTCGTGCAGTTGCAGACGCTTGATCGAGATCAAGCGTCTGCGCTCACTAATCAAGGAGAGAACGATTGTTGCCTAAATGACGCAGTGGCGATGCGCCGCTGATTTAAACAAGCACCGACCCGCGGGCGGGGTGCTTGCGATCCGCTTACTTGGCGGGAACTCCACTCTGCCAGGTCGCCCAGTCTGCGACGATGGCGTCGACCAGCTTGCCACCAACCCGATAGGCATTTTGCGTTGCCGGCATGAAGCCGCCAGACTTCGCACTCAAGGAGTCACTGGCAGACATATTGGCCGGCTCGCGGTCAAAATTGGAGGCCGTACGCAGCAGGGCGATGCGATTGAAATCGACCAACCCTGCATCGGCAGCGCGCTTCAACGCAGTGAGCGTTGCGTTGTCTTCCATCTGCGTCGTGCAGTAGTTTCCCTTGCCTTCCGTCATCAGTGAGACCCAGTCGCTCATGCCTTCGGCAATCTTCGTCCCGTGCCAATAGGTGTCGGTGGAAAGCGTGTCGCAAATGCTGACGATCGGTGCCTGGCTTCCCGGCTGAGCCTTGGCATAGGCTGCGCGATAGGCCTTAGAGGCATCGTTATCCGCCAGTTCGACGTCCTTGCTCAGCAAATAAGCCTTTTGCAGCAGGGTCTCATTCAGTTGATAGACTTCCGTACCGGATCCCCAGGCTGCCTTTTCGCCGGGCTTCTTGGCGCCGAGCGCAACCACGCCATTCGGCCAATCGGAAGGAATTTGACGTGGATCGATCTCGTGGCGCAAACCGGCATCGATTGCGTAGCGCGCCCAATGCGCGGAACCAAGTGTGCCGTCGGAGGGATCGACGCCGGCAATACCGGCAATCAGGAAATAGGTATTCTTCAGGTCAAACTGACCGCTGAAAGCCATGGCCGTGACCGAACTGGCAGCATTTGCAAAGCCCATCGCCGTAGTCATCATGCACAGACCGCCGTCATCACAGGCGACTTCGGGATATTCGCTCGACAGACCGGGCACCTTGACCTTGGTTTCAAGCTTGCGCTCGGCAAGCCACGGCTTCGCCTCTCCGGCAAACATGGTGATGACCATGACCTTCGGAGCTATTTTTTCCGCAGCAGAGGCCGGCAGCGCGGCAGCGGCGAATGAAAGTGCGAGAACGGATTTGGTGAAAAGTCCTGCAGAGCGCATGACAACCCCTCTTATCTGACTGAAATAATTGGCCCGGTGCGAGCACGCTCTTTTCAGTACATCGAAGCGGATGCGTCAACCTGCAAGAAACTGCCATTCACACTGCAACTTCGGCCAGATGGGCCTTATGAAAAAGCCCCGCTTCCAGAGATGGAGGCGGGGCTTCGGGCTGATCGGAACGGCCGCAGGGCCTTTTGCTGAACAATTGTTTTTCAGGCCAGCTTGCGACCGCTCGCAACGATCATGCCCACCGCACCCTCAAGCCAGCCGGCCTTCAGCTCCAGCGCCAGGAAACGGTCGCGTTGGAAAGGGCCTGGCATGACGAGATGCGCAGTCTTTTCGGCAAAAAAGCCGAATCTCTCATAGTATGGAGCGTCGCCGACCAGCAGGATCGCTCCATGCCCGCGGTTATGCGCCTCTGCAATGGCGGCACGCATCAGAGCACCACCGATGCCCTTGCCTTCCTGATCCGCCGACACCGCGAGCGGACCAAGCAGCAGCGCTTCGATCGGGTTGCCTTCCGGCGAAATGCCGGCCTCGATATTCCACAGGCGAACCGTGCCGATCAGGTGGCCGTCGCCATCGCGAGCGACCAGCGCCAGCCCTTCCGCCGGCAGGCGGTTGCGGCGGATCTTTTCCGAAGACTTCTTGCGGCGCTCGGTGCCCATGGCACGATCGAGCAATGTCTCGCGCGCGACGACATCGGCCGGAGTTTCCATGTCGATCGTGTAGGTTTGGCTCGGCGCAAAGAATGCGCGGACAGAATCAAGAACAGTGGCCATCTTTGGGCCTCCCGCACTTAAAACCGTTTCAGACGGTATCGAGGTTTCATTGTGGATTTGCGGCCCCCGGCTGGAGGTTCGGGAACCGCGAAACTATCGGCAGAGACTGCCTTTAAATGACGTAAGCCTTGAGCGGCTCGAAGCCGTTGAAGGCGACGGCCGAATAGGTCGTCGTGTAGGCGCCCGTGCCTTCGATCAGAACATCGTCGCCGATCGAAAGGGAGATCGGCAGCGGATACATGTTCTTTTCGTACATCACGTCGGCCGAATCGCAGGTCGGGCCGGCCAGCACGCAGGGCTCCATCTCGTCGCCATCACGCTCGGTGCGGATCGGGTAACGGATCGCCTCGTCCATGGTTTCGGCCAGACCGCCGAACTTGCCGATGTCGAGGAAGACCCAACGATGGTTGTCATTGTCCGACTTGCGCGAAACGAGAACGACTTCCGCCTTGATGACGCCAGCATTGCCGACCATGCCGCGACCCGGCTCGATGATCGTCTTCGGCAGGTTGTTGCCAAAGTGCTTGCGCAGCGAGTTGGAGATCGCCTGGCCGTATTCCTCGGCCTTCGGGATGTCACGCAGGTACTTGGTCGGGAAGCCGCCGCCCATGTTGACCATCTGCAGGACGATGCCCTGCTTGGCGAGCTGTGCGAAGACGCGCTTGGCATCGGCAAGAGCCGAATCCCAGGCATCGACCTTGGTCATCTGCGAACCGACATGGAAGGACACGCCGTAGCTTTCGAGACCCAGCTGGTGAGCGTAGACGAGAACGTCGACGGCCATCTGCGGCACGCAGCCGAACTTGCGCGACAGCGGCCACTCGGCGCCTTCGCCATCGGTCAGAACGCGGCAGAACACTTTTGCACCCGGAGCAGCACGGGAGATCTTTTCGACTTCCTCATGGCTGTCCACGGCAAAGAGACCGACGCCGAGCGCGAAGGCGCGGGCGATATCGCGCTCCTTCTTGATCGTGTTGCCGAAGGAGATGCGGTCGGCGGTGGCACCCGCATCGAGAGCCATCTGGATTTCGGCGACGGAAGCGCAATCGAAGCTCGAGCCGAGGGAGGCGAGCAGCTTGAGGATTGCCGGCTCCGGGTTTGCCTTGACCGCATAATAGATGGAGCTATCCGGCAGGGCATGACGGAACGCATGGAAATTGTCGCGTACGACATCGAGGTCGACAACGAGGCACGGGCCTTCCGGACGTCGGGTCTTGATGAAGTCGAGGATGCGAGCAGTGGTCATGGGTCAGTCCCTTCGAAATCTCAAAGCTCCGGCTGCGAACCGGAGGACAAAGGACGGATAAGAATGCGCTCGGGGCCAGTAGTTGGAGACACTGGTACCGTGAGCACGCTTTACCGCGCGATATGTAGACCAACGCCCTGCCACGAGCTTTGATCCGGCTTTGTCTGCCTTGGATTGGAGGGTTGTCCCTACCGCACTTCCGGCAATTCAGGTGTGCCTCTTCAGAATTGCAAGCTGATGGAAAGCTTGCAGAGACTAGAAAGGCCCGCACCGTCGTTGCTTCAGATGTCCTCGCATTTTCCGGTTGGCCGGAATAGCGACTGGAGGGGTTAGTTCCAGGTACCTTACCGATGACCTCACCTTAGAGATAAATCTCATTTCGAGGGTCGGCGGACACCCATGGGCACGTGCGACTTTGGGCAAGCCGGGAGATAAGAATATTCGCCGTCATAATCAAGAGATTTTTTACGCTCGACCATATTTTTACATTGGTCCATAAACATCGAACGAAGCAGCCGCTTTCGTTCAATATTCAGGAGACAGGCCTTGGACACCCTCACCCGCATGCGCGCCTTTATCGATGTGGTCGAAGCCGAGGGTTTTTCGGCAGCCGCGCGCCGTACTGGACGCTCCAAGGCGCTGCTCTCCAAATATGTTCGCGAGCTTGAGGATGATCTCGGCGCGCTGCTTCTGAACCGCACGACGCGGCAGTTTTCACTGACGGAGGCAGGCCACACCTATTACCGAAGCGCTTCGGATATCCTGAAAGAGATCGACAACCTCGCCGACCTCGTGCGCGAAGGCAATGCGGACCTCAAGGGCCGCTTGCGCGTTTCCGTGCCGCGCACCTTCATCGATGCCGATGTCGGCCAGTCGCTGATCGATTTCGCCAAGGCGCATCCCGATGTTCAGTTGGAAATCGTCGCAGACGATCGGTTCGTCGATCTGATCGAGGAAAATTTCGATCTGGCGATCCGTATCACGCGGCTGGAAGATTCCGGCATGATCGCCAAGAAACTCAACGATTTTCGTGTCCATGCCGTCGCGACCGCAGATATCGTCGCGCAATACGGTCCGCTGGACCATCCGCAGCAATTGAGCGGCGTCCCCTTCATCATCGACACCAACACGCGCGGGCACAACAATATCCGTTTCGTCGAAAAGGACGGCTCGACTTTATCTGTCGGCGTATCGGGCCCGATCGAGGTCAACAGCCCGCAGGCGACCTTGCGCGCCGCCCGCGCGGGCTTGGGCGTTGCAATCATCCCGGATTTCATAGCCAATGCATCTATCCAGTCCGGCGAACTGGTCACGCTTTTCGACGACTACATCATCAAGGACCGCGGCATCTATGCCGTCTACCCGCATCGCCGTTATCTTCCGGCCAAGGTCAGAAGCTTCGTCGATTTTCTCGCCAACTGGTTCCGCCAGGCGCGATGACACAGTAATTGTGTAACACGTGAGTCGAAATTCCGTCCCATTTGAACGGCACAGCAGATCGCTCAAATCAGGCGGGGAAAATATAGGGCACCGGGCCGAATGCGAAACAGACTTGCGATCATCACTGCCCTGTTGGCCCTTGCGCTGCCCCATGCAGCCGGCGCTCATCCTCACATATTCGTCGATTCGCGGCTGGAAGTGATCGGCGGCGCCGACGGCAACGTCCAGGAACTGCGCAATGTCTGGCGCTTTGACGAAGTCTTTTCATCCAGCGTGCTGCTGGACTTCGACAAGAACAGCGACCTGAAGCTCGATGAAGAGGAACTGGCGGAACTTGGTGAGACCATGCGCACGTCTCTGGGGGACTATCACTACTTCACCACCCTGACGGTGAATGGCGCACCGGTCGGCGTTCGGAAGCCGGACGTGATCCATGTCAGCCTCAACGAGGGCCAGATCCTGGTCTTTTTCGCCGTCAAGCCGGAAAAACCGATGCCGCTCAAGGGCCGGCTGACCTTTGGTGTCTACGACCCCACCATGTATACCGCGATTGATTTTCCGACCGACAAGGATCTGGTCGCAGAAGGTCCGGCATTCGCGAAATGTCAGCACAAGGTCGTACGGCCGGATCCCGACGAGGTGCTGTCCCAGAACAGCTCCACGCTGACCGACGCCTTCTTCAACGATCCGACCGGAACCGACATGTCCAAAATGTTCGCGACCCGTCTGGAGCTGACATGCTGAAATCTTCAAGGCTCAACATAACGGCAACCTTCGTCGTTGCGGCCCTCGCCGGCCTGTATCTTGCAGGTGCTGCCCATGCCCAGTCACCTTTGGGCGTCGGCTCGGCAGAACCTTCCTTCTCCGTTGGCGGGCCGTTCGCTCCCTATCTCAGCTGGATCAATTATTATCAGCAATCCTTTTACCGTGCGTTGACCGGCGCGCTGAGAGCGATGCGGGAGGATCCTTCCGCATTGGCAGGTCTCATCGGCCTGTCTTTCGCCTATGGCGTATTCCACGCAGCCGGCCCTGGCCACGGCAAGGCGGTGATCTCCTCCTATATGATCGCCAACGAAGTGGAGCTTCGCCGCGGCGTCGCCATTTCATTTGTCTCGGCGCTTCTGCAGGGACTGGTCGCGATCCTTGTCGTCGGCGCAGCCTTCTTTGCCTTGCGCGGCTCGGGTATCACCATGACCAAGGCGACCTGGGCCATGGAAGTCGCAAGCTTTGCCATGGTTGCTGTGTTCGGCGCCTGGCTGCTGGTGAAAAAGCTTCGCTCCTTAAACGTTCGGGTCGTCCGGACATCCGAACCGGCAGCAGCAACCGCCATGCTGTTCGATGGCCCTGCCGCAAGCCGTAGCGCCACCGGCCTGAACTTCAAGGCCGTGGAAATCGACGAGCACGACTACGAGGGAGACGGTGACTATTGCGAGGCCTGCGGTATCAGCCACATGCCGGATCCGAAAATGCTGGACGGCAAGGACTTCAGCCTCAAGGAAGCCTGGTCGGCGATCATTGCGGTGGGCTTGCGCCCCTGCTCCGGCGCGATCCTGGTCATGAGCTTCTCACTGCTGAACAGTCTCTATCTTGGTGGCATTCTGTCGGTGCTGGCCATGTCGCTCGGCACGGCGATCACAGTGACGATCCTCGCATCGCTTGCTGTTGGTGCCAAGGATATCGCCCTCAAGGTTGCCGGCCCCGGTTCGAAGACCGGCCGACGCGTCGGCCATGCGATCGAGATTGCCGGCGCGCTCTTCGTCCTTCTGGTGGGCTTGTCGCTGCTCGGCGCATCCCTGCAGGCTTAGAGCCTTTCCGGGTTAAATATCAGCGCCTGCGCTGATATCGTGCCCTCAGCCAGAAGATCCAGAAGAAACCAAGCAACAGCACCGCACCGACCACGAAGGCAAGCACCGGCGAATACTGGCCGATCCAGAGCACCAGAGACGGCAGGAAATAAATGACGACGACGGCGCCGATCATGATCAGCGCCGCGGCAACCACCTGCGATCTTGTCTCCGGCTTCATGCTCATCCTCTCAAGCGCGGCCGATTTCGGCGCGAATATCCTCCAGCCGCCGCTTCTGGCTGCCATCGGCATCGAAATTCTCCGGCGAGAGCCAAGCCTCGAATGCGGCCTTGATGACAGGCCACTCGCCATCGATCATCGAGAACCAGGCAGTATCGCGATTTGCGCCGCGGGAGATGACGTGCTGCCGGAAGACGCCTTCGAATGTAAAACCATAACGAACGGCCGTTCTTTTGCTCGGCTCGTTTTCGTTGTGGCATTTCCATTCGTAGCGGCGATAGTCGAGATCCTCGAAGACATGCCTAGCCATGAGGTAATGCAATTCGGTCGCCATGGGCGAACGCTTCATCGCCTCGCCATGCGCAACCGAGCCCACTTCGACGACCCCATTTTTGGGATCAGGACGCATATAGCTCGCCATGCCGACAATCTTGCCGCTGGCGTTTTCACGCGCGACAAGCGTGATGAAGCTGAGATTGGCCTGCGCGCCTTCCAGCCAAGTTCCGAATTCGTCTGCCGTGGCATAGTTCTCGTTGGGGAAATACCGGATAAGATCGTTGATCCCCTCCCCGCCCAGAGCCTCCCACAGCGCTTCTAGATGCACATCGCGATCATAGGGCTCGAGAGTGACGAACCGTCCCTTCAAGGTGACGGGCTTGGGAGCTGCAACTTTGTAGGTTTTCAGATCGTGCATCGGAATGGCCTTGTTTCGACATCCGACGATTAAGTCAGGGACATTGCAAAGGCAATGCCGCGCGCAGCCTTCGACATTGAACCAGCTTCCAGCGCTTATCTCCAATTTTTCATCAATCAATATTTGGCCGGGCGAGGATATTGTTGTTTCGCTAATATAGATTTAGATGAGGCGAAGATCTTGGGGTGCTGAAGATGCCCGTAAACCTCCCGCAAAAACCTCGGATAGACCCTCGTCTGCTGACCTTTCTTGGCCATATCGCCGAGAGTTCGTCAGGTCGCCTCTGTCTTTCTGACGATGAATACGAATTCTTGGAAGAAGAACCATTCTTTCAGGACGCCGCGCGCAACAAACTCATCAGCATCGATCACGGCGGAGAGTGGTCGACGGGAGCGGTAATCTCGATCACCCGCGAGGGACGAATGATGATTGGCTCACCCGAACCCGAAAGCATCTGGAAAAAGCTCGAGGGACTGTTCCGACGTCGCATCGGCGGGGCCGACGGTTGAAAGAACAAGGGCCGGCTTTTCAGCCAGCCCTTGTTTTCACTACCTTTTTCCTTCGATCGCCTCTAGCCCGAGATCAGATCGCCTTCGCGCCACTGGGAAACGCCCCAGTTTCTGATCCGCATGCGCCGCGCAACAAACCCACACAGCAATGGCGTAATCGCGAGGCTCGCCACGACTACCACAGGGATCAGGTATTTCGCCTGCTCGGCAAGCGCCGGCACGGAAAGCACGGGAATGACGCCGGCTCCGAAGAGCACGGCATTGATCATCAGCGCGCACATGACTTTCAGCCAGATATCGGTCGAAATCGTCTCGGTTTTCATCATCGTCTCGCTCCTTTATCTGCCAACAAAAGCATCAGCAGAGGCGATTGTTCCGAGAAACCACAACCGATACGCGCTTTTCTGTTCTGTTCACACCGAAGGAGCAGCAACCTTGGCCGACGACACCGTGGCGTCGATATGGTCGATCAATGCGTCCGGCAGGTTGAGACGGCCGGCGAGCATATCGAGATAACCGCGTTCCGCCCGCGTATCAGGATCGATCGTCAGACGCGTCGCGGTATAGAGCTCGACCTTCTGCTCCTCGGTTCGAGCCGCTGCGACGAGATCGTCGATATCGACCGGGTTCGCCAGTTCCTCGGCAATGAACGCTTCGGCTTCAGCCCCCAGATCCACGGCATGGATCTTCTCCATGATATTGGCCCGCTCGCTCTGGTCGATATGGCCGTCCGCCTTGGCAGCGGCAATCATTGCCCTTACCAGCGTGAGCGCAAAATCATTGGAAAGCTGCGGGGATTCCAGGCTGAAGGCGGAATCTGGCGGCGGCAGCGCAATCGGCTGGGCCGCGGTCGGCTGCGGTTGCGGAGCGGCCTGCGGCGATTGCCCCGATTTGTAGTTCTTGTAGGCGAGATAACCAAGGCCCGCAACGGCAGCGATACCACCGATCGTGGCGGCGTTTCCGGCGAACTTGCGCCCGGTCTTGGTGCCGAGAATGGCGGCGGCAATACCGGCCGTCTTCAGCGGATTGTTTTTGGCGATGTCCGTCACCTGCCCGGCCCATCCCGAGGCGGATCCGGATTTGCCGCTTCCCGAGCGCCCGGGAACCTGTGACCCGAGGAACTGGTCGAGAAGCTTTTTCGCGTCGAACATCGATATCTCCTATCGGTTGAATTTCGATTGGGAGATAGGAACGAAAACGCGGGAAAACAATTTTCCCGCGTCATCGATAACGAAAATGTCAGAACGCCTCGCGGGGTTACCCCGCCAGCCTCAGGCTTTCAGTGCGAAGGCTTCGGAAGCGAGCTTGGTGATGCCGGCCCAGTCGCCTGCGGCAACCAGTTCCTTCGGAGCCACCCAGGAGCCACCGACGCAGACGACGTTCGGCAGCGATAGGTAGTCCTTGGCATTCTTGAGCGAGATGCCGCCGGTCGGGCAGAAGAAAGTACCTGCGAGCGGCGAAGACCATGCCTTCAGCATGGCGGCGCCACCAGCCTGTTCGGCAGGGAAGAACTTCATCACGTCATAACCGGCTTCGCGCAGCGTCATGACTTCGCTCGGCGTTGCCGTACCCGGCAGAAGCGGAACCGCAGAATCGTTGGCGGCGGAGATGACGCTGGGCGCTGCACCCGGCGAAACGATGAAGGTCGAGCCAGCCTTGACGGCAGCTTCGTAGTCCTTCGAGTTCAGGATGGTACCAGCACCGACATTTGCGCCTTCGACTTCAGCGGCAACTGCCTTGATGGCATCAAGGGCTGCCGGCGTGCGCAAGGTGATCTCGATGGCGCGCAGGCCACCGGCGACGAGCGCCCTTGCCAGATCAACCGCCGATTTCGCGTCATCCACGATGAGCACCGGCACGACCGGCTGCAACTTGAGGATCGAAAGGACTTTCTCGGTTTTGCTAGCCATGCACATTCTCCCTGAAACGATTGAAAATATCGCCCGGAAATAACCGTAGGCACCGTCATTGTCGAGAAAAAACCGGACGGTGCGACAGAACGCATTTTCCAATCGTCATGTTTGCACTAGGTTTCGGTCGATGTTCCAAGACAGGTGTAAATGACATGGCGAAGGAAATCGAGCGGAAGTACCTCGTAAAGACCGATGGTTGGCGCTCCGGTGCCTCCTCATCCTCCAGTTTCCTGCAGGCCTATGTCGCTTCCGGAAAGGATCGCTCGGTCCGCGTCCGCATCATGGATGACAAGAAGGCGAAACTGACGATCAAGATCGGACGCAATCTCTTCGCCCGGGACGAATTCGAATATGACATACCTCTGGCCGATGCGCGTGAAATGGCAGAGCAGGCTCTCGGCGTCGTCCTCGAAAAGACAAGGTACTTCGTCCCCTACGAAGGCTACACCTGGGAAGTGGATGTCTATGCCGGCGCCTATGCCGGTTTGGTCGTGGCCGAAGTCGAGATCGCCAGCGAGAAGGAGCAGCCATTGCTTCCGACCTGGATCGGCAAGGAGATCACCGGCGACCGGCGCTATTCGAACGTCAACATGGCAATTGAAGACCTGAGCGAGGAACTCGTGCATGGCCTACCGTTTACGGCCGTCTGAGCCGTTCACCACCGAGTTCCGTTCCGTCGCCCGGAAACAGTTGTCGAAGGCGATCAGATATCTGCGAGATCATCCCGATGGGCCGCACGAAGCCATTCACGATGCGCGCAAGCGCTTCAAGCGCGTCCGCTCCCTTTATCGCCTCATCCAGCCCGATGCTCCGGATTTCCGCAGCCAGGAGAATGCGCGCATACGCGATATCGCCCGGCAGCTTTCGTCCGTGCGCGATGCCACGGCGCTGGTCGAGACCGTAACCTATCTGACCGACTTCGCAGCCTCGCCCGAAGAAAGGACGGCGCTCGACAAGGCGCGAACAACGCTGACAGCGCGCAGGGATCGCATAGCCGAAGAAGAGCACGACCTGCCAGCCAAGATGGAGGCGGCGATCGAAGGCTGCGGGGCAGCGATCGAAGCCCTCGATGCCCTCAAACTCTCGGATAGGCCAAGCAAAACCGCCAGACATCTCGGCAAGGCCTGGAAGAAACAACTGGTGAAAGCTCATGCGGCACTCGCCGAATGCGAAAAGCATGGCGGGGCTGAGGCCTATCACGAACTGCGCAAGAGCGGTCAGGCCTACTGGATGCACCTGTCGCTGCTGCGTGATATCTGGCCCTCGGCCATGCTGGCGAAGCAGGGTGAATGCAAGAGGCTCGTCGATCTTCTGGGCCATGAACACGATCTCTCAGTGCTGACCGAGCTGGCGGACAAGGAGCCGGATCTGTTCGGCAACGGCGACACGCTCGCTCGCCTGCTTGCGGCGATCATCAACCGCCAGCAGGCCCTCAGACGCGATGCCCTGGAGCAGGCGCGCGCACTCCTGTCAGAGAAGCCGAAGCAGGAAGCTTCCCTCATCGCACTTCTCTGGGAGAGGGCCGCCACCATAAGCACCGGCAAGCACCGCAAGCGAGAGGAAGAGCCTCGCAAGGCCGGATAAAGAATCCGCGTTGCGTGCGACACGATAGCGCTGTATTTGACGCCCATGACAGACAATCAGATCACATCGCGGCCCCAGAATGCCGAAGGGGCAACCAATGGCTTCCTCGTTGCGGCGCTGTATCACTTCGCCCGTTTCGAGCGCTTCGAAGAATTTCGCGCGCCGCTTCAGGCGTTCTGCGATGAAAACGGCATCAAGGGCACGCTGCTGATCGCCCGCGAAGGCATCAACGGCACCGTCGCCGGCACCGATGATGCGATCGCCCGTCTTCTAACCCATCTGCGCGCCCAGCCGGAACTCGCCAAGCTGGAGCACAAGGAAAGCCGCGCATCGAAAATGCCTTTCCTGCGCATGAAGGTCCGGCCGAAGAAAGAGATCGTCACGATGGGCGTCGAGGATATCGACCCCAACAAGATCGTCGGCACCTATGTCGACCCGAAGGATTGGAACGCGCTGATCTCCGATCCCGAAACGATCCTGATCGACACGCGCAACGATTACGAGACCGCGATCGGCATCTTCAAGGGCGCGGTCGATCCGAACACGAAGACCTTCCGCGAGTTTCCCGACTGGGTGCGCAACAATACCGGCCTGCACAACAAGCCGAAGATCGCCATGTATTGCACCGGCGGCATCCGCTGCGAAAAGGCGACAGCCTTCATGAAGGAAGAAGGCTTCGAAGAGGTCTATCACCTCAAGGGCGGCATCCTCAAATATCTTGAGGAAGTACCGGAAGAGGAAAGCATGTGGGAAGGCGCCTGCTTCGTTTTCGACGAGCGCGTCTCGGTCGAGCATGGGCTCAAGGAAGGCAATCACAAGCTCTGCCACGCCTGCCGCAATCCGATCACCGCAGAAGAGATCACGTCTCCGAAATACGAGGAAGGTGTCTCCTGCTCGAACTGCTACGACACGCGCACCGAGGCGGATCGCCTGCGCTACCGCCAGCGGCAGCACCAGATCGCCCTCGCCAAGAAACGCGGCGTCAAGCATATCGGCAGCTGATCAGCAGCCGCTCACGCCAGCGAAAAGATCGCCCTGCGCTCGTCTCGCCGGAAAACGCCATCGATATCGTCGGCCGACATCGGCTGGCCGAACAGGTAACCCTGCAGCTGATCGCAGCCAGTGAGCCGCAATTGCAGCACCTGTGCGTCCGTCTCGACACCTTCGGCGGTGACCGGAATATCCAGCGAGCGCGCAAGGGCAACGGTTGCATGCAACAGGTCAACCGCGCTTCGTTCCTGATCGAGCGCATGGATCAGCGACTTGTCGATCTTCATGCGGTCGAACCCGAACTGGCGAAGATAACCGACGCTTGAGAAGCCGGCACCGAAATCGTCGAGTGCAATATGGACCCCCAACCGTCGCAGCCCGGCCATGGACGTCTTGGCCCGGTCGGCATTCTGGATAAAGTAACCTTCGGTCATCTCCAGCGTGATGTCTTCCGGTACGGCTTCGGTCTGCCGCAGCACGCATTCGACATTCTGCGGAAATGCAGGGTCGCGGAACTGCCCGGGAGATATGTTGACTGACAGTTTTAGGCCAGGCCAGCGCTTCACCGTCTCGCAAGCGCGATGCAGCACGAAAAGACCGAGCTGATCGATCAGGCCAGAGGTCTCCGCGATCGGGATGAAAACATCAGGAGAGACCGAACCGTAACCCTTGCGGTTCCAGCGAGCGAGTGCTTCCACACCGACAATCTTGCCATTCTGCGCCGAGACCACCGGCTGGTACACAACCGTCAGCTCCTGGCGTTCGATGGCGATCCTGAGGTCGATCTCGAGCCTGTGGCGCTCCTCGCGCTCGGCGTCCATATCCGGCGTGTAATAGTCGAAACGGCTGCGTCCGCTATCCTTGGCACGATACATCGCCATATCGGCACGCCGGACCAGCTCTCCACCATTGACCATGCCGTGCGGGGATATTGCAATTCCGATACTCGTCCCGATTACCGCCACCCGCTCACCGATGGTGAAAGGCTCTTCGAAGAACCCGAGAATTCGCTCACAGAACAGTGTCGTTTCGCCACCCGGATCTTCGGAAAGAACAGCAATAGCAAACTCGTCTCCGCCAACGCGGGCAAGCACCGCCCCGTCGCCGACAAGAATCCTCAAGCCCGCCGCAACGCTGCGGATCAACGTATCTCCGGTTCCATGGCCATAGGCATCGTTGACTTCCTTGAACCCATCGAGATCGAGATAGAGCAGCGTCACGCTTTGCTGGCTGCGCGATCCTTCCTCGACCATGTCATCCAGCGCCACGAAAAAACCAGTACGATTGAGCAGGCCACTCAGCCTATCCGTCATCGCCAGACGGCGTGCAGCAGCCTCGTCCGCTTTCAGGCGATTGAGAGTATTCGTTCCCGCGACCAGCAGAAGCAGGAAAAACAGCCCGACCATGGCAACCGCGCTGTAGACCAGTGGACGAACCTGCTGATAGCTGACGTCACCCGGCTTGCGCGGCGTCCAGCCAAGTTTTGCCAGAAGCCGGCCATGCAGATTGCGGATCTCGACTGCACTGGGCAGCGCCTCATCTGCACCGACGAAATGAAGCCCGCCGATGACATAGGTTTCCCCGAGTGCTGCAACCTTCTCGTCATCGAGATGGCGCGCAAAGACGAGATAACGCCGGTTTTCCGGCGGCACGGTGATCTTGCCCGACTTCTCGCGGACGAGAGCCACACCGGCTGCCGTAACGCCCTTTTGGGATGCGACAAACCCTGTTGCCTCGGGAACGCTTTCCGGGCCGGCAGATTTAGCCTTGTCGTAAAGCGTCCAGAGCGATGAATCAAAGTAATCACCGGGTGTCCAAGCGACCGGCTGACCATCCTGGTAGGCCATCAGAACATTACGGTGAGCATCGAGCAGGATCGCGACGTCGAAAAGATCGCTGTTGACGGTCATGTCGCCGAAATTGCTGACGATCCAGTCTTGACCATCCGGGGCATAAACGAATGTGGCTGCATCGTCCCACGCCGCATAGTCGTTCAGCGTCGCGTGAAGCTGGTCCTGAAAGGTTCGCACAGCGCCGCTGGTCGTCGCGCGCGACCGCTGTTCATCGAGATTGTTGGTGTGGTCGGCAATCCGGTTGACAGCCGTGAGAATGAAAATCGTGACGAGAAAAACAACAAGGGCGAAGACGCCGAGCATCGAAGTCACGGCGGACTTTCGCCCAACGTTCACGGGGCGTCTGAAACGGAATGATAACAGCCCCATAAAACCCCTCTCTAAACCAGAAGTTTATCGCGGACATTCCTTCAGATACAGTTAAGATAGTGATGCAAGACGCGACAACAAATGCAACAGCCCCTCACGCGGTCTCTTGCGTAAGGGGCTGTAACAAATCAAACTTTAGTCCGACCAAAAATTACCAGGACGGGATCAGGGCGCCCTTGTATTCATCGTTGATGAACTTGCGGATGCTCTCGTCGTGATAGGCTTCAACCAGCGTCTTGGCCCAGGGCTGATCCTTGTCGGCAGCGCGAACAACGATAATGTTGGCGTAAGGGGACTTCTCGCCCTCGATTGCGATCGCGTCCTTCTTCGGGTTCAGGCCGGCTTCCATGGCGTAGTTCGTGTTGATGACGGCAGCATCCACGTCATCGAGCGAACGGGGCAGCTGGGCAGCGTCGAGCTCTGAGAATTCGATATTCTTCGGGTTTTCGATGATGTCCGAAGGCGTGACCTTGATGCCGGCGTCGTCCTTGAACTTGATCAGGCCCTTCGATGCCAGTACCAGCAGCGCGCGGCCGCCATTGGTCGGGTCGTTCGGGATGGCAACGGTGTCGCCGTCCTTCAGTTCGTCGAGGCTCTTCACCTTCTTGGAATAAACGCCCATCGGGGTGGTGATCGTCTTGCCGATGGCAACGAGATCGAACTTGCGATCGGCGATCTGGTTGTCGAGATAGGGCTGGTGCTGGAACGAGTTGGCCTGGATGTCGCCATCGTTCAGCGCCTGGTTCGGCACGACATAGTCGGAGAACTCGATGATATCGATGTTGAGGCCCTTGGTCTTGGCGACGGCGGCAACCTTTTCCATGATATTGGCGTGTTCACCCGGCGTGACGCCGACCTTGATGTCTTCGGCAAGTGCGGAGCTTGCAGCAGCAAGCGCAAATGCGGCGGCGAGTACGAGCTTCTTCATTGGATGTTTCCTCACGATTTTGTTGGGTTTTATGGCGTTCCCGGCCGCGTATCTTGGGAGGTGGCCGGAAACGCAATTCTGTTGGCGCTTACCAGGTCGGCGTGATCGCGCCCTTGAACTTTTCTTCGATGAAGGCCGACACTTCCGCGCTGTGATAGCTCTCGACGAAGGTTTTTACCCAGTCGGCATCCTTGTCCTTGGCGCGAACGGCGATGACACCGACATAAGGTGCCTTGGTGCTTTCCTGGAAAATCCCGTCCGTCTTCGGGTTGAGGCCGGCAGCAAGCGCGTAATTGGTGGTGATGGCAGCCAGATCGACGTCATCGAGCGAACGCGGCAGCTGGGCGGCGTCCAGTTCGACGATGTTGAGCTTCTTCGGGTTTTCGACAATGTCTGCGACCGAAGCCTTCACGCCGATCCCGTCCTTCAGCGTGATCAGCTTCTGGTCTGCCAGCAACAGAAGCGCGCGTGCGCCGTTGCTCGGGTCGTTCGGAATGGCAACCGATGCACCGTCCTTCAGCTCTGACAGAGCCTTGATCTTCTTCGAATAACCGGCCATCGGGAAGTTGACCGACTTCGCCACCGAGACGAGATCGAGGCTGCGCTCCTTCACCTGGTTGTCCAGGTAGGGCTGGTGCTGGAACGAGTTGATGTCGATGTCGCCATCCGACAGCGCCTGGTTCGGAACGACGTAGTCGGAGAATTCGACGACATCGAGCTCAAGACCCTTCTTGGCGGCGACTTCCTTCACTTTCTCAACGATCTGCGCATGCGGACCGGGGGTCACACCAACCTTCTTGGTTTCGGCAAAAGCCGCACCGGTGGAAAAGAGAGCGGCGAGCGTGGCCGCGACAATCAGTTTCTTCATTATCTTTACCCCTCTGAAACACTCAGTTCTTGCGATTGCGTTTGTCGAAGCGACGAGCCAGCGCATCGCCGGCGCTCTGCACGAGCTGGACGAGTACGATCAGCACGACGACAACAGCGAGCATCATTTCCGGCATGAAGCGCTGGTAGCCATAGCGAATGCCAAGGTCACCGAGACCACCGCCGCCGACGGCACCGACCATTGCCGAATAACCGATCAGGCTGACCATGGTCATGGTGAGCGCCGCCATCAGCGAAGGCCGGGCTTCCGCCAAAAGCACCTTGAAGACGATCTGCGTCGGCGTGGCACCCATGGCGCGGGCAGCCTCGATCAGGCCCTTGTCGATCTCACGGATGGCCGCCTCGACCAGACGGGCGAAGAAGGGAATGGTCGCGATCGTCAGCGGCACGATCGCCGCATAGGTGCCGATCGAGGTTCCGGTGATCAGTCGCGTGAACGGAATGATCGCAACGACGAGAATGATGAAGGGCGTGGAGCGCGCCGCATTTATGATCAGGCCGACGATGCGGTTGATCGTCGGAGCAGGAAACAGCTCGCCCCGTCCGCTGGTGGCAAGGAAAATGCCGATCGGCAGTCCGATCAGCGAACCGATCACACCGGCAGCGGCAACCATCTGCAGCGTCTGGCCAAGTGACTTCAAAAGCAGGTTGAGAAGCATATCAGGCGACATAGCCGAGCACCTCCGTGGAAAGGCCGGTTTCGGCATAGAAACGATTGGCCCGCTCGATGACGGCGGGATCTGCGGAATAGGAAACAACCAGCGAGCCGAACGGCTTGCCGCCGATCTCCTCGATCCCGCCCGCAAGAATATTCACGTCCGAACCGAGTTCGGCAACGAGACGGCCTGTCAGCGGCTGGAACGCGGTCTCACCGAAGAAGACCAGACGCACCAGCGCACGATCGCCCGCAGAAGGGGTCTGCTTGATGCCCGTCCGCAGCCATTCCGGCAGGGCAAGCGACGAAGCCAGCAGGGTCCGTGTGGTCTCATGTTTAGGGCTGGCGTAAACGTCGAAGACCTTGCCCGACTCGACGATCAGCCCCCTGTCGATGACGGCGACATCGGTGGCGATTGTCTTTACCACCTCCATCTCGTGCGTGATGAGGAGCACGGTAAGGCCGAGTTCGGCGTTGATGCGCTTGAGAAGCTCGAGAATGGACTGCGTCGTTTCCGGGTCGAGCGCCGAGGTGGCTTCGTCCGAAAGCAGCAGTTTCGGGTCGGTCGCAAGCGCACGGGCGATACCCACGCGCTGCTTCTGGCCGCCAGAGAGTTCGGAAGGATAGCTTTTTGCCTTGTCACCGAGACCGACGAGATCGAGCAGCGGCCCGACCTTCGCCTTGATCGTCCTGGTGTCGACGCCAGCGATTTCCAGCGGCAGCGCAACGTTGTCGAAGGCCGTGCGCGACGACAGGAGATTGAAGTGCTGGAAGATCATGCCGATCTGGCGGCGAAGGCCGCGCAGGGCAGATTCGGACAGGCCGCCTACCTCTGTGCCATCCACCACGACCTTGCCGGAAGTCGGCTTCTCAAGTCCGTTGACCAGGCGAACGAGCGTCGACTTGCCGGCACCCGAGCGGCCGATAATGCCAGCGATCGCACCATGGGCAACGGTAAAATCAACCCCGTCAAGGGCCGTGAAAGCGGGCTGGCCGCCCGTACCGCCGAAGCGCTTCGTTACGCCCTCGAAGGAAACCATGGGAGTGTCAGAAGGCTCCCCGTGGCCTTTTTCCTTCGCCCGGACGGACGGCGCGACATTTGTCGCGGCATGCTGGATGGTCATTTGAAACTCACGAGTTAAGTCAGGTCACAATAACGGCGAGAATGCCGCTCGATCACGCGCCCAGTCGGCACATTCGATGACAGGTGACTTTCCGGAGCATTCGATCGGCTTTCTCTCAAAAAAGGCCTAGCAGCCTTGTTGGTGGCAGATCAATGCCCCGGCCTTACCCTAATTCCTAGGGATGGAATTTCAATTATACGCGAGCATGGGAAAAACTCTTCCTAAGTCCCTCTCGGAGCTGGCTTTTGTCAAACTGTTCGATGATTTCCGCCGGGAAATTGCGACGCCAGTTCGCGGTACCATTTTCCGCTCTTCTTGATCGTCCGTTCCTGGGTCTCGTAATCGACGTACACGAGGCCGAACCGCATACGGTAGCCTTCAGCCCATTCAAAGTTATCCATCAGGCTCCAGGCAAAATACCCTTTCACCGGATAACCGTCCGAAACGAGATCCGCCACGACCGAAAGGTGTTCGACATAATAATCGAGCCGCGGCTGGTCGTCGATCTCGCCCTTTTCAGGCCCGACATTGTAGGCGGCACCGTTCTCGGTCACGTAGCAGTCTGGCAGCTCGTAGCGACGATAAAGATCCTCGACCAGCGACTTCATCGCCGGCGCATAGATTTCCCAGCCGATGTCCGTCACCTTCTGGCTGACGAAGGGCGCTCCTTGCGTAGCAGGATAGACTGCCCCTTCTGCCGGGTCATTCGTCACGCGCATCGGCGTGTAATAGTTGAGCCCCCACCAATCGAGCTTCTGGCTGATGATCGAAAGATCACCCTCCTCGATCTTCGGCATTTTTTCGCCCAACGCTTCGATGAGTGAAGGCGGATAATCTCCCTTGAACACCGGGCCGAAAAACGCGCCGTTGTGAAAATCGAAGGCACGCTCCGCCGCCGCCTTGTCCTCGGCGCTCTCGGAGCCCGGAATGACCGAATGGGCGTTCAGCACCAGACCGACCGGTACATTCGGGGTCACATGCCGGATGGCTTCGACGGCAAGGCCATGTGCCAGATTGGTCGTGTGCATGGCGGCAAGTGCTGCCTCCATGTTGCGCTCGCCCGGTGCATGAACGCCGAAAAGATGAGACAGCCAGACGGAGCACCACGGCTCATTGAACGTTGCCACCGCATCCAGCCGGTCGCCGAGCCGCGCCATGACCACTTTCGCATAACGCTGGAATGCGTATGCTGTCGAACGGGCAGCCCATCCGCCGTCTCCCATCAGGGTCAGCGGCAGGTCCCAGTGATAGAGCGTTGCATAGGTCTTGATGCCGCGCGCCTTGCAGCCGTCGACCAATCGATCGTAGAAATCCAGACCCTTTTCATTGATCCGCCCCGTTCCTTCGGGAATGATCCGCGGCCAGGCAATCGAGAAGCGGTAAGCTTCGACCCCCATCTTCTTGATAAGGTCAAGATCCTCCTCAAGGCGATTGTAGTGATCACAGGCGATATCGCCATTGTCGCGATTGAACACCCGCCCCGGCATGTTGGAGAACGCATCCCAGATGGAAGGCTTGCGCCCGTCAGCCTTCGTCGCCCCTTCGATCTGGAAGGCGGCGGTTGCCACACCGAAAAGAAAGTCACCGGGAAAACGCGCCGCGAAAATCTTCGGATCGGTCATGAGCAGGCTGTCCTCTTTATGATGACGCGTCGGGCAACGGAAATCAGAACTCCCGTCCGGATGATTGCCGATCTCCATAACAGATATTGCGGCGCTTTGCAGGAGCAACGATGCCGCGCAAAGAGACGCGCGCAGACAGCCTCAGGTGGCTTCCCTCACCCCGCTCAAGCCCCGAACATACCCAGCAAGGCACACGCAAAGATAAACATTTCGCCCTCAAAATGAGTTATATTTTCCAAAATACAATCTATGAGACATGCAATTTTAGCGTTAGATATTCATCCATAGAAAATCATTCTCAAATTTGGCAAAAACCTGGCGAAATTTAGCCTTTCGATCCTTGATGCCCTCAGACTGCGGCGATAGATCGCAGGCGTCATAGTGACGCCTCATCCTTCGATCGGACGGCCTCACTTGAATTTCAAAGGCTGTACCCCTCAGCCACGAAGGAGTGAACAATGAGAGATCTTCCGGGATTGCCGTCCCGCCGAGGCTTCCTGAAAGCATCGGCGGCGACTGCAGCCATCGCCGGCATCGCGAGCCATGCGAAAGCCGAACAGAAGCCAGAACCGGTGGCCCTCACCGAATACAAGCCGGACTGTCTCAAGCCCAGTGAGTGGGCTTTCGTGATGGCAGCGGTAGCACGATTGATCCCGTCGGATGGCGAAGGCCCCGGCGCGATCGAAACACGCGTTCCGGTCTTCATCGACAAGCAGCTCGCCGGCGATTACGGCAAGGCGTCCGACTGGTACATGGTCGGCCCCTATCAGCCGGCGGCAAGCCCGCTGCGTGGCTGGCAGACCCCCCTCAATCCGCTGGAAACCTACCAGCAGGCGATCCCGGTCTTCGACGAATGGTGCAAGCAGACCCACGGCAAGATCTTTGCCGAGCTTGATCCGGCAACCCAGGACAAGGCCCTGACCTCGCTCCAGAAGGACGAGATGAAGATCAAGCCGGAACTGCGCGAATTCTTCTCGATCCTCTTGGCCAACACCAAGGAAGGCTACTTCTCCGACCCGATGTACGGCGGCAACCATGGCATGGCGGCTTGGAAATATATCGGCTTCCCGGGCGCCCGCGGCTCCTACAAGGAGTGGGTCGGTAAGCATAACGTCAAGTATCCGCTTGGCCCCGTCTCGATCTCCGGCGAAAGGGGTTGAACGTCATGGCACGTACAGAAAAGAAAAAAGACGTCGTCCTCGTCGGCTTCGGCTGGACCGGCGCGATCATGGGCATCGAGCTTGCCAATGAAGGCCTCGAGGTTCTGGCGTTGGAACGCGGCCACGATCAGGATACGGTTCCGAACTTCCAGTACCCCGAAATGATCGACGAGCTGAAATACGGCATCCGTTACGGCATGATGGAAAAGCCGGCCAACACGACGGTCACCATCCGCCGTTCGCTGGATGAAGAGGCACTGCCCTATCGCAGCCTCGGCACCTTCCTGCTCGGCACCGGCGTCGGTGGCGCCGGCACGCACTGGAACGGCCTGAACTGGCGTCCGATGCAGTCGGAATACAAACTCAAGTCCTATATCACCGAAAAGTTCGGCGCAGGCGTCATGACGGAAGACATGACGATCCAGGACTACCCGATGACCTACGAGGAGCTCGAGCCGCATTTCGACCGGTTCGAAAAGGTCGCCGGCATTTCCGGTACCGCCGGCAATGTCAACGGCAAGATCATAGAGGGCGGCAACCCGTTCGAGGCGCCGCGCTCGGATGAATACCCGATGCCGGCCATGCCTTCGACCTGGGATGGCGTAAAGTTCCGCGACGCCGCCAAGGCTGCCGGTTACCACCCGTTCCCGTCGCCGGGCGGCATTGCCTCCAAGGACTACAAGAACGAATACAACATGCAGATGGGCCCGTGTAACCACTGTGGTTTCTGCGAGCGTTACGGCTGCTACAACTATTCGAAATCTTCCCCGCAAACGGCCATCATCGATGCTCTGAAGCGCAAGAAGAATTTCGAATACCGCGTCAATTCGGAAGTGCTGCGCGTCGAAAAGTCGACCGACGGCAAGACCGTCACCGGCGTCACCTATTTCGACCACAAGACCGGCGAAGAAGTTTTCCAGCCTGCCGACCTCGTCATCCTGACGGCGTTTGCACTGAACAACGTTCACCTGATGCTCGTTTCGGGCATCGGCCAGCCTTACGACCCCAACACCAATGAAGGCGTCGTCGGCCGTAACTACGCCTACCAGATCACCGGTGGCTACACGCTGTTCTTCAAGGACGAGAACTTCAACCCGTTCATCGGTACCGGTGCCAACGGCTTCTGCATCGACGACTTCGGTATCGACAATATCGACTTCGCCAAGGAAGGTTTTATCGGCGGCGCCTACTGGCGTGCGGGCCAGACCAATGGTCAGCCCGGCCACACGATGCCGCTGCCTGCAGGCACGCCCTCCTGGGGTGCGGGCTGGAAGAAGGGCATCGGCGAGTGGTACGGCCATGCGATGTCGATCGGCGCCCACGGCTCCGTCATGTCCTATCGCGGCCACTATCTCGACCTCGACCCGACCTACAAGGACCGCCACGACCGTCCGATGCTGCGCATGACCTATAACTGGCATCCGAACGAGATCCGCCAGACGCAGTTCATGAAGCAGAAGATGGAACCGGTCGCCAAGTCGATGAACCCGACGACGATGCAGGAAGGTTTCAAGAAGGAAGGCGCCATGTTCGACGTCCGTCCTTACCAGACCACTCACAACACCGGCGGCACGGTGACCGGCGACGATCCGAAGACTTCGGTTCTGAACCGTTACCTGCAGTCCTGGGATTGCCATAACCTCTTCGTCATGGGGGCAAATACCTTCCCGCAGAACACCCAGTACAACCCGACCGGCATGGTCGGTGGCCTCGCCTACTGGGCGGCAGAACATATCCGCAAGGATTACCTGCCCAATCCGCGTCCGCTGGTGTGAGGAGAGACACGATGAAAAAACTTATTCGCGTTCTCGGCGTCCTCGTCGTTCTGGGCATCGTCGCCCTTCTCGCCTTCATCTTCGTGCCGGTGCAGCGTACCGGCCCGGTCACCCAGCTCGCTGCAGACTTCAAGCCGGCCGAAGGTCAGGGTGAATATGTCATGCATGCAGGCGACTGCATGGCCTGTCACACGTCGGAGGGCGGCAAGCCTTTTGCCGGTGGCCGCGCCATCGAAAGCCCGATGGGCACGATCTGGACCACCAACATTACCCCGGACAAAGAAACCGGCATCGGTAGCTGGTCGCTCGACGATTTTCGCGCGGCTCTCTACGATGGCGTAACCCCGAACGGCACGCATCTCTATCCGGCCATGCCGTATGAGAACTACCGCAAGATGTCGGAAGAGGACATCGTCGCCCTCTACGACTACTTCATGCATCAGGTCGAACCGGTGTCGAACAAGGTCGAGGAAACCAAGCTCGCCTTCCCGTTCAACATGCGCTTCGGCCTGCGTGCCTGGAACTGGCTTGCCGCCAGCTATCCGGCCGGTTTCAAGCCGGTGCAGGGCGAGGACGAACAGTTCAACCGTGGCAAGTATCTCGTTGAAGGCGCTGGCCACTGCGCCGCCTGCCACAGCCCGCGCAACCTGTTTATGGCACAGGACGGCATCGACGACACGTCGAACGCCTTCCTGACCGGTGGCGAAATCGACGGTTATACCGCGCCTGACCTTCGTGGTCCGGAAAGCGGCCCGCAGAAATGGACCACCGAGCAGACCGCGGCCTATCTGGCGACTGCCCGCAACGCCCATTCCTCGGCAACCGGCGAAATGATGCTGGTCGTGCGTGACTCGCTGCAGTACATGACCCACGAGGACAACATGGCGATCGCCGCCTACCTCAAGAAGATCGGCACTGCTCCGGCAAATGCGTCGGCCGCGGCCGCAAAGCCCGAGGTTACCGAGACGGAAAAGCTGCTGACGGACGCCAAGCCCGATATGCCGCTCGGCCCCCGCCTCTATCTCGATAACTGTGCGGCCTGCCACATCGTCAACGGCAATGGCGCCGGCGAGACCTTCCCTGAACTCGACGGCAACTCGCTCGTCACCGCCAAGTCGCCCAAGGGCCTGATCAGCGTCATCCTCCACGGCGCGGAACTGCCGTCGACGGCTGACCGTCCGATGAAGCTGCGCATGCAGGGCTACGACAACCGCCTGTCCGACGAAGAGGTCGCAACGCTTGCCACCTTCCTGCGTGAAGGCTGGCACAACAAGGCACCGGGCGTCTCGGCTGCCGAGGTGAAGGCCGTCCGCGATCTCGCGGCGCATTAACGAACACTCGGCTCCGCCATCGATCGATGGCGGAGCCTTTTCGGTTCATCCGCCACCATCTGGAGTTTAAACTCCACTAGAGGCGAAACCGTTGAATGAAAATCACGCCCGGAACCGCTTGATCATCGCCGCTTCTGCAGAAAAATTCGCGGCACGACGAAAAATAAAGCCGCGGCTTCACCCAAATAGGTGATTTATTCATTCTCGATAGCGCCAAATATCCTCACAATTCGAGGAATTGAGTGGCGTGATACTTCGACTACCGAAAAATCTTGTCCAGCCCGGCCTTTTTATAGAGACGGTCGAATGCCCGAGCAGTGAATTCTCCCGGCGACGCTTCATGATTGAAACAGAGGAGGATGTGAGGGCGATCCTGCTTTCCTCCGCCGTCGATATTCTCGTCAGCCGGCAAAAGAGCCGCATAGACGCGACGGCTCTTCTTGAACGCGCGCCGCCACGTTACGCAAAACTCGCTTCCCTCGACAAATCCCCTGCGACCGAGACAGACAAGGCGCTCGACGATGCCGTGACGACAATGCGTCACGGGCTGGCAAACATGGTGTCCGGCAGGGTCGATATGGAGCAAATCACGCAATCGGCTGCTTCTGCACGCAGGGCGGTAGAGGCGGCACCAGACCTGTTCATGCAGGTCACCCGCCTGAAAACTAAGGACAAGGGGACTTACCTCCACTCCGTTTCCGTCGCCGGTCTGATGGCGCAGATGGCAGTCCTGCTGGAATTCGA
Organism: Aliirhizobium wenxiniae; assembly: GCF_019511445.1. Lineage (GTDB taxonomy): Bacteria > Pseudomonadota > Alphaproteobacteria > Rhizobiales > Rhizobiaceae > Neorhizobium > Neorhizobium wenxiniae_A. The sequence continues at coordinate 122,504 of NZ_JAEUAN010000002.1, forward strand.
CGAAGACGTCATCGACGAGATCGGCCGCGCGGGTATCCTCCATGATCTCGGAAAACTGCTCATTCCCAACGCCATTCTCAACAAGCCGGGAGAGCTGAATGCTGCCGAGAAACGCATGATCCGCAGCCATCCGGAGATCGGCTACCGACACATGAAAAAACTCGGCGGCGTCTCCAACCTCATCCTTGATGTCTGCCGCCTGCATCACGAAACGCTCGATGGCAGCGGTTATCCGCTTGGCCTCAAGGCCGAGCAGATCGGCACGGCCGTTCGCATCTGCACCGTCTGCGATGTCTTCGATGCGCTGACCACCGTGCGCCCTTACAAGAAGGCCTGGTCCACGTCCGAAGCGCTGACCTGGATGTATGACAAGCCAAATCTCTTCGACCGCAAGCTCGTCCTGCGATTGGGCTCGATGTTCCCCTGAACGCGCATTCAGTGTGAATAGCTGTCAATTCACGTGAATTTCAACGGAAGTTGAGTTGCAGCCTTGCGCCCGACAATGGAAGAGGCGTGGCCCCTTTATCCAGATGGACAAAATCATGCTGCAGAACCTCGATAAATCCCAGCCCTATTTCCTCAGCCTCCTGCGCGCCGTTTCGGCCCTCGTGCTGTTCAGCTACGGCACGCAGAAGATCCTTCATTTTCCCGTTACCGAAAAAGTTCCCGCAATCGGCTCGCTTTCCTGGACCGCAGGCCTTCTCGAGCTGGTACTCGGCTTCTGCGTCCTGATCGGCTTCAAGACGCGTTATGCGGCTTTCGTCCTTTCCGGCCTGATGGCATTCGCCTATTTCATCGGCCATTTCCCGCGCGGTTTTTATCCGTCCCTGAATGGCGGCGTAGCCTCCATCCTGTTCTGCTTCATCTTCCTCTACATCTTCGCCGCCGGCCCCGGCCCGGTCAGCGTCGATGCCAAGATGAAGAGCAAGTAAGAAAATCCAAAAGGCTGAGGTAATCCCCTCAGCCTTTTGTCCCCGCGCGCAATTCCAGCCTGCGTGTGATGCCGATCGCATCCAGAAACACCTCGTCATGGCTGATGACCAAGAGCGCTCCGTCATAAGCCGAAAGTCCACGCTCCACGGTCGCAACCGAGTCGAGATCCAGATGATTGGTCGGCTCATCCAGAATGAGCAATGGCGGGGGATTTTTACCGCCGAGCACGCAGGCCAACCCCGCCCTCAGCATCTGCCCGCCGGAAAGCGTCGACACCGGCTGCAAGGCGGCATCGGCGCGGAACATGAAGCGCGCCAAAGCCGACCGACACGTATTCTCGTCGGCCGCCGGATTGAGGCGGCGGAAATTATCCCGGATCGTCGCTCCCGTGTCGAGCAGGCTCACGGTCTGATCAAGCAATGCATAATCCGTGAAGATGGACACCATGCCATCGGATGGCGCAATCGCACCTGTAAGCGCGCGGATCAGCGTCGTCTTGCCGGAGCCGTTGGCCCCGACGATGGCAACCCGCTCCGGCCCGACCAGATCGAAAGAGATGTCCGACAGAACAGGCGGCCCCTCGCCATAACCGACGCTCACATGATCGAGCCGCAAGACGGTCTTGGCCGCAGGAAGCCCGGTCGAAGCGATATGCGCCGAAAACGGCTGCAGGATCTCGATCCTCTGCCGCGCTTCCGTTATCGCTTCCGATGCCTGCTGCTTGCGCCGCGCCGCCAGCCGGGCATTCTCGCCGCTGGTAACCTCACTTTGCATCTTCAATCCGCCCGCCACGATGCGCGGCATGTCACCCCGATCAGCCTTGCGCTTGCCGGCACGATCCCCCCGCGCCTTGCGTTCCGCCTGAACCTGGGCGGTGCGAGCGATCTCGTCGAATGTCTTTTCCGCATCCGCCAGATCATGCTCGGCGGCCGCCAGTTCCAGCGCCCTGCGCTCCTGAAAACGGCTCCAGTTACCACCGTAGCGCCTGGCCCCGAGCGTCGTCAGTTCAATGATCGCATCCATGCTGTCGAGAAGCTCGCGATCATGGCTGACCACGATCGCACCTGCCTTCCAGCGCGACAGAAGATCGATAACGGCATTACGCCCGTCCCTGTCGAGATTGTTGGTCGGCTCGTCCAGCAGCAGAAAATCCGGCTCGCGAAAGATGAGCGCGGCAAGCCCCGCCCGAGTGCGCTGCCCGCCGGAAAGGGATGAGAGATGCGTCTCCGGCCCCGCATCGAGACCGACACCGGAAAGTGCCGAGGCAATACGCTCCTCGACGAGCCAATCGACGATCCCGATCTCATCAACCGTCGCGTCACCGGCAACTGCCTTTTTCAATAGCGCAAGATCAGCCCGAGCGTCGAAGAGATCAGCGATCGTCTGCTGGCCATCGACCTGCACGCTCTGGCGCATCATGCCGATGCTGCCATGAACGGAAATGGAGCCGGTCTGCGGCAGAATATGCCCGGCGATAAGCTTCAGCATCGTCGTCTTGCCGACGCCATTGCGGCCGACAAGCCCGGCGCGCTCAGTTGAGAAACTCAGATCGACATTGGAGAAAAGAGTGCGGCCGTCAGGCGTGGACCACGAAAGATTGGAAAGTGTGATGGAAGCAGGCATGGATATGATTTCCCTGGATTGCAAGGCAAAGCGGCGTTGCGATCGAGATGAAATCCATTGCGGCACACATCCTGTTGGTATTGCGGACGATCCGTGATCTATCGGCCGAAACCGACCAAAGCAAGGCGAATGGCAGAACCGGCAAGTCCTACCATCCGTGTCACACTGACCTTAAAGCTTGACCCAGGCGCCATTCCGTTTCGAAGACGCGACGCAGGCTTCCACGAAAGCGACGCCCTTCACCCCGTCATCAACGGTCGGATAGATCACCGCCTTGTCGAGCTTCGCACCCTTCTTCTTCGCGTGAATGGCGCGCGCAGCCTCCGTGTAGATCGTCGCGAAGGCTTCCAGATAGCCTTCAGGATGGCCCGACGGGATGCGCGAGACGCGCCCTGCCGCAGCCCCCGCTCCGGCGCCGTTGCGGGTGATCAGCCGCTTCTGCTCACCGAACGGCGTGAACCACAGATAGTTCGGGTTCTCCTGGCTCCACTCCAGCCCGCCCTTTTCGCCATAGACGCGCAGTTTCAGCCCATTCTCGTTGCCCGGTGCGACTTGGCTGCACCAGAGCATACCCTTGGCGCCTTCGGCAAACCGCAGCATCACATGCGCATTGTCATCCAATCTCCGGCCCGGCACGAAACTGTCGAGATCGGCCGCAAGGCTCTCCAGGGTCAGACCGGTAACGAAGGAAGCGAGGTTATAGGCATGGGTGCCGATATCGCCCGTCGAGCCGCCGGCACCGGATTGCGCCGGGTCGGTGCGCCATACCGCCTGTTTGGCACCAGTCTGCTCGGCTGCCTCGGTCAGCCAGTCCTGCGCATACTCCACCTGCACCACGCGCAGCTTGCCGAGATCGCCATTGGCGATCATCTCGCGCGCCTGCCGCACCATCGGATAACCGGTATAGTTATGCGTCAGGATGAACAGGGCATCGCTTTCATCCGCAAGCTTTTTCAGCTTCTTCGCATCAGTCAGGTTGGAGGTCAGCGGCTTGTCGCAGATCACATGGATGCCGCGTTTCAAGAATTCCCGCGCCGCCTCGTAATGCACATGGTTGGGCGTGACGATCGACACCGCCTCGATCCCATCCTTCAACCGTGCCTCGCGGATCGCCATGTCCTTGTAGGAACCGTAGGTGCGCGACACATCGAGCCCGAGCTCGCGCCCCGAGGCCAGCGACTTTTCAGGCGTCGACGACAGCGCCCCTGCAACCAGTTCGAACTGATCATCCAACCGTGCCGCCATGCGATGCACCGCGCCGATGAATGCGCCCGAACCGCCACCCACCATGCCGAGCCGGATCCGCGGCTCGCGCGCATCTTCCCGTTTTCCTTCGATTGCCATGAAATATCTCCCTTGAATATTAGCGCTTTGCGCCAAAGTCCCCCTCTGGCCTGCCGGCGTCCTTCGGACCCCACCACAAGGGGGGAGAAAGTTTGCGGCAACCTCGTGTCTCGATTGGGCCTGAGCGGAGCGGCTGGGTTAAGCCCTCCCCCTTGTGGGGAGGGTTGGGACGGGTCTTGCTAGAGCCCCAGCATCCGCCTATTCGCCGCCTCGTCGGTGCCGCCTGCAGCAAAATCGTCGAACGCATGTTCCGTGACTCGAATGATATGCGCCTTGACGAATTCAGCGCCTTCCCGCGCCCCGTCTTCCGGATGTTTCAACGCGCATTCCCATTCGACCACGGCCCAGCCGTCAAAGTCGTTTGCCGCCATTTTCGAGAAGATCGCACCGAAATCCACCTGCCCGTCACCCGGCGAACGGAAGCGCCCTGCGCGGTTCACCCAGCTCTGGAAACCGCCGTAAACGCCCTGCCGCCCGGTCGGATTGAATTCCGCGTCCTTGACGTGGAACATCTTGATCCGGTCCTTGTAGATGTCGATGTTGTCGAGATAATCGAGGCATTGCAGCACATAATGCGACGGATCGTAGAGCATGTTGGCTCGGCGGTGGTTCTTAACCCGCTCGAGGAACATCTCGAACGTGATCCCGTCATGCAGATCTTCGCTCGGATGGATCTCGTAGCACACGTCGACATCGTTTTCGTCGGCATGGTTCAGGATCGGCGTCCAGCGTTTCGCCAGTTCGTCGAATGCGGTCTCGACAAGACCGGCCGGGCGCTGTGGGAACGGATAGAGATACGGCCAGACCAGCGCGCCTGAAAAGGTCGCATGCGCCTTGATGCCAAGATGCTTAGAGGCGGTGATCGCCATCTTCACCTGCTCAACCGCCCATTCCTGCCGCGCTTTCGGGTTGCCGCGCACTTCCGGTGCGGCAAAGCCGTCGAACACCTCGTCATAGGCGGGATGCACGGCCACCAGCTGGCCCTGAAGATGAGTGGAAAGCTCGGTGATCTCGACACCGTTTTCCCGCGCCTTGCCGGCCAGTTCGTCGCAATAATCCTTGGAGGTCGAGGCTTTTTTCAGGTCGATCAGCTGGCTCGCCCAGGTCGGCACCTGCACGCCGATATAGCCTTTGTCCGCCGCCCATTTGGTGATCCCGTCCCAGGTATTGAACGGCGCCGCATCACCCGCGAACTGCCCGAGAAAGATGCCGGGTCCCTTGATCGTCTTCATCAAAAATTCCTCCTCTATACAATTCAGAACATGGAACGAGCGCGCAGGCTGACAACCATGCGCGCTCGAAAAGGCCGATCAGAACGGCGAGTCAGCGAAATAGAAACTCTCCGCATTGTCCTTGGTGATCAGCGTAGCATCGAGGATGTAATTGCCGCTCACCGGAACCTGATCGTAGAAATTACCGGCCGTCAGCTCCATCGCGGTTGCCACCATGGCCGGCGGATAGAGCACGTTGACCGGCATCATCTTGTCGCCGTCCATGACCTTCTTGATCATGTCCTTCGAACCGGCGCCGCCGATGACATATTTGATGTCGGTACGCTTGGCCTGTTCGATGGCTTCCAGCACGCCGACGGCCATGTCGTCATCCTGGCACCAGACCACGTCGATCTTCGGATATTTGGTGAGATAATCCTGCATCACGCGAAAGGCGTCGTCGCGGCTCCAGTTGCCATACTGGCGATCCAGCACCTTAACCTTCGAGCCTTCGATGCCCTTGTCGAAACCGTCCTGCCGCTGCTGGTCGATCGGGATCGGCAGGCCGCGAATGATGACGACCTCGGCTTCCGGCGTCGTCTTGGCGATATACTGGCCAGCGACTTCGCCTAGCGCCGGGTTGTTACCGGCAACATAAAGATCGCGGATCGTGTTGTCGTTGACGGAAGGCGCGCGGTCGACCAGCGCCACGAACTTGCCGTCATCCTTCACCTGCTGGATGGCCGATACGAGCTGATCCGGATCGGTCGGCAGGATGACGAGCGCATCGATGCCCTGCACCGCAAGGTCCTGCACCGCATTGGCCTGGCTTGCCGGATCGGCAGACGTCTTGACGATGACGTTCAATCCCTTGTGCTCGGCCATAAGAAGCTTGGCGACACGTTCGGCATGGAACACCACGCCGGCCGTCCAGCCATGGTCGGCGGCCGGAATGGAAACGCCGATCGTCACCTTCTTTGCCTCCTGGGCAAAGGTCGTCGCCGGCACCGCCACGGCAAATGCCGTCAGCGCCGCTGCGGCATAGCCCAATAATCTCTTGTGCATATTCTCTCTCCCAAGGTTTAAGGGGTGATCTCCTCCTGACCGGGCCTACCCCAGATGGCCCGGCCTATTGCGAATGCCTCCCTATTTCCGCATCAGCGACCGCTGCACCAGCATGGCGATGATGATGATCGCCCCCTGGATTGCGCCGATCAGATATTCGCTGACGAAGTTGGAAAGCAGCATGATATTGCCGACGATCTCGAGGATGAACGCCCCGCAGACCGTACCCCAGATCCGCCCGACACCGCCCCTCAATGCCGTGCCGCCGACGACGACCGCCGTGATCGCCTGCAGTTCCCAAAGAATGCCCGTCGTCGCCGAAGTCGAGCCGAGGCGCGGCACATAGATGATCACCGCCACCGCCACGCAAAGCCCCTGCACGATATAAGCAATGGTTCGCACCTTCTGCACCGATATGCCGGAATACCGCGCCACTTCCTCGTTCGAACCGACAGCGATCAGATGCCGGCCATAACGCGTCCGATAGAGCACGAAAGCGGCGAGTGCCGCGGTGGCGAAGATGACGATGATCGGGATCGGAACGCCGAAGACATCGCCGAAATAGACCGGCCGATAAAGCTGCTGCAGCTCGCGGTCCCTGACCGTGATCGAACCGCCCTGGCTGAGCCATGTCGTCAGGCCGCGATAGATGCCCATGGTACCGAGCGTGGCAATGAACGGCTCGATTTTCCCGACAGTCGTGATCAGCCCGTTCGCCAGCCCGCAGGCGGCCCCGAGCCCCAGCGCCACCAGCATCGCCGCAACCAGCATCAGCGTCGGGTCGCCGATCGCACCTGTATTCATGAACAGGATCATCAGGCTCGCAACGAAGGCGACCATCGCCCCGACAGAAAGGTCAAGCCCGCCGGATGAGATCACATAGGTCGCACCGAGCGCGATGATGGCGATGAAGGCGCTACGAGTGATGACATTGGTGAGGTTGGCAACGGAGACGAAGTTCGGATTGGCGAAATATCCGAGCACCAGAAGCAGGGCGAGCGCCACGAATGGCGCAATCGCCGCCATGTCCCAGTCCCGCGACGTCTTTGGCGCCTTCGCCGTATCGGTCGTCGCCGCGCTCATGCCGCCGCCCCCGCATTGACGCCCGTGGCAAGCTGAACGATTTCGTTTTCGGTCATGTGCTCTCCCTGAACCTCACCGACGATCCTCCCCGTCCGCATCACCAGAATGCGATCGCAGATACCGATCAGTTCCGGCATCTCGGAGGAAACGACGATGATCGACCGCCCCTCTTCGGCCAAGGCCGCGATGAATTTGTAGATCTGTTCCTTGTTGCCGATATCGATGCCGCGGGTCGGCTCGTCGATGATGACGACTTGCGGGTCGAGCATCATCATCTTGGCAAGCAGGAGTTTTTGCTGGTTGCCGCCGGAAAGCTGCCCGGCAAGGATGTTTTTCGTTCCCGTCCGGATATCGAAATCCTTGATCGCCTTGTCGAGCGCATCACCCTCGCGTTTTCTGTCGATCTGCAATCCGCGAATGAACTTTCCGAGCGAGGCAAGCGTCAGGTTGACCCGAAGATCCTTGGTCAGCAGCAGCCCCTTGCCCTTCCGGTCTTCTGAAAGATAGGCGACACCGGCCTTGAGGCTCGAATGCACATCGGTGAACGAAACCGGATGGCCATTCAGCACCACCTTGCCCTTGGCCGGGCGCAGGCCGACCAGCCCTTCCATCAGCTCGGTGCGCCCTGCACCGATCAGACCGGCAAAGCCGAGGATCTCGCCTTTTCTGAGCGTAAAGGCGGCATCGAGCGCAAACCCCGGAACCTCGAACCTTTCGACCTCAAGCACCGCCTGCCGCACCTCGGCCGCATGCCGGTCGGGATAAAGTTTTGCAACATCACGCCCCACCATCAGCCGCGCCATGTCAGCCGGCTGAAGTTCGGCCGCATCATGCGAACCGACAAGCCGCCCGTCTCGCAGAACGGTGACGCGATCGGCAATCTCTTTCACCTCCGGCAGGCGATGCGAGATGTAGAGGACACCGACACCCTTGGCGCGGATATCGCGGATCACCTTCAGCAAGGCCTCAGTCTCATGCGGGGTCAGTGATGCCGTCGGCTCGTCGAAGATCACGATCCGGTGCGGCACCAACAGCACACGGGCGATCTGCACCAACTGGCGCTGGGCGATGGAGAGCCGCGATACGATCGTATCCGGGTCGATATACCCACCGAGATCGACGATCGCCTGCCGGGCACCGGAACGCATCGCCTGATCGTCGACGGTGAGCCCCTTCCTTAGCTCGCGACCGAGATAGATGTTCTGCGCCACGGTCAGGTCGGGCGCGAGCAAGATCTCCTGATGCACCAGCACGATGCCGTGGTTTTCCGCGTCCACCGGACCGGAAAAGCTCACCGGAGCGCCGTCGATCCTGATCTCGCCTCGCGTCGGCTGATGATTGCCGGCAAGGATCTTCATCAATGTCGATTTTCCGGCGCCATTCTCGCCGATAATCGCATGCACCTCGCCGGCGCGGACGGTGAGTGAAATATCCTTCAGGACCTCGATGATCCCGAACGTCTTCGACAGACCGCTGGCGTCAAGCAGCCGCGGATTAATGGATGAGTGAACGGGTGCGGGGGATACTGTCATCCACCCGCCCTCAAATTCACGAGCGTCGTGAAACGGTCGCCATGCGACACGCCCCCAACGCCTGCCTCCTCGCAAGCGATGTGGTGCACCTGAAATCCTCCCTGAATTTCAGGCTATCCAAAGATATGAGGTACGTAAAGCAGAATTGAACGTCAACTCTGCGTCATTACTCGGAACGTCTGAAGGTCCCGACCTTTGCCATCACGTCACCGGGGATCTGATAATCCTTCGCCACGTCCGGGCCATTACTCAGCCCGCACAATTCCCGCTGGACGAAAAGCCCCCATACGGCTTCGGCCGCGTCCTGTACCAGATCCAAACGTTTTGCCTGATCCTTGCCGGCATGCTCGGCATCCCATTTCCGAAGCTTTTCAAGGCTCGCTTCCACCTGCCGTCCGTTGCGCCCCAGTGCGCTCGCACGCTCCTCGGCGATCTCGTATTCCAGGGCGCTCAATCCGCTCTGAAGCGATGGCGAACCGAAGAATTGCGGTGCACGAACTGACATGAAGATCTCCTTATGTTTGCCGCAAGGTTCTAGCCGACCGGTTGCCGCCCCAATAATGCGCCAAGTCAAAATGCAGCCCAAGCCCTGCTTCAACTCTCCGTTATGAAGAATTGAGCGCAGAGGTTGCGCGACCTTTCCGCTCAGGCCGTCTTGATGAAATCGATGAAGGCCCTGAGCGGGGCCGGCACCAGACGGCGACCGGGATAATAGAGAAACGGCCCCGAAAATTCCGGCCACCAGTCCTCCAGCACCGGCTCCAGCGCCCCACTTTCGATATGCGGTCGCAGCCAATCCTCAAACAGCGTTACGATCCCTGCCCCCGCCTTGGCACAATCGACCGCCAGGTCGACCCCGCCGCCAGTCTGCACAATCAACGCAGCAGGCGGATCGATCAGCACCGTCTCGCCATCCCGTTCGAACTCCCAATCCGGCATCGAGCCGCTGGCGAAACGGTTGCGGATACAGGCATGCTGCATCAGATCGCGTGGATGGCTGGGCCGGCCGCGCCGGTCGAGATAATCCTTCGAGGCGACAGCGGCAAAACGCTGGGTGCGGGGGCCGATCGGCACCGCGATCATGTCCTGCGCCAGCCGCTCGTCATAACGGATACCGGCATCGCAGCCAGCCGCGATCACATCGACAAAACTGTCCTCGATCATCAGTTCCAGCCGAATATCCGGGTAAGCCGCCAGAAACCGCGGCACGATCGACGGCAAGACCAGCCGCGCAGCGCTGACCGGCACGTTCAGCTTCAGCACACCCGCAGGCCGTTCGCGAAACCCGTTGACCACATCGAGTGCCGCTTCCATTTCCGCCAGAGCCGGCGCCAGCCGGTCGATAAGCCCCTGCCCCGCCTCGGTCGTCGCCACGCTGCGCGTCGTCCGGTTGAGCAGCCGCACGCCAAGCTGCGTTTCCAGCCGCCGCACGGCATCGCTCAATCCCGATGCACTGCCGCCGCTGATCCGCGCCCCCTCGCGAAATCCACCGGCCCGCGCCACGGTGAGGAAGGCCTGCAGATCGCTGATTTCCACGCCCATGAACCCTGCTTTCGATTGTCCGTTTCAGCGTACAGACTATCCGAATTGTGCAGACTTATAAAGGGAACGTCCCCGCGCTATTTCCATTTCACCGAAGATCGCAAACAACCGGCGATCAGCAAAAGGAGCACCCCCATGTCCGATCAGAGCACATTCGATCTCGCGAAATCCGGCACGTTCAAGATGGGCAGCCACACGGTCAAGCGCATCGGTTACGGCGCCATGCAGCTTGCCGGTCCGGGCGTTTTCGGCCCGCCGAAGGATCGCGCAGCTGCCATCGCCGTCCTGCGCGCTGCAATCGAGGCCGGCGTCGACCATATCGACACCAGCGATTTCTACGGCCCGCATGTAACCAACCAGATCATCCGCGAGGCACTGCATCCCTATCCGGACAATCTCACCATCGTCACCAAGGTTTCGGCAAAACGCGGACCGAATGCCGAATGGCTGCCGGCCATGTCGAAGGAGGAACTGATCGCCGCCGTCCACGACAACCTCCGCAATCTCGGCCTCGATGTCATCGACATCGTCAACTTCCGCTCCATGCACGGCATCCACGGCCCGGCAGAAGGATCGATCGAGGAACAGGTAACGGTGCTTGCCGATCTTAAGCGTCAGGGCCTCATCCGCCATATCGGCGTCTCGAATGTCACCCCCATCCAGATCGCCGAAGCACGCAAGATCACTGAAATCGTCTGCGTTCAGAACCAGTACAATCTCGCCCATCGCGAAGACGACGCGTTTATCGATCAGCTCGCCAAGGAAGGCACGGCCTACGTGCCCTTCTTCCCGCTGGGCGGTTTCTCGCCGCTGCAATCCTCAACGCTCTCGGATGTTGCGGCACGCCTCAACGCCACCCCGATGCAGGTAGCCCTTGCCTGGCTGCTGCAGCGCTCGCCGAACATTCTTCTGATCCCCGGCACGTCTTCGATTGGCCATCTGAAGGAAAATCTCGCAGCCGGTGAATTGGACCTGCCGGAAGACGCCTTGAGCGAACTGGATGGTATCGCCGGCAAGAAAGCAGCCTGAAAACAGAAGCGCCGCCTCGCAAGGAGGCGGCGCCATGGGAAATCCAGTTCGGCCTTCAACGAAGGTCGAACTGCTCATCAGACATACCGATTGACGACGTTTTCCAGATATTCCTGGCGACCTGACTTCGGTTCCGGATTGATGTTCTCGCGCTCCACCTTTGCGGTGATCTCCTCGAGGCTCAACTCGCCGCGCAGCATCTTCTGTGCATCCGCACTGTCCCACTTGGCATAACGATCGGCGAGCGGCTTCGACAGCGCGCCATCTTCCACCATCTTCGCCGCAGCCTTGAGGCCCCGCGCGCAGCAATCCATGCCGCCGATGTGACCGATCAGAAGGTCGGCCGGATCGATCGACTGACGGCGCAGCTTGCTGTCGAAATTGGTACCGCCGGAGGTAAAGCCGCCTGCCAGCAGAACCTGATAATAGGCCAGCGCCATTTCCGGCACATTGTTGGGGAACTGGTCGGTATCCCAACCGGACTGGTAGTCGTTGCGGTTCATGTCGATCGAACCGAAGATGCCGTGTGCCGCGGCAAGCGCCAGTTCATGCTCGAACGTATGGCCGGCAAGGATCGCATGGCCCTGTTCGATATTCATCTTCACTTCGTTCTCGAGGCCGTACTTCTTCAGGAAGCCGTAGACGGTCGCGACGTCATAGTCATACTGGTGCTTGGTCGGTTCCTGCGGCTTCGGCTCGACCAGGATCGCGCCCTTGAAGCCGATCTTGTGCTTGTATTCGACAACCATGTGCAGCATGCGTGCCATCTGGTCGAATTCGCGCTTCAGGTCAGTATTGAGCAGCGTCTCATACCCTTCGCGACCGCCCCACAGAACATAGTTCTCACCGCCGAGCTTCATCGTGGCGTCCATGCAGGTCTTGATGGTCGCTGCCGAATAGGCAAACACGTCCGGATCGGGATTGGTGGCCGCGCCCGACATGAAACGGCGGTTGGAGAACAGGTTCGCCGTGCCCCAGAGCAGCTTGACGCCCGTCTCTTCCTGCTTGCCCGCAAAATAGTCGACGATCTCGTTGAGGTTCTTCGTGTTCTCGGCAAAGGTCTTGCCTTCGGGGCGCACGTCCGCATCGTGGAAGCAGTAATAAGGCGCGCCGAGCAGCGAGAACATTTCGAACGCGACATCGGCCTTCAGCTTGGCCTTGTCCATCTCGCCGTCATACCACGGACGATCGAAGGTGCGGCCACCGAAGGGGTCGCCGCCTTCCCAGGCAAACGAGTGCCAGTAGGCAATGGCGAAACGGAGGTGATCCTCCATCCGCTTGCCAGCCACGATCTCATCCGGGTTGTAGAAGCGGTAGGCCAGCGGATTGGTGCTGTCCGGGCCTTCATATTTGATCTTCGAAATATCACCGAAAAAGCCTGTGCTCATATGCGTTTCCTCCTTGGAAAACTCGTCGAAAAGAGTTTCGACATTCGTGAGGTACGTACCTCATTATAGGCCAAAAAAATGCGTCGGTTCGGCCCGGTTGGTGGGGAGGAGGTGCCCCCTCCCCGAGATGTATCAGCCGGCAATCGCGCGAATTGCCGGATAGGCGGCGCGGTAGCGTGCGTACGCGGTCTCATAAGCATCCGACAGGGCAGACACCGGCTCGATCGTCGCTTCCGTCTTCGGCGCCGAGCAGACGGAAACCGGATCGGCACCGGTTGCCGCGATCAGGCCCAGACGGGCGGCCCCGAAGGCCGCACCGAAATCGCCGTCTGCCGGAATGTCGACCGGCACGTTCAGCGAGGTTGCGATGGAAGACAGCCAGTAACGCGACCGCGAACCACCCCCGATCGCCGTCACGCGGGAAATCGAGGTTCCAGCGGATTTCAGCGCTTCGAGATTGTCCCGGATCGCAAAGGTCACACCTTCAAGCACCGCCTGCGTCAGCACCGGACGGCTCGACTCGTGTTCAAGGCCGATGAAGGCGCCGCGAATGACGGCATCGTTATGCGGCGTGCGTTCGCCGGAAAGATAAGGCAGGAAGGTCACGCCGGTCGGCGCCTTCAGCGTATCGCCGAGTTCGCCCGACAGTTCCGCCGCAGACTTGCCCATCACCTTCGCGTGCCAGTTGATCGCATCGGCCGCAGACAGGATGACGCCCATCTGGTGCCATGTCTTCGGCAGTGCGTGGCAGAAGGCATGAACAGCACTCTCCGGCTTCGGCAGATAGGAACCGTTGGCGGCAAACAACACGCCGGACGTGCCGAGCGACACGAAAGCCTGGCCTTCCTTCACCGTACCCATGCCGCAGGCGGAAGCCGCGTTGTCACCCGCCCCGCCGGCAACGACCACATCGCCGGCAATGCCCCATCTGGATTTCAGCTCGCCGCGCAGCTTGCCCGCCTGATCCGTACCCTCGACCAGCGACGGCATCTGCTCCTCGGAAAGATCGGTCGCGGCAAGCAGTTCGGACGACCATTTTCGTGCGCCGGTATCGAGCCAGGACGTGCCGGCAGAATCCGACATTTCCGAAATATGCTCACCCGTCAGCCAGAGCCGCAGGTAATCCTTCGGAAGCAGAACCTTGGCAACCTTGGCGAAGATTTCGGGCTCATTTTTCTTCACCCATGCCAGTTTCGGTGCGGTGAAACCGGGGAAGACGATATTGCCGGTGATCTTGCGAAAACGCGGATCGGCGTCCAGTGCTGCCGCCTCATGGAAGGAACGGGTATCGTTCCAAAGGATGCAGGGGCGCAGCACCTTGTCGTCAGCATCAAGCAGCGTCGCGCCGTGCATCTGGCCGGAAAGGCCGATCCCTTTGACCGCAGAAAGCTCTGCCGGATGCGCGGCCTTCAATCCCGCGATCGCTTCCTCGCAAGCTCGGATCCAGTGCGCAGGCTCCTGTTCCGACCAGCCGGAATGCGGGCGCGAAACATCAAGTGCGCCACTCGCCGAACCGATGATCGTCTGGTCGCCGTCAATCAGCATCGCCTTGACGCCGGAGGTACCGAGATCGAGACCGAGATACATGTCTTTTCCTTTCATCCAGCCCTTGGGCAGTCTTTTTTTGTTCAGAGCGCATCGTCTTCGGGAGATGGCCCACTTCAGTCGGGACGCACCCTCAAGGCATATTGTCCTTCAGGAATATGTCGATACGGATACGCTCCTGTGCCGCAATCACCGGCAGGCCGTCCGCCTTGCCTTTCAGCACCCGGATGGCGCTGCGGACCTCATGGCCAGCATCCTGATTGAGTACGGCATCGATAAGGCCCTCGGCGAGCGCCGCACGGGTCGTCCGCGTCAATTCGTGGGCCACCACAAGTGGCCGCGCATCGGGCGCGATCTCACGAACGGCATGCACGATGCCGCGATTGCCCGCACCAAGGCTGTAAAGGCCGATGATATCCGGATAGCGCTGCAGCACTGCAGACACGACATCGGCAGCAAGCGACGGGTCGTCGCGCGCCTCCATGACCGGCAGAACGGCAAGCCGCGGAAAGCTTTCGCCCATCACCGCAACGAACCCTTCCAGTCTTTCGCGATGGTCACGCACTAGCATCGAGCCGGCAAGAACGGCGATACGCCCCTCACGTCCGCCGGCAAACCGGCCGAGAAGATTGGCGGCCGTTCGTCCCGCCGCATGGTTGTCGATACCGGCAAAATGATCCCGCTCCGAACCGGGCAGGTCCGAAACCAGTGTGGCGACGGCAATCCCCACTTCCTTCAATCGGCCGACCGCCGCATGCACCTCATCGCCCTCCACGGCGACGAATGCGACACCATCCGGCATGTCGGCGGCAATCCGGTCAAGCGCATCCGCCAGCGCCGGCGCATCGAAGGGCGGCACCTCGACGATACGGATCTGCGTCCGCTCGGCGCCGGAGCGCGAGATCGCGGCCTCGACCTCGTCGCGGATGCCGATCATGAAGGAGTTGTCGTAATTAGGCAGCACGAATGCGAAGGAATAGGTCCGCCCCTTGGCAAGGTTGGCGGCAGCGACATCGCGCACATAACCGAGGCTCGATATTGCCTGTTCGACACGCTCGCGAGTGACATGGCGCACGCCCGGCCGTCCATTGAGCACGCGATCGACCGTCGCCAGACTGACGCCGGCACTTCGCGCGATATCATGGACTGTGGGCTTCATGAATTCCTCCGTGAAGCGTCGTAGCCCAGTTTTTGAGGTACGTAAATCAGAAAATCGCAGCGCCTGTGACATGCGACCAAAAAGGGGCCGTCCCCTTGCAGCGACGGCCCCTTTCGGCGGTGGTTTCCTGAAATCACTTACAAGACGATCAGTGACCGCCGCCACTTCGCCCTGTGATCTGCGGCGAAGGTTTTTCGATCATCGCGACACCCAGCACCATCAATCCGAACAGCACGGTCAGGATCAGGAAGACGTCGCTGAACGACATGACGACAGCCTGCTGCGTGACGAGATTGACCATCTGCCGGATCGCACCTGTCGCACCATCCAGTCCGGCTGCGTTGAGATTGGAGGTCATGCTGTTCAACTGGTCGACGGCTGTCGGATTGCCCCAATCGAGATGCTCGCGCAGCCGCTCGTAGTGCACGTCCTGACGGTTGGACAGCACGGTGCTGATGATGGCCAGCCCCACGGCGCCACCAAGGTTACGCGTCAGGTTGAACAGGCCGGATGCCCCGCGGATGCGCGACGGCGGCAGCGTGCCGAGCGCGATATTGTTGATCGGCACCATGCACATCATAAGGCCGAAACCGCGCAGGATCTGCGGAATGAACAGCTCGTAGAAGTCCCAGTCCACCGTGATCCCGGTCATGATGTATGTGCCGGCACCGAAGCTAACGAATCCCAGCACCATCATCGCCCTCAGGTCCATCACGGTCGACAGCTTGCCCGCGATCGGCGCGGTGAAGAACATCGCCAGACCCGAGACGAACATCGTTTCGCCAATCATCAGGCTGTCATAGTCGCGCACGCGGCTGAGATAGACAGGGTAGATATAGGTCAGCCCGTAAAGCCCGATCCCCATGACGAAGGAGAAGATCGAACCGAGTGCAAAATTTCGATTGGCGAATGCGGTCAGGTCCACCACCGGGAATTCCACCGTGAAGGCACGATAGAAGAACACCATAGCGCCGGCAGCGGAAGCGATCGCGCCGATGACGATCAGATGGTCGTTGAACCAGTCGTTGGAGTTGCCTTCTTCGAGCACATATTCCAGCGCACCGAGAAACACGCCCATCGAGAAAAGACCCCACCAGTCGAACTTCTTCAACAGCGAAAGCTCCGGCTTGTCGAAGTCGATGAAATTCCAGGCCACGATCGTAACGATGATGCCCGGCACGATGTTGACCAGGAACAACCAGTGCCATGAGAAGGCATGGGAAAGATAACCGCCGACGGTGGGGCCGATGGTCGGCGCAAGTGTCGCGATAAGCCCGATGATCGGCGAGACGATGGCGCGCTTCGACGGCGGAAAAATGGTGAAGGCCGCGGCGAATACGGAAGGGATCATGCCCCCGCCGATAAAGCCCTGGATGGCGCGATAGACGATCATCTGATCGATATTCGTCGCCGTGGCGCAGAGCGCGCTGGCAACCGTGAACCCGGCAGCAGAAGCGGCAAACAGATAACGGGTCGATATGATCCGCGCGAGCGTACCGGAAAGCGGGATCATGATGACTTCCGCGATCAGATAGGATGTCTGCACCCAGCCGATCTCATCCGAGCCGGCGGACAAACCCGCCTGGATTTCAGACAGCGACGCCGAGACGATCTGGATATCGAGGATCGACATGAACATGCCGAGCACCATGGCGAAGAAAGCGATCAGCTTTCTCCGATCCATCGGCTCATCTGCCGGTATTGATCCTGCAGTTGCTGTTGCGCTCCCAGCCATGGGACCACCTCCGCCCTTCAATCAGGGCCTGTTTGACGAGGAGCCGGACGAACGGCTGTTACTTCTGTGGAGCCGTGCGCGTATCGACATCGACCACGACGCTCAGACCAGCCCGAAGGCGACCGGTGTCGAGAGCATCCTGCGGCAGGGCGATACGCACCGGAACACGCTGGATGATCTTGGTGAAGTTGCCCGTCGCATTTTCCGGCGGCAGCAGCGAGAAGACCGAGCCGGAAGCCGGCGAGATCGATTCCACCGTTCCGGTGATCGGGTCGTCGCTATAGGCGTCGACATGCACCTTCACCTTGGAGCCCGGCTCCAGATGCTGGATCTGGGTCTCCTTGAAATTGGCATCGATATAAAGCTGGCGGGTAGGCACCAGCGCCATCAGCCGCTGGCCGGGCGAAACGAGATCACCCTCCTGAACCGAGCGGTTGCCGACGACGCCATCGTAGGGCGCCTTCAGCACCGTGAACGAAAGATCGCGGGCCGCCTTGTCGCGCTGCAGTTCCAGCGTACGCACAGAGCTTTCCGCCTCGTTACGCTGCGCTTCGAGGATCGTGATGTTGGCCTGGGCCGACTTGATCGCGGCCTCGCCGCCGATCAGGTTGGCATGCGCCTGATCGAGCGCCACATTGGCGCTGTCGAGATCGGCAGCCGTGCCGACCGACTTGGTGGCAAGTTCCTGCTGGCGTTTCTGAGTGATCTCGGCGCCGCGAACGGCAGCTTCGAGCGCAACCTTTGAAGCCTGCGCCTGTGCAAGGCTTGCCTCGGCACCTTCCACCTGTGCATCGATGCGCGACAGCGACAGCTTTTCGGTCTCGACCGCCGCATTGGCCTGGTCGAGCGCGTTCTGGTAGTCGCCATTGTCAAGCGTAGCCAGCACATCGCCGGCCTTCACCTGCTGGTTGGCAACCACATTGACCTTGGCAACGAAGGCCGTCACTTTAGGAGAAATCGTAGCGATATCGCCTTCGATATAGGCGTCGTCGGTCGACACCATGAAACGGCCAGTGGTCCACCATTCATAGCCATACCAGGCGCCACCGGCGAGAAGTGCGAGCACGACAACCGGAAGCACGACGCCGCGCTTCTTTTTCTTGGGCGCATCAGCCGTCTGGGCCGGAGCCTGCGACTGTGTCGGCGCAGCAGGTGCTGCTTCGGCCACAGCGGGGCTTGCATCGCCCTGCTCCTGCGTCTTGTTCACGTCGATGTCATCGCTTTTTACTGTGCGCAGAGCGCCGGCATTTTTAGAAGCCGTCATAGGTATAACCATCGTTGAAGGAGGTTGAAACCAATCGAACCGATCAGTTCGGAGCATTGACATAAAGCCTTCCTTGCCACATATCAAGTCCAGATCGAACCGAGCGGTTCGAAAAAAGTTGGAAATGGAAAAAATGACGCCGAAAGGGTTAAAAAAGGTCTCGCTAAAGGAAGCTACCAAGGCTTCCGGCCGCTTTGCAGCGGGAGAGGATCCCGTAAAGCGCGAGCAGATCCTCGATGGGGCCAAGCGCGTGTTCATGCGCATGGGTTTCGATGCGGCGAGCATGAACGACATCACCCGCGAGGCAGGCGTTTCCAAGGGAACGATCTATGTCTATTTCGCCAACAAGGAAGACCTGTTCGTCGCCATGGTCGAGGCCGAGCGCGAGGTGTTTCTCGGTGCGATGAGAACCGTTCTGGCCAAGAGCGAGAATATCGACAAGGGTCTTTACGAGTTCGGCGTCACCTTCCTTGAACATATGACCGACGAAAAAGTCGTCACCGCGATGCGCACGGTGCTCGGCGTTCGCGAACGCATGCCCGATCTCTGTTCCCGTTTTTTCCGCGGCCCGCAGAACTTGAGAACGGTGCTGAACGACTATCTCGGTCAGGGCGTCGCCGCCGGCACGCTCGAGATCGACGATCTCGATCTCGCCGCTGGCCAGTTCCTCGATCTCGTCAGCGGCAGTTTCTTCAAATTCCGGCTGTTCGGCACCATGCCGGAGCCACCGTCGCGGCAGGAAATCGAGCGCGTTATTCGTGGCGCAATCCGTGTTTTCATGGCAGCTTATGCATCAGGTAACAAACCCGTGATCGCAAAGGCCGTCTGAACGGGGCAAATTGTCGCTTCATTGGCTCAACCTCCTCTTGTTTTTAGGCAGCAAGCCCCCAAATGCGGCGGGCATTTACCGCCTTTGATTGAAAACAGGAGATATGGATGGACATTGCAGCGCTCTTAGCAGACCCGGGGGCCTGGGTAGCGCTCGTAACACTCGTGGTCATGGAAGTCGTGCTCGGCATCGACAACCTGATCTTCATTTCCATCCTGACCAACAAGCTGCCGCCTGAGCATCGCGAGAAGGCACGCAAGATCGGTATCGGTCTGGCACTGATCATGCGTCTCGGCCTGCTCGGCACAATCGCCTGGATCGTCCAGCTGACCAACCCGATCTTCGAGGTTTTCGGCCAGCCCTTCTCCTGGAAGGACCTGATCCTCATCGCCGGTGGCCTGTTCCTCGTCTACAAGGCGACCAAGGAAATCCATCATTCTGTCGATGTCGTCGATCACAAGGAAGATCTTGTCGGTGCTGGTTCGGAAGTCGTGCAGATGAGCTTCAGCGCGGCAATCGTGCAGATCCTCATTCTCGATCTGGTCTTCTCGATTGACTCGATCATCACCGCTGTCGGCATGACGCCGCATCTGCCGATCATGATCGTCGCCGTCGTCGCAGCCGTCACCGTCATGCTGCTTGCCGCAACGCCGCTCGCCAACTTCATCGAGCGCAACCCGACCATCGTCATGCTGGCACTCGGCTTCCTGCTGATGATCGGCGCGACGCTGATCGCGGAAGGTTTTGGCGTCCATGTGCCTAAGGGCTACATCTACGCCGCCATGGCCTTCTCGGCTTTGGTCGAGATGCTCAACATGTGGTCCAGAAACGCCAAGGCCAAAAACAAGGCCAAGGGCGGCGGCGAAACGCACCATTGATCTAAGGAAAAGGGCGCCCAAGGCGCCCTTTTTTATTATCAGTTTTTCGCCAGTTCGCGATCCAGCACGGCGATCAACCGGCTATCCTCAGCGGTCACATCCGGCGCAAAACGCGCCACAATCTTTCCGTCACGGCCGATCAGGAACTTCTCAAAATTCCAGACGATCTCCCCGTCATCGGCGATCTCCATGCCGTGAGCGCGCAGCCGTTCCTTCATCGGACCGTCGCCCGTGGTCGAAACGCCCGAACCGGTAAGCGCCTTGTAGAGCGGGTGCTTGTCCTCGCCCTTTACAGAGATCTTCGAAAAGATCGGGAATTTCACGTCATAGGTCAGCTGGCAGAACTCAACGATCTCAGCATCCGTGCCCGGCTCCTGTTCCTTGAAATTGTTCGCCGGGAAAGCCGTGATGACGAACCCTTCGTCTCGCTTGTCTTCATAGAGCTTTTCCAACCCTTCATACTGCTTGGTCAGCCCGCATTTGGAGGCGACGTTCACCACCAGCATGACCTGCCCCTTGTAATCGCCAAGCGTGGTCTCGCTCCCGTCAGTGCGTTTGACGGGAATGGAAAGAATATCGGTCATGGAAAACTCCTCGG
This sequence comes from Aliirhizobium wenxiniae, assembly GCF_019511445.1. Lineage (GTDB taxonomy): Bacteria > Pseudomonadota > Alphaproteobacteria > Rhizobiales > Rhizobiaceae > Neorhizobium > Neorhizobium wenxiniae_A. The sequence continues at coordinate 143,262 of NZ_JAEUAN010000002.1, forward strand.
GAGATGCAATGCGGATGCGCGCAGCTTAATACGCACATCCGGCTTGTCCATGGCTCAGGCGACCTCGTCGATCAGCACCTGGATCTGGCCGCGTGAACAGCGCTCGATCCGGCCCGTCACGCCATAGACCTGGTTGAGTACGTCAGGTGTCAGCGCCACCTCTGGCTCACCATCGGAAACCACTCGCCCGCCGGACAGCAGGACCAGCCGCTCGCACCAGCGGCAGGCAAGACCGAGATCATGCAGAACCGCGATCGAGATGATCCCCTGCTCCTCGGTAATCTCCCGGATCGTGCGCATGACGCGGATCTGATGGGCAACGTCGAGCGCCGAGGTCGGCTCGTCGAGCAGCAGCACGCGCGGCTTGCGCACCAGCGCCTGCGCAAGGCTGGCCAGCTGCCGCTGACCGCCGGAAAGCGAATCCAGCTGCGCCATGGCAAGATTGCTGATCCCGAGCCTGTCCAATACCGCAAGCGAGCGCTTCACCGCATCCGGATCACGTGACGAGGCGCGAAGTGCCCCGATCGTTGCCTCCAGCACCGTCAGCGCCACCCGCTGCGGCAGCGATTGCGGCATATAGGTGATCGCCCGTGCCCGCTCAGCCGGCGATTGCCGGGTGATGTCGGCGCCATCCAGATGCAGCACCCCACCTGCCTTGTGCAGACCCGCAAGCGAACGCAGCAGCGTTGACTTTCCGGCGCCGTTCTGGCCGAGAAACGCCGTGATCGTCCCGGCCGGCATCGCGGAAATATCGACATCTTTCAGCACCGGCTTTTTGCCGTAACCGGCAGAGAGTTTTTCGACCGAAAGCATCAGGATTTCCCTGCTTTGGAAAAGATCAGGGCAAGGAAGAACGGCACGCCGATCAGCGAGGTGACGATACCGACCGGGATCAGCACGCCCGGCACGATGATCTTGCTGGCGGCCGATGCGAGCGCCATGACCAGCGCGCCGCACAGCATGCTCGCCGGCAGGAAGAACCGATGATCCTCGCCAACCAGAAGCCGTGCGATATGCGGCCCGACGAGACCGATGAACCCAATCGTGCCGACGAAGGAAACGGAGGTCGCGGCGAGAATGCTGACGCGCAGCAGTGAGAAGAACCGCAAACGCGTCACGTCGATGCCGAACGAGCGCGCCCGGTCCTCGCCGAGCCTCAACGCCGTCAGCTTCCAGCAGGCCGCCATCGAGAACGGCACGACGCAGGCCATGACCAGCGCCATGATCTGCAGCTTCGTCCAGGTCGAGCGGGTCAGGCTACCCATGCTCCAGAACACGAGCTGCTGCAGCGCCTCGGCGGAAGCGACGAACTGCATGATGGCGACTAGCGCGTTGAAGATGAAGACGAGCGCAATGCCGAACAGCACGAGCGTTTCGACACCCGCGCCGCGCAAGCCGGAAAGCGCCTGCAGAAGCAGAACCGAGCCGAAAGCAAAGATGAATGCGTTGGCGGGAATGAACCACTCGGCCGGCAGGCCCGGAATGCCGAGCTGCAGCACGATGGCAAGCGCCGCACCGAAGGATGCGGCGGACGACACACCGAGCGTAAAGGGGCTTGCCAGCGGATTGTCGAGAATGGTCTGCATCTCGGCACCGGCAAGCGACAGGGAAGCACCGACAAGCAGAGCCATCAGCGAATAGGGCAGCCGCACGTCGACGACGATCGCCCGCACGCCCCGGCTGACACTCTCCGGTTGGAAGATCGCGGCCAGTACGTCACTGGGTGAAAGACCGGAAGACCCGACGCAGACATCGATCACTGCCGCGGCGCAAAGCGCCACGGCAAGAATGATCAGCATCATCACTTTCACGCGGATCTTGCCATGATAGGCACGCTCCGCCTCCGCCAGCAGAACCGGCGAATTGTGTTCGGCAATACTCAAACGATGCTCCGATGCTGGAGTTTTAAAAACAGATGGATGGAGCAGCTTCGCGTGTGGAAAGGCGAAGCTACTCCAAAAAATTACTGCGTTACCGGTGCCGAGGCGCCAAGCACGACAGGTGCATCGGGGATCTTGGTGAAGGTCTTAATCAGCGTCGCATAGGTCGCGGCGGGATCGAGATCCTTGAAGGCTTCTGGATACATGAAACTCGCCATGTATTCGAGGCCGACGATATTATACGGATGGTTGTAGAACTGATGGTAGAGACCGTAGACACGGCCATCCTGCACCGCCTTCATCGCCGCAAAGCCGTCGCGCTGTTCCAGCTTGCCGAGTGCGGCCGAAACCTGCTGCGGCGTGACGTTGTAGCCGAAAGGTGCCGCCGAGTTCTCCGGGTTCGTCCACTGCGAACCGGACATGATGTAGACATCCGGCGGGTTGGAGCCGAGCAGCGCTTCGAGCGACACCGTACCCGTCTGGCCCGGCAAAAGCTTGGAACCGATATTGTTGCCCTTCAGCGAGGTGACGAGCTTGCCAAAGCCGGTATCACCGTGAGTAAAGCAGCAACCGTCACCCTTGTTGCCGGCCTTGGCTTCGACGAAGACGTTCGGATGTGTCTCCTGTTTGGCGATGACCTCGTTCAGATGGTCGAGATGCTGCTTGTAGAAGGATACATATTCGGCGGCTTCCTTCTCGCGATCCATGACCTTGCCGAGCACTTCGACGCTTTCCGTCGTGTGGCCGACCGGCTCTTCCATCACGTCCAGATAGACGACAGGGATATCAAGCGCCTTCAGCTTTTCCTCGATACCGCCTTCCTTGAAGGATTTCTGTGCCCGCATCTGAGCGACGACGACATCAGGCTTGGCGGCGATGACCGCTTCCAGATCGGTTTCACCATCCTCGGAAAGGCTCATCACCGGCGGCGCCTTGCCGAAAGCCTGGTCCATCAGCTTGGCGGTACCCGGATCCGACTTAACGAAATTGGAACTCCAGCCGACGACACGTGCATAGGGGTTGTCGCGATCGAGCAATGCAACGGTCAGCATGTCGCGACCATCCTGCAGAATGATCCGCTCGGGTTTCTTGGTGATCGTCACGCTGCGACCAGCGACATCGGTGATGTTTGCCGGATAGTCGGTGGCGAAAGCGGTGGATGCACCAAGCGCAAGGGCGAAAGCGGAAAATACGATCGGTCTCATGGGTGTCCTCTGTGTGTCCGTTGCATCAGATCTCCTCCCGGTTGCGGACCTACGACCATTTCATGACCAAAACAATCAACTTTCACTTGAAAAATGGCCCTGTTCCGATGACCCCACCCAATTCGCAGTAGAATTGTACAAATCGGCAATATCCTGCATCCGCGTTTGAAACGATCCGGCCTCTCGGGCATTATTGCGTCACTCGACACCACCCGCCTCGCCGCACGCATACCCCCCGGAGCCGCATGACAACCCAGCAGATCCTCGCCTTCGCCGTCATCGCCGCGATGATGGCCGTGTTCATCTGGGATCGGTTTCGCTATGATGTGGTCGCCTGTTGCGCGCTGGTATTGGCGGTAGCGCTTGGTGTCGTGCCAACCGATCAGGCATTTTCCGGCTTTTCCGACGACATCGTCATCATCGTCGGCTCAGCACTTGTCGTCTCCGCAGGTGTGGCACGCTCCGGCATCGTCGATCTGGCGATCAAGAAATTCTTCCCCAATCTCAACACGCTGCACACGCAGCTTGCCCTGTTGATGATCGTAGTGGCGATCCTCTCCGCCTTCATCAAGAATATCGGCGCACTCGCCATCATGATGCCGGTCGCCTTCCAGTTCGCCAAGAAGTCCGGCGCCTCACCGTCGAAATACCTTATGCCGATGGCCTTCTCCGCACTGCTCGGCGGGCTGATGACCCAGATCGGCACCTCGCCCAATATCGTCGTTTCGCGCATCCGTGAAGAACTGACCGGCCAGTCCTTCACCATGTTCGATTTCACCCCGATGGGCGTCATCCTCTGCGTTGTCGGCATCACCTTCCTGCTTTTCTTCCATTGGCTGGTACCCAGCCGTACGAAGGAAAACAACTCGATCGAGGAAGCCGTCGAGATCAAGAACTACACGTCAGAAGTGATGGTGACGGCGCAATCCACCGTGCTCGAAAAACGGCTGGGCGAACTGCTGAAGCTTGGCGATGGCGAAGTGATCGCCAACGCCGTGCTGCGCGGCACTGCCCGCATGGCGCCATTCCCGGACCTCACCCTGCGGGAAAACGATATCGTCCTGCTCGAAGGCCCATCCAAGGCGCTGGACCGCATCGTCTCGAACGCCAAGCTGCAATTGTCCGGCAAGCCGCTGACCGGCGAACAGGCGCAGGGCGATATCATCTCGGTCGAAGCGATCATCAGCCAGGAATCACCGCTGAAAGGCCTGTCCGCCAAGGAACTGGCACTCTCCTATACCCGCGGCGTCAATCTTCTTGCGATCAGCCGTCATGGCGAACGCGTGAAGGAGCGCCTAGGCAGACTGACGCTTGCGGCCGGCGACGTGATCGTGTTGCAGGGCTCGCGAAAGACGATGCCAACCATCATGCAGGATTTTTCCCTCCTGCCGCTCGCCCAGCGCGAAGTGCTGCTCGGCACCCGCCGCCGCGCCTATATCCCGCTCATCATTCTTGCGCTCGCCATGGCGGCGACTGCCGTCGGCCTCGCCCCGGTTCCGGTCGCCTTCTTCGCCGCAGCCCTCGGAATGGTCGTCTTCCGCTGCATCCCGCTCACCGATTTCTACAAGTCCGTCGACGGGCCGATCCTCGTCATGCTGGCAGCGCTCATTCCCGTCTCCGACAGCCTGCGCACCACAGGCGGCAGCGACCTGATCGCCGGCTGGCTCGGCGAGGTCGCGGCCACCCTGCCGGCCTGGGGCGCCCTTGGCCTCATCCTTGTCACCGCAATGGCCGTCACCCCCTTCCTCAACAATGCTGCGACCGTGCTGGTCATGGGTCCGATCGCTGCAAGCTTTGCCACCAATCTCGGTTTCAAGCCCGAGGCCTTCCTGATGGCGGTGGCGATCGGCGCCGGCTGCGATTTCTTGACCCCCGTCGGCCACCAGTGCAACACGCTGGTCTTCGGTCCGGGCGGCTACAAATTCTCCGATTACCCGAGGCTTGGTCTGCCTTTGTCCTTCCTCATCATCCTCGTCAGCATTCCGGCCTTGCTCTACATCTGGCCAGTCGGTTGATACAGGTAAGATCCTGCTAGGGCCGTTGGGCCTAAAAACCTTGACGCTTCGGCCTGAATATGGCCTAAGCCTGCCCCAATCCCTATTCCCGGAACAGGCTTGGCGCATTCGGTTGCGCCGCGAAATAGAGCAGCACAATGATCAACCCGACCCCACGCGTCCGCATCGCTCCCTCGCCGACCGGCGAGCCGCATGTCGGCACCGCCTATATCGCCCTTTTCAACTACCTCTTTGCAAAGAAGAACGGCGGCGAATTCATCCTGCGCATCGAGGATACCGATGCCACCCGCTCGACGCTCGAATTCGAGGAACGGGTTCTGGATGCGCTGAAATGGACGGGTCTGAAATGGTCGGAAGGCCCGGATGTCGGCGGCCCCTACGGTCCCTACCGCCAGTCAGAGCGCAAGGACATGTACCAGCCCTATGCACAGGACCTGCTCGACAAAGGCCATGCCTTCCGTTGCTTCTGCACGCCCGAGCGGCTCGAGCAGATGCGCGAAGGCCAGCGCGCCGCCGGCAAGCCGCCGAAATATGACGGCCTCTGCCTGCATCTGACGGCCGAGGAAGTGACCTCGAAAATGGCAGCCGGCGAAAGCTCCGTCGTGCGCATGAAAGTCCCGACCGAAGGTTCCTGCGATTTCAACGACGCCGTTTACGGCGACGTGTCGATTCCGTGGGATTCGGTTGACATGCAGGTCCTCATCAAGGGCGACGGCATGCCGACCTATCACATGGCAAACGTCATCGACGACCACCTGATGAAGATCACCCACGTCGCCCGCGGCGAGGAGTGGTTGGCATCTGTGCCGAAGCATATCCTGCTTTACCGCTATTTCGGCTGGGAAGCGCCGGTCTGGATGCACCTCTCGCTGATGAGGAATGCCGACAAGTCGAAGCTCTCCAAGCGCAAGAACCCGACCTCGATCAGCTATTACTCTGCTTTGGGCTACCTGCCGGAAGCGCTGATGAACTTCCTCGGCCTGTTCTTCGTGCAGATCGCCGAAGGTGAAGAACTGCTGACCATGGAAGAGCTGACGGCAAAGTTCGAGCCGGACGCACTCTCCAAGGCCGGCGCGATTTTCGACCTGCAGAAGCTCGAATGGCTGAACGGCCGCTGGCTGCGCGAAAAGCTGACGCCGGAAGAATTCGTCGCCCGCACGCTCGAATGGGCGATGGAAAACGACCGCCTGAAGCAGGGTCTGCTGCATTCGCAGAGCCGCGTCTCCAAGCTCGGCGACCTGCCGAACCTTGCCGGCTTCCTGCTCGCCGCCGATGTCGGCCTCACACCGGCATCCTTCGCCGGCCTGAAGACCTCGCCGGAAGACACGCTCCTGATCCTCAACACGGTCCAGGCCGACATCGAAAAGATGATCGAGTGGAATGTCGAGGCGATTGATGCCGAACTGCGCGCCGTGGCCGACAAGCTTGAGAAGAAGCTGCGCGTTGTCACCCCGCCGCTCTTCATCGCCATGTCCGGCTCGTCTCGCTCGCTGCCGCTGTTTGACTCGATGGCCATCCTCGGCCGCTCCGTCGTGCGCCAGCGCCTGAAGATCGCAGCAACGGTCGTCGCCTCTATGGTGGGCGACGGGAAGTAATATCGAGAGCTGCCGGCAACGGCAGTGCCCTGAAATACCCCCCTCTGCCCTGCCGGGCATCTCCCCCACAAGGGGGGAGATCCTCAAGGGGCACTGCCCTGTGCCTTATCGATCGTCGAATGCCTGACATGCGACGCCAAAGAGAGGACAAGGAAAGTGCTTCATCTGATCTCCCCCCTTGTGGGGGAGATGTCCGGCAGGACAGAGGGGGGTAACCGCAACGAATACAGCCCTTAAAGGCGAACACGATGACCGACAACAAGACCGAAACCGCCCTCTCCTCCGACGTCACCGAAGTGCGCGCGCAAAAGCTCGCAAAGCTGCGCGAAACCATCGGCGATGTCTATCCGGCACATTTCCACCGCACCATGACCAATGCGGAACTGGCTGCGAAATACGAGGCGCTGGAGCCGGACACGGAAACCCAGGACGTCGTAACGGTCGCCGGCCGCGTCTATTCCTCGCGCAACTCCGGCATGTTCATGGATATCCATGACGCCTCCGGAAAAATCCAGATCTTCTCCCACAAGGATGTCACACCCGAAGAAGCGCGCAACATGCTGCCGCTGATCGATCTCGGCGACATTATCGGCGTCACCGGCACCGTACGCCGCACCAAGCGCGGCGAACTGTCGATCAACGCGCGTGAGATCACCATGCTGACCAAGTCGCTTCTGCCGATGCCGGAAAAGTGGAACGGCATCGCCGATGTCGAGATCCGTTATCGCAAGCGCCACCTCGACATCATGAGCAACGAAGAATCGAAGCTGCGCTTCCAGCAGCGCTCGAAGATCGTCTCCGGCATCCGCCACTTCATGGAGAGCGAAAACTTCCTCGAAGTCGAAACTCCGATGCTGCAGACGGTTTATGGCGGCGCTACCGCCGATCCGTTCAAGACCTTCCACAACACGCTGAAGATGGACATGTACCTGCGCATCGCGCCGGAACTGTTTTTGAAGCGCACGCTGGTCTCGGGCCTGTCCGACAAGGTGTTCGAAATCAACCGCAACTTCCGCAACGAAGGCGTCTCCACCCGGCACAATCCTGAATTCACCATGATGGAATGCTACTGGGCCTATGCCGATTACGAGGACGTCATGGGCCTCGTCGAACGGCTGTTCGAAACCTTGGCCGTCTCCCTTCACGGCACGCCGGATGTGACCTTCGGCGACAAGCAGATCTCCTTCAAGGGTCCGTTCAAGCGCGTGCCGATGCCCGACGCCGTCAAGGAAGCGACCGGCATCGACTTCCTGGCGATCAAGACGGATGAAGAAGCCCGCGCTGCCGCCAAGGCTGCCGGTTTCGAGGTCGAGAAGGACTGGACCTGGGGCGAATGCCTTGCCTTCATCTTCGAAGAGAAGGTCGAAGGCACGCTGATCCAGCCGAGCCACGTCACCCACTTCCCGAAGGATATTTCGCCGTTTGCCAAGGAAGTGCCGGGCGAGCCGCGCCTCGTCGAGCGTTTCGAGACCTATTGCAACGCCTGGGAAGTCGGCAACGCCTTTTCCGAACTGAACGACCCGGAAGAACAGCGCAAGCGCATGGTCGAGCAGCTGGAACAGGCGCATGCCCGCGGCGAAAAGGATAAGCAGCTGGACGACGAATTCCTCGACGCGATCGACCAGGGCATGCCGCCGGCCGGTGGCCTCGGCATCGGCGTCGACCGTCTCGTCATGCTCCTGACCAACGCCCCGTCCATCCGCGACGTCATCCTCTTCCCGGCCCGCAAGGCCAAGGCGGACTGAGGAACATTTGGGGCTCTGCCCCCTCACTTGCAATTTCTGAAACTTAGCCTTTGGCTAAGATTTCGAAATTGCTTTCTCTCCCACAAGGGGAGAGATACCGGTGAGGCACGCTCAGCGCCTTACCTCTCCCCTTGTGGGAGAGGTTACAAAATCAAGATCTTAGCCAAAGGCTAAGTCTTAGATTTTGTTGGTGAGGGGATTATCCGCCGCTCGATCAATCCGCCGGCGGAGCGGCATCTACCGCAGGCGCCGCCTGCTGTGCCCTGAACTTCTCCAACCATGCGGCACCGGCTGCATCGGCAGCGTTCGCACCGGAATGAGCATCAGCCTGAGCGGCTTCAGCCTCTGGCTCCGGCTTGCCCTCACCCTCGGCGGCAGTCCCCGAATGGATCTCGTCGGCAGCATCCGATTTCGACCAGCCCTTGCCGCCCTCGGCGGTTGTTCTCGGCTCGCGTGCGGGCTCGGCAGGCGCGGATGCGTGGCTGACATCGGCCTTGGCTTCCGTTTGCGCAGGAGAAGCCTTCTCTTCGCCCTCAGACGCAGCATCATGACCGGCAGCGGGCGCTTCTTCCTTCGCACCGAAAACCATGCCGGTAATCGAGCTCAGGAAACCGCCGCTCTCAGTCGCGGCAACTTCTTCGGCCTTGCCTTCTTCCTGTTTGCCTTCCGCCTGCTTGCCATGGGCACCTTCGGTTGCCGGCGCAGCGCCATGACCCGATGCCTTTTCGCCGCCAGCCGGCGCTCCGTGTCCGGATGCCTTCGCCGTCGCCCCGCCCTCCGGCAGCGACGGATCGAAACAGTCCGCCTTGTCGGTCAGATGCGCGTCGAGATGCTCGATATCTTCCAGCGGCAGATCGACCCGCATGCCGTAGAAATGCCCGTTGGAGCTCGGCGCACCATCGAGGTAATAGGCGGAATAATTCTCGGTCTGTGCGCCTGTGGGCATCTTGGATGGGTCGGGGATATAGACGACCTGCGCGGCAATCGCCCGCCCGCGCATCTCGGCCGTATCCTTCGGTCCAGCGCTGTCGATCATTGCCACCTGCACAAGACCGGCCTTTTCCTTTTCCTGCACAGCCCGCGCCACGCGTAGGGCCGTCTTCAGGCGTGCAATGCCGTCACCACCCTGGTCGCTGGTGACGTATTTGCGTATCCAGATGCTGCCGTCACGGCGCATCTTCTGCGTCTGCAAGGTCGTGCAGGTCAGGCCGTTAATGTCTTTATAGGAAGGGCCGAGAATCTTGTCGGTTCCGATCAGCACCGCCGCCGAACCACTCGCACCACAAAGGACCAATGCACCGCTGAGAAGGAAAACGAATTTCTTCGACAGCCGGATCTTCATTTGCCAACACCCGGCATATCTAACTCCAGTCACGCAATACAAGTCATGGAACAATAAGAGCATATTCGCCCAATCTTATTGAAGAAGCTTTAAGCGGATTTGTCAGGCCACCGTTCCAAAGCGGGACTCCGATCTTATTGCGAATGATTTGCAATAGCATTGACAGGCGGATTTTTGCCGCTAAGTTAAGTTGCGAATGATTTGCAACAGCAACAACGGATCACGAATGTCGTTTTTGAAAATTGCATGCCTCGGCACCGGCCTCCTCGCCGGCCTGATCTCCTTGCCCTTTTCCGTCTCCGCTGAGGAAAAGCCCAAGGTCGTCACCACTTTCACCATCATCGCCGACATGGCGAAAAATGTCGCCGGCGATGCAGCTGACGTTGAAAGCATCACCAAGCCAGGCGCCGAAATCCACAATTACCAGCCGACACCGCGTGATCTGCTGCGCGCCCGTGACGCAGACCTGGTCCTGCGCAACGGCCTCAATCTCGAACTCTGGTTCGAACGCTTCCTCAAAAATCTTGGCGACGTGAAGAACGTCACCGTGTCTGATGGCGTAACCCCCATGGCGATCGCCGGCGGTGCCTATCAGGGCAAGCCTAATCCTCACGCCTGGATGTCGCCCGAAAACGCCATCATCTATGTCGAAAACATTCGCAAAGGTCTGACCGAAGTCGATCCGGCCAATGCCGAAACCTATGCCGCCAACGCCAAGGCCTACACCGACAAGATCAAGGCCCTTGTCCAGCCGATCCGCGACGAACTGGCGAAACTGCCGGAAAGCCACCGCTGGCTGGTTACGAGCGAAGGTGCCTTCTCCTATCTCGCCCGTGATTTCGGCCTGAAGGAACTCTATCTCTGGCCGGTCAATGCCGACAGCCAGGGCACGCCCCAGCAGGTACGCGCCGTCATCGATGCCATGCGCGAGCATGACGTGAAGGTGATCTTCTCCGAAAGTACCGTCTCCGACAAGCCGGCCAGGCAGGTCGCCTCCGAAACCGGCGCCGCTTACGGTGGCATGCTCTATGTCGACTCGCTGAGCGAGACGGACGGCCCTGTACCGACCTATCTCGACCTGCTACGCGTCACATCGGAAACCGTCGCGAAAGGTCTGGCGCAATGATGATGGGCAAAACGAAGCCGACCACGGTCGGCCTCAAGCTCGACAATGTCAGCGTCGCCTACCGCAATGGTCATACGGCGCTCAAACATGCCAGTTTCGAAGTGCCGAAGGGTACGATTACAGCACTTGTCGGCGTCAATGGCGCCGGCAAGTCTACGCTTTTCAAGGCCATCATGGGCTTTGTCACGCTCACCGAAGGTTCGGTCCAGATCCTCGGAATGCCCGCCCGCGAGGCCTTGAAGAAAAACCTCGTCGCCTATGTGCCGCAATCCGAAGAGGTCGACTGGAACTTCCCTGTCCTCGTGGAAGACGTGGTAATGATGGGCCGTTACGGCCACATGAACTTCCTCCGTATCCCGTCGCGCCGCGACCATGAGATGGTCACCGAAGCGCTGAAGCGGGTCAACATGCTGGAATACCGCAAACGCCAGATCGGCGAGCTTTCCGGCGGCCAGCGGAAGCGTGTCTTTCTCGCCCGCGCGCTCGCCCAGGAAGGTCAAGTCATCCTTCTCGACGAGCCCTTCACCGGCGTCGACGTGACAACCGAAGAACAGATTATCGCGTTGTTGAAGGCGCTGCGCGACGAAGGCCGCGTCATGCTGGTCTCAACCCACAATCTCGGCAGCGTTCCGGATTTCTGCGACCGCACCGTCTTCGTCAAAGGCACCGTGATCGCCTATGGCAAGACGGCGGATACGTTCAACGAAGCCAATCTGGAAAAGGCCTTCGGCGGCGTGCTGCGCCACTTCATCCTCGGCGGTTCCGACCTACATGACGACGAGGACCCTCGCCACGTCAAGGTCATCACCGACGACGAACGCCCCTTCGTCACCTATGGAAACGGCACCCAGAAACCCAAGGTGAGAAGAAAGAAGAAGGATGGCGTAAATGCTCCAGACGCTTCTTGAACCCTTCACCTACGGCTACATGCTGAATGCCATCTGGGTTTCGGCCCTGGTCGGCGGCGTCTGCGGCTTTCTTTCCGCCTACCTGATGCTGAAAGGCTGGTCGCTGATCGGCGATGCGCTCTCGCACTCGATCGTCCCGGGCGTCGCCGGCGCCTATATGCTCGGCCTGCCGTTCTCGATCGGCGCCTTCATGTCCGGCGGCCTTGCAGCGCTCACCATGCTGTTCCTCAACCAGCGCACACGATTGAAGGAAGACGCCATCATCGGCCTGATCTTCACCTCCTTCTTCGGGCTTGGCCTGTTCATGGTGTCGCTCTCGCCAACCTCGGTCGATATCCAGACCATCGTCATGGGCAATGTTCTGGCCATCTCGCCAGGAGATACGCTGCAGCTCGTCATCATCGGCACCGTCAGCCTCATCATCCTGACCTTGAAGTGGAAGGACCTGATGGTCGCCTTCTTCGATGAAAATCATGCCCGCACGATCGGCCTGAAGCCCGATGCGCTGAAAGTGATGTTCTTCGCCCTGCTCGCCGCCTCCACCGTCGCAGCCATGCAGACGGTCGGCGCCTTTCTGGTCATCGCCATGGTCGTGACACCGGGTGCGACCGCCTACCTGCTCACCGACCGCTTCCAGCGTGTCATTCTGCTGGCACTGGGCATCGGTGCTGCGACGAGCTTCCTCGGCGCCTATCTCTCCTACTTCCTTGATGGCGCAACCGGCGGCATCATCGTCGTGTTGCAGACGGCCATCTTCCTCGTCGCTTTCGTTTTCGCTCCCAAGCACGGCATGCTCGCCGCCCGCCGTCGGGTAAAGGCATCGTTGGAGGAAGCAACCCCGGAGAGGGCATCATGAGCGACCTGATCGAACTCCTCCTCTTCCCCTTCCAGATCGACTTCATGCGGACCGCATTTGCGGTGACGCTGCTGATCGCCCTGCCGATGGCGATCCTCTCCTGTTTCCTCATCCTCAAGGGCTGGTCGCTGATGGGCGACGCCGTCTCGCACGCCGTCCTGCCGGGCATCGTCATCGCCTACATTTTGGCTATTCCGCTCTCGATTGGCGCCTTCACCGCTGGCATGGTCTGCGCGCTTGCCACCGGCTTCCTCAAGGAAAACAGCCGCATCAAGGAAGATACGGTGCTCGGCATCGTCTTCTCCGGCATGTTCGGCCTTGGCCTCGTGCTCTATGTCAACGTCCAGGCCGATGTGCATCTCGACCATATCCTGTTCGGCGACATGCTCGGCATCCTGCCGCAAGACCTGATCGAGACGACGGTGATTGCCATTGCCGCCACCATCTTCCTCGTCATCTTCCGCAAGGACCTGCTCGTCCACGCCTTCGATGAACAGCATGCCAAGGCAATCGGCCTGCCCACCCGCCTGCTGCATTATGGCCTGCTCGCAGTCCTGTCGCTGACGGTCGTCGGGGCGTTGAAGGCGATCGGCATCATTCTTTCGGTGGCTCTCCTGATCGCCCCCGGCGCCATCGCTTTCCTGCTGACCCGCCGTTTCACCGCCATGCTTCTGACAGCGGTTGCAGTGGCACTCGGCTGCTCCCTCGGCGGCATCTATCTGAGCTTCTTCCTCGATAGCGCCCCCGCCCCCACCATCGTGCTTCTGATGACGATAACCTTCATCGTCACCTTCATTCGCACCATGCTCGCCTCCCGCGCCGCGGCCTGATCAGGTCGCGGGCATATACCCGCTTGCGTAACGGCGGATCCGGGTATATACACGCATCAAGATGTCGAACGATACATGTCACTGCATCCTGTTGCGCAAGGCAACCCGCAAGGTCTCGTCCTATTATGACGAGGCGCTGGCGCCGCTCGGCGTCAATATCGGCCAGTTCAGCCTGCTGAGAAACATCCGCAGGATGGAGCCGGTGTCGCTGACCGATCTGGCGCATAAGGTCGAATTGGATCGCTCGACCGTCGGCCGCAATGCCAAGGTGCTGGAACGGATGGGCCTGATCGCCATCGGCCACGGCGAGGATCAGCGTGAGGCCGTTCTGACGATAACGCCGAAAGGCCGGGAAATACTGGAAAAGGGCGCGCCCCTCTGGGATGGCGTGCAGGACGATATAGAGGCTCGCCTCGGACACGAAAAAGCTCGGCAGTTGCAGGACCTGCTCGCAGAACTGTGATTTTTGAACACGATACGGGTATCTACCCGCTAATGCGGGCGCATACCCACAAAAAGCAGCCGCAACCCGGCGGCAAACGAAGGGAACCACGGATGATATCGACAGGCGTTGCCGGCTGGATGGCGGCAAGAAAACTCCACTATGGATGGGTCGTTGCAGCCACCACCTTCCTGACCATGCTGGCGACCGCCGGCGCCATGGGTTCGGCCGGCGTGATGATCCAGCCGCTGCACCAGGAATTCGGCTGGGATATCGCCGATATCTCCACCGCCATGGCCGTTCGCCTCGTACTTTTCGGCCTGCTCGGGCCTTTCGCCGCCGCCTTCATGAACCATTTCGGCGTTCGTCAGGTCGTCTCGACGGCGCTGGGCATGATCATCTTCGGCATCGTCGCCTCCTTCTTCATGACTGAAGTCTGGCAATTGCTGCTGCTCTGGGGCGTCGTCATTGGTGTCGGCACCGGCATGACGGCTCTGGTGCTTGGCGCAACCGTCGCCAGCCGCTGGTTCTCAAAACGCCGCGGCCTCGTCGTCGGCCTGATGACAGCAAGCAACGCCACCGGCCAGCTCGTTTTCCTGCCCATTCTCGCAGCCCTGACGGAAGCCTATGGATGGCGCACGGCCCTCACGCTGACCGTCGCCGTCCTTGCCACGACCTTTGTGCTCGTCCTGCTGCTGATGCGTGACCACCCGGCCGATGTCGGCCTGCCCGCCTATGGCGAAACCGCCGTCAACAAGGCTCCAAAACAGGATCACAAGCTTCTCGCCACGCTCCTGTCCCCGCTCGTCACCCTGAAAAGCGTTTCCGGTAATCCGGTCTTCTGGGTTCTGTTCGGCACCTTCTTCGTCTGCGGCCTGTCCACCAATGGCCTCATCCAGACGCACTGGATCTCGATCTGCGGCGATTTCGGCATGGCGGCAGTCACCGCCGCCGGCACGCTTGCCGTCATCGGCATCTTCGATTTCATCGGCACGATCTTCGCCGGCTGGCTCTCAGACCGTTACGACAACCGGATCCTGCTTTTCTGGTTCTACGGCTTGCGCGGCCTGTCGCTGATCTACCTGTCCATGTCAGGTTTCAGCACGCTCGAACTCTCCGTCTTCGCGATATTCTACGGCCTCGACTGGGTGGCAACAGTACCGCCGACGGTCAAGCTTGCGGCGGAAAACTTTGGTCGCGAAAAAGCCGGTCTCGTCTTCGGCTGGGTCTTCACCGGGCATCAACTCGGGGCAGCAACCGCAGCCTTCGGCGCCGGCTGGTTCAAGAGCGACTACGATACCTACATGCCCGCCCTGCAGATCGCAGGCGTCATGTGCATGCTCGCCGCAGTCTCGGTCATGCTGCTCAGGAAGCCGGGAAAGCCGGCGCTTGCAACACAGGCGGCTTGAGATATCTCCGTCCTGAAACCACGAAAGGCCCGACAATCGCCGGGCCTTTCTGATGAACGTGATCCGCTCAGGGAAGCGGTGAAGACGTCATGCCGCCTTGCTGCGAGCCGAAGTCTCCGAACCCGGCTCGCGAATGCGGTTACGCCGATTGAGCTTGAAATGATTGACCAGTTCGACCAGCTGCGCAGCACCCGCCGCCAGCGATCGGCTGATCGTGGTCGTCCGCTCCACCATGACGGCATTCTGCTGGGTCATCCGATCGAGCTGCGAAACCGTGCTGTTGATCTCCGAGAGGCCGGTTGCCTGCTCCTGCGCCGCTGTCGCCAGCGACTGCACATTGCTGTCGATCGACGCGACGAAGGTCTCGATCTCCTGCAGCGCCGAGCCGGTCTCGTCCACCAGCCGCACGCCTTCCGTCACCTCGCGGCCTGACTTGTCGATCAGCGTCTTGATTTCCTTGGCAGCCGTTGCCGAGCGCTGGGCAAGTTCGCGCACTTCCTGCGCGACGACAGCAAAACCTTTGCCTGCCTCACCAGCACGTGCAGCCTCGACACCGGCATTCAGCGCCAGAAGATTGGTCTGGAAAGCGATCTCGTCGATCACGCCGATGATCTTGGTGATCTCACCCGATGCATCCTCGATCCGCTTCATCGCCGTGATCGTTTCCTGCACCACGCTGGACGAAGCCGTTGCAGCCTCAAGCGCATTTTTCACCAGCTTGCGGGTCTCTACCGTGTTGGCAGACGATGCGCGAACGGTCGAAGTCACCTGCTCCAGCGCAGCAGAAGCCTCCTCCAGCGATGCCGCCTGCTCCTTCGTGCGGGCAGACATCTGGTCGGCCGCCTCATGCATTTCCTGGCTGGAACCGTTCAGCATGCCGGTCTGCCTCAGCACACCCATCAGCGTTTCCTGGAACGCGCCGATCGAGGCATTGAAGTCGCGCCGCAGCGGCTCGAACTCGGAGCCGAACGGAACGTCAATCGTCTGGCGGATATTGCAATCCGCAAGACGCCCGAGCCCCGCGCCCAGTTCCTTGACCACCGTCATGCGCTCGGAAACATCCGTCGCGAACTTCACCACCTTGAACACGCGGCCGCTGTCGTCGATGATCGGATTGTAGGACGCCTGGATATAGATCGGCTCGCCCTTTTTATTGACCCGTGTAAACTGCCCGGTCGAGAACCGCCCCGAGCCAAGCTCGCGCCAGAACTGCTTATACTCGCTCGAGCGCGCATAATCCGGCTCGCAGAACATCGAGTGATGCCGCCCGACGATCTCGCCCAGCTGATAGCCCAGCGCACTGAGGAAGTTCTCGTTGGCCGTGATGATCTCACCTTCCGGCGTGAATTCGATCACCGCCTGCGCCCGAGACAGCGCCTCCAGCTTGCCGCGGTTTTCCAGCGCATCCTTGCGCGATGCCGTAATGTCCGTGGCGATCTTCACCACCTTGTAAGGCTTGTTGCCCTTGAAAAGCGGATTGTAGGAAGCCTCGATCCAGACCTCACGGCCACCCTTGCCGAAACGCTTGTATTTGCCCTGATCGAACTTGCCCTTCGCCAGCCCCGCCCAGAAATCTGCATAGTCCTTCGACGCCGCATCTGCCGGGTCGACAAAGATCCGGTGATGCTTGCCGACGATCTCGGGCAGCGAATAGCCGACCGTCCGGCAGAAATTCTCGTTGGCAGTCAGGATGATGCCGTTGAGGTCGAACTCGATGATCGCCTGCGAGCGATTGAGCGCCTCGACAAGCGCTGCGTTGGACTGCATGTGGCCGAAAGGCAAACCGACCATGGATATCTCCGCTTGGCTAATTTTGCGGCAAGACTATCCATCTTTAATAAAGTTTAAGTTAATTAAGCAGTTGATCGCATTCAACTTTACGGTGTCCAGAGGAGCGAGATCCGTCACAACCGGAAGACTATTTTCCCATGAAAAAGGCCCGCCTTGCGGCGAGCCTCCAATGATTTAGCGGTGGTTCTTCTGATCAGGCGGCAGCGAGCTGCAGCTCCTTGCTGACAAGGTTGCGAAGCGCAATCAGATCCTTGTTGAAGAGACGAATACCGTCCGACAGCTTCTCTGTCGCCATCTGGTCTTCGTTCAGCATCCAGCGGAAGGTCTTTTCGTCCATCTTGATCGGTGCAACGGCTTCGAACTTTTCCGGCGAAAGCTTGCGTTCAAGCGTGCCTTCGGCCTTGTCCAGCTCGTCGAGCAGGTTCGGCGCGATCGTCAGACGGTCGCAACCGGCCAGCGCTTCGATTTCGCCGATATTGCGGAAGGATGCGCCCATGACGATCGTGGAGATGCCGTTGGCCTTGTAGTAATTGTAGATCGAGCGAACCGAAACGACGCCCGGATCGGTTTCCGCCGTGTAGTCCTGGCCGGTCGACTTCTTGTACCAGTCGAGAATACGGCCGACGAAGGGCGAGATCAGGAATGCCTTGGCATCAGCGCAAGCAACAGCCTGGGCATGGCTGAACAGCAGCGTCAGGTTGCAATCGATGCCTTCGGCCTGCAGAACTTCCGCAGCCTTGATGCCTTCCCAGGTGGAAGCGAGCTTGATCAGGATGCGCTCGCGCTCGATGCCGCGCGCCTTGTAGGCGGCAATGATGTCATGCGCCTTCTTGATCGAAGCTTCGGTGTCGAAGGAAAGGTCGGCATCGACTTCGGTCGAAACGCGGCCCGGAACGATACCGGCAAGGGCAGCACCGACATCGATTGCCAGGCGGTCGGCAACGGCAACGGCAATAGCCTCTTCATTACCGCCCTGTTTGCGACCCCAGGCAACGCCTTCCTTCACCTTGTCGGCAAAGATCGATGTGCCGATTGCCTTCAGAACGATCGAAGGATTGGTCGTGCAATCGACCGGCTTCAAGCGGGCAACGGCTTCAATGTCGCCGGTATCCGCGACGACGGTGGTCATGGAACGAAGTTGCTCTAGTTTTGACGTCATCCGAATGGTCCTCACTGATGGCTGTCGGTGCTGGAGGCACCGCTTTTGCTCCTCTGGCATGTTATCTAGATAACATCCGCGGAAGGTAAAGAAGTCAAGACATTTGTCCTTCTTAATTGACATATGTTCCAATGAAGACGATATCATGACCGGACGCGCAGGAATTGCATATTCCGCTTATCGGGAGGATTGAGCGCCCTTGGCCAGATTGAGACGCGAGAGCCATACGACCTATTCCGATGCGACCTCCCAGAGGCTGCGCGCCGCCTGGCTTTATTACAATCAGGGCCTCACACAGAAGGACGTGGCGGAGCGATTGGGCGTCAGCCGCTCGACAGTCATCCGCATGCTCGACGAGGCGATGAAGCGCTCCGAGGTGCAGATCTGGATTTCCGAAGGCGTCGAAAGCTGCGTCGAACTCGCCATCCAGCTGGAAAAGACCTACGGGCTGGATGAAGCCGTGGTCGTTCCGACACCGCGCGACAGCAGCGCCGATGCGCTTGCAGGCGCAGTCGGCCTCGCACTCGGGCAGTTTCTCTCCGATGTCATCCAGGACGACATGACCATCGGCGTCGGCTGGGGGCGCACCATGACCGCCTCGCTTTCCAGCTTCCGCCCCACACGCCATTCCAACGTCAAAGTCGTCTCGCTGCTCGGCGGCATCGTTGCCGTCCACCAGACCAACCCGATCGACTTCACCTGGCGTTTTGCCGGACAGTTGGGTGCCGAATGCTACATGTTCCTGGCGCCTCTTCTCGTCGATACCGTCGCCACCAAGCGCGCCCTGATCGACAAATGCGGCCTCGACACTATCTACAACCTGGCCGAGAATCTCGATCTCGCCGTCGTCAGCTGCGGCGATATCGGTCCGCACTCGACATCGCTCTCGGAAGGCTTCATTTCGAAGAAGGAGCTGGACCGCCTCATCGCTTCCGGCTGTGTCTGCGATACGATGTTCAACTTTCTTGATGAGGAAGGCCGCTCGGTCGACCACGCCCTGAATGAGCGCGTCATGTCGATCGATCTCGACACGTTGAAGAAGGCCAAACACATCGTTCTTTCCTCCGGCGGCTCCCACCGCGCCGTCGCCATTCGCGCCACCATTCGGCGCATCGGCTGCAACACGCTGATCACAGACGAGACAGCGGCAAAGGAATTGCTACGGCTAGCTGCATCGCAACCGGCAACCGCGCCGGAGAGCTGATAATCTCCCGCACCGCTTTTCGTTGGATGCAGCCGCATGACTTTTGCCAAGTGTTTGACAGAAGGTCAGAAAAAATGGCAGCAAATTGGAGGAGGAGATTTCTGCCATGGCAAAACGGTCTGACACCCAGGGACGTCTGGATGATGCAGCAAGGGCTGGCTGGCTCTATTACGTCGCCGGTCGCACCCAGGACGAAATAGCGGCCGCCATGGGCATTTCCCGGCAATCCGCACAACGGCTCGTCTCGCTTGCGGTCGCCGAGCGCCTGATCAAGGTCAGGCTGGATCATCCGATCGCCGCTTGCCTCGAATTGGCCGAACGGCTCAAGCAGAAATACGGGCTTCGCCACGCCGAAGTCGTGCCAAGCGACCCGTCCGGATCGTCCTCCACAACAGGTATTGCCGAAGCTGCCGCCGCCGAAATCGAACGCTGGCTGAAACAGCCGGAGCCAATCGTGCTTGCCATCGGCACAGGCCGCACCTTGAAAGCCGCTGTCGATCAACTGCCGCCGATGGAGTGCCCGCAACACCGTATCGTTTCGCTTACCGGCAATATCGGCCCGGACGGCTCAGCCGCCTTCTACAACGTCATCTTTTCCATGGCCGATGCCATCAAGGCGCGCCATTTTCCCATGCCGCTTCCGGTTCTCTGTTCGTCGGCTGAAGAGCGCGTGACGCTACACGATCAGGCGCTTGTCCGCTCGACGCTGGCGCTCGGTGCAGAGGCTGCTGCAACCTTCGTCGGCATTGGCGAGTTGGGCGTCGATGGCCCACTCTGCGTCGACGGCTTCCTTGGTCGCGAAGAAATGCAAACTCTCGTCGAAAATGGCGCAGCCGGTGAAATCTGCGGCTGGGTTTACGATCAGCAGGGGCGACTTCTCGACAACGCCGTCAACGAACGTGTCGCCAGTGTTCCGATCCCGTCCCGCTACACGAGCGCGGTCATCGGGATTGCCAAGGGACAGCGCAAGATCAAGGCCATCGCGGCCGCCCTTCGTGGCAAATTGATCAATGGCATTATCACCGATGAAGCCTCCGCTGAGCAGTTGCTCCGCTTGTGAGCAAAAATTTCCTCGTTCAAATTCAATTGCTTAAAACGTTTTAATCGCAGTGCAGCGAGGAATCCGTGTTGACTTCTGTCAGTTACTGATAGGTAATTGCTCACGAGCAAAGCGAATGCTCGCCAACATCTTCTCGGGAGGAAGATATGACATTGAAGACTTTTCTGCTGGGCGCCTGCTCGGCGCTGGCCTTCGTTGCCACCACGGCATCGGCTGAAACCCTCACCATCGCGACAGTCAATAACGGCGACATGGTCCGCATGCAGGGCCTCACCTCCGAATTCACCAAGGCAAACCCGGATATTGAAGTGAACTGGGTTACGCTGGAAGAAAACGTCCTGCGCGAGCGCGTCACTACCGATATCGCCGCCAACGGCGGCCAGTACGACATCGTCACCATCGGCAACTACGAAGTTCCGATCTGGGCCAAGCAGCAGTGGCTTCTGCCGCTCGAAGGCCTTGGCGACAAGTACGACATGGACGACCTCCTGCCGGCGATCCGCGGCGGCCTGTCCGTCGAAGGCAAGCTCTACGCGGCACCGTTCTACGGCGAATCCGCCATGATCATGTACCGCAAGGACCTGTTCGAAAAAGCCGGCCTGAAGATGCCGGAAAGCCCGACTTGGGAATTCATCGCGGACGCAGCAAAGAAGACCACCGATCGCGCCAACGACATCAGCGGCATCTGCCTTCGCGGCAAGGCCGGCTGGGGCGAGAACATGGCCTTCGTGTCGGCCCTCAACAACTCCTTCGGCGGCCGCTGGTTCGACGAAAACTGGAAGCCCCAGTTCGACCAGCCGGAATGGAAGGCCTCGCTGCAGTTCTACGCAGACCTGATGAAGGAAGCAGGCCCGCAGGGCGCTTCTTCCAACGGCTTCAACGAAAACCTGACGCTGTTCCAGCAGGGCAAGTGCGGCATGTGGATCGACGCGACCGTCGCCGCATCCTTCGTGTCCAACCCGAAGGACTCGAAGGTTGCCGACAAGGTCGGTTACGCGATCTTCCCGTCCAAGGAAGGCGTTTCCAACCACGGCAACTGGCTGTGGTCGTGGAACCTCGCCGTTCCGGCATCCTCGAAGAAGGCTGAAGCCGCGCAGAAGTTCATCTCCTGGGCAACCAGCAAGGAATACACCCAGCTCGTCGCCTCCAAGGAAGGCTGGGCCAACGTTCCTCCGGGCACGCGCACCTCGCTTTACAACACCGAGGACTACAAAAAGGAAGCAGCCTTCGCCGCTCCGACGCTCGCTGCCATGCAGGCCGCCGACATCACCAAGCCGACCGTCAAGCCGGTGCCCTATACGGGTGGCCAGTTCGTCGCGATCCCTGAATTCCAGGCTCTCGGCACCACTGTCGGCCAGCTCTTCTCAGCTGTCATCGCCGGCCAGTCCACGGTCGACGACGCGCTTGCCGCCGCTCAGGCAACGGCAACCCGCGACATGACCCGCGCCGGCTACATCAAGTAAGGGATTTCCTCCCAAGGATAAGGGTTGTCCGGCACGAACGTCGGGCAGCCCGCCTCAGACGGAAACTCAACGACCGGAAGCTGCGCCTCTCGTCGTATCCACAAGCTACCCTATAAAAACAAGATCGTGCTTCCGAGCTGACGTTCATCAAGAGCGTTTAGGCCGGCAATGAGAGCGCAACGCTCCGGGGAGGGTTTTTAAGATGGCAACGCAGAATACCAGGACGTTGGCACGCCTTATGATGGCGCCCTCCGTCGTCGTGCTTCTGATCTGGATGGCCGTACCGCTCGCAATGACGCTGTACTACTCGTTCCAGAACTACAACCTGCTGACACCGATGAATGTCTCGTTCGCAGGCTTCTTCAATTACCAGTACTTCTACACCGACCCGGCCTTCTTCCAGTCGATCTGGAACACGCTTGTACTGGTTCTCGGCGTGCTTGCCATCACCGTCATCGGCGGCACCGCGATTGCGCTTCTGATCGACCAGCCGATTTTCGGTCAGGGCATTGTGCGCATCCTCGTGATCTCGCCCTTCTTCGTCATGCCCCCGGTCGCTGCGCTGATCTGGAAGAACATGATCATGCATCCGGGCTATGGCGTGTTTGCGGATATCGCAAAGTTCTTCGGCGCGCAGCCGGTCGACTGGTTTGCGCAATATCCGCTGTTTTCGGTCATCATCATCGTTGCCTGGCAGTGGCTGCCCTTTGCCACGCTGATCCTGCTGACCGCGCTCCAGTCGCTCGACAGCGAGCAGAAGGAAGCCGCCGAAATGGACGGCGCCAACTTCTTCAACCGCTTCATCTACCTGACGATCCCGCATCTTTCGCGCGCGGTCACCGTCGTCATCCTGATCCAGACGATCTTCCTGCTCGGCATCTATGCGGAAATCCTCGTCACCACCAATGGCGGCCCGGGTTACGCATCGACCAACCTCACCTTCCTCATCTACCGCACGGCACGCCTCGGTTATGACGTCGGCGGCGGTGCAGCAGGCGGTATCATCGCAGTCGTTCTCGCCAATATCGTCGCCATCTTCCTGATGCGCGCCGTCGGCAAGAACCTGGACAAGTAGGAGAGACGATCATGGCTCGCAAAGTAACAACCGGAGCTCGGATCGGCTGGAGCATCGCCGCCTGGGTTGTAGCACTGCTCATCTTTTTCCCGATCCTCTACGCGGTCATCACCAGCCTGAAAACGGAGCAGGAAGCCATTGCAGGCTTCTCGCTCATCCCGTCCGGCACGTTCGAGAACTACGTCACGGTTCAGACGCAGCGCGACTACTTCAAGCCGTTCATGAACTCGGTGATCCTCTCGGTAGGCTCGACCATCCTGGCGCTGATCATCG
This sequence comes from Aliirhizobium wenxiniae, assembly GCF_019511445.1. Classification (GTDB taxonomy): domain Bacteria; phylum Pseudomonadota; class Alphaproteobacteria; order Rhizobiales; family Rhizobiaceae; genus Neorhizobium; species Neorhizobium wenxiniae_A. Next base: position 166,640 of record NZ_JAEUAN010000002.1, read on the forward strand.
CCATCCCGTCCGCCTGGGCCATGGCATTCGCCCCGACCAAGCGGACGAAGGACATCCTCATGTGGATGCTCTCGACCAAGATGATGCCCTCGGTCGCGGTTCTCCTGCCGATCTTCATCATCTTCCGCACCTTCGGCCTGCTCGACAGCCGCGTCGGCCTGACCATCATGTTGACACTGATCAACCTACCGATCGTCATCTGGATGCTCTACACATACTTCCGCGAAATTCCGGGCGAAATCCTGGAAGCAGCACGGATGGATGGTGCCAGCCTCTGGAAAGAGATCGTCTACGTGCTGACTCCGATGGCGGTTCCGGGCATTGCCTCGACCCTGCTCTTGAACATCATCCTTGCTTGGAACGAAGCGTTCTGGACCATCCAGCTGACGACCACCAATGCGGCGCCGCTGACGGCCTTCATCGCCTCCTTCTCCAGCCCACAGGGTCTGTTCTGGGCAAAGCTCTCGGCAGCCTCGACCATGGCGATTGCGCCGATCCTCATCCTCGGCTGGTTCAGCCAGAAGCAACTCGTTCGCGGCCTCACGTTTGGCGCGGTTAAGTAAGGAAGTCTGATCATGGGCAGCATTACCCTCAAGAACGTCCAGAAACACTTTGGCGAAGCCAAGGTCATTCCTTCCGTCGATCTGGAAATCAAAGATGGCGAATTCGTCGTCTTCGTCGGCCCGTCCGGCAGCGGCAAGTCCACGCTTCTGCGCCTCATCGCCGGCCTTGAAGACCTGACCGGCGGCACGATCACCATCGACGGCAAGGATGTGACCGAAGCGGCACCCGCCGCCCGCGGCCTCGCCATGGTCTTCCAGTCCTATGCGCTCTATCCGCATATGAGCGTCAGAAAGAACATCGCCTTCCCGCTTAAGATGGCGAAGATGGAACAGTCGGCGATCGACAAGAAGGTCGAGGCCGCCGCCAAGGTCCTGAACCTCACCGACTATCTGGAACGCCGCCCATCGCAGCTTTCCGGCGGTCAGCGCCAGCGTGTCGCAATCGGCCGCGCCATCGTCCGCGAACCCTCGGCCTTCCTCTTCGACGAGCCGCTGTCCAACCTCGATGCGGCTTTGCGCGGCACGATGCGCCTCGAAATCAGCGATCTTCACAACCAGCTGAAGACGACCATGATCTACGTCACCCACGACCAGATCGAGGCCATGACCATGGCAGACAAGATCGTCGTGCTCAATCGCGGCAATATCGAACAGGTCGGTTCCCCGATGGAACTCTACCAGACGCCGCGCAACCTGTTCGTGGCGGGCTTCATCGGCTCGCCGCGGATGAACCTGATCACCGGCGACTACGCAAAGTCCAAGGGCGCGACGACTGCCGGCATCCGTCCCGAACATCTGACGCTGTCCAAGGAGAGTGGCACCTGGAAGGGGCGCGTCACCGTCGCCGAACATCTCGGCGCCGACACCTTCCTGCATCTCGATGTCGAAGGCATCGGCCAGATGACCGCACGCGCCAGCGGCGAGTTCGGCGCGCATCACGGCGACACCGTCTACCTGACGCCGGATGAAACCAGACTGCACCGTTTCGACGACAAGGGCCTGGCTATCAGGGCCTGATTGATCCTACCGGCCTGACCAAGCAGGCCAACCGGAGTATGAGAAAATGACTGTGAAGCTTTCGTTGGCAAGCCTCAAGGATGCCGCTGCGACCGCTGGCGTGCCCAATTACGACCCGAAGAGCCTGACGCCGGGCATCATCCATTTCGGCGTCGGCAATTTTCATCGCGCCCATCAGGCCGTCTATCTCGACGACCTGTTCAACACCGGCAAGGGCCATGACTGGGCGCTGATCGGCGCCGGCGTCATGCCGTCCGACGCCGCGATGCGCGACAAGCTCAAGGCACAGGATTACCTGACGACCGTCGTCGAGCAGGACAACAACAAGACCGGCGCTCGCGTCACCGCCCCGATGATCGATGTCATCGCGCCGGATCAGAAGGATGCGCTGATCGAAAAGCTCGCCGATCCTGCAATCCGCATCGTTTCCATGACCATCACCGAGGGTGGTTACTTCATCGACGCCGCCGGTCATTTCAACCCGGCCCATCCGGCCATGGTCGAGGACGGCCAGAACCCGGCAACCCCGAAGACCGTATTCGGCCTCATCCTCGCCGGCCTGAAGCTGCGCCGCGAACGTGGCGTACAGCCCTTTACCATCATGTCCTGCGACAACATTCCGGGGAACGGCCACGTCACCGAAAACACCGTCATCGGCCTTGCCAAGATGTCCGACCCGGCCTTTGCCGAGTGGATCCACGCTAATGTCGCCTTCCCGAATTCGATGGTCGACCGCATCACCCCGGCCACCGGCCAGCGCGAAGTCGATATCCTCAAGAACGACTTCAACATCGACGACAACTGGCCGGTCTTCTGCGAAGAGTTCAAGCAGTGGGTCATGGAAGACAATTTCCCCGCCGGCCGCCCGGCGCTGGAAGAAGTCGGCGTCCAGTTCGTCCCCGACGTTGCCCCTTACGAGCTGATGAAGATCCGCATCCTCAACGGCGGCCATGCGACGATCGCCTATCCGGGCGAACTCTTGGACATCCACTTCGTCCACGAGTCGATGGAACACCCGCTGATCCGTGCCTTCCTCGCCAAACTGGAGAAGGAAGAGATCATCCCGATCGTGCCGCCGGTGCCGGATACCAATCTCGACGAGTATTTCGATCTGATCGAGCGCCGTTTCCTCAACCCGAAGATCGGCGACACCATTCCGCGCCTTGCGCAGGACGGTTCCAACCGACAGCCGAAATTCATCCTGCCCTCGACCCGCGATCGTCTCGCCCAGGGCAAGGATATCGTCGGCCTGTCGCTGGTCTCCGCCCTCTGGTGCCGCTACTTCGCCGGCACCTCGGACAGCGGTCGCAAGATCGTCTTCAACGACGCCAGCGCCGAAAAACTGCAGGCAGCAGCCATCAAGGCCAAGGACGATCCGGCAGCCTTCCTCGTCTTCGACGAAATCTTCGGCGAGGTTTCAAACAACGAACTGTTCCGCAAGCGTTTCGCCCATGCTCTGAAGACGCTATGGGCAGAGGGAACTGCAAAGACCCTGCAGCTCTATCTCGACGACAAGCTGGTCCAGGAATGAGGTGAAACGTGGCGGATAACGCAACACAGAACACCGGCCCATTGGTGATCTTCGACTGCGACGGCGTGCTCGTCGACAGCGAACCGCTTTCGGTCCGGGTTCTGGTCGAGGCGCTCAACCGCCACGGTATCGACATGGCCGAGGAGGAAGCCTATCAACGCTTCCTCGGCCGCAGCCTTGCCACCATGCGTCAGGTGATGGACGAGGAATACGATTTCCACACCGGACCCGAATTTCTCGAAACCCTGCGTCTCGATCTCTACGATCTGTTCAAGACGGACTTGCAGCCCATTCCCGGCATTGCCGAGACGCTGGATGCGCTGGCGCTTCTCAACCTGCCGCGCTGCGTCGCCTCGTCCAGCCAGCTTGAACGCATTCGCCTGTCGCTCAGCATCACCGGCATCCTCGACAAGCTGGAACCGCATATCTTCAGCGCCTCCATGGTTCAGAATGGCAAGCCCGCCCCCGACCTTTTTCTTCATGCGGCAGGTGAGATGGGGATTGCACCGGAAAACTGCATCGTCATCGAGGACAGCCCCGCCGGCATCGAGGCAGCCCAGCGCGCCGGAATGACGGTCTTCGCCTTTACCGGCGGCTCGCATGCCTGCGTTCCCGGATATCGTGAACGGATCGACGCACTTTCGCCGGATCTCATATTTGACGCCATGCCGGATTTGCTCCACCTTGTAAAAAACACATGGAGGGTCGCGACAGACCATCTTCCCAGCGTGCGGTCTGACCGTCATTGAGGAAGCGTTTGCCGCGAGCGGTACAGGGACAGGAAACAGATCTGCATGCGTGACCATCTCGTTGCGGTCGATATCGGCACGACCAGCGCGCGTGCCGGCGTTTTCGACAGCAGTGGCCGAATGCTCGCCAAGGCCAAACATCCGATCCGGATGTTCCGCCCCAAGGAAAACCATGCCGAACACTCCTCCGAGGATATCTGGGCCGCAACCTGCCATGCAGTGAAGGCCGCGATGAGCGAAGCTGCAATTGCGCCATCCAGCGTTGCCGCCATCGGCTTCGACGCCACCTGCTCGCTCGTGATGCGGGACACGAATGGCAAGCCACTCTCCGTCTCCACCACCGGCCTCCCTGAACAGGATACGATCGTCTGGCACGATCACCGCGCTATCCGTGAGGCCGACGAACTTTCCGCTTCCGGGCACCATGTTCTGGATTTCTCCGGCGGTTCGCTGTCGCCGGAAATGGAAATGCCGAAGCTGAAATGGCTGAAAGAGAACCGGCCGGAAAGCTGGAAAAAATCCGGCTTCATCCTCGATCTCGCCGACTTCCTCACCTGGAAGGCAACCGGATCGGCCGAGCGTTCCCGCTGCACCGTCACCGCCAAATGGAACTATCTGGCGCATGAAAAGCCCGGCTGGAAGAGCGACTATCTGAAACTTGCCGGTCTCGCAGATCTGAAGGAAAAAGCCGGCTTACCCGAAAGCACCGCGGAAGTCGGTTCCAGCCTTGGCAGATTGGCGAAACAAGCAGCGGCCGAGCTTGGTCTCGATACGGAGGTCCAAGTCTCCCCCGGCCTGATCGACGCCTATGCTGGCGCCTTCGGCGCACTTGCGGGTGCGGCCAGCGATGCGACGCTGGAAACCAGTGTCGCACTGATCGGCGGCACCTCCAGCTGCATCGTCGCCTTCTCGCGTGATCCCAAACCCGGCCGCAGCCTCTGGGGTCCCTATTACGAGGCGGTTCTGCCCGATCACTGGCTGGTCGAAGGCGGCCAGTCGGCGGCAGGCGCGCTTCTCGATCATATCGTCCAGATGCATGCCGCCGGCGGCGAACCGACCGCCGACCTGCACGGCCGCATCATCGCCCGCATTGCCGAGCTGCGCGCCGAGACGGACGGCGACATTGCGCCCAACCTGCATATCCTGCCGGATTTCCACGGTAACCGCTCGCCGCTCGCCGATCCGCATGTGCGCGGCGTCATCACCGGCCTGACCCTCGACACATCCTTCGATGGCCTGTGCCGTCGCTACTGGCGCAGCTGCGTGGCGATCGCGCTCGGCATCCGCCATATCCTCGATACCATGGTCGGTTTCGGTTATCTGTTTGAAACCCTGCATGTCACCGGCGGCCATGTGAACAACCCGCTGCTCGTCGAACTCTACGCCGATGTCACCGGTTGCCGGGTCGTGGTGCCGCAGACGAGCGATGCCGTCCTGCTCGGCACCGCCATGACCGCAGCCGTCGCCGGCGGCCTCCATTCATCGCTATTCGCCGCAGGCTCAACGATGCAGGCAGGCGGCACCGAATATCTCCCCGATCCTGTCCGCAAGGCAGCCTATGACCGCGATTACCGCCGCTTCCTCACCATGGTCCGCCATCGCGAGGAATTGCGGGAACTGGCCTGATCCATCGGAGGGCAAAACCACCTACCCCCGGGTCCTGTCCTGCGACACATCCCCCTCGCCCGGCAGCGGATCGAAGAACAGGTAAATCGCGCTGATCCGCCCATCGCGGGCAATGATGAAGTCGGTCCCCGCATAAGCCGACGGCTCACCGGGCGCACCGGAAACCCACCGCACCCTGCCGGCAGTCTCCTGCAGCACTTCCGCCGGGCCGAGTTCACGATACTGAAAATCCGGATGCGATGCCCGGATCACCCCTGCAATCCGGGCGATTTCTGCAGGACCACGATAAACGCCGTGCGGCTCGTGGAATTCCGCGTCCGGCGCAAAAATCTCAGCCGCAACCGCTTGGCGTCGCTGATCGTCAGCCTCGCCGAAAACCTCCTGCAGATTGCGCTTCAAAAGCGTCGCAATGTCGTAAGTCATCGTCAGTCTCCTTGAGAAAGCCACGCGTCCCCTCGAGGACGCGCGGATGAGCTTCAACGGTCAAATCATTCTTTCGGTCAGATCTGCACCTGACCACCATCGACAAACAGCTCGACGCCATTGACGAAGCTTGCATCATCGGAAGCGAGGAACAATACTGCCTTGGCGATCTCTTCCGGCTGGCCGACACGACCGGCGGGAATGAGGCCGGCGAGATAATCCTTCGTGCCTTCAGCCTGCGCACCGCCGCCGAACAACTCGTTGAGGCCAGCCGTGTCGGTAACACCGGGGCTGACGGCATTGACGCGAATATGCCGGTCCTTCAGGTCGAGGATCCAGTTGCGGGCAAAGCTGCGGATCGCAGCCTTTGTGGCGGAATAGACGCTGAAGGCCGGCGTGCCGGAAATGCTGGTGGTCGAAGACGTCAGCACGATCGAGCCGCCATCGCGCATCAGCGGCAGCGCCTTCTGCACGGTAAACAGCACGCCCTTTACGTTGCTGTCGAATGTCGACTGGTAATGTTCCTCGGTGATCGAACCGAGCGCTGCGAACTCACCGCCACCGGCATTGGCGAAGACGACATCGATATGACCGTGCTTCTGCTGCACGGCGTCATAAAGCCGGTCGATATCTTCAAGCTTGCCCATGTCGCCACGAACGCCTGTCACCCGGCCACCAATAGCCTTCACAGCAGCATCGAGCGCTTCCTGGCGCCGACCGGTGATGAACACCGATGCCCCCTCGCCCGCAAAAGCCTTTGCCGTGGCAAGCCCGATACCGCTCGTGCCGCCGGTAACGATGACGACCTTGTTTTCAAATCTTGCAGCCATTGTCTTTCTCCTTTTTCTTGCGGTTTGTTTTCCGCTGGATGAAAGATGCATTCGGAACGCTGTGATCGAAAGTCAGCAATATCGACACTCATCGTTCCATATGGAGAACGATAGTGCGGCTAGATCTGAATGACCTCGTCTATTTTGCCGAAGTGGTAGCCCATGGCGGCTTCGCATCTGCCGGGCGCGCCCTGCGCGAACCGAAATCCAAGCTCAGCCGCCGCGTGGCCGGGCTGGAAACGCGGCTCGGCGTGCGCCTGATCGAACGATCAAGCCGCCGTTTCCGGGTAACGGATGTCGGGCAAGTCTTCTATCAGCGCTGCAAGGCAATGCTGGCCGAGGCGGAATTGGCGCAGGCGCTGGTGGCGGAAGCCAAATCGGAACCGGAAGGCCTCGTCCGCTTCAGTTGCCCGACCGGCCTGGTCGAGCCGATATCGGGCCTGGTCAACACATTCCTCGATCGCCATCCGAAGGTGCAACTGCAGCTCGTGGCAGTCGACCGCCCGGTCGATCTCATCGAGGAACGGATCGATATCGCGCTGCGAGTCCGCACCACGATCGACAGCGACGCATCGCTGACCATGCGCTCGCTCGGCCAGTCCGTCCGCATCCTCGTCGCCAGCCCGCAGCTCGCCAGCCGCATTGCCGATGTCGAACAGCTCGGCACATTACCGACCCTCGCAACAAGCGACGATGCGAGCGAACTGGAATGGCATCTGGAAACCGAGGACGGCCGAAGACACATCCTCCGCCATGCCCCGCGCATGGGCTGCGCCGATTTTTCCGCCGTCCGCGCCGCGGCAATTGCCGGCCTCGGCGTCGCCATCCTGCCCGATCACACCTGCCGCCAGGCGCTTGAGGATGGAACGCTCGTTCGCATCCTGCCCGCATGGCGCGGCATCACCGGCATCGTCCATCTGGTCTTCACCACCCGCCGCGGCCTGCCGCCGGCGGTGAGAAAATTCATCGATCACCTGGCCGCGAATTTTCCGAAGGATGCGCTGGACGACCCGCGATTTCGCAGCCGCCTGCCTATTGCGTGCCCCCATCAAAGCAAATGAGGCGACCAATGGCCGCCTCATTCATGTTTACGGATGAAACCGGAGCCTGTCAGGCCGCGCGGCTGTAGCTTCCGCGCTCGCTCGAAGCAGCCATTCCACCGAGACGGAACTGCGAAAGCAGCGTCTTGAGAGCCGTCGCTTCGGCGGCAAGTCCGTGGCTCGCTGCCGTCTGTTCCTCGACCATCGCCGCGTTCTGCTGCGTGCCCTGATCCATCGTGTTGACGGCAGTATTGATCTCGTTCAGGCCGGTCGACTGTTCGCGAGTTGCCGTTACGATCGCCTGGATGTGGCCGTTGATCTCCTGCACCTCGGCCACGATGGCCTCCAACCTGGTACCGGTCTCGCCGACACGGCCAACGCCCTGCTGAACCAGAGTGCCGGATGCGTTGATCAATTCCTTGATTTCCTTGGCAGCCTGGGCGGAGCGCTGCGCCAGTTCGCGGACTTCCTGCGCCACGACCGCAAAGCCCTTACCGGCTTCACCGGCGCGTGCGGCCTCGACACCAGCATTCAGCGCAAGCAGGTTGGTCTGGAACGCGATCTCGTCAATCACGCCGATGATCTTGGAGATTTCCGAGGAAGACCGCTCGATGTCTTCCATCGCACGTACCGCCTCGCGCACGATGCTGCCGGAATTCTCTGCATTGGAACGGGTCCGGCTGACCAGACGACCGACCTCTTCGGCGCGATGCGCGCTGTCTCGGACTGTCGTGGTGATCTCTTCCAGCGCAGCAGCCGTTTGTTCGACCGAGGCTGCCTGCTGTTCGGTGCGCCGTGCCAGATCGTCGGCCGCATGGCGGATTTCGGAAGCGCCGGCATCGATATTGCGGGCATTGTCGCCCACCTTTGTCAACGCGCTGTTCAGCTTGCCGATCGAGGTGTTGAAGTCTTCGCGCAGCCGGTCGAGCTCGGCCACAAAAGGCGAATTGATGCGATATTGCAGGTCGCCATCGGAAAGATGCGACAGGCCCTTCGCCAGTTCGTCCACGGCAAAACGCACATCCGCTGCATTACGGGCGGCAACCCGTTCGCGCTCACCACGTTCACGCTCCGAAAGCGTCCGAGTCTCCTCCGCATCCCCTTCAAGACGCAGGCGCTCGACGGCATTGGTGCGGAAAACGGCGACGGCTGCGGCCATGGAGCCGATCTGGTCGGTACGGTCCTGCCCCGGAATGGTCGTCTGAAGATTGCCGCTCGCAAGCTTCTCCATCGCAGCCGTCATGGCGGTCACCGGCGAGATGACGATACGGCTGAGCAAGGTTGCCAGGAAGGCGATCATGGCGACAACGGCAAGCAGGGTCGCAATGGTAGCTGCAACACGGAACTCGCCGAGAGCAGCATAGGCGTTATCCCTGTCGACGACGAAGCCGAGGCTCCATTCTGCATTCGGCAGTCCGGCAACCGGCAGGAAGCTCACGAGCTTGCCCTTGTCGCCGATCGCGGTTTCAGAAATCTCCGAACCGATCTTCGGTGTATTGGTCGGGAACAGGTCGGCCAACGTCTTGTTGACGAATGCCGCATCCGGATGAAGCAGGATCTTGCCTGCCTTGTTGACGAGAAACGCATGGCCTTCAGGGCCGGCATCGACCGAATTGATGGCCTGCACCAGCGAATCGAGCGAAAAGTCGCTCGCAACGACGCCAATGAACTTGCCGTCTTTCTTGACAGGAACAGCAGCCGTGATCATCAGCTTCTTGTCGGATGCGGAAACATAAGGCTCGGTCAGGACCGGGCCGTTCAGCGCAACGGCCTGCTTATACCAGCCGCGCTGGCGCGGATCGTAGCCGGCGGGCAGCGGCAGATCTGGCCACTGCGTCATCTCACCATCGGCCTCCCCACCGAAATAGGTGGAAACGAACTGGCTGGCGAGAACATTGTTGTCAAGTATTGCGAAACGCGACGCGACGTCGGTGCTCTTCTCTATCTGCTTGGCAACGGTATCGGTCAGCATGAAACGGCCGCTCAACCAGTTGGCGACGCTCTCCGACGCCTGTTTTCCGGTGGAGTCGATGTTACGAGTGACGGACTCCGCAACGCCATCGCGCTGCAGGCTGTCGATATAGACCGAAAACGCGCCGAAAGCGGCGGCCACAAGCAAAGACGCGGCGAGCAGGATGCGCGTCATGAGGTTTGATTTCTTGGTCAAACGAGGTGTTCCTCTGATAAAAGCCGGTAAACCCGGCTGATCGTTGGCATGGTTCTGGATGGGGGAGACATGCCGTGAGGCAGGGGCGGGAACGCATCATGCGACCGTGACGAGGGCTGAGGCCACAAGCATCCGCATGATTAAATGCAAAAAATAAACTTTGAATAAAAAACAAATAGTAAGAAATGCACGCAATAGGAGTACGGAACAACAATGCGCAACAACCAATTGCTGCGCGCCCACAGAAACTAGTAACACAAATTCAGATAACTGCCATATTTAGTCATACTTTTACTTCAACCTAAAAGCCTCTGCGGAAGTATCCGTGCCTTCTGGGATTCAGCAGCAACAGCCTGCTTGTCCTCGCCTCCTTCACTGCCTACATCTGCCCGGCTAACTGCCGGAGACCACTGATGATCCTCAATGCCGCTCGCCTTGCGCTGGTAAATCTTTTTGCGCCTGAAACCCGTTCGGCATTCTGGAAGATGCTCGGGCTGACGATTCTCATCCTCGTCGGCCTTTGGTTCACGCTGAGAGAGGCCTTTGCCTATTACGTCTGGCCCTGGTTTGCGGCCTTTCTCCCTGCCATGCCCGAGTGGACAGGCTGGCTCACGCTCCTTGCAGCCATTGCAGCAAGCATCGGCCTGGCGCTGGCCTTGGCGCTGCTGATCGCACCGATCACCGCGCTGATCGCCGGCCTTTTTCTCGATGATGTCGCAGCGGTCGTCGAAAAACGGGATTACCCGAATGATCTTCCCGGTAACGAACTGCCGCTCGGCCAGGCGATCGCGGGTTCGATAAAGTTCCTCGGCGTCGTCATCGTCGGCAACTTTATCGCGCTTCTTCTTCTGTTCATTCCAGGCGTCAACCTGATCGCCTTCTTCATGGTCAACGGCTATCTGCTCGGTCGGGAATTCTTCGAATTCGCCGCCATGCGCTTTCGCCCACCACAGGAAGCCCGCGCTTTCCGAGCCAAACATGGCTCGACGGTGCTGCTCGCCGGGATGCTGATCGCAGGCTTTCTTGCTATTCCCTTCGTCAATCTTCTGACCCCGCTCTTTGCCGCCGGTCTGATGGTGCATCTGCACAAGGCAATCTCGGCGCGGGATCCGGATTTCAAAGGCTAGGTCGGAAGCGCAGAAGCATCGTACTGCGCAGCAAACTCCGCGCTCGGCGGGATTGGCTTGATGATGTCTATCAGCACCCCATTCGGATCGGCGGTAATGAAATGCCGCTGGCCGAAATCCTCGTCGCGGATATCAAGCCTTATCGGCAGCCCTGCCGCCTTCAGCCGTGCATAGACGGCATCGACATCCTCGACCTCGAAATTCAGCAACAGGCCTGACACTTGGCCGCGCGCACCTTCCGGGATCGTCTCATGGCTACCGTCGAGAATGGCGAGCGTCACATGCTCGCTCTCCTTCGATTGCAGATGAACATACCAGTCGGCGGTAAACAGCGCTTCGAAGCCGAAATACCGGGTATAGAACGCCGCCGTCCCGGTGACATCCTGCGTCATGATGACAGGATAGTAGCTGACTGCTTTCATCTCTTTTCCTCCGTTGAAATCCAAGATACATTCAGCCTGTATGTTTTCTTATAAATACATTCTGTCTGTATGTAAATAGAGGATGGTCGCATGCCGCGCAGCAATCGCGAACGCACCGATGCCACCCGCACCGCCCTTCTGGATGCCGCGCGGACATTGTTCATCGAAAAGGGCTATGCCGAAACCGCAACTCCGGACATCGTCGCCGCGGCCGAGGTGACGCGTGGCGCGCTCTACCATCACTTTGCCGACAAAAAAGCGCTGTTCTGGGCCGTGATCGAACGCGAGGCCAACCATGTCGCCGCCGATATCGACGCCCGCTCGGCAGATGCCTCGTCGCCACGCGAGGCGTTGCTGCAGGGCGCATCCGCCTATTTCGACGCGATGGCCGTGCCGGGCCGCACACGCCTGCTTCTCAAAGAAACCCCGGCGCAGCAGGCGATCGACAGCGGACAAGGCGAAGACCCCGCCGAAGAGGGGCTGAAAATCGGCCTGTCGCAGCTGCTTGCAGGATCCGAAAACCTCAAGCTTCTCGATCCGCTGACATCACTGATCTCATCCGCCTTCGAAAAGGCTGCAATCGCAATCGACTGCGGCGGAAACCGCGCCGATTACGAAGCCGCAATCGCCGCCCTGCTCGATGGCCTTACAGTGCAGCCCCGCCGATGATCTGAGGCGGCAGCTCCACCAGCGGCGCTGGAATATCGAACGTCTTTTCCGGCGAGCGACAGAGATCGGCAATGACGCAATGCTCGCATTCCGGCTTGCGCGCCTTGCAGGTATAGCGCCCATGCAGGATCAGCCAGTGATGCGCATGGAAAAGATATTCTTCCGGAATGACCTTGAGGAATTGCTCTTCCACCTCATCCGGCGTCTTGCCCGGCGCCATCAGGCAGCGGTTGCCGATGCGGAAGACATGCGTATCGACGGCAAGCGTCGGAATGCCGAAAGCCATCGACATCACCACATTGGCGGTCTTGCGCCCCACACCCGGCAGCCGCACCAGCTCCTCGCGCGTCTTCGGCACTTCAGAGCCGAATTCGTCGATCAGCATGCGACAGAGCGCAATCACATTCTTCGCCTTGTTGCGATAAAGCCCGATCGTCTTGATATGGGCGATAACGCCGTCTTCGCCCAGCGCCAACATCTTTTCCGGCGTATCGGCTAATCGGAACAGCGCCCGCGTCGCCTTGTTGACCCCGTCATCGGTCGCCTGCGCCGATAGCGCCACGGCAACCACCAGTGTGAACGGGTTCACATGCTCCAGCTCGCCCTTCGGCTCAGGCCGCTGGATCGAGAAGCGGCGAAAGATCTCCACCATCTCTTGCCTCGAGTAGGCGGATTTGAAGCGTTTCGTCTTCGCAGCGCCCGTCTTTGCAGCCGCCTTGGACGGCGTCCGATTTGACTTTTGCAAGGAAGCGGTGCTGGATCGGGATTTGGAAATGGCCATCAGCCTGTATAGTCACGCCCCATGACGGAAAGCAACGCGCAGATAGCGGAGGACCACCCGGTCTTTGCCGCCGAGCTGACGCCCTATCGCTCGCTCGGGCGCAAGGGCTTCAAGCTGGTGCTTGCGCTCTCCGGCGCCGTCTGCGCCTTTTACGGTATCTTCTTCATGGTAAGCGGCGCCTGGCCGATCGGCCTGTTTCTCGGGGCGGATTTTCTGCTTCTCTATTTCGCACTGAAGATGAGCTACCGTTCCGGCCGCCAGCGCGAGGAAGTCAGCGTGTCGCCCACCAAAATCCTGATCCGCAAAGTCTCTCCGACCGGCCGAATGATCGAACATAGCTTCAATCCCTTTTGGGCGCGTTTCCGCATCAACCGGCATGAGGAATTCGGCATCATCTCCATGTTCGTCAGCGGCGAAGGCCGCGCGACGGATGTCGGCTCCTTTCTCAATCCCGACGACCGGGAAAGCTTTGCCAAAGCCTTCCGCAGCGCGCTCGCAACCGTAACCCGCCGCCTGTGAGAAGAGCCGCAAGAAACGGGTGGTATCGATGAGTAGGAGAAGGCAAATATGAGCGAAAGGAGACAGACCATGAATGCTCTCGCTCAGTTTTCGACACCTGCGATCGACGTGACGCCGGAAGGCTCGGATTACGAGACCGTGCGCCGGGTGATCGAGATGATTACCCTCGATTACCGCGACCAGCCCTCGCTGGAGACTATCGCTGCCGAGATCGGCCAGTCGCCGACACAGTTGCAAAAGCTCTTCACCCGTTGGGCCGGCCTGTCTCCGAAAGCCTTCCTGCAGGCGGTAACGATCGATCACGCCAAGCGCCTGCTCGGCGATGAAGGCCTGCCGCTTCTGGAAACCTCCTACGAATTGGGCCTCTCCGGCCCCGGCCGCCTGCATGATCTTTTCGTCACCCACGAGGCCATGTCTCCCGGCGAGTGGAGGGCCAAAGGCGGCGGCCTGACGATCCGCTACGGCTTCCACCCCTCTCCTTTCGGCCTTGCTCTCGTCATGGCGACCGAGCGCGGCTTGTCCGGCCTCGCCTTCGCCGATGAAGGCGGCGAACAGGAGGCGCTCGACGACATGACTCGCCGTTGGCCGAACGCCACCTATGTGGAAGACCGGGCCGCAACCGAACCCTATGTCACCCGCGTTTTCGACCGTTCGAAATGGCTCTGCGACCGGCCCTTGCGGGTCGTTCTGATCGGCACCGACTTCCAGATGCGCGTCTGGCAAAGCCTGTTAAAGATCCCCTACGGCAAGGCCGTCACCTATTCCGATGTCGCCAACGATATCGGCCAGCCGACAGCGAGCCGGGCCGTCGGTGCGGCGGTCGGAGCAAACCCGATCTCATTCGTCGTCCCCTGCCACCGCGCGGTTGCGAAGAATGGTGCCCTCACCGGCTATCACTGGGGCCTTACCCGCAAGCGGGCCATGCTCGGCTGGGAAACCGGCGGCATCTGAGCCCCTGATTCCGATCCGCTATCAGAATAATGCCCCACCAATCTACCCGAAGATTTTAGGGGCTTATTTGCAGGGTTTTCTCGCCTCGGCTTCGAGCGTTACAGGATTTCCAATCGAAATTTGGAGATCCGTCCGGGTGCATGAGCGTAAGTTTCCGCGATCGAGGGCATTCCTCGGCGCCAAGATCCTGTTCAACGATCACCGCTCGGCTTTCGACGGCATCGTCAAGGAAATGTCGGAAGGCGGGGCAATGATCAGGACCGAAAGCGCGATGTCGGTCCCGGAAAATTTCACACTGCAACTCTCCGACGGCCGCCAGTTCCAATGCGATGTCCGCTGGCGCCGCATCAACGCAATCGGTGTGGAGTTTCGCACCGACTGAGCGTTGCCATGCATTTAACGGATTGGCTCCCAGGCCTTCAGCGCACAAGCGAAGCCTCAAAGCCAATCCCGTTCATTGGTGCAGCATCTACAGATTGATTGCGCCGGCAGCGGCAAAAGCGGCCACTTCGTCCTTAGCGAACCCGGCTTCGCTGAGAATTCTTGCGGTATCTTCTCCCAGAACCGGAGCTGCCTTATCCGGCATCGGCGGCATATCAGACAGCTTGATCGGGAAGCCGAGCGTGCGGATCGGCCCGAGAGACGAATGCTGTGTCTCGACAATCATGTTGCGCGCAATCGTCTGCTCATCACGCAGCATCGCATTGATGCTGTTGATCGGCCCCGCAGGAACGCCGGCCTTCTCCAGATCTGCCAGCCAGTCCGCGACCGGGCGGGTGCGAAAAATCTCGGTCAGGATGGCCTCCAGTTCGGGAAGGTGCGCGAGGCGGTTGGCATTGGACGAAAAACGCGGATCTTCCGCCAGGTCGCGCCTATCGAGCACCTCCAGAAGGCGAAGCCAGTTCGTCTGGTTGGATGCGCCGATCACCAACCAGCTGTCGGCGGCCTCGAACGCCTGATAGGGCGCTCCGAGCGGATGGGCAGAGCCGAGAGGACCGGGAGAGACACCGGTCGCAAGGGCCATGGCCGACTGCCAGTAGGTCAGCATGATGCCGGCCTCGAACAGCGAGGTATCGACCTTGCCACCCTTGCCGGTAGATTGACGCCGCATCAGGGCAGCAAGCACGCCGATGGCGGCAAGCAGACCCGAGGTGATATCCGTCACCGGGGATCCCACTTTGACGGGAGGCCGGCCAGCGCCTTCGCCGGTGATGCTCATCAAACCGCTCATTGCCTGCGCGATCAGGTCGAAACCGCCGCGTGCGGCATAAGGACCCGTCTGACCAAAACCGGTAATGGAGCAATGCACGAGGCGCGGATTGATCTCTTCCAGCCGAGCATCGTCAAAGCCCAGTCGCGCCAATGCGCCAGGGCGAAGGTTCTCCACCAGAACGTCAGAGCGCTCGATCAGTCGCTCGATGATCTTGCGTCCTTCCGGCGATTTCAGATCCAGTGCCAATCCATGCTTGTTACGGTTGACCTGAAGAAACGCTGCGGATTCACCGCCGATGGTCGGCGGAACCATCCGGCGGGAATCGTCGCCGCCCTGCAGTTTCTCGATCTTGGTGACATGAGCGCCGAGATCGGCAAGGAACATCGAGCAGACCGGACCGGCCATGACATGGCTGAGATCAAGAACGCGGATTCCATCAAGGGGAGTGGGCATCGGGTATTAACGACCTTTGAATTGCGGTTGTGTCTTGTTGAGAAAGGCTTCACGGCCGATCTGGAAATCTTCGGTGGCAAAGCAGGCATGGCTCTCTTTGTGCTCTTCGGCTGTAATCGGCCGCGGTTCCGTGAGCCTGTGTACGAAGCGCTTGTGCCAGCGCGCCACGAGCGGAGCGCCGGCAGCGATCTTTGCCGCGGTCGTGCGTACCGTCTCCTCGAAATTCTCCGCATCGCTGATTATACCGACAAGCCCGATCCGCTTTGCCTCCTCGGCATCGATCAGGTCGCCGGTCAGAAGCAATTGCAGGCTTGGGCCGGGGCCGATCAGGCTGACCAGCGGATCAAGCTCGCTGAGCGCAACGGTCAGGCCAAGGCGCTTGACTGGAAGCCCGAAGCGCGAAGCGGTTGAGGCGATACGGATGTCGCAGAGAGCAGCAAGCTCCAGCCCACCGCCAACGCACAACCCGTCGATCGCTGCAATCACCGGGTGGCGGCAATTGCGGATCGCCGCAAGCGCCGCGCCCGCGCGTTCACCATAACGATGAGCCGCCTCCGGATCCTGGCGCTCCTGAAGAAATTCGCCGATATCGGCCCCGGCGCTGAAGGCGCGCCCGCCATGGCCGGATAGAACGATGCAGCGGATGTCGGTATTGCCATCGAGCGCGGTAAGCGCCGCGCCAAGCGCGTCCCACATTTCCAGCGACATGGCATTGTGTTTTTCCGGCCTGGCGATCCCGATATGAGCGATGTCACCTGAAATCTCGGTCTTGATATATTGCGACATGAACCAACCAATCTTTGGCGTATTACATTTTCAAAATAGCCAGGCGCCTCGCGGCACCCGCAAGCTCAGCCTGCGGAGAAGACACCAGGAAATATCTGTTTTGTCCTCACACGCTCGTCAACGCCGGCTTCTTCCCTTTGGCACGGGCTGAACGCTTTGCTACCGCTGGCTCGCCGCATATTACTGATAAGCCCCCACCGAGCTCGGAATTTAATTTCAAAATCCATCGGATACAGGAATTATTTATATTCAAGGCAAAGATATCGCGTAATAAAATCTCTTTTTAAGCTGACGCCCGTTTGTACAATCGCAGGCCACGATCATCCCACAGCAAAGTGCGTTTCATGAAAAATATTGCAGTTGGTGTGTCCAAGGCCGTTTTTGCAGGCCTCTTGGCAACCCTCATGGCCGCTTCGGCCCAAGCCGCTTCGATCAAGGTCGGCACCACATCAGGCCCTCATGCCGAGGTTCTGGAAGTCGTCAAGGAAGAGGCTGCCAAGCGCGGTCTCGACATCACGATCATCGAGTTCAATGACTATGTCATTCCGAACGAAGCGCTCGTCTCGGGTGAAATCGACGCAAACACCTTCCAGACACGCCCTTTCCTTGACAATTACGTCAAGTCTTCGGGCAAGACCGTTGTCGACGTCGCCAAGACCTATGTTCTGCCGCTCGGCTATTATTCGACGAAATACAAGAGCTTCGAAGAGCTGCCGGACGGCGCGCAGGTCGGCATTTCGAACGACCCGACCAATGCTGCCCGCGCGCTGCTGCTTCTGTCGCACAAGGGTGTCATCAAGCTTCGTGACGGCGGTCACGACAATTCAACCGTCCTCGACATCGTCGAGAACCCGCACAATTTCGAATTCGTCGAACTGGAAGCCGGGCAGCTGGCCCGCAGCCTGAGCGATGTCGACGCCGCGGCTATCAACACCAGCTTTGCGATCAAGGCCAACCTGGATCCGGCCAAGGATGCCATCCTGCGCGAAGACCGCGATTCACCTTATTCGAACATCATCGCCGTTGGCGAGAAGGACGTGAAGGCGCCGTGGCTCGCCGATTTCATCTCGGCTTTCCATTCCGATCCGGTCAAGCAAGCGCTTGCCGTCCAGCTCAAGGGCGCAGCCGTCCCTGCCTGGTGATCGGCTCTCTTTACTTGTCGGGCCAATAAGCCTCCTAAACGTGATGCAGGGGGACGGTCACCGTACTGGTGGCCGTCCCTCTTGCATAACGGCGATCCTTTCACACGTCCGGCAGACTATCCGGAGATATCGCAGGCAGGACGTGAGGCACGTCGACGCCGAGATCCCACTTCATCAGGTGCCCCTTTCAGGTGACTGTCAGTTTGAAAGCCGATGCCACGCTGCAATAGCAGGCGTGCCCCGCCTGTTCGGCAAGGTGGATCGGCAACATGACAGTGACATCCAGGCAGAAATGGCTTCGCAACGCAGCCGCCGCAATCGGTATGACGGCGCTCGGCCTCGGCGCCTATCTCGGCTTCCTCCAGCTCTCCGGCAATTTCCACACGGTTATCGCCGGCGAACTCTACCGCTCGGCGCAACCGACTGCGGCGCAGATCGAAGACTATGTGCAAGATTACGGTATCCGCACCATCATCAATCTGCGCGGCGCTTCAAAGGATGCCAGCTGGTACGCCGACGAAATATCGACAGCACAGCGGCTCGGGATAAACCATATCGACTTCCGCATGGTCGCTTCAAAAGGGCTGACCGCAGAACAGGCCGACCAGCTTGTCGCCCTGCTGAGGGATGCACCGAAACCCATCCTCATCCATTGCCAGGGCGGCGCCGACCGCACCGGCCTCGCCTCGGTCATCTACAGCCAGCAGATAGCCGGCATCCCGGTCGACACGGCCGAGAGGCAGCTATCGCTGTTTTTCGGCCATATCGGCCTGCCGCACATATCAAGGGCCTATGCGATGGACCGGACCTGGGAAATGCTGGAACGTCATTACGGCCTGTCCGAAGACGGACACCCGGCTGCGACCTCGCCCACATCCGCCTCAGGCGACCTGCACGATATGCCCGTGGGAGACCTCACGGTATTGCCGGACCGGCGGAACATAATCGACGGACCGAATGGGGCTCTTGATCTCATCGGTCGCCATGTTGCGCTTGATCGACCGGCGTGACGGATCAGGGATCGGCACTGCCGACATCAGCTTCTTCGTATAGGGATGCTGCGGATTTTCGAACACCGCCGCCCGCGGTCCGATCTCGACGATCTCGCCGAGATACATCACTGCCACCCGGTGGCTCACCCGTTCCACCACCGCCATGTCATGGGAAATGAACAGATAGGCGAGTTTCAGGCTCTGCTGCAGGTCGAGCAGAAGGTTGCAGACCTGCGCCTTGATCGACACGTCGAGCGCCGAAACCGCCTCATCCGCCACGATTACTTTCGGATCGAGCATCAGCGCCCTGGCAATCGCCACACGCTGCCTCTGGCCGCCGGAAAATTCGTGCGGAACGCGCTTCATCATGTCGGCCGACAATCCGACCTTTTCCAGAAGCGCCGCCGCCTTGTCGCGCGCCTGCGCCTTGGTCCCCAGATTATGCTCGACAAAAGGCTCCATCACCGCCGAGCCGATACTCATGCGCGGATTGAGAGACGCGAACGGATCCTGAAAAATCATCTGGATCGACCGGCGCATCTTGCGAAGCGTCGGCTGGTCGAGCTTCATGACCTCGTAGCCGTCGAGAACGACATTGCCGCTGGTCGGGTTGATCAACCGCGTCACCGAGCGCCCGGTCGTCGACTTGCCGCAACCGCTCTCGCCCACCAGCGACAGCGTCTCCCCCTCGTAAAGATCGAAGGACACTTTCTCCACCGCATGCACGGCCCCGGTCTTGCGTCCGAGAAGCCCGGAATGGATATCGAACCGTGTCGTCAGATCCTTCACGTCGAGGATCGGCGTCCGGCCCTTGGCAACAGTGTCGGTCACATCCGCCAGCTTCTGCTGTTCCCCGGTTTTGATGTCGATGATCGGAAAACGCAGCGGCAGCTTGCGCTCACCCATCGAGCCAAGCCTCGGCACAGCCGAAAGCAGCGCGCGCGTATAGGGATGCTTGCCGCGATGAAAAATGTCGTCGGTCGCGCCGGTCTCCACCGCGTCACCACGGAACATCACGATCGTCCGGTCGGCCACCTCTGCCACCACGCCCATGTCATGGGTGATGAACAGGACCGACATCCCCTCCTCGTCCTGCAACTGCTTGATCAGGTCGAGGATCTGCCCCTGGATCGTCACGTCGAGCGCCGTCGTCGGCTCATCGGCGATCAGCAGCTTCGGCTTCGACGCCAGCGCCATGGCGATCATCACGCGCTGGCGCATGCCGCCGGAAAACTGGTGCGGATATTCGTCGAACCGGCCCTTGGCGTTCGGAATACGCACCTTCTCGAGAAGCCGGATGACCTCCGCCTTCGCCTCTGCCTTGGAAATATCCGTGTGAACCGTCAGCGCCTCGGCGATCTGCTTGCCGATCGGGAAGATCGGGTTGAGCGAGGTCATAGGCTCCTGGAAGATCATAGAGATATCGTTGCCGCGCACCCGGCGCATCTCTTCCTCAGGCAGCGAGACCAGTTCCTTGCCCTGCAGAAAAACCTGTCCCTCGATGCGGCTCGTCTTCTTCGGCAAAAGCCGCATGATCGACAGCGACGTCACCGATTTTCCCGACCCGCTTTCGCCGACGATCGCCACCGTCTCGCGCGGCGCGACATCGAAGGAAATGTTGCGCACCACGGTCTTCCATTCGTCACCGACCCGAAACGAGGTCGAGAGGTTCCTGACCGAAAGAACCGGAGCGACCGAGCCGCCCCCGTGTTCCATGTCATTTCCGGAAAGCAGCATCGGTTTCCCCTTGGTTCTTATAACGCGATGGACTTGCCCGGATCAGGCCGCGAGCGCGGTTTCCGCCAGCGTCACCCAGTAGCTGACGCCATAGGGGATCGCCTCGTCGTTGAAGTCATAGGCGGCATTGTGCAGGCTCGCCGTATCGCCATTGCCGATGAAGATGAAGGCGCCCGGACGCTGTTCCAGCATGTAGGAAAAATCCTCGGCTCCCATATGCGGATTGACCTCGCCATTGACAGCCTTCGGACCTGCGACCTTGCCGGCAATGCCGATCGCAAATTCGGTTTCCGCCTCATGGTTGAAGGTCACCGGATATCCGCGACGATAGACGACTTCCGCCGTTGCGCCATGCACGGTCGCAGTCATTTCGGCAATCTCCGTCAGGCGCTTCTCTGCAAAATCGCGCGTTTCCGGCAAAAGCGTGCGCACCGTGCCGACAAGTTTCACCGTGTCGGGAATGACGTTATTCGCATCACCGCCATGGATCGCCGCGACCGTCACCACCAGCGATCTCAGAGGATCGGTCTCGCGCGACACGATCGACTGCAGTGCAATGACGATATGCGATGCGGCAAGCACCGGATCGATCGAGTTATGCGGTTGCGCGGCATGGCTTCCGCGACCGTTGACGGTGATCTCGAACACGTCTGCAGCCGCCATGATGCCGCCCTTGCGGATGGCGAAATTGCCGACCGGAAGCCGCGGCTCGTTATGCATGCCGTAGACTTCCGTGATGCCGAATTTATCGATGAACCCGTCATTGATCATCGCCAGCGCACCGGCACCGCCCTCTTCCGCGGGCTGGAAGATCACCGCGACCGAACCCTTGAAATTGCGCGTCTCGGAAAGATACTGCGCAGCGCCGAGCAGCATCGCCGTATGCCCGTCATGACCGCAGGAATGCGCCTTGCCCGGCGTCTTCGACGCCCATGGCTTGCCCGATGTCTCGAAGATCGGCAGTGCATCCATGTCGGCACGGAAACCGATCACCGGCCCATCACCGTGTTTGCCCTTGATGATGGCAACGACGCCGGTCTTTCCGATGCCCGTTTCGACCACGTCGCAGCCGAAGGAATTAAGCTTCTCCGCAACGAAGCGTGA
Source organism: Aliirhizobium wenxiniae (assembly GCF_019511445.1). Taxonomy (GTDB): domain Bacteria; phylum Pseudomonadota; class Alphaproteobacteria; order Rhizobiales; family Rhizobiaceae; genus Neorhizobium; species Neorhizobium wenxiniae_A. The sequence goes on from NZ_JAEUAN010000002.1 coordinate 188,482, forward strand.
GGTCTCGTGAACATCGTAAAGCAGCTCGGGATTTTGATGCAGGTGACGCCGCCATTCCGCCACCTGTTCCTGCATCTCGGCTACGCGATTGATCACTGGCATTCCGGCACCTCATTGATTTTTCTAGAATTCCCACTCTGGTTGGCGGGGATATTGCGACGCTTATACAAGCTTTTGCAAGCATCAATTTTCGCTCTTGAACGAAAAATAGGCTTGTGCTTTGATGGCTCAAAATTTGGTCAAACACGCCAGACGTGAAGGAATGGACGTGTCATAAATAGACTGAACAGAAAGCTTGCGGGCAGCAACTTTGGCACCCGTCGGGAAGGTTGACAGGCAAACATGCCGCGACCAGGGAGCCCCGACCGGAACCGCCCGCCACCAATCATCACAACTCGTAAAGAGAACCACAAAGGGGAACAGCAGCATGCGCAAACTGAGACTTCTGTTGGCCGGCACCGTAGCCGCCATGGCGCTTTCCAGCGCCACGGCTCATGCGGAACGCGGCACGGATGGTGACCTGAAGATCCTGTTCTGGCAGGCCGTCTCCACCATGAACCCGTTCCTTTCGGCAGGCACCAAGGAAGTGCTCGCCTCTTCCATCGTCATCGAGCCGTTGGCCCGCACCGATGAAAAGGGCGAACTTGTACCGTGGCTGGCCGCCGAGATCCCGACCGTCGAGAACGGCGGAGTCGCCCAGGATCTCATGAGCATGGTTTGGAAGCTGAAGCCCGACGTCAAATGGTCTGATGGCACAGCCTTCACCGCCGAAGACGTGATTTTCACCTGGAAATATTGCACCGCGCCGGATGGCGGCTGCGCCCAGCGCGCCCAGTATGAAGGCGTCAAGAATGTCGAGGCCGTCGACCCGCACACGGTCAAGATCACGTTCGAAGAGCCAAAACCCTATCCCTATTCCGCCTTTGTCGGCGCACAGTCGCCAATCATTCAGGCTGCCCAGTTCAAGGATTGCCTCGGCACCAAGGCTCCCGGCTGCACGGCCGCCAATTTCGGCCCGATCGGCACCGGCGCCTTCGTCGTCAAGGATTTCAAGCCGAACGACGTGATCACCTTCGCGGCCAATCCGAACTATCGCGATGCTGCCAAGCCGGCCTTCGCCTCGATCACCCTGAAGGGTGGCGGTGACGCGGCGTCTGCTGCCCGCGCCGTTCTCGAAACAGGAGAATACGATTACGCCTGGAACGCCCAGGTCGAGCCGGAAGTGCTGCAGACCATGATGGCAGCCGGCAAGGGTCGCCTGGAAATCTCGTTCGGCACACAGGTCGAGCGTATCAACCTCAACTGGACCAACCCGGATCCGGCACTGGGCGACAAGCGCTCCACCACCGAAGCCGGCCCACATCCGGCTCTGAAGGACCCGGCTGTTCGCCGCGCCCTGTCGCTCGCCATCGACCGCGACATCATCGTCGAGGCCGGTTACGGCCAGTCCGGTAAGCCCACCTGCAACATCGTTCCGGCCCCGGAAGCCGTTGCCTCCACGAAGAACGACAGCTGGTGCCTGAAGCAGGATCTGGAAGCCGCCAACAAGCTGCTCGACGATGCAGGCTGGGTAAAGGGCGGTGACGGCATCCGTGCCAAGGACGGCGTAAAGCTCTCCTTCCTCTACTCCACCTCGACCAACTCGGTGCGTCAGGCAACCCAGGAACTGGTCAAGGCCATGTGGGCGGAAATCGGCGTCGATGCCGAGCTGCGCAATGCGTCGGCTTCCGTCTTCTTTGGCGGCGACCCGGCAAGCCCGGACACGTTCCAGAAGTTCTATGCCGACGTCATCATGTACACCAACAACTTCGACGGCACCGACCCGGAAAAATATCTGGCAGAGTGGCTTTGCGACAAGATGCCGGGACCGGCCAACGGCTGGCAGGGCCAAAACATTCCACGTTACTGCAATGCTGAATACGACAAGCTTGTCGGCGAACTCTCCAAGACCGCCGATCTCGAAAAGCGCGCCGCCCTCGCCAAGCAGCTGAACGACATGCTGACGGAAGAAGGCGCGCATATCCCGCTCGTCCATCGTGGCGACCAGTCCTCCTTCGCCGTTACGCTGGAAGGTGTCAGGATGAACTCCTGGGACAGCCAGGTGTGGAACATCGCCGACTGGTCTCGCAAGAAGTAACCGCCAAGGCCGGGCGGACTGATCTCTGCCCGGCTTTCGCAATGCTGCGAGAGAACAAGAACTCGCCCTGCCCTCCGGCAGGGCCGGTTTGCCAGCATCGATAATTCTGCGCCGCCGTAGCCTTTGCAGCCATGGCTTAGGCAAGCGCAGCCGGAGAGCCACCCATGTTCACATACACATTGCGACGATTGTTCTTCGCAATTCCGACGCTGCTGATCATCAGCTTCGTCATCTTTGCCCTTCTTGATCTCGCGCCCAACGACCCGACCGGCGACCTGCCGCTGACCATCCCGCCGGAAGTGCGCGAACAGATCCGCGCCTCGCTTGGCCTCGATCAGCCCTTCCTGATCCGCTACATGAAATGGCTGCAGCAATTCTTCATCAATGAGCCGCTTAACATCCTCGAAAGCCTCACCGGCTGGCAATTCGGCGATGGCGAGCGCATGCGGGTCCTCTCCTGGGCAACCCGCAGCCCGGTCGTCGATCTCATCGTCCAGCGCCTGCCGCAGACGCTCTGGGTCGTCGGCCTCGCCTATCTCTTCGGCATTATGATCGCCATCCCGATCGGCGTGATCTCCGCCTACAAGCAGTACTCGATCTTCGACCAGATCGGCACCTTCGTCTCGATGGTCGGTTATTCGGTCCCGACGTTCTTCACTGGCGTCCTGCTGATCGTCATCTTCTCCTCCTATCTTCAGTGGTTCCCGTCGGTCTACGACACCAATCTGAGGGTCACGGATTTCGACAGTTTCGTTGCCCAGATAAGACAGATGGCGTTGCCGGTCTTCGTGCTGGCGCTCTACAACGCCTCGCAGATCGCTCGTTTCGTCCGCGCTTCCATGCTCGACAACCTGCATCAGGATTACGTCCGCACCGCCCGCGCCAAGGGGGTGAAGGAAAAGGCCGTGCTCCTCGTCCACGTCCTGCGCAACAGCCTCATTCCGGTCGTCACCGTCATTGCACTCGGCGTGCCGACGGTCTTTTCGGGCGCCATTATCACCGAACAGGTATTTCGCGTGAATGGTCTCGGCCAGCTCCTGATCACCGCCGTGCAGGGCGCCGATATGCCGCTCGTGCAGACGCTCACCTTTATCTTCGCGGTGCTGATCGTCCTCTTCAACCTGATCGCCGACGTGCTTTACGGCATTCTTGACCCGAGGATCCGTTATGACTGATGCGACCCTGAGCTCTTCTGCGCCGACCGCAGCCTCCACCCCGGCACGTTCGGCATTCGCCGATATGTGGCACCAGTTCCGCGCCCACAAGGGCGGCGTCATCGGACTGTTCACATTCGCCTTCATCCTGCTCGCGGTCTATATCGGCCCCTATATCCACACCGTCGCCCCGAACAAGATCGATATCCGCGCCAAGAACCAGTGGCCCTCGCTCGCCCACCCCTTCGGCACCGACAATCTCGGCAAGGACATGCTCGCTCAGGTTCTGGCCGGCGGGCGCATCTCGCTTGCGGTCGGCATTACCGCCATGCTGCTGGCGCTGTTTCTCGGCACGCTGGTCGGTGTCCTGTCGGGTTATTTCCGCCGCCTCGACGGGCCGCTGATGCGCCTGACGGACCTCTTTCTGGCGTTGCCGCTCCTGCCGCTGCTGCTCGTCATCATCATGCTGTTTCGCGATACGCTGCGCGCCGCCTTCGGCCCGGAAACCGGCATCTTCATCCTGATCGTCTTCGTCATCGGCATCACCAGCTGGATGCACACGGCCCGCATCGTCCGCGGTGATGTTCTGGCGGTGAAAAGCCAGGAATATGTGCTGGCGGCGAAATCGAGCGGCATGCGCGAATATCGCATCATCATCCGGCACATCCTGCCGAACGTGCTCTCCTCGATCATGGTCTCGGCAACGCTGGGCATCGCCTCCGCCATCATCACGGAATCGGCGCTCTCCTTCCTCGGCCTGGGCTTCCCGTCCGACTTCCCGACCTGGGGTCGGCTGCTGTTCGATGGCGCCAACTTCCTGCAGCTCACGCCGTCCCGCGTTCTCTGGCCGGGCCTCGCCATCTCGCTCACGGTCTTGAGCGTCAACTATATGGGTGATGCCATCCGCGACGCACTGGACCCTCGCGCCGTCAAGCGCTGATATGACCGATGCGCCACATTGAAACGGCGGCGAAAGCCGCCGTTTACCGTTGCCGGCACCACGATTTTTTTCTGAAAAAAATTGGGAACCTTCTTCTATGCCGCCCGTTATCACAGTGTCCGAAGGCGACCCCCCGTCCCCCGCCCTACAAAGCTTTCGGACAACTCTTCAATCCCCCTCGAAGAGACGAGCCGGCTCGGTTTCCCAAGGAAACCGAGCCGGATCTGTTTTGGCGTAATGAAACGTCAGAAGCCCCCGCTCAAGTCTTCAGCGCGACAACTGCGGATCACATAGTGAAGCGGCACGGCGTCACTCGCCGCCATGATCCAGCGGGAAGCGCAGCTTGTAGCTGATCCCTTGATTGGAAATCTCATACTGCGCCTTGCCGTTGACCGAAGCTGGCACGACGCGTTCGAGAACGGTGCTGCCGAAATGGGCTTTCAACCCCTCTTCCGTCGCATCCCGGGCATCCGACCCGCTCAGCCTCTCGTCCCAGCTGATCTCGAGATAATCATGTCCATCGGCATTCACCCGCGTCGAGGTAATGTCGATCGGCCGCCCATTGCGCAACAGCGAGCCATGGCTGACCGCATTGACGACAAGCTCATGCAGAGCTAGCCCCAGATGCAGCGAGGCATTCGGCGAAAGCAGCACATTGTCTCCGGAGATCTTCACCATATGCCGGTTGTCCGGCATATATTTCTCCGTCTGCTGCCGCACGAGATCGAAGAGATAGGCGCCGCGCCAACTGGAATCGGTGATCAGATCCTGACTTTGCGACAGCGAGTAAAGCCGCCCCCTGAACTTGTGCAGGAAGAGGTCGAGCGAACCCGAATAACGCGCCGTCTGCAAGGCGATGCTCTGGATGATCGCAAGCAGGTTCTTGGAACGGTGACTGACCTCGCGCAGCAGGGCACGCAGCAGCCGTTCGCGATGCCGCTCTTCGGACCGGTCGATAATCGTAGTGACGAGATGCAGGCCGCCGGACTGGAATTCTACTGCTTGAACGCGGAACTCGAAAATCTGGTCGGAACCGACAGTGACCTCGACATGGCCCTTCTTGCCGCTTTCCTTCATGCCCTGCTTGAGCGTGAGAAGCTTGGCCGCAACGTCCTCGCCGAACAGCGCAGCATCGGAAGGCGCCACGACATCCGCGAGCGCCCATACGTCGGGCAGATTGGCGAGGTAGAGATAGTCCAGCGCCTTGTTCTGAATAATGATGCTCGCGCCGAGGTCGATGAGTGCGGGCATGAAAAAATCCCGCAGCTTGTCATCACTCTGACCAGCGTGCTGCCATGTCAGCGGATGCGCCAATCTTTGCCACTCCATCTACCGCTTCATCCGTAAACGCCCCGATGGCAGCGCCGGATGCTCGTGTTTCTATCTTCAGGACCGCCCAACTGATGCAACAGCCGAGCGGGTCCAAAATGCGTGGCGTGATGAAGACGGACGGGTGCCTCTGCTTCGTACGCGCCGGTCCGGAGCCTCAGGCACCGGCACCCGCAGTGTCAGACCATCATTAAGAATAGGCACAGGACGGCGAAAACAAGGGGTGACAGGCCGCCTGAGCGGACTTGCCACAACCTTGTCTTCGCAATTTTGTTCCAGCCGCATTCAAAGCGAAAGCCTCACCGCTCACGCAGCCGCCTTCACCGCTTCGTTGAAGAACAGCGCCTGGCTGATCAGCGCCTTCACCATGTCCGGGTTGAACGGCTTGGTAACGAGGAACGCCGGTTCCGGACGTTCGCCGGTCAGAAGCCTTTCCGGGAACGCGGTAATGAAGATGACCGGAACGCTGGAGGTCTTGAGGATCTCGTTGACCGCATCGATGCCGGAGCTTCCATCCGCCAGCTGAATGTCGGCGAGAACCATCTTCGGCTGCGATGACTGGAACAGCGACACGGCTTCCTTATGGGTGCGGGCAATGCCGGTAACCCGATGACCGAGATCCTGAACCATCTGCTCGATATCGAGCGCGATAAGCGGCTCGTCCTCGATGATCATGATGTCGGTCGCAACCTGGCGGGAAATCTCGCGGGACGCTTCGTCGAGAAGCTTGTTCACATCCACAACGCTGATATCCAGCACTTCTGCGGCTTCCTCGGGCGTAAAACCTTCGACGGAAATCAAAAGGAAAGCGTGCCTTGCCTGCGAAGGAATATTCGAAAGGTTGAGCGCCGCACGCTGTTCCCATGCAAACGGGGATTCGATCGGCCTGATCTCTATGGAAGTGGAACCAAAAATCGCGACGAAGAGTTTATAAAGCGAAACGCGATCCTTTGAGCTTTCCGGAAAAATGGAAACATCGGCGATCAGCGCTTCCAGAACGGCCGCCACATAAGCGTCTCCTGACGTCTGCGATCCGGTTACCGCTCGGGCATACCGACGCAGATACGGAAGGTGGGACGCAACGCGCGTGGTGAGTGACATACAAATTCTCCCCTGGGCCCTGTTGGGCAATTGACTTGCGTTTAACGTGGCGATGCAAAATAAGTTCCGCAAGACGGAACTTTTTTTAAACTCAAGCATTTTCCAACCGACAATTTGCAAGCAGGCGCCCGCGTGATGAGTGACGAGACCAGAAAAAAGCAGGATATGACCACAGCCCAGCCCTCACATATCAAGCCAGGAACCATAGCTCCCAACGCCTCCATTTCCCGGAAGCTGAAGGAGTTTTATGATGCTGTGCAGGAAGAAGGCATTCCGGATCGTTTTCTCGATCTTCTGGAACGACTGGAAGCAGCCGAGCAGGCTCAGAAGGCTAACGCCAAGGCGGTGGATGCAAAATGAGCGCACAGGCTGTGTCCCCCCCGACAGATGCGGATGACCGCATCTTCAAGCGCGACCTGCTCGCGTCTTTGCCCAATTTGCGTGCCTTTGCCGTCTCACTGACAGGTCGCCACGATAAGGCAGACGACCTTGTGCAGGACACGATCATGAAGGCTTGGGCAAACCAGAAGAGCTTCACGGCGGGCACCAATATGCGCGCCTGGCTATTCACCATCCTTCGCAACGAATTCTACAGCCAGATGCGCAAGCGCGGCCGCGAAGTGCAGGATAGTGACGGGCTGTTCTCTGAGCGTTTCTCGGTTCACCCGGAACAATATGGCCGTCTCGATCTGCAGGATTTTCGCGAGGCGCTCGACAAGCTTCCGGAAGACCAGCGTGAAGCGATCGTTCTCGTTGGTGCGGCAGGCTTCGCCTATGAGGAAGCCGCCGAAATCTGCGGCTGCGCCGTCGGCACGATCAAGAGCCGCGTCTCCCGCGCCCGCACCCGCCTGCAGGAACTGCTCGGCGTATCGGGCGAAAGCGACTATGGACCGGATGCCGGAGACGCCGCGATTACCGCACGGGCGTTCGGCAGCTGATCGCATCAGCCTACCGTGATCGACTAAGAAGGCCGCCTCCGGGGCGGCCTTTTCTTTTGTCCATTCGATCAGTCTTGCCGAATCTGCCCCTCATCCGCCTGCCGGCACCTTCTCCCCGCTCGGGGGAAAAGGGCGCAAGTCGCATCGGCTCCGCCCAATAGAGAAAAGCGAATGGATGCAAAGGCTGCATGTGGCACATCACCTCTCCCCGCGAGCGGGGAGAGGTGGAGCGCAGCAAGCCGCGCTCAGGGTGAGGGGCAACCGGCAAACTCAAACCTCTCTAAGACCCCAGGCCGAACCATCACCCAAAAAAGCAAAAAGCCGCCCGAAATATCCGAGCGGCCTTTCATTTCATAAACCCTGCGAAAACCTCATTCCGCTGGCGGTGGTCCCTGCCTCCGTCCGCCTCCGCCCTTCGTTGCAAGGAACCCAAGCCCCCCGGCAACGGCAAGCAGCATCAGCGGCTTTGATTTCATCAGAAGCGGCAGCGCCGAAACGGCCGCGGTCATGGCCAGCGCGCGTTGGCTGTTGGCCGCAACCTCGCGACGCTTACGTCGCTCCTCTGCAGCGTTCATCATCATCACGATGGCAATAATGAACAACGCCATGACAATCATTCCGCCGGCAATCACCAGCATCGCCATCGGCAGGCCCCAGCGTTCACCGAGATGGATGGCAAGCGCCGCCACCAGCAGACCGTAAGCTGTCCATAAAAACGCAGCCGCGATCCCGTAGAGGATCGCGTTACGTCTGATCTTTCGCTTCATCGCCGCCACATCCGTTGCGATGAAGGATGCGATAAGCGGCCCCAGTGCGGTCAGCATCTAGGATCAGCGGCGCGACAGGAGAGCAAACAGGAAGCCGACACCGGCAGCGATCGCCACCGACTGGATCGGATTGGCGCGGATTTGCCCTTCAAGATCACGTTCCCAGGTGAGCGCCTGGTTTTTCGCCGCCTCGGCGATCTGATAGGAAGCATCTGTTGCATCGGCTGCTGCGCGCTTTGCCTTGCTCTTTACTTCCGAAGCCTTTTCGTTGCCGACAGCGGCAACAGTTTTGGCGAGCGCTGCGATATCCTCACGCAGCTGCTCCAGCTGTACTTCAATATCCTTGGTCGAAGCGGCAGAGCCGGTGCGCGGAAATTCGGTCGTCGTCGAGGTCGATGCGGGCATGGCGGTCTCCTGTTTGATCATGTTCGTTTTTGCTGCGGGCGATGCTTTGGTCTTGCGCGGGCCACGCTTCGGTGTTGCAGCTTCGGCCGTCTTGCTGACGGCCCCCTTGACTGCATCGGCGGTGACTGGCTTGGCTGCTGAACGTCTCGCCCGTGTCTTCTTCTCGGGCACCTTGGTGGAAGCCTCCGCAGGCGAGTCCGAAACCGGTTGGACAGCCTTCTTACGAATTCTCGTAGCCTTCGGCTTTTCTGCAACGTCGTTCAATCGATAACTCCCCTACCCGCCTGTCACGGCAACACAAAACCTGCATGCCGATGGCTGCACGCAAACAACGTGAGAGGTTGAAGTTTGTTCCAATCCAGAACGGTAAAAACCGAGAAAGTCTCAGGCCGCTTTCGTCTTCGGATCGAGCATGTCGCGCAGACCGTCGCCAAGCATGTTCAGGCCCAATACCGCAAGCGCGATTGCCATGCCCGGCAGGATGGCAAGCCACGGCGCCTGGCCGAAAAATGTCTGGCTGTCGGCCAGCATCCGCCCCCATGTCGGCGCCGGTGGCGGCATGCCGAGCCCAAGGAAGGAAAGCCCGGCCTCGGTCAGGATAGCCAGACCGAGCTGGATCGTTACCTGCACGATGATCTGGTTGGAAATGTTGGGCAGGATATGCACCAGCGTGATCGTCGCCTTCGACCGGCCGATCCCGACCGCCGCCGTCACATAATCCCGCGCCCAGATCTGCTTCGCCCCGGCAAGTGTCAGCCGCGCAAAGACCGGCACCATGAACACCGCAATCGCAATGATCGCAGTAAATCGCCCCGAACCGAGAAAGGCGCCGAGCATCATCGCCGACAGGATGGGCGGCACCGCAAAGATGATGTCGCAGCCACGCATCACGATCAGTTCCAGCCACCCGCGCCGCATCGCCACGATGACACCGACCGCCGACCCGACCGTCGCCCCGATCGCAACCGCCAGAAACGAGGTCGACAGCGAATTCCACGCCCCCACCATCAGCATCGAGGCGACGTCGCGGCCGAACTGATCCGTGCCGAGCAACGCGCCCGGCCCAAGCGGCGGCTTCAATCGCTGCACGATATTCATCTTCGACGGCAGTGACGGTGTCCAAACCAGCGACAACAGCGCCACACCGACAAGCGCCAGCGTCACGACGAGCCCGATCAGCAGCACGGGGCGACGAAAAATCCCCGTCATCACGTCGCCACCCGCAGTCTCGGGTCGATCACCAGATAGGCGAGATCGACGAGGAAATTCATCACGATCACAAGCGCCGAAAAGAACAGCACCACATCCTGCATCACGATGATGTCGCGCTGCGACAAAGCCTGCAGCGCCAGCCGCCCGAGGCCCGGCAGGTTGAAGACGTTTTCCACCAAAACGGCACCGGCAATCAGGAAGGTGAATTGCAGCCCGATCATCGTGACGACCGGGATCAACGCATTCGGCAGCGCATGCCGCCAGACCGCAGCCTTGTCGCTCAACCCCTTGGCGCGGGCTGTGCGCACGAACTCCTCGCCCATCACGTCCAGCACAGCGCTGCGCGCCACGCGCGTCAAAACGCCTGCCTGCGGCAGCGCCAGCGCAATGGCCGGCATAAAAAGCGCGGCAAGCCCTGCCCAAAACCCCGCATTCCATCCCGGAAACCCGCCGGCCGGCATCCAGCCGAGCTTGGTCGAGAAGGCGATGATCAGCAGCAATCCCACCCAGAAGGCCGGCACCGCGATCGAGACGTAGGAAAAAGCCCCGGCGATATAATCGAACAGACCATTATGCCTGCGCGCCGCCGCCACGCCGAGCGGCACCGCGATCGCAACCGACATCACCACAGCCATCAACGCCAAGGGCAACGTCACCGCCAACCGCTCGACGATCAGCCCTGCAACGGGAACACCATAGGTATAGGACTGCCCGAGATCACCCTGCAGCACGCCGGAAAGCCATGCGAGATATCGAACGATCAGCGGTTCATCCAGCCCCATCTGAGTCCTGAGCGCCGCCAACGTCTCCGGCGTCGCCGAAGTCCCAAGCATGATCGCCGCCGGGTCACCGGGCAAGAGGTTCATGACGGTGAAGATGAGCAGCGAGACGACGATGAGCGTGACGATCAGGCTGACGAGACGACGGATGAGGATGGAGATCATCGATTGGTGTCCCTCATTCCTGTGCTTGTCACAGGAATCCAGCCACGCGAAGTCATTCGCGTAAAGAGACTTTTTAGCATTAAAGACGCAGCGTTACCGGATTGATGTGTAGCCGTCTTGGAGATGCTCGATAAGCGTGGCGATGAGAGGGAACTGAGGCAGGCGCAACGACCTCCAACTGATCTCCCCCCTTGTGGGGGAGATGTCACGAGAGTGACAGAGGGGGGTGAAACGTCGCAGCCCGCCATGGGAGCATCAGAGATGGATGAGTTTGCCGCGACAGCCCCCCTCTGCCCTGCCGGGCATCTCCCCCACAAGGGGGGAGATCGGAATGCCGCCCCGTTATGCCAGACCAAACCCCTCACTCTTCCCAAAACACCTCGGTCAGCACATTCGACGGGATCGGCTCGTTCTCCCAAAGCCCCTTCAGCTTCTTGTCCCATATGCCGAGTTTCGGCATCACGAACAGAAACAGCGCCGGTACGTCATTGGCGAGAATGGTCTGCGCCTCGCCATAAAGCTTGTCCTGTTCGCTAACATCGGTGCTCGCCTCAACCTTGGCGAGGATCGCATTGAATTCCGGGTTCTTGTAGTTGAAGTAATAGGGGTCGCGCGCGTAGATATCGATATCCATCGGCTCCGCATGGGCAACGATGGTCATGTCGTAGTCAGCGGCCTTAAGCACATCCGCCACCCATTTCGCCGGGAACTCGGTGGTTTCGATATTCATCGTTACGCCGATTTCGGCAAACAGCGCCTGCAGGATTTGCGATGAGCGCTGCGCATAGGCCATCTGCGGCGCCTTCATGGTGAAGGAGAAACCGTCCGGATAACCGGCTTCCGCCAGCAGCGCCTTGGCCTTTTCGACGTCGTAAGGATAGACGCCGGTCAGGTCCTTGTAGCCGCGATCGTTCGGCGTGTAATGGCTGCCGATCGGCGTGCCGAGACCCGACCATGCACCTTCCACCACCATCGCCCGGTCGACCGCCATCATCAGCGCTTGACGCACCTTCTTGTCGGAGAAAGGCTTGCGGGAATTGTTCATCCCCGCCACGACCTTGAGTTCGGTATTGCCGATCACCGTCGCCAGCCTGTCGCTGCCCTCGAAGGAAGACACCAGTTCCGGCGCACCGAATTCCGGAAACGCATCGACATCGCCCGCCGTCAACGCCGCCGACTGCGCCTGCGGATCGTTGATGAAGCGGAAGGAAGCCGTTTCAAGCTTAACCGCAACATCCTTGTTCCAGTAATCGGCGTTCTTCTTCAGATTGACCTGCGTGCCCTTGGCCCAGCTGTCGAAGACGAACGGCCCCGTACCGACCGGATTGGTCTTGTTGTCCGCGGCCGTCGATGGCTCCACCATCACCGCCGCCGGCCAGCCGAACCAGTAGAGCAGGCTGCCGGTCGGCTGTTTGAGTTTCAACACCAGCGTTGCGGCATCCGGCGTCTCGATCGTGTCGATGGAAGTGAAATAACGCTTCTGCGGATTGACGCTGTCAGCGCCGCGCGCACGATCCAGCGTGAACTTGGCGACTGAACTGTCGAAGGCCACGCCATTGTGGAATTTCACGCCCTGCCGCAGCTTGAACGTATAGGTCTTGCCGTCCTCGGAAACCTGCCAGCTCTCGGCAAGCTGCGGCTGCACCTTGCCCGCCTTGTCGATCGTCGTCAGGCCTTCGAAGACATTCTGCCAGGTCACCTGCCCGATCATCACCTGCGCGCCGATCGTCGGATCGAGACCACCCGGCTCAACCGTCATGCCGATCGTTGCTGAAGTCTTGGCCGCGGCCTGCGCATGAGGTGCTGCAAACGCCACGCCTGCCACAAGCGCCAGCGCTATTGCGCCACGCCTGGAGACCTGAGACCAGGAGAAAATCGTCTGCATCCTATATGCTCCCCGTTATCTGCTGCGCGCAGCTTTGTTGGGCGCAGTCTAAGAACATTTCGCAACTGCACACAATGCCAATTTGCGCCAATCTGACGCCCGTCCAGCAGTTGCGGCCTTACTGAAACACGCAGTTCAGACGCGCCGAAACCCTTCACTCGCCGTCAACAGCTGCCGCGTATAGTCGGCGGAAAAATCGCGTCTTTCCAGCGCATCCGCCTTCACCGTCTCGATCACCTTGCCGCCCTTCATCACCGCAAGCCTTTCGCACATATGGCTGATCACCCCGAGATCATGGCTCACCATCACGAAGGTCAGCCCACGATCTTTTCGGGCCTGCTCCAGCAGATTGAGGATTTCCGCCTGGATCGAGGCATCGAGCGCCGATGTCGGCTCGTCGAGCAACAGTACCTTCGGCTCCAGGATCAGCGCTCGCGCAATTGCCACGCGCTGCCGCTGACCGCCGGAAAGCTGATGCGAATAGCGGAAGCGGAAACCGGACCCCAGCCCCACCTCGTCCAGCGCCCGCATGATCCGCTGGTCGACATTGTCGAACCCATGGATCGCCAGCGGTTCCAAGAGCAACCGGTCCACCGTCTGGCGCGGATGCAGCGAACCGTAGGGATCCTGAAACACCATCTGCACCGTGCGGTAAAAATCCTTCGACCGGCTCCGCCCGGAATAGGACTGTCCGTTGATCGAAAGCGCCCCGGCGCTGAACGTGTTCAACCCCGCCACCGCCCTCAGCAGTGTCGACTTGCCCGATCCACTTTCGCCAACAATCCCAAAGCTTTCGCCTGTCGCCACATCCACCGACACATGGTCGAGCGCGACAAACTCGTCGAACATGACGACCATGTCTTTGACGGAAAGAACATTTTTCGTCATAGCGCCCACTCCTTCTTGCGGTCGAGCACCGGCAGCGGGTGTCGGTCGGAACCGATCGTTGGCAGGCAGTTGAGCAGGCCCTGCGTATAGGGATGCTGCGCCTTGGAAAGATCGGCCGATGGCAGTTCCTCCACCACGCGCCCCGCATACATGACAAGCACCCGGTCGCAGAAGGAAGAGACCAGCCGCAAATCATGCGACACGAAAATCAGCCCCATGCCGCGCTCGGCCACCAGCTTGTCGAGAATGCCGAGCACTTCCAGCTGCACCGTCACGTCAAGCGCCGAAGTCGGTTCATCGGCAATCAGCAGTTCCGGGCCGCAGATCAGCATCATCGCGATCATCACCCGCTGCCCCATGCCGCCGGAAACCTCGTGCGGATAAAGCGAAAACACCCGCTCCGGATCACGGATCTGCACCGCCTCCAGCATCGCAAGCGTGCGCGCCTTGGCTTCAGCAGTCGAAATCCTCTCATGCGTCTTCAACGTCTCGATGATCTGCCGTCCGATCGTTGAAACGGGGTTCAGCGAATACTTTGGGTCCTGCAGAACCATGGCGATCCGCTTACCGCGGATCTCGCGCCGCTCGCGGTCGGAAATCGCCAGCAGATCGCGCCCGGCGAAATTCAACGTCTTGGCGGTGATCTTCGCGTGCTTCGGCGTCAATCCCATGATCGCCCGGCCGGTCTGCGACTTGCCGGAACCGCTTTCGCCGACAATGCCCAGCCTTTCGCGCCCGAGCGTAAACGACACGCCACGCACCGCCTGCACCTCACCGGTCCGCGTCGGAAAACTCACCCGCAGGTCCTCGACGGTCAAAAGCCTATCGCTCATTGCCCGGCCTCCTTCGGATCGAGCGCATCGCGCAACCCGTCACCGAGCAGGTTGAAACCGAGCGAGACGATCAGGATCGCCGCCCCCGGCATCGCCGCCACCCACCACTGGTCGAGAATGAAGCGACGGCCCGACGCGATCATCGCCCCCCATTCGGGAAGCGGCGGCTGCGCACCCAAGCCCAGGAAACCTAGACCGGCGGCGGTCAGGATGATGCCCGCCATATCCAGCGTCACCCGCACGATCAGCGAGGAAAGGCAGAGCGGCATCACGTGGCGCAGGACGATGCGAAACGGCGATGCCCCCATCAGCTTCACGGCGGAAATAAATTCCGAATTGCGGAACGTCATCGTCTCGGCGCGGGCGATACGCGCATAAGGCGGCCACGAGGTGACGGCGATGGCGAGAACCGCATTCTCGATCCCCGGTCCGAGAGCCGCCACCAGCGCAAGCGCCAGAACCAGCTTCGGGAAGGCAAGAAAGATGTCGGTAATCCGCATCAGCACCGCATCCACCCAACCGCCGGCATAACCGGAAACCGTGCCGATGATCAGGCCGACGGGTGCGGCAATGATCGCCACCAGCACGACGACAAACAGCGTCAGCCGCGAGCCATGAATCAACCGGGATAAAATATCGCGCCCCTGGTCGTCGGTACCGAGCAGATAGCCAGCCGTTCCCGGCGGCAGCAGCCGCGCATTCCTGAGATCGCCCTGCACCGGATTATGCGGCGCCAGCACGTCGGCAAAGATCGCAACGAGGATCAAGAGAAGAATGATGCCGAGACCGGCTAGCGCCAGCCGGTTGGCGGAAAACCGCCGCCAGATCACATAGGCGCGGCCTAGCCGAGCCTGATGCCGCGAGGTCGGCTGTTCGGATAAAAGCCATTCGCGGCTATAGGGTTTTTCATTCGCCTGGAGAACACTCATCGGCTTCTCGTCCTCGGATCAAGCGTCCGGTAGAGAAGGTCGGACAAGATGTTGATGGCAACGAACACCGCACCGATGACGATCGTACCGCCAAGCACGGCATTCATGTCGGCATTCTGCAACGAGTTGGTGATGTAAAGACCGAGCCCCGGCCAGGAGAAGATCGTCTCGGTCAGAACCGAGCCTTCCAGCAGGCCCGCATAGGAGAGCGCAATCACCGTCACCAGCGGCACCGCGGCATTGCGCAGCGCATGGAACCAGATGATCCGCGCCTCGGACAGACCCTTGGCCCGTGCGGCGACGATATACTCCTGTTGCAGCTCGTTGAGCATGAACGAGCGCGTCATGCGGCTGATATAGGCAAGCGAGAAATAACCGAGCAGCCCACCGGGCAGGATGATATGGCGGAACAGATCCCAGGCCACATCCCACTGCCCCTGCCAGATCGCGTCAAACAGGAAAAAGCCCGTTTGCGGCGTGAACGTATATTCGTAGACGATGTCGATCCGCCCCGGATAGGCCACCCATCCGAGCTTGGCGTAGAACAGCACCAGCGCCAGCAGGCCGAGCCAGAAGATCGGCACCGAATATCCGATCAGCCCGATCACCCGCACGATCTGGTCGGCAATCGATCCGCGCTTGACGGCGGCCAGCACCCCGAGAGGCACCCCGATCAGCGCCCCGATGATCGTGCCGATCGTCGCAAGCTCGATCGTTGCGGGAAACACCCGCGCGATATCGGTCATCACGGGATTGGTGGTCAGCACCGAAATGCCGAAATCGCCGGTCATCGCCTGTTTTATGTAGATCCAGAACTGCTGGTAGAGCGGCAGGTTGAGGCCAAGCTCCTCCCGCACCCGCTCGACCACATGGGAGGGCGCTCGGTCACCGACGATCGCCAGCGCCGGATCGATCGGCACAACGCGGCCGATGAAAAAGGTAACGGCCAGAAGGCCGAGAAAGGTGGTGACGACCGTGACCACGAAACGGACCACCGCCATGCCAAAGGAAGAAGCACGCCGCCGGCTGCGCCGCGTCACTGCCGTCGTATCGGTAAGCGTCAAGGAGTTCTCCTTGAGATGATTGAGAGGAACAGAACCTCTGCCCCCAGGATTACAGTGAATAAAAAATCCCCCTCTGGCCTGCCGGCCATCTCCCCCACAAGGGGGGAGAAAACCCGCGGCCACCGCTTAAATCACTTGGGTCTCAGCGGTGCTTCCGGGTTAAGCCCTCCCCCTTGTGGGGGTCCGAAGGACGGGCAGAGACGAGTGGCTCTACCCAGGGCAGTTTGGGAGGGGTCTTTCCCGATACGCGCCGACTACTTCGAAATCGGATAGACAAAGTTCGTATCGAAGCTCGGGCCGAGCTTGAAGTCCTTCAGCTTCGCCGAATAACCGGCAACTTCCGTCTGCTGGAAGACGATCACGAACGGGCTCTGCGCCAGAGCCTTCTTCTGCAGGTCCTCGTAGACTGCCGCGCGCTTGGCCGCATCCTTTTCCAGCAGCGCGCCCTGGGCGGCTTCTTCGATGTCCTTCGGCACATCCCAGGCATTACGCCATGCCAGCGTCTTGTTCTTGCCCTCGTCGGAATTGTCGTAGTTGACGACGAAGGTTTCGGCATTCGAGTTCGGGTCGAAATAGTCCGAACCCCACTGGCCGATATAGATATCGTGGGTGCGGGCGCGGTACTTGGTCAGCGTCTGCTTGCCGTCGCCCGGAATGATTTCGAGCTTGATGCCGGCCTGCGCCAGCGTCTGCTGCACGCTTTCGGCAATGCCGGTCACCGGCTGCGTATTGCGCACGTCCATGGTCACGGTAAAGCCGTCAGCGAGACCTGCCTTGGCAAGCAGTTCCTTCGCCTTGGCGACATCCAGCTTGTAAGGATTGTCGTTCAGCGCACCGAGCTGGCCCTTCGGCAGGAACGTCTGGTGGATTTCGCCGATACCCTTGATCAGCGTCGCGCCGATCGCGTCATAATCGACCAGATACTTGAACGCTTCCGCCACTTCGGGCTTCGCCAGCTTCTCGTTTTTCTGGTTGAGGCTGAAATAGTAGATCGTGCCCTTCGGCGCGGACGTCACCGACAGGCCTTCCTTCTTCGAAACTGCTTCCACATCGTTCGGCTCGAGGTTGCGGGCGATATCGATATCGCCGTTTTCCAGCGCCAGACGCTGGCCGGAGCTTTCCTTCATGTGGCGATAGATGACGCGCTTCAGTTTCGGCTTCTCGCCGTAATAGTTCGGGTTGGCTTCCATGATCACGGCCTCGTTGGCGCGCCATGCCAGCACCTTGTAAGGGCCGGAACCGGCAAAACCGGTCTTCATCCATTCATTGCCGAAATCGGTATCGTATTTGTAGTCGGCCGAAGGCGTCATCGCCTTGGCATGTTCCATCACCACCTTCTTGTCGACGACGGAGGCGACGGTAGCGGTCAGGACGTTCAGCACGAAGCTCGGCGCATAGGCCTTGTCGACCGTGAAGGTGAACGTGTCGGGCGCGGTCGCCTTGGCTTTTTCGGCAACATTGTCGCCGGTAATGCCGAACTGGGTAATCAGGAAGGCCGGAGACTTGTCGAGCTTCACTGCCCGCTCGAACGAGAAGGCCACGTCTTCGGCGGTCAGCGGATTGCCGGAGGCAAATTTCAGGTCCGGCTTCAGCTTGAACGTATAGGTCATGCCGTCGTCGGAAACCGTCCAGCTGGCCGCCAGATCGCCGACGACCTTGGACGTATCGGCCGGGTCGAGCATGACCAGCTTGCTATAGGTGTTGGCGGTCACTTCGGCGGTGGAAAGCTCGAAGGCTTCGCCCGGATCGATGGTGATGATGTCGTCGATCGCAAAGCCTTCGACCAGCGTATCTGCGGGCGTCGCGGCAAAGGCCTGCGGCGCGGTCGCCAGAAGCAGCGACAGTACTGCGCCGGTGGAAAGAATGCGGACGGAAGTACGCAGTGAATGGAGCATGATCAGTTCCCCTGTTTTCATGTGCTCAAATTCGTCAACGTCACCGGCCCTTCGGCCGTTATTCGTGCCAAGCTTTACCCAATACCCTCAACCAGTTTTCGCGGGCCAGCTTGGCCAAATCATCGCCAGCGTATCCCCCTGATTTTAGGGCTGCAACCAGATTCTGATTGCCCGCGGCATCACGAATTTCGGTGGGCACGGTGCAGCCGTCGAAGTCCGATCCGATCGCCACATGGTCGATCCCCATGCGTTCCACCATGTAGTCCACATGGCGTATCATCTCGGAAATCGGCGTCGCCGCAATGTCCAGCCCGTCATCGCGCAGCATGGTGACGGCATAGTTCAGGCCGACGAGCCCGCCGCTCTCCTTGATCGCGTCCATCTGCCTGTCGGTCAGGTTACGCGCCACCGGCGTCAGGGCATGCGCATTCGAATGGCTGGCGATCAGCGGCTGGTCGGAGGTTTTCGCCACATCCCAGAACCCCTGCTCGGTGATGTGCGACAGGTCGATCAGGATACCCAGCCGGTTGCAGGCCTTGACCAGTTCGAAACCGAGATCGGTCAGCCCCGGCCCGGTATCGGTCGTCATCGGAAAGGCGAAAGGCACACCATGGCCAAAGATATTGTGGCGGCTCCACACCGGCCCAAGCGAGCGCAGACCCGCCGCATGGAATACCTCCAGATTGGCGAGATCGCCGTCGATCGGCTCACAGCCTTCCATATGCAGCACGGCGGCAAACACGCCGTCCTTCATCGCTCGCCGGATGTCCGAGGTTGAGCGGCAAAGTTTCCAAGCGCCTGCTCGATCGAGCTTCAGCGCGATTGCCGCCTTTTCCAGCCCTATATCCAGCGAAGGTGCGTATTCGAGCGGCGCCGCAAGCGGCGTCACATAACTCCCGTCCGGCTCGGGGTCCTTCAGCACCAGATCGCCGGAGGGGATGTAGATGGCGCAGAGACCACCGGCCAGTCCACCGGCACGCGCCCGCGGCGCATCGATATGGCCTTCCGGCGTCCCGTTTGAGAATTCCACGACGGGATCAGCCCCCGCCTTCATGTTCCGCCAGAGCCGCAACAACACATCGTTATGGCCGTCGAACACCAGTTCCATCAAACTCTTCCTGACAATTTCGCTTGGGGTCTTGAGGTAGGATGTGGCGATCCTAGCCAGCCAATGGCGATGCGCAAGAGTGAAGTAGTATCAGGACATTGCTTCTGCGTGTGGCAAATCCCCCTCTGGCCTGCCGGCCATCTCCCCCACAAGGGGGGAGAATACCCGCGGCAACCGCCACCTTCAAATAGGCCTCGGCGATGCGGCAGGGTTAGCCCTCCCCCTTGTGGGGAGGGTTGGGAGGGGTCTTTCTTTTCAAGGGCATCAACCTCGAGGGTCAGCGAGACCACGCCCCCTCACCAACTTTGCTTAATATCGGCGTGCGAAAACACGAAAACACGCGCCCCTTCCACTGCGGCCCGAAATCGTTGAGCTTCTTCTCCCAGCGATCCGATTGCAGCATGGCAGCGCCGATCGCCACCGGCTCGATCCCGAGCGAGGTCATCAACGTCAGGCCGGAAATGATCGAGGTGCCGGAGGAAATCACGTCATCGATCAACGCCACGCGCTTCCCCTCGATCAGCGGCATCATCCGCGGATCGACATAAAGCCGCTTCTGCTGCTCCGGCGTGGTGATCGAGGAAAGCGGCACGGAAAGCTGCTCGTCATACCAGAATTTCTTCGACGTCCCGAGCGGCACGTAACGGGCAAAACCCAGCATCCTCGCCACCGCGGCCGCCAGCGTCAGGCCCAGTGTCGGCAGACCGACGATCACTTCCGGCCGAAGCGCCGCGATCTTAGGCGCCAGATCGGCGGCCAGCGCATCCTGCACATCAAAGCTCGCCTGATTGATGATCAGCGATGCCAGCGCATGTTGTCCGTCTGAAAGAGGCCGGATCGGCAGTCTGATCTGTTCGCCGCTGTCGAGCCGCGCCGGGAAGAAGCCGGAGAAAGGCCCGGTCTCCTCGAAAGAACCGGGAGCGTGCAGCTCCTGCCAGAATTCATGCGGCTGCATCGCTTTTCCCAACCTTATATTATGCCAGAATTTCCAGTATCGGGCTCTCCATTAGCGTGCCGGTGGTCACATCGGCAATGCCCCGGTCGGTCTGATGCGGTCCTGCGTTGCAGGCCAGCGTCGCACCGAAGCAGGCCTTGAACACCAGATAGGGCGGCTCCCAGTCGACGACCTTGTCCATTGCCGCCCGGATCGCGCGGAACTGTTCGGCAACAACCTCGACCGGCTCTTCCGACACGAGGCCCGCCAACGGCAGCGGCAGCAGGCTTACCACCTTGCCGCCGATCGCAACCGCCATGCCGCCGCCCGATGCGATCACCGCATTCGCAGCAGCCGCCATGTCGCGCGGATCGGAACCGAAAACGGTGAGGTTATGGCTGTCATGCGCCACCGTGGTGGCGAACGCGCCCTTCCACTTGCCCCATCCGGTGAGGAAACCCAACCGGGTGCGGCTGTCGACACGGCCATGGCGATGAGTCACGGCGATCAACACCGATTCCTGCGGGGGTACCACGAACCCGTTTTCGACAACCGCATCCGCCTGCCCCCAGCGTGTGAATCGCGGCCGATCAATGGTCGCGACCCTCACCCGGGTAGCTTCAGAGCGAAGTTTGAAATCATCTTCCTGCAAGGCCTGCAGCTTTACAGAACGGCGCAGCGGATTGGGGTTCATCCGGCACACGTCGCCCGTCATCTTTCCATCGCGCGACACGATGTGACCGCTCGCCACGACTACGCGCGTGCGAAAATCCTTGAGGTCCTCGAAGAGCACGATATCCGCCCTGCGACCTGCCGCAATCAATCCAAGGTCCGCGCGGCCGATCCTGACCGACCCGTTCAGCGTCGCCGCCTGCAGCGCCCATTCCGGCTTCATCCCGTAGCGCACCAGCCGGCGCACCACGTCGTCGAGACCGCCGCCATCGACGAGATCATCGGGGAACACGTCGTCGGTGCAGATCGTCACCGTCTGCGGCAGGTGTCCCAGTTTGTTGAGAGCATCGACGAATTCCGGCAGAAGGTGGTCATGCGAACCGCGCATCTCGATCGTCAGACCGGCCCGCAGTTTCTGCATCAGGTCGTCGGCGGAGGTCAGCTCGTGATCGGACGTGACGCCGGCCGTCATGAAGGCGGCCAGATCACCGCCGGCCAGACCGCGCGCATGGCCGCTGACGAGCTTTTCCGAAACGAGCGCATTCTGCACGATATTGCTGATGCGCGGTTCGCGGTCGATGACGCCGCGCATGTTCATCACTTCCGCGAGGCCGGCGATCTTCGGCCACAGCAACATCTCATCGATCACATCGGCATCGAAATCCGCACCGGCAACCTCATAACCCGGAGCAGACGGAACGCAGGACGGCGCCATGACGACAGCCCTGAGCGGCAGCGAACGCACCGCCTCAACCGACCATGCCACGCCATCGACACCGCAGACATTGCCGAATTCATGCGGATCCCAGACGACCGTCGTCACGCCGCGCGGCACCACTGTCTCCGCATAGGTCGCCGGCGTCACCATCGAGCTTTCGATATGCATATGCGTATCGATCAGGCCCGGAGAAACGAAGGTTCCGGTCGCATCGATCACCTGCGCCGCATCCGAGCGTGCACCACGCTCGTGGACGCTGACGATCAGCGGCCCGACAATGCCGATATCGGCGGGACGAAGCTCACCGGTCACCACATCCACCAGCGTTCCGCCGGCGATCAGGATGTCGAACGGCGCATCGCCGCGTGCGACCTTCACGGCATTGTCACGAAAGCACGGTTCGGTAAATTCGCCAACGGTTGCGATAATGTCCTTCACCAGCTTGCCTCCGCCTTCAATGCGTCGAGAATGGATTGCTTTGCCTTTGCGGCATCGATATCGGCCGCAAACTGCGCGTTGAATTCGGCCCTGCCCGCTCGCGTCTCGACCACGGTGCGACCGCGCGTATGGCTGCCCGTCAGCTCCATGTCGATCCGAGCCTCCTGCCATGTCGCAAGATCCGGCTGCACGAAGGCAACCGCCGCAACGGCGTCATAAAGCGACATTGCCTTGCGCCCGCGGCTGGTGGCGATCGACACGAAACCGGCAAGCAGATCGGCAAGCAGCGTCGCGTTGCGGCCACCGGCAGAGCGCACCGGCTCGACATCCTCCGGCGCGCAAAGCACCTTGCGGCAAAGATCGAGATCGACCATGCGGAACGGGATACCGTGTGCGAGAACAATCGCCACCGCTTCCGGATCGGCAAAGGCGTTGAACTCGGCGGAAGCCGTATGATTGCCAGCCGTCAGCCCGCCGCCCATCCAGGTCAGGTCAGTGATCTTGGCGGCGAGATCCGGTCGCGCCAGCGCCACGGCAGCAATATTGGTGAGCGGCCCGAGCGCCAGAATGCGTCGCTCGCCTTCGCTGCGCTCCAACCAGGAGCAAAGCGCCTCGAACGCATCCTCGACGAATGTATCCGGCCCGGTCGGCAATGCTTCGCCCGCTGTCGGCATACCCGCATCGCTCAGAATGGAAACCGCGGTCTCGAGCTTGCCGAGTACCGGCTTTGCCCGCCCGGCATGAATGGGAAACGGCCAGACGAAGGCACCCGCGGCACCGGCCGCATTGCGGCGCACCTGATCCAGCGGTGCATTGCCGAAAACAAGCGAGATCCCGTCTATGGCAAGCCCGCCATGGGCAACGACCATGATGGCGGCCAGATCATCGAACCCCATATCGGTATCGATCCACACACCCATTTCAAGCACACTCCAAAAATACAACCGGACGACCCATTGGGACGCCCATATACACGAGAGATTGAGACCGGAGGATAAGGGTTTTCACCTACCATCCCTCCGAGCATGCGCGGCACCAGCCACAACCGAATGCATCGTCGGCCCCGTCGATTGCCGGATCACGAGCGTCATCGGCACGCCTGCGCCATTCCGCTCCGCAGATACCGGTTCGCCGGTTGCGGCATCGCGTTCTGCAATCACGTCCCCCAAAGCCTGCACCGCACGCTCCGCAATCACCGCCAGGTCCTGCCGCAAGGTGGTGATTGGCGGCATGACCACCGATGACCAGACAAGATCATCGAAGCCGCTGACACTGGCCTGAAGCGGAACATCGATTCCGTCGCGCTGCAATTCGGTCAGCGCGCGCAATGCAAGCAGGTCGTAAACGGCGGCAAACGCCGTATACCCGTCCGCCACCCGAGCCGCGAGACCGAGCGCGCAGCCAGCCCCCTGCGAAACCTCCATCTCCTCCACCCACAAGGTTTCGCAGCACGCGTCACTGCCGAGACCGGCTTCCAGACCGCCGACCCGATCGTTCTGCACATTCGATTGTCGGCTATTGGCGATCAACAGTACTTTCTGATGCCCAAGAGAGGCGAGATGACGCCCCATCTGCACCCCGCCGTCCCAATGGTCGGATGACACGGTATTTCCGGGCGTCGAGGGGCTGTCGATGATCGCCACGGGAGTGCCGATATCCGCAATGCGTGAGCCGCGACGGGGGACGACGATCATCCCGTCGACACCGCGCTCGACCAGCCGGCCGATCGCCGCCGTCTGCTGGGCGATCTCCCCTCGACTATCGGCGATCAACACGCCGAAACCGGCAGAAGCCGCCGCCTGCTCGATTGCCTGAGCGATCTGCGGAAACAGGGGGTTGGATATGTCCGGCAATACCAGGCCGATAACGGCAGTTCGCCCTGTCCTGAGTGCCCGCGCCGCATGGCTCGGCACATAGCCAAGCTCATCTGCCGCCTGCCGGATTTTCGCCGAAAGCTCGGCGGAAACGCGCCCCTTGCCGGAAAGCGCATTGGAAACGGTTGCCGAAGACACACCAAGGGCGGCGGCAATTTCCGTCATCGTCGCTGGCGTCCGGCCGACACTCATTGTCTCTGCTGCGTTCCAAGCTGATTAATCGTTTAATCAAACATACCCGGATACACTTTATATGTCGAGCGAAATACAACCTTTCATATAGAGTAATACACAGCCCTTGCTACCAGGCCACGATTTCCTGCCGATAGCGCGCAACCTCTTCCATCAGCCATGCCCGAAAGGCGACAACCGGCGGAAAGCTCGCCTTCGCCTGAGGTGCGACCACGTAATAGGCACTGGGACTGACTACCTGATGCGGAAATGCCTCCACCAACTGCCCGCCCGCCAACTCCGTGTCGATCAGGAAGAGCGGCATCAGCCCGACACCCAGACCGGCAATACACGCCTGCGTCACGCTGCCGAACTGTTCGAAGCGCATACCCTCGCTCATGCTGCCGGCAATCCGCAGGCTTTCGAACCAGTGCTTCCAGCCGCCCGGCCGCGACGCCATATGCAGAAGCGGCAGCCGCAGCAGATCCTGCGCAGTCTCGACGGGATGAGAGCTGAGAAATGCAGGCGAGCAGACCGGCGCCACCATCTCGTCCATCAGAAAAGTGCATTCCGCACCCGGCCACTCCGGTTGCCCGACATGGATCGCCATATCGATGCCGTCCCGATCGAAGTCGAACACCCCGATACGGGTCGCGAAGTTGAGAGTGATCTCCGGATGCCGAGCAACAAAGCCGGGAATGCGCGGCATCAGCCAGCGCGTGCCGAATGTCGGCAGGATCGCCAGATTGAGCTGGTCACTATGCCGTTTGGTCATGGCATGCAGCGATGCCGAGCGGATCTGCGACAGCGCCCCGGCAATCGCTTTGGCAAAATCCGCCCCCGCAGATGTCAACACGACGCCACGGCTGGTTCGGTCGAAAAGCAGCACGCCAAGCTGCTCTTCCAGCCCGGAAACCTGCCGACTTATCGCCCCTTGCGTCAACGACAGCTCATCTGCCGCCAGCGAAAAACTGCCGAGCCGCGCAACGGAATCGAAGGCGGCAAGCGCCGAGGTAGAAGGCAGGAGTTTTCGCGATAATTCTTTCATGGCCTATTACTAACCCTCATGGCCGATTGAGTAAACGGACCTTGCGACAAACGACCACAGGACGATAATCTGTTCGGGAAATTGCTTGGCGATTGAGACACCCGTCCCGCCTAAAAACATCGGAGATCCCCTTGGCCTTTATCTGGAACGACCCCTTCCTCATCGAAGATCAGCTGACCGAAGAGGAGCGCATGATCCGCGATGCGGCAGCAGCCTTCGCCAAGTCGGAACTCCTGCCGCGGGTCGAGGAGGCCTATCTCGAGGAAAAGACCGATGCCGGCCTGTTCAAGCTGATGGGTCAGACGGGCCTTCTCGGCGTCACGCTGCCGGAAGAATATGGCGCGGCCAACGCTTCCTACGTCGCCTACGGCCTCGTCGCCCGCGAGATCGAACGGATCGATAGTGGCTACCGCTCGATGATGAGCGTCCAGTCTTCGCTGGTCATCTATCCGATCTTCGCCTACGGCTCCGACGAGCAGAAGAAAAAATACCTGCCCGGCCTCGTCTCCGGCGAACTGATCGGCTGTTTCGGCCTGACCGAGCCGGATGCCGGCTCCGATCCCGGCGGCATGAAGACCCGCGCAGAAAAGATCGAAGGCGGTTATCGCCTGCGCGGCTCGAAGATGTGGATCTCTAACGCACCGATTGCCGACGTCTTCGTCGTCTGGGCAAAATCGGAAGCTCATAACAATGAAATCCGCGGCTTCGTGCTGGAAAAGGGCATGAAGGGCCTTTCCGCCCCCAAGATCGGTGGAAAGCTGTCGCTGCGCGCCTCGATCACCGGCGAGATCGTCATGGACGGCGTCGAAGTCGGCGAAGACGCGCTCCTGCCCAACGTTTCCGGCCTCAAAGGCCCCTTCGGCTGCCTCAACCGCGCCCGCTACGGCATTTCCTGGGGCGTCATGGGAGCTGCCGAAGACTGCTGGTTCCGCGCCCGCCAATACGGTCTTGACCGCAAGCAGTTCGGCAAGCCGCTCGCCGGTATGCAGCTCTACCAGAAGAAGCTCGCCGACATGCAGACCGAGATCACCCTTGGTCTTCAGGCATCGCTCCGCGTCGGCCAGCTGATGGACCAGCACCGGATGGCGCCGGAAATGATCTCCATCGTCAAGCGCAACAATTGCGGCAAGGCGCTGGATATCGCCCGTCAGGCCCGCGACATGCACGGCGGCAACGGCATCCAAGTCGAATACCACGTCATGCGCCATTCGCAGAACCTGGAAACGGTCAACACCTACGAAGGCACCCACGACGTCCACGCCCTCATCCTCGGCCGCGCACAGACGGGCATCCAGGCGTTCTTCTGAGAACGGAAGAGACAACAGAAAAGCGGTTCACCCCCAATCTGGCCCGGCGCGTAATACGCGCCGGGTGACCGACGTCACCACACGTCATGCCCCGCCTGACGGAAAAACAACCATAGAAACAGAGACTTCGTTTCAGCCGCCCAACACTGCCCGAAATTCAGTTTTTCTAAACACCGCCCTCGATATGCCTTTGGCGCATATGCTGAGGGGTATCTTGATGTACGCTATACTGAAGTGGATATTTGTCGGAAGCCTTCCGAAGGCCTTCCGAGGAGAATGGGCCAATTTAAGCCTTCTCGACAAATGGGAAATCGGCGTGAAAATTTGCGGAGCCGCCGGATTGATCACGGTGGCCGCCTCTCCGGAACTCGAAATCCTGACCGAGATCAGGAACCGGCTAGGGCCTGAGGTCCAGAAATTCGACACCGTATATGTCAGCAAGGCGGCACGCGAAGGTGACGCGATCGCGATCAATCTCAGGAAGGTGCGCACGGAAGAACCGCTGCAGTACCAGTTGTGGATGTGCGCGGGCCAGGAAAACCGGCAGATGATCTTCTTCGGCGAGGGATTTCTTGGGAGAGAGGAAGCCGAGAACACGCTTCGTGTGTCGATAGCGGACACGCCGTCGCAACTCCTCCTGAAGATCAGCGGCAGCGATCTTGAATATGTCCGGCACGAGGAATGGGACCTCTATCGTGCCGTCAAGGAAAGCGACACCAAGGTCATTCAGGGCGACGTGAATTGTGGGGAAGCATGATGTTGATTAGCAAGCGAACATTTCTCAAGGGCATTGCAACCGGTGCGATGGCAGGGGCGGCAAGCCCGTCATTGGCACAGAGCCTGTGCTCAGTCTGGGACAAGACCGTTCTCTGGGACCTCCGCAATGCGCTATGGGGAACATCCGGCCAAAACGAGAAAAGCGTCTACCTCTTAGGCGCGCCGTGGTGCCCCTTCTCCCGTCAGGCCGTCAGGGATTACCTGTCGGGTAACATGCCCTTCCAGTTGCGGTTCGTGCCGATCGACACAGTGCAGATGAGACATAAGGCGCAGCAGGCCGATATCGTCTTGAACAACGAACAAGGTCTGATCCGCACGTTTATGGAAAAGGACACGAAGGTCCCGTCGATCAATCCCGAGATGCAGAAACTCATCAGCGATGCCAATTTCATCGCACTCAACGGGTTTCAGCAACGAATGAGCAACATAGCATCGCCAACCTTCATCTATGAGACCTCTCGCGGTGGAGCAAGTGTAGTAGGGCACAAGCCGTGGGCACAATTCACCTCGGACCTGCAGCCCCTCGGCCATGAAGCCACCGATTTTTCCACCCGATTGGAAAACATACTGGCGCAAACACGCAAACTCGGCCGCCCGGCAGAAGCGAAGACCATCTATCGCACGGCGGTACACGCTTTGCCCGACGCAGGCTCCCCGTCCTCCGGTTGCGTGAGCTACACGACGTTCAAGGCCGTTGCCGAACTTCGCCAAAACGATATCGACTGGGTCAAGGTTCAGGCGCTCCTGTCGAACGAAAAAGAGCCGATCTATGGTTATGTCGATCGTCGGGACATAGAGTTCACCTGAAGAGAGTTCGCCTGAGGCAGGCCGCGCAAAACTGCGCGGCACCTTTGCGCGCCACCGCCAACACTCCGGCTCGGCCGCTCTGCGAGCGCAACCTTTAAGCGCTCGGCTCGATCTGGGCGCCGGCCGACCCGCTTCGGCCTTTCAGCACCGGCCGCCACTTCATCAGACGCCGGATCGCCGCGCGCTGCTCCGCATTTGAGATTGCGTGTACCGTTCGATAGAAGCAATAGGACAGGTAGTCAGGCAGCAGAACCGCCGCCCCCTTCACGGTCAGTGGCATCCGATACTGAATTCGGACCGTCTGCGCATTCGACCACCGCTCCTTGTAGTCCATGCGCAGGATCCGCATATCGAAATCCAGACCACGCTCAAAACACCAGCGCACCGCATCCTCGATGATCAGCATGCCCGGAGAATATCGCGAATAATCCGGATCGAAACTGGTTGTCAGCAACTCGACACGGGTCCGATCGATCATCGTCAGGAAGGCAGCAATCGGCTTGCCATCCAGCGTCAGGCGGAAAAGCCCCACACGCCCGAACTCGCCGCGCTTCATCGAGGCCGCCACGAAAAACGCACGCGCCTCCTCCTTGCCCAGCCACGGGCAGGACTTGTCCATGCGCTGCAGCCAGCGCCGCTTTTCCCCGATCACCCAATCGATCGTCTCGACCGAGCTCGCATAATCCTCAGGCAGCTCGAAGCTCAATTCACCGAGCTTCTGGAGCCTCTTGCGCCCCTGTTTCAGGTTCGTGCGAAACTTGGACGAATAGGTCTGCATCAGGTCGTCGAAACTCTCGATGCCGCGCCGCTCGATCATATAGCTGTCCAGCGGGTTCGGAATATTGAAGACCCCGACCTTTTCCAGCACCCGCCGGGCGGCACCGTCATGCTGAACAAACGGAACCTCGATAATATCGGCTAAAGGCTTGAGAAGCGCTACGAGTTCGCTGCAGATATAGACCGGATCCATGTCCGGCGCGATCAACGGATCACCGTATTCCTCGTGCATGCCGCAACCCAGTGGCTCGAGACGGCTTGCAAAGCCAAGCCTGTTCCGCTGGAACGGCCAGACGGCGACAAGCCGCGAACCCGACCAAACGGTCGCGCAGAACAACCGGTCACCTGCGCAGGCATCCCTGGTTTGCCATCCGAGCTTCGCCCATTCGAAAGTTTGCGTGTAGTGATAGGTTGCAACCGATCGCGCGAGACTGTTCCAATCACTTTCAAGCCGAGCAAAATCTTCTACGCAGTCCAACAGAATTGGCCGCAGCATTTATTCCTCCCAAGACATTCAGCTTGAAATGAATACAGATCAGCTGAATTTTATATTTTTGAAATAAACTAATGAACATAAAATACATGTCAATATGAAATGATCTTTACTTTAGAAAAAAATATTTTACGAAATAACGACGAGAGTCAGGCGGATTTCGAAATATAAATATAAATTTCTTCTTTATCGACAAAATACACTCGAGGAGAATGAAGAATAATGGCAGCCGCAGCGCCCTCACTGTGACCGCGGCGGCGTGGATAGGCCGAAACAAATAGAAAAAAGGGCCCGGTCGCATCGCGTCCGGGCCCTTCCTGATTACGTGGCGAAAGCCTAGAATTCCTGCCACTGCCCCTTCGACACATCGATGGCGGCATTGCCCGAAAATGCCGTGGCGATCTTGCGTCCGAGGTCACGTGCGGGAGATGCGACCGGCTTTTCATAAGCCCTTGCCACGGAAACATGCGCCGCACCGCCGAGCCTGAACTGCGTGAGAAGCTGATTGAGCGAGGCGACTTCCTTTGCAAGCCCATGGCTGGCAGCAGTGGATTCCTCCACCATCGCTGCGTTCTTCTGGGTATCCTGATCCATCTGGTTGACGGCCGTATTGATCTGCTGCAGCCCGGACGACTGCTCGTGAGCGGATTCCACGATCGCGCTGACGTGGCGGTTGATCTCCTGCACTTCAGCCACGATGACCTGCAGAGCATTGCCCGTTTCACCCACGAGATGCACGCCGTCCTGCACCTGCTGGTTCGACGTATCGATCAGCAGCTTGATTTCCTTGGCAGCGCTTGCGGACCGCTGGGCGAGTTCACGCACTTCCTGGGCCACAACCGCAAAGCCCTTGCCGGCTTCACCGGCCCGCGCCGCCTCGACACCGGCATTGAGAGCAAGAAGATTAGTCTGGAAGGCAATCTCGTCGATCACCCCGATAATACTGCTGATCTCGTTTGCCGAATTGGCGATCTGCTCCATGGCCGAAACCGCCTTGCGCACGACATCGCCGGATTGTTCTGCACCGGCTTTTGCCCGGCTGACGATTTCGCCGGCTTCCTGCGCACGCCGGGTCGAGTCCTTCACAGTCGTGGTGATCTGTTCCAGCGCGGCGGCGGTTTCCTCAACGGCCGCAGCCTGCTGTTCGGTGCGCTTTGCCAGATCGTCGGCAGCAGCCTTGATTTCATTGGCGCCGGCATCGATGCCGCGGGCATTCTGCGAAACTTGCACAAGCGCCGCCTGCAACTTCTCCGCCGAATTGTTGAAGTCGCCGCGAACCGTGTCGAGGTTCTGTGCAAACGGCTCGACAATCCGATAGGCCACGTCGCCATCGGCCAGTTTGGAGAGGCCGGTCGCAATGCTGTCGACGGCAAACTGCACATCGGCGGCCTCCTTCGCCTTCTGCCTGTCGCGCTCGATCCGCTCCTGCTCGCTCAGCGAACGGCTTTCTTCCGTTTCCCGCTCAAGCCGGATACGGTCGATCGCGCCCTGACGGAAGACCTCCACGGCGCGCGCCATTTCGCCCACTTCATCCCTGCGGTCCATGCCGACGATCTGAGAGGCGGAATCACCGGAGGCAAGCGATAGCATCCGCTCTCGCAGGCGCACGATCGGCGTAGTAATGCCACGGGACGTCACAAAGAGGGCGCCCGCGATGACCGCCAGAAACAGCGCCACGACAGCAACAAGCGTGGAGACGATCGTGCCGTTATTGTCATCGGTCAGCACTTGGCTCTGACTTTCGACTTCCTTCATTCTCTCCAGAAGGAAGCCCACGAGATCATCGCTCAACGGTACGAACAGGGCATCTGCCTTCACGAGCGCAGCCTTGGCCTGCACCCGGTCTCCGGAATCGGCCAAGGCAATTGCCTCATCCGTCTGCGCCATCACGGCGCGCGCCCTCGTCAGGAAGACATCGAACTGCTGGCGATATTGCGGAAGCAGGTTGCTCGCCGCCGTAAGCTGATTCAGCACGAAATCCTTGGTGGCCAGATAGTCCTTCTGGGCAAAGGCATACATCGGATGCTCGTGCTCATAGGAATTGATCTGGTAGGCCGTATAGGCCAGCCCCGCCAGATTGCGATTTGCACGCGCCAGCTCGAGCGTTGCCCGGTTATCCTTGCTGATGAACTCGAAATAGGTCTCGTCAGAGGATTTGAACTGCCCCGAGATGAAGGCTACGGCCCCGAGGCCGGCCGCGCAGATCACGAGAACAATCGTAAGAATTTTCGTTCGAATTCCGGTCTTTTCCAAAATCGTCATTTGTCATCCACAAGAGAGAAACCGTGTCGTTCCCGTGCAGCAGGCCATAAAGGCCACGCCGACAGAGCACGCATTCACCCAATCATTGGGAAGAGAAAGACACGCAATAGGTGTATTCAACAACCACACGGCAACGAGGCAAGACACCTCGATCCGCGGGAAACCGTCGTGAGATACATATGTTTCTCGCGAATAAACAAACCGTTACGAAATTAGTTGGATCGCTGATTATTTTTTGCAGCGCAACATATGCGACTACCGATCACATATCACACGTTGTAATGCGGCTGAAATCGAGCGCTCTTCGCGAAAGCTATCGCGCCGCTAATCGTCATTGGCCAAGATCGAGCCTTGGGTATATCAGTGCGGTGCAGTTCGAAAGAGCGACAGCCACCGATAGGAAAGACCTCGAAAAACATGCACGCCACGGATGACGCGGAAAAAACCGCCAGCCAGAACGATGCGCAAGGCGAGTTCGATGTCGGCGACCGTCTTCGCCTCGTGCGGCAGAGCTACGGCCTGTCGCAACGCGCCCTTGCGGTAAAGGCCGGCGTCACCCATTCGCTCGTGTCGCTGATCGAAAAGAACAAGGTCAGCCCCTCCGTCGCATCGCTGAAGAAGATTCTGGAGGCGATCAATTACCCGCTCACCGATTTCTTCGCCCTGGCGCTTCCGCCCGTCGACCAGATTTTCTATCGTGCCGACGAACTGACACCTTTGTCGAAAGGCCCGCTGACGTTGCTTCAGGTCGGCGATGCGAAATCCCACAGCGTCCAGATTTTCCACGAATTCTATGAACCTGGCGCCGATACCGGCGACACCATGCTGGCCCATGAGGCGGAAGAAGGCGGCGTCATCGTCGCTGGCGAATTGGAAGTAACCGTCGGCAGTCAGACCCGAATCCTGAAACGCGGCGATGCCTATCTCTTCAACAGCCGCCTGCCGCATCGCTACCGCAATGTCGGCACGGAGCGCTGCGAAGTGGTCAGCGCGGTTACCCCGCCCTATCTCTAGGCTTCGTCCCATCCCTTAATCCGATTAGTATGACTTTTTTGACAATAGCGAAGTTGATTGTCAGCGGCGTTTGTCCTAACTCAGGCACCGGAACCTTCCGCCCTCCTTCTGCCCGCGGCACCCGGCCGCGCGACCTGACGTTTCAAAACGAAAGTGGACCCCCATGCAGACCTATCCCGACGTAAAACTCTTCATCAACGGCGAATGGCGCGATGCCATCGGCGGCGAAACGATCGAAGTCACCGATCCGGCCACCGACGAAGTGATCGGCAAGATCGCGCACGCCCGCAAGGCGGACCTCGATCTTGCACTTCAAGCCGCTGACAAGGGTTTCAAGATCTGGCGCGACACGGCTCCTTTCGAGCGCTCGAAGATGATGCGCAAGGCAGCCGACATCCTGCGCGAGCGCGCCGACAAGATCGCCTTCCTGATGACCCGCGAACAGGGCAAGCCGCTGGCACAGTCCAAGATGGAAATCATGGGCGCCGCCGACACGATCGACTGGTTCGCCGAAGAGGCACGCCGCACCTACGGCCAGATCATCCCGGCCCGCTTCTCCGGCGTCGCCCAGATGACCATCAAGCAGCCGGTCGGCCCGGTCGCAGCCTTCACCCCGTGGAATTTTCCGATCAACCAGATCGTTCGCAAGCTTTCCGCCGCCGTCGCCACCGGCTGCTCGATCATCGTCAAGGCACCGGAAGAAACGCCTGCTTCGCCGGCTGAACTGATCCGCGCCTTTGTCGATGCCGGCATCCCGGCCGGTGTCATCGGCCTCGTCTACGGCATTCCGGCTGAAGTCTCGGAATACCTGATCCCGCATCCGGTCATCCGCAAGATCTCCTTCACCGGCTCCACCCCGGTCGGCAAGCATCTCGCAGCCCTCGCTGGCAAGCACATGAAGCGCGCCACGATGGAACTCGGCGGCCACGCCCCGGTCATGGTCTTCAACGATGCCGATCTCGACAAGGCGATTGAAATCAGCGCCATGTCGAAATACCGCAATGCCGGTCAGGTCTGCGTCTCGCCGACCCGCTTCCTGGTTCAGGACGGCGTTGCCGACAAGTTCCTCGAAGGTTTCGTCAAGGCTGCGGAAGCCATCAAGGTCGGCAACGGCCTGGAAGCCGATACGGTCATGGGCCCGCTTGCCAACGACCGCCGCATCCCGGCCATGGAAGCTCTGATCCAGGACGCAGTTTCGAACGGCGGCGAACTGAAGACCGGCGGCAAGCGCATCGGCAACAAGGGCAACTTCTTCGAACCGACCGTTCTTGCCAACGTCCCGACCTCGGCCAAGATCATGAACGACGAGCCCTTTGGCCCGATCGCCATCATCAACCGCTTCTCGACCTATGAGGACGCGATCACCGAGGCGAACCGCCTGCCCTTCGGCCTTGCCTCCTACGCCTTCACCGGCTCGGTCAAGACCGCCCATGCGCTCGGCCGCGAAGTCGAAGCCGGCATGCTGACCATCAACCACAACGGTCTCGCCCTGCCGGAAGTCCCCTTCGGCGGCATGAAGGATTCGGGCTACGGCACCGAAGGCGGCTCGGAAGCCGTCGCCGCCTATCTCGAAACCAAATACGTCACCCAGATGAACTGATCGCTCCATCCGCGATCACGTCTATCGAACCGGCCGGGGCACGCGCTCCGGCCGGTTTTCTTTTGCCGCTTGCTTGCGTACGTACCGCCCCTCATCCGCCTGCCGGCACCTTCTCCCCGTACGCGGGGCGAAGGACCCGAGACGCAACGTTTCTGCCCCTCTCCAACGTCGCGCGGGCCACGTCCCCTCTCCCCGTTTACGGGGAGAGGGTTAGGGTGAGGGGCAGCCCCCAGATTCTCGGGATTGAAGAGGACAACGCAGCAGCTACATTCAACGCAATCGGATCAGGAGCAACTCACCATGCGCGGTCCCCAATCAGCCAAAACCACTCGCGCCCGCTCCTTGCGCCAGTCGGACAACGATGCAGAAGCGAAATTATGGAGCGAGCTTCGAAACCGCCGGCTGAATGGCTTCAAATTCGTCCGTCAATTTCCAATTGGGAGATATTACGCAGACTTCGCCTGCCGTGAAGCAGACCTCGTCATTGAACTGGACGGCAGCCAGCACGCCGGCAGCGCCTATGACCGGCGTCGCGACGAATTCATGAACTTGGAAGGCTGGTCGGTTGCACGCTTTTCCAACAGTGGTGTCTTCGATCACATGGACGAGATGTTGGAGACGATCGTTGCTGTTCTTGATGGGAGGTTGGTGGAGAAAACGATCTCTGCTGAATTCAGCTTCCACCCAGCGCCTCATCGCCACGAACGATGAGAACGCGTGTGCGTCTGCCCCTCACCCTAACCCTCTCCCCGTAAACGGGGCGAGGGGACGTGCCTCACGCAACGTCAGTGACTAGACGAAAGGGCGCGGCATATCCCTTCTCCCCGTTATCACGGGGAGAAGGTGCCGGCAGGCGGATGAGGGGCCTCGCCAGCGCTCGGACTGAGGCACTACTCTGCCGAACGAGCTTTACTTCCGCTTCTCGAACCCGCCCTTGGCCGCAGGCTTCTTCTTGAAAGGCTTGTCGCCATCACCCTTGGCGAACGGCTTGTCGCCAAAAGCCTTCTTCTTGAACGGCTTATCACCGAAAGACTTATCGCCGCCCTTCTTGGCAAAATCGCCCTTCGGCTTTTCACCCCAGACGTCATCGTCCATGCGGCGCTCGGCGCTAGCCTTTTCGCCCTTCGGCTTCCAGTCCTTGCGCGGCGCATCACCGAACGGCTTATCGCCATCCCTGAAAGGCTTCTTTTCACGGAACGGCTTGTCGCCATAAGCCTTGTCGCCACGCGGGCCGTCCTTGGCGAACGGCTTGTCCTTGCGGAAACCGTCCTTCTTCGGCCCGTCCTTCCAGGGCTTGTCCATCCGCGGGCCTTCACGCCTGGTAAAGCCCTCGTCATCCGTGCCGCGAGAGAATTTCGAAAAGTCCGGCGCTCCATCCAGGCGCGTGACGCGGATGCCGCGCTCCATCGTCTTGTCCTTGCCGAGCTTGGCCATGAACTTGTCGGCATGCGCCTCGGCAATCTCGACGAAGGTCTCGTCGGCCTGCATCTTGATCGCGCCGATCTCGTTCTTGCTCAAATCACCGCTCTTGCAGATCGTCGGGATCAGCCAGCGCGGCTCGGCGCGCTGTTTGCGGCCGACAGACAGCGAGAACCAAACGGCCGGGCCGAAATCACCACGCGGAGTGAGCGGCCGCGAAGCTGGGTCGCCCTGGCTGCCATCGCGCGGCTTGCGGGCTTCGAGCGATACGACGTTGATATCTTCCGGTGCGGAATTCTTGCCGCGATAGAGCGCCACGAATGCAGAGGCGAGCTTCTCGGCGTCGAAACGCTCGGTCAGCTTGGCGATCAGCGCCTGCTCGTCCTCGTTGGTCGTCACTTCGGTAAAGATCGGATCGGCAAACAGCCGCTCCTCGTCGCGCACCGTCACTTCGTCGGCAGAAGGCGGGTTCGCCCATGTCGGCTCGACCTTGGCGCCGAACAGCAGGCGCTCGGCCTTGCGGCGCTGGGTGACCGGCACGATCAGCGCGCTGACGCCCTTGCGGCCCGCACGGCCGGTACGGCCCGAACGGTGCAACAGCGTTTCGGAATTGGTAGGCAGATCCGCATGGATGACAAGTTCGAGGCCCGGCAGATCGATGCCGCGAGCAGCAACGTCGGTCGCGATGCAGACGCGGGCGCGGCCATCGCGCATTGCCTGCAGCGCATGGGTACGCTCGTTCTGGGTCAGCTCGCCCGAAAGCGCCACGACGGAGAAATTGCGGTTGGAAAGCCGCGAATGCAGGTGATTGACCGCAGCACGCGTCGAGCAGAACACGATCGCATTCGGCGCTTCGTAATAACGCAGCACGTTGACGATGGCGTTTTCACGGTCGGACGGCGTGACCAGAAGAGCGCGATAATCGATATCGACATGCTGCTTCTGTTCGGCCTGGGTGCTGATGCGCACGGCATCGCGCTGGTAGCTCTTGGCAAGCTTGGCGATTGCGGCCGGAACGGTGGCCGAGAACATCAGCGTGCGGCGCTCGTCCGGAGCCGATTCAAGGATGAATTCCAGGTCCTCGCGGAAACCGAGATCGAGCATCTCGTCGGCTTCGTCGAGCACGGCCACCCGCACCTCGGACATGTCGAGCGCGTTGCGACGGATATGGTCGCAGATACGGCCCGGCGTACCGACGACGATATGCGCACCGCGCTCCAGCGCCCGGCGCTCGTTGCGGATATCCATGCCGCCGACGCAGGAAGTGATCACGGCACCGGCTTCGGCGTAGAGCCAGTCGAGTTCGCGCTTGACCTGCATGGCAAGTTCGCGGGTCGGCGCAATCACGAGCGCCAGAGGCGCTGCTGCGCGGCCAAAGCTGTCGCGATCTTCAAGCAGCGTCGGCGCCATGGCAATGCCGAAGGCCACCGTCTTGCCGGAACCCGTCTGGGCGGAAACCAGCGCATCGGCTGTCGCAAGCGCCGGGTCCAGCATCGCCTGCTGGACGGGGGTCAGCGTCTCGTAACCACGCTTCTGCAAAGCCTTCGCGATCGCCGGAACGGCGCCGTTGATATCGGTCATCAATCTTGTCTTTCGGAATCTACCGCGCCTGCTGGCGCCTTGGCTGCAACGATCGCAGCCGAACGTTGCGCCGTCCCTAATGAATCCGACGACAAAAGTCAAAGCGACTCCGCACAATGCAGGCACGCGCAGCGCGCAACAGGCGTCAATTCCGGCGACCGAGGATCCTTGAACGGATCGAATCCATCGGAAAGGCAGGTCCCGGATCCGTCTTGCGTGGCCATGAAATATCGTCATGGCCGAGCATGTCGAGAAATTTGTAGCGTGCGTGCAATGCATGCGCCACTTCCAGCAACCGGTCCAGTTGCTGCTGCGGAAAGACATGCCACCCCCTCAGCGACCCGCCGCGCTCGTGCACAGCCTCCATCACTTCGTTTGGCGGGATGACCTGGTTGAACCATGTGACGAATTCCCCGCTCGCGAGTTTCCGCAGTAGGCCGCCATTGCAGAGTTCTATCCCGATCGAATGATTGTTGAGGCCGGAAATTTCACCCCATTTGCTCTGCCCCGCATGCCAGGCAACACGGTTGAACGGAACGATCTGCGCCACCCTGCCGTCGCGTCCGATGAGAAGATGGACAGAGGCTCTGGTCTCCTGATCGCGCGCCAGCGATTGCAGGTCGGCCTCAAACGAGGCACCTGCCGTATAATGGATGACGAGGAAACGCGGAGTGAGCGCACCACCCAACTTCTGCGTAGGCTCCTGCAAAACTTCGGTCTCGGCGGAAACTAGCCTATTGTTCTCGAGAGAAAATGGCATGCGATCATCCCTCCCCGGAAAACCCGCAGCCGATCACGCGCAATCAGTCGTTGGGACGCCCTGTTTGGCGACACGACGTCCTTTCCGAGCTGGCACGAAAGCTGACAGAAAATGGGCATCGCTGCCCATTACAAGGATCGCACGAACCATTATTGATTGCAATAATAAATTTAGGGCAACCTTAGGGTTGCACAAAACACCTTCGCCCGACGCAGCGTCACAAACCCCGCATCCCCAGCCTTCACAACCCGCTCCGGCTCCACATCGAACTCCAGCGCCTCGCCCGCGCCCGTCGTCGCCAGCACGCGCCTTCCATCCGCCCGGTCGAGCACGCGGGTGATCTCCGCCGCAATCCCCGGCCCTTCAACGGACCAGTCGATATCTCTCGGCCGCGCGTAAAGCTCGCCCCTGCCATCGGCCACTCCGGCAGCCTCGATGGAAAGCCCGCCAACGTGAGCCCGACCATCTTTCACCTCTGCAGCAATCACATTCGCATCGCCCAGAAACTTCATCACGAAGGCGGATTTCGGGTCGCGGCACACTTCCTGTGGCGTGCCCTGCTGCACGATTTGCCCGTCCTTGAGGATCACTACCCGATCAGCCAGATCGAGCGCCTCTTCCTGGTCGTGGGTGACGAACAAAGTGGTGATCCCGAGTTCCGAATGGATCTCGCGCAGCCAGCGGCGCAGGTCACGGCGCACATTGGCATCGAGCGCCCCGAACGGCTCGTCGAGCAGCAGCACCTTGGGATCGACCGAAAGCGCACGGGCAAGCGCCACGCGCTGCCGCTGGCCGCCGGAAATCTGTGCCGGGAACCGGTCGCCCAGCCCCTCCAACCGCACCAGACGAAGAAGGTCGGCCACACGGCTATCGATCGCCGCCCGGTCGCGCTTCACCTTCGACACCTTCATGCCGAAGGCAATATTGTCGGCCACCGTCATATGCGGGAAAAGCGCATAATGCTGGAAGACGAAGCCGACGCCGCGGTCGCGCACCGGAATGTCGGTCGCATCCTGGTCGCCGAAATGAATGGCGCCGCCATCGGCATATTCCAGCCCGGCCACCATGCGCAGGATCGTGGTCTTGCCCGAGCCGGATGGGCCCAGAAGCGCAACCAGCTCGCCGCTTTCGATATCGAGCGACACGCCCTTTACGGCCTGAAAGCTCTCGAAGGTTTTAACGACGTTTTCGAG
Organism: Aliirhizobium wenxiniae; assembly: GCF_019511445.1. GTDB lineage: Bacteria > Pseudomonadota > Alphaproteobacteria > Rhizobiales > Rhizobiaceae > Neorhizobium > Neorhizobium wenxiniae_A. Next base: position 227,856 of record NZ_JAEUAN010000002.1, read on the forward strand.
GTGGATCTTCATGATGTTTTCTCTGCCGGATTGTCGGTTTTGCGCACGCGGCCGGCTCCCTGCCGTTCCAGTGCCACCTTGGCGATGATGGTGAAGACGGCGATCAACGCCAGGATCGAGGCGGCGGCAAAAGCGCCGGTCGCGTTATAATCGTGATAGAGCAGCTCGATATGCAGCGGCAGCGTATTGGTCTGGCCGCGGATATTGCCGGAGACGACCGAGACAGCCCCGAACTCACCCATGACACGGGCGTTGCAGAGAATGACGCCGTAAAGCAGCGCCCACTTCACATTCGGCAGCGTCACCGAAAAGAAGGTGCGCCAGCCGGAAGCGCCAAGCGAGGTCGACGCCTCCTCCAGATCCCGTCCCTGCGCCTGCATCAGCGGGATCAGCTCGCGCGCCACGAAGGGTGCGGTGACGAACATCGAGGCGATGATGATGCCCGGCACGGCAAACAGGATTTTTATGTCATGCGCATCGAGCCACGGCCCAAACAGGCCCTGCAGCCCGTAGACGAACAGATAGGCGACACCGGCGACGATGGGCGACACGGAAAACGGGATCTCGATCACCACGAGCAGAAACCGCTTGCCCCAGAAATCGAATTTGGTGATCGCCCAAGCGGCGGCAATGCCGAAGACGGTGTTGACCGGCACCGCGATCAGCGCCGCAAGCACCGTCAGCATCACGGCATGCAGCGTATCGGGATGGATGACCGTATCGCGATAAAGCTGCCAGCCTTTCGAAAACGCCTCGACACCGATGATGACCAGCGGCGCGATGATGACGAGGGCCACGAGAACGACAACGATGCCGATCATTAAGCGGCGAAACAGCGGGGCATCACCGACGCGCGGCGGCTTGCGACGGGTGGAAACTGTGCTCATGGTCTCACCCCTTCACCGTGTAACGCAGCGCCCGCGCCTGCAGCCAGTTGGTGACCGCGAGCATGAAGAAGGCGGCAAGCAGCAGCACGGAGGCGATCGCAGCAGCCGCCTGATAATCATATTCCTCCAGCCGGATGAAGATCAGCAGAGCGGTGATTTCCGTCGACATCGGCTGGTTGCCAGCAATGAAGATGATCGCGCCGAATTCGCCAAGGCAGCGGGCGAACGACAGCGACACGCCGGCGAGAAGTGCGGGTGCGAGCAGCGGGAGGATGACCTTGCGAAAGATCGTCCAGTCCGAACCGCCAAGCGATTGCGCCGCCTCTTCCAGTGCCGGATCGAGATCCTCCAGCACCGGCTGCACCGTGCGCACGATGAAGGGAAGCGAGGTGAAGCACATGGCGATCATGATGCCGATCGGCGTATAGGCGACCTTGATGCCGAGACCTTCCAGCACCGAGCCGAACCAGCCGCTATTGGCAAACAGCGCGGTGAGCGCAATACCGGCAACCGCGGTCGGCAGTGCAAACGGCAAATCCACCACGGCGTCGATGATGCGACGGCCGGGAAAGCGATAGCGGGTGATTACCCAGGCAAGCGAAAGCCCGAAGAACAGGTTGAAAACGGTGGCTCCGAGCGCCGAAAGCACCGTGACGCGATAGCTCGCCACCGCACGCGACGACGAAACGATCCGCCAGTAATCTTCAAACCCAAGGCTCGCCGCCTTGAATGCCAGCGCCGCCAGCGGCAGCACGACGATCAGGCCGACATAAAACAGGGTCACGCCCAGCGATAGCGGCAGGCCGGGCAGGACATTGCGTCGTCTCACGCGGTCGTTTCCTTACTACATGATAAAACCCGGTGGATGGCAATCCGCCGGGTGGTACAGCAATTCGTGGCATCCCTCATCCCTGTGCTTGTCACAGGGATCCAGCCGACGCGCGTCTGCGCGGCGAAAAGAGTTTTTCCAGCCCAAGGACTTGGGCTGGCTGGATTCCTGTGACAAGCACAGGAATGAGGAAGTGGAGATGGCAGCCTAGCGTGAAAAGCCGCGGCCGAGCAATCAGCGGCTGCCGTAAAGCTTGTCGAGCGTGCCGCCGGAAGCGAAATGTTCGGACTGGATCTTGCTCCAGCCGCCGAATACGTCATCGACCTTGACGAGGCGAATTTCCGGGAACTCGCTCTTGAATTCGGCAGCGACCTTTTCGTTATGAACGCGGTGACCGAATTCGGCAGCGATCTTCTGGCCTTCTTCCGTGTAGAGGAAGTCGAGATAGGTTTTCGCCAGCGCCTCGGTGCCATGCTTCTTGGCAACCTTGTCGACAACCGCAACCGGGAATTCCGCAAGCAGGCTGACCGACGGAATGACGCTCTCCACCTTGTCCTTGCCGAACTGCTTTTCGATGCCGCGGGTTTCGGCCTCGAAGGTGATCAGCACATCGCCCTGGCCGCGCTCGACAAAGGTCGTCGTTGCCGCACGACCGCCGGTATCGAAGACCGGGACGTTGTCAAAAATCTTAGTGATATAGGCCTCGATCTTTTCCTGATCGTCCTTGTACTCTTCCTTCGCCCATGCGGTGGCGGCGAGATAGGTATAGCGCGCATTGCCGGAGGTCTTCGGGTTCGGGAAGACGGCATGCACGTCGTCACGCGCAAGATCGGCCCAGCCCTTGATGTTCTTCGGGTTTCCGGCGCGCACCAGGAAGGCCGGGAAGGAATAGAAGGGCGAGGCATCGTTCGGGAATGCCTTGGTCCATTCCGGAGAAACAAAGCCATTCTTGGCGAGGAAATCGATATCGGTGGACTGGTTGAAGGTCACCACGTCGGCCTCCAGCCCTTCAACGATCGACCGCGCCTGCTTGGAAGTGCCGGCATGCGACTGGTCGATGGTAACGCCCGGATGCTCCTTGACGAAGGCCTCGTTGACCGCAACGAACAGTTCGCGCGCCACGTCGTAGGAGGCGTTGAGAAGCTTCTGCTCCTGCGCGAAGGCCGGCTGGACGAAGAGTGCGGCAATCGCGGTGCCGAGAATAAGGAGGCGTTTCATCAAAGGTCCCCGAGGATTAAATCGTGCCGAGAAACTATCGGGACCGCCAGAGAACCGCGAGATACGGCCCTCTCACCGCACATTGAGGTTTAGAATTTTCATCCATTTTTGGCAGCATTCGGCAACGGTTTTGCTTCAGCCATATGACAAGCCTTGTCTCAACCCGCGCATAGCTCCTACCCGCTTATGGCTCTGGTGCAATCAGGGCCAACTCTGTAGGCCCGCCCTATGGCGCCAAGCGCCGCCCTGAAATTGCAGGCCGAAGTCGTTGACGAATGAAAAACAAAAGCGCTGGTTACCTTTATGTCCTGCTGGCCATAACCATTTTTGCCGCACAGGACGGGTTATCCAAGTTTCTGGCCGAAAAATACCCAGTCATCGCCTTCACGATGATCCGCTTCTGGGCCTTCGCCGCTTTCGTCATGCTGTTCGCCGCCTTTTCACCCGGCGGCTTGCGGCAGGCCTTTGCCACCCGACGCCCCTTCCTGCAGATGCTGCGCGGCCCGCTGCTGGTCCTTGAGATCATCGTCGTTGTTTACGCCTTTACGGTGGCAGGTCTCGCCATGACCACAGCCATCATGCAGGCGACACCGCTGATCATCACGGTCCTGTCGATACCGTTGCTGGGCGAAAAGGTCGGCTGGCGGCGCGGTTTGGCTGTGCTCGTCGGCCTCATCGGCGTGCTGGTCATCCTCAATCCGACCGGTATCGAATTCGGCATCCACCTCATCTGGCCGCTGCTTGGTGCACTCTCCTTCGGACTTTACGGCATCGCTACCCGTGCGGTCGGCCGCGAAGATTCCGCAGTCACCAGCGTCCTCTATACCGGCGTCTTCGGCGCCATAGCCGCAACTGCAATAGGCATATTCTACTGGACACCGATTGCCATGGCGGACTGGCCGGCGCTGATGGCGCTGTGCGTCTGCGGCACGCTCAGCCATTTCTTCCTGATCAAGGCCTATGGAATGCTGAGCGCAGTCGAGGTTCAACCGCTGACCTATCTGCAGATCGTCATCAGTGTCGGCATCGCCACCGTCATCTTTGGCGAAAGCATCGGTTTCAACATGATCGTCGGCGCGGTGATCGTCGTGGCGGCAGGCCTGTTCACCGTCTTCCGCGAACACAGGCTCGGGATCAAGTAACAGTGTCTTGTGGTTGGCGCATATCAGCCGCCGCACGTCATCGTCTGGAACCCGCAAAGTAATTCTATCTTAAGCGGCAAAATCTATTCTGGCCGCATGACCAGAACCGAGCTCTCCGTCGTCGTTCCCTGCTTCAACGAAGAAGCTGTACTAGAAGAATTTTCCGGACGGATGTCGCGGGCATGCTCTGCCGTCACGCAGAATTACGAGATCATCTTCGTCGATGATGGGTCTTCAGACCGGACATGGCCTCTCATCGAGACACTCTCGCAAAACGACCCCCGCATCGTCGGCGTGCAACTTTTTCGCAATCATGGACATCAGCTGGCAGCCACCGCAGGACTTTCTCTCGCAAACGGCGAACGCGTGCTGCTGATCGACGCCGACCTTCAGGACCCGCCGGAATTGCTGCCCTCCATGGCCAAACGCATGGATGAGGGGTTTGACGTCGTTTACGGAAAACGCATCGCCCGCGCCGGCGAAACCACATTCAAGCGCCTGACGGCATCGGTCTTTTACCGCCTGCTGAACAGGCTGTCCTCGGTTCCCATTCCTGAAGATACCGGTGATTTCCGGCTGATGTCCCGCCCTGTCGTCGATATTCTCAATAACATGCCCGAGCGGCACCGGTTCATTCGCGGCATGGTCAGCTGGATCGGCGGCAGGCAGGCCGCATTCCCTTACGCGCGGGATGCGCGTTTTGCCGGCGAGACCAAATATCCGCTGCGCAAGATGATCTCGCTCGCCATCGACGCCCTGACGAGCTTCTCGACCAAGCCGCTGCGCGCTGCTGTCTGGCTCGGCCTCATGTCTTCGCTTTTCGCCTTCGCCATCCTGATCTACGCCGTCGTCCAGTGGGCGGCCGGCAATGTCGTTCCGGGCTGGGCAAGCTCGGTTGTGGCGATCTCCTTCTTCTCCGGCACCCAGCTCTTCGTCATGGGCGTCTTCGGCGAATATCTCGGCCGTGTCGTCCAGGAGGTCAAAGGCCGGCCTTTGTTCACCATCGGCAAGATCTGCCGCAACGACGCCAAGGCGGAACTCTCGGGCGACGTCGAGAACCTGCAAAAGGCCGTGACCGAATACGAACGATCTGACAAACGTGTGTCTCGCTAGGGAGCCGGCATGACGATGACATCGGGAACGGATGACATCGGGTCGGCGACGGCTGGCAAAAACAAGGCAAACCGCGTTTCAGACAGGCGGATCGCAGCCCTGATCGTGCTGGCTGCCCTCATCTCGCTGATCCCTATCCTGTCGGTGCGCTTTCCGCCGATGACCGATTATGCCAATCACTATGTGCGGCTCTGGCTTCTGGCAGGCGGCATCGACCGGCCGTTCATGGCGCAATTCTATGAGATCGATTGGAATGTCGCCTGGACCAATATCGCCATCGATCTTTTGGCCTTCGCGCTCGGCAAGATCGCCACGATGGATATCATCGCTCCCTTCATTTTAGGGCTGGCGCTTCTCTTGCCGCCGATCGGCGTCACGCTGCTCAACCGCAGGCTCTTCGGCGGTTTTCACTGGTGGCAATTGCTGTGCTTCGTGCTGGCTTGGAATGCCGTCTTTCTGTTCGGCTTCTTGAGTTTTTCGATCAGCCTCGGTCTGGCGCTGATCTTTGCCTATGCTGACGCATGCCTGAAGCATCGCGGTGCGGTGGTCTCCATCCCGCTCCGGGTCGCCTGTGCGACGATCCTGCTGACCGCCCACCCATTCGGCCTGCTTTTCTACACCATCCTGTTGGCCGCCTTGGCATTCGGCCCCTCAGCGTCTCCCTTCAGACAAGGCAAGGCCTTCGCCGCCGCCATCGGACGGGTCGTGCTAGCTGTCGCTCCCGTCTTCCTGCCGCTGGTCGCCTTCCTCCTGTTCGGTCCGTCATTGCCCGGTCAGAAAGATGTATCCCTGCTCGACAGCCTGAACTGGGACAATCCGTCGATCATGCGCTCGATCAAGGTCCTTCTCACCTATTTCAGGAGCTACGACGCGCGCATCGACATGATCTACGTGATGCTCTTCATCGTGGTTGTGAGGGAAACCGTCCGACACAAGCTTCTGACCGTGCATTGGGGCCTCGTCTTTACCGCGATCGTTACCGGTCTTTTGTCGATGCTCATGCCCACCCAGGCCTTCGACACCGGCGGCATGGATGTCCGCCTGCCGTGCATGATGACGCTTGCCGCCGCCGCCGGACTGAGGCCGGAAATAAGGGGCCGGCTGCAATCGCTCGTCCTGCCGGCCGTTCTTCTTCTGATTGTCTGCCGCACGGCCTTCGTCGAATATGTCTGGTTGCAGCGCAATGCGGATGTCGCAGCCGTGGAACGTGTACTGGAACACGTTGAGCCGGGTACGGCAATCCTCCCGGTCCAGCCTCGTTTGACCCCGGAGAATATCGACAACATGCCGATCGGGCGCATAGCCGGCGGCATGTTCCCCAGCTTCATTCACTATCCCGCCATTGCGAGCTTCGAGCGGGACGCCTTCATGCCCTATCTGTTCACAGCATCAGGAAAGCAGCCTCTGCGCGTCAGAGAGCCTTGGCGTGAAATCGCCGTGCCTGAAGGAATGCCGCTCCTGACCGAACAGCTGACCGAGCCCGCACCATATTATGCGCCCTATATGGCTAACTGGAAAAACCGCTTCGACTACATCCTGCTTCTGAATGCCGATATGGCCGGCCCGGACAATCCGATGCCGACAATCGATATCGTTCATCTCGTTGCCGATGAAGGTTTTGCGCGTCTCTACCGCATCGACCATCCAGAACCGCAGCGAAAGTAGCCGCCTTATTCCGACAGCAACTCCTTCACCTTTCGTGCAAAGGCGTCACTGAGGAACGGCTTGGTCATCACATGCATGCCGTGTTCCAGATGACCGTGGTTCAGCACGGCATTTTCGGCATAACCGGTCACGAACAGGATCTTGAAGTCCGGCCGCTCGGCGCGAACCGCATCCGCCAGCTGCCGTCCGTTCATGCCGCCCGGCAACCCGACATCTGTCACCAGAAGATCGATCGGCTGACCCGAATTCATGATCTTCAACGCCGTCGGCCCATCGCCTGCCTCAAGCACATGATAGCCCAGCTCTTCGAGGATCTCGACCGCGACCATGCGCACCAGCGGCTCGTCATCGACGACGAGGATCGTCTCGTTTTCGGCGGATCGCGGCGTCGCTGATAGACCGGCAATATCCTCGTCGCCATCGTGATCGCCAAGATGACGCGGCAGGTAGATGCAGATCATCGTACCCTTGCCGAGCTCCGAATAAATGCGCGCCGTTCCGCCGGATTGCCCGGCGAAACCATGCACCATGGAAAGCCCGAGGCCAGTACCCTGGCCGATCGGCTTGGTCGTGTAGAAGGGATCGAAGGCGCGTTCGACGATTTCCGCCGACATGCCCGTTCCGGTGTCGCTGACACACAGCGACACATATTGGCCTGGCGGAAGGCCGCGTTGGCGCGCAGTCCGCTCGTCGAACCAGCGATTGGATGTCTCGATCGTCAGCTTGCCGCCGTCGGGCATCGCGTCGCGCGCATTGATGCAGAGGTTCAGCAACGCATTTTCAAGCTGCCCGACATCGACGAATGTGGTCCACAGTCCACCGGCAAAGGCCGTTTCCACATGGATCGTCGGCCCGACGCTGCGGGTGATGAGGTCCTGCATGCCCGACACCAACCGGTTGAGCAACACCGGCTTCGGATCAAGCGTCTGCCGCCGTGAAAAGGCCAGCAACCGCTGCGTCAGGCCGGCGGCGCGTTTGGCGGCTCCCTGCGCCCCGGTGATGTAGCGGTCGAGATCGCTGATCCGTCCCTGCGCCAGACGAGTCTGCATCAGTTCCAGCGAGCCGGAAATGCCGGCCAGAAGATTGTTGAAATCATGCGCCAGACCGCCGGTCAGCTGGCCGACAGCCTCCATCTTCTGTGAGTGGCGAAGCTGCTCCTCGGAGCGCATCAGCTCCTCCGTGCGCGCCGCCACACGCTGCTCCAGCGTCTCGTTAAGCAGCGTCAGATCCGCGATTGCCTTGTCGCGTTCGGCCTCGACGGCGCGCCTCTCCTCGATGTCGATCAGCACGCCGGGAAAATTCAACGCCTTGCCATCCGGCCCGAGCTCGACCCGGCCATTGGCTTCCAGCCAGTAATAATTGCCGTCGTGCCGCTTCGTGCGATATTGGTGGATATAGGGGCCGCCGCGCTTCAACGCGTTGCCGATCGCCTCCATCAGCCCGGCCCTGTCATCCGGATGGACCGTTTCTACGACCTGGTCGAGCGTGAGGTTGCTGTGGCCCACAGCCGGGTCCAGACCGAAAGCCGTTGCCAGGGCATCGTCGCCGGTAAAGCGGTCGGCCAGCACATCCCAGAACCAGGTGCCGATAATGGCGCCTGCTGCGAGTGCGAGCTGAACCCGCTGCACGTTTCGCCGGGCAACCGCCTCGCTGGCACGCAAGGCCTCCTCGGCGCGCCGGCGGGCGGTGATGTCGCGAAACATCACCGAAACCTGCCTCAGGCTCGCCGGCTCCACCCGCGAACTCGACACCTCGATATGCCGGCCGATCGCCTCGAACTCCTGCTCGAACCGAACCGTCTTTCCGGTCCTCAACACCTCGCCGTAAAGCGCGATCCATTTGTCCGCCGCATCCGGCTCGATCTCGCGCAGCCGTTTACCGACGATATCGGCGATCCCGGTCTGCCGTTCATATCCGGAATTGGCCTCGATATGCACATAATCGCTCAGCGGCCCATGCGGTCCGTCGATGAACTCGATGATGCAGAAACCTTCGTCGATTGCCTCGAACAGGGCGCGGTACCGCGCCTCGCTGCGCAAGAGGGCATCGTCATCCTGAGGATGAAGCATTTCGTCAGAACTCAAGGACCGATCCTCTAAAGCGCGATGAACGTGAATAGCATAACGCCCGAAGAAGGAAATCGGTTGCCAATGGAGCCTGTTACGATTTGGCGCGAAATCCATCCGCCATCAGCGAAAAAGCCTCCACTGCCTTCGGCAAGACCTCGGCCGGCTTGTCGCTCGCCGCCACCCAGAGCGCGGCATTGAGCGCAGCACCGTTGAGCAATCGCGACGCGGCCTCGATATCGACGGGCTTCATCACCCCGCTTTCGACCATCGCCCGCACACCCTTGCGCGTCTCGGCAAGACAGCTGTTTTGGCTCGGCCACTGCGATGGATCGCCCAGCACCGCCGGTCCGTCGAGCAGCACGATCCGCTGAATTTCGGGATCGAGCGCCATCTCGATATAGGCCGCCCCTTCGGCCAGCAGCGCCTGCCAGCTATCACCCTCGCCGTGACCAGCGCTTTTCGCCCCAATCTCCCGCGCCCGTGCCGCCATTTCTCCGTCGAGCTGATCGACTACCGCCGCCAGCAGGCCGCGCTTGTCGCCGAAATTGTGATAAAGCGCGCCGCGCGTCAGGCCTGCATCGGCCGTCAGTTCGTCCATAGAGGCATTCGCAAAACCCTTTTCCGCAAAAGCCTTGCGCGCCGCCGCGATCAGCTTCGCGCGGTTCTCCTCCATCTTCTCCAGACGTTTTCCAGCCATGACGAACTCCGAATTTCAAATACGCAACGTATATGAACTTGACATACGAGACGTATGCGACCACTTTATATACGAGCCGTATATCAAATTCGACCCCGGCTTGTGAAGCCGCATTCCATCGGATGCGCGATTGCAGAAACCGCGAAGAAAGGTCAGATCATGACAAAGCGCGAAACCATTTTCCCGCCGAACCGCCACGCCCTTTATGAACAGCATGGCTATTCCGCCGCCATCCGCTCCGGCGATCTCCTGTTCGTCTCGGGCCAGGTCGGCAGCCGCGAGGACGGCACGCCGGAACCGGACTTCAAGGCCCAGGTCGAACTCGCCTTCGACAATCTCAAATCCGTCCTGAAAGCCGCAGGCGCCGGGCTGGACGACATCATCGACGTCACCACCTTCCACACCGACCCGGAAAACCAGTTTGGCACGATCATGGAAGTGAAGAACCGGATTTTCCCGGCGGCGCCCTATCCGAACTGGACGGCAATCGGCACAACCTGGCTCTCCGGCTTCGATTTCGAGATCAAGGTCATCGCCCGCGTTCCGCAAACAGCCTGACACGCCGCCTAGACGCGGGCCGGCAAGATATCACGCAAACAATGAGCGGGGATGATACGACCCGACGTGGAAATTATTCGCCTTGTCCCGAAAAGACTTGGCCAAAATGCCGGGTCCATTTCATCCTCGCGCCGGGCAATTGCGCGACACTATCCCCGTCATCGGATGGGAACCGGGTTCGCGAACCGGCATCCTCAACGGGTTGCAACTCGGTTTCCGATGATGGTCGAGAAACGCGGTCGAGCGGGAACTGACAAGTCCCAGGAAGACCAGATGAACCGGCCGGGGCAGGCAGACCAAGATCTACCTCATACCCCAATACCCACTGCCTGCCCCATTCCCGCGTCAACCACGCTGGTGCGAGCCTGCGTGGGTATCGGTGCTGGCGGCACCCCCCTCTGCCCTGCCGGGCATCTCCCCCACAAGGGGGGAGATCACACTTGGCACGACCTTCCCTCCCCATTCAGCGGAGAACTCCGCCGAGATAAAGATGATGTTTGCTTTAGGCGATGAGCCGGCGTCTTGCCGATCTCCCCCCTTGTGGGGGAGATGGCCGGCAGGCCAGAGGGGGTATCGCCGTGCTCGACGCACAACCACTACAACCGATGATCCGCAAACAGCGGCGCATGCCCACCAACAAAATATCGGTCCAGCTCCGCCTCCGTCACTTGCGCCAGCGTCGCCGGCTGCCATTGCGGATTGCGGTCCTTGTCGATCACCGCCGCCCGCACGCCCTCGTAGAAATCGCGGTTGCGCAGAAGCTCGGAAGCAACGGTAAACTCCCGCTCCAGGCATTCCACCAGGCTCGAGCTTTTCCGCCCGGCGCGCAGCAGCCGCAGCGTCAGCTTCAGGCTCGTCGGCGAACGTTTGGCGATGACGCTCCGGGTAAAGGCGGCAAACTCGCCCTCTTCCTTTTCAAGCGCAGCAAGAATTTCCTCGATCGTATCGAACGAGAACACGCGATCGATCAGCGCACGCTGCCCCTCCAGTCGGCTGGCACCCGGCGACGTCGCAAATTCACCGATCACCGCCGCGAGATCCGCATCCGACGCGCCGCCACCGAGCGCGCCCAAAGCCTGCGTCAATTCAGCAAGCCTTTCCGACGGCACATGGTAATCCGCAAACCCGGCATAGATGGCATCCGCCGCGCCAACGATCTCGCCGGTCAGCCCCATCCACGTCCCCACCTCGCCCGGCGCACGCGGCAGAAGCCAGGTCGCACCGACATCCGGTACGTAACCAATCCCGGTTTCCGGCATGGCGAGCTTCGTCCGTTCGGTAACGATACGGTGCCTGCCATGCGAGGCAACCCCGACGCCGCCGCCCATGACGATACCGTCCATCAACGCCACATAGGGTTTCGGGTAACGCGCGATCGTGTAGTTGATCGGAAATTCCTCGCGCCAGAATCGGGTGACTTGCGGGTCACCGGCCTTGCCGAGCTGATAGATGGCCCGGATATCGCCGCCGGCGCAAAGCCCGCGCTCGCCCTCCCCCGCCAAGATAACGCATGAAATGTCTTTGTCCTCGGCGAACCGTTCCATCGCCGGCTTCATCGCATGCACCATGGCAAGGTTGAGACTGTTCAGCGCCTTCGGCCGGTTCAGCCTCATGATCGCCGCCGACCCGATACGGTCAAAAAGGATTTCGTCGGTCTGAACTGCGCTGTCGCTCATGCCTGCCTCGGGGTGTCATTGACTGTTCCCCGATCATAGCGGGCCGCAAAGTGGTGAGGCCAGAGATAATATCGGGCATGATTGCCGCATTGGGGGAGGTGGTGGCCCGTCGCGATCCCCTCACTTGCAATTTCTGAAACTTAGCCTTTGGCTAAGATTTCGAAATTGGTATCTCTCCCACAAGGGGAGAGATACCGGGAGGCAAGCTCGACACCCTACCTCTCCCCTTGTGGGAGAGGATACAAAATCAAGATCTTAGCAAAGCTAAGTCTTAGATTTTGTTGGTGAGGGGATCGTGCCCCCAGGAAGCCCAACCCTCACTCCGCCGCCATCGGCAGATCCCGGCGGCCCTCGAACAGATCGCCCTGATTGGCCGACTGTTCTTCGCCCTCCTTCACCTTCGGCTCACGCCCGAAGAACAAGGCGTAACCCGCAGGCAGGACGAGAATGGTCAGCACGGTCGCGACCATGATGCCGCCCATCATCGCATAGGCGAGCGGTCCCCAGAACAGGCCCCAGGAGATCGGGATCAGTGCCAGCACCGCGGTCATTGCGGTTAGCATGATCGGCCGGAAACGACGCACCGCCGCACCGATGATCGCTTCCTGCCGGTGCATTCCCGCCGCGATATCCTGGTCGATCTGGTCGATCAGGATGATCGAATTGCGGATGATGATGCCCAAGAGCGCAATGACCCCGAGGATCGCCACGAAGCCGAACGGGGCACCGGTGATCAGCAGCGCCATCGCAGCCCCGATAATCCCGAGCGGACCGGTGGCAAGCACCAGCATCGCTTTACCAAAGTGCTTCAGCTGCATCATCAGGAGAAGCATGATGACGAGCAGCATGATCGGCGCTTTGGCGGCGATCGATGCCTGGCTTTCCGCCGAATCCTCGGCGCCGCCCTGGATCTCGATCCGGTAACCGGCCGGCAGAGCACCGCGAAGATCGGCAATCGAGTTGTAGAAGTTGATCGATGCCTGCGTCGCCTCGATACCATCGGGCAGCGTTGCCTTCACGGTGATCGTGGGCAGGCGGTCACGCCGCCATTCGATGCCCTGCTCCATCACGGGCACGACCTGCGCGATCTGCGACACCGGCACGAAGCCGCCGAAATCGGTCGGCACATAGACCGACTGCACGGCGGAAAGCAGGTCGCGGGTCGCATCCGGCTCGCGCAGCACGATCGACACGGTTTCCTCGCCGTCGCGGAAATCGGCAAGCGGAGCACCGGCGGTTGCCGCCTGCAGCATCTGCCGCACGCGCTGCGACGAGACACCGAGTGCCCTTGCGCGGTCCTGATCGATCACCAGCTTCATGCCCGGCACCGGCTCCATCCAGTCGTCATGGATCGAACCGAAAAGGGGGTTCTGATGATAACGCTCCTTCACCTGGTCGGCGATGCGGCGCACTTCCGCCTTGTCAGGGCCGATGACGCGCATCTGCACCGGCCAGCCGGTCGGGGGCCCGAGGAACAGACGGTCGACCTTGCTGCGCACGGTCGGGAAATCGTCGGCCAGGATCTGCCGCAGCTTGACGATCAGCCGTTCGCGCTGTTCCAGCCCCTTGGACATGATCAGCAGCTGGGCATAGTTCGGGTTACGAAGCTGCTGGTCGAGCGGCAGGAAGAAACGCGGTGCGCCTTCGCCGATAAACGTGGCGATGAAGGTCTTGTCCTCATCGGGCATGATCTTTTCTTCCAGCGCCTTGGCCTGCCGTTCCACTTCCTCGATGGCCGTTCCTTCCGGCATCCACATGTCGACCAGGATTTCCGGCCGCGAAGACTGCGGGAAGAAGCTTTGCGGAATGAACTGGAACGACCACAGGCTGGCCGCGAAGATACCGAGCGTCGAAAGAAGAATGATAGCCTTGTGGCGCACCGACCACGTCACCGCATGCCGCACGCCGCGATACATCCGCGTATCATAGGCATCGTGATGGTGGCCCGTTCCCGCATGGGCGCGCTGCTTGAGCAGCATGTAGCCGAGCCACGGGGTGAAATAGACCGCGACGAACCACGACACGACTAGCGCAATGCCGACCACGTAGAACAGCGAGCGCACATATTCGCCGGCAGTCGAATCCGCAAACCCCACCGGGATGAAGCCGGCGGTGGTGATCAGCGTGCCGGTCAGCATCGGGAAGGCGGTGGAGGAATAGGCGAAGGTCGCGGCTTCGAGCCGCGGCAAGCCCTCTTCCAGCTTCCGCTCCATCATCTCGACCACGATCATCGCATCGTCGACAAGCAGTCCGAGCGCAATGATCAGCGCGCCGAGCGAGATGCGCTGCAGCTCGATGCCGAGATAATACATGATGGCGAGCGTCGCCGAGAGAACCAGCGGAATGGCGATCGCAATGACGATGCCCGAACGCCAGCCGATCGAGATCAGCGAGACGACGAGCACGATGGCCAGCGCTTCCATCAGCGCCTGGGTAAATTCGCCGACAGCTTCGGTTACGACTTCCGGCTGATTGGAAATCTGGTGGATTTCCGCACCGATCGGCAGCGTCTCTGCAAACCGCTCGTACATGGCCTCGACGTTGTGGCCGACATCGGTCACCTTGAAGCCGTTGGCCATGACGATGCCGAGCTGCACGCTGTCATGCCCGTTGAAACGGAATTTTCGCTCATAGGGATCGACGAGCCCGTCCTTGACGGTGGCGATATCGCCGAGCCGGATGACCTGATCACCGGCCTTGATCCGCAGCTCGCGAATATCCTCCGGCGTGGTCACGCCACCTTCAACCGAAATTCGCACCGAACGGTCAGCGGTCTGGACGCTGCCCGACGCGTCGATATCGTTCTGGCCGGCAAGTGCGGTCTGGATATCCGTGACCGTCAACCCACGCTCAGCCAATGCCTTGGAGGAGACGTCTATAAAAATCTTCTGCGGCTGATCACCGAGAATGGTCGCCTTTTCGACGCCCGGCACGGTGAGCAGCATGTCGCGCGCCTGGATGGCGAACTGCTTCAATTCCGGATAGCCGTAACCGTCGCCGGTAATCGCATGCAGCGTGATGTAGGTATCGCCGAATTCGTCATTGAAATAAGGGCCGCGCAAGCCTGTCGGCAGGTCCTGCTTGATGTCGCCGACCTTCTTACGCACCTGATAGAAGGCGTCCGCCACCTCCTGCGCATTCGTGTCACCCTTGACCTGAATGGTCGAGATGGAGAAGCCGGCACGCGTGTCGGACTTGATCCAGTCGAGATGCGGTGTCTCCTGCAGCTTGCGCTCGATCTTGTTGACCACCTGGTTCTGCATGTCCTCGACCGAGGCGCCCGGCCAGGCACTCTGCACGATCATCACGCGGAAGGTGAAATCCGGGTCTTCCTTCTGGCCCATGTTCATGACGCCAAGGATGCCCATGACGATGATGAGGCCGAAGAGGAAGCGCGCGATGCTCGGATGGCCGATCGCCCAGCGCGACAGGTTGAAACCGCCCGTTGGCTGCGGATGGGACTGATTGGAGGAACTCATTGGGGTATCCTTTCAGCGCAACAGCGATCAAGGCTGGATCGAAGCGGTGGACTGGCTGGACACTCTGCCGAAGCGCGAGGCCACCGTTTCCGGCAGTTTCACCTTCAACCCGTCCCGCATGAACTGTGTGCCGGCCGAAACCACCAGGTCGCCCTTGGCGATCCCTTCGGAAACGCGGGCAACGCTGTCTCCATAACCGGCGACCGTTACTGCGCGGGAGCTGACCTCGCCCTTATCGCGATCGACGATCCACACGACCGGCTTGCCCTCTTTCTGGGAAAGCGCCGCCAGCGGCACGCCGAAAGTCGGCGCGACATTGTCTTCGACCGCATCGATCGTCGCCGTCATGCCGATCAGCACGCGATCGTCGGCGGGCAGGCTGACACGTACGGCAAAGGTGCGGGACTGGGCATCGGCGCTGCCGGCCACTTCGCGCACCTTGCCCTCGAGCACCAAGTCCCTTGCCGACCAGAAGCTGGCCTTGACCACCTTGCCGGGCTTGAAATGGGCGATATCCGTTTCAGGCACCGCGATCTGCACTTCCTTCTCGCCATCGACTGCAACGGCGACAACGGTCGTGCCCGCGCTGACAACCTGGCCGATATCGGCACTGACGGTTGTCACGATACCGCTCTGGGTAGCTTTCAACTCGGTATAGGCCACCTGGTTATTGGCCTCTTCCAGCGCCGATTCCGCCGACTGCAGCTGCGACTGGGCCTGATCGGCGGCAAGCTGCGCCTGCTCGAGCTGCGACTGCGAGGTGACGCTCTTTTCAGCCAACGTTTCGGCGCGCTTGCGGGCAAGCCCGGTAATTTCTACCTGCTTCTGTGCGGAGGTCAGATCGGCATCGGCGCGGCGCACCGAAAGCTGGTAATCGACGGCATCTAGCCTTGCCAGCACCGTGCCCGGCTCCACCCGGTCACCCACATCGACCAGACGTTCGGTGATCTTGCCAGCAACGCGGAAGCCGAGATTCATCTCGGTTCTGGCACGAACCGAACCCGAATAGACGAGGCTGCGACCGATCTCGGGCCCGCCGATCTCGACGACCTTGACCGGCCGGACGGGATCCGGCGCCTCGACCTTTTTCTCTTCCGAGCAGGCCGTCAGGGCAGCGAGGGCGACTGCGACAAACATTCCTTTTGCGAAAACGCAAGAACGTCGAATTTGGATCACGGACATGGCCCCCACTCCCGGTGGCGATTGAATAAGGTGCCCTCAAGACACCGGCTATTGATTTCGAGGTGTTTCTATTTCAGCGCCCTGATGGCGAAATCGACCAGATCGGCCGGCGTCGTGCGACGGTTCTCGATCAGGCATTCAGCGATGATCTGCGGATGACAAAGGGTCACCGTACTATCACAAAGACATTCCGCGGCAGCATCTGCATCTTGAGCGCGAAATTCACCTGCGGCAATACCCTCGCGGACGATGCCCGCCACGATATCCCGCATCTGCATGATGTGGTCCTCGATCACCGACCACTGCTCCTGAATGGCGACGATCACCATTTCATGCACTTTGTCGTCATGCAGCATCGTATCGATAGTAATCTTGTGCTGCTGCAGGAAATGATCGCGCAGACGCTCGGCTGCACTGACCGGGCGCTGTGCGTTTTCCACTGCAACATCCCGGCTTGCATCCAGCAGCCTGTTGGCAAGAGCCTTGTGGATCTCGGCCTTGGACGAGAAGAACCGGTAGATGTTCGCCGGCGACATGCCGAGATCCTTGGCGATGTCGGCGACATTCGTTTTCGAATAGCCGTAATGCTTGAACAACCGCTCGGCGGCCTCAAGGATCCGGTGAACATTTTCCTGGCGCACGGCCTCTGCCTGCATGTCGGCGCTATCCATAGGCCCTCACGAATTACGACTGACGAATTTTAATTTTCGTCAGTCGTAATTCAAAACCAGTCATCTGTCAACGCGCACCACTCTTCGTTCCTGTCGAGAAGACCGTGCAACCCTGAGAATGGCGAACCACCGAACATTGAGGCACTCATGCCCATCAACCATAAGTAAGGACTTGTTGAAGTTAACGGCCCGTTTTGATGGTCCGACTGAATGGATCGTGTTATTCATTGCAAAAATGTCGGATGGCGCTGGAACCAAACTCAGGATCGAGCGTTTGGGGGCGCCGAACCGCTGAAAGCCGTGGTTCGAGGGGGAACATGCATGCAATGATGGAAAGTCACGACGTTTCACTGCTCGACCAGGAGCGCTATCGCCTTCTGGTGGATGCAATCTCGGACTATGCCATCTATATGCTCGATCCTTCGGGCCATGTCGTCAGCTGGAATGCCGGCGCCCAGCGGTTCAAGGGATACGAGGCAACCGAAATCCTCGGCCACCATTTTTCCCGTTTCTATACCGATGAGGATCGCATCGCCCGTCTGCCCGAACGGACACTCGAAACGGCCATGAGCCACGGGCGGTTCGAGAGCGAAGGCTGGCGCATCCGAAAGGATGGCACCCGCTTCTGGGCGCATGCCATCGTCGATCCGATCTGGGATCGTAACGGCCATCTCCTCGGCTTTGCCAAGGTGACACGCGACCTGACCGAGCGGAAGAAGGCGGAGGCGGAGCTGCGCCTCAGCGAGGAAAAATTCCAGCTGCTCGTCAACGGCGTCAGTGACTATGCGCTTTATATGCTCGACCCGGACGGTCACGTCAGCAACTGGAACGCCGGTGCGGCACGCATCAAGGGCTACACGGCCGAAGAGGCAGTCGGCAGGCATTTTTCGCATTTCTATACCGAAGAAGACCAGAAGAAGGGCGAGCCGGAACGCAATCTCGAAATCGCCCGCCGCATCGGCCGTGTCGAACGGGAAGGACTGCGCCAGCGCAAGGACGGCACCACTTTCTGGGCACATGTCGTCATCGACGCCATTCGCGACGAGACCGGCAATCTGATCGGTTATGCCAAGATCACTCGTGACATTTCGGAAAAGGTCGAGGCGCAGAAGGCACTGACCAAAACCCGTGAAGAATTGTTTCAGGCACAGAAAATGGAGGCGATCGGCCAGCTGACCGGCGGCATCGCCCACGATTTCAACAACCTGCTGATGGCGATCATGGGCAGCCTTGAAATCCTTCGCAAACGCATGCCGGACGATCCGGCATTGCGCCCGCTTATCGACAATGCGCTGCAGGGTGCCGAACGCGGCGCGGCACTGACCCAGCGCATGCTCGCCTTTTCCCGTCGCCAGGAATTGAACATGCGGCCGGTCGACGTGCCTTCGCTGGTTGCCGGCATGATGGATTTTCTAGAACGCTCGCTGCGCTCTTCCATGCGGATCGAGACCCGTTTCCCGCCCAACCTGCCACATGTCCTGACTGACGGCGTGCAGCTCGAAACCGCCTTGCTCAATCTCGTCGTCAACGCCCGCGATGCGATGAATGAGAGCGGCACGGTGACGATCAGCGCCGAACGTCACCAAATTGGCGAAGAGGGTGGAAAACTGAGAAGCGGTGACTATCTGCGTATATGCGTCAGCGATACCGGCGAAGGCATGGATCCCGAGACGGTCGCACGCGCAACGACCCCCTTCTTCACCACCAAGGGTGTCGGCAAGGGAACAGGATTGGGGTTGTCGATGGTACAGGGACTGACGGAACAATCGGGCGGAATGCTCTCGATCGAAAGCGTCAGGCACGAAGGCACCACCGTGTCGCTCTTCCTGCCGACGATCGATGAAGAAGACTGCCCCAAGGAAAAAACTCAGGCCCCGGCAAACGGCGAAAAGCTCGGCGATCGCCCGCTCATCGTGCTTGCCGTCGACGACGATGCGCTCGTGCTGATGAACACGACCCTGATGCTGGAAGATCTCGGCCATCAGGTGATCGAGGCCTATAGCGGCTCCGAAGCCCTTTCGGCGCTCAGGCAGGAAGACAATCGCATCGATCTCGTCATTACCGACCATTCCATGCCGAAAATGACCGGCGCGGAGCTCGCCGCCGAGATTGCCACCGAATGGCCGGGCCTGCCGGTCGTGCTCGCGACCGGTTATGCAGAACTTCCGGACGGCAGCGGCAGCCACCTGCCCCGCCTGCCGAAACCCTTCTCGCAACAGCAATTGAGCGAGATGATCGGCACGGTGACCGGAACCGGCGCCTGACAGACAAGACAAGGGCTGAACCATTATCTACGCCATGCGTTGTCTCACCGTTCCAACACGGGAGGCCCACACGGGAGGCATCGACATGGTCTTCAAGCATCAGCAGTTTTACGAAACGCCGCCGGAAATCGAGGTCGAGTTTCCGGGCCGGGCAGTGTTGGAAGCAGCCGTTTCCGACGCCCTCGCCTCGTCCGGCGGCATCGATGCAAGCGATGTCTCGGTAACCGCGAGCGGTTCGACCATCACGCTTGCAGGCGTGGTCCTCAGGTACGAGGAAGTTACCCGCGCAGAAGAGGTCGCCCGCAGTGTCGAAGGCGTTACCGACGTCAGGAACGACATCACGGTAACCGGCCCGGATCAGGCTCAGCGCGGGATTTGACATAATCAGGATCAGCCCCTGATCGTCCCCGTCGATGCGCCTGCAGGAGACGGCAACGCTTTTCTACGATCGCTCGTTTTTTTGGAACAAGCATCGCCGCCAGCCGGGTGACAGCTGTGTAAGACAGATGACAATTTCAGCAAAAACCTAAGAATTGTCATGACTTACCAGAGATCAAAAAACCTTGCCTCGACCGAGGAAATAAGTGCGCGACTGGATGATCCGAACCTGGTCATTCTGGATTGCACATCAACCGTACTTCCAGCAGGCCCGAGCAAGGGCTTTACTGTCGCCGATGGGCGCGAGGCATTCGAAGCGGGTCATATTCCCGGCGCACAGTTCGTCGATCTTGAGCGCGATCTCTCCACCCCCTCCGACCACCTGCTTTTCACTCTCCCCTCGGCCGAACAGTTCGGTAATGCCTTGAACAGGCTTGGGGTTGGTGCAGAAAGCCACGTCATCCTCTATTCCACCGGCCAGCCCGGCTGGGCAGCACGTGTCTGGCTCATGCTTCGCGCCTTCGGTTTCGAGAATGCGGCAGTTTTGAACGGCGGCTGGAAAGCCTGGACCAATGCCGGCCTGCCCGTGGAGACGGGCGCAGCAAAGCGCCGGCCTGAGGCCTCAAAACCCTTCGGTTGGACCTATCGGCCCGGTTTCTTCGTCTCCAGTGAAGAGGTGGTCGCCCGAG
Organism: Aliirhizobium wenxiniae; assembly: GCF_019511445.1. GTDB lineage: Bacteria > Pseudomonadota > Alphaproteobacteria > Rhizobiales > Rhizobiaceae > Neorhizobium > Neorhizobium wenxiniae_A. The sequence continues at coordinate 248,373 of NZ_JAEUAN010000002.1, forward strand.
CGGACGGCGAAGCTCTGGTCAATGCTCTTGGCCCGGACGCTTTCCGTGGCGATGCACCGATCGCCTACGGCCGTCCGGGACGCATTCCCGGCAGCGTCAACATCCCGACATTCTCTCTCGTTGACCCCGAAACCGGCCTCTATCTCTCGCAGCAGCAGATCGAAAAGATCTTTGCCGATGCAGGTGTGAAACCGGACGCGCCGCTGATCGCCTATTGCGGGGCCGGCGTTGCCGCCAGCAACGTCGTTTTTGCCCGTACGCTGAGCGGCTCAGACGCGCGCTCCGTTGTCTATGACGGTTCGCTGCTGGACTGGTCTTCGGACCCCGATCGTCCGCTCGTTACCGGTTGAACGACATTTCAAAACCAGGAAAGAATTTGATCATGAAACTTGCTTTCGGACGCCGCAGCGCGATCCTGTCCGTGCTCGGCCTCACCCTGCTGGCCGGTATTTGGTCCCCCACCTTTGCCAACGCCGAGGACTTCGCCCCGATCAGAATTGGCATCAATGCCGGTCTTTCGGCTGATGCCGTCAACCAGGCCGCCAAGGAAGCCGCCGAAAAGGGCCTGAAGGTCGAGGTCATCGAGTTCACCGACTGGGTCGTGCCCAACGAGGCGCTGAAATCGAAAGAAATCGACGTCAACTACTTCCAGCACCAGCCGTTTCTCGACCAGAACGCCAAGAAGGCCGGTTACGATTTCGTCTCGGTCGGCGTCGGCACGCTGACCAAGCTTGGCCTCTATTCGAAGAAATACAAGTCGATCGAAGAGTTGCCGGAAGGCGCGAAAGTGGCGATCTCCGATGATCCGGTCAACGGCGGCCGGGCGCTCGAACTGCTGCAGTCAATCGGCCTGATCAAGCTCAGGGATGGCCTGACATCCGCAGCCATTCCGGCAGATATCGTCGAGAACCCGAAGAAGCTGGAGATTATCGAACTGCCGAACCAGCAGATCCCCCGTGCGCTCGATGATGTCGATCTCGGCCAGGGATATCCGTCCGGCATGGGACTGTTCGGCGTCGATCCCAACTCGGCTCTCGTATTCGACGGCGTGCAGACCCGCTACGCCTTGCGCTTCTTCGTCCGCAAGGAAGACGAGGCGAATAAAAGCGTGCTGGAATTCGTCAAGACATACCAGAACTCCCCGGAAGTGCGCGCCATCCTCAAAAAGCATTTCGGCGATCTGACCGTGCCTGCCTGGGATTGATCAAAGCCCAATAAAAAAGGTGCGGCGAAAACCGCCGCACCCTTGATGCAATATCGAAAATCCGAAAGCCCCGCCTCAGGCAGGGCTTAACATGTCTCAGGCAGCGGCTTCCGCGGCAGCCTCGGCATGCGATGCGTTCAGGCGGCGGGCGACGATGTCGTGGTTGAGCCACTGAACCGGGCCGGTCGGCTCGGAAGATTCGGCGAAGATCAGCTTGCCGGTGGCTTCAACGACGAAGACACTCAGGAGATCGCTGATCAGAGCCTTGCCGTCACGATGCATCTGCGAAATCTCGTTCGAGGTCGAGATGGTGAGGTCAGCCTGATCCTGGCTGTTGGCCATCGGCCATGCCGAGAAATCGTAGAACGGGCGCATCACGGCGCTGCCCTGCATGTCCTTGATCTTCTGCAGAACGTCCTTCATCGAGAACTCGTCTTTCAGAAGCTTCTCGCAGGCCTGCCACTGGCTTTCAGCCCATGCACCGCCGTTTTCCTTCTTCAGCGCGAGCAGCAACGGGATCAGCGGAAGCTCGATACCGGTGAACACGTCGGAAGAATTGGTGCGGATTTCGGGACAATTGTAGACCGAAGCCTTGATGCCCTCGCCCCAAGCCTTTTCCGCAATGCCTTCGAGACGCATCTTGGCATAGCCCTGGGTGTAGTTCGTGTAGGTCTGCCAGCGGTAATCGCCGTCGATCAGCACTGCAGTGCCGTGATAGCCATAGGCGGTGTAACGAACCTGGTTGCCGGCAGCCTCGACGCGCGCACGGATCTTGGCGCTGGCATCGATCAGGTGCTGGAAGGTGATGGCGGAAACTTCGTCGAAATTCTGCAGGATGAGCTTGCCCAGATCGCTTTCGATCAGCGCCTGCGAAGACATGTGACGGGCAGCCGTACCCTTGTAGATGCGGTTGGCGATGACGAGGAAGACCTTCGCCTTCGGAATGCCACCGGCCATCGTGTGGGCGAAGAAGACATTGCGGCCTTCGCCGATCATGCCGTCGAGAACGGTCATCACTTCGGAAACGGCATTCTTGAACCGCGCAGTGCCTGCGTCCCGGCACTTCTGGATGTAATCCCAGTCGAGCTTTTCGGTCTGCCAGTTTTCCAGCGTCAGCTTGGTCAGAAGCTCGGTCGGTGTCGGACCGCCTTCAGGCGCATCGAGGTCGAAGCCGGCCATGACCGGAATGTTGATGATCTTGCCGCCGAGCCGTGCTTCGGCTTCCGCGAGCTCTTCGGCATTGAGCGGACGAAGCGCGTTGTTCTCGTCGCGCCGTCCGACCGTGACGCCGACGATCTCCATGCCGGCGCGCTTGGCTTCGTCGAGAAGACCGGTCGCATATCCGCGACCGAACAATTCGCCGAAGAGAACAAAAACGTCGCCTTTGCGAAAGACGGTGTTCTCTGCGAGGCGATTTACTGCGACTGGGTTCTTCATGCGTTCAGCTCTTTAGTCATTTTGGTCATCGAGTCGTCACTCGAACAGGGTGTTGACAGTCTCATGACCGGAATGGGACGGAATAGGAAGTCATATTAAGTGACTATACATTTCAAAGCGTGAACACGCCGCTAAGCCACATCTCGCAAAATAACGGCTGCGGCGGTGGCCGCCGCAGCCTTTTCGTTCATCTCGGCAGTGCATAGGCGATCACGTAATCGCCCGGCTTTGTGCCGACGGAGCCGTGACCACCAGCAACGATGACGACGAACTGGCGACCGTCCTCCACAGCATAGGTCATCGGCGTCGCCTGCCCGCCCGCCGGCAGCCGAGCTTCCCAAAGCTGACGACCATTGGTCAGGTTATAGGCCCGCAGATAATCATCGACCGCAGCCCCGAGGAAGGCAACGCCGCCCTTGGTGATCATCGGCCCGCCGATCCCCGGCACGCCCACCTTGAACGGCAGCGGCAGCGGCGTCATGTCCATGACGGTGCCGTTGCGATGTTTGTAGGCGATCTCCCCAGTGCGCAGGTCGGCACCGGCAACATAACCCCATGGCGGCGCCTGGCACGGGATTTGCAGCGGTCCGAGGAACGGCCCCATGAACACCCCATAGGGCGCGCCGTCATTGCGGTTCAGCCCCTGTTCCGATCCCTTTTCGTCCTGCCCTTTCGGCGGGATGTCGGCGCGCGGCACCAGTTTCGAAGTAAACGCCAGATAGGTCGGCATGCCGAACATCACCATCCGCTCCGGATCGACCGCGACCGAACCCCAGTTGAACGTGCCGAAATTGCCCGGATAGACGATCGTGCCATTGAGCGAGGGCGGCGTGTACTGGCCTTCGTAATTCATCTGCTTCAGCCAGATGCGGCACACCATCTGGTCGAACATGGTAACGCCCCACATGTCCCGGCCTTCCAGCGTGCGCGGTCGGAAGTTCAGCGCCGAGATCGGCTGCGTCGGCGAGGCGTGATCCTCGGGGATCGTACCACCCGGCGCCGGCTGTTCGGTGACGGGAATAATCGGCTCACCGCTGCGCCGGTCGAGCACGTAGATATCACCCTGCTTGGTCGGTCCGACCAGCGCCGGAACGACGGAATTGTCCGGCTTGGTGATGTTAATCAGCACCGGCTGAGCCGGCACGTCCATGTCCCACAGATCGTGATGTACCGTCTGGCGCACCCATTTGTCCGCACCGGTATTGATGTCGAGCGCCACGATCGACGACGAATATTTTTCGACGTTCTCCGACCGGCCCATGCCAAGCTGGTCCGGCACCTGGTTGCCGAGCGGGATGTAGACGAGGCCAAGTTCCTCATCGACGGAGAAGACCGACCAGCTGTTCGGTGAGTTGGTCGTGTAGGTCTGGCCTTCCGGCAATGGTTGGATCTGGCTCGGATTGCCGGAATCCCAGTTCCAGATCAGCTGCCCGGAATTGACGTCGAAGGCGCGGATGACACCCGACTGCTCCTCAGTCGAATAATTGTCGTTGACCGCCCCGCCGATGATGATCTTGTTACCGACGATCGCCGGCGGTGATGTCGAATAATAATAGCCGGCCGGGTTGTATTTCATCCCCTTTTCGAGATGCAGCGTGCCGCCCTCGGCAAAGGATGTGCAGACCTCGCCGTTCTTCGCATCGAGCGCAATGAGCCTTGCATCGGCAGTCGGCAGGTAGACGCGCTCGGCGCATGCTGCACCGGCGGTTGCTGCCTGATCCCTGTAATAGCTCACGCCGCGGCAGGTCTGGTGCTGCCGGTCCGGGTTCATCCCGGAATTGGCGTCATATTTCCAGATCTGCTTGCCGGTCGCAGCATCGAGCGCGATCGCCAGATTGTGCGGCGTGCAGAGATAGAGAGCATTGCCGATTTTGAGCGGCGTCACCTGATAGGTCGTCTCGCCCACATCGTCGGGACGCTTCACGTCACCGGTTTGATACCGCCAGACCTCCTGCAGTGAGCCGACATTCTCCACATTGATCTGGTCGAGCGGCGAATACCGCTGGCCATAGGGCGTGCGGCCATATTGATGCCATTCGCCATCCGGCACGTTGCCGCCAAGCACCGGCGCTGCCGCAACCTTTTCCTCCGGAAGAGCGCCACTCTGGTCAAGCGGATCGAAGAACATCGAGACGACGGCGATGACGACCGCGAGCAAAACCGCAACAGCAAGCGGACGGGACGTCGCGCCATAGCGTGCGCCGGTCGGGCTGATGAAGCCGAGCGGACGGCGGATCCACGGCGTCAGAAGCCACATGCCGAGAAGGATGATGACCCCGCCGCGCGGGCCGAGCTGCCACCAGTCGAACCCGACCTCCCATATCGCCCAGGCAAGCGAGGCAACGACAATCACCGCATAGACGTGCAGCGCCAGAAGCTTGCGGGCAATAAGAAGCGCCGCAACGATGAGAAAGCCGAGTCCGCAGAGAAGATAATAGGCGCTGCCGCCGAGCGAAAGCAGATAAGCCCCGCCGCCCGCAAGCGCGATCCCCATCAGCGCGATGATGATTGCCGTGATCCGAATAGCCATGAGCACCCTCGTCATGTCTCGATAAAGCGGCAGAAGACGCTCTGCCCGCCCGCGCCCTGGACCTGATCCTCCGGTGAATATCCGAACCGGCCCCGCGCAAAAGGTAAATTAGGAGGAACAGTTGGAAAGGACAGAGGTTGGAACATGCAATGCAGCAGGATTGTACCAATGATCACGAGCAGATCGGCGCTGCCGCCTTGAAAACCTCATGGTGTCCCTATGTCTCTTCTAAGGAGAGGGAGTTTTCACACAGCATGCCTTATGAACTCTACTACTGGGATGGCATTCAGGGACGTGGAGAATTTGTCCGCCTCGCCCTGGAAGACGCAGGCGCGAAATATATCGACAAGTGCCGCAGTTCGACCGGCACACAGGCAATGATGGAATTCCTGAAAGGTAGCCATGGGCATGACCAGATGCCTTTCGCCCCGCCCTTCCTCAAGGACGGCGAACTGGTCATCTCGCATGTCGCCAATATCTTATCTTATCTCGGCCCGAAGCTCGGCCTTCTCCCCGACGACGAAAAGAACCGCCTCATTGCCAACGGGCTGCAGCTGACGATCACCGATTTTATCGCCGAAGTGCATGATACGCATCACCCGATCAGCACCGGCGACTATTACGAGGATCAGAAGACGGAAGCCAAGGCGCGTTCTGCGGCTTTCATCAGGGACCGTATCCCGAAATTTCTCGGCTATTTCGAGCGCATCCTGTCCGCCAATTCGATAGGCGACGGGTTCGTCATCGGTAACGGATTGACCTATGTCGACCTGTCGCTGTTTCAGGTGCTGGAAGGTCTTCGTTACGCCTTCCCCAAGGCGATGAAAGCGGTTGAAGGCGATTATCCTCGCCTCGCCTTGCTTCGCGACAGCGTTTCGAAAAGGCCAGGTATCGCCGCCTATCTGAAATCCGAACGCCGCCTGCCGTTCAGCGAGTCGGGAATTTTCCGGCACTATCCCGAACTCGACCTGAACGGCTGACCTTATTCGATGACGGCGCAGGCGAGCCGCTTGCCGGCATTGCCGGAGGGCTGGCCGGAATAATCGTCGGGATTGGCATGGATCATCAGTGCCCTGCCCTTGATGGCACTGTCTCCATCTTCCAGCGTTACGGCCGTGTTGAACACCTGCGCCCTGAGCGTGCCGTCGGCCGGCACATACTGGTTCGGCATGTCGCCGGCATGCTGGCCATTTGCGGTAAGATAGCCGTGTTGCTTGTTAGTGGGATTGAAGTGACCGCCTGCCGATTCATGCCCGGTTGCATGATCGCAGCTCCCGGTCTGGTGCACGTGGAAGGCAACCCACTGACCGGCCGGCAATCCGGTAATCTCGACAGCAATCATCACGCCGGCCTTGGTACCGGTAAGGTCTGCCGTGCCGATCTCCTTGCCATCTGCACCGACGAACCTCGCGCCCCCCTTGGAAGCATCCTGGCTCATCGCCATGCCTGGCAAAACGGTGACGGCAGCGGCAAAAGCTGCGGTGAGAAGATGTTTCATGGAGTTCTCCTGTTTAATCAAACGGGACTTCAACCCGCCTCTTCTCCCAGTTCCTGCAATATCTGGTGGCGGGCGCGGTTGAGCCGGCTCTTCACCGTGCCGACCGCGCAATCGCAGATCACCGCCGTCGCCTCATAGCTTTCCCCAAGGATGGCGACGAGAGTCAGCACTTCGCGATAATGCGGCGGGAGTTTTTGCAGGGCGCGCTGCACTTCGCGCGCCCGCGCCGCCATTTCCTGCGAGGCGGCGATCGGCGTGTCACCGGAAACGTTTTCCTCCACGCCCGGCGCCTCGCGGCCAAGGATTTTCGATCGTGTATAGAAGGTGTTGCGCATGATCGTGAATAGCCACGATTTGAGCTTGGTCCCGCGCTCGAACTTGTCGAGATTGGCGAGCGCCTTCATCAATGTTTCCTGCACCAGATCGTCCGCATCCGAAGGGTTGCGGCAGAAGGTGCGGGCAAATGCGCGAAGAGCCGGTATCAGCCTGACTATATCTTGACGAGCAGGGTCACCGTTCAACTGTGAGTCAGACACCGTTGCCTACCTCTCCTTACGCATCAGGGCTGAATTGACGGGTGGCAAACGCATGCATTCGCGATTTGGTTCCGAAACTTCAGACCTGTTTCGACACGGCGGAACAAAGCCCGAGCGCCACCCGTTTTTATCCTCGCGACCACTCGAGTAGAGGAGACGAGGCCATGGGTATGAACAAAGACTCGCCGAACACGACATCGCGCGACGATCAACGCAAACGCACCGAGGAATCCGCACGTGCCAAGAGAGATAGGCAGGATCTCGAAGAACAGTTGAACGAAGGGCTGGAAGATACATTTCCGGCAAGCGATCCGGTCGCCACCAGCACGACCTCCATTCCTGCCGGCACGCCGAAGCCGCCCAGACACTGAACATGACGGATCTTTGATGGGCGGTGCACCTAGCGATCCCGCCCATTACTTTTGTTTGTCAGCGCCTGTGACATTTTCGGGATTTTGAGACGCTCCGTCTTGCTGTATGGAAGTCTAATGTAAACTTCACATCTGGATGTCGGTTGCCGGGTCTGCGTTCGGCGCCTCTCAAATCAGGGGTCGGAATGGCGAAGGAAAATGCTCAGGTCGATGAGCGGGAGGCAAGAATGGGACGCCGCGTCAACGGCAAGGTCTCCGGCCTGCTGACGGAGATTGAGAAGGAAGACATTCCCGATCGCCTTCTCGACCTCGCCCGCCAGCTGCAAACCGCGCTTAACGAGAAGCTGGACCGCTAGCCTCTCTCAGCCAGCCTTATCTCCGCGATTGTCCGCAACCGTACAGACGCGGAACCAAGGTCATCTCCCACGGTTAGACCGCCGCAATGTCAATCGGACAATCGATAGGGAGAAACCATGATGGCGACGTCAAAGACGCTTGATGACCTTTTCTACGAAACCCTCAAGGACATTTATTACGCCGAACGGCAGATCGTGAAGGCGCTGCCGAAAATGGCGCGCGGCGCTCAGGATCCGAAACTCAAGGCCGCCTTCGAGACCCACAGGGAAGAAACCGAGGGGCAGATCGAGCGGCTCAAGCAGGTTTTCGAGATCCTCGGCAAACGCGCCCAGGGCAAGACCTGCGACGCGATCGAAGGAATTCTGTCCGAAGGCGAAGAGATCCTTGACGAATTCAAGGGCACGCCTGCCCTCGATGCCGGTCTCCTGGCCGCAGCCCAGGCCGTCGAACACTACGAGATCAGCCGATATGGCACACTTCATGCCTGGGCCGAACAGCTCGGCATGAAGGATGCGGCAAAGCTGCTTGCCGAAACTCTGAAGGAAGAATCAAAGACCGACGACCTTCTGACGGATCTCGCCGAAAGCGCGGTCAATGCGGCGGCGAAAAAGGCTGCGTGACAGGGTAACCGCCTGAAAACAAAAGCCCGGATCGCTCCGGGCTTTTTTATTCTTCAACGATAGGCAATCGGTCCTATCCCTGTTCCGGGTGGCTGCATCACAGCGGCGATCTCGATCGGCAGCATGTTGCCGTTGAGCGCCTGGCATCTGAAGACGCGGCTGTCGCGTCCGCCACGGGTTGCAAGGTGAGTTCGGGCCGCATCGAGAGCTAATTCGTAACTGTGATAGAATGACGCAGATTGAACGCCATCGATGACATAGACCCATCCGGTCGCATGAGGCATTATATCGCAGTAGTTGTGCATGACGGTACTCTCCTTCCCGACAACGGAACTGAGCAATGGCGCAAAAGTTCCACCATTTCGGGAAGATTTCAACTGGTGACCTGCAAGGTCCTCACGCGACATTGCAGTTTTTAATATTTCCTCGGAACTTTTCTGCAGTGCATGAGTTTGGCGATTTGGGCAATGGAGACGATGATGGCGGCTTCTCAGGAAAACTGGATCAAGCACAGAGCGTATCAATTGTGGGAGCAGGAAGGCTATCCTTCCGGCAAGGACATGGAGCATTGGGAACGCGCCAAGCTGGAATATGCGACGCTAAAACCCACGGCAACGGAGACCGATGCGCCTAAAAACGGCGCTTCGGCAAAAACCACGAAGGCACCGGCAGCCAAACCCGCAAAGACCGCAGCCCCCAAGGCGGCGAAGAAGACGGACAAGCCTGCAGCGGCCGCAAAGGCTGACACCAAACCCAAGGTTCCTGCTGCCGCTGCTGCGGTAAAGCCGGAGCAGACCAAGAAGCGGCCAAAAAAAGCGACCGCCGAATAGGCTCCAACGTCTGAGCCGACCTTTTTAGCGCGAACGATACAGTGACCGGCGACCATGTCGCCGGGCAATTCCCTTTGCATGTTTGTATTGGATCAAAGACATGGGCTCGACCACCGGATTGAACGCAGTTCCCCGACACCTGTTCGACCGGCATCATCGTCAGCGCCAGCAATTCCCCAAGCAAAAGCAGACAATTGACGATCGGCAATTCTGCGGTCACGCAATCTTGCGGGAGACAAGCCGATGAGTGCTTATGTTTCCCTCGAGCCGCATAATACCCTCTATCCCCGGCGGCGGAATCGCGTAGGCTTGGGTTCTGCCACGGCAAAGGGGGAAGATGCCAGGATGAAGATATTGTCCGTTACGTCAGAGATCTATCCGCTGATCAAGACCGGCGGACTGGCAGACGTAACCGGTTCGCTTCCCAAGGCGCTTGCGCCGCTGGGAATAGAGACGACATCGCTTGTGCCCGGCTATCCCAAGGTGATGAAGCAGCTTGGACAAGCGACCACGCTGATGGAGTTCGAAGATCTTCTCGGCGAAAAGGCGACGCTTCGCCACGGCCATGTCGAAGGCCTCGATCTTCTCGTCCTCGATGCCCCTGCCCTCTACAACCGCCCCGGTGGTCCCTATGTCGACCAGCACGGCAAGGATCATGCCGACAACTGGAAAAGGTTCGCGGTCCTCTCTTTGACCGCAGCCGAAATCGCCGCCGGCGCCCTGCCCGGCTGGGTGCCGGATCTTGTCCATACCCACGACTGGCAGTCGGCAATGACTTCGGTCTATATGCGCCGCAACGGCTGCATGACCCCGGTCGTCATCACCATTCACAACATCGCTTTCCAGGGCCAGTATTCATCTGATCTGCTGCCCTGGCTCGGCCTGCCGCCGGAAGCCTATTCCATCGATCAGCTGGAATATTTCGGCGATATCAGCTTCCTCAAGGGCGGATTGCAGACGGCCGACGTGATTACCACCGTCAGCCCGACCTATGCGCGCGAGATCCTGACGCCTCGTTTCGGCATGGGCCTGAACGGCGTGCTCAACGAACGGGTAGAGGTCCTGCGCGGCATCGTCAACGGCATCGATCTCGATGTCTGGGACCCGGCGACCGACGAATTCCTGCCGCAGACTTTCGACATCGCCACCCTGCGCCGCAAGCGCGACAACAGGCAGCCGCTGCTCGACCATTTCGGCCTTGACCCTGACGACAAGGGTCCGATCTTTTCCGCCATCAGCCGCATCACCTGGCAAAAGGGCATCGACATGCTGGCCGAGACGGCGGACGAGGTGATCCATAACGGCGGCAGGATCATCATCGTCGGCCAGGGCGACCACGACATAGAACAGGCGCTTCTGGAAACCGCAGCGCGTTATCCCGGCCGCATGGCAGTGCATATCGGTTATGACGAACCGACCGCGCATCTCGTTCAGGGTGGTTCGGACGCGATCGTCCAGCCCTCGCGTTTCGAGCCCTGCGGCCTCACCCAGCTATACGCGCTGCGCTATGGCTGCGTGCCGGTCGTCTCGCGCACCGGCGGGCTTTCGGAAACCATCATCGACGCCAATGATGCGGCCATGTCCGCCCGCGTTGCGACCGGCTTCCAGTTCCATCCGGTCACGACCAACGGCCTGCGTCTGGCGCTCAGGCGCGCACTGCACGCCTATGAGCAGCCGAAAATGTGGGCGCGGCTGCAGAACCAGGGCATGAAGACCAAATTTTCATGGGAACGCAGCGGCCAGCAATATGCCGCGGTCTACCGAAGCCTCGTCCAGAAGGCATCGCCGAGCACCGGCCTGCGACGCCTGAAATTCTGGTGAGAACAAACTTACCGCTTCAGGAACCAGCCCATCCACCGCAACAGATGCGGCAGAACCCCGAAATACATGGTCGGCACGATCAGCACCGTCGCGATGAACATTTTCAGCAGAAACGGAATGTCGGCCAGCCAGGGGAACAGGAAATAGACATAGAAGGATGCGGTTGGAAAGATCCCCATCCAGATGACGAAAGCCATGCGCCAGCGCGCCGGCGGCTTTGGCGGCAGGGCGAGACCCGTTGCAGAAAACCACAGATCCTCGGTGTTGAAGATACGATATTCCGGCGGATGATCGGAAACCTGTTTCAGCCGCTCGTGCCATTCATGCGAGATATCGGAGTGACGCCATGCATCGAGATCCGCCTGCGTGGCAAAAACCTGGACGACATGGAATTCCTCGCCTTCGACCCGCGGCGGGATCAAAGTCGAGAACTTGTACCCCTTCGCCTTCGACGAAGCCTCCAGCATGCCCCGCGCCAGTTCTTCATACTCCTGCTCGCAACCGGCATTGGCGCGCCGATGGACGATACGTGTCACCTGGGACATGTGGCTCTGGTCCTTGTATGAAAGGCCAGATCCTGAAAGGGGTGACGCTCCATGGAGCGAAGCAGGAAATGGCGCGGGAGGGGTGTTCGACTGCTAGGTAAGCTGCGCCTGCTTGTCAATCTGCGGATCGGCTTTGATAGACACAGGGCCGTCGGACAACGGACTGCACGGCATAGTTGGAAGCCTATTGCCTTTATACGGAAATACCGTACACTAGAATTCCATGGCGGATGGCGAATTTGACCCCGAAAAGGATGCATCCAACCGAGAGAAACATGGCCTCTCGCTTTCGTTTGGTGACGAGATTTTCGGAGACCGCGCTCACCTCGTAATATCGTCAATTCGCGAAGCAGATGGCGAAGAGCGCTTCAAGGTCATCGGTGCAGTTGGAGATAGATTGTTTATCGGCGTGTTCGTGTGGAGGAACGACGTTAGGCGGTTTATTTCGGTGAGAAGGAGCAACAAGAGTGAAGAAAGATTATATCGTAGTTCCCGCTGACCCTAACGATTTGGAAGACTTCGACGTCACCGAGGAAGCGCTTGAAAGAGGGCTGCGCTCACGCCTTATCCGCATGACACGAACCGATCTAGGCCTGTCCCAGTCCGAATTTGCCGCCAGATTCCGTGTTCCGGTGGGAACATTGCGCGATTGGGAACAGGCGCGCGTCACGCCACCGGATTTTGCCGTCGCTTATGTGAAGGTGATTGCCCGACACCCGGAGATGGTGGCAAAGGCCGTAGCCTGAAAACGTTCTGGCCGCGCGAAAATCCGCGCAGCCGAGAGCTTGACGGGATTGTTTCTCAAGGCCGCCGGAACAGCGCCAGACTACGGCCCTCCAGCTCGAAATCCTTTTCCTTGGTGATCGTCAGCCCGCGTTTGGCGCTGTCTGAGGTTGTGAGTTCCAGCACCCAGCCGCCCTCTCCGAATTGCGGGATCCGGAACGGCACATTGCCTTCGAACGGATTGCATAAGAGCAGCACGTCGTGCCAGACGCCCTCCTCATCCTGCAAATCGCCACGGCCGATATAGACGCCGAGCGTCGTGCCCTCGTCCCACTGGTCGGGTTGCTGGAAACCGCCGCCGGCATTGAACCATTTGATATCCATGCCGTCGCGCCAGTTTTCGCGGCGCAGAAGCGGCTGTTCGGCCCTGAGCTTGATCACATGGCGGGTGAACTCGCGCAGTTCCTCGCAGGTCTCCGGCAGGTCATCCCAATGAACCCAGGAGATTTCGCTGTCCTGCGCATAACCATTGTTGTTGCCCATCTGGCTGCGACCGAACTCGTCGCCGGCAAGCAGCATCGGCGTCCCGTGGGAGAAGAACAGAGTGGCGAGAAAATTGCGCTTCTGCCGGTCGCGCACGGCATTGATGCCCTCGTCCTCGGTCGGGCCTTCGGCACCATAATTATACGACCGGTTGTCGTTATGGCCGTCGTTATTGTCCTCGCCATTCGCCTCGTTATGCTTCTCATTATAGGAAACGAGGTCGTTCAGCGTGAACCCGTCATGAGCGGTGATGAAGTTGACGCTCGCCCAGGGGCGACGGCCGCGCTGGTCGTAGAGGTCGCCGGAACCGAGAAGGCGGGCGGCGAAATCGGTCGAGACATTGTCGCCCTTCCAGTATTCGCGCACCGTATCGCGATATTTGTCGTTCCATTCGGCCCAGCCGGGCGGAAAACCGCCGACCTGATAACCGCCCGGGCCGATATCCCAAGGCTCGCCGATCAGCTTCAATTTCGACAGAACCGGATCCTGCGTCATCGCATCGAAGAAACCGCCGCGCTGATCGAACCCTTCCGGCTCGCGGCCGAGAATGGTACCTAGATCGAAGCGGAAACCGTCGACATGCATATGCTCCGCCCAATAGCGAAGTGAATCCATCACCATCTGCAGCACCCGCGGATGCGAGGTGTTGACCGTGTTACCGGTGCCGGTATCGTTGATATAATAGCGGTGGTTATCCGGCAGGGTCCGGTAATAGGAAAAGTTGTCGATACCCTTGAAGGAGAGCGTCGGCCCAAGCTCGTTGCCTTCCGCCGTGTGGTTATAAACCACATCGAGAATGACCTCGATCCCGGCATCGTGGAAGGACCGCACCATATCGCGAAAGCCCTGGATACCCCGCGGGCCGTAATACCGTGAGGCGGGCGCGAAGAAGCCGAGCGAATTGTAGCCCCAGAGATTCTTCAGGCCCTTGTCGAGCAGGTGCTGGTCGTCCGGGAACCAGTGCACCGGCAGAAACTCGACCGAGGTGATGCCGAGGCTCTTGATATAATCGACGGAAGCCTTGTGCCCCATGCCTTCGAACGTGCCGCGCAATTCCTGCGGCAGCGCGGAGTTGAGCTGCGTAAAACCCTTCACATGGGTCTCATAGACAACCGCCTTCGGCCAGGGAATGTTCGGACGGTTCTGGTCCTGCCAGTCGAATGCGTAAGGATCGATCACCTTGGCTTTCGGCGTAAATGGTGCGCTGTCGCGCGTATCGAAGGTCAGATCCTTGTCTTCTGCCAGAAGATCATAGGCAAAATGCGCCTCGTTCCACTCGATATCGCCGGCAAGCTCGCGGGCGTAAGGATCGATCAGCAGCTTGCTCGGATTAAAGCGATGGCCGGCTTCCGGCTCGAACGGGCCGTGAACGCGAAAACCGTAAAGCGCGCCGGGCTTCAGTCCCGGCACATAACCGTGCCAGATCTCATGCGTGTACTCCGGCAGGTCGAGCTTGGCGATCTCGATTTTTCCGCTCGGGTCGTAAAGGCAGAGTTCAACGCGTTCCGCATGGGCGGAGAAGATCGCGAAATTGACGCCATCGCCATCAAAATTGGCCCCAAGCCTTGTCCAGTCGCCTGCTTCAATCGTGAACTGAGTTGTCTTCATGTCCATGCAGCGCCCCTTGCCGGAAGATCGATCCGTTGAAAATCTGCCCTACAATGGTGCAGCGCGGCATTTGGTTCCGCATGTAAGACGTGACGGAACGAGATGATCGACAGGATCGTTCCTTGGCCTCACCCGCCTCATTTTTTTGGCGACGGCGACCGGAGGAACAACGATGACATCCCTGACACCCCAGGAACTGGAAGGGCGGCTGAACGCCCATCGCGAACTGATGATAGAAATGCTCTCCGCCATGATCGGCGGAGAGGTGACGATAACGGCCTTCCTGAAGAAGCTGCGAGATGACGCCACCTTCAAGGACAATGAGGAAGATCCCGGCGTGATCCCGGAAACCGCCTTTGCGATTGAAAACGCGGCAGCACGGGAAGTCCGCGCCATACTGGAAGCAGCGAAGGCCCGTGCCTCGATCAGCTAGACATATGCGCCTTCGTTAATTTTAGCGGCCATTCACATTTGTGGCAGCCCTGCCATGTTTATGGCGATTTCATGGAACTAGAATGGCACTGGCAACGTTCTTGGGTCCAGAGTTCGATGGAGGCGACAATGGTCAGGGAATGGTTTGAAGTCGCAGGTTTCGCGCTGGTTATCGCCGCCTGCTACATGTTCGTTATTCCGGTTTAGAAGTTTCCCGAGGAGGGGAATGAGGCCTCGGCAAACGAGGCCCCACGCTCTCGTGGCCCAAGCTCTTGGAGCTTGGTTGCCGCGGGAGCATTCGTTTGAGACGAAGCGCCGTCGCTGATCGCTTCACAATCCATTATCCTCCGTAAAATTCAGGGAACGTTTCCCCTCCCCGCCTTGTTAGCCCAGCGTGACAGGTCGCCGCCATTGTTGCGGACGATTGATACGGGAGACTGCAATGCAACACCTTTTCGCAATGCTCAGGAACCGTTTTCTATCCCGCGGGGAACCGCCGGTATTTCAGGCCGCACGCCCTGAAGACATTCAGGTCGTTGTGCCGGATGCCGTGGTGCTTCCGTTACCCAAGACGCCGCGTGATGAAATCAGCGTGCCGGCGTCAATCAACGGACGCGACTTGTCCACCGGTCGGCTCTGACATCTCGAGCCACCGCGACGATCCAAGAAGAACAATTCCAGAAGGAGCTTCTCATGGCGAATATCCAATCCGCCAACATCCTCATTTTGGCCACAGATGGCTATGAACGCTCAGAGCTGCGCGTGCCGCTCGAAGAGCTGAGCAGACGCGGTGCTCATGTGAAAATCGCCTCGATCAAATCCGGTGAGATCAGGAGTTGGGACGAAAAAGATTGGGGTGACAGCGTGCCCGTTGATCTCGAAGTCGGGCAGATAAAGGTCGAGGATTTCGACGCTCTGGTCCTGCCGGGCGGCCAGATCAACCCGGACGTCCTGCGCAACGACGAAAGTGCCGTTCAGCTGGTTCGCGAATTCATCAGCAGCGGCAAACCGGTCGCCGCCATCTGCCATGGCCCATGGCTGCTGATCGAAGCGGATGCGCTGCGCGGCCGCAAGGCGACCTCCTATTCCTCGATCCGCACCGACCTGCGCAATGCCGGCGCGAAATGGCAGGATGAGGCTGTGGTGGTCGACAGCGGCATCATCACCTCGCGGTCACCCGCGGATCTTGCTCAGTTCGTCGACAAGATCGTCGAGGAAGTGGAAGAAGGTCTGCACCAGAGGCGTGCGGCATGACCATCGTCTTTGAGGCGATCCGATCCTCGGGCTGGCTTTAAAGCCGGCCCGTTTCGTATCCGTTCGAAAGGCTTCTCTCTCGAGGATGATACAATCAGTCCAGCGAAGAGCCTATGGGCCTGGAAATCTCGACCATTTCGATGCCTCTATCGATTGATTGCGACAGATCGACTTTCATGATCTTGCCGGCGATGTTGAAAATCTGGCCTTCGAATCTAAAGCCCAGAGTCTCGATATATTCTCCTGCTTGCAGCCTTTCCGCTGCAAGCTGATCCAGAAGTGTAAATTGTGCGAGAATATAGTCTCTGTTCGACATGCTGAGCTGCCGGTCTTGGAGTGCATCGAGTTCAGTCTGCAGCTGATCTATCCTGTCGGCGTGACTATCGTCAGACTGATCCGCCACAGCTTCGTATTGAGTGGCGAAATCGCCGTCGGCTCCGGGTTTAGCCGGGTTTGCCAGGCGTTGAAGCATGAAGGAACTGGAAAATCCGCTTATGGTTGTCATCGCTTGATCCTCTCATCTGGAAATTCAACCCTGACGAGAGAAGCTTGTGCTGACCTAACGCAAATCGCCTATCAGCCGCAGGAACCCGCCTTCAGAAACGCCAGTAGCCGCGACTCATTGACCCTTAAGCCAGGGGCCGTTTTCGTGGCGGCATCCGCCATAACCCTCCGCAACGGCACATCATCCTCGGCAAGCTCCAGAATGCTTGGATGGATATAGCTCGAGCGGCAGACGGCGGGCGTGTTCTGCAGCACGTCCGAAGCGGCCTTTGTCAGCGCCTTTATCTTCGGCCGTCTGTCCTCATCCTCCACGATCGTCCATGCCGCCATGAAGGCAGCCAGACTGCCGCCCCATGTGCGGAAAGTCTTGGCGGAAACCGGAAAACCGGCAGCCTTGGCGAGATAGGCATTGAGCCTGCCGGAATCGACCGGCCGCGGCGTGCCGTGTTCGTCGGGAAAGGAAAAAAGCTGGCGACCGGGAAGATCGGCAATCTCTTCGAGAATACGCTGCAGCCGCGGGTGTTTGAGCGTGTGCTGCACCCGCTTGCCGCCCTTGGCGGTGAATTTCAACAGCACGCCATCGCCGGAAAGCACCATGTGACGCTTGAGCAGCGTCGTTGCGCCATAGGTACGGTTCTCTTTGGCATAGGCTTTGTTGCCGACGCGCAGATGCGTCACATCCATCAGCGCCACGAGGGCGGCCAGCACACAATCGGACTTGTCGAGGCCGAGTGCAAGGTCGCGCTTAACCTTGCGCCTTATGCGCGGCAAGGCCTCGCCGAAGCGGGCGAGCTGGTCGAATTTCTGCTCGCTGCGAAAACTCTGCCAGTCGGCATGATAACGGTACTGTTTTCGCCCGCGGGAATCATAACCCGTCGCCTGCAGATGCCCTTGGGCATCCATGCAGATCCAGACATTGTCATAGGCTGGCGGAAGGCCGAGTGCGGCGATGCGCAACCGGTCGTCCTCGTCGGTCAGAAGCAATCCATCCGGCAGCTTGTAACAAAAGCCCTTGCCGCGTCGTAAGCGGCGGATGCCCGGATCCGTATCGCTGACATAGGTAAGCCCGATGGCTTTGAGCGACTTGGCATCGATTTCGATGGTTTTGAGCGACAGATCCATGAGCGCTAGAACGACGCGCGTCAGGCTTCGTTCCTCCGCCAACCGATCAAATCGCTATCGCCTACATCGCCAGGCTGCGACGCTCCTCACCGGCATCGTCGCGCTCCAGATTGGCGCGCGGCGCGGTGAGCCGCCAGACCAGGCCTTCCGGACGGAACTCGACATCCACCTGCCCGCCAAAGGCAGCCACCGCATGGCGCTGGATGATCGTCGTGCCGAACCCCTTGCGCGAGGGCTCGGTTACCAGTGGCCCGCGGCTTTCTTCCCAGACAAGCCGGATTTTCGGCTCGCCGTCTTCGCCGGGGGCAACGTCGTCCCATGAAATCCGCACACGCCCGTGCGGCACCGACAGCGCACCGTATTTGACCGAATTGGTCGCAAGCTCGTGCAGCACCAGGCCCAAATTCTGCACCGCCTCGGCCTTGAGCATGAAATCCTCGCCATTCACCAGAAGCCTATCTCCGGCTTCGAAAGTGGACAGGTGGATCTCGATGACGCGCATCAGCCGCACGCCTGCCCATTGTTCCTTGGCCAGCGCCTCGATGGATTTTCCGAGCCCGTGCAGGCGGGTGCTGATCGCCTTCTGGAATTCCGGCATGGTCGTGTCCTGACGGCCGAGCTGGCGCATCATCGCCTGCACCAGCGTCAGGATATTCTTCGTCCGATGCACCAGTTCGTGCAGGATCAGGTGAATACGGTCTTCCGCCTCGCTGCGGTCGAAGGAAGCATTCGACAGCGCAACGGCAACCTGATTGGCCTCGGTGATCCGGGTCTCGACCGGCGCGACGATCTCGCCCTTGCCTATCCGATCCGCCATGTCGGCGATCTGCCGGATCGGCGTGCGAAGCTGGCGGGCGATCGTATAGGCAAACAGGACCGCCAGCGTCAAAAAGATGACGCCGCCCGCCACCAGTTGCTTGAAGGTGGTGATAATGCCTTCCTGTGCCGAAGCGATCGGCCCCCAGACGACAGCCTTCCATGTCCAGCCGGTGATCTGGGAATATCCATACATCTGCTTTTCATTGCCATCGACATCTTCGATCGTGCCTTTGAAGCCGGTCATCAACTTCAGTGTATCGGGGTCGAACGGCTTGCCGGAGGCGATCTTGTCGGCGCCCGCCGAAGCCACGACCTGACCCTGCCCATCAATGACCGCCGCCGACCAGCCGGTTGGAAGCCCTTCGACCGAGACCAGCTTCTCCATGTCCTCGGCATTCTGCGTCATGATGATCGCAGAACCGGAATGGGAGAGCTCATCCGGCAGCGGCATGGCGACGTTGAACACCCATTTGTTGCTCGTCTTGCCGAAAAACACGCTGGAGACTTCGGTAATACCCGACTTCAGCACCGATTCCAGCGCCAGCATGTTCGATGTCTTGCCGAGCGGCTCGCCGAAGGGCGAGCGGGTGTTGAGACGCTGCTGGCCATCCTTGTCGACGACGATGACATAAAGCGAATTGGAACGCAGGCTGCGCTGGGTACGATCGTGGAAGGCCCTGAGATCACCGGCCTCAAGCTCCGGCGAGGTGATCAGCAGGCGAAGCGTGGTCGCCATGTCCTGCAACTCGCGATCGACCGAGCGCGCAATCAGCTGCGCATCCTCGGCCGTCTCGTTTGCCAGTCCCTCGCGCTCCTGGCCTTCCAGTTGCAGGACCAGAAAGCCGACAAAAGCCAGCAGCGGCAAGGCAACGACAATCACCAGCGCCATCAGATAGGCGCCGATCGAGGCTGTGGGGAAAAGACGCGAAAACTTAAACATTCCGCTATCTTAAGCCAATAATAAAGCTGCAGGCAGAAGCCCGCCCGCTGTCACTGATCATCAGTCGTCCCGCCCTACGCTAATACATCTTAGCCCAAAACGGTTCTAACCGCTTTTCGGGATCGCGCCAACATATGTTTGGAACAACGCGGATGCGCGTTGCCCCACAATGTTGCGAAAACGTATGCGCCGTATCATTCCGGGACAAACGACAAGCTGGCGGGATAACCGTCTGCCGGGCGACAATCAGCCGATCCGCTGGCCGCTTTCGGGATCGAAGACCACCGCCTTGTCGAGATTGAAGACGAAGCGGAAGGTCTGGCCGGGTTCGACAACGGTCTCCGCACGCGCACGGCCGGTAAATGTCGTGCCGTCGAGTTTGCCGGTAACGAACGTGTCCGATCCGGTCGGCTCGACGATCGTGACTTCCGCATCGATCCGCGCACTGGCGGCAGCCGCTGCATCGGCGGAACCTTCGTCGGAAATCGCTTCGGGCCGCAGGCCGACGATGACCTCTTTACCCTCGGAAAGTGTTGTCGTGACCGAAGGCGGCACCCTGACGGTCACACCCTGACCACCCGCGCCGAAAAGCTGGATACCACCGGCAACCGCCCTGCCCTTCAGCATGTTCATCGCCGGCGATCCCATGAAATCGGCAACGAAGAGATTGGCCGGACGATTGTAGATTTCCGCCGGCGTGCCGACCTGCTGGACGATGCCTTCCTTCAAGACGACGATCTTGGTGGCGAGCGTCATCGCCTCGATCTGGTCGTGGGTGACATAGACGATCGTCGCATGGGTGTTCTGATGCAGCGCCTTGATCTCGGCCCGCACTTCGACACGCAGCTTCGCATCGAGGTTCGACAGCGGCTCGTCGAACAGGAAGACGCGCGGCTTACGCACCAAGGCACGACCCATGGCGACACGCTGGCGCTGGCCGCCGGAAAGCTGGCTCGGGCGACGGGTCAAAAGATGCTCGATCTGCAGGGTTTTCGCCACCTGCGCCACAGCCTTGGCGCGCTCAGCTTTGTCGACGCCGCGCATCTCCAAGGCAAAGGCGATATTCTCTTCGACCGTCATGTTCGGATAAAGCGCATAGGACTGGAAGACCATGGCGATATCGCGCTTCGACGGATGCAGGTCCGTCACCACCTGACCGTCGATGACGATATCGCCGGAAGACGGCGGCAACAGGCCGGCAATCGCATTGAGCAACGTGGACTTGCCGCAGCCGGACGGGCCGACCAGCACGAGGAAGCCGCCCTTTTCCAGCTCGATATCGATGCCCTTGAGGATCTCGACGCTGCCGATTTTCTTGCGGATGTTCTTGATCTGGAGAAAGCTCATTGCGGTTATCCCTTGACTGCGCCGGCCATCAGGCCACGCACGAAATAGCGTCCGGCGACGACATAGACGAACAGCGTCGGCAGCGCGGCAAAAACGGCCGCCGCCATGTCGACATTGTATTCCTTCACGCCGGTGGACGATGAAACGAGGTTGTTGAGCGCCACGGTCATCGGCGAGGCTTCGCCGGACGAAAACGAGACGCCGAACAGAAAGTCGTTCCAGATATTGGTGAACTGATAGATGACGGTGACGACGATGATCGGCCCGGAACTGGGCAGCAGAATGCGCCAGAAGATGCGAAAGAACCCGGCGCCATCGATCATCGCGGCCTTCACCAGCTCATCCGGAAAGGCTTCGTAATAATTGCGGAAGAACAGCGTGGTGAAGCCGAGACCGTAGATCACATGCACCATGACGAGGCCGGTCGTCGAGTTCGACAGGCCCATCAGGCCCAAGAGCCGCGCCATCGGGATCAGCACTGCCTGGAACGGAATGAAGCAGGCAAACAGCATCATGCCGAAAACGATCTTGTGGCCCGGAAACCGCCACTTGGTCAGCACATAACCGTTGAGTGCGCCGAGCAACGTCGAGATGATCACGGCCGGCACGACCATCTTGATCGAGTTCCAGAAATAGCCCTTGATGCCGACGCAGGAGACACCGATGCAGGCTTCGCCCCAGGCCTTGACCCAGGCGGCGATCGACGGGTCGGTCGGCAGCGCCAGCATGTCGCCGCCGCGGATTTCGTCGAGCGATTTGAACGAGGTCGACAACATCACATAGAGCGGCAGCAGATAGACCACCGCAAGGATGATCAGCGCGCCATAGATGAAATAGCGGGTGAAGCGCGCCGAGCCGGCGCTGATCGTTTCGGGTGCGGCGCTCATTGCTTCTTCTCCCGCAGTTCCGAATAGAGATAGGGCACGATTATCGCGGTAATGCCCATCAGCATCATCACCGCGCTGGCCGAACCGACATTCATCTGGTTGCGGTTGAACGTGTAGGAATACATGAAGGTGGACGGCAGCTCGGTGGCATTGCCCGGCCCGCCGCCGGTAAGCGCGATGACGAGGTCGTAGGACTTGATCGCCATATGGGCGAGCACGATGAAGGCAGAGAGGAAGACGGGCCGCAGCAGCGGAATGATGATGCGGCGATAGATGGAGACAGTCGAAGCCCCGTCGATCTGCGCCGCCTTGATGATCTCGCCGTCTATGCCGCGAAGGCCCGCGAGAAACATCGCCATGATGAAGCCAGACGCCTGCCAGACGCCGGCGATGACGACGGTGTAGATCGCCATGTTCGGGTTCACCAGCCAGTCGAAGGCAAAGCTCTCCCAGCCGAGATTGCGCATCGTGTGTTCCAGCCCGAGGCCGGGATTGAGGAACCACTTCCACGCCGTACCGGTGACGACGAAGGAAAGTGCCATCGGATATAGAAAGATCGGTCTGAGCACGCCTTCGGCACGGATGCGCTGGTCCATAAGGATGGCGATGAAAAGCCCGATCGCGGTGCAGAGCGCGATGTAGAGAATGCCGAAAATGGCGAGGTTCTGCATCGCCACATACCAGTTCGGCTGCGACCACAGCCGGAAATAGGCATCGAACCCGCCCCATTTATAAACAGGCAGGATGCGCGATGTGGTGAAGGAAAGCGTGATCGTCCAGAGAATGAAGCCGTAGACGAAAATCAGGATGACGGCGAAGGACGGCGCCAGAACAAGTTTCGGCAGGCCGTTGCGCAACGTGTCGCCTAAGGATTTCCGCGGCCGTTCCGGGGTGATGACCGGCATCGGTTCGATTGTCGTCATGGGGGTCTCCGGTCGGAAATACGATTGTGAAAAGGGATCAGCATCAGACCCCCTCACCAACAAAATCTAAGACTTAGCCTTTGGCTAAGATCTTGATTTTGTAACCTCTCCCACAAGGGGAGAGGTAGACTCGCGAATAGAGCGGCGCCCTTATCTCTCCCCTTGTGGGAGAGAAAGCGATTTCAACATCTTAGCTTTAGCTAAGTGTTAGAAATCGCAAGTGAGGGGATCACTCCCCTCACCTTACCGCAAAAGTCACATCACTTCGCCGCAGCCACCGCTTCCGGCAACCGCTTCAGCGCCGCATCCGTCGTCAGCTGGCCATTGAGATGCTGGGTGATGACGTCGAGCATGGCTTCCTTGATAGCGGCCGGCTGGGCGTAACCATGGGCGAGAGAGCCCATCAGCGTGCCCTTGGACGAGGCTTCCGCCAGATCCTTCATGCCCTTCTTGGCGCAATCGTCGAATTCCGTGTCCGGAATGTCGGTACGGGCCGGAACCGAACCCTTCACCTTGTTGAAGGCGATCTGGAAGGCCGGGTTTTCGACGGCGGACGCCATCTTCATCTGCGCGTCGGCGGCATCACCACCCACGTCGAACATCATGAACTGGTCGGCGTTGAACAGGACCGAGCCCTGCGTGCCGGGGAAGCGGATGCAGACGAAATCCTTGCCCGGCTCCTTCTTGGCGCGCAGCCATTCGCCCTTCGACCAGTCGCCCATTTCCTGCGCACCGGCCTTGCCTTCGATGACGAGCGCCGTCGACAGGTTCCATTCGCGGCCGGAGAAGTTCGGGTCGAAATAGGTGCGCAGCTTCGACATGTCGTCGAACACCTGCTTCATCGTATCGCTGGAAAGTGCTTCCGGATCGGCTTCGAGCACGGCCTTCTTGTAGAAATCCGGACCGCCGCGCGACAGAACCACGGCTTCCCACAGCGTGCCGTCCTGCCACGGAACGCCGCCATGGGCGAGACCGATGATGCCCTGTTCCTTGAACTTGTCGAGCAGCGCGAACAGCTCGTCCATATTGGTCGGCTCCTTGGCGCCAGCCTTGTCGAGCGCGGCCTTGTTCAGCCACAGCCAGTTGGTCGAGTGGATGTTGACCGGTGCGGCTACCCAGTGACCGTCATATTTGGAGAATTCCTGCAGGGCCGGCGGAATGACCTTGTCCCAGCCTTCCTTGGCGGCAAGCTCGTCGAGGTTTGCGGCAACGCCCATCTCGGACCAGTCGCGCAGGTCGAAACCGAGCAACTGAACCGCAGTCGGCGGATCGCCGGCGGTCACACGGGCGCGAAGTGCGGTCATGGCGGCAGAG
The DNA here is from genome assembly GCF_019511445.1 of Aliirhizobium wenxiniae. Taxonomy (GTDB): domain Bacteria; phylum Pseudomonadota; class Alphaproteobacteria; order Rhizobiales; family Rhizobiaceae; genus Neorhizobium; species Neorhizobium wenxiniae_A. The sequence goes on from NZ_JAEUAN010000002.1 coordinate 272,538, forward strand.
CCGGCACCACCGGCAACCGGCATGTCTTTCCAGGTAACGCCTTCCTTGGCGAGGTTTTCCTTCAGAACGTTGAGTGCTGCAGCTTCACCGCCCGAGGTCCACCAGTGCAGGACTTCGACTTCTGCGGCCTTGGCGGCACCGGCTGTCATCGCGATCAACGCGGCACCGGCGGCCAGTTTTGTAAAGGCACGAATATTCATTGATGATCTCCTCCAAATCCGGGCTCCTCTCCGGATAGGCAATTTATAACGTTATAACCCGAGCAAGTGTCAACCCACGGACGAAGGTTTTTGAATTGCTCGCGATCAATTTTTTAAAGTATTGATCCGGCTCGACAAATATCGATTTTCAGAAGAACATTTGGCCACTTGAAAGAAAAATCTGGAAATCGCCGCAAAATTTGCAACGATATATATGGAGTTCCGGCAGCGGTTATGCCGCCGGATGGAGGATGAGACATGCCGCTGGACGATGCAGAGGACGCACACCAACCGAACGCGGCTGGTTCTTCGACGTCTAATCCCGGCCCTAACCGAAAGCCGACGCTGAAGACGATTGCCGAACTGACCGGGCTTGCGGTGACCACCGTGTCGCGCGCGCTGGGCGACGATCCGCTCATTGCCCGCGAAACCCGCCAGCGCGTTCAGGCAGCTGCAGCAAAGGTCGGTTACTTGCCCGACCGGGCGGCCCAGCGCCTGCGCACCGGCCGCACCAATGTCATCAGCCTCGTTCTCGACCCGCATGAGGAAATCCTCGGCTACGGCACCTCGATGATCCGAGGCATGACGGCGACGCTGCGCGGTACGCCCTATCACCTCGTCATCACCCCGCATTTTTCCGACACGCCGCAGATCGATCCCGTCCGCCACATCGTCCGTAACCGCATGGCCGACGGCATATTGTTCAGCCGCACCGAACCTTCCGACGAGCGGGTGAAATTCCTGCTGGAGGCGGGTTTTCCCTTCGTCTGCCACGGCAGGACGGAGCTTGCGACGCCGCATCCTTATGTCGATTACGACAATTACCGCTTCACCTACGAGGCGGCGAAAAAGCTGATCGCCTCGGGCTGTCGGCGTCTGTTCATCATCCTGCCGCCCGAACGCTTCACCTTCCACCACCACATGCGCCACGGCTTCATGACGGCGGTGCGGGAGGAAGGCGTCGGCTTCGAGATTGCGGAAGGGATAACGCTGGACAGCAAGGCGGATACGGTGCGCAACCACGTGGCCGCGCGGCTGGCCGATGGTGACAGGCCGGATGGCTTCATTTGCGGCGGCGAAGTCTCCGCCATGGCCGTGATGTCGGCCACCCACGATCTCGGGCTTGAGATCGGACGGGATGTCAGGCTGGTGGCAAAACAGACATCCGGCCTGTTCGATCAGGTCAGGCCGCAGATCGAGACGATCTACGAGGATTTGTCCGAGGCCGGAAGGCTGATGGCGGGGCTGCTGTTAAAGCGGATGGCGGGGGTAACGCCGGTGGGTGAGTTGCAGGCGGTTCTGGAGGTTTGACCCCACAACCATCGCCTGCAACAGGGCACATACCCTGGAGGTCAGAACACCGTGACGGATACGGGATCTCCATAGACCTGCAAGCGTTCCTTGCCGGCGGTTTTGGCTGTAAACTTGATACCACGCGCGGGAACCGCTTTACCGCAACGCTGGCTTCGTGTTGTTCCAACGCCACCATCGGAATAAGTACCCGTTGTGGATTTCGGCAGGTTCGCCACAACATCGGTCCAGGATGGCGCGCCATCCTCACATGTCTTGCCGCGCGCGCCCTTTAGAACGACTGATTTCCCGACTTTCACGGATACAGATGAATTATACTTGAACTCTGCAGCCTGAACCTCAGTCACGAATGCAACGGTGAGTGATGATGCGAGAAGCAGGCATGTCAGAGATGCAGAGATTTTAATGTGGCGCATTTCCAGTCCCCCATAGGCAGTTGAAGGCCTAGAATGTGACATCGAAAGATAACGCCGTCCTCACCCAAACAGGTCAAAAATCAACTTTAAGGCGAATTTTGATCATTGTCGAAATTCGCTAGGCCTGGAAACATATTCTCATCCCAGCGCAACGCGCCAGGATGAGAATGGCAATCTCAATCCTCCTCGACGAACACCTCTTCGCGCTTCTTGCGCACACTCGGCAGGAAGACGACGATGAGCACGACCACGGCGATAAACAGCAGCGTCGCGCTGATCGGCCGGGTAACGAAGGTCGACGGATCCCCGCGTGAAAGGATCATCGCACGACGCAGGTTCTCTTCGAGCAGCGGTCCGAGCACGAAGCCGAGCAGGAGCGGTGCCGGCTCGCAGCGCAGTTTCAGCAGCAGGTAACCGAGCAGACCGAAAAAGGCGACGGCATAGAGGTCGTAGACGTTGGAATTGACGCTGTAGACCCCGATCGAGCAGAAGGCCATGATGATCGGGAAGAGCAGGTAATAGGGGATGGTCAGAAGCTTTACCCATAGCCCGATCAGCGGCAGGTTGAGGATGACGAGCATCAGGTTGCCGATCCACATCGAGGCAATGATGCCCCAGAACAGCGCCGGCTGTTCGGCTGCCACATTAGGGCCCGGTACGATGCCCTGAATGATCATCGCGCCGACCATCAGCGCCATGACCGGGTTGGCCGGAATGCCGAGGGTGAGGAGCGGAATGAACGAGGTCTGCGCACCGGCATTGTTGGCCGATTCCGGGCCCGCAACCCCGGCAACCGCGCCATGGCCGAACTCTTCCGGCGTCTTCGATACCTTCTTTTCCACAGTATAGGAGGCAAAAGAGGCAAGGATCGCCCCGCCGCCCGGCAGGATGCCCAGCACCGAGCCGATCGCCGTGCCGCGCAGCACCGGCGCGATCATCGCCCGGAAATCTTCGCGACTGGGCAGAAGGCCGGAAACCTTCGCCATCAGCACTTCCCGCGTCCGCTCGTTTTCGAGATTGCGCAGGATTTCCGCGATACCGAAGACGCCGACCGCAACCGCGACGAAATTAAGCCCGTCGGCATATTCGCGGATGCCGAGCGTGAAGCGCGGCGCGCCGGTATAGATATCGGTGCCGACGAGGCCGAGCAGCAAGCCGAGCGCCACCATGGCCAGCGCCTTGATGACTGAGCCATGCGCCAGCGCGATCGACGATACGAGACCGACGACCATCAGCGAGAAATATTCGGCAGCGCCGAATTCCAGCGCAATCGCGGTGAGCGGCGGCGCGAAGATGGCGACGAGGAAGGTCGAGACGGTGCCGGCGAAGAACGAGCCGATCGCGGCGATCGCAAGGGCTGCCCCCGCCTTGCCCTTGCGGGCCATCTGGTAACCATCGATAGCGGTAACGGCCGACGAGGATTCGCCCGGCATGTTGATCAGGATCGCCGTGGTCGAGCCGCCATATTGCGCGCCGTAATAGATGCCGGCGAGCATGATCAGCGACGAGACGGGTTCGAGCTGGAAGGTGATCGGCAACAGCATGGCGATCGTCGCGGTGGCGCCGATGCCAGGCAGAACGCCGATCAGCGTGCCGAGCAGTACCCCGATCAGGCAGAAGAACAGGTTCTCGATCGACCCTGCCGTCTGGAAGCCGAGAAGAAGATTATTGAAAAGATCCATCAGACAGCTTCCCGAAAATTAGAACCGGACCCCATTAGAAACGCACCCATGGCCCGAACCGCTGGAATGGCAGACCGAGGCCATAGGAGAAGACGAGGACGGAAAAGCCCGTCAGCAGAACGGCGAGCACCAGCGCCGTCAGCGGCTTCATCTTGTGCGAGGCAAACGCGGCGATCAGTGCTGCGAAAAACAGCGCCGGCACGAAGCCGAGGCCGCGCACGGTAATCCCGAAGAAGATCGGGGCCGCCAGAATGAAGAGGATGCCGCGCCAGGCGATCGGTCCGATCGGCTCTCCTTCGACGCGAAACGCCTGGAACAGGATGATTGCCCCGAACAGGATCAGCGCCAGCGCCAGGATGAACGGGAAATACCCCGGCCCCATGCGAAACGCCGTGCCGAGTTCAAGCTCGATCGACTGATAGGCGAAGAAGATGCCGGTCGCGATCAGCAGGATGCCGCAGATCAGATTGGCTTTGTCGAATGACTTGGAATTCATGGTGTCTCCGTTTGTGTGGGAGATGGTCTTGCGTTTATGGCTGGAGATTTGAGTTCCCCTCTGCCACACCACGTGCCGCGGCCTCCGCCCCTCATCCGCCTGCCGGCACCAACCGGGGACGGGTCGCTTGCCCCGTCCCGTCCTCCGGACCCCCGCAGGCGGGGCGAAGGACCCGTGTGGCGAACTCCCGGCCCAAACTGCCCCTCACCCCGCATCCGCTTCGCTCGGCGACCCTCTCCCCGTAAACGGGGCGAGGGACGCCCGCAGCCTTGCGGTAATCTCGTCCCCTCTCCCCGCGCGCGGGGAGAGGGTTAGGATGAGGGGCAATCATATCCGCAAGGCGGAAGCGTCAGGCGTTAGTCCGCGTACTGCCCGGCAGACTCGATGATCGGCTTCCAGCGGGCGATTTCGCTCTCCAGTTTGGCCTTCAGCGCAGCCGGCGTTGCATCACCTTCCGGCGAAGGGGCGGTGCCGAGTTCCGCAAAACGCTTGACGATATTCTCGTCCTTCAGCGCGCCCTGGAGCGACTTGGACAGGCGCTCGTTGATCTCGGCCGGCGTGCCCTTCGGCGTGTAGATACCGTGCCAAATACCGACCGTCATGCTTTCAAGTCCGGCTTCCTTCACCGTCGGCAGATCCTTGAAGATCGAAAGACGCTCAGGCGAGGTGACGGCATAGGCCTTGATCGTGCCGCCCTGGATCTGCTTCGTCGTATTGGTGGTCTGGTCGCACATGATATCCACCTGGCCGCCGAGCAAATCGGTCATCGCCGGACCAGTGCCCTTGTAGGGCACGGTGACGAGCGGGGTTTCGATGGCGCTCATGAACAGCATGCCGCAAAGATGCGACGCGGCACCGATGCCGGCATTGGCAACCGTCACCTTGTCGGCATTCGCCTTGGCATATTCGACGAGACCCTTGAGGTCGGTCGCTTCCATATCCTTGCGGGCGACGACCGTCATCGGCACGTCGGTGACCAGGCCGACATAGTCGAAGGCGTTCAGCGTGTCATAGGCGAGCTTGCGGTAGAGCGTGGCGCTGGTCGCCATGCCGATATGGTGAAGCAGAACCGTGTAGCCATCGGCTTCGGCCGCCGCGACGCGGCCGGCACCGAGCGTGCCGCCGGCGCCGCCGACATTTTCGACGACGATCTGCTGGCCGAGATCCTTCGACATGGATTCGGCAACGAGACGGGCAACCGTATCGGTCGGGCCGCCGGCCGCAAACGGCACGACCATGGTGATCTGGCGCTCGGGATAGGTCTGCGCACCCGCTTGTACGGAAAACATCGTGACGGCGGCAAGCGCCGTCGCGCCGAGAACGGCGTTAAACAGTTTCATGAATTTCCTCCTCCGGGGACCAATGTCCAGCCTTTACCTGCAGGTGCACCTCTCCTCCGGCACCTAGCTGAGGCCCATTAGCGGGCGGGGCGGAAACGCTGGCAATTGGCCCCAGCACTGAGCGGAGCTGATAATATTCAAATCGCAGTGCAACATGGGTGGATTTGGGGACAATGCCGGAATGCAATGGGTGGATTTCCACCCGCTAATCATGTGGCACAGTGTCCTACGACCCTCATTCCTGTGCCTGTCACAGGAATCCAGCCAGCCCAAGTCCTTGGGCTGAAAAGACTCCTTTCGCCGCGCAGACGCGCGTCGGCTGGATCCCTGTGACGAGCACAGGGATGAGGGAGGAGAGCGTGTCACTCCACGCGGTCGTCCTGCAACAGGCTGTCGGTCCCAAGCATCTTCTTGTCGAGACCGTATTTCTGCATCTTCTCGTAAAGCGTCTTGCGGGAAATGCCGAGTGTTTCATAGACCGGCTTCAGCGCCCCGCCATGGGCGGCAATCTCGGTGGCGATGAGATTGCGCTCGAAGGCGGCGACCTTTTCCGCCAGTCGCCCGCCGTTTTCCTTTGCCGCCCCGCCCGGCTCTCCCGAACCCGGATCGAGACCCAAAACCAGCCGGTCGGCGGCATTGCGCAATTCGCGCACATTGCCCGGCCAGTCACGCTGCGCGATCAGCGACAGCACATCCGGCGGCACGGTCATGTCCTCCCTTCCGTAGCGAGCGGCGGCCTCCCGCACGAGCTGGAGGAAGAGAAGCGGAATATCCGCCCGTCTTTGCGAAAGCGCCGGCACATGAACCGTCGCGACATTCAGCCGATAGAGAAGATCGGCGCGGAAACGGCCGACAGCGACTTCCGCCTCAAGATCCACCTTGCTGGTAGCGATGAAGCGCACGTCGAGCGGCACGGTCTCGTTCGATCCGAGACGCGTGATCACCCGCTCCTGCAACACCCGCAAAAACTTCGCCTGAAGGTCGAAGGGCATGGAGCTGATCTCGTCGAGCAGGATCGTCCCTCCCCGCGCGTGTTCGAATTTTCCGTATCGCGGCCGAAGCGCGCCGGGGAATGCCCCCGCCTCATGGCCGAAAAGCTCGCTTTCGATCAGCGTTTCGGGAAGAGCGGCACAGTTGATGGCGATCAGCGGGCGGTTGGCGCGCGGGCTGATATCGTGCAGGGCGCGCGCTACGACTTCCTTGCCGACACCGGTATCGCCGATGACCAGCGTGTCGGCATCGGTCGCGCCGATCGCGCGGATGCGGTAGCGCAGATCGACCATCACCTGCGTGCGCCCCGGCATGCGGGCTTCCACATCGTCGCGTTTTCCCGCAACAGCCCGAAGCCGCCGGTTTTCAAGGATCAGCGCCCGCCGCTCCAGCGCACGACGAATGACGCCGGCAAGATGCTGCGGCGTGAACGGCTTTTCGAGAAAGTCGTATGCGCCCTCGCGCATCGCCTTGACGGCAAGCTGCACATCGCCATGACCGGTGACGAGGATGACCGGGATTTCCGCATCGAGTTCGCGCACCCGGTGCAGCAGCGTCATGCCATCCAGCCCCGGCATGCGGATATCGCTGACGATCACGCCGTCGAAGCCGAAGCCGGAAAGCTCCAGCACGTTTTCCGCATTGGGAAACGTGTCGACGGTGAGATCGAAGAGTTCCAAAGCCTGGGCAGTGGAGCGGCGAAGCTCCTCCTCGTCATCGACAAGCAGAACCCGTTGCGCAAGCGTCATTCGGCGGCCTCCATCACGCTTGCATCGGCGATATCGAGTTCGATGGCAAACACCGCCCCGCCTTCAGGATGATCCGTGACCGAAAGGCTGCCGCCGAAATCCTTGACGATATTGTAGGAGATCGACAGCCCCAGCCCCAGCCCCTTGCCGACGCCCTTGGTGGTGAAGAACGGGTCGAAGATACGCTCGCGAATGGCGGCAGGAACACCCGGACCACGATCACGCACGATGATCATCACCTTCTGAGGCGCACCGGAGGCAGACACATCGATACGGCGATCCTCGAGCCCTTCGATCGCATCCGCCGCATTGGTAACGATATTGACCAGCACCTGCTGCAGCCGCACGGCGCCTGCCATCACCCGAGGTAGCCCCGGTTCGATGGTGATGGAAAGCTCCGCATCCGCCGCCTTCAGCCGTGCGGAAACGATCTCGATCGTGTCGCGAATGACATCCTCGACGCTGACGGCACCGAGCTTTTCATTCGGTTTGCGGGCGAAATTGCGCAGGTGACGGCTGATAGACGCCATCCGATCGATCAACGCCGAGATGCGCTTGAGATTGTCACTCGCCTCTTCCACCCGCCCCCGCTCGATCAAAAGACCGGTCGTCTCGGCATAGGTCTTCGCGGCGGCAAGCGGCTGGTTGAGTTCGTGGGAAAGCGCTGCCGACATCTGGCCGAGACCTGCGAGTTTTCCCGCCTGCACCAGATCGGCCTGTGTCTTGCGCAACCGGCGCTCGGTCAGGCGGCGCTCGGCGATCTCCTTTTCGATCCGGCTGTTGACGCGGGCAAGCGCCGCGGTGCGCTCGTCCACCCGCCGTTCGAGCTCGTTCTGCGCCTCGGCCTGCAAATGCATGCGCTCAGCAAGCCGCGCCCGGCGCTGGAGGACGATCGCCGAGACAAGACCGGCAAGGCAGAGCGCCAGAAACACGGCGGCCATCATCGTTTGCGCCTGCCAGCGCACCGAGGCCGTATCCATCAGCACATTCACCGTCCACCCGGCCTCCGCCATGGATTGTGACACATAGAGATATTCCCGCTCGGCATTGCCACTTCGGATCAGCATGGTTTCATGCCCGGCGAAACTGCCATAGGCGAGCGGCAACTGGTGCAGCTTCACATCCGCATATCGGCGGGACGTCTCCGTCCGGGCAATACGATCCGGCGTCAGCGGCAGGATCGCGGCAAAACGCCATTCGTCGCTGCCGGTCATGAAGATGATGCCTTCCGGATCGGAAACGAAAATCCGGTCGTCGCCACCGGCCCAGGAGGCCTCGATCGTATCGAGATCGACCTTGAAGACGATCACCCCGAGGATCTTGTCCTCCATCACGATCGGCGAACTGAAATAATAACCGCGCTTGGCCGATGTCGTGCCGACAGCGAAGAAACGCGACCTCTCGCCCCGCGCCGCCTCCTGGAAATAGGGACGGTAGCTGAAATTCTCGCCGACGAAACTGACGGGGGAATCGTAATTGCTGGCGGCAATCGTCGTGCCGTCCATGGTCATGATGTAGATATCCGACGACTTCAGCAGCGCATTGACGGATTTCAGATAGCGGTTGGCGTGAAGTCGCAGCGCCTCGTTGCCGGGGTCTTCGATCAGCACTTCGATGATCTCGTCATCGGCGGTCAGCGCCGGCAGCGCCTCGTAGCGCTTCAGATGCCCGTCGAGCGCCGAGACCGCCAGCCTCAGCGTCGTCCCCGCCTGCAGCTCCGCCTCGTCCATGGCACTGCGCGCCACGAACCCATGCACCTTCCATGTCAGCACGAGGCCGAGCACGAGACACAGGACAGACACTGCCGCGATACGATGCTTCACGTCCGAAAGGCTCCTCCTCCCTCGACCATAACGCGCATATCTTAAGGAGCGCCGCGGAATTTTCCAATGGGGTCTGATATGGCGGGTGCGTCTGGTAATTCTGGCTCAAGCAAGGAGCGGTAAACAGTCCCGTCACCGGCAGCAATCCCGTCCAAGACGCTTGACTTGCAGTAGGATATCGCGTCGTTGTGCAATCAATGAGGGCAGACCGCTTTAAGCGGGATAGGGGTTCAGATGGTTTCCTTGCTTGCGCTATTCATGGGCATCGTCGCTGGCCTCAGGGCCATGATGGCGCCCGCGCTGGTCACCTGGGCGGCGGCGCTCGGCTGGCTTGATCTTTCCGGTTCATGGCTGTCCTTTCTCGGCTCCAAATGGGCGGTGCTGATCCTGACCATCCTTGCCGTGTTCGAACTGGTGACCGACCAATTGCCCAACACGCCGAGCCGCAAGGTGCCGCAGCAATTCATCACCCGGCTGATCACCGGCGGCGTCGCCGGTGCGGCGATCGGCATCCCTTACGACCTGTGGCTGGCCGGCCTCGTTTCCGGCATTCTCGGCGCCGTGGCCGGTACCTATGGCGGGGCATGGGCGCGCGCCAAGCTGGCCGAGATTTTCGGCAAGGATGCACCGGCCGCCTTCATCGAGGATGGTGTCGCCTTCGTCGCAGCCTTCATCATCATTCTGGCTCTACCGGCGGCAGCAACGATATGAGGCGCTTCGACGCGATCATCATCGGCGCCGGCCAGGCAGGCCCCTCGCTTGCCGGCCGATTCAACGATGCCGGAAAGACGGTCGCGATCATCGAGCGCAAACATGTCGGCGGCACCTGCGTCAACACCGGCTGCAAGCCGACCAAGACGCTTGTCGCCAGCGCCTATGCCGCCCACCTCGCCCGCCGTGCCGCCGAATACGGCGTCGTTATCGGCGGCGACATATCGGTCGATATGCAGGCGGTGATGCGCCGCTCGCACAAGGTAACGCTCGACAGCCGCCACGGCAACGAGAACTGGCTCGAGGCCATGCCGAACTGCAGCCTGATCCGCGGCCACGCTAGTTTCGAAAGCAGCAACGTCATTCGCGTCGGCGATGAGGTGCTGACCGCGCCGCAGATTTTCTTGAATGTCGGTTCGCGCGCAACGATCCCGGATTTCGCCGGTGTGGGCGACATCCCGTATATGACCAATACCGACATCGTCATGCTCGATCGGTTGCCGAAACATCTGGTGATCGTCGGCGGCAGTTATATCGGCCTGGAATACGCCCAGATCTATCGCCGCTTCGGTGCCGAGGTGACGGTCGTCGAAAAAGGCCCGCGGCTGATCGGCCGTGAGGACGAGGATATTTCCGTCGCGGTGCGCGAGATCCTCGAAGCTGAGGGCATCCATATCCGCACCAAGGCTGAGTGTATCCGTTTCCGCAAACATGAAGACGGCATAGCTGTCGGCGTGAATTGCGACGAAGGCGAACCGGAGGTGATCGGCTCGGATGTGCTTCTGGCGGTCGGGCGGCGACCGAATACCGATGATCTGGGGCTGGAAAAGGCCGGCGTGGAACTCGATGCACGCGGCTTCATTAAAGTGGATGATCGGCTTGCCACCAATATCGACGGCATATGGGCGATGGGCGATTGCAACGGAAAAGGTGCCTTCACCCACACCGCCTATAACGATTTCGAGATCGTTGCCGCCAACCTGTTCGACGGCGAGGACCGCAAGGTTTCGCAGCGGCTGCTGGGCTATGCGCTGTTCATCGACCCGCCGCTTGGTCGGGTAGGCATGGGCGAAGAAGAGGCGCGCAAGGCAGGCCACGATGTTCTGGTCGGCACGCGGCCGATGACCAATGTCGGGCGTGCGGTCGAAAAGGGCGAAACCAAGGGTTTCATGAAGATTGTCGCCGACGCGAAGACGAAAAAGATCCTCGGCGCGGCCCTGCTCGGCACCGGCGGCGACGAGGCCATCCACGGCGTGCTGGAGCTGATGAATGTCGGCGCAAGCTATGACGACCTGCGCTGGGCGGTGCCTATCCACCCGACAGTTTCCGAACTCTGGCCGACCGTCGTTCTCTCGATGAAGCCCGCATAAGGGGATCGGCAAGCTTTTCCGCTTATCAACGGGATCGGATGATCCTGTCGGGATGGAAAAGATGTGCGGATTTGCAGGTTATTCGGGAGAAGGGTTCGGGGCGGAACGCGCGCCGTCTCTTCTGTCGGCCATGGGACAGGCGATCGCCCATCGCGGCCCGGATGGCCACGGCATCTGGACCGGCCCCGGCATCGGCCTCTCGCATGTCCGCCTGTCGATCGTCGGTCTCTCCGATGGCCAGCAGCCGATGACGAGCGCCGACGGGCGCTACACGATCGCCTTCAACGGCGAGATCTTCAATTATGTCGAACTGCGCGATGAGCTGAAGGCACGCGGCGCAACCTTCCGTACCGGCTCGGATACGGAAGTGCTGCTGCAGCTTTACGCCCATGACGGCGAGGCCTGCCTGCAAAAGCTCAACGGCGATTTCGCCTTCGCCATCTGGGACGCGAGCGAGCGCAAACTGTTGCTGGCACGCGACCGCATGGGCGTGCGGCCGCTCTTTTATACCGAGCACAAGGGCACGCTCTATTTCGCCTCGGAAGTGAAGGCGCTTCTGACCGTGGCCGGTATCGAGGCTGAACTCGAACCGTTCGCGCTCGACCAGATCTTCACCCTCTGGGCTCCCATCGCGCCGCGCACCGCCTTCCGCAATATTTTCGAGCTGGAACCGGGGCAGAAGCTGGTCCGCGAAAATGGATCAAACCGGCTCAGCTGTTACTGGGAACTCGACTTTCCCGATGCCGGAGATTGCGCTTCTGACGCCGACCCCTCGGGAGAACTGCGCGCCCTGCTGACCGATGCCGTGCGGCTCAGAATGCGCGCCGATGTGCCGGTCGGATCCTACCTCTCGGGCGGTCTCGATTCCTCGTTGATCTCTGCACTTGCTGCCCCGATGGCACCGAATAGGCTGAACACCTTTTCCGTCACCTTCGACAGCGCCGAACATGACGAGAGCAGCTTTCAGCAGCAGGTGGCCGCGGCGCTCGGCACCCATCACCGCTCAATCGCGTCGTCGCCTCGAACGATCGCGGCGGCATTCCCCAATATCATCCGTTTCACCGAGCGCCCGATCCTGCGCACCGCCCCTGCCCCGCTTTACACACTGGCAGGCCTTGTCCGAGAAACCGGCATGAAGGTGGTGCTGACCGGTGAGGGCGCGGACGAAGTCTTTGCCGGCTACGACATTTTCCGCGAGGCGAAAGTCCGTCGTTTCTGCGCCCGCCAGCCCGGTTCGAAGATCAGGCCGCATCTGTTCCGCAAGCTCTATCCCTATCTTCCGGGACTGAAACAGCAATCGGCGGAATATCTTTCGGCCTTCTTCAATGTCTCCGGCACCGATCCGTCCGATCCGCTTTTCTCGCATCGTCCACGGATGAAAAGCACGGCGGCGGCGAAGATCTTCTATTCCGCGGACCTGCGCGAAACGCTCGGCGATTACGATGCCGCCGAAGAACTGAGCAGCCGCTTGCCGGAACGTTTCAGCCGCTGGCACCCGCTGCATCAGGCGCAATATCTCGAAACCCGGCTCCTGTTGCCGGGTTACATCCTCTCCAGCCAAGGCGACCGGATGGCGATGGCACATGGCATCGAAGGCCGCTTCCCCTTCCTTGATCACCGACTGGTCGAGTTTGCCGCAAAACTGTCGCCCGATACCAAGCTCAAGGGCTTGCGTGAAAAGCATATCCTGCGCGAGGCGGCGAAAGGCCTGTTACCCGACAGCGTCATTGAGCGGCAGAAACAGCCCTATCGCGCGCCCGACAGCAGTTCCTTTACCGGCCCCGGCACGGATGAACAGGCTTACGTCTCCGAGGCACTGTCCGAACGCGCCGTCGCTGCCAGTGGGCTGTTCGATCCGATGGCGGTTTCGAGACTTCACGGAAAATGCCGCAAGCAAAGTGTTGCTGGTTTTCGCGACAACGCCGCTTTTGTCGGAATTCTTTCGACCCAGCTTTGGGCCGAGAACTTTGCCGGAAAACAAGCACTTATCGAGGCACCGACACCGTTGAAGAGTTCATCCTGACGCCGAAGACATGCGGTTTTGCCTGTCACGCTCGCGTGATCGATAAAATTTTAGTATTGTCTTTATGAGGATCGGAAGAGCCTGCCTTTTAGCCTTCCAGCACGCCGCGCCACGATCGGGACCCGTGGGCACAAATCGCGACCGAGCCAGTCGCTACCAAGTCAGGGAGTTAAACACCATGACCGTATCGATCATCATCAAGACACTGGATGACGAAAAGCGCATTGCCCGCACCATCGAGTGCGCGCTGAAAGCTCTGCCCGATGGCGAGGGCGAAATCATCGTCACCGACCTTGGCTCCCGCGACCGCACGATCGAGATCGCATCGGCTTATCCGGTGCGGCTTACCCAGATCGCCCGCCCCGCGCGCTTTCGCAGCGGCGCCGGCGCGCAGCTCGGGTATCAATATGCCCGCCACGACTTCATCTGCCTGATCGACGCAGACATGGAACTCGATCCGGCATTTCTGCCGGAAGCGATTGCCTTTCTGGAGCGCCATACGCGCACCGGCGGCGTCACCGGTCATATCGAAGCAGGAAGCGCATCCGCCAACGGCTTGATGCCAGACCGGCGTATCGGCGCCGTGGACCAGCTGGCCGGAGGCGGGCTTTATCGCCGCCGTGCGATCGAAGAGATCGACTATATGGCCGACCGCAACCTGCACGGCTATGAGGAACTGAACCTCGGCATTCGTCTGCGCAGCGTCGGCTGGAAACTGCATCGGCTGGACCGTCGCTTCGCCGCCTATCACGGTCGCGATCCCCGCTCTCGTGATCTGCTGCTGCAGCAGGTCAAAACCAAGGAGCCTTTCGGCATCGGCGAACTCCTGCGCGCGGCAACCGGAAAACCCTATTTCTATCGCCTGCTGCGCGCCCTGCCCGAGCTTGGTATACTGGCGCTTGCCTGGGGCTTCATGTTCGCCTCACTGCTGCTCATCGCGACACTGCCCGGCATCACCATGCCCGCCCTGATTATCGCCGCAGGGCTTGGACTGGCGGTCGCCATCAGCTCCCTGCGAACTGGACGGCTGAAAACGGGCCTCTACACGGTGATCGTCCGCTTTCTTCAGGCAATCGCGCTGCCGGTCGGCTATATCACGCCGCGCCGCAACCCGCGGTCCTGGATCGAAAGCCGGCTTCTCGGCGAGCCCGATGAAGAAGTGAGCCGCGATGCCGATCAGGCTACGGATGCCTATGATCCCGCCATGGCAAAAAGCGTCCGCTGAGCCCTGATTTTAAGCGGAATTGCCCAATCGAAACCGACGATCCGGCTTGGTGAAAGCCGGCCTGATATGTCGTGCTCAGCGGATAACGTCCGGTCACTGAATCATTACCTCGATTTAACCCAAGCACGCTTGCAACTGCGACGGAACGGAGTAGGCTCACCGCCATCGCTGGCTGATGTGTAGGGCGTCGGCGACTGAAAGACGGCAGGTCTTCACCGAAGTTCTTTCGCCCCCTGTTATGGAGGCAAGACATGATACCGGCAGCAGTAACAAGCACATTCGATCCCAACGAACTCGCATTCCTCAAGCGCGTCTTCGATAACGTTTGCATGGAACATGGCCTTCAAGGTGGCAGCACCCAGGCAAGCGATGTGGCGGTCGAGATGATCAATCTTTACCAGCGTGGCATGAAGGACGAAAAAAGCCTGCATCGCCATTTCGACGGTTACACGTTTTTCGGCTGAGGAATTACCGCTTCGCCTGCAAATCCCGCTCATCGCGCATCAGGAAAACCCGGGTGACGGGATCGAGATTGTCTTCCAGCCAGCTCGCCATCGACATTTCTTCGGCAAGGATGCGTTCAAACACGGCCTGCGCTTCGGTTTCCCCGATCTCGTCGGCGGCCGTGATCAGCATCCTGTAGGTGGCGATCTCCAGATGTTCGAACGCATAGGCCTGCGCGGTGAACTTCACCACCTCGTCGTTCATCACCAACGCGGGGATGCCGTGCACGGTGGCGGCGATGCGCCCGGCAATGTCCTTGAGCGTCGATGGCGCACCGGAAAAATCGTTGAGAAGGTTCTGCAGCGCTTCCGCCTGGCTTCGCGTTTCCTCGAGATGTTCGAGCATGCGCGCCTTGAGATCCGGGTAGTTTTCCAGCCGCCGCGTCTGCGCCGTCAGCGAGGTGATCGCCTGTTCCTCCATCGCATGGGCGCTTTTCAGCCAGGCAATGAAATTGTCCTTCGCATGGGTCATCCGGCTCCTCCCTCCGTCTCATCCACAGATAATACACGGGCGCGTGATCGCCAATGGCAACCCCGAACCATGACGGGAAGTTCCCTGACAATAAACGCGAAATTGTCGCGCTATGCCATCGAGGGATGCATTTGCGACATATCAGCACTTGTTAAAAAGGTGGGAACCATCACTTGCGCCCCGGGTTACCAATGCATTAATGGAGGCGCCGATGATTAAGGATCAAAGAGAGCCAACAGAGCAGCCGCCTATGCCGGCGCCGGGATGGGCTCCGGATCCGCCGATCAACGAACCGGAACCGGACAGGCTGCCCGATGAGGCGCCGGTCCCCAATCCGGATGAGACAAACAGACCGCCCGTCTACATGCCGCCAGGAAATGCGGCGTAACCGGCGGCACAGAAGAGAACGACATGACAGTATCGAGTAAGAGCATGCCGAGCAGCGTTGCAGCTCGGTCCCAGCAGCCAGCCGAGTTCAAACCGTGCCTGTGGAAGCTGCTGGTGGTGACCGCCGGTATTCTGGTCTCCGTATTCGTCGCCATGCAGATGGTCGACGACACTTATGTCGGTACGTTCGATACCAAGGTCTCCACGCAACAGACTCACAAGGCCGGGTAAGCCTTCAAAGACAGCTTCGGGCGCGGGAACAAAATCTGAAACCATGGCGTTCATCCGTCAGACATGACGAGGTGGCGCAAGGTGGACGTGAGCAGTTTTTCCAACCCTGATCTGATCGATCCGGTGCTTGACCGCACGCGGATCATCAAGCCCGGCAGAAATGTCTGGCGCTCGGCGAAGGCGGAGCGCGTCGCCTTCCTGATCGACGGTGAAGACTATTTTCTTCGTCTCGACGAAGTGCTGCGTCAGGCCAAAAGGTCGATATTCATCGTCGGCTGGGATTTTAATCCCGACATTCGGCTGCGCCCGAGAGAAAAAGATTCCGAAACGATCGGCGCGCTTTTGCGGCGCATGGTCGAGGAAAAACCGGATCTGGAAATCCGCATTCTCGTCTGGGGCATGGGGCCGATCTATTCCGGCAAAAGCCTGCGCATGTTCGGCAAGATGGAATGGGCGGATCACCCACGCATTGACCTGCGTTTCGACTTCCGCCATCCGTTGCGGGCAAGCCACCACCAGAAGATCGTCGCAATCGACGACAAGACCGCCTTTCTCGGCGGCATCGATCTGACCGCACGCCGCTGGGACGACAGAGAGCACACGATCGTCAATCCCGATCGCGTCTCGCCGGATGGCACGTCTTACGGCCCCGTTCATGACATGCAGACCATCGTCACCGGTGACATGGCCAAGCTGATCGGCGATGTCGCACGGCGCAGATGGAGGAAAACCCATGGAGAGGAGCTTGCTCCCGTTAACGTGCCCGGCCCTACGCCCTGGCCATCAGATCTCAAGCCGGCCCTCACCCAGTGCCCGACCGGCCTAGCACTGACCGAGCCTTGGAAATGGAAGGGTCGTCGCGGCCACCGCGAAGCGATCCGCCTGACCCACGATGCGCTGAAGGCAGCGGAAAGACATCTCTATATCGAGACGCAATATCTCGCCTCCTTCGGCGTCGCCCGCACGCTTGCCAAGCGGCTGCGCAGGCCGAACGGTCCCGAGATCGTCGTGCTCGTCACCCGCGAATCCCACGGTTTTCTCGAAAAGCTGATGATGGGCCATAACCGGACACGGCTGATCCGCCGGCTGAAACGCGCCGACCGATATGACCGGCTACGGGTCTATTATGCTGTGACGCCAGACGGTAAGGGTGGCGAACGGGAGATCATCGTCCATTCCAAGCTGATCATCGCAGACGACCATTTTGTCCGCGTCGGCTCCTCAAACCTCAACAACCGTTCCGAAGGTCTCGACACCGAGAGCGACATGGCGATGGAACCGCAGGATGCAGCCGGCCGCGCCGCGGTTGCGGAGCTTCGCATCGATCTACTTGCCGAACATCTGGCAGCCGATCCGGCACTAGTGCGCCGGCATTTCGAAGAGACCGGCTCGCTGATCCGAACGATCGAGATGCTGAACGTCAACGGCCGGCATCTGAAGCCCTTCGATGTGGATGTCGAGAAGGGCGAAACCGAATCCATTCCCGGCACCAGCATCGTCGATCCGAAACAGCCTTTCTGGCCTGTTCCGCAGATCCAGGCCGGCTTCCGCCGCCTCGTTTCGCGCTTCTCACCCCATAGAATGTTTTGAGAAGCTTGTCGGTCGACGCCGATAATAGGCCTCGCTGACAAGGAATGTTGGCAGGCCGATGATCAGCGGAACGAAGAAATAGAGAACCCGGAAGGCGACGAGTGCGCCGATGATTTCTACTCCGGGAAGAATACCGAGCATCGTCGCCTCCAGCACCCCGAGCCCGCCCGGAACATGGCTCATCAGTGAAGCAACATTGGCCGTGACATAGGCACCCGCAACCTCGAAATAGGTGATATCGCCAAACACCGCCATAAGTTGATGGATCGCTGCCGCGACACAGGCGAAATTCAGTGTGCCGATACCGATCTGTGCCATCGCCACACCGGGCGTCGGCGGATCGAGACGCCATTTGCGTAACCGCACCGGGATCTTGAAGACACATAGGAGAAGATAAGCGAGCGGCAGGACAAGGCAGGCGAGACCGGCCGCCACCCTCGTCTCCTGCCTGATGCCGAAAAGATCCGTATCAGGACCCAGATCGAGAACCAGCACCAGCGCGGCAAGGCTCGAAAGCCCTAGGCCAACTGTGATGCCGCAAAAGCCGATGACCTTGGCGATCTCCCCGCCCGTCAGCCCCCAGCGCGAATAGAAGCGGTAACGCACGGCACCGCTGCTGAGCGCAGCCATGCCGACATTGTGGCCGATCGACAGCGCACAGAAGGACGCAAGTGCCGTCTGCCGCCATGCGAGCGGTCTTTTGACATAACGGACCGCGAGCGTGTCGAAACCGGTGAGACACAAATAGGATGCCGCGACAAAAACAAGCGCACCCCCAAGCCTGACAAGAGGAATGGCTTGCGCCGCATCTGCCACTTCATCGAACGTATAGCGGCCAATACTGCGATAGACGAGAAAGGCGGCAATGCAGACGGCAGCAAGCACGGCCAGTTGTAAAATATGCTTCCTGCCGATCATTAGGCCTCCTGTCTTCTTACAGAAGGGGAACGAAAACGCGCCACAGGTGTTCCCTGCCCTATGCAGTCAACAGCCGCCAGATCACCGGTGTCCCACCGCCTGAAACTCCTGACCTACAACGTGCATAGCTGCATCGGCACCGACCGCCGCCTTGCGCCGGAACGCATCGCCGCAGTCATCGCTGCCGAACAGCCCGACATCATCGGCCTGCAGGAACTCGATGTCGGACGCAAACGTTCGGGCGGCGTCGATCAGGCCCATACCATCGCCGAGATCCTCAAGATGCAGCATCATTTCCACGCCGCTCTTGATGTCGAGGAGGAGCGCTACGGTGATGCGATCCTGACCGCGCTGCCGGCGGAACTGGTCAAGGCAGGCCCGCTGCCATCTGTAGGCGAACAGCGTGGGGCGCTCTGGATCGAAGTCGAAGTCGGGAAAAAACGCCTGCAGGTCTTCAATACCCATCTTGGCCTCAGGCGGATTGACCGGATGCGCCAGGCGGAAGTGCTGCTCGGCCCGGAATGGCTGAGGCACGACCGCACATCGGATCAACCGGTCGTACTTCTCGGAGATTTCAACTCGATCCCCTCCAGCCCACCCTACAAACGGCTTGCGGGTGAATTGATCGATATACGCGTTCATGTACCCGGACAGTTGCGCCCAACTTTTCCTTCACGTTTTCCGCTGCTGAGGCTCGACCACATATTCGTGTCGAACGATATCGCGGTAATCGGGGCGGAGGTCATCGACATCCCTCTGGCCAAGCGCGCTTCTGACCACCTGCCTCTCGTGGCGACAATCGAGATCTAGTGCAACAGCTTCTGGAACCGCCGCGCCTGTTTCAGCAATCCGGCAACCGCGCGGTCGTCCAATGGCTCTCCGACGGGAGCCACCGGGATGACACGAACCGAGTGTGCACCGGCTTCTCCAAGCCGCCTCAACACGATCTGGAGAATGACCGCTTCCACACCATGATCGACAATCACCACATTCTTGCCGGCATGGTCATGGTTCGGGCCATCATGATCTCCGAGATACATGAAGTGCCGGCGCTCGAGATCCGATAGCTGGCGCTGGCGCTCAGTCTTCAGATAACCCGGCGGCACATGAAACTGGCGCGCCAGCCCCTCGTCGACCATGACCTGCGGCACGTCGAGATCGATCACCGTGCCGATGGTCGTTTCGGGATGACCGGGCGCCGGAATTTGCCCCACGAGCACAAGATCGAGTTCGCAGCCAAGACGCTGCGCGGCATCGAAGGAAAGGGCGACACTGTCCGGCGAAAGTGCAACGATCACGATGTCATCCAGGGCAAGTCCCGACAGCTTGTCAGCCAGTTGACGTCCGGCCCGCTCGCGCGCGGCCAATTCATGTGCAGTTTGATTGGATGGATGCCTGTCAGCTTGCATGAAAACCCTCCTCCCAGAGCCATTTCATCTCCTCAAGGTCAAAGCGGCGACATCGGCCGATTGTTCCGGAAGGATAACACGAAAACGGAACTAGCCGCGGGAAAGAACCACCAGATATCGAGCCGGCGACGTGCCGGGATTGGAGAATGCGCAGTCGCTGGGGGGACCGAGCAGAAGGCAATCACCCGCCTTCAGCACATGCCCGACGCCGCCCTCGGAAAAATCGAGACGCCCTTCCAGAACCCAGATTTGCTGTTGCTGGAAGGAGAAGGCAGAGGCAGGATAGCTTATGCGGGCACCGGCAGGTAGAGAAACTTCGATCAGCTCCGCCGGCGCACCAGCGGGCGAAATCGTCTTTCTGAGATAGCCGGTTTCGGGATCCGTCCAGACGGGTTGCCGTTCCGCAAGGCTCAACCGCTCTGCAGCCTTTTCGGCTGACGCAATCAGCACAGAAAGGGGAAGACCGAAAGCGCCGGAAAGCCGGCCGAGCACGGTCGCGGTCGGGCTCGCTTCCCGCCGCTCGATCTTGCTGATCATCGCCTTGGAGACGCCCGAGCGCTCGGCGAGATCGGCAAGCGACCATTTGCGCGCCTCTCGCTCATGCTTCAGCGTGGAGGCTATCGCATCCGCAGGATCATGCTCCATCTGACCAAAATCCTTTCGCGCTCAAATCGTCTCACATAGTAGACTTGCGATCCATATAAGAGACGAAGCGATTTCGCAATGAAGGGGCGAGGTCGGCGACTTGCCGCTATACGGCAATTATTCAATCGTATAATAACAGCCGGATCGGCAGCGAAACGAAGAACGTGACGACGAGATGGCATCAGCCCGCCGCTCCTATAGCCGCGCCAGCGAGGCTGAGCGCCGCGAAGACCTGATCCTGGCGACGCTGGACTGTATCGCCGAGGATGGGATCAAGGGCGCGACCGTGCGCCAGATTGCGGCACGCGCAGGCGTGACGGCAGGGCTGATCCGCCACTATTTCACCGGCAAGGACCAGATGCTGCAGGCGGCCTATCGCGCTGTGATGGACGGCATGACCAGGACCGCGATAAAGGCCGCCCGTGAGGACGAAGCCCCAAGGGCGCGGCTTCGCCGCTTTATCATCGCCAACCTGACGCCGCCGATCACCGACAGCCGCACGCTGTCGCTCTGGGCGGCTTTCATCAGCCACATCCAGACAGACCCGAGTTTTGCCGCCATTCACCGGGAAAACTATCTGGCGTTTTTGCAGGAAGTCGAAACGCTGCTGCTCGCTTTTTTCGACGAGCGCGGCACCGCGCTTTCGCCGAAACAATGCCGGAGCTTCGCTATCTCGCTGAATGCTCTGGTCGATGGATTGTGGCTGGAAGGCACGCTTGCCGCCGATCTGTTTGACGAACACGAACTCGCCGATTCAGCGCTTGCCTCTGTCGAGGCACTGTTGAGATTGACCCCGGGCGAACTGGCCCTGGAAAAGTAAGGAAACCATGCATGCGTTATGCTTCGATCACCGACCGCCTTGCCCATCTCGGCTCCGGCCGCTGGGCCCTGCATCTCACCGCCCGGCGGATGAAGGCCGAGGGAGAAGAGATCATCGAACTGACGATCGGCGAACCGGACGTGGCACCCGACACCGCACTGTTGGATGAAGCCTCGCGCGCCATGTATGCCGGTCGCACCCGCTATTCCAACGGCCGCGGCGAACCGGCAGTCCTCAAGGCGCTGGTCGACAAATATTCCAAGCGTCGCAAGGGCGTGACCGAGAAGAACTTCCTCTGCTTCCCCGGCACCCAGACAGCACTTTACGGCGTGATGACCGGACTGGTCGAGGCAGGCGACGGCGTACTGGTCGGTGATCCGCTTTATGCGACCTATGAAGGCGTGATCGCCTCGACCGGTGCCCACATGATCCCGGTGCCGCTGCGGCCCGAGAAGAAATTCCATCTTCAGGCGGAGGATCTGGAGCGCGCCATCACTCCGGAAGCCCGCGTGCTGCTGCTCAATACCCCGCACAACCCGACTGGGGCCGTGCTGACCAAAGCCGAAATCGCTGCGATCGGTGAAGTCTGCCGCAAGCACGACCTTTGGATCATCTCCGACGAGGTGTATGAGCAGCTGATCTTCGACGGCACCGAATTCGCCTCGCCCTTCGACATGCCGGAACTGGCAGAGCGGACGATTGCCGTTTCTTCGATCTCGAAATCCCATGCGGCACCGGGCTTCCGCTCCGGCTGGGCGGCTGGCCCGGAGGAATTCTGCGAACGGCTTCTGCCGGTGTCCGAAACCATGCTCTTCGGCGTGCAGCCCTTCATCTCCGATATGACGGCGCTGGCGCTTTCCAAGCATTTCGACACCGCCGACATGATGCGCGAGAATTACGCCCGCCGCGCCGCGATCGTCGAAAAAGCCTTTGCCGGCAGCAATCTGGTAAAACCGATGCCGCCGGAAGGAGGCATGTTCATTCTGCTCGACGTAACGGCAACCGGCCTGAACGGCGAGGAATTCGCCTGGGAACTGCTCAAGCAGCAGAAAGTCGCCGTCATGCCCGGCACCTCCTTCGGCGATCAAGCGGCGGGTTTCCTGCGCATTTCGCTGACTGTTCCCGAAAATGTGCTGGAGACGGCGATGCAGCGGATCGGCGAGCTCGCCGGCCGCATCGTTGCGCATAAGGAAGCGCCGTTGCATATCCGCTGATCGAGACCTGGCGGGAGGCTGCTTACAGTCTTCCCGCCAGCCATAGAATGCAGAAGACAAATCCGCCGATCGCCATGAAGGACGACAGGATTGTCGCAAGGATAAGGGCGACGAGATAAAGCGCCGGCACATGCGGCGAGACTTCCAACTGAAAAGTCTCTCTTATCGTTTCCGGATTGAGGCAGGTGATCTCGAAATCGCCGGGCTTAGGGCATTCGAACGCCCCAAGCGGAAACGACTTCTTACCGCTCATATCGGTGCGCTCGGTCCGAAACAGGAAACGGCTATCGGGGCGGTAGTCCAGCGCAGTCCCTGACGGCTGCTGCATGATGGAAAAGCGGGCCGAAAAATAGGAGACACCGGTGATGAACGTCATGGCCGGAATGACGACGCTGACCACATAGCGCCCCGCGACCGGCAGGTTCATCCGGTAAGGCGCACTTCCCGCAGAGAAGCGATATTTCACCGCCGGAAAAATGATCTTCCACAGTCTCGAAATGCAGCGGCTGAGCAGATAGGTGCCCGCCACCGCAAAAAGTGGGGAAGCAGCACCAATGAAAACCGGATTCGTCATGCGGCAAGATTAGCCCAGCCGGGAGGATATTTCCAACGCCTGAGCGGCGATCACGCGAGATCCGGCCACCACGTTAAACAATATCAGCCCGCATCACCAGCATCGGCAACGCGCTCGTCGCGGTCCAGGGAACCGGCCCCGACGCCGCATGCCTTGCGGGCTCTGTTGAGCTCAATACTTGTCGCACTCGGTCTCGTTTTGAACATCACCTCGCCGGTGCCGCAGCTGCTGGCGACGCTCGGCTGGCTACTGCCGAAACGGGTGGCTTCTTCCGATGTGCTTTCACGGGTCATCATATCCTCCTCCAGTTGTCTTCGATAACCCCGCAGGCGGAAAGATTGTTCCGTGGCCGGCCGCACGGCATGCACCAAGACTCCCGCGGATGCCCCGCGGGAGCTTTTGCAGACCGTCCGGCGTCTGCCGCCTGTCCTACTTCCACAAGCCATGGCGCTTCGCGAAAGTCTCGAACAGTGCCAGATGCGGAAGATCCTTGCCGTTCTCGATCAGCCCGTGCCCGCCGACTTCGAAGAGATGCAGTTCGGTCGGTGTCTTCTGGGCGCGCAGGGCATTGAACAGGATCAGGCTGTTTTCCGGCGCAACGGCCGGGTCGTCACCGGCATGCGCCAGAAAGGTCGGCGGCATGTCGGCGGGCAGGTTGAACTCCAGCGAGATCCTGCGCTTCTCCTCATCCGTGCCGCCCTTGGGGAACATGTTCTTGACCGAGGTCTCATGCGCATAGGGCGCCATCATCGTCATCACCGGGAAGAACATGCCGGTAACGAGCGGCCTGGTCGAGAGCTTGTCGGCCTCATCGACCGGTTCATAGGTTTCCCGGCCAAAGCTCTCCGTCAGCCAGCCTGCCAGATGCCCGCCGGCCGAGAAACCGGCAACGCCGACGCGGGCGGGGTCGATACCGAATTCCTTGGCGCGGTGGCGGATCAGCCGGATTGCCCGCTGCGCATCCTGCAGCGGTGCTCCCGGTCCCGCAGCCCAACCGTCATGCGGCAGGCGGTAGGTCATGATGAAGACAGTCGAACCGAGACCGGCAAATGTTCTGTCGATGCTGCTGCCGGAACGGGTGACCGCAACACGGGTATAACTTCCGCCCGGGATCATCAGGATCGCCGAGCCATCGGGTTTTTCCGGCCGTTGCACCATCAGGATCGGATTGGTCACATGCATGGCCGCCG
This sequence comes from Aliirhizobium wenxiniae, assembly GCF_019511445.1. Lineage (GTDB taxonomy): Bacteria > Pseudomonadota > Alphaproteobacteria > Rhizobiales > Rhizobiaceae > Neorhizobium > Neorhizobium wenxiniae_A. Next base: position 296,827 of record NZ_JAEUAN010000002.1, read on the forward strand.
TATCGTTAGGATCACCATCCTTCGGATTGCGCAGGATCCACTCCTCCTTAGCCGCCACACCGGCGCTTCCCGGCACCTTGCCTTCCGGCCAGATCGGAAAACTTTCCAGCTGCGGCAGAAGCGGCAGCTTCATCCCCTCGGGTATCTCACCCGGCTTTCCCGCAACGGCAACCGGCGTTGCGCCGGAATTCTGCGCGAGCGCGGCGACCGGCAAAAGCGCCGAGGCTGCGACGGCGGTGAGAAGCTGACGGCGATCCAATAAGGCTGGCATGATGATGACTACTCCCTTTCATATGTCTCCTGATACGCAGCCTAGGCGGTAGCCGGATTGTGACAAGCGTCCGGTATGCCGCAGGGCCGCAGCAAAGCCTATGCCGCGACACTCTGTCGGAGGTTCAAGTGATTGCTGTCAAATCAGCGCACTGCGCCAAGGCCGCACATTGTTGTTGAAGCAGAGCGCGCATATTCTGCGTCTGCTGCAGATTAGGAGTAAGATGTGTCTTCACTTGTGTACCGGACCCCGACGGCGCTTCCACCGACGGCGGGCTATTCGCATTCCGTAATCGTCCCCGCCGGTATGCGCACGATCTATATTTCCGGGCAGGTCCCGCTGGACGATAACGGCCGTTTGGTCGGTGAGGATGATTTTAAGCTGCAAGCCGAAAAGGTGTTCGAGAATTTAGGGATGGCACTGGCGGATGCACAAGCCGGTTTCGAGCACTTGGTAAAGATAGGTATGTACCTGAAGGATATGAATAATCTTGCAGTCTTGAGGGAAGTGCGTGATCGCTTTATTCATCAGAAAACACCTCCCGCCAGCACGCTGGTGCAGGTGTCGGCATTTTTTCATCCTGCAATCCTGTTCGAGATGGACGCGATCGCCGTTATCGATGCGTAGAAGTCTGATCAGTACGAATACGCGATGCTTTGAACTGTCCTTGTTCAAAAGATCCTGCCAGGGATATCAACGGGCGCGTTTTCCGCTCTGCCCCGGCCGGCCGCCTTCATCCTCCGGCGGCTCCCAGCCGAAGACGCTGCGCCCGCCCCATTCATGCGAATGGCGGAACTCGCCGGCGATGATTTCCTTGAAATCCGGGCCGGTGACGTAGCGTTCGAGGCTCCGGGCCTGATCGTCGAGGCGGCGCAGCGCCTGCAGCTCTTCCTCGCGGCCGAGCCTTGCCTTGCCGACAGCGGATTTCATTACTCTTATCGTCTCGTCATAGACTTTCAGCGGCACCGGAAACGGATGCCGGTCCTTGCCGCCATGGGCGAGCGAGAAACGGGCGGGATCGGAAAAACGGCAGGGCGCGCCATGCACCACTTCGGCCACCATGGCGAGCGCCGAAACGGTGCGGGCACCAACACCCGGCGTCATCAAGAGATCCTCGAAATCCTTAGGCCCGCGATCGGCAGCAGCCGCGAGCGTGCCGTGCAGGCGGCGCATGTTGACGTCTTCCTCGCGGACATCGTGATGCTCCGGCATGATCAGATGCGGCAGCATCGGCTGGGCCGACGGCTTTCTCAATCGCGATGGATCGAGCGAGATCACCTCCCTCACAATCTTGTCCGGTCCGAGTGAGGCAAGCAGATCGAGCTGGCCCGTGCGGGAAGGCAATGCCCGGTGGTCGGCGAGATTGACGATCTCGCCCTGCCCTCTGCCCTCGATCGCCGCATGGGGTGAATCGAGAAAGCTCTTCAGCCCTTCGGAATGCCAGTGATACCGTCGCGCCTGTCGCCGCGCATCGTTCATGCCCTGCTGGACGACCACCCATTTGCCGTCATCGGTAACGATGAAACCGTGGAGGTAAAGATCGAACCCGTCCTGCACCGCGGCACTATCCACCTTGGCGACGAGTTTGCTGGTCTTTGCCAGCGCTCCGCCGTCGATGCCGACGCGGTTGCCAATGGCGATCAGTTCCTCCGGCGTCTGGCGCGAATTCCTGCCGCGCCCGCCGCAGACATGGATGCCGAGTTCGCCGGATAAAGGCGTGAGCCCGCGCTTCAACGCGCCGATGACGCTGGTGGTAATGCCCGATGAGTGCCAATCCATGCCCATTACGGCCCCAAAGGACTGGAACCAGAAAGGATGCGCCATCCGCGCCAGCAGTTCGTCGCGGCCGTAATGGATGACGATCGCTTCGGTGATGACGGCGCCGAGCCGTGTCATGCGTTCGCCGAGCCACCGGGGAACCCGGCCGCTGTGAAGCGGAAGATCGGCGCTGCCTGAACGTTGAGCCATGCCCCGTTATAGGCGCGCCGAGCCGCTTACGACAGTGAAAAGTTCGCCAAACGTTCCGTGATCCGCCCGATCGTTTCGACATCCGCATTGGCAAAGGCAAAGCGGAGGTAATTCTGCTGGCCTTCGCCGAAATAGACGCCGGGAATGCAGGTAATGCCGGCGCGTTTGGCAAGCTTCTCCGCCACTTCCGCCGAGCCGACACCGGCAAACGGATGGCGCACGAAGGCGAAATAGGCGCCGATCGCATCGAGCTTCCACTCCGGAAGCTGCTGCATGACGGCTTTCAGAGCCTTGGCGCGACGGCCGATTTCCTGCCGGTTTTCCTCGCGCCATGCGGCAAGTAAAGGCAATGCTGCAGCTACCGCACCCTGCGCAGCACGCGGCGCGCAGATCTGCAGATTGTCCATGATCTTGGCGACTTGGCCGATCACCGCTTCGCTCGCCGTGATCGCACCGAGACGATGGCCGGGAATGCAGAAGGATTTCGAAAAGCTGTAGAGGCTGATCAGCGTCTCTTCCCAGCCATCGAGATTAAACAGGCCATGCGGCTTCTGCCCGGCTTCGGGAAGAAAATCGCGATAGGTCTCGTCGAGGATCAGCCAGATGCCTTTGTCCTGGCAGAGCTTGAAGATCTTTTCCAGCAGCGCCGGCGGATAGATCGCGCCCGTCGGATTGTTGGGCGAAACGAGAGCGAGCGCCTTCACCTGTGGCGTGATTGCCGCCTCGATCGCGGAAACCTCCGGCAGAAATCCGTCTTCCGCCTTGCAAGGCACGAAGGCGGTGTTGATGCCCATCATCGAAAGCGTGGTTTCGTGGTTGAAGTAGAAGGGTTCGGTCATCAGCACCGTATTGCCGGGACCGGCAACCGTCATCGCGGCGCAGACGAAGGCCTGGTTGCAGCCGGAGGTGATATGCGTGTTGGCGGCGGAAAGTGCCGCGCCGTAGACCTCGGCGACATGGGCGCCATAGACATTCCTCAGAACCGCATCACCCTCGATCGGACCGTAACCGGTATAAGCGGTGGAGGATGCCGTTTCCCCGAGCAGCCGCAACATCTCCGGATGCGCCGGATAACCAGGAACGGCCTGCGAAAGATCGATCAGCGGCCCCTTCGCTCCATCATAGGCGCGACCCCACGCGGCAACGGAGGGAACGGGCGGAAGCGAAAGCTTGTCGACGAGCGGATTGAAGCGGGAATTCGAGGCGAGCATGGGGTTCCGGCAGAGGAATGTGAAAGACGGGTGATTGATTTCACGCCCATGTTCATCAGATTATCGAGGGACGCAAGATCACCGTGACAGGAGAGACGTTCATGGCCGATGACACCCCGGCTCGGGACTCGAAACTGACGATCACCAAGCGCAAATGGGCCGATGAAGGGAAATTCCTCACCGGCCGCCATGCAAGGCCGGAAACGGACAGGCTGCCGCCCGGCCAGCATCTGGTGAAGAACTGGCCCGTTCTCGATCTCGGTCAGCAGCCAAGCATCTCGACCGCCCAATGGAGGCTGGAGGTCCATGGCTTCGTCAACAATCCGGTGACGCTCGACTGGGCCACATTCCAGGCGTTGCCGCAGACGGACATGCTCTCCGACATCCACTGCGTCACCACATGGTCGCGTTACGACAACAATTGGAAGGGCGTCTCCACCCGCGACTTCCTCGATCTCGTCGATCCGAAGGAAGAGGCCCATTCGGTGATGCTGACGAGTTACGACGGCTACACGACCAACCTTCTGCTTTCCGATTTTGCCTCACCCAATGCGATCATCGTCACCGACTGGGAAGGCGCGCCACTGAGCGAAGAGCATGGTGGCCCCGTGCGCCTCGTCGTGCCGCATCTCTATTTCTGGAAAAGCGCCAAGTGGCTGAAAAGGATCGATTTCAACGGCATGGATCACGCCGGCTTCTGGGAGAAGAACGGTTATCACATGCGCGGTGATCCGTGGAACGAGGAGCGGTATTCGGCGGATTGAAAGCTTGGCACCTTGTGGAATCAAGGAGGCGGTCGCGACGTCTCAGTGGATTGCAATTTTTCCGAGAATCAATACCGATCAGCACCAGCAATAATCCGATCTTTTTTCCAGAAAGCTATTTATGCGTCTGATTGTGATTTTTCTCCTGAGCCTGTTTGTCGTCAGCTGCAGTCCCATGACAAAACGTATAGGAGCAGTGCTCGTCAGAACCGACGCGAATGGCAAAATGGCATCCGTGTCCATGCGGGATTCGACCGGCAATCCGAAAGCCGATGCACGATACATGCAGTTTGCGCGAACGACATTCCCTTCGCGGATGCCGAATGCAAAGCCAAACACTGGGTACATCTACCCGGTTCACGGAGATCCAAAGATAACCTCGGGAGACGTTAGGGTCGGAAGCCGCTCAAGTGTCAGGTAACAACATGCTCCTGCAAACATCTTTGTCCTTTCACAACAGAAGAGAACAGTGATGGTGTTGACCTCATCAGCGTCTGAGATCATCACCCACTCGCGCACCACAGCATTTCACACATGACATCCACCCTGCTTCCGGTTTAAAACGAGAAGGACTTCCAATTCGGAGGCTCCTCCATTCAAACCAGTGACTTGATGCCCAAGCGTCAGTTGCCGATCACGCAGGAGCATGATTTTGGCCTCGGCCACGCCGGAAAATGCAGATCAGAAGACGCCGAAACTGCGGGCGGATGCCCGCCGCAATCGTGACAAGCTGATTGAAATCGCCGCTCAGGCCTTTGCCGACAATGGCGTCGAGACCTCGCTGGAAGATATCGCCCGCAAGGCCGGTGTTGGCATCGGCACGCTCTACCGGCATTTTCCGACACGCGAACATCTGGTCGAAGTCGTCTATCGGCGTGAGCTGCAGAACCTGGCGGATGCCGCCGACGAATTGTCGCGCACCGAAGCCGCCGATATCGCGCTCGAACAATGGATGCGACGTTTCGTCAACTATATGGCGACCAAGCGTGGCATGGCGAGCAGCCTGAAGATCATCGCAAGCTCCAACTCCACCATGTTTGCAGAAGGGTTCGGGCGTATCCGCTCCTCCTTCGACACGCTTTTGACGACCGCGCAGGCGCAGGGCCTGATCCGCAAGGATATCGGCCAATCGGACCTGATGCATGCCATGTCCAGCATCTATTCGATCCCCGATACACCCGAATGGCGCGACAGCGCCAACCGCCTGATCGGGTTGTTGATGGATGGATTGCGCGTGAGGCGCTGAGGTCTGCTTTAGCCACTACGGGCAACCAAACTCACCCTCATTCCTGTGCTCGTCACAGGAATCCAGCCGCCCAAGTCCTTGGGCGGAAAGGGTCTTTTCACGGCGCGGACGCGCCGTGGCTGGATTCCTGTCACAAGGACAGGAATGAGGGGCGTAACGTATAACGGCCCGGAAAACCGGACCGTTTCTGTTTGATGGGTACCGCAGCGCCGCTACTCGGCGGCAACTTCCTTGTAGTCCCGGTAATAGGACAGGTAGTTGGAGCGCAGCCGCTCCGGCGCACCCGGATCGGCATATTTGTGCAGCTCGGAAAGATCCGTCTTGTTGAGGATGACGCCGATCGTCTTGGCGGCGATCTGCGGTTCCGACTGCAGCACGCTCTGCACCGCCTTGGCCGGCGTCGCGCCCCATTCGGTGACGAAGACGAAGGCATCTGCGTAAGGCTCGAACGCCTTGGCGTCGATGACCGGGATCAACGGCGCAAGGTCGACGACGATGACGTCAAATGTGTCCTTGATGCTTTCCAGGAACTGGCTCATGCCGCTGGAAGCCAGAAGCTCGCTCGTATGGGTCACCTGGCGACCGCGCGTCGTCATCGGCAGGATGGTGAGGCGCGAACGGCGGTCGACACGCGCAACGCTGGTCCACGACGTCTTGTTGAGGATGACGTCGACGAGACCGACTTCCGGCTCGCTTGCCAGCATCTTCGAAAGACCCGGATTGCGAAGGTCGGCGTCGATAACGAGTGTGCGCGCGCCGCTCGATGCGATGAGACCGGCAAAATTGGCGGCCACCGTCGACTTGCCTTCGCCCGGCAGGCAGGAAACGACACCGATGACGGCGCATTTTTTGCCCTGCAGCACGATATCGCAGGCAAGCTTGGTGTTACGCAGCGTTTCGGCAAACTGCGAACGCGGCGCCTCGACTGCGACACGCATCATCCGGCGGAAGGAAATCGGATCGCCCACCGGCTGGTTGGCGGCCTCACCCTGCTCCGGCACAGCGGCAGGCTTCGGCGCGTCTTCACGCGCGGCACCGGCAATCCGCGGAAGGTAACCGAGGAAGCGCATGCCGAGCTTCTGCTGAACGTCTTCGCCGGTGCGGAAGAACCGTTCACGGAGTTCCAGAACGGCAGCAGCCGCACAGCCGATCAGAAGGCCGAGAATGACCGACAGTGCCAGCGTCAGCGTCTTGCGCGGGCTGGACGGAGAGACCGGCACGCCGGCATCGGAAATAACGCGCGCCTTGGCGATCGGCAGGGACTGCTGCTGCGAGGCCTGTTCGAAACGCTGCAGGTAGGACTCGTAAAGCGTCCGGAGAGCCGAAGCGCGCTGCTCCAGTTCCTGCAACTGCACCATGTTCACATTCGCATCGGCATTGTTGCCGGCAACGCGCTGGATGTTTTCCCGCATCGATTCAACGCGCGACTGCGAAACGTCCAGATCGTTCTTGAAGCTGCCGGTCAGCTGCTGCAATTCGCGGAACATCTGATTGGTAACGTCCTGCTTTTCGGCCTTCATCGCGATTGCCTGCGGATGATCGGCGCCGAACTGCTGGATGATCGCCTGTTCGCGGTCGTTGATGCCGATATAGCGCTTGCGCAGGTCCTGCATCACGGTGTTGTCGGTGTCGCGGTTCGAAACCACGGCATTGTGCACGGCCGCTTCCGGCCCCTTGTCGATAATCGCCTTGTACTGGTTGTAGCGGGCGGCGGCGGTTGCCGCATCGGCCTGGGCCACGATCAGCTGGCTGTTGAGATCCGAAAGCTGCTGCGCCGACAGAAGTTCGCCGCGCGGGGAAATCAGGCCCTTTTCACGCTTGAACTGTTCGACGGCGAGCGACGCCTGCTGCGAGCGGGTATTCAGGTCGTTCAGCCGCTCCTGCAGCCAGATGCTGGCGCGCTCGGTGGCGTCGAAATTGGCATTGAGCTGTTCCGTCAGATAGGATTGCGCATAGGTCTTGGTGATCTGCGCCGAAAGCAGCTTGTCCGGCGAGCGCACGGAAACGGCAACGACCGAACTGCGCCCGACGCGTTCCACCGTCAGCCACTGTTGAATGATCGCTGCGGCCTTCTCACGGCGGCCTGCGGCGATCTGTTCCTCGGTCAAAGGCGGTGTGGAGGCCGAAAAAATCGAGGTTGCACCGCGGATCATACCCTTGACATGATCGACCGGCGATTTCGGCGGATCAACGATCAGGGCGTTCTCATCGAGCTTCGCCTTGTCGACGACGCTGAGCGCCAGTTCCTTCGATTTCAGGATTTCCACCGCACTGGACATGCGGTTGTCGAGCATCTGCGCCGACTGGACGTCCGATGCGTTTTCTTCCGCATAACGGGAAAGATTGTCGTCCATGAGAATGTTGGTCATGGACGTGTACATCGGCTGGGCAAAGACCAGATAAATCCCGGCCAGAACAACCATAGCAACGACGCAAGCAGCGATCACGCCAAGCCGCCGCATCGCTGCAGACCACAGCTTGTCGAGGTCGATGAACGTGTCGTGGTCTTTCGGTTCCGGGGGAAATATCGTCATCGGTCGAAAGTTAGCCTGATCCATTGTGTCATCCGCTCTGGGGAAATAGTGCAGGAAAGGCGAATGTCTCGCCTTTCCCGTAATCATTATGCGTCAAGCCGCGCGTACCTTGGTCGCGTGCGCATCGAGCAGTTCCTGGATCGTCACGGCCAGGTCGCCGCTCATGTCCGCACGCATCATCGCAAAGGCGACGTTTGCCTCGATGAAGCCGCGCTTGGATCCGCAGTCGAATGTACGTCCCTGGTAAGGATGCGCATGGAACGGCTGAACCTTCAACAGCTTCTGCATGCTGTCGGTCAGCTGGATCTCGTTGCCGGCGCCGCGCTCCTGGCTTTCGAGAAGCTCGAAGATCTGCGGCTGCAGAATATAACGACCATTGAGGTAATAGTTCGACGGCGCATCGGCCGGCTTCGGCTTTTCCACCATGCCGGTGACCTGGAAGCCGTGGCGAACGTCCTGGCCGATGGCAACCACGCCATAGCTCGACGTCTCTTCCGGCGCGCATTCCTCGACCGCAAACACGTTGCCGCCCACTTCCTCATAGAGGTCCATCAGGCCGGACATGCAGCCGCGGGCGCCATAGGAAACCATGTCGGGCAGAAGCAGCGCGAAAGGCTCGTCACCCACCAGTTCACGGGCGCACCAGACCGCGTGGCCGAGACCGAGCGGCACCTGCTGGCGCGTGTAGCTGACAGTACCGGCGAGCGGCAGCATCTTTTCCAGCTGCGTCACCTGCACGGTCTTGCCGGAACGGGTGAGGCTGGCGATCAGTTCGGGATTGCTGTCGAAATAGTCTTCAATGGCAGTCTTGTTGCGGCTGGTGACGAAAATGATGTTTTCGATACCCGCCTGCATGGCTTCATCAACGGCATATTGCACGACCGGACGATCGACGATCGTCAGCATTTCCTTCGGCATGGCCTTTGTCGCGGGCAGGAAGCGGGTTCCATTGCCTGCGACAGGGATTACTGCCTTCCGAACTGGTCTCTTCAAGTTCATTCCTAGTCCTTTCCAGGGGGCCTACATGCCCGATTGATCGGATTTCAGTTGACACCGGCCGCCTTGACGAACCGGCGCATGCGAACAGCGATAGGCATGCGGAAGTGCTTCAGCGCTCCCGGTGCTTTCAACGCGGTTTTGAGGAACCCACCGAGCGACTTGGCCTTGACCTCGTCGACGAGAGTGAGAAACGAGCGGGCTTCGATGATGCTGTGCGTGCGGCGACGCTGCGCCGCCATTTCGACCGGGCCGAGAGAGTAACGCGCCATGAACCGGCGGTCGCCTTCCAGCATGTCATCGAGGTGCTGATGTTTGAGCACGCGGGAGATCGACCCCTGCATGAGATAATAGACATAACCCGGATTGGGATCCGTGGCGCAACGCCCGCCGCTGGCCAGAACCGAGGCGAACAGGATGTAATCCTCGCCAATCCTCAAGCCTTCGTCGAAACCGAGATCATGCGCCAGGAGAAAGGCGCGATCGAAGATCGGTTTCATGTAACCGTAGTTGAAGGTCGTCTTGAAGATCAGGTTGGAATCGATGAATTCCGCAAGCGTGATCTCCGGCTTTTCTCTCAAATGCCGCTTGTCGAACATCGTCTTCGCAGGACCACCTTCGATCGGAACGACATCGACATTATCGACCACCATCTGCGCGTCGAGCGCCGCCGCCCGCTGCAGCATGGACAGCGAACGTTCCGGATAAACGGCATCGTCGGAATCAAGCGTCGCGACGAACCGGCCGGTCGCGGCAGCGATACCGGTATTGCGTGCCCTGCCCGGCCCGCCATTCTGCGGCTGGCAGATCAGCCGCACGCGCGGATCGGTATAGGTCTCGGCAAGCGCTACCGTCCCGTCGGTCGAACAGTCGTCGACGACGATCACCTCGACAGTCACACCGACCTGCGCCAAAGCGCTGTCGATCGCACGCGCAAGCGTCTCTTCCGCGTTATAGGCGGCAATGATGAAGCTGATATCGGGTATCCCGCTATCCATGTTCACGCAGCCTCCGGGGTGCCGTATTGGCGGATTTCACGAACGCCGAGCATGCCCATCACCGCGCCGACATGCAGCGCGCCACGCAACGCATAACGATTGCGCTTCACCGGCATCAGCGTGAAGGCTGCGGCGATGGCGCCACAATAGCTCGCCTTTGTGGCAGCGATGAGAGCCTTGGGGAAACGCTTCACGCCGCCATTTTTCGCAGCAACGATCCGGCCATGCGTCTGGCCCGAACGGAACCGACGCTTGGCAAGCCACATGAAGCTGGCCCGGCTCGCCGGCACCGGCTCCAGCACCAGCGCATCCTCGGCAAATTCGATCCGCCCGCCGCTTTCCGTCAGCTGCGAAAAGAAATGCGTATCCTCGCCCCCGCTCTGGCCAAGCGCCAGCGCGAAACGGCGGCCTGCAATGAGCGGTGAGCGCATGTCGAGCAGCGTATTGCAGGTGTAGCCGGTAATGATCCGGCCATCGACCCAGACCGGCATGGTCGAATGGAAATCGCCACTGCGCATCCAGGCGGCACTGTCGTCGCCATAAAGCGCACGCACCGGGCCGAGCACGGCTTCCGCACCCGTCCGGCGAGCCTTTTCATAAAGGGCTGCCAGCCATTCCGGCGTCGCCGTCTCGTCATCGTCGATGAAGGCGAGAAAATCCGCGTCGGCCGAAGTGAGGCAGGCATTGCGGGCAATCGAGATGTTCGACTTCGGGCAATGGACATAGAGGATCGGGAACGGGGAGTGCGCGCGCAGGCTCTCCACAAGGTCGCTTGCACTCGGAACCGCATCATTGTCGGCCACGATCAGGCGCAGCGAGACGCCTTCGGGAACGTTCAGCTTGAACAACGATTCCAGCGTTTCCCTCAGCGCCGGACGCCGATAGGTGCAGATGCCTATGTCGATTTTTGCCACGGTGAGATCAGCCGTCATGCAACCCTCTTTCGTCGAATGCGAAGCAGTTCCATCCAGAACCCGGCGGACCAGGCGAGGTGCATGATCATCGCGGGGATGGTGGCGAAGAGTGCGATCATGTTGCGCTGACCGACCGCCATATAGGCACCGTAGGCGACGCAGGCGATCATCCAGACGGCAACCGGAACCGCCGCCCACCAGTAGAGCAAGGCGAGAACCGCACCGGCAACCACGGGCGCGACCGCAAGCGGAATAGCCTGGCGGATCTTAGGGATGGAGCGATGTTTCAGGAGGTTCTTCGCCCGGCCCCGGCCATAACCGAGATACTGGCGAAACAGCGCCGATGCACTGGAGCGCGGATAATAGGTCATGAAGGTTTCGCCCGTCATCCAGATGCGGAAGCCCGCGTTACGAAGCCGGAAGTCCAGTTCGGCATCCTCGTTATGGCTGAATGTCTCGTCGTAACCGCCGACCTGACGATAGGCTGCGATCCGCATCAGCGCATGGTGGCCATGATCGACCCACTCACCGCCGCCACCGGCGCGGTGCTTGGAACCGCCATTGCCGAGCTTGGAATTCTGCGCGATCGCCGCGGCCTGTTGAAAAGCGCCGAAGCCGACCGTTTCCATGCCGACCACGACCGAATCCGCCTGGTGAGTAACAGCTTCCTCGATCAGCGCCTGGCAATAATTGTCCGGATAGTCACCATGGGCATCGATACGGATCAGATAGTCGCGACCGTCACCGTAGGTCTTGACCGCGAGGTTCATTGCCGCACTCTGGATGCGCTTGGGATTGTCGAGCAGTACGAGGTCGCGGATTTCACCGATCATGCGGCGCACGATATCCGGCGTGCCATCGCGGCTGCCGCCATCGGCAACGACGATCAGCATGTCCGTCTCGCCCCTCTGCAGCGAGAACTTGCGCAACAGCGCCTCGATCGTCTTTGCCTCGTTGAGGCATGGGATGACCATCAGAACACGCGGATTGGCTGTTATTTCAGAAGGTTGGTTCGACATGTCGGAACCGGAAACGCTACTCATGACCATATTCCACCTCACGACTGCATGGTTGACGCAGCCTGTATTTCAGCAGGCGAGCGAAAATCGGGTTTTAGCGATGCGAGCTTTGCCACCAGCGCCCGGCAGTCGGCCGGGCCGGTAATCCATTGGCCGCGCTCGATCGCGGCGATCCGGGCAAATTGCTCGGCGTAAATTTCGGCTGTCATCTGCGAAAACAGGGCTTCCAGCACTTGCGGCGTCGCGGCATCGATCGTCATGCCGATATCGCGGCGGCTGAGAAAACGACCGGTCTCGGTGGTTTTCAGCGCAATCGGCACCGCGCCGTAAAGCCCGCCTTCATAGAGACGGTTCGGCAGCAGCCATTCTGAGTTCAGCCCTTCTTCGAAGAAGTCGATCGCCCAGTTGAACTGCACCTCGTCATAGATGCGGGCGAGATCCTCCGGGTTCCGGTAGGAACCGTGGAAGGTGACATGTGGGGCTTCCGAAACGATCCGGTCGAAATCGGCAAATTCGCTATAGGCCGGGCGGCCGCGCAGCACGATCTCGACCTTGCCATCCATGCGGCGGGCAAAATCGGTCAGGATCGACAGCGACTTGGCGCAGCGGATCGCACCGAACCAGCCGATCCGCCACGGCTCGCCGGCCTTCGGCGCACGCGGTGTCGGCTGAAGCGGCAGGCTATCCAGATCGAGCGCAAGAACCTTGTTTTCGAGCAGCAGAACCGGCAGCGAAAGCCCGGAGCGCGGTTGGAAGAAGTTTTCGACAAAGGCAGGCGAGCTGGTGATCAAGAGCTTCGCACGGCGGCCGAAATGGCGCTGGAATGCCCGCACCAGACGCCCCTTCCAGCCTTCGTCGAGCAGAAGGCGATGGATATCGAGGCATTCGTAGACGATCGGCAGGCTGCGGTCGAACAGACGCGCCGCCTGCCCTGCCAGCGCCAAAGTCTCAAGATTGCGGGCGATAATCACGTCGGGACGGTCGATACCGGCAAGCCGGCTCTTCAGCCCGGCACTCGCCTTGAAGATCGCCCCGATCCGCTGCGCAAACTTTCCGTCGGATGTCTCGCCCAGCACGATGGTGCGCACGCCCGGCTCGCCCTCGAGCAGATTGCGTCCTCTGGTAAAGCCCGCAACCGTCACGTCCGCGCCCCCGGCCTTCAGGGTAAGCACACGCCGCCTGATGGCCGCATCGGCCAGATCATGGGCGAGATAGAGAACGTTTATGCTCAAACGGGCATGCTCCTGTGCTGAAAAACTCAACGCAATATGACAAGCGAAGAAATGGCTGCGGTCAGGCTCAATCGAGATTGCAGGCGACGGATTCAGGGAACTGGCACGCGTCTCCCTGAGCGGTGAAGGAAACCCGGTCGATCACCATGGATGCCTGCCCCTGATAGGAGAAGCGGCCCATCCAGTCCTTCAGCGTGTCGGTACCCCACAGGCTGAGCATGATCTTCTGGTCATTGGTCGGGATCTTCGAAGGGTCGGTCACCTCATGAACGAGCTTGCCGTTGACGAAGTAGCGAAGGCGGTCCTTCTCCCAGACGAAGGCGTAATCGTTGAAACCCTGATCGGCGCCACCGGCGACGGGAATGAGCTTCTCGTTGCCGCCCTTGCCGTTGATATACTGGTTGACCTGAACCTGGTTGGTGTTCTTGCCGAGCACCTCGAAGTCGATCTCGTCCCAGGGCTTTTTGTCGGTCGGGCCGATATAGGTGAAGAAGGCCGAGTTGAGGCCCGAACCGGTCGCCGCCTTCATCCGCACTTCATAGGTACCGTAAAGGTAGCGCGACTTGGTCTGCACCTCGCCGCAGAGAAATTTGCGGTCCTTCGACTGGCCTTCGGAAAAGTTCAGCGTCAGCGTGCCGCCCGCCGTATCGATCTGCTTGCGCGACCAGGTGCAGTTCTGGTGCGAGCCGTTGGCCCAGCCGTCTGCGACATACCAGAAGGACCGGTCGAAACTGTCGAAATTCTCGACGAAGGACTTGTTGTTCAACGTCCCTTGCGCCGCAGCCGGCATGGCGACGGAGAGGAAAGAGAGGCCCAGAGTGGAGATGGCGGCCGCGAGTTTGATGGCGATGGTCGTCATGGTTTCACCTGCGCTGTTGTGACAGTTTCGGTTCAATCGGGTGCGAGGACCCGACAGGACGGTTCGAAGTCGCTTTCGCGAGTTTTTCCCTGCGCCCGCGGCTGCCGGTCAGGATCTGGTAGACGGGCGACGCAATCCGCATCATGACGGCGTTGCTGATCACCAAGATGACAAGCGAGAGAACAACCGAGCCGAAATAGAAGAGCGGATAGACTTCGGGCGAGCCGACGCGGTTCCACACCATCCACAGCGCCACAAGCACCGGGTAATGGGCGCAGAAGACCCAGAAGCTCAGGCTGCCCGTCGACGCCAAGCGCTTGCCGAGCCGCGTTTCGATCACGAGTGCCGAGATCATCCAGACACCGAAGGCGCCGACGATGGACAGCACGTTGCGCGCCAGATCGACGCCCCAGGGGTAAGCGGGCTGGCTGAGATAGATCGCCAGCGACAGCGCGAAGGCCGCGGCAAGCGTGGCGATCGAACCCGGCCATGCGAAACGATCCAGCGCCTTCAGATCCGCGGCACGCAAGCCCAGATACATGCCGAGCGCGAAGCTGAACAGGATCGAGCGCTTGACCACGATGGCAAAGCTCAGGTCCGGAATGACGGCGAGAACGAAAAGCACGGCAAGCACCGGGATCGCGGCGCGACGCAGCAGGAAGAGCAGGATCGGCGACAGAAGAATGCAGACGAACAGATCGCGCAGGAAATACAGCGGCACATTGGCCGGCATGCCTTCCAGCGCAAACGCGTAGGTCAGCATTTCGCGCACCGATGCCGTGATATCCGGGAAATAACCGACGCCTATGCCGACGCGCTGCAGGCCGAGGATTGCGACGAACAGGCCGAGATTCCAGATCAAGAACGGCAGAAGCACGGTCATCGTCTTGGAACGGACCACCTTGCCATAGTCGAAGGATGCCGCGCCTTTGCGCAGCAGAAGATAACCCGAGATCATGCTGAGGCACGGCACGCCGATGCGAAACAGGCTGTCGCCAAGAAAAACACTCAGCCAGTTGAACCAACCGGTCTGGGCAATCACCACATCGGATGCCGGGTCATGCGGCACGTGTACGAAGACAATGCCGCAGATCAGCAGGATACGCATCAAATTGATACGCGAGGATATGTTCTGATCAACAGTCAAACCAGTCACCCCTTTTGGGCAGCGCCTCCCGTCACCGCCATTTCAATCAGAGCAGACTTCAGCCCGCGTGAGTGAGAAGCATCACGGTAAGTTTCGGGTAAAATGTGGCAGCGCAGCAAATTTGGCAGGTGCGAAATCTAGCAGTGGTAGCGTTTTGGGCGTGAGCTGCTTGCCTTTTGTCAGGCTGAAGCCACTGGCAAATATGGGGTTTACAACCTTAGCTAATATAAAATTGCTGCACCGCAGCATGGCCTGAAAGGAAAAAAACAATCACATTTTCTCTCAGGATCGTGCGTCCGGCGTGAAGACACCGCGCGAACCATGGCGAATTGAGGCCGAAATGTGGCGAAGATGCGGCGCGATCACCGATCTGCCTGATTCGGCCAGAACCCCTGTCAGTACGGTATTTCAGGCCCTTGCGATCTCTCCGACGGGAACAATTGCGCAATGAAAAACGGCCGGGCGCATCTGCTGCCCGGCCGTTTCGATAAAGGCATTTAGAGCTTCGTTTACCCTTGCAGGGAAATCGCGTCGTCAGACGGTCGTCGCGCGGCTCAGGGCCGTACGCTTGTCCAGAACGCCCAGCGCCTCGTCGATATTCGCCACCAGCGCTGCCCGGTCGCCATTGGCGGTCTGCCAGGCATCGATGAAGGTGCTGGTCTTGCCGTAACTGTTGTCGAGCACGCAATGGTCGGCATCGAGAAGCAGGCTCATGATATGCCCGTGCATGCGGTCGGTGATCACCTGGCGCGCCGAACTCAACAGCCGCACGCCACGATCGAAACGCTGCTGTGCCCGTTCGCGATAGGCCAGTTCCGTCATCTTCGCCCGCCCGCCGACATCACCGCGCAACAGGCCCTTGATGATCGCCGCGCGCTTGGTGCGCTTCTGGAAATCGGCTTCCTCGTGTTCCGGCCAGTCGGCAACGATCACCTTCGGACGTGCGATGGCGCGCGACGTATCATGCGCCGCCCCGACTTCCTGGTCGGCTCTTAGGTTGAGCAGCAGGTCATGGGTCGGCGCAAGGCGCTTGACCGGGCCGATCCAGAAGGCCATGTCCGGGCAAAGCCGGACTTCGCACTGGAACCATTTCTTGGCGAACTCAAAGCTCTTCTTGTCGCGCACCAGAAGCTTGTAATTGCCGTGCTTCTCGATCGCACGTGCCGTGCTGTCGACGTTTTCCTGATTCTTGAAATGGATCGTCTGCGGCATCTGGATGACCGGACGGCCCTGGTATTTTCCAAGGATGTGCTCGCGAAATTCGCGGAAACCCGGCCAGATATCGCCGAAATTGCCGCCGCCATGCAGCAGGATCTGGCCGTCACCGATCGCAGCCAGCATCCGCTCGTCGCTATGGGTCGGGATTTCGCTGACGAAGCTCGGCTTCGACTTCACCCGGTCGAAATAGGCCAATTCCCCGAGCCAGATGGCGCTGTCACCGATATTGTAATGGTTCGGGAAGTCCAGAAGCGCGTAACGCCCGGACAGATCGACCAGATCGGCGAGGTTATCGTGGATCACACCCTGAAGCCTCTGGATGGTGGCAGCACTTGTTTCCTGCATGGGATCTCCTTGGACGTACGGTCTCATTTCCAATTGGGTCTACTTTTGCGCCAGCAAGCGGAAGCGTGCCGGCAGCATCGACATGATCATGGCGAGATAGGGCCGGATCATCTTAAAGGCGAAAATCAGCATGAATGCGGCATAGATGGCGCCGCCCAGCGCGATGCACAGCCCGGTGCCGAGCCATGCGGGCGTTACCGCTGCAAGAATGAACGGCTTGGCGAACCAGACGCAGACGGCCATGACCAGCGAACCGATAAACGGCATCGCGATCGCCTTCAGCGTTCCGATGGAATCGATATGGGCAAAGCGCTTCAGCACATATTGCTGGTAGGGCATGGTCAGCCACGCCCGCAGTGCGTAACCGGCGGCAACCGCGATAATGCCGTAAGGAACCAGCAGCCAGGTGAGCAGGATGGTCATGGCAAGCTGCAGCGCCGCCACTGACAAGATGCTCTGCGCCTTGTTGACGGCGGCAAGCGCCGAGGAGGCAAAGACGTTCATCACGAAAGGCATGGCCATCATCACGAGCACGGTCGCGACGTCACCGGCATTGCCCCATTTGTCGCCGAAAAGGAAGAGAATGAGCTGATCCGAAAGCGCACCGAAACCGAGCAGCAGCGGGAAGGTGCCGAGCGCCGCGAGACCGACGATCCGGTTATAGGCGTTGCGGAAGGCAGTGGGATCGTTCTGCAGCTTCGACAGCGTCACCAGCGCCACGCTGCCGATCGGCGACAGCACGGCCTGCGAGATCAGCTCGATCAGCCGCCAGGCGATCCGGTAGCGACCAACCTCGGTCGGCCCGAACCAGCGCGAGATGAAAATGTCCTGCACGCGGGCCAGCATCATCCAGAGGATCTGGCTGACCACCAGGCTGACGCTGAACAGGAAGATCGAGCGGAAGATGGTGAAGTTGAAGCGCAGCTTCGGGATCCAGCGATAGGAAAGCCAGCCGAGAACCACGAGCACGATACCGTTGACCGCCGTCTGCGCCACCAGCGACCAGACACCCCAGCCGAGAAACGCCGCCGCGACCGCCGTGACGCCGGAAAGCAGGCTGGCAGCAATGCTCTGGGCGGCAAGGCTCTTATGGCCGAAATCACGCGCCAGTCGGGCATTATGGATGACCGCAAGCGACGACAGAGGCAGGAAAAGCGCCAACCATTTGAGAATTTCCGCAACATTCGGATCACGAACGAATTCGCCATAAGCGGGTGCCGCAAAAAAGATTATCAGGCCGACCGAGATGCTGAAGGCGACCGAGGCCCAGAAGGCGGTATCGGCCAGTTCCTCATCCAGTTCCAGTTGGCGTGTCACGGCATCGCCAAGCCCGGCATAGGCAAGCACCCGGCCGATTTCGACAAACAGGCTGGCAAGCGCGAACGTGCCGAAATCCGCAGGCCCCAGGATTCGGGCCAAGATGACGAAGATGACGAAGGTCGCGACCGTGCTCCACCCGACGCGCACGATCGACCACAGGATCGACGTCGCGGTTTTCTTTTTCAGGTCGCCACTGTCGACGGCTTGAGCATCCATGAACATTCCAATCGATTAGAAGGCGGCAAACACCGCCCCATATGCGTCTTGGCCCGCATGGCGTGGACCGTTTCCGAAAATGTCCGGATGTTTTACGAGGTCTGGCCCGCCCGGCCGCTGCGCCAATAGGCCCAGAGCCCGGCAAAATTCTGCTTCACCGTGTTCCGATAGGTCAGCCCGAGTGCTGCATCGAGGTTCCTGCCGCCGAAATATTCCTTAAGCGCCTGGCGCACATCCCAGCGGAACATGCCGCGCATGTTGGAATCGCGCACGAACATGTATTTGGCGTAGAGCGCGCCATTGCCATAGGAATATCCGTCGAACAGCCGCTGCACCTGGTCCATGCTGCGCCGGCCGTGGAAATGCTTGACCACCAGGGTCGGAACATATTCCACGCTGAAACCCGCACGGAACGCCCGGTGGATGTAATCCGTATCCTCGCCCGAACGGAACGTTGCGCCGGCGCCGAAGCGCACGTCGAACAAACCGACCTTGTCGGCTAGCACCTTCGGGAAGGCCATGTTGCATCCGTGAATGAAGCCACCCGGATGATTGTAGATGTTGAGAACTGCGTGTTCCGTATCCGTCTTGATCGTGATCGGCAGATCGCGTTCGTCACCGAGATCGATGCGGCCGCCGCGCATGACCGGGGCGGTGTCATCGGCAAACAGAGCGGCAATGGTGGTGAAATAGTCCGGCGAAACCTCGCAGTCGTCGTCGGTAAAGGCCAGGATGCGGCCCTGGGCGTTCTCTATCCCGGTATTGCGGGCATGCGACAGGCCGGGACGACTTTCGAAAATCAGCGTCGTTTTGATCGGAGCCGTCTCGCTCCACTTGGCGACGACCTCAGAGGTGGCATCGGTCGAACCATTGTCGACGAAGATGAACTCGAGCTTGAGATCTCGGGCTTGCAGCGCGGCATGCGAGATGGCCTGCAGGCAGCTATCGAGCCCTAAGGCGCGATTACGCGAAGAAATGATGAGGCTAATATCGACAACCTCGAACGTCATCCTGTTCCCTTCAACCGTTAAGCGAAAGAAGCGGCCAGCAGCCACTTCGTCGCCAAGAAACATTTTGCACTGCAACAAACCACGAAAACTATCAGGAGTGCAATTGGGGTATTTTCATGATTGCTGCTCACAGATAGGGCAGCTTTTGTACTGGAACATCGCCAGCGTCAGATATTTTGCATACCCGGCTTTCTTGTCGGAAAAATGATAGTCGGTCGCCTTAATCGACTGTTTTCAGGCAAAAACCTACGCTTTTGCACAGTTGAAGCATCCTTAGCCTCACGGGAAAACGGCGCGAAACTCACCCTTTTGCCGTATTCACCCTTTTAAAATTGGTGCACCGCCCAAGATTAGGGTCGCATCTCTGCGCTTGCGCAATCGCGACACCAACGAGCGTTTGCGACATCGATCGCATCGACGGAAGCGCGAATCGTCAGACCGAAAAGGGCGTCGGACTGCAAGAATTGGGTCCGCGTCCTCACAATTTGGAAAGGTCCGCTGATCGTAAAACTGTGTCTGTTCAGGCCTGCTCAACCACTCGCAAGCCACCCGCTGTAGCCGCCCCGGCTATCAGCTTCGACAGATAGACCTGCGTCCCAAAGGGCGCAGATGCCTTCACCGCCATCCCTGTGTGCCGTAACGGGCAAAAGCCCGGCCGCGGACCTGCGATACGCGCCCTCTCCTCTCTCCAAGAAAGATGGACAGCCACACCAGCTCACGTTCCAGAACTGCTAAGGAATTCAAAACATGGCTAGTTTTACCGTTGTCATTCCGTTCTACCAACGGAAAAAAGGAATTTTGTCCCGCGCGCTGAAATCGATATTCGCGCAAAGTTTCCAGGACTTCGACATCGTCATCGTCGACGACCAGTCCCCCCTCCCCGCAGACACCGAGTTGCGCGACGCCCCCGCTGAATGGAAGGCGAAAATCCGCGTCATCCGCCAGGAAAACGGCGGGCCGGGTGCTGCCCGCAATACCGGCCTGGATAACGTTCCAGAAGAAACCCGCTTCGTCGCCCTGCTCGATTCCGACGACATATGGCGCACCGACCACCTGAAGAACGCCCATGAGTTCATGACCCGTTTCGAGGCCGAATGCTATTTCGCCTCGATGCAGGAAAGCGAGGAATTCTATTACCATTTCGGCATGGCCAAGCTTGCCGAGACCGAGGACTGCAAGACGCTGGTCGAAGATCCGCTCGTGCTGGAAATCCCCAATCTGGCCAGCGTCATGCTGAAGGACTGGGCCTTCCTGCACTTAAGCTGCATGGTGATCGCCCGACCTCTGTTCCAGACGATAAGGTTCGATCCCGCGCTGCGGCTTGCCGCCGAGGACGTGCTGTTCTTTGCCGACTGCATCCTCAATGCCGAGCGGACCGTCCTGTGCGACACGCCTGGCGCTGCCCGCGGCATGGGCGTCAATATCTTCCACGGCATCGACAACCAGTCGCCGGAATTCCTGCAGCAGCAGTTCAACACGCTCGTGGCGCTCGATACGCTCGAAACCCGCTTCGAGGACAGACCGGAGGATGTCGCCTCGATCACCTCCTACAAGAACATGGCGAGACGGCAGGCGCTCTGGAGCCAGGCGGGACGGCTGAAACGCCGCCAGTCGCCGGATTTCGGCATGCTGGCCCGCTGGGTGATGCGCGACCCGGCCATTCTCGGCGCAGCCGTGAAGCTCGGTGCAGGCAAGCTCGATCGCGGGCGCGGATAACCCGGCCGGCGACCACGATCTCTGTTGGGAGACGAAAGCGATAAGGCGGATGAGAAGTCATCCGCCTTCTTGTCCCTATTGGCTATCCTTGTGGTCTCACCCCTGCCCTGTCATCGGCACGCCGGCCAACAGATAGCGCGGGGTCGTCGGCAATGAGGCCGCAGACGTCTTGTTGCGCCGAAGCGCATCGTATTTATCGAAGAAGATGCCGGTCACGACAGCCACAAGCGCATCCGGGCGCGACAGCATATGCCGGATCGCCCCCCCCTTGCCCGATTGCCGCTTCACATCGAGAAACTCGCGCAATTCATACCGCGCCTTGATGTGATCGCGGTGATGGGTGATCACCGAACGCGCATCCGAAGACAGGTGCATGGTGGAGAGAACGGCGTTGTCGGCCTCGTAAAGCCGTCTCAGATCCTCCGTGCGATGGCTGCTGCTGAGTGAATCGCCACGCACCACCGCGCCATAGCCGCAATGCTCGATCACCTTGTACCGAGCCCCAAGCGCCAGCGCCCGCACATAGAAATCGTAATCCTCGCCAAGCCGCAAACCTTCTTCATAGGTGAGGCCGTTTGCGATGATGAAGGAGCGGCGCATGACCGGCTTCAGGAAGCCAGTCTCGCCCCGCGGCTTGCCGCGCTGGGAAATATTGCCTTCGACAAACTGTACGAGCGACAGTTCACGCGCCCGCGACTGAAACCGCGCCGGTACCGCAAGAGCCGCCGGATCGGCGACGAAGGCGATATTGTCGGCGATGAAATCCCATCCGCTTTCGGCAAGCATCGGCGCGAACCGGCCCGGAAAGAAGAAATCATCCGCATCGAGGATTGCGATCAGCGGCGCGCTCGACTGCGCAATCGCCGCGTTTCTGGCAGCGGAAGGCCCCTGGTTCTTTTCAAAGGAAATGATCTTCAGGCGGCCGCTTCCGTCATCTGCCGCAAGTGCCGCCTGATCGGTTCCGTCGCTGGAACCATCGTCAACGACAACGACCTCCGAGACGACAGCCTCGCGAAGCGCGGACGCCACCGCCAGACCGATCGTATCGGCGGCATTCTTGGCTGCGATGATTACACAGATCGTTTCGTCAACAGCTTGCGCCACAAGCTTCTCCATCGTCCGTTGAAACACAGAGCTGGAGCGGCCTAACGTCTCAGGGACAGGCGAAGGCGCTCCAAGGCTAAGACTTATGAACTTAGGAAAATGGCAGCGATGTGAAAGAGCTAATTTTAGCGGCGGAAAAGTGCCAGCTGCAACCTACGGAAACTCAATGATCCTGGATATGCACTCTGGCCGGCGCTTCTGCGGTCAGGCTGTCGCGACCACTCGCATCCGTTCTCGATTTTCCGGAAACGCCGTCCTTGGACCGTTCGCTTTCCATCTGGGCCTTCTCGCGACGCACGAGGTAAACGATCCCGATAAAATAACCAAACTGAAGTATTACTGCGCACAGAACGGTCTGGCCGAGCGCCGTCCAAAAGGAACCGGACATGACATACGCGGCAACTGCAAACACGCCGAGCGTTGCCAACATGCTCACCAGGACACGCGGTGCGTACATCATCATTCCTCCCGAGGGACTTTTCTTATGAATTTTTAAATTTCATCGGTCCTCTCACATGCCTTTTACATTACGGTGCAGCGAGAGAATTTTCAAGATTTTCGCCGGCTCACAAATTTTGGCCAGTGAATCTTTGGTAAGATTCCACATCAGGCCGAATAAGCGCCTTTCAAACGGTTCAACACCCCGTTACCACATATCAACACCACACTTTTGACACAATTACGCCAGATTTGCCGCCCTTTGGAACAAATGGACGCCGCCGCCTGCCGAAAGCCCGCGCTATCCGTTCACATATTGTTACAAAGGTCACCAGGCGCTATCATGCGCCCTATTGCGCCGCACCATTGTATTGCAGTGCAGCAGGCCTAGGCCTTTGGTCCTAAGGGCAAGCTACTTTGGGCCCGAACCTTAAGAAGCGGCGAATGATCAGACCGCTGAAAAACACTCTTAATACATTCGGCTCAAGTTTCAATTACGATTAATAGTCGAGATCGATTCAATTTTACAGACGCACGGTAGTATTTGTGTAAGCCTTTATATTTACGCTCTCTACCTGCGGCTGTGACCTTTCCCCGATTTTCGACCGTCACCCGGCCATTTCCGTCACATGGCAGAAATTTTTGTCTGGCATCAAATTACGAACACAGACTTATTATCACATACCAGCTCAATGAAGCGCCTTAAGGCACCGACTATCGCAAAACCTAAATGGAGCCCCCTCTATGAAGTCAGCGACACGTTCGGCAGATACGCCGCTATCAGACCTGGACCATGCCGCCATGACACTCCCGATCGGCGGCCTGGTCAAAAGAACGTTTGACGTAACCGCAGCAGGCATGGCCCTGATCGTTTTCAGCCCGCTGTTTTTGATGATCATGGCTTTGGTAAAGCTGACCGACAAAGGCCCTGCCTTTTACGGACACAGCCGCATCGGCCACAAAGGCCGTGTGTTCAAATGCCTGAAGTTCCGCACCATGGCGGTCAACGGCGATGAACTTCTTCGCAAGCATCTTCGGGAAAACCCCGAGGCTGCGGAAGAATGGCGCAAGACCCGCAAGCTGAAGGATGACCCGCGCGTCACAGCCGTTGGCCGTGTCTTGCGCAAGCTCAGCCTCGACGAACTGCCGCAGCTCCTCAACATCGTTCGCGGTGAGATGAGTGTCGTCGGTCCTCGTCCGGTCGTGGACGACGAGCTGAAGGTCTATGACAGCTCTGCCGTCTACTATCTGCAGACCCGCCCTGGCCTGACCGGCCTGTGGCAGATCAGCGGACGCAACGACGTCTCCTATGAGACCCGCATCGCATTCGACACGCAGTATGTGCAGAACTGGTCGCTGTTTAAGGATGTCTCGATCATCCTGAAGACCATTCCTGCCGTCTGCATGGCTCGCGGCAGCTACTGATAAGCCGATCCCCGCACCGCCCCCTCCCGTCGGTGCGGACATCACGATGACATATGAAATACACGAAAACCAAGGAGATCTGATGGGTATCCGAATGGTCTTTGCGCGACGCTTCCCGACGCTGGCAATGGCGGCGGGAACAGTTGTTTTGTCGCTGACCACATCCGCAGGCGCGCAGACTTCTGCCCAGCCTCAATCCCAGACACCCCAGTCCCAGACAACGAAGCCCCAAGCTCAATCTCAGGCACCGTCTGCGGCCCAGTCCGCGCCAAAGACCAGCAAGCCCGCGCAAGCGACGGCAGCGGTCAGCGCGAAGAGCCAGGAAGGCGCCTATCGCCTCGGCGTGATGGACAAGCTGCGCATTCGCGTTGCGGAATGGCAGCCGGCAGATGGCAGCGTCCGCAACTGGGATGCCGTGAGCGGTGATTATGCGGTCGGCCCCTCCGGCGCGCTTTCGCTTCCCTTCATCGGCGATCTCGACGCCGCCGGCAAGACGACGGCAGAGGTGGGCAAAGCGATCGGCGAGAGGTTGCAGAGCGAATTCGCCCTGCGCAATCTTCCCTCCGCTTCGGTTGAAATCGCCGAGTTCCGGCCGCTCTTCTTGGCCGGCGATGTCGATAAGCCGGGCGAATATCCCTATTCCCCTAATCTGACCGTCTTGAAAGCCGTCAGCCTCGCCGGTGGCCTCAAGCGCTCCGACGCCGGCCAGCGTTTTGCCCGAGATTTCATCCGGGCACGCGGTGATGCGCAGGTCAGCGATTCCGAACGCGGCCGTTTGATTGCCCGCAAGGCACGCCTTTTGGCGGAAATCGACAACGCCAAGGAATTGGTGATGCCGGCGGAACTGAAGGATGTACCCAACGCCAAGGAACTGATGGCAAGCGAAGCCTCGCTGATGAAGTCCCGGCGCGAGCGTTACGAACTGCAGTTGAAGGCGCTTGCAGACCTGAAAACCCTGCTCGATACCGAAGTGCAGTCCTTGGGCCAGAAATCGGTGACGCAGCAGCGCCAGCTCGCGCTCTATAACGACGACCGCGACCGCATGGCCAAGCTCAGCGAACAGGGCCTTGCCACATCCAGCCGCCGCCTTTCGGCGGAAGAGCGTGCAGCCGATCTCGAATCCAACATGCTGGATACCGATACCGCAGCACTTCGCGCCAAGCAGGATATCAACAAGGCCAATCAGGACGAGATCAACCTGCGCAACGACTGGGATGCCCAGCGCGCTCAAGAACTGCAGGATACCGAAGCCCAGCTCGAAAAGCTCGGCCTCGAACTGTCGACCAGCCGCGAGCTGATGCAGGAAGCCCTGGCGCAATCGGCCGAAGCCCTGAAATTCGATCCGTCCAACAAGGACGCGACGATCAAATACGTCATCGTCCGCGATAGCGGCGATGGCCCGAAGCAGATCACCGTCGACGAGAACGCCATGCTGCGCCCCGGTGACGTGATCAAGGTATCATCAGACCTTCTGATGCAGTGATAGGTGGCGAATGAAGATCGCTCGGTCGATGTTGGTCGACCCTGACAGGAACCAGGTCTATGGGATAGCGGCAGTGGCGCTATCCTTCTTCGTCTTCGCCTATTCCAGCCGTTTCGGTCAGGTGTCGATCCTTGCCTATTACGCGCTGTGGTTCCCTCTCATACTGGTCGATTACAAGCGGGTCCTGGGCAATTATTTCCGGTATCTCTGGATCCTTGCCTTCCCGCTTCTCTGTTTCCTCTCGGCTTTCTGGTCGCCGGCGCCCGGCGTCTCGCTGCGCACCGCGATCCAGTTCCTGACCCACCTGATCTGCGCCCTGATCGCCATGCGCACGATCAGCGTGCTGACGCTGACGCGCGGTTCGATCGTCGGCACGGTCGTTGTCATGCTCTATTCGATCGCCTTCGGCTCCTACAGCTATGACGCGATGGATGGCAGCTACAGTTTCGTCGGCTCGTTTTCATCGAAGAACCAGCTCGGGCTTTACGCTTCGCTCGGCCTGGTCTTTTCGGTCCTCTACGCCATCGTCTTCCGCCGCCGGGATATCTGGCTGGTCGGTGCGGGTGCGGCGGCACTTCTGTGCGCTTACTGCCTCATGGCCTCCCAATCGGCCACGTCCGTCATCACCACGGCAGGTCTGATCGCCGCCTGTATCGCCTATCTGCCCTTCGGCCTTCTCTCTCCCGGCAGCAGAAAACTTCTCTTTGTCGGCATCATCGTCATCGGCTCGGCCGTCGTCGTGGCAGGCCTGCAGATGGGCGCAGTCGATGCGATCCTCGGCCTGTTCGGCAAGGATTCGACACTGACGGGCCGGACTTATCTGTGGCAGCAGGGCATAGAGGCAGCCCACCTCAACCCCGTCCTTGGCATGGGCTATCAGGGTTTCTGGGTTCAGGGGTTTGCCAAGCCGGAACAGCTCTGGGACGAGTTCTTCATCGCCACCCGCTCGGGCTTTCACTTCCACAACACCTATATCGAGGTGGCGGTGGAAAACGGTCTGGTCGGTCTGGCGCTGCTCGTTTTCGTTCTGCTGAGAAACGTTTTCGGCCATCTGGGCGCCATGCTGAACCGCCGCAACGATCCAGCATCCATCACTCTCTTCGCCGTCAGCCTTTTGTTGCTGATGCGCTCCTTCGTCGAGATCGACGTGATCTTCCCCTATCAGATCGGCTCGTTCCTGATGTTTTATGCCGCCGGAAAGCTGACTTTGCGGCGACCTGTGCCCCAGCTTCCGCAGCAAAGATACAGGCATCGACCGATCGCGGTTTGAAACTTCAAAGAGAACGGGCTCGACCAGAAGCTCCCGTCGTTTTTAGGTTGCCGATAGAGCTTGGCGTTAGCTTTGGCCAAGGCCGGCTACCAAACCCTCCCTCATCCCTGTGCTTGTCACAGGGATCCAGCAGCCCAAGTCTTTGGGCGGAAAGAGTCTTTTCACGGCGCAGACGCGCCGTGGCTGGATTCCTGTGACAAGCACAGGAATGAGGAGCGTCAGGGGCTTTGTTGCCGCGAAGTGTTTTTTCAGCGGTCAAATGAAAACGGCCCGTGGCAGAAGCCCGGGCCGTTTTCATTTTAAGTCTTGGGAGGTTCAGGCTGCCCGTGCGGCATCCAGCGGGATCTCGACATCGATCTCGAGGATCGAGACATTCTCGTCGCGATCGACCTTCACCTTGACGCGGTCGGCATCGAGCTCGACATGCTTGGCGATCACGGCGAGGATTTCCTCGCGCAGGATGGCGGTCAGATCAGAGCCGGCGGATGCGCGCTCGTGGGCAAGCAGAACCTGCAGGCGTTCGCGCGCAGCAGGCGCGGATCGCGAGCGGGTGAAAAGACGCAGTATGCTCATGCGGCCTTCCTTCCGAACAGTTTACCGAAGATCCCGCGCTTTTCGCCCGGAATAGTAACGGGGATCGCTTCGCCGGCCAGACGGCGGGCGGCTTCGAAATAGGCCTGGGCAGGCGCGCTGCGCGTATCGGCAAGCGTCACCGGAGCACCGACGTTCGAGGCCTTCAGCACATCCATGCTTTCTGGAACGATGCCGAGAAGCGGGATGGAGAGGATTTCCAGAACGTCATCGACCTTCAGCATGTCGCCGCGTTCCGCACGATTGCTGTCGTAGCGGGTGAGCAGAAGATGCTTTTCCATCCGCTCGCCGTTTTCGGCCTTCAGCGTCTTGGAATCCAGCATGCCGATGATGCGGTCGCTGTCGCGTACCGAGGAGACTTCCGGATTGGTGACGACGACGGCGACATCCGCATGGCGCATGGCAAGCGTTGCGCCTTTCTCGATGCCGGCCGGGCTGTCGCAGATGACCCAGTCGAAATATTTCTTCAGCTCGGCGATGACGCGCTCGACGCCCTCTTCCGTCAGCGCATCCTTGTCGCGCGTCTGGGAGGCCGGCAGCAGGAACAGCGTGTCGAGACGCTTGTCGCGGATCAGCGCCTGCGGCAGCTTGGCGTCGCCATTGATGACGTTAACGATGTCATAGACCACGCGGCGCTCGGCACCCATGACGAGGTCGAGATTGCGCAAGCCCACATCGAAATCGACGACAGCGACCTTTTCGTTGCGCTGTGCCAGCGCTGCACCCAGTGCGGCACTTGATGTCGTCTTGCCGACCCCGCCCTTGCCGGACGTGACTACGATGACTTTCCCCATCCTGATCTCCTGTGTTGAACCTTGTGCCGGCTCAGAAAAGTATGTCTGCCATAATCGTGTCGCCCTCGAGCGACAGTTGCACGGCGTGCCCGCGAAGGCTCGAATCCATGTCTTCCGCCATCTTGTAGATGCCGTCGATGGCGATCAGCTCGGCCTCGAGGCGACGGCAGAAGATGCGCGCATTGGTATTTCCGATCGATCCGGCCATCGCCCGGCCGCGCAGCGTGCCGTAGATATGGATCGAACCGCCGGCGATGACTTCCGCACCGGAGGCAACCGAGCCCACGATGGTGATGTCACCTTCCGGAAAGATGATCGACTGGCCCGAACGGACCGGTTCGTCGATGACGAGCGACTGCGTGATCGCCCGGATCTGCTGCGCTTCCACCTGTTTGATAGGCGTCTGCTCAACGGCTTCCGATTCGGCCTCAGCCTCGGGATCCGATTCGCGCGCCGTCACCTCGACATCCGCGGCAGGCTTGCCGCCCTTCATCGCCGGTGGCATTTCGGGGGTAAGCTGCGACGGACGCGCGCCCTCGATGCCCATGATCCGGACCTTGCGTTCGGCAAGATCGTCGATCAGCTGCTTCAGCTCGGCCTTCTTGATCGAAAGCTCGGACACGTCGAGCACGACGGGACGGTCGAGAAAGAAGCCGGCCGAGCGGGATGCAAGGTCGTCCAGGCGGACAAGCCATTGATCCAGCGGAAGATCCGGTGAAAGAACGACCGCCAGGAACGAACGGCCCTTGATGCGAATGGAGCGAGCGTCTGTTAGCACTTTGGTCATCTACGTTAATAAATCGTTGCCCGATCTCTACCGCTGAGATGGTTAACAAATGGTTAACGCGACCTGCCCAAGCCTTAAGATGCGGTAACGAACTCGGTTGGATTTGGGCCGCGAAAGCGATGCGCGAAACCTGAACCTTCAGCCTTGATCGAGGCTTATGCAGGCTTTCTTGAACACGATTATTTTTCGAAACAGACCCCGCAGGCCTATGCCGTTGGGGCATGAAAAAGCCGAAGCCGCGTCAGACGCGCCTTCGGCCGGATCGATTTTGCCATATGCCGCCGCCAGCAGAGAGAATCAGCCCTTCGGATTGATGTTTTCGAAATGCAGCAGAAGGCCGCTGTGATCCTTTTCTCCGCCACCCTCGAAAACGAAATCGGAGAATTCGCCCGTCACCGTCTGCGTCAGCGGCAGTTGCAGCGAAAGCTCCTGGGCAAGCGCCATGACCGTCTTCAGGTCCTTCAGCTGGTTGTTCGACGAACCGCCAGGCTCGAAATTCCGCTCCACCATACGCGCGCCATGCAGTTCCAGAATGCGGCTCTCGGCAAAGCCGCCGCGGATCGCATTGCGGAACGCCTCGCGCGATGCACCGCCGGCCTGGACGAGGATCATCGCTTCGGCAACGGCACCGATCGTGACGGCCACGATTTGCTGATTAGCGAGCTTGCACACCTGCCCTGCCCCGCTCGGCCCCACATGCGTGACGCGACCGAGAACGGCAAAGACATCGGCAAGATCTGCAACGAGGTCAGCATCGCCACCGGCCATGATTGCGAGCGTGCCGGCATCGGCACCGACCACACCACCGGACACCGGAGTATCGAGATGTTTGATCCCGATGGCGGCAAGCTTCGCGGAATGATCTCGGGCGATCGAAGGCGCGATCGAGCTGGTATCGATCAGAACCGCACCCTTTTTCATCGCCTCCGCCACGCCGCCATCGAACAGCACCGAGCCGACGACATCGCCATTCGTCATCATGGTGAAGACGATATCGGCATCGCGCACCGCATCTGTCGCAGATGCAGCGATCACCGCACCCTCGGCTTCGAGCGGCTTCGCCTTCGCCGTATCGCGGTTCCAGACCTTGAGCGGATAACCGGCGCGAGCAAGCCGCCGCGCCATCGGCAGGCCCATCAGGCCGAGCCCGAGAAAGGCGATATTCCTCTTGGGTGCCTCGCCACTCATAGCTTGCCTCCCAGTTCATCCTCGATATGCACCTGGATGATCTGATCAAAGTTCTTTTCGGACGTGAAGCCGAGTTCGGTGGCGCGCTTGGCTTCAAAGCCCGGAGCCCAGCCGGCAACCATCTTCATGATCATCTCGTCCGGCTGGCGACGGATCAGCTTCACCGCGTCTTCACCGGCCACCCGGCGCAGCGCCTCGATCTGCTCGCCGACCGTCGCACTGACACCCGGCATGGAAAGGCTGCGACGCCAGCCGAGTTTCGACAGGTCGAGACCGGCGCCATGAATGAGGAAGCCGACGGCCGAGCGCGGAGATGTATGCCAATGACGGACATCCTCCGAGACGGGCAGAACCGCCTCCTGTCCGACAAGCGGCTCGCGCAAGATGCCGGAGAAGAAGCCGGAGGCTGCCTTGTTCGGCTTGCCGGGGCGGATGCAGACCGTCGGCAGGCGGATGCCGATACCGTCGAAGAAACCGCGCCGGCTGTAATCGGCAAGCAGAAGCTCGCTCATCGCCTTCTGCGTGCCGTAGCTGGTGAGCGGCGTCAGATGGAAATCATCGGGGATCGGATAGGGCAAGGGCGCACCGACGACCGCGATCGACGAGGTGAAGACGACACGCGGGAAATAACCGTCCTTCTGGTTTTCCAGCCGGATCGCATCGAACAGATAGCGGGTGCCATCGAGATTGATGCGATAACCCTTGTCGAAGTCCAGTTCGGCTTCGCCCGAAACGATGGCCGCCAGATGGAAAATCACATCCGGACGCGTGGCGATCAGCTTTTCCGCCTCGCCGGGCAGGCTGAAATCCGAAGCCAATGTCGTGACCTTGCCGGCAAAACCGGCAGGCTTTTCCGGCTCGATGACATCGACCAACGTCAGCGCATCGACCGGCTTGCCATGCAGCGCCCCTTCCGAAACGAGACGCTGGGTGAGCTTGCGACCGACCATGCCGGCAGCACCGATAACAAGAATATGCATGATTCCTCCCATACACCCGTGGATGCCCCACGAATTTCCTCTTGTAAGGTTGTCTGATAACCCTGTATGGTCTGTTTGGAAATAGAAGAGTTCGTCATCAGGCAAAAAAGCCGCCGGCGAAAACTGACGTGAGGCTTTGGACTGCCGGAGCACATCCGGGCACTCCTGGGGAGGAGAGACTACATGACGGACATTTCGGGCTCGCTCGCCGAGCAGCGTCTTTCGCTATGCGCAATTCTGGGCGAAGACCTTGTCCTGACCAATTCCGAAGACATGCTGCAATATTGCCGCGACTGGCACGGCGACGTGACCAGTGCTGCTGTTGCCGTCATCCGCCCGCGCTCTACCCAGGATGTGCAGGCAGCCGTCAAGGCCTGCCGCGATCTCGGCCTAAAAATCGTACCGCAGGGTGGCAATACCGGTCTGGTTCTCGGCGGGATACCGGATGAGCCGGAACGTCAGGTCGTGCTGACGCTGGAGCGCATGAACAGGATCCGCAACATCGACAGCGACGATTTTTCCGCCGTGGTCGAGGCCGGATGCGTGCTGGCCGAACTGAAGGATGCGATCGCCGAAAAGGGCATGTTCTTCCCGCTCGCACTCGGTGCGCAGGGCAGCTGCCGCATCGGCGGCAATGTTTCGACCAATGCCGGCGGCATCAACGTGCTGCGCTGCGGCATGACCCGCGAACTCGTGCTCGGCCTCGAAGTCGTCCTCCCCGATGGCAGCGTTTTCGACGGCCTGTCGACCCTGCGCAAGGACAATCGCGGGCTGGACCTGAAACAGCTTTTCATCGGCGCGGAAGGCACGCTCGGCATCATCACCGCCGTCTCGGTCAAGCTGACACCTTATCCCGACAATGTCGCGACCGCCCTTCTGGCGCTGAATTCGCTCGACGACGCGATCACACTCTATCGCCGCGCAAGACGCGACTGCTGCGACCTGATGTCGGCCTTCGAATTCATGCCGCCGCTCGCCTTCACGCTGGCCAAGGAAGCGATGCCCGACCTGCCGATCCCGCTATCGGGCGATTATCCCGCCTATGTGCTGATGGAGATTTCCGGCTCCGGCCTCGTCGATATCGACGACCTGATGCACCGTTTCCTTGAAGCCGTGATGGGCGACGAACTGGTGGTCGATGGCACGATTGCCACATCTCAGGCGCAGGCCCGCAATCTCTGGCTCATCCGTGAAGGCATGAACGAGGGCCAGGCCAAGCGCGGCGCCCATATGCGCACCGATATCTCGGTATCACTGTCGCAGCTTGCCGCCTTCGTGGTGGATGCGGAAGCGGCGGTGGCGCAAGCCCTGCCCGATTGTATCAGTGTCTCCTACGGCCATGTCGGCGACGGCAACGTGCATTTGAACGTCCTGCCGCCGAACGGCTCGACCATCGAGGAACGCCACGAGAAAATCTACAAGGCCAAGAAGGTCGTCAATGTCGTGGTCGATAAATACAACGGCAGCATCAGCGCCGAACACGGCATCGGCCGCCTGAAGCGGGACGATTTCGAGGAGCGCTTGTCGGACACCAAGCGCAGCCTGCTCGTCGCCATCAAGAAGGCGATCGATCCTGACCTTCTGCTCAACCCCCATTGCCAAATCGACCTTGGCACGGATATTCGCTAGCCATCACAAGGAGCAGATCCGCCATGGCCGATTTCACCCAGATCAGACGAAGCGAGCACCTGCCGACCCGCATTGCCGCCGAGATCGGCCGGGAAATCTCCGATGGCAGCATCGCTCCCGGCCAGAAACTGCCGACCGAACATATTCTGGCCCAGACGTTTGGCGTCAGCCGTTCGGTCGTGCGTGAGGCGATCGCCCATCTGCGCAATGAAGGACTGGTGGAAACCCGCCAGGGCGTCGGCGCATTCGCCACCGAACTGGCGCAGCGTCAGTCGCTCCGCATCGAAACAGGACCGCCGGAAGACAAGGAAGCATTCCGCGACCTGTTCCAGGTGCGCTTTGCGCTGGAAACCGAAGCCGCAGGCCTCGCTGCCCTCCACCATTCTCGCGAAGATCTCGCCAGGCTCGACGAGATCCTGGCGCAGATGACCGGCGCGGAAAAATGGGGCGAACAGGGCGTTGTCGCCGATCTCGCATTCCACCGCGCAGTGGCCGCCGCCACCCATAACGAATATTTCCAGCAATTCGTCGGCTTCATAACCGAGCGGACGCATGTGGCG
Organism: Aliirhizobium wenxiniae; assembly: GCF_019511445.1. Lineage (GTDB taxonomy): Bacteria > Pseudomonadota > Alphaproteobacteria > Rhizobiales > Rhizobiaceae > Neorhizobium > Neorhizobium wenxiniae_A. Next base: position 330,060 of record NZ_JAEUAN010000002.1, read on the forward strand.
ATCAACGCCGCCCGCGCCGCTGCGATCTTGGAGGAGATCGTGGAGGTGACCATCGCCGAGCATGTCGCCATCCGCGATGCGATCGCAACGGGCGAACCGGCTGCGGCCAAGACCGCGATGAAGCGCCATCTCAACGGCGCGGCACGTCGCCTGAATCTCGAATTGGCAATGAGCTGACGAAAAGCCGGAGTGCTTTTCCACCCGCATGTTAACCTGCAGTTCTAGACAAAACGCAAAAGTCACACTAAAACACTTCTAACGTTGTCAGACATCTGACAATGCCGGGAAAGGTGGAGGCCTTTTCCTGAACATGGGAGGATTTCTTTGGCATATCAGCATGCCCTGTCTTCGCATATCGTCTTGCCGGAGGATGCGTCGAGCGCGCTTCTGGTCGGTCGCGTATGGTCGAACGCCGCCGCTGGCCCTTGCCCGGTGCTATTCTCGAACGGACATCTTCTGGACGTCTCGTCTCTGGCGCCGACCCTGTCTGCGCTGCTGGAGATTGACGGTCTCGTTGGAAAACTGTCCAACCCCTCGTCTTTTGCTGATCTCGGAAGCCTTGATGACTTCCTGAGCGGCAAGGCCGGAGAGCTTCTGGCGCCTGCCGACCTGCAGGCGATCAAGGCAGCCGGCGTCACTTTCGCAGACAGCATGCTGGAGCGGGTGATCGAGGAACAGGCCAAGGGCGACCCGTTGCGCGCCCAGGAAATCCGCGGCCGCCTCGCCCCGGTTCTCGGCGACAACCTCAAGGGCCTCGTTGCAGGCTCGGAAAAGGCCGCCGAAGTGAAGCGCCTGCTGCAGGATATGGGCCTCTGGTCGCAATATCTGGAAGTCGGCATCGGCCCGGATGCGGAAATCTTCACCAAGGCCCAGCCCATGTCGTCGGTCGGCTGCGGTGCCGATGTCGGCATCCATCCGAAATCGGACTGGAACAATCCTGAGCCGGAAGTCGTGCTCGCCATCACCTCCAAGGGTGAGATCATCGGCGCGACGCTCGGCAACGACGTAAACCTGCGCGATTTCGAAGGCCGTTCGGCGCTGCTCTTGAGCAAGGCGAAGGACAACAACGCCTCCTGTTCGATCGGCCCGTTTATCCGCCTGTTCGATGGCAAATTCACCATCGACGACGTCAAGTCGGCCGAAATCAGCCTGTCGGTCAAGGGCGAGGACGGTTTCGAGATGACCGGTGTCAGCCCGCTGAAGGCGATCAGCCGTACGCCGGAAAATCTGACGTCACAGCTTTTGAACCGCAACCATCAATATCCCGATGGCGCGCTGTTCTTCCTCGGCACCATGTTTGCCCCGGTCAAGGACCGCCGCGGCAAGGGCCTTGGCTTCACCCACGAGATCGGCGACATCGTCGAGATTTCCAGCCCCAAACTCGGGCGGTTGGTGAACAGGGTGGACCATAGCGACACCTGCCCCGAATGGACATTCGGGATAACCGCGCTGATGAAAAATCTGGCCACGCGCGGTCTTTTGTAAGGGCATCAGGGAGGAGCAAATGCAAAAGATTATCGACCTATTCTACAAGTTCCTTGAGATCCTGCTGATCCTGCTTCTGGCGGGTATGGCCCTGATGGTGTTCGGCAATGTCGTGCTGCGTTACGGCTTCAATTCGGGCCTCAACATCTCCGACGAGATGTCGCGCTACTTCTTCGTCTGGCTGACCTTCATCGGCGCCGTCGTCGCCTTCCGCGAACACGGTCACCTTGGCGTCGAGACGCTGGTGGCAATGTTCGGCCGCAAGGGCCGTATCATCTGTATGATCCTGTCCAACCTGACGATCATCCTGTGTTCCGCCATCTTCTTCTGGGGCACCTGGGTCCAGCTGCCGATCAATTCCAGCATGGCGGCGCCTGTCACCGGCATTTCCATGGCCTGGGTCTATGGCATCGGCTTCTTCACCGGCGCAGGTTGCGTCCTGATCGCAATCGAACGGATCATTCGTCTTCTGACCGGCCGCGTCACCGAGGAAGAGATCTCGGCCTTTGCCGGCGAAAACATGACGATCGAGCAGATGGCGGAGCGTACCTGACATGACCCTTTTCGTATTCGTCGGTTCCCTGCTCGGAGCCATGGCGATCGGTGTACCCGTCGCCTTCTCGCTGATGTTCTGCGGTGTCATTCTCATGTGGTACATGGGCATGTTCAATTCGCAGATCATCGCCCAGAACATGATCGCGGGTGCCGACACCTTCACCCTGCTTGCCATCCCCTTCTTCATCCTCGCCGGCGAGTTGATGAATTCCGGCGGCCTGTCGAAGCGCATCATCGATTTCGCCATCGCACTGGTCGGCCATATCCGTGGCGGCCTCGGCATCGTGGCGATCGTCGCCGCCGTCATCATGGCGTCGATCTCCGGTTCGGCCGCCGCCGATACCGCAGCCTTGGCCGCGATCCTGATCCCGATGATGGCCAAGGCCGGTTACAACATCCCGCGTTCGGGTGGCCTGATCGCCGCCGGCGGCATCATCGCCCCGGTCATCCCGCCTTCCATGGCCTTCATCGTCTTCGGCGTGGCGGCCAATGTCTCGATCACACAGCTTTTCATGGCCGGTATCGTACCGGGCCTGCTGATGGGTATTTCGCTGATCATCACCTGGCTGATCGTTGTTCGGAAGGACAATATCCAGCCGCTGCCGAAAGCATCCGGCAAGGAGCGTCTCAACGCCACCGGTCGCGCGCTCTGGGCGCTCGGCATGCCGGTCATCATCCTCGGCGGCATCAAGGCCGGTGTCGTGACACCGACGGAAGCCGCAGTCGTTGCAGCAGTCTACGCGCTCTTCGTCGGTATGTTCATCTACCGCGAACTGAAACCGTCCGAGCTGGCGCATGTCTTTCTGCGCGCAGCAAAAACGACCGCCGTCATCATGTTCCTCGTCTGCGCGGCACTGGTTTCGGCCTGGCTGATCACCGCGGCCAACATTCCGGCGGAAATCACCGGTTATATCGAACCGCTGATCGATCGTCCGAAGCTCCTGATGCTGGCCATCATGATCCTTGTGCTGATCGTCGGCACGGCGCTCGACCTGACGCCGACCATCCTGATCCTGACGCCTGTCCTGATGCCGATCATCAAGCAGGCGGGCATCGATCCGGTCTATTTCGGTGTGATGTTCATCATGAACAATTGCATCGGTCTCATCACGCCGCCGGTTGGCGTCGTGCTCAACGTCGTCAGCGGGGTCGGGAGGATTCCGCTGGGCAAGGTGACGGCCGGTGTCGGCCCCTTCTTGCTGGCTCAAACACTGCTTTTGCTTCTGCTCGTCGCGTTTCCCGAAATCGTGACCGTGCCGGCGCAATGGTTGCGTTGACCGACAGGTATTTCACTCCTTCAATTTAACGTCCAACTGGGAGGACTAACCATGAAGAAACTTCTTTTCGCAACCACCGCACTGGCGATGGCGATTACGGGATCGGCTCCGGCCTTTGCCGAATTCAACAGCCGCAATATCCGCGTGTCGAACGGTATCAACGCCGATCACCCGGTCGGCAACGGTATCAAGGCCATGCAGGAATGCCTTGACGAGAAGTCGGGCGGCAAGCTGAAGCTGACCGCATTCTGGGGCGGCGCGCTCGGCGGCGACCTTCAGGCAACCCAGGCGCTGCGTTCCGGCGTCCAGGAAGCCGTCGTCACCTCGTCCTCGCCGCTGGTCGGCATCATTCCGGCGCTCGGCGTCTTCGACCTTCCCTTCCTCTTCGCCACCCCTGAAGAGGCCTACAAGGTTCTCGACGGCAAGTTCGGTGACTCGATGAACGAGAAGCTCGATGCGGCAGGCCTAGTCAATCTCGCCTATTGGGAAAACGGCTTCCGCAACCTGTCGAACTCGCAGCATCCGGTGACCAAGTGGGAAGATTTCTCGGGCCTCAAGGTCCGCGTCATGCAGAACAACATCTTCCTCGACACGTTCCAGAACCTCGGCGCCAATGCCACACCGATGGCCTTCGGTGAAGTTTATTCGGCGCTGGAAACCAAGGCAATCGACGCGCAGGAAAACCCCTATGTGACGATCGACACGTCGAAGTTCTTCGAAGTGCAGAAATACATCACCGAGACGAACCACGCCTACACACCGTTCCTCTTCCTCTTCTCCAAGGCGATCTTCAACACCTACACACCGGAAGAACAGACGGCCCTGCGTGAATGTGCGGTCGTTGGCCGTGATGTTGAGCGTCAGGTCATTGCCGACCTCAACAAGAAGTCGCTGGAAAAGATCAAGGCCGCAGGTCTGGAAGTGAACCAGCTTTCGCCGGAAGAGCAGACCCGCATCCGCGAGAAGTCCATGGTCGTTTATGAAAAGCACAAGGCCCAGATCGGCGCCGACGTTGTCGACGGCATTCTGGCCGAGCTGAAAACCATCCGCGGCAACTGATCCGGATACACTCCCCGGAAAAGCTGTCGTGAGTGAAGCCCGCACCCCGCCGGTGCGGGCTTCTTTTTATTCCGGTACGGCCGGGAGCACGGTTTCCTTCTTCTTCAGCATCTGTTCGCGGATGAAGATGAACAGGCCAGAGGCGACGATGAGTGCTGCTCCGATAAGCATGGTCAGCCGCGGCACATCGCCGAAGAACATCCACCCGAAGATGACCGCCCAGAGCAGAAGCGTATATTGAAGCGGCGCGACCGTTGCCGCATCCGAGATCTTCAGCGCCCGGTTGACCAGCATATGCGCCGCCATCGCCACGATGCCGAGCAGGCCCAGAAGGCCGAGATCGAAGCCGGACTGGATAGGCGACCAGTCGAAGGGTGCAAACGCCAGTCCCGCCAGCCCTGCCCCAACCACCTGGAAGAACACCAAAGTCGTATCCGGCGTACCGCGCAGAAAGCGGCCGGAAATCATCATGAAGGCGAAGGCGGCACTGCCGATGATCGAGATCACCGCAGGCGCAGTGAACATCGCAGCCGACGGCTCCAGCGTGATGATGACGCCGACGAAACCGATGGCAATCGCCGTCCAGCGCCGCCATCCGACATGATCGCCGAGCAGAAGCGGAGAGAGCGCCGCGACATAGATCGGCGCCGCCAGCCAATAGGTCATCACATCGGCAAGCGGCAGATACATGACGGCGTAATAGAAACAGAACACTTCCGCCGTCGAGCAGACCACGCGGGCAAGCTGCATCCACGGCCGCTCGGCCTTCGTCAGCGCCGGCAACCCCGCCATCCAGACCATCGGCACCAGAATGACGAGCGCCGCAAGGCTGCGCAACAGCACGACCTGTCCCAGCCCGTAGCTGGCAACCAGCCATTTGCCCATCGTATCGTTGAGCGCGAACATCAGCATGCCGAGAAGCATCAGCGCCGGACCGGCCACCGATACGCCCCGAAGGGCCGCACTTGAGGAGATTTGCATGATCGGTTTCCTCAGATGGACGAGACGTCGGAGAGCCGACGGCTGACGGTGAAGGCCTTGTCGAGATCCGGATTGAGCTCCATGCCGAGACCCGGACCGGGAGGCACGGTGATCATGCCGTTCTTCACTTCGGGCAAGGCCGTCACCAGATCGCGATACCATGTATTGTAGAAGGCGCGCACGCTTTCCTGCACCAGCGCATTCGGCGCGTTGAGCGACAGATGGGTGGAAGCGCAGAGCACGACCGGGCCGGTGCAATCATGCGGCGCGACCGGCAGGTGCCAGGCCTCCGCCATCGAGGCGATCTTGCGCGATTCAGACAGCCCGCCGCACCAGGAAATATCGAGCATGACGATGCCGGCGACCCCGGTCTCCAGATAGTCGCGAAAACCCCAGCGGGTGGCGAGCGTTTCAGATGCCGAGATCGGCGCCGGCGAGACTTCGGCGTAGCGTTTCAGGCTGGACAGGCTGTCCATCTTGATCGGGTCTTCGTGCCAGAAGGTGTTGTAGGGCGTGAGCGCCTTGGCGATCTGCATCGCCGGCAGAAGCTGCCACATCGAATGGAACTCGACCATGATATCTATTCTGTCGCCGACAGCCTTGCGGATCTTCTCGAACGGTTCGAGCGCCGCCTTCAGGTCAGCGGACGAAATATACTGGCCCTTGGTCTTTTCCGCCGCCTGATCGAACGGCCAGATCTTCATTGCCGTGATGCCTTCGGAGAGCAGCGATTCCGCCAGTTCGTCGGCACGGTGCAGGAAGCCGTTCAGGTCGTCATAATCCTTGCCGGTCGACAGCCCGTAATTAGCCGTCGTCTGCCCGGTCGCCTTCTTGATATATTCGGTACCGGCGCAGGTATTGTAAGTACGGATTTCCTTTCGCGAAAACCCGCCGAGCAGCTGCGCGATCGGCTGGCCGGTCACCTTGCCAAAGATGTCCCAGAGCGCGATGTCGAAGGCGGAATTTCCGCGCACTTCGGCACCCGAAGACCGGAAGCCGACATAGCCGACCAGTTCCTGCGCCAGAAGATCGATCGCCAGCGGATCGCGGCCGATCACGCGCGGGGCGACATATTCGTGGATATAGCTTTCCACCGTTTCGGCCCCGAAAAAGGTCTCCCCCAACCCGGTAATGCCCTCATCGGTGTGGACCAGAACCCAGAGCAGGTTGCTCCGTTCCGCGACGCGCACGGTCTCCAGCTTGGTGATCTTCATGTTTCCTCCCAGAATTTCCCAAGAGCCTGTAATTTTAGGGGAATTGCGGCGATTTCGAAAGCCGTTTGCGGCCGCTAAAGTACGCCGCGCTAATAAATTTATGGCCTTTTTCACGCAGTCCCTCGCCAGCTTTCAAAAGCCGCGTCCGCTTTCGCGAAATTCCCCGCGCAAATCCTTTGACATGAAGCGCGAAGGGCTCTTTCATGCGTCTCAACAAACGTCGCCGGCTCCGAGGAAAGGGCAGGACGACATATAAAGCAAGAAAGAGGAACATCATGAACGTCGCTTCTCGTCCGAACGACATCCAGGCCGTCATCGAGGCCGACCGCGCCCATGTCTGGCACCATCTCTCTCAGCACAAGCAGTATGAGAGCGTCGACCCGAAGATCTATGTCGAGGGCAAGGGCACCCGCGTTTGGGATGCGACCGGCAAGGAATATCTCGATGCGGTGGCCGGTGCCGTCTGGACCGTCAATGTCGGTTACGGCCGAACTTCGATTGCCGATGCCGTGCGCGACCAGCTGGTGAAGCTCAACTATTTCGCCGGTGCCGCCGGCAATGTTCCAGCCGCCCTTTTCGCCGAAAAGCTGATCGAAAAGATGCCGGGCATGACCCGCGTCTACTATTCCAACTCCGGCTCCGAAGCGAATGAGAAGGTGTTCAAGATGGTGCGCCAGATCGCGCACCGGAAGCATAATGGCGGCAAGTACAAGATCCTCTACCGCGACCGCGATTATCATGGCACGACGCTCGGAACGCTCGCCGCTGCCGGCCAGAAGGAACGCCGCGAGCAATACGGCCCGATGCCGGAAGGTTTTGTCGAGGTGCCGCATTGCCTCGAATATCGCAGCCAGTGGGGCGATGTAGACGACTATGGCATCCGCGCCGCCAACGCGATCGAGGAAGTCATCCTGCGCGAAGGCCCGGAAACCGTTGGTCTTCTGTGCCTGGAACCGGTCACCGCTGGCGGCGGCGTCATCACCCCGCCCAAGGGTTACTGGGAACGGGTGCAGGAAATCTGCCGCAAATACGATGTCCTCTTGCATATCGACGAAGTCGTCTGCGGCATGGGCCGCACCGGAAAATGGTTCGGTTACCAGCATTACGGCATCGAGCCGGATTTCGTCACCATGGCCAAGGGCGTCGCCTCCGGTTATGCGGCGATCTCCTGCACCGTGACGACCGAAAGGGTCTTCGAACTGTTCAAGGACGACCCGACCGACCCGCTCTCCTATTTCCGCGACATCTCCACCTTCGGCGGCTGCACCTCGGGGCCTGCAGCAGCACTCGAAAACATGCGGATCATCGAGGACGAAGGCCTGCTCGAAAACACGCTGAAAATGGGCGAGCGGCTGATGAACAATCTGCGCGAATTGCAGACCCGCCATCAGGTCATAGGCGATGTCCGCGGGCTTGGCCTGTTCTGCGGCGCGGAGCTGGTTATGGATCGCGCCACCAAGGAACCGGCACCGGAAAAGATGGTTCAGGCCGTCACCGCCGACTGCCTGGCGCAGGGCGTCATCATCGGCGCCACCAACCGTTCGGTCCCCGGCCTCAACAACACGCTCTGCATGAGCCCGCCGCTGATCATCAACGCAAGCGAGATCGACCAGATCACCGGCGCCATCGACAAGGCGCTGAGCAAGGTGTTTGGCTGATTGCCAGAACAATCCGGGCCGCGGTGCCAGACCGCGGCCCGCATCCATTTGCACAACATGAGCGGCAAAGCCGCCGGGGAACTGAATGAGCAATTCCGACTTCCGCCCGGTTTCGGGCCTCGATCTGCCGCGCTTTGCCGGCATCGCAACCTTCATGCGCCTGCCGCACGTTCCTCTCGATGACACGCGTCTGGGCGAGGTGGATATCGGCCTGATCGGCGTGCCCTGGGATAGCGGCACGACCAATCGGCCCGGCCCGCGCCACGCGCCGCGCCAGTTGCGCGACCTCTCCACGATGATCCGCCAGCAGAACGGCGCCACGAAAATCCTGCCCTTCGAGCTGGCACGCTGCGCCGATCTGGGCGATGTCGGCCCCAATCCGGCCGACGTGCAGGATTCCATGAACCGCATCACCGCCTTCTACGATCAGGTGAAGGCGGCCGGCATCATGCCGCTGACGGCGGGCGGGGATCACCTGTCCTCGCTGCCGATCCTGCGCTCGCTTGGCCGCGACAGGCCCTTGGGCATGATCCATTTCGACAGCCACACCGATCTCTTCCACTCCTATTTCGGCGGCTTCAAATACACACACGGCACACCCTTTCGCCGGGCGGTCGAGGAAGGCCTGATCGATCCGAAACGGGTCTGCATGATCGGCATCCGCGGCCCGGCCTATGATTTTGAGGACCGCGACTTCGCCGATGCCGTCGGTATCCGCGTCATTCCGATCGAGGAGTTTCACGCCCGAGGCGTCGAGGATGTCATGGCGGAGGCGCGGGAAATTGCCGGATCAGGCGAGACCTATGTCAGCTACGATATCGACTTCGTCGATCCGGCCTTTGCACCGGGCACAGGCACGCCGGAAATCGGCGGCCCGAACAGCTATCAGGCGTTGCAGGTGGTGCGCGAACTGCGTGGCCTCAACATCGTCGGCGCCGACATAGTGGAAGTATCGCCGCCATTCGACGCGAGCGGCGCAACAGCCTTCCTCGGCATCACGGTGATGTTCGAACTGCTCTGCGTCATGGCCGAAATCATCGGCAAGCGTGGCGGCACCAACTAAACCGCATTCGCCATGCCGGCATCGTTGAGAAGCCCGCTGATGGCGGCGATCAGCTGTGCCGGCACGAAAGGTTTCTGGATCAGCACGCTGTTGGGCACGCCATGCGAAGTCCATTCGGACGCACTGTCGGCCGTCACATAGACGACGGGAATGTTCGACTGACACTGCCGGGCGTGGCGTCCGACCTGCCAGCCGTTCGCGCCCTTGCCGAGGCGGATATCGGTGATGACGCCGGAAAACTGAGCGGCATCTGCATCGAGCGCCGCGATCGCCTCTTCGGCAGAGGCGAAGGACGCAACCTCAAAACCGTTTTCGGTCAAAAGCTCCTCGGCATCGAGCCGCAGGAGATGGTCGTCTTCGACCAGAAGCAACTGAATTGATGCGTCATCCGCCATGGTCCGTCCTATCGGATGCGGCGGTAAGACAAGAACTCCGCATCCCAGTTTCAGGCTCCGACCTCACCGTCGTCACCATCCCGTCCGGGCGCCTAACGCAATCAGGGGCAAGTAGTTCCCCATTCTGATACAATCTTCGAAAATGCTTACCCACAGTGATACGCTTGCATCACTGGGCGCATCAAATCGAGGCGCTGCAGGCCTTGGGGGCCGCCTGCAGCGCCTCGATACGGCACGGCATAATCGTCGCCTATTGCAGCGCGACGGCACCGTCCGGACGGGAGAAATAGCGACGCCATGCACTCGGCGTGGTGCCGGTCACGCGTCGGAAAACACGGGAGAGATGCGACTGGTCCGCCAGTCCGCAATCGAGTGCGATCTCGCAGAGCGGGGCGTTGGTGCTGAGCATGCGCTGCTTAGCATGTTCGACCCGGCAGGAGACGACGTAATTGTGCGGAGGAACGCCGAAGGTCGCCTTGAACGCGGCGGAGAAATAGCTGGTGCTGAGCCGAACCTGCTGGGCCAGTTCATCGAGCGGGATGCCGTGGGAGATGCGGTCGTCGATATATTGCTTCACCTTCTTGACCTGCCAGGGGGCAAGGCCGCCGGTGGTGACCTGCTTTTCCGGGCCGACCGGAGCGACTGATCCCACCAGCCGGAGCTGGGCAGGCTGGCGCTCGGAAATTTTCGCGTCGATGGAAAAGGGATTTTCTGGATATAGGCCGGTCAGGTCGGCATAGATGGTGCTCATGTCGAGCGGGTTGATCTGACGGGCGACAACAGCTGCGGTGGCGGACATCTTCGCTCTCCTGTGGGTCTGTTGAATTTTCACCAGGCCATATTGAGAGCTCGAGCCGCGATCCGATATTCTACAGTCAGTCAGTTTTCGTACCCATGGGTTTTAGGATCATATACGTGGGTATGATTGCCCCTTGAGGAACTGGCCGCGTAGGGTCAGGCAAACGCTGGAACAGCAAACATTTGTACGAATTGAGCACATGACGGAAAGCCCAATCATTCTGGTAGTCGATGACGAGCCGCTGATCCGGCAGGCGCTCGACACCCTGCTTCGCTCGGTCGGCTATAAGGTGCGTACTTTCGAAACTGCACTCGACCTCTATGAGGACGAATGCCTGCCGCAGGCGAGCTGCCTGATCCTCGATATCAGATTGCCCTTTACCAGCGGCCTGGATTTCCAGCAGAAACTCACCGACCGTGGCATCGTTGTTCCGATCATCTTCGTCACCGCCCATGGCGACATTCCGATGACGGTACGTGCCATGAAAGCGGGCGCGGCAGACTTTCTTTCCAAGCCATTCAGGGATCAGGATATTCTCGATTCCGTCGCTGCTGCGGTGCTGAAGCATAGGGAGTTTTTAGGTTCCAGTAAGACCGAGGCCGATCTCAAATCCCGCTACACCTCGCTTTCCCCGCGCGAACAGCAGATCATGGCCATGGCGACAGCCGGCCTGATGAACAAGCAGATTGCCGGCGAACTGGGCCTGAGCGAGATCACCGTGAAGATCCACCGCGGCAAGGTCAGCCGCAAGATGAACGCGAAAACCTTCGCCGATCTGGTGAAGATGGCAGAATTGCTTGGTCTGTCGCACCGTTAGAATAAGCCGAATAAACGCTCGTATAATTTAAACCTCTGTCTCCGGGGCGCATATTAGGGGCAAAGAGAAAGACCGGGATTTCCCGGAGATTGGTTCATTCCCGTTGAAAGCGCCTGTCACCATTGCCATCATCGACGACGAGGAAAACATTCGTCGCGGGATGAGCGGCCTATTGCGATCGCTGGGTTACGAAGCCCGCGCATTCGAATCCGCAGAAGCATTCCTCGCCACCACGGCAGCAACCGACTGTTCCTGCATCGTCTCCGACGTGCATATGGACGGCATGAGCGGCATCGACCTCTTCCAGACGCTGGCTGCGCGCGGAAGCGAGGTTCCGTTCATCTTCGTCACAGCCTTTGCCGAAGAGGTCGGACGGCTCGATCTCGGCAAGGACACCTGCGTCCTGCCAAAACCTTTCAAGGTCGATATCCTCATAGATTGCATCGAGAAGGCAACCCAGCCGACTACGTGAACATTGAAGGAAGAAGCGCATGTGTACGCATCATAACTTCATCAGAACCGTGACGCCGAAAACGCGCGGCTGCGAGGAATGCCTTGAACAGGGCATGACATGGGTTCACCTGCGCCTCTGCCGCGAATGCGGTCATGTCGGATGTTGTGACCAGTCGGAAGGCAAGCACGCGACCGCCCATTTCAGGCACACGCGCCACCCGATCATCGAGGGCTATGATCCGCCGGAAGGCTGGGGATGGTGCTATATCGATGAAGAGATTGTCGATCTGCCCGACCAGACACCACAGGTCGGCCCGATCCCGCGTTACGTTTGAGTGTTGAAAGGGCGAAAGCCGCGGTTCAATGAGCCGCGGCGAGATACTGATGGATCGCGGCAACCACCACCGATCCCTCCCCCACCGCGGATGCCACGCGCTTGACGGAACCGGCACGCACGTCCCCCACGGCAAAGATACCCGGCTTGCTGGCAGCATAGGGATGCCGTGTCATGTCGTCTGATGACAGACCGGTACACACAAAACCATGGCCGTCGAGTTCCAGACAGCCATCGAGCCAGTCGGTATTGGGCTCCGCACCGATCATCACGAACAGGTTGGAGGCGTCGCAGCGGGAGGCCTGACCGGTTGAGCGGTCGATCCAGGTCACCGTTTCAAGCGCCTGCCCACCATCCAGTTCGGTGATCTCGCAGCCTTCGCAAAGCGTGATATGCGGCGAAATCTTAATCCGCTGCACCAGATAGTCGGACATCGTTGCGGAAATCTGGCTGCGCACCAGCATGTGGACATGGCGCGCCGTTCGCGAGAGAAACACGGCTGCCTGCCCGGCCGAGTTACCACCGCCGACGATGACGACCTCCTGCCCCGAGCAGATCTGCCCTTCCATAGCGGTTGCCGCATATTGGATGCCCCGCCCCTCGAACCGGGCGTAGTTGGGAACATCGAGCTTGCGATATCGTGCGCCGGTCGCAACGACGACGGTTCTGGTATTGACCGAACGGCCATCGCTCAAACCCACGACATAAGGTGCGTTCGAACAATCCAGCGACGCTGCACTGCGCGAGACGCAAAGACGCGCGCCGAATTTTTGCGCCTGGATATGCGCCCGCCCGGCAAGCGCCAGCCCGGAAATGCCGGTCGGGAAACCGAGATAGTTTTCGATCTTGGAGGAGGTACCCGCCTGGCCACCCGGCGCCATGGTTTCCACCACCAGCGTCTTTAGCCCTTCCGAGGCGGCATAGACAGCCGAGGCAAGCCCGGCCGGTCCGGCGCCCAATACGACAACGTCATAAAGCGCACTATCTTCCGGCGGTTCGAAAAGCCCCAGTTCATCGGCCAGCATTTCGTTCGTCGGCTGCTTGAGAACGCCATGATCTGGCGTGATCAGAGCCGGTAGTTCATCCGGGCCGATCCCGAACCTCTGCAGGATCGCCGGCACATCGGGATCGTTCACACCCATAACGGTCACGGGATAGAGATTGCGGATAAGGAACCGCTGTATGCCGAGAAGATCACCGCTTTCCCGGTGGCCAATCAGAATGCCGCCGCCTGTCGCGTGGCGCACGAAGCCCGCCCGGCGAAGAATGTAGGAACGGATGATTGTCTCGCCGATATCCGGCTCTCCGGTGATCAGCGCCCGAAATTTTTCGTGGCAGACTCGGATCACCCGCGAACCGGCAAGGCACAGGCCCGAGAGCAAAATGCTGCGATGGGTGAACATGTTCTGCTCACCGCTGAACTGGCCTCGCTTATAGCTGTAGAGATGATGCCGGCCCTTGATCGGATCGTCGGCGAACATCTGCAATTCGCCGTCCAGAACCAGAAGGAAATCGATCGAATGATCGCCCCGACGGAAGACATAAGTATCCTCCTCGACAAGCTCTTCCGTCCCATAAGGGCGAATGCGTTCGATCATCTCGTCAGTCAGCAACGGAAAGGTCTGGGCCGGGCGTATCCACGGATCGGTGGGATCGACAGGAAGATCGGGCATGCAAAGCTCCCCACCAGAAAATCAACCAAGGATTGCAGTTTTTATCAATGAAAAGCCGGCATCCGCAAACGGATGCCGGCGCAGGAGGCATTACTTGTTGGTGTCGCGCAGGATCTCGAACAGGAACCAGGCGCGCTTTTCCGACTCGTCGATCCAGTTTTCGAGAAGGCTGGCTGTGCCGACATCGTTGTGTTCGTCGCAAACATCATGCAGCTCGCGCATGCTGGCAATGAGGGCCGCATTGTCCTCGCGCAGTTCCGCCAGCATTTCATGCGGATGGACGAAATCGGCATCATTGTCCTCGATGCGCTGCTTGCGGGAAATATCGCCGATCGAGCGCAGCGTGTTGCCGCCGATCTTGCGGACGCGTTCGGCCAGCGGATCGGTCATCGCGAGAAGCTCGTCGCCGTGGTCATCGAGCATCAGATGGAAATCACGGAAATTTACGCCGGACATATGCCAGTGGAAATTCTTGGTCTTGAGGTAAAGCGCGAAGACATCCGCGAGCAACGCATTGGCTCCGCCGGAAATGTCCTTGGTTGCCTCGGCGCCAAGACCCGTCGGGGTCTTGAGATCTGCCGAGCGGCGAGATTTGGCGGTCTGTTCCATGATCATATCCTTCATTGAGATTTGAATTACGCGGTTCTGAACGACCCCGGCGGATCGCTTGCGGGAAACGTCTCGCGCAACGCCTCGTCGACATCCTCATCGGTTTCGACATGACCTGCGGGCGCTCTCGCAACGACGAGATCGAGCGGTTCAGGCAGGCTTTCGAGACCGTCACGCAGAACGTCTTCCGCGTCTTGACGCTTGTTCGTCATGTCATGCCTCCGGTTTTGCTGCGAACACCCACGCCGTCGCTCTGGAAACTGAGATTACGGCGTTTGCGTTCCACTGATGGGACAATATCGCTCTGCCCTGCCCGCGACTTGGACAAATCCATCTGCGCGAACAGTGCAGCCTGCTTTCCGATGGCAACCCAAACGAGCCGGTTGCGTAATTTTGGACAATTCAGGATTATTTCAGAGAAGCATATCACGAAATTCTCCGATAGTCTGTCGCGAGAATGGGGCAATAGCGACCAAGGCTGAACGGTCGACCGAAGGGGCGGGACTTGCAAAGCGACATGACGAATTGGATGCGGCGAGCCGGGGACCGCTCTGACACCGCAGGCAGCCGTAGATATCGCGTGGCGTTCGGTATCACCTCAGGGCTTGCCATCTTCGCCATTGACACCTTCACCACTCTGGCAAGCGCAGTCGCCGTGCTTTACGTGCTGGTCATCGTGCTCGCCGGCGATCTCGGCAGCAAACGCATCATCCGGGCGACCTCCGCCGTCTGCGCAATCCTCACGCTTATCAGCTTTGCCACCTCGCACGGACAGGATCTGGAATCCCAGGCGACCTTACGCCTGCTGTTCAGCCTCGCCGCCAATATCGTGACGACACTTCTCCTGTTGCGCCGCGTCGGCGACGAAGCGGCGCTGAAGGAAAGCGAACATCGCTACCGGACGATTTTCGAAACGCTGGCGATCGCGATCTGGGAAAACGACTTTCGCCAGGTGAAGACAGAGCTCGACAAGCTGCGCGAACGCGGCATCGTCGATATACGCCTGTATCTTGCGGATCATCCCGACTTTGTCGTCGACATGCGCAAAGCCGTGCGGATTACCGACGTCAACCAGACAGCACTCAAGCTGATGGGCGTTCCATCCAAGGAGGAATTCTTCCGCACGCTTGACGACTTTCTTCCCGACAACGACGGTGGTTTCGCGCATTTTCTGACTGGCATTTTCGAAGGCCAGACCGAATTCCAGTCGGAAACCATTGTGCGCAGCCGGGATGGCCGCCTGATACCGATCCTGGTTGCGTTGAGTTTTCCGAAAGACGGCTCCGGCCTCGACCGCATACAGGCAAGCATCGTCGACATGACCGAGCGCCATCAGTTTCAGGAAGCGCTGGAAACGTCCCGGCAGGAACTGGAACAGGCGTCCCGCGCGGCAATGATCGGCGAAATTTCGGCCTCGATTGCCCATGAGGTCAACCAGCCGCTTTCGGCGATCATGACCTTCGTTCAAGCCGGAACGCGCTGGCTGAACCGGCAGCCGCCGGATATCGATGAGGCTAAGCTCGCGCTGCAGGATGCCGTAGTGGCAACCGAACATGCAGCCCAGGTGGTTAAGCGCGTGCGGATGCTGCTCGGAAAATCGAAATCGGAAGATACCGAAGTGACGGTCGATGCCGCGATCTCCGATGCCGTTCAGCTGAAACAGAAGGAACTTGCAACTGACGGAGTGCAGGTGAGCCTTTCGCTGATGGCGCAGGGCGGAGCCGTTCGAGGTGACCGCGTTCTGCTGCAGCAGGCTTTCCTGAATATCATATCCAACGCGATGCACGCGATGGAGACGGCAGACGCCCGCACGCTTTCAATCCATAGCAGCCTTACCGACGATGGCATCACCATACGCTTTACCGATAGCGGTGCGGGTCTGGGTTCGATCGCGCCGGAAACCCTGTTCAAGCCGTTCAATACGACCAAGCCGAATGGCATGGGTCTTGGCCTTGCCATGTGCCGCTCGATCATGATGGCGCATAGTGGCACGATCTCGATCCGCGACCGGGCGGACGGACCAGGCGCGGTCGTCGAGGTCAGGCTGCCGCTTGCAGCGGACGAAGCGGTGCCGCTGACTGCGTGATGCCTGCCGCTACACGTTTGAGGACGGCAGTTTTGCTAAAGCCGCTTTCAGCGCCACGCCGCTGACGCGGGTCTTCACCATGTCCTTGACCAGCGCGGCAATAATTTCGGCGGCTTCGCGGATCGGCAGACCGCCATCGCGGATATTGGAAACGCAGTTGCGGCCGGAATCCGGGTTTCCCGACTTCGGACCATAGGTGATGTAAGCACCGAGACTATCGGCAGCGGAAAGCCCCGGACGTTCACCGACAAGCACGATGGTTAGCCTTGTCCCAAGCGCCTCACCGGTGGGATCACCGAGCGCCACCCTTGCCTGGCTGGCGAGCACGATCGGCGCCGTCGAGAGGTTAAACGCAGCTAGTTTCGGCATGAGCGCTTCGATCAACGGCACGGCATTGAGATCGACGGCGCTGGACGACAACCCGTCTGCCACGACAATCGCGACGTCATAGCCCTTAGCCGATCCCGCCTGTTTCAACCGCTCGGCCGACTCCACCGAAAGCATCCGCCCGAGATCCGGCCGACGCACATAGATGCTGCGATCGGTGGCCATGCTGTCAACCTTCACCACCGAGAGGCCGAGACGGTTGAGCCGATCGGTGAGCAAGCCACGGTCAACGCTGGTCCACACCGCTTCGCGTGCCCGCGCATGGTCGAGCAGAAAGGAAAGCTGCGCTCGTGTCGGAAGACCCGCGCCATGGCGACCGAGCGAAACGCGCGCATCGGTCATTTCCCTGAGGTCCAACGTCTTCTCGGCAGCGGAGGGTTCGATCACCTTTGCCATGTCAGGCTCCAATAAATGCGCTTTGGCGGACATAGTTGGAAAGCGCTGCCGGCTCGCCGATCAAAGCGCCGTTGCGATCCGTCAGCCCGATCTCGGCAAGCCACTGTTCGAACTCCGGCGCAGGTGGCCGTTTCAGCGTCTCGCGGCAATAGACGGCATCGTGATGCGACAGGGACTGATAGTTCAACATGATGTCGTCGGCACCGGGAACGGTGATGACGAAGTTGACATTGGCCGCGCAGAGCAGCGTCAGCAGCGTATCCATGTCTTCCTGATCGGCATCCGCATGGTTAGTGTAGCAAACATCGACGCCCATCGGCAGGCCGAGCAGCTTGCCGCAGAAATGATCCTCGATACCGGCGCGGATGATCTGCTTGCCGTTGAACAGGTATTCCGGGCCGATGAAGCCGACGACGGTATTGACGAGCAGCGGATCGAACTCACGGGCGACCGCATAGGCGCGCACTTCCATCGTCTGCTGATCGACGCCGAAATGTGCGTCGGCGGACAGGGCCGCGCCCTGCCCCGTTTCGAAATACATGACATTCGCCCCCGGCATGCCACGGTTCAGCGATCGCCCCGCCTCATGCGCCTCCTTCAAGAGGGCGAGATCGACGCCGAAACCGCGATTGGCCTTTTCCGACCCCGCCACCGACTGGAAGACCAGATCGACCGGCGCGCCCCGTTCAATCGCTTGGATCGCCGTCGTCACATGGCCGAGACAGCAGGTCTGGGTCGGGATCGCCAGTTTCTCCCGTAGTTCGTCGAGCAGCGAGACGATGCGGATATAGTCATCCGTCGCATCGGTCGCCGGATTGACGCCGATCACCGCATCGCCCGATCCCATCAGCAGGCCATCGATCGCCGAAGCGATGATGCCGCGGCTGTCGTCGGTCGGGTGGTTCGGCTGGTTGCGGGTGGAAAGCCGCCCCGCAAGCCCGATCGTGTTGCGGAAACGGGTTACGACACGGCGCTTGGCGGACACGGCGATCATGTCCTGCAGCCGCATGATTTTCGACACGGCGGCAACCATTTCAGGTGTCAGTCCCCAGGTAACGGCCTCCAGCCGGTCATGAGTCGTCTCGGGCTTGAGCAGCCATTCGCGGAATTCGCCGACGGTGAGCGACGAGACCGCGGAAAACGCCGCCGGATCATGCCGTTTGGCGATCAGCCGGGAAACCTCGTCATCATCGGACGAGATCAGTTCCTCGCCGAGAAACGCCTTCAGCGGCAGGTCGGCGAGCGCCATCTGCGCCGCAAGCCGTTCGACCGGGCCATCCGCGGCAATCCCCGCCAACTGGTCCCCCGAGCGCTCCGGCGTCGCCTTCGCCAGCAGGTCCCTCAGGTCGGCAAAGCGAAATACGGTCTGTTCGATGGTGGTCGTGTAGGACATGCAGGATCAACCCGTAAAATGCGTGCGCGATCGGCCTTTCCGAAAACTCAGGCCCCTCCAAGCCATCGTTCCATCACGATTAAGCACGACAAACGCAACGCTTTTCAAGCGCAATATTGGCAAGGCCTACCGCGCCGCCTGCTTGACCTCTCCGCGCAGTCCAATATCTACGCCGCATGGATTCTCAAGGCACACCAGACACGTCCCGTTTCGATATCAACGCGCTGCGGGAAACCATCCGTCGCATCGCCAAGGGCCGCGACACCTGGGCCTTGCGCTGGCAGGCGCTGCTTGCCTTCATCGATATCTGTATTCTCGCCTTCTTCCTGCTCGGACCCTATCTGCGCGACGGGCCGTCCTATCTCATCATCGATTACATGATCGCCATCTGGATCGCGACGGAACTGGCAGCTCGTTCGCTTGCGGCCCCCTCGCTCGGCAGGTTCATGAAAATGCCGATGACCTGGGTCGACCTCATCATTCTGGCGACGCTTCTTTTTCCCGACACGCTGTTCAACTTCGCCTTTTTGCGGGTCATGCGCATCTGGGCAATCGGCAGGAGCCCGCTCCTGAAGGAATTGATGCGGCGCTTCGGCTGCCTGCATCTGGAAGACGTGACACGTGCCAGCCTGAACTTCGTCGTTTTCCTCTTCATGGTCACCGGATTCGTCTACACGACATTCTTTTATGACCGTCCGAGCGGCGAAGGTTTCGTCGATGCGCTCTATTTCACGGTCGCGACGATCACCACGACCGGCTTCGGCGACATCACGCTTCCCGGCACGCTCGGCAAGCTGACTTCCGTCATCACCATGATCATCGGCATCTCGCTCTTTGTCAGACTGGCACAGGCGATCGTGCGGCCGAACAAGGTGCGCTTCCCCTGTCCCGAATGCGGGCTCCAGCGCCATGATACCGATGCCGTTCACTGCAAGGCCTGCGGTCACCTGTTGAACATTCCGGATGAAGGCCACTGACGAGGTCCATATGCTTTCCGCAATGACGGATGCAAGCGTCTTCCGTGTCGTATATCGACTGGGCCGTAACACGAACTGTCGTTAATCTCCCCCGCATATTCAGGAGACGGCAATGGCAGAATTTCCAACCAAGGCAAACGTGGTCATCATTGGGCTCGGCGGCATCGTCGGCGCCTCTATCGCCCACCATCTGGTGGAACGCGGTTGGGACGACATTGTCGGCATCGACAAGTCCGGCATCCCGACCGACATCGGCTCCACCGCCCATGCCTCGGATTTCTGCTACACGACCAGCCACGATTATCTCTCGGTCTGGACGACGCAATATTCGATCGATTTCTACGAGAAGATGGGCCACTACGCCCGTATCGGCGGCCTTGAAGTTGCCCGCACCGGCGATGATCTCTGGATGGAAGAGATCAAGCGCAAGCTGACGTCCGCAAAGGCCTTCGGCACCCGCGCCCATTACGTCTCGCCCGCCGAGATCAAGGAGAAATTCCCGCTGATCGAGGAGGATCAGATCCAGGGCGGCATGTTCGATCCCGATGCCGGCCTTGTCATTCCCCGCAGCCAAACTGTTGCGGGCAAGCTGGTCGATGCTGCAGAGAAGGCCGGCAAGCTCAAAGTCTTCGGCAATACGTCTGCAACCTCGCTGGTCGTCGAAAACGGCCGCATCAAGGGCGTCGTCACCCATCGCGGCACGATCATGGCCGATCACGTCATCGTCTGCGCCGGCATCTGGGGTCGTCTGATCGCCGAAATGGTGGGAGAAGATCTGCCGGTCATGCCGGTCGATCATCCGCTGACCTTCTTCGGTCCGTTCAACGAATTTGCCGGAACGGGCAAGGAGATCGGCTATCCGCTGCTGCGCGACCAGGGCAACTCCGCCTATATGCGCGACACCGGCGACCCGAACACGACCGAGGGCGGCCAGATCGAATGGGGCTATTACGAGACCGACAACCCGCGCCTCTGCCACCCGCGCGATATCCTCGAAAAACACGAAGCACGCCTGTCGCCCTCGCAGCGCGATCTCGACATGGAACAGATCCTGACGCCGCTGGAGCGTGCGATGGAACTGACGCCGATCCTCGGCGAACTGGGCTATAACGAAGGCCATTCCTTCAATGGCCTGCTGCAGGTTTCAGCCGCCGGAGGTCCGTCTTGCGGCGAAAGCCAGAAGGTGCGCGGCCTCTGGTATTGCGTCGCCATCTGGGTCAAGGATGGTCCCGGCTACGGCAAGCTGATCGCCGATTGGATGACCGACGGTCGCACCGAGATCGACCACAACTCGATCGACTATTCCCGCTTCTACCCGCACCAGCTGACCGAAGACTTCATCGAGGGCCGCACCCGCGAGGCGGCGCAAAAAATCTATTTCCCGGCAGTGCACCCGCGCGAACCCTATGCGACCGGCCGCAACGTCAAACGCTCGCCCTTCTACGAGCGCGAGAAGGAGCTTGGCGGTTACTTCATGGAACTCGGCGGCTGGGAGCGTGCCCATGGCTACGCCGCCAACGAGCATCTTTTGGAAAAATACGCCAATCAGGTGCCGGTACGCGAGAACGAATGGGACAACCGTCATTTCTGGCGCGTGTCGAATGCCGAACATCTGGCGATGAGCGAGGATTGCGGCATCGTAAACCTCTCGCACTTCCACATGGTCGATATCGAAGGGCCGGACCATGTCGAGCTGCTGGAATGGCTTTGTGCCGCAAAGATCGGCGGCGACGCCAATATCAGCAAGGGCATCTACACCCACTTCCTCGACGACGAAGGCATGGTGCGCGCCGACTTCACCGTGTTCCGTATGGAAGATCGCTGCCGTCTGGTGAACGGTGCCGATGCCGGCCCGCGCGACTTCCACTACATGAAGCGTGTTGCCGAGGATCGCGGCCTCGACGTAACCATTACCGACGTCTCCGAAAAATTCATCACCATCGGCATCTGGGGCCCGAACGCCCGCGACACGCTGAAGAAAGTCGTTGCCGACCCGGCTGGTCTCGACATCGAAAACTTCGCCTTCGCCGCCATCAAGCCGATCGAGATCGCCGGCAAGCCGGTGACTGCCTTCCGCATTTCCTATGTCGGTGAACAGGGCTGGGAACTGCATATGAAATACGAGGACGGCCTTGCCGTCTGGGACGCTTTGCGCGCCACCAGCGTGATGGCCTTCGGCGTCGAGACCTATGCAAACTCCCGCCGCATGGAAAAATCGCTGCGCCTGCAGAACGGCGATCTTCTGACCCAGTACAATCTGATCGAGGCAGATCTCGCCCGCCCCAAGGTCAAGGAAGCCGATTTCCGCGGCAAGGCAAAACATCTGGAATACAAGGCGCGGGCCAACCAGCCGGCCATGCTCTGCACGCTGGTGATGACCGACAACACGGATGCGAGCGGTGTCAAGCGCTATCCGGTCGGCGCGATGCCGGTGATCGACCCGGAAACGGGCAAGACGCTGGTCGATGAGTTGGGTCGCATTTCCTACACCACCTCGGTCGCCTACGGTCCGACGATCGGCAGGAATATCGCACTTGCCTATCTGCCATGGGATTATTGCCAGGTCGGGAGGAAGCTGGTGGTCAACTATTTCAACGAGGACTTTCCGGTGGAGGTGGCGGCAGTTGGTTACAAGCCGCTGTACGATCCGGAGAACTTGAAGCCGAGAACGTAACCAAGAACTCCGTCATTCCTGTCCTTGTGACAGGAATCCAGCCGACGCGCGGCGGCGCGGCGAGAGGAGTCTTTTCAGCCCAAGGACTTGGGCTGGCTGGATCTCTGTTCCTCGGGTTTAACCCGAGGAACAGAGATGAGGGAGGAGAGCGTTGCCCGCTCATCAAAAACCTCACGCGCTCTGCCGTTGCCCCACCCCGGCATCACCCGCCAGCTCCCAGGCAATCTCCTCCGCCACCTGTTTCGCCTGGTTGCGGATATCCGGCACGGCGGTGATTTCCCAGAACTGGCCGGCAGTCAGTGCGCCGACGGCGTAAAGCCTCGGTCGCACCGTTCCATCCGGGCAACAGATGCGCGAGCGGGCATCGACGCTGACGCCGAGGCCAAGCCGGTCCATGCCGATCACCGATGTCTCGCACATCTGCTGCAACAGCGGCGAATGGGCGATGCCGGCGCGCTCCATGCCGGTACAGTTGACGATCCAGTCGACGGCGATCTCCTGCATCTCGGAAGTCCCGCGTTTGCGGAAACGGATGCCGATCCGGCCATCGGCTTCCCTGATCTCACGAATGAAACCGGCATGGACCGTCACCGTGCCTGTGTCGATCAGCGGCTTGAAGCGCGACCAGACCGGCGGGGCAAGCCGGTGCCGGTGAATGTTCCACCAGGCAAGCGCATGCCGCATGAAACGGGATCGTTGTGCATCATTCAGTTCCTGCCAGAGCTGCTGCGTACGGTGCCGCAACCCATCCATCAGTCCGCGCCAGTCGGCTCCCTCGCGCACCTGCGCACGGAAACCTGCGAGGATGTCGCTGATCTCGTGGCCCTTTGTCGGCAGCCGAGGTTCGACAGCCTCCGGCTTGATCGTGCTGTGCGGATGCGGAACGAGACCACGCCGGGAAATCACATGGATCTCGCCACGATGCCCGTGCGAGCGCAGCGACAGCACCTGATCCACCATCGTCAGGCCGGAGCCTAGAATGCAGATATCATCATCGGGTTTGACGGATGAGAGCCAGCCAAGCCGCCAGGGGTTCTGCACGATGCGGTGACGCATCTTGTCCGGTATGAGGTCAGACGCGATCGGCATTTCAGCATTGCCGACACCGAGGCAGAGCGCGACATTTCGGGCTCGCAGTACCGTATCATTGTCGAGATGGAATTCGATATCCGTCTCATCCGGCATCATGCAGGCGGTTGCCTTCGCCTTGATGAAATCGACCGCGACGCGATCATCCCGGCGACGCAACAGCGAGGCAAGCCTGTCCCTCAGATAAAGCCCGTAATCCCCACGCGCAGCAAAATAATCGCCGACCGGCTTGCGCCCCTTTTCCCTCAGCCAGTCGAGGAAATCGTCCGGTTCGTCTGGAAAGGCGCTCATCCGCGCGGCAGGCACATTGAGCCGATGCAAGTAGAATTCGCTGCGATAGGCGGTGCCGCGGCCAAAACCCGGATCGTCGCCGATAATCGCAATCGAGCGCTCGGGCCCGAGCTGGCGCAGAAGATTGATGGTCAGCGCAATGGCTGAAAAACCGGAACCGACAACAGCGACGTCATAGATCAAGGGTCAACTCCTGCTCTATTTCGGAAAGCCGGCCGCCGTCCCCTTAGGCGCCCGTTATCACTACCAACCTAGTCGGGATTAAATATCTGTAAAGCCCTCGTTTATGTCAGCCACAGATCATGCCCGGCTGCATAAACGAAAAAAGCCGCGACATGTTTCCATGCCGCGGCTCCAATCTTCATCTACGTCGGATCGATCAATCCGGCAGAGCGTAGGCGATCACATAGTCGCCGCGATCGGGCGACTGGCGGGCGCCGCCGGCCGAGATGACGACATACTGCTTGCCGGTCTTTGGCGACTTGTAGGTCATCGGCGTGCCCTGGCTGCCAACCGGCATGCGAGCCTTCCAGATTTCCTTACCCGTCGCACTGTCGAAGGCGCGCAGATAATAGTCCTGGGTGGCCGCGAAGAAGACGAGGCCGCCCTGGGTGGCGAGCGAACCGCCGATGGTCGGCATGCCGATCGGGATCGGAACGCCCATCTTGATACCCATCGGGCCGGTGTCTTCGACCGTGCCGAGCGGAACCTGCCACTTGATCTTCTGGCTATCCATGTCGATCGCCGTCAGCGTGCCGAATGGCGGTTCCTGGCAGGGAATGCCAAGAGCGGACAGGAAGCGGTTCTTGTCGACGGCGTAGGGCGTGCCCTTCATCGGCACGACGCCCATGACGGTGTTGGTGGCCTCCGAACCGCTGGAAACAGCGGTGGTCGGTGCGGCTTCCTTCATCTGGATCCACAGGCCAAGGCGCATGTCGTTGACGAAGATGGTGTTCGTCACCGGGTCGGTAGAGAAACCGCCCCAGTTCATGCCACCCAGCGAACCCGGGAAGTTGAGCGCCAGATCGAGACCCGGAACCGTGTAGACGCCGTCATAACGCATGCCCTTGAAGGCGATGCGGCACAACAGCTGATCGAACGGGGTTGCACCCCACATGTCGCTTTCGGTCAGCGTCTGTGCGCCGATCTGCGGCATGCCGACCGACAGTTTCTGCGTCGGTGCATAAGGCTCGTTGGGAATCTTGCCCGGAACGACCGGAACCTCGGCCACTTCGGTGAGCGGCTGGCCGGTAGCGCGGTCAAGCACCCAGATCTGGCCGGCCTTGGTGCCGAATGTCAGCGCCGGAACCGTCGTGCCATCCTTCTTCTTGAAGTCGATGAAGGAAGGCTGCATCGGGGTGTCAAAATCCCAGAGGTCGTTGTGAACCGTCTGGTAGACCCATTTTTCGCGGCCGGTCGTGGCATCGAGCGCCAGCATGGACGCACCGTATTTGTGGTCGAGCGCGGTGCGGGTCGCACCGTAAAGATCGACCGACGGGCTGCCGACCGGCAGGAATACCGTGTTGGATGCCTCGTCATAGGATGTGCCGGCCCAGACGTTCGGGGTCGAACGCGTATAGGTCTGGCCTTCCGGCGGCAGCTTGGTGATCTCCGGGTTGCCCGGGTCGAATGCCCAGCGCAGCTCGCCGGTCACGACGTCGAAGCCACGCATGACGCCGCCCGGCATGTCCACCTGGACGTTGTCGGCGATACGGCCACCGATGATGATCGTCGTGCCCGCAACCGTCGGAGCGGCTGTCAGCACGTATTGCGGATCAGCCGCAGCGCCAAGGCCAACCTTCAGGTCTACCCGGCCATTGGTGCCGAAATCCGGGCAAAATGCGCCGGTGTCGGCATCAAGCGCGATCAGCTCGGCAGTGATCGTGTTCATGATGATACGGCGCTGGCAAAGCGCGCCTTCGGCAACCGTGACCGGGGTGACCGGCGTCGAACCGTCGATCGTCGGCTGCACCAGCGGACGGGCCGCATCGAAATAGGCAAGGCCGCGGCAACGCATCCAGACGGACGACTTTGCGTTGATCTCGTTCTTCCAGATTTCCTTACCTGTATCGGCCTCGATGGCGATGACATTGTTATGCGGCGTGCACAGGAACACGCGGTCGCCGATCTGCAGAGGCGTCAACTGGTCTTCGGCACCGCCGCCGCCGGGGCTGATCGGCGTGTCGCCGGTACGATAGGTCCAGGCGACCTGCAATTCCTTGACGTTGTCGCGGGTGATCTGGTCGAGCGCTGCGAAACGCGAGCCGCCATTGGTGTTGCCATAGGCTTCCCAGTTCTTCTGCTCCTTGGCCGGATCGACCGGAGTGAGCGGCGCAGGCGTGCCGGAAAAGGCGACAGTCGGGTGCGGCACCATCATGCCAGCGAAACCGGCGACGGAAGCAACGGCAAGAATGGCAGCAACGAGGAAGGACGGCAAATAGGCAGGCGTCTTGCCGGCAGCCTTGCGCAGCAGCGGGAAGCTCAGCGCAATGACGGTCGCACCGACGCCGAAGGCGAGCAGACGCGAAATCAGCGGCCAGAAATCAAGGCCAGCATCCCAGACCGCCCACAGAACGGTGGCGATGGTGACGAGGCCGAACAGCAATGCACCGGCAGGCTTGCGAATGATTACCAGCAGGCCGGCGATGACGATGGCAATCCCGGCCAGCAGAAAATACCAGCTGCCGCCGAGTGAAACGAGCTTTCCGCCGCCAATGGCGAAGAACAGGCCCGCGAGGACGAGGACGGCACCAAGCACGAACAGCCAGATTTTGGCTATCGCGGACAGGGTACCCTTAGAGGTTTCCATGGGTGTCTCTAGCTCCAATTGTGGATTCGACAGAGTCGACAGTCAAAGGCCACAGCAGTGCCGTCAGGAGCGGAGAAGGTCGTCAAAATCGGTACCGTGCTTCTGTCGAAGAAACGCGAACGGCAAGCCGAGTGATATGCAATCGGCGGGTCGGAGGCGTCCCTTTCGAGGACTTCGAGGTCGCTTGCCACGCCCTCCCCGCGCGCCAGCGGCAGGCATCCATGCCCGCGCCTGCGGTATAACGCTGCCTGCGACAAAATGGCAAGAAATATATGTACTATTCCGTACATAATATGTTCAAGAATTCTGAACGACATTTAGTCTATTGATAATAGCCGAATTTCCAACTCAAACGAGCATGATCGCGACAAACGGAGTTCGGCAAGAAAATCCGGTAATACTGGCATCGGCTACGGATGTTCTACGACGTAAACGCTGCGTAGAGTCCGTGCTTCCCGTTTTACGATGCGCAAAGGCCCGCCCATATCGACAAGAGAATTGAGCTCCCTCAGGACCAGGGCATGGGCGACCCCGAGAAGCCGGGCAAAAGAGCGACTGTCGAGAGCGATATTTTCTTCGGCGGCAACGATGAGCGCCGCCTGCAGCGATGTCAGCCGCTGGTCTCTCGCCTGAAGCTCCGCGACCAGACGGAGAAACTGTTCTGTCTGGCCGTTATCCTCGCTCATGCGGCCACGCGCTTGCGGAACGACACCATGATCGACTTGGAGGTCGGCGTATCGCTTTCCTCTCCGGCACTGCCCAGCGGCACAAGCACGTTCAGCTCCGGATAATAACCGGCGATGCTACCGCGCGGAATGTCATAGGGCACGAAGCGGAAATCCCGCGCCACCCGGGAGATCCCATCATCGTAGTCGGTAACCACATCCATCCGGTCACCGGCTTCCGCGCCGATATCCTTCAGGTCCTCGGGATGGATGAAGATCACCTGGCGTTCGCCATAGACACCCCGATACCGGTCATCCAGACCATAAACGGTCGTATTGTACTGGTCATGCGAGCGAAACGTCTGCAAGGCAAAACGTCCGCCGCCCTTGCGGGCGCGCTGGTGCACGGTTTCCTGCGGCAGCGCGACAGCCGAAAAGCACGCCTTGCCCGCCGGCGTGTTCCATTCGCGATGAGACGCGGTATTGCGCAGATGGAAACCACGCGGCTTGCGGACACGGGCATTGAAATTCTCGAAGCCCGGAATAGTCGCTTCGATGTGATCGCGGATGAGATCGTAATCATCCGCCAACGCTGCCCAGCGCACGATATCCGTGCCGACCGTCGCTTCGGCAATGCCGGCGATGATGCCGACCTCGGAGAGAAGATGCGGCGACGCGGGGCGATTGATACCCGCCGATCCGTGCACCATGCTCATCGAATCCTCGACAGTCACAAGCTGCGAATTCCCGAGCGAATTCAAATCCATCTCGGTGCGTCCTAGGCAGGGCAGGATATAGGAAACCTCGCCCGGCATCAGATGCGAATGGTTCGGCTTGGTGGCGATATTGACGGTGAGCTTCATGCCGCCCAGCGCCTTCTCGACCAGCGCGCTATCGGGCGTGGCGCGGGCAAAATTACCGCCAAGCCCGATAAATGCCTGCGCGGAACCATCCAGCATGGCGCCGATCGCGGCCAGAACATTATGCCCGTCGGCGCGCGGCGCGACAAAACCGAAATGTTTTTCCAGCGCATCAAGGAATGCGGCAGGCGGTTTTTCGTTGATGCCGACCGTGCGGTCGCCCTGCACGTTGGAATGGCCGCGCACCGGGCAAAGCCCCGCACCTTCCCGCCCGACATTGCCGCGCAGGAACATGAAATTGGAGATCTCGCGGATCGTCGCCACCGAATGGAGATGCTGGGTCACGCCCATCGCCCAGGTGCAGATCACCTTTTCGGCCTTGATATAGACGGCCGCCGCCCGTTCGAGCTCCAGGCGGGTCAGGCCCGACTGATCCTCGATCTCGGCCCAGCTCGTGGCATCGACTGCGGCGCGATATTCGGCAGAACCGGCACAATGTCCGGCAATGAAGGCATGGTCGAGAACCGATGGTTCGCCAGCGGCTATCGCTGCATCTTCTGCTGCAAGAACAACCTTTGCCATGCCGCGCACGGCCGCCATGTCGCCGCCGAGACGTGGCTGGTAATAGTGGTTGGCGATCTCGGTCGAACCGCCGCGCAGCATTTCGATCTTGTCCTGCGGATCGGAAAAGCGTTCCAGCCCCTTTTCGCGGACCGGATTGAACACGACCACATCCGCACCCCGCATCGCCGCACGGCGAAGATCGCCGAGCATACGCGGATGGTTGGTGCCGGGGTTCTGGCCGATGACGAAAATCGCATCCGCCTTTTCGAAATCCTCCAGAAGCACCGTACCTTTGCCGATGCCGATCGCCTGTTTCAGCGCAACCCCGCTCGCCTCGTGGCACATGTTCGAGCAATCGGGAAAATTGTTGGTCCCATAGACGCGCACGAACAGCTGGTAGAGATAGGCCGCCTCGTTGCTGGCCCGGCCGGATGTATAGAACTCCGCCCGATCGGGGCTATCGAGACTTTTGAGGATGCCGCCGATCTCAGCAAAGGCATCGTCCCAGGCAACGGGCAGATACCGGTCGCTCGCCGCGTCATAGCGCATGGGGTGGGTGAGACGACCGTTGAGTTCCAGCTCGTAATCGCTCAGCTTGCGAAGCTCGGAGACCGTGTTGGCTGCAAAGAATGCAGGCGTGGCG
This sequence comes from Aliirhizobium wenxiniae, assembly GCF_019511445.1. Taxonomy (GTDB): domain Bacteria; phylum Pseudomonadota; class Alphaproteobacteria; order Rhizobiales; family Rhizobiaceae; genus Neorhizobium; species Neorhizobium wenxiniae_A. The sequence goes on from NZ_JAEUAN010000002.1 coordinate 359,266, forward strand.
CGCTTTTCCGTCGCCTCCCAGGAAACCGCCTTCACCCCGTTTTCGCAGAATTCGAAGGAAGATCCATGTTCCGGATCACCCCAGGCGCAGCCGGGGCAGTCGAAGCCGTCCGGCTGGTTGGCCTTCAACATGGTACGGGCGCCGGTAAGCGGCGATCCGCTTTCGAGAAGCCGCTTGCCGCAGCTTTTCAACGCGCCCCAGCCGCCGGCGGCAGAGGATTTCTTGCCAATAAACGATGCAGTCATGACGGATGCTATTGACGATCGTCAAAAGCGCTTCAAGCCGATTGTTTATATGGCTCGATAGACAAAACCTATCGACTGTCTTTGTCACCCAACCCGCGGGATGGTACAGGCCTCGCCGCCGCCGAAAATACGCGAGCGACTGAGGAACCGTTTCTCCCGTCCATTATCGAGCGAAAACATTCCGCCTCTGCCCGGCACGACGTCAATGATCAATTGCGTGTGCTTCCAGGCCTCGAACTGGCTACCGCTGATATAGACCGGCACCCCGCCGATCTCGCCCAGCTTCACGTCGTGATCACCGATGATGAAATCATCTGCCGGATAACACATCGGCGATGACCCGTCGCAGCATCCGCCGGATTGGTGGAAAAGGATTTCCGGGTAGTCCTGCCTTATCTCGGTAATGAGATCGAGTGCGGCATCGGTCGCGGTAACCCGCGGCTCTCCGTTGACATGCGTATTCATGGTCTCTCCTCCCAAAGAGCAATTTTGCTCAGGTGATGAGCTGAATGAAGTCTATCACAATCGCCATGAAAACACCCGAGACCGTCATCGCCAGTCCGCAGAGAAACACTCTGCTGGCCCGGTCATAGACCCGCCGCTGCAGCGAATCGTGCCGCAGGAAGATCACCAGAGAACTGCCCTGCGTGATGATCCCGGCGGAGAGCAGAAGCATCGTCGGCAAATCGATCAGGGTCCACGGGATCGGGTTTTGCGCCCATTGGCTGAGAAAGGTGAGCGAGAAAGAGAGAATGATCCCCACAACGGTCAGCGTGCCGTTGCGGAAAAGCATTTCGACCAGCGGTTCGTTTTCATTCGACATCGCGGAATATCTCGGCTGCCGGATCCTGACTACCTATCGAAATATTCCTTTCGCAAGAATTTCAAGGCGGTTGATGGACGAGAAAGCCGGGCAGAAGCACCACGCCCTGCCCGGCTCCGGCTTGGATCAGAAGAAACCAAGCTTCTTCGGGCTGTAGCTCACCAGCATGTTCTTGGTCTGCTGGTAGTGATCGAGCATCATCTTGTGCGTCTCACGACCGATGCCGGACTGCTTGTAGCCGCCGAAGGCCGCATGCGCCGGATAGGCGTGATAGCAATTGGTCCACACTCGACCGGCCTGGATCTCGCGGCCGAAGCGATAGGCGCGGTTGCCGTCACGCGTCCACACGCCGGCGCCGAGGCCGTAAAGCGTGTCGTTGGCGATAGAGAGTGCCTCGTCCTCATCCTTGAACGTGGTGACCGAAACCACCGGCCCGAAGATCTCTTCCTGGAACACACGCATCTTGTTGTGGCCCTTGAAGATGGTTGGCTTGATGTAATAGCCGTTGGCCAGCTCGCCGCCGAGATCGTTGCGATCGCCGCCGGTCAGCACTTCAGCGCCTTCCTGTTTGCCGATATCGAGATAGGAAAGGATTTTTTCCATCTGCTCGCTGGAGGCCTGCGCGCCGATCATCGTGGCGCTGTCGAGCGGGTTGCCCTGCACGATGGCGTTCACGCGCTTTACCGCCCGTTCCATGAACCGGTCATAGATGCTCTCATGCACCAGCGCACGGCTCGGGCATGTGCAGACCTCGCCCTGGTTGAGCGCGAACATCGCGAACCCTTCCAACGCCTTGTCGAGGAAATCGTCATCCTCGTTCGCCACATCGGCAAAGAAGATGTTCGGCGATTTGCCGCCGAGTTCGAGCGTGACCGGAATAAGGTTCTGGCTGGCATATTGCATGATCAGACGGCCTGTCGTCGTCTCACCGGTAAAAGCGATCTTGGCGATGCGCGGGCTGGATGCCAGTGGCTTGCCGGCTTCGAGACCGAAACCGTTGACGATGTTCAAGACGCCCGGAGGCAGCAGATCGCCGATGATTTCCGCCCAGACGAGCAGCGACGCAGGCGTCTGTTCGGCCGGCTTGATGACGACGCAATTGCCGGCGGCAAGGGCGGGCGCAAGCTTCCAGGCGGCCATCAGGATCGGAAAATTCCACGGAATGATCTGGCCGACGACGCCGAGCGGCTCATGGAAGTGATAGGCGACAGTGTCGTTGTCGATCTCGCCGATCGAGCCTTCCTGAGCGCGAATGCAGGACGCGAAATAGCGGAAATGGTCGATGGCGAGCGGAATGTCTGCCGCCATGGTTTCGCGGATCGGCTTGCCATTGTCCCAGGTTTCGGCCTGGGCCAGTACTTCCAGCTTGTCCTCCATCCGCTGGGCAATCTTCATCAGGATGTTGGAGCGTTCCGCCGGTGCGGTGCGGCCCCATTTGTCCTTGGCGGCGTGCGCGGCATCGAGCGCCGCGTTGATATCCTTCTCGTCCGAACGGGGAATTTCACACAACTTGCCGCCGGTGACGGGCGTGATGTTGTCGAAATATTTGCCGCCGATCGGCTCCCTCCACTCGCCGCCGATATAGTTGCCGTATTTCAGCTTGAACGGCGATTCGACGATTTTCTGGTGCAGCATGTCATCCTCCCATGATGAGCTGGCTTCTCGGTTCGTGACCGGGCCCGGAAGGAAATCTGCGTCGTCCCGTTCTTGACGAAAAGCAGGCTGCGACCATATGGCAGCGCACACTGTCGCACCCGTGCGACAGTGGAGCGCCGCAAACCATGCGGCACCGCAACAGAATTCGATTTAACTCAATGGAGGCCGAAACGGTTCATCTTTCGGTGGAGCGTCGCCCGGCTCATGCCGAGCGCAATCGCCGCCTGGGAGACATTGCCGTTGGCGCGCGAAAGAGCGCGCATCAGCGCCGCCCGCTCCGCTTCGACCAGATCCTGGCGATCTCCCGCCCTGTTTTCGTCGAGAGCGTCCGCTGCCGGAATGCCTGCAGCAATACGGTTGTCGTCCAGCGCAAGCGCCAGACGCGCTGCACGCGTCGCGCCGATGACGAGATCGTTGCGATCGACCGCCAGAAGTGCAGCCGCCGCATGCGCCGCATGCGGCACGATCAGGAAACGGGCGCCGGGAAAAGCGGAGCGGAACAGGTTTAGCTCGATCCTCAGCGCCGCGTCACGCACTGTCTGGGCAAGGATCGACAGCACCATTTCATTGACGTCGTCCCGGCATGTGGAAATGTCGAGCGCCGCCGCCACCTCGCCGCGATGATCGCGGATCGGCGCGGTTGTGCAGCAAAGCCCGGTATTTGATGAGAAAAAATGCTGGTCGCGAAAGATCGATACGGCTCGTTCATCCGCCAGTGCCGTGCCGATACCGTTGGTCCCGATACTGGCCTCGGTCCAGATCGCCGCTGTCCACAGGCCGAGATCGTGAAAGGCCCGGTCATCGCCGGCTGTGCCGCGCCGTTCCAGCGCCACGCCGTTCCGGTCAGTCAGGAGCAGACAACAGCCAGACTTTCCGACAGTGGAAAACAGCTTGTCCATTTCCTCGCGCGCCTCGACGATCAGGCGCTCCGAGGCCTGCCGCGTCTGGCGAAATTCGCTGTCGGTAAGGCGTTCGGGCGTACGCTCCTGCTCGGGCGCGAGATGGTGCATGACCATGCAGCGCCGCCACGAAGCGACGACAGGCGAGCTTGCCGCAGCGGACTGGGCCGAGGCATAAACCTCGTCCGCATGCAGGGAAACGGGATGCATGGGCTCCTCCCGGGCCAATTCTTGCATCAAGTTTCGCTAAAAAGCCGATGCTTTGCAATCGTCAAGCAGGTTGCCCACGAACTATTTATCGACGTACCACATATGCATGTTCATGCCGCCCGTCGTGTCGACGGTTCGCATCTGGCAAAGGGCGCAAAGGCGTGCCGCACGCGCAGGATCGTTTCTGGCTCGGCCGCCACCAATGGCAAGCGAACATCAGCCGGTGACTGGTGCAGGAAGAATTGCGCCTCCTTCAGCGCCGCCACATCATCCTCTCCAACAGACTTCGACGCAACGGACATGGCCTGCAGCAAAGAACCGCTGCCGCTGCTACGCTCCGCCATGGCCACCATGGTCTGCACCGGTGAGGGAATGATATTGGCCAGCGCCGACAAAGCACCGTGCCCGCCCATATCCAGGAATTCCACCGGCCTCCTGTCGTCTCTCGAAAGATGCAGGAAACGGTCCCTGAGCGATGCCGGCAAGGCCGCGAAATGTTCGAGACGACCGGCACCATGGCATATGCCGACGATCAGATCGATTTCGGCAAGCGCGTCCACCAGCGCCGGACCATAGTCCTTTGCCGTACGCCCCGGATCGTCATCCACAAGAACAGGGATACCGACCGCAGCGGCAATTTCGCGAAAGTGATTGATCACACCCTTCAGTGTCGGCTTCGAATAATACGGCACCGTTACCAGCAGGGCATCAGCGCCGAGTTCTTCAGCGCGGCGGCATTGCTCGACAGTTTTCGCCGTGCAGTTCGTACCGGTCGCCGCGATCACACTCAGATGCGGCCTGCCGCGTGAAACGGCGGTTTCGATCAGGCTTTGCCATTCATCCGTACCGAGCACCGGCCCCTCGCCGATAACGTCGCACACGACAATTCCCTCCACTCCCGCGATGATCTGACGATCGATCGCCGCCTCGAATTCCGCAAGGTCGACCCGGCCTTCGCTGAAGGGGGTAAGCAGGGGTGTGTAAGTTTGACGCCTTGCACGAAGGAAGGGTGTCATGGTTTGGCTCCTGTTTTTACAGAAACCAACATTGCTCCACACGCATAGGATTTCGATGTGTAGGGAGAGACTATGACATCAAAGTCTTATATACATCCATTTGCCTTGACCGCGGCGATGCACCATATTCCGCGCCAGACAACGACACTGAACGACACCTTGGCCCTGCGCCTGGAGACTTTATGACCGCATCGCCTGCCGCTGATTCCGATCAATCTTCGGAAACTCGCAAATTTCTTGTGTTGCTGATTGGGTCTATCGGGGTCGTCTATGGCGACATCGGGACGAGTCCGCTTTACGCTTTCCGCGAGGCTTTGCGCCCGTTTACCGCCAATGGCATACAGGATGAGCACGTCATCGGGCTAATCTCCCTGATGGTCTGGACGCTGACCATCATCGTCACCTTCAAATATGTCCTTTTCCTGCTGCGCGCCGACAATGACGGCGAAGGCGGCACGCTGTCGCTTCTGGCGCTGCTGATGAAGAAGACCGGAGGCTATATGCCGGTTCTGTTCTTCGCCGGCCTGATCGGCTCGGCGCTGTTCATCGGTGACGCGATGATTACGCCGGCGCTCTCGGTCATGTCGGCGCTAGAAGGCATGAAGCTTATTACCCCGGCTTTTTCGGATTACGTCCTGCCGCTCTCTGCCGCCATCATGGTCGGTCTGTTCATGGTACAGTCAAAGGGCACAGCGGCGGTCATGAAGTTCTTCGGGCCGATCACTGTTGTCTGGTTCCTGGCCATGGCATGGGGCGGGCTCATTCATATCGGCGATGACTGGACGATCCTGCAGGCGCTCAATCCTGTCAATGCGCTCTGGTTCATCACCCATGCGGGCTGGGCCGGTCTGATCGTGCTCGGCGCAGTATTCCTGACCGTTACCGGCGCAGAAGCGCTTTACGCTGACCTCGGGCATTTCGGCCGCAAGCCGATCAGCGTCGCCTGGTTCATCCTCGTTTTCCCGGCGCTGGCATTGAATTATCTCGGCCAGGGCGCGCTCGTGCTTGCCGATCCGACCAAGATTTCCAATCCCTTCTACCTGCTTTATCCCGACTGGGCGCTGCTGCCGATGGTGATCCTGGCCACGATGGCAACGATCATCGCCAGTCAGGCGGTCATCACCGGCGCCTTCTCGCTGGCCCGCCAGGCCGTCCATCTGGGCTTCCTGCCGCGCCTTGCGATCAAGTTCACCTCCGAGACCAATACCGGGCAGATCTATGTCCCGGCCGTCAACATGATCCTGTTCCTCGGCGTCATCATCCTGATCTTCTCCTTCGGAGATTCGGAATCGCTTGCCACCGCCTATGGTATCTCGGTTACCGGCGCGATGGTGGTCACCTCGTTGATGTCCTTCCAGTTCCTGCGCGCGGTCTGGGGCTACAAGGCGATTACCGCCGCGCTCCTCTTGGCTCCGCTCTTCGCCATCGAGGTTGTCTTCCTCGCAGCAAACCTGCTCAAGGTTCATGACGGCGGCTGGGTTCCCGTCATGCTGGCATTGATCATCATGCTGACCATGTGGACCTGGACCAAGGGCTCCAAGCATCTCAAGGAAAAGACGGCCAGAAACGACATTCCGCTGGAAACCTTCATCAACTCGATCGAAAGCTCGATCGAGCGGGAAACCGCCAGCGCCCCTGTCACCGTGCCGGGCACGGCGATATTCCTGACCAGCGTGCCGGACCGCACGCCCGCCGTTCTGCTGCATAACCTCAAGCACAACCACGTCCTGCATGAACAGAACGTCATTCTGACCATCTGGACACAGGACAAGCCCTATGTGCCGCAGGCGGATCGCGTCGAGATGACGAGGCTGTCGAAGCGCTTTATCCGCCTCGATATCACCTTCGGTTATATGGACGAACCAAACGTCGCCAAGGCGCTGACGGTCTGCAAGAAGAAGGGCTTCAAGTTCGAGATCATGCAGACCTCCTTCTATCTCGGCCGCCGCAACCTGATCGAGACACCGAATACCGGCCTGCCGCGCTGGCAGGAGAAGCTCTATATCATCCTCGCCGATTTCGGCATCGACCCGTCCGCCTATTTCAAACTGCCGCCGAACCGCGTGGTGGAACTTGGTGAGCAGGTCGCGATTTAAAGTGGATACCGGTTTTGCGTCAGGAATTGCGTTAAACCAGAAATAGAGCCCCATGACCGTCGTCGCATCCTATGTCTATACGAACGGAAAGCGCGGGCGCCCTCTCGCGATAGACGAACCGTGCCCGAAGCTCACCGGAGACGAATTCGCCTGGATCGGCCTGCACGAGCCGACAGCCGACGAATTGAAGATGCTGGCCAGAACCTACGGCCTGCATGAGCTTGCGGTCGAGGATGCACTGCACGCCCATCAGATCCCCAAGGTCGAGGCTTATGGCGATCAGCTATTCGTCGTCGCCAAGACCGCCCATCTGGAAGGCGACAAGATCTGCTATGGGGAAACGGCGATCTTCGTCGGGCGCCACCATATCATCACCGTGCGACACGGCTCCTTGCGCAACCATATCGGCGTCCGCGCCCAGCTCGAAGCATCTCCCCGCCTGTTGTCGCAGGGACCGGATTACGTCCTGCACGGCATTCTCGACTTCATCGTTGACGGCTACCTGCCGACCGTGCAGACGATCGAGGATCGGGTTCTGGAAATGGAGCAGCGTATGCTTGCCAATTTTCTTGAACGAGACCAGATCCGCCGGCTGTTCAGACTGAGGCGCCAACTGATCCTGTTCGGCCGCATTCTCGGCCCGATGTCGGAGCTGGTAGGCAAGCTGGTCAATCTCGACCTTCCCTGCCTCGACAAGCACGCAAAACCCTATTTTCGCGATGTGCTGGATCACACCAGAAGGGTGGAAAGCATGGTCGGCGGTCTTCGCGAAGTCATCACCTCGGTCTTCGAAGCATCGAACCTTCTCGAACAGCAGCGCCAGGGCGTCATCACCCGCCAGCTCGCCTCATGGGCTGCGATCCTTGCCGTGCCGACAGCGGTTGCCGGCATCTACGGCATGAATTTCGAAAACATGCCGGAGCTGAAGACCGAATACGGATATTACGTCGTGCTCTGCGCAATCGTCATCCTTTGCAGCCTGCTCTATTACCGCTTCAAGAAGGTCGGCTGGCTCTGAAACAGGCTCAGTCCCGCGTCAGCAGAATATAGGCCTCTTCCGGTGTGCCGGCAGAACGGACCGCATCAGTCGCCTCGTCATTGCGCAAACGTCGGGCAATACAGGAAAGCAGATTGAGGTTCTGCCGCTGATCTGCCGGCGGAGACAGAAGCAGGACCACGACATCGACCGGCACTTCATCCACCGCTTCGAAATCCAGCGGCTTGGCGAGCCGCACAAACAGGCAGAGGCAATCGGACACGCCCTCGACGATCGCATGCGGAATGGCAATGCCCTGACCGATACCCGTAGAACCGAGGTTCTCCCGGCTCGTCAATGCCGCAGCGATGACGGAGGCCTCAAGGCCGGTGCGCTTGGACGCAAGGTCGGAGAGCTTGACGATCAGCTCCCTCTTCGAGGCCACGGCCAGATCCAGCACGACGTTTTCGGGCGACAGATGATCGCTCAACTGCATGAAATGCTCCATTGAAATAATAGTTAGAGGCCTTCGGCCAGACGATAACCGACACCGGTTTCCGTCAGGATGTAACGCGGCTGATCGGGTGTGGCCTCGATCTTCTGGCGAAGCTGGCGCACATAGACGCGCAGATATTGCACATCGGTCAGCCCATCCCAGACATGCTCTAAGAGGAACCGGTGTGTCAGCACCTTGCCGGCATGCTGCACGAGGATGCGCAGGATATCGTATTCCTTCGGCGACAGCTTGATCTCGTTACCGGCCACCCTGACGATGCGCTTGACGAGATCGACCGTAAGATCGCCGGTCTGGAAAACCGGCTTTTCGCCCTGCGTCTGCAGCCGGTGGCGCAGCGCCACGCGAATGCGTGCCCCAAGCTCGTTCATGCCGAAGGGTTTCGTCACATAGTCATCAGCGCCGAGTTCCAGCGCCTTGACGATGCCTGCCTCGTCGGTGCGGCTGGATAGAATGACGATCGGCAACGTCATCCCCTCCCCGCGCCATTTGGCAAGCAGATCATGCCCGGACATATCCGGCAGACCGAGATCGAGGATGATCAGGTCCGGCTTGTCGCTATTGACCAGCTCCATCGCCACTTTGGCATTCATCGCTTCGACGACGGCGTAATCCTGCGTCGCCAGCCCGACCCGCAACAGCTTGCGGATCGGCGGCTCGTCATCGACGATCAGGATTTTGACACCGCTATTGGTCATTGCTCGTCTCCTACGACAGGCATCTCGGAAGGTACAGGCATTCGGATCGTGAAGATCGCGCCTGATCGGTCGGAGCGATTGTCCGCCCGGATCGTGCCACCCATGGCTTCGACAAAGCCACGGCAGATGGAAAGCCCGAGCCCGGTTCCCGCCCTCACCTGATCGCTTTTGCGAACCCGGTAAAAACTGTCGAAAATCCGCTCCAGATCCTCGGGCGGTATGCCCGGCCCCTCGTCCATGACGGACAGCACGACGATATTGCCGTCGCGACGTCCCCGAATATCGATCACCGTCTCTTCCGGCGCATATTTGGCGGCATTGTCGATAAGGTTGAACAGCACCTGTTCGAACAGAACCGGATCTACCTTCAGCATCGGCAAGTCAGCCGGAATGCCGACCTCTATCCTGTGCCCGGACGCAATCTTCGCCGCCCGGCTGAGCGCGGTGCCCACCATGTCTCCGGCGAAATGGAAGGCGTAATTGGGCTGCATCGCACCCGATCCGAGCCGTGTCATATCCAAAAGGTTGACGATGAAGCGGTTGAGCCGTTCGGACTCGTCGATCACCGTCGACAGAAGCTCCTTCCGCGTCTCTTCCGGCAATTGGCTCCCGAGATCCTTCAGCATGTCGGCCGAGCCCATGATTGCCGCCAGCGGGGTTTTCAGGTCATGGCTGATCGAGGTCAGAAGCGCAGTCCGCAATCGGTCCGTCTCGGCGGCAAGCCTTGCCTTGTCGACATCGGACACAAGCTGAATGCGTTCGATTGCGAGCGCCGCCTGATCGGCCAGCGCATCGAAAAGGCGCTGCTGCTCAGGCGTCAGCAATGGGCCCTGGCGGTCATTGTCGAGGCCGATCACGCCGACTGCCTCGCGGCCCGTACGAAGCGGCAGGTACAACCGCTTTGCACCCGGCAACGTATCGGCCGCGCGGCCTGCAGGCCGATTATGCTCCCAGGCCCATTTGGCGGCAGCGATATCGGCATCGACCAGCGTATCATCGGGCGGATATCCGGCCTTGACCGCAATCGATCCATTCTCGGGCAAGAGGATGACGACGCGTACTTTCAGCATCGAGGCGATCTGGAAGGCAGTCGCCCAGAGCACATCATCCAGCGTGCCGGTGCCGGCGAGCTTCTTCGAAAAGAGATAGAGATCCTCGGTCGTCCTCGCACGCTGGCGGGCGGCAACGGCCTGCCGCTGCACGGCCGCCGTCAGATTGGAGGCGACGACCGCCACGCCGAGATAGAAGAACAGCGCGATGACGCTTTCCGGATCCCGCACCGTGAATGTGTAACGCGGCTCCAGGAAAAAGAAGTTGAAGGCCACCGCACCGAGCAGCGAGGCAAACAACCCCGGCCCCAGCCCGCCGCGCACCGCCGAGGCAAGCACCGACATCAGGAACACCAAAGCCAGATTGCGCACATCGAGCGTGCGGTCGAGCGCGATGCCCGCCGCAATCGCCAGAGCCACAAAGATGGCGCTCTGCACATAATGTTTCGCCCGGAAGCGTTTCACGGCCTGCGCCGGCTTGACCCCGCGTTCGGGTTCACCGTCTCGCGCATCTCCGGAAATGACATGGATGCTGACATTGCCGGCATGCCGGATCAGGTCGTGTGTGACCGATCCCTGCCATAACTGACGCCAGCGCGGTTTTCCCGGTCGGCCGACGACGATATGGGTGAAATTGTTGGCATTGGCATAAGCGATGATTTCACGCGAGGGGACAAGCCCCGGCAGCGTCACCACTTCTGCGCCGAGTTGCTGCGCCAGCCGCATATTGGCCGCGAGCCTGTCCTTGTCCTCTTCCGCAAGGGTCGCATCCTGCGGCGTATCGAGATGCAGCACCGCCCAGGGCGCGCGCAACCGGTCGGCCTGTCGCCTTGCGTAACGTATCAGGCTGGCGCCGTTGCGGCCGTGATCGATACAGACAAGTAGTCTTTCGCCCGCGGCCCAAGGCCCCGAAATCGCATTCGCCTGCATGTGGTTGAGCAACTGCTCGTCGACCCGCTGCGCGGTGCGCCTCAACGCCAACTCGCGCAATGCTGTCAGGTTGCCCGGCGAAAAATAGTTCTCGATCGCCCGGCGTGCCGTTTTCGGCATATAGACCTTGCCGTCACTCAGCCGCTTGATCAGGTCGTCTGGCGTGATGTCGATGATCTCGACATCGTCGGCCCGGTCGATGATCAGGTCCGGCACCGTCTCGCGCACCCGGATGCGGGTGATCTGCGCCACCACATCGTTGAGGCTTTCGACATGCTGGATGTTGAGGGTCGAATAGACGTCGATGCCCTGCGCCAGCAGCTCCTGCACGTCCATGTAGCGTTTCGGATGGCGGCTGCCGCTGGCATTCGTATGCGCCAGTTCATCGACCAGGACCAGCGAAGGCCGGCGGGCGAGAATGGCGTCGAGATCCATCTCTTCCAGCCTCTGCCCGCGATAATCGATCTGCTTGCGGGGCGTGATCTCGAACCCCTCGACCAGCGCCTCGGTTTCCTTGCGACCATGGGTCTCGACCACACCGATCACGACATCGACGCCATCCGCCTGTCTGGCACGGCCGGACATCAGCATTTCATAGGTCTTGCCGACGCCGGGAGCAGCGCCGAGAAAGATCTTCAGTCGCCCACGGCTCTCCCGCTCGGCTTCGCGCAGCAACGCGTCGGGGGAAGGTCTGGTCTCGCTATCTCGGCCGTTCTCACGATGGGCGTCGGGCATGGTTTACCTGTGCAAGGGCAGATGGCACCGCCCCTCACCCGGCCTCCGCTTCGCTCGGCCACCCGCTCCCCGCAAGCGGGACGAGGAGCAACGGAGAGCTTGCGGCTTGGTCCCTTCGCCCCGTTTACGGGGAAAAGGTGCCGGCAGGCGGATGAGGGGCAAACGCCTGCATTCGTTACGTCTTAGAGCCATCCAACGCCATGTTCAACGCCAGCACGTTGACCACCGGCTCGCCGAGGAAGCCGAGCTCGCGGCCCTCGACATGCGCATCGACCAGCGCCTTCACGCTCGCCTCATCCATCCCCCGCGCCTTGGCGACACGGGCAACCTGGAAATAGGCAGCTTCCGGCGAGATATGCGGATCAAGTCCGCTGCCGGACGCCGTGACGAGATCGATCGGCACCTCGGCATCCGGATTGGAAGCCTTCGCAGCCTCGTAATCTGCCTTAACCCGATCGATCAGCTTGCTGCTGGTCGGGCCGAGATTGGAGCCGGAGGACGCGGCGGCATTATAGCCATCGCCTGCGGCCGACGGACGGCCGTGAAAATACTGCTCGCCGGTAAAGGCCTGACCGATAAGGGCAGAGCCGATCACCTGGCCATCCTTTTCGATCAGGCTGCCATTCGCCTGAGCCGGGAAGATGGCCTGTGCAATGCCGGTCATGGCGAAAGGATAGATGAGGCCGGTAATGGCCGTGGTGGCAACGATCATCACGATGGCCGGACGAAGTTGTTTCAACATCGAAAAGACTCCTTAAGCGAGGCCGAGCGTGGTGATGACCACGTCGATCGCCTTGATGCCGATGAACGGGACGACGATGCCGCCGAGGCCGTAGATCAGCAGATTGCGGGATAGAAGCGCACCGGCACCGACAGCGCGATATTTGACGCCCTTCAGCGACAGGGGGATCAGCGCAATGATGATCAGCGCATTGAAGATGATCGCCGACAGGATGGCACTCTGCGGAGTGGCAAGGCCCATGACGTTCAAAACGCCGAGCTGCGGGTAGAAAGCCAGGAACATCGCCGGGATGATAGCAAAGTATTTGGCGATATCGTTGGCGATCGAGAATGTCGTGAGCGCCCCGCGGGTCATCAGCAACTGCTTGCCGATCTCGACGATCTCGATGAGCTTCGTCGGGTCGCTGTCGAGATCGACCATATTACCGGCCTCGCGGGCGGCGACCGTGCCGGTATTCATCGCCACGCCGACATCGGCCTGGGCAAGCGCCGGAGCGTCGTTGGTGCCGTCGCCGCACATGGCAACCAGCTTGCCCTTGGCCTGCTCCTCGCGGATCAGCGACAGCTTGTTTTCAGGTGTCGCCTGGGCGAGGAAATCATCGACACCCGCTTCCGCAGCAATCGCAGCCGCCGTCATCGGGTTGTCGCCGGTGATCATCACGGTACGGATGCCCATCTTGCGCAATTCGGCAAAACGCTCGCGAATGCCGCCCTTGACGATGTCCTTGAGGTGAATGACGCCAAGCAGCTTTCCGTCGCGGGCAACGGCCAGCGGCGTGCCGCCAGCCTTGGCGATCTCTTCAGCGATCGACTGCAGTTCACGCACTGTCTGCGACTGCGGGCTGGCGGCAACGGCCGTATTGCCGGCAACGGGCAGTGTGCCGCCGTTGACGTAAGCCAGTACGGCATCGACCGCGCCTTTGCGGATCTGGCTGCCATCAAGATCGACGCCGCTCATCCGCGTCTGGGCGGTGAACGGCACGAACGTGGCTTTCAGCCCGCCCATGTCGCGGCCACGGATCGCATATTTCTCCTTGGCGAGCACCACGATCGAACGGCCTTCCGGTGTTTCGTCAGCAAGCGAGGCGAGCTGTGCGGCATCGGCAAGCTCCTGCTCGGAGACGCCACGCACCGGCCGGAACTCGGTTGCCTGGCGGTTGCCGAGCGTGATCGTGCCGGTCTTGTCGAGAAGAAGCGTATCGACGTCGCCGGCGGCTTCCACGGCGCGGCCGGACATGGCCAGCACGTTGAAGCGAACAAGGCGGTCCATGCCGGCAATGCCGATCGCCGACAGAAGCGCACCGATCGTGGTCGGGATCAGCGTGACGAACAGCGCGACAAGTACGATGACCGGGATTGAGCCACCGGCATAGGATGCAAAGCTCGGGATTGTGGCAGTGGCGAGCACGAAGATCAGCGTCATCCCGGCAAGCAGGATGTTCAGCGCGATCTCGTTCGGCGTCTTTTGCCGTTCGGCCCCTTCGACGAGCGAAATCATCCGGTCGATGAAGGTCGAGCCGGCAGCGGCCGTGATCCGCACACGGATGACGTCGGAGAGAACCTGCGTCCCCCCGGTCACGGCCGACCGGTCGCCGCCGGATTCACGGATGACCGGGGCGCTTTCGCCGGTAATCGCCGCTTCGTTGACCGAGGCCACGCCTTCGATCACCTCGCCATCGGACGGAATGATATCGCCGGCCTCGACCAGCACGATATCGCCAACCTTCAGCGAAGTACCGGCAACCATCTTGAAATCGCGGCCATTGGCGCTGGTCAAGAGCTTGGCCTGGGTTTCGGTGCGCGCCTTGCGCAGACTGTCCGCCTGCGCCTTGCCGCGGCCTTCGGCAACCGCCTCTGCGAAATTGGCGAACAGCACGGTAAACCAGAGCCAGACGTTGAGCTGGAAGGAAAAGCCGAGATTTGCGCCGCCGAAGGCGAGATCGCGCAGGAAAAGAACGGTCGTCAGGACCGACACCGTGGCCACGACGAACATGACCGGGTTCTTGGCGAGCGTGCGCGGATTGAGCTTGGTGAAAGCCGCACCGATCGCGGGGATGAGGATGCGACTATCGAGGATAGACGCGGATTGTGCCTGGCTCATGAAGAGGCTCCAGCTTGGATGAGGCGACCGAGGCGCCCTGAACTGTCAGGGATGCGGGTTAGCCGTGCAGGATTTCGACGACGCAGACGATGGCGAAAATGGCCGCCATCATTGCGAGAATTGCATTGGAACCGCACCATCTCTGGCGCTTCCCGTTCGTCTCCTTGCCGCGCGGCTGCGCGGCAAGGTTTGACGGCCTGTGGAGTGCATGGCGAATGCTCATGTCGGGTCTCCTTTAGAAGGTTTGTCCGGCAATCATCGACAGATGCTCGACGATCGGGCCGAGTGCGAGAGCCGGGAAGAAGGTCAGGCCGCCGACGATCAGGATCGTGCCGACGAGAAGACCGACGAACAGCCCGCCATCGGTGGGGAACGTGCCGGCAGAGGCCGGAACCGTCTTCTTGGCAATCAGCGAGCCGGCAATGGCAAGTGCCGGAATGATGACCAGGAACCGCCCCATCAGCATGGCAAGGCCGAGCGTGACATTGTACCAGGGCGTGTTGCCGGAAAGACCGCCGAAAGCCGAGCCATTATTGGCGGCAGCGGACGTATAGGCGTAGAGTATTTCCGAGAACCCGTGCGGGCCGGCCGTGCCGATCGAGGCGACGGCGGATGGAAGCACGGTTGCGATCGCGGCGAAGACGAGCATGGCAAGCGGCAGGCAGAGGACGGCGAGCAATGCCATCTTCATTTCTTTCGCCTCGATCTTCTTGCCGAGATATTCCGGCGTGCGACCGACCATCAGGCCCGCCACGAAGACAGCGACGATGACGAACATCACGATGCCATAGAAACCGGCGCCGACACCGCCGACGATGACTTCGCCGAGCTGCATGTTGATGATCGGGATAAGACCACCGAGAGCCGTGAACGAACCATGCATGGCATTGACCGCACCGCAGGATGCTGCCGTCGTGATGACTGCGAACAGCGAAGACAGGACGATGCCGAAGCGGACCTCCTTGCCCTCCATGTTACCGCCGGAAAGGCCCAGCTGGTGCATGATCGGATTGCCGGAAGCTTCCGCGAAATAGACGACAATCACACCGGCCATGAACAGAACGCCCATCGCCGAAAGGATCGCCCAGCCCTGGCGCTGGTTACCGACCATGCGTCCGAAGACATTGGTCAGCGCCGCACCGATCGCAAAGATCGACACCATCTGGATCAGGTTGGAGATCGCGTCGGGATTTTCGAACGGATGCGCCGAGTTGGCATTGAAGAAGCCGCCACCATTGGTGCCGAGCATCTTGATGGCAAGCTGAGAGGCGACCGGGCCGAGCGCAATCGTCTGTTTCGCACCTTCAAGCGTCGTGGCCTCCACATAGGGACCAAAGGTCTGCGGCACGCCGAGCCAGACGTAAACGACGGTGAGCATGATGCAGATCGGCAAGAGCAGGTAGAGCGTCGCGCGGGTCATATCGACCCAGAAGCTACCGACGGACTTGCCGGATGCGCGCGAAAAACCACGGATCAGTGCGATCGCGATGGCAATACCGGTCGCAGCCGAAACGAAATTCTGCACGGCCAGACCCATCATCTGCGTCAGATAGGACAGAGTGCTTTCACCGCCATAGTTCTGCCAGTTGGTATTGGTGACGAAGCTGACGGCTGTGTTGAATGACAGCTCGGACGGCACCGCCGACATTCCCGCCGGATTGAGCGGCAGCACATCCTGCAGGCGCAAGAGCCCGTAGAGAACCAGCACGCCGAAAAAATTGAACATCAGCATGGCAAAGGCATAGCCGGTCCAATGCTGCTCTTCCCGTTCATTCGTGCCGGCCAGCGCATAAAGCCCCCGTTCGATCGGAACGAGGACCGGTGAAAGCAATGTACGTTCGCCGGAAAACACCCGCGTCATATAGGCGCCGAGCGGTTTGACGAGAACAAGGACGATCCCGCAGAAGACGAGGATCTGTAACCATCCATTGAGGGTCATATGACGAAACTTTCAGTTCCCGAAGGCGTCATCAGAAGCGTTCGGGGCGGATGAGAGCATAGGTGAGGTAAAGGGTGAGAAAGACGGTGACTGCACCGCCGAGCACGTAATCGAGTATCATCGCGCCCTCCCCTCAAAGCCTATCGCAGGCGCGGGTATAGGCGAAGCACAAGCCGAAGAAGACGACTGCAGTGCAAACGAGAATAAGGTCCATCATGATCCGGGTCCCTTTGATCTGATCGATGCCAGACAAACCGACAGGCGCCATCCGGCTGGACGGCACATCGGCGGTTCTGGTGTGAAGAGGATCTTTCGATCTCCCGTGCCCGAATATGGCGCTGGAGCGCATAGGGGTTCGAGACGGACGGGAGAGCAAAGATATAGGAATTTTATAGGAATTTGTCGGGTGTTGGCGGACGAGCTGCCCCTTACCCTACCCCTCTCCCCGCTTGCGGGGAGAGGGGACGTGGCCTGCTTGAGGCCGGGAGGGTGCGGCAACTGTCCTTTCCCCGTCAGAACGGGGAGAAGGTGCCGGCAGGCGGATGAGGGGCTGCTCCTGGCAAAGCGCTAGCGGATCAAAACAGCACCACTTCGACCGCATAAGCGATGCCGACCACCACCAGCATCACAAGGATGACATCCGAGCCGCGCAATCGTCGCGGCCCTGCCCCTTGCGGCAGCTGGCCACGGGGATAAACATACCCCCGCAAATACTGAAACGCATTCGACATCAGATCAGCCTCACGCCCTGCCCGCGACCCGGCTGGTCGCCGAGAGCCGGCGCGGCTCGAATGCCTCGCCCAAAGTCAGTGTTACATGCTCCGGCAGGCACCAGACGGCACCCGGCATGTGGTCGCTTTCGAACATGGCGAAATGCACCGCCGAGGCGCGGTCGGTGAAAAGCCCACCGACCTTTCCGAGCGCGTCGTTGACGATCCAGCGGCCACGCACATCGCGGCCAACGGTAAATCGGATGCCCGTCGCGGGAGGCTCCCGGTCGTTCATTGCAAACTTGCCCATGTCAGCCTCCTCAACCGACCATAACGGCCAGCGCCGCAATGGCGCAGAAGCCGACACCCAGAACCGCAGCAAGGCGAAAGAGCATCGGGAGGCTCATTCCGGCATCAACGCTGCCGGCGCGATGCGCGCCCGGATGGGCCTGCGTCAACCGGCGACGCTGCGCGCCCGCCTCGGTGAGATGGAGAAGATAGATACTGCCCAGACGACCATACATGGGTCACTCCTTGTCGATCGAAGTTCCGCGGCATGGCCTGCGGAACGGACATCGAATGCGATGCCTGATGACAAGGTAGCGAGCGCCCCATAGCCATTCGATTGGAACGGGGGAGCGAAGAAATAGAAAAGTCATAAACCCGCCGCGAGCATATCGGGTGCCCGCGGCGGGTTCAGCCAGGGGTGTCAGGCGTAGCGGGAGACGGCAAGGTCCGTGGCGTCGATTTCGGGCTTGCGGCCGCTGACGAGATCGCTGATCAGCTTTGCCGAGCCGCAGCTCATCGTCCAGCCGAGCGTGCCGTGACCGGTATTGAGGAACAGGCCTTTCACCTTGGTCGCGCCGATCACCGGCGTGCCATCCGGCGTCATCGGGCGAAGGCCGGACCAGAAATCCGCCTTGCTGACATCGCCGCCCGGGAAAAGATCGGTGACGGAATGTTCCAGCGTCGCACGGCGCTTCTGGCCGAGATCGTTGGTATAGCCAGAAATCTCCGCCATGCCGCCGACGCGGATGCGATCGCCAAGCCGGGTGATGGCAATCTTGTAGGTCTCGTCCATGACGGTCGATTCCGGTGCGCGCGATGCATCAACGATCGGGATCGTCAGCGAATAGCCCTTGACCGGATAGACGGGCAGCTTGATGCCGAATTGCTTGACCAGCAGAGGCGAATAACTGCCAAGCGCCACAACGACGGCATCGGCACGCAGCGTTTCGCGGTCGGTCACGACGCCGCGCACAACACCATTCTCGACATCAAGCGCCTTGATATTCGTGCCGTAGACAAACTTGACGCCGAGGTCTGCAGCCTTCAGCGCCAGCGCATTGGTGAATTTGAAGCAGTCACCCGTTTCGTCCTTCGGCGTCAGCAACCCGCCTACGATCTTTTCGCGCACATGCCTGAGCGCCGGCTCGACGCGGATGCAGCCTTCGGGATCTAGCACGTCATAAGGAACGCCATCCGCGGCAAGCGCCTTGACGTCCTTGGCTGATGCATCGAGCTGCTGCTGGGTGCGAAACAGCTGCAGCGTGCCCTGCATGCGCTCGTCATAGGCAATCCCGGTTTCAGCACGCACTTCCGCAAGCGAAACGCGGGCATAATCGGCAATGCGCAGCATGCGGCTCTTGTTGATCGCATAACGCTGCGACGTGCAGTTCATCAGCATCTGCGCCATCCACGAAAGCATGGTGGTGTCCATCTTCGGGCGCAGGATCAGAGGGGCATGTTCCATGAACAGCCACTTCATCGCCTTCATCGGAATGCCGGGAGCCGCCCAGGGGGAGCAGTAACCGAAGGAAACCTCACCGGCATTGGCGAAGCTGGTTTCCAGCGCCGGACCTTCCTGCCGGTCGACAACCGTAACCTCATGGCCGGCCTTGGCCAGCTGATAGGCGGATGTCACGCCGACAACGCCGGCTCCGAGAACGATGACTTTCATGGAATTCCCCGATTTCTGCGTATTCAAATTTCAAGGATGGATGATGCTGTCGCGAGATAGACCGATCAGGATCTCATAGGAGATCGTTCTGGTCGCCTGCACAAGATCGCTCGTTTAAAAACAGGCCGCGTCGCTGATCTATAGCGCCGCTGGAAGCAGCCATTCTCTCACGCATCCAAACCCCTCTTTTCAGGGGACCATAATGAAATGATCGTGGAATTTCCTGCCGATCAATGGCAGAAAATTTGACGAAAGTATATTTATTGAAACGATCTGCGAAATTTTGGAACAATCTTCATGACGACCATTGACACTATCGATCGCAACATACTGCGTCTGTTGCGGCTCAATGCCCGCATGAGCAATGCAGCACTTGCGACGGAGGTCGGTCTATCGCCTTCTGCCTGCCTCCGCCGTATCCGATTGCTGGAGGAGGCGGGCATCATCCGCGGCTATACGGCGCTTGTCGACAACGATCAGAACGGCATCGCCGTCATCATCAACATCACGCTGGAACGGCAGACGGAAGAATATCTCAACCGCTTCGAGGCGGCCGTTCGCAAATATCCGGAAATCCGGGAATGTTTCCTGATGACAGGTGGCTCGGACTATCTGTTGCGTGTCGAAGTCGCCAATGCCGGCGAGTTCGAGCGCATCCACAAGGAGATCCTCTCGGCACTTCCGGGCGTGCTGCGCATCCATTCGAGCTTTTCGATCCGCAACGTCCTGATGACACGAAGCCGGAAAAGCCGCTGATCGGCCCGCAAACGCGAAAACGCCGCCCGTACTGAGCACGGACGGCGTTTCGATTATCGAGTGTCCGGCGCAAAGGCGCCGAATGGATCAGGGCTGCTTGCCGATATAGGCGAGGATACCGCCGTCGACATAGAGAACGTGACCGTTGACGAAGTCGGATGCAGACGAAGCCAGGAACACAGCCGGTCCCTTCAGGTCCTGCGTGGTACCCCAACGGTTTGCCGGGGTCTTGGCCAGGATGAAGGAGTTGAACGGATGGCCAGGCTCGCGCAGCGGCGCGGTCTGCGGGGTTTCGATATAGCCCGGGCCGATACCGTTGCACTGGATGTTCTGCGAACCGTATTCGGAAGCGATGTTGCGGGTCAGCATCTTCAGACCGCCCTTGGCGGCTGCGTAAGCAGACACGGTTTCGCGACCGAGTTCGCTCATCATCGAGCAGATGTTGATGATCTTGCCACCACCGCGCTTGATCATGCCCGGAATGACGGCCTTAGCGAGGATGAACGGAGCGGTCAGGTCGATGTCGATGACCTGACGGAAGTCCTTGACGTCCATTTCGTGCATCGGCACGCGCTTGATGATGCCGGCATTGTTGACGAGGATATCGACAGAACCGAGGTCCTTTTCGATTTCGGCGATCATCTTCTGTACGCCCGGTTCATCGGTCACGTCGCAGATGTAACCCTTGGCGTCG
Organism: Aliirhizobium wenxiniae; assembly: GCF_019511445.1. Taxonomy (GTDB): domain Bacteria; phylum Pseudomonadota; class Alphaproteobacteria; order Rhizobiales; family Rhizobiaceae; genus Neorhizobium; species Neorhizobium wenxiniae_A. The sequence continues at coordinate 380,014 of NZ_JAEUAN010000002.1, forward strand.
ATGCCGGCTTCCTTGTAGGCTTCAAGGCCCTTTTTCAGAAAATCTTCGTTGATGTCGTTGAAGGCGATCGTGGCACCGGCTTCGGCGAGTGCGCTGGCCAGAGCAAAACCGATACCGTAGGAAGCACCGGTAACCAGCGCGACCTTGCCCTTGAGCGAGAAGCTATCTGCGTAAGTCAATGTCTGAAATCCTTACATTATTTTGAAAAATCGGGGCGACACTTATGCCGCCCCGGTGAAGGCGAGGTTTAGCGCAGGTCGCTGATGGCGATGTGGTCCATGTCGTCGAAGGTCAGGTTTTCGCCGCACATTGCCCAGATGAAGGTGTAGTTGGCGGTACCGCAACCGGCATGGATCGACCACGACGGAGAAATAACAGCCTGGTCGTTCTGGACGAGGATGTGGCGGGTCTGATCGCCTTCACCCATCATGTGGAAGACGGCCTGGTTTTCGGCGATGTTGAAGTAGTAGTAGATTTCCGAACGGCGCTCATGGGTATGCGCCGGCATCGTGTTCCAGACATTGCCCGGATCGAGTTCGGTCAGGCCCATCGAAAGCTGGCAGGTTTCCAGAACGTCCGGGTGGATGAACTGGTTGATGACGCGCTTGTTGGCAGTTGCGTTATCACCGACCGGCTTCTTCTGGGCATCGGCGATCGACAGGAAGGTCGTCTTGCAGACCTTATGGGCCGGAGCCGAGATCATGTAGAACTTGGCCGGGTTGGCCTTGTCCTTGCTCTTGAAGACGACCGACTTGTGGCCCTTGGTGACGTAGAGGCAATCCTTGAAGGCGAGATTGTAGATTTCGCCGTCGACCTCGACAGAACCTTCGCCGCCAAGGTTGAAGATGCCGAGTTCGCGGCGTTCCAGCACGTAGTTAGTGCCGAAATTCTTCATGCAGTCGATGCCCTTGTCGAGCGGGACGGCTTCATTGACCGGCTTGCAGCCGAACACGACCATGCGGTCGACGTGGCTGTAAGTGGCGACGATCTCGTCATCGGCGAAAACCTTTTCGATCAGGAATTCGGCGCGCGTTTCCTCGGTCGTGTAGCGCTTGAAATCCTTCTGGCTGGCCGAATAGCGGATGTCCATGATATTACTCCTCTAAGTATGATGGGATGTGTACGAGTGACGTCTATCAGGCCAGAAGCTTGATGACGACCTTGCGCACCTTACCGGGCGCCTCGGCGGCACAGCCGGGACGATGGATGTCGGTCGGATAGAAGACGGCATAAGCGCCGGCTCCAAGAAGAAGATCGGTCTCGTCGGTGACCTTCGAGTAGAACTTGACGTCCTTGGTTTCGAAAAGATCCTCTTCAACCGTGTAATCGGCAGCAAGCGGTGCATAACCGATGATTTCGCGACCGCTGAAGACGAACTGAATGTCGATGTAGCGGGCGTGGGATTCCGGACGCTTCTCGGCCTTGGGAGCCGTATCGTAATCCTGGATCAGGGCGAAGATGCTATCGCCTTCGATATCGACACGTCCGGCAGGCAATGCAGCGATATCCGTTTCGGCCAGGAACTTGAGGCCCTTCTGGATGTTCGCCGGCAGAGTTGCGGCATCGCGGTCGAGCGTGGCGAGATTGCTGAGATACATGACTTTTTCCTCGGATGTACTGGATGGGGCCAGTGGCGAAGCACCGGCCCCGTTCAGAGCTTAATGAGCAGCCTTCAGGGTGTCACCCGCATCGGCCTCATCGGCTTCCACTGTTTCGACGACACCGGCCCGCTTCTTCATGTACTTGGCGTACGTGCCGGTCAGGATCGGGACCAGGATCGCGGTAGTGAGGCATGCGGCAGCAACCAGCGAGGTAGCGGCGGCAGCGGCAGGCTTAAACTGCGGAGCCATTTCAGCGATGATCATCGGGTTGGCGACAGCAGCACCGGCAGCCGACGAAGCGGCCAGACCGGCGGTACCGTTACCGCCACCGATGAACTTGTCGGCAAGCATCAGCGGAATACCGGTGACGACGATGACGAGAACGCCGAGGATAATGCCACCGAGACCGGTCTGAACGATGACGTTCAGGTCGATGCCGTTACCAAGCGCGAAGCCGAAGAACGGGATCAGGGTGGTGACGCCGCCCTTGAAGAAGGCGCGCAGATCCTTGTCCAGGTTACCGAGGATGAAGCCGATCAGGAAGGGCAGGACGGCGCCGACGAACAGGTGCGGTTCGAAGGTTGCAACGCCGGCTGCACCGAGGATCAGCATCGAGACCAGCGGACCCGATTCGATCGACATCAGGACGAAGGCGCCCGATTCTTCCTTGGTGCCGTATTGCTGCATGATGGCGGCGTAGAGACCACCATTGGTCATGTCCATGGCGGCGCAGATGGCCAGGGCCGAGAAGCCGATGAACAGGCCCGACTGCACACCTTCGAGCGGCAGGAACTGGGCAGCGATGTAGGTGGCGCCCCAGGCAACGAGCGTCTTGACGACGACGAGGTTACCCGACTTGCGCAGAACCGTGCCGGTTGCGCGAAGGTCGATCGAGGTACCCATGCAGAAGAACCAGACGGCGAGGATCGGAACCGTGCCCGAGATCAGGCCGTTGGTGAACGAACCGAAATAACTTCCGGCCCAGGGGAAAAAGGTCTTGCAGAGTGCGCCGAGAATGAGCGGCACGAGCATCAAACCGCCCGGGACCTTATCAATTGCCTTTTTAATATTCATTTTTGTATTCCTCCTTAATATGAAGTTCGCTATTCCGCCGCGGTGGTTAAATTGCCGCGGCTAGCGATCTCCGTCTTGAAGACGTCGGGTGTGGCGTCTTTCGGTATGATTGCACCATGGTGCTGAACGACCGCGCCAGCGACGACGTGGGCACGGCGTGCTGCTTCCGCGGGTTCGATACCAAGGTTACGACCTAAAATATAAGTTGCTGAAAAACTGTCGCCGGCAGCGGTTGTGTCGACAACTTTCTCGACTTTGGTGGCTGGTACGGTTTCGACCTTACCGCCATGGATGAGCGTTGCAACGCCCGGTCCGTCCTTGATCACTACTTCCAGCTGCGGCATTTTCGCAAAATATTCAATGCCTGCTTCCATGGTCTGGGCAAGCCCAAACACTTCGAGCTCCTCGATGGTAACGAGAACGCGGGTAGAAAATGCGATGACGCGTTCATAGGCTGCACGCGCATTTTCGATACCGCCCCAAAGCAGCGGACGATAGTTGCCATCGAAATCGACGGCGATACCGGCACGTGCGAGCTCTTCCAGCTTGACGAGCAGGCGCTCGCGGCTTTCCGGTTTCAACACAGCCAGACTGATGCCGGAGATATAGACGCTCGCGAACCCTTCGAGCGCAGCAAGAAGTTCGTCAGAACCCTCACCCTCGAACGTTTCGCGGGCGGCAGCCTCACCGCGCCAGTAGAAGAAGCGACGCTCACCGGTCGGATCGGTCTTGATGAAATAAAGACCGGGCCGCTGGCCCTTTCTGCGCAACACGAGATGATCGTCGACACCCTGGGAATTCCAGAACGCCGCCATGTCCTCGCTGAAAGGATCGTCGCCGATTGCAGTTATGTACGAGACGAACGGTCCCAGACCGGCCCCCAACCGCGCCATATAAGCGGCGGTATTAAAGGTATCACCTCCGAAAGCCTGCGTGATCGAGCCGTCCGGTTTGCGTTGCAGTTCGACCATGCATTCGCCGATCGATGCTACGCGTATTTCCAGTGGCATTTTGCCTCCCTTCCGCCCCTAAAGGCATCGCGCTGTCCGATAAAAGGGGCTTGGATTAAGACGTCGTCCAGCGCCGAGGCCGACCATATTCACACTCATCAATTTCTACGTTGATCGGAATCAAACTTCGATGCGCTCTACATTGGTAGGTTGCAGGTGGAAGCCACGGTCCTTTAAGATCTCATCTTTAGAGGACTGCGGTTGGGAGGGCGCTTCACCAAATGCCGAAAGGCAAAGCAAGAGGAAGAAGACTAATGGGCATCCTTTCCCAAACAATCGTCCCCGCCGACGCTTGGGCCGGTTTTAAGGGCGACAAGTGGCGCGACGCCGTTGACGTGCGCGACTTCATCCAGAACAACTACAAGCCCTACGAGGCGGACGGCGCATTTCTCGCCGGCCCTACGCCACGCACCTTGAAGGTCTGGGAAACACTCGGAGTGCTCCTCGCTGAGGAACGCAAGAAGGGTGTTCTCGACGTATCCGCCGATCGCGCCTCGACGATCACCGCACATGATGCGGGCTATATCGACAAGGACATCGAACTGATCGTCGGCCTGCAGACCGATGCGCCGCTCAAGCGCGCAATCATGCCGAACGGCGGCCTGCGTATGGTCGAAAACGGCCTTGAGGCCTTCGGCTTCACGCTCGACCCGTCGGTTCATGAAGTCTGGACAAAATATCGCAAGAGCCACAACCAGGGTATCTTCGACGTCTACAGCCCGGAAATTCTCGCCGCCCGCAAGTCCGGCGTCATCACCGGCCTGCCGGACGCCTATGGCCGTGGTCGCATCATCGGTGACTATCGCCGCGTTGCCCTCTACGGCACGGACGCACTGCGCGCCTTCCGCCTGAAGGACTTCCGCGCCATCGAAAACGAAGTCTTCAACGACGACGTCATGCGTCTGCGTGAAGAGATGTCCGAACAGTACCGCGCTCTCGACGAACTGAAGGAAATGGCTGCCAAGTATGGCTACGACATTTCCAAGCCGGCCACCAATGCCCGCGAAGCCGTCCAGTGGACCTACTTCGCCTACCTGGCAGCCGTGAAGGAACAGAACGGTGCGGCGATGTCGCTCGGCCGTGTCTCGACCTTCCTCGACATCTACATCCAGCGCGATATCGACGCAGGCATCCTGACCGAAGAACAGGCGCAGGAACTGATCGACGACATGATCATCAAGCTCCGGATCGTCCGCTTCCTGCGCACGCCAGAGTATGACCAGCTGTTCTCGGGCGATCCGACCTGGGTTACGGAATCGATCGGTGGCGTCGGTGAAGACGGCCGTCCGCTGGTAACGAAGTCGAGCTTCCGCTTCTTGCACACGCTCTACAACCTCGGCCCGGCTCCAGAACCGAACCTGACCGTTTTGTGGAGCACCAAGCTGCCGGAAGGCTTCAAGAACTTCTGCGCCAAGGTCTCTGCCGATACCAGCGCCATCCAGTACGAAAACGACGACCTGATGCGTCCGAAATGGGGCGACGACTACGGCATTGCATGCTGCGTCTCGGCCATGCGGATCGGCAAGCAGATGCAGTTCTTCGGTGCCCGCTCCAACCTCGCAAAGGCTCTGCTCTATGCGATCAACGGCGGCGTCGATGAAAAGAGCGGTGCAGTCGTTGCCAAGGGCTTCGAACCGATCAAGGGCGACGTCCTTGATTACGATGAAGTCATGGCCAAGTTCGACAAGATGATGGACTGGCTGGCCCAGACCTACGTCAAGGCACTCAACACCGTCCACTACATGCACGACAAATACGCTTACGAGCGTATCGAAATGGCGCTGCATGACCGCGACATTCTGCGCACCATGGCTTGCGGCATCGCCGGCCTGTCGGTCGCGGCGGACAGTCTGTCGGCTATCAAGCATGCCAAGGTCAAGGTCATCCGCAACGAGGCAGGCCTCGCCGTCGATTACAAGATCGAAGGCACCTACCCCGCTTACGGCAACAACGACGACAGCGTTGACAGTATCGCTGTCTGGCTGACCGAAACCTTCATGAAGAAGGTCGCAGCACAGCCTTACTTCTATCGTAACTCGATGCCGACCCAGTCGGTGCTGACGATCACCTCCAACGTGGTCTACGGCAAGAAGACGGGCAACACGCCGGACGGCCGCCGTGCAGGCGAACCTTTCGCACCGGGCGCAAACCCGATGAACGGTCGTGATACCAAGGGCTTCGTCGCAGCCGGCGCATCGGTTGCCAAGATCCCCTACGACGCCGCCCTCGACGGTATTTCCTGGACGGCTTCGGCAACACCGGACTCGCTCGGTCGCACCAGCGAGGAACGTGCCAAGAACCTGGCAAATTGCCTGGATGCCTACACGGCAGCAGGCGGCTTCCATGTCAACGTCAACGTCTTCAACCGTGACACGCTCGTCCATGCCATGGACCATCCGGAACTGTATCCGCAGTTGACGGTTCGCGTGTCGGGATATGCGGTCAATTTCGTCAAGCTTACTCGTGAACAGCAGCTCGACGTCATTTCCCGCACGTTCCACTCGAAGATGTAACGCATAGCCGTTACGCTGGGCGCATATGGAACCCATATGCGCCCACGCTGTTGACCAAAATTATCTAAAGACATGAGATGCCCCATGGATGTTCATCGAGCGATCACCCGCCCGCCGAAGGCGCATGCCCCCGCAGGCACCCATTCTTCGACGGATTTCGGTTACCTGCATTCGGTTGAAAGCGGCGCGGCCGTTGACGGACCGGGCATGCGTTTCGTCTTCTTCATGGCCGGTTGCTTGTTCCGTTGTGTCTACTGCCACAACCCGGATACGTGGAAGCTTCACAACGGCCGCAAGATAACGGTCGAAGACGCTTTGGCGGAAGTCAAGCCTTATGCGGGCTTTCTGCGAATGGCCGGCGGCGTAACCATTTCAGGCGGTGAGCCTTTGATGCAGGCGCCTTTCGTCGGCGAGATGTTCAAGCGCTTCAAGACTGAACTCGGCCTTCACACTGCTCTCGACACCCAGGGCTATCTTCACGCGTCTGTCGACGACGCGTGGTTCGACAATGTTGACGTCGTCCTTCTCGACATCAAGCACAGCGACCCCGAAGTCTATCAGCGCCTGACCGCGCAGCCGCTCCAGCCGACACTGGACTTCGCCCATCGCCTGCAGAGACTGCAGAAGAAGATCTGGCTGCGGTATGTCCTCGTGCCAGGCTGGACCGATGGTCATGACGACATCGCCAGGCTCGCCGATTTCGTCGCCGACCTTGGCTCGATCGTGGAGCGTGTCGAAGTGCTCCCCTTCCACCAGATGGGTACTCAGAAATGGGCGCAGTTGGGAATGGATTATCCGCTTGCCGGAGCCCCGACGCCAACCCCGGAATCCACTGCTGAAGCAAGATCAATATTCGCGGAACGCGGGCTGACGGTCTTTTAAAGACCGCGTGCACCGGAAAATCGTTCCCAATCAAATTAAAATGACAAGGAATACCAATATGATCGATATTCGCTCGCTCGTTCTCGTGGTGAACTGCGGCAGCTCTTCCGTTAAATTCGGCGTTTTCGCAGGCACGAACCGCGACCCGCTTCTTTCCGCTTTGGCAGAAAACCTGGGCCAGCCTGAAAGCCGGCTTGTCGTCAAGGAAAAGGGTGAAAAGACCGAAATCTCGCTGGACAGCGGCAGCCATGACGTTGCCCTTCAGAAGCTTCTCGGCATTCTGGAACAGAAGGGTTGGCTGAGCTCGGTTGTTGCCGTTGGCCACCGCATGGTTCACGGCGGCGAGCGCTTTACCGCCTCCACCCTTGTTACCGATGAAATCCTGCGCGAGATGGATGCGCTTTCCAACCTCGCCCCGCTGCATAATCCGGCAAACATTCTCGGCGTCCGGACTGCCATGGCGGCGCTGCCCAACGTTCCGCATGCAGCAGTCTTCGACACCGCCTTCCACACCACCATGCCGCCGGCCGCATTCACCTATGCCGTCCCGCAGGATTGCTACCGCAATCTCGGCGTTCGCCGGTATGGCTTCCACGGCACCAGCCATCGCTTCGTCGCAGCCGAAGCCGTCGAGCTTCTCGGCCTCGACCCCAATAACCATGGCCTCGTCATCGCCCATCTGGGCAACGGCGCTTCGGCCACTGCCGTCCTGAACGGCAAGAGCGTCGACACATCGATGGGCTTCACCCCGCTCGAAGGCCTCGTCATGGGCACCCGCTCCGGCGACATCGATCCGGGCGCACTCTTCCACATCGCCCGCGAAGACGGCCTGACCATCGACGAACTCGACACGCTTCTCAACCGCAAGAGCGGCCTGCTCGGCCTGTCCGGCCTGTCCAACGATTGCCGCACGCTGGAGAATGCCGAGAAGGAAGGCCATGAGGGCGCAAAGCTTGCTCTCGATGTCTTCGTCCATCGCCTGGCCCGTTACATCGGTGGTCTGGCAACCTCGCTCGAACGCCTGGATGCCGTCATCTTCACCGGTGGCATCGGTGAAAACTCGGCAACGATGCGCGAGCGCACGGTCGATCGCCTGTCGGTTCTCGGTATCAAGCTCGATAAGGAAGCCAACGGTCAGATGTTCGGCGGCCGCTGCGGCGTCATCACCACCAAGGACAGCAAGGCGGCCGCTGCGGTCATTGCCACCAACGAGGAATGGATGATCGCCCACGATACGCTGGATGCCGTTGCAGACTCGACCAAGGCGTAGCCGCTTCAGGGATCACGCTATTTGAACCAGTTCATAAAGACCGCGAACATACAGAAGGATAATTCTAAATGTGCGCACGTATAATTTTCCTCGCGGCCGCTGCCCAGGACGTCGGCCTGACGTCGCTTTCGCTTGGCCTGGTGCGGGCACTGCAACGCGACGGGATGAAGGTCGCCTTCGTCAAGCCGATCGCCCAGCCGAGGTCTGAAAGCCGGAGCCAGAAAAAAGGCATCGATACCTCGAGCCACTTCGCCCGCACCTTGTGCATGACCAACTCGCCGGATCCCATTCCCTTCGAGCGGGCAGAAGAACAGATCCGCAAGGGCGACCTCGCGGCCCTGCTCGAAGATATCGCCACGATGACGGAAGCCCTGCGCACCGACCATGATGTGGTTGTCGTCGAGGGTCTCATCCCGCTCGCCAGCGCCCAGATCGCGCTGCGCCTCAATGTCGAGATTGTCCGCAGCCTTGGTGCAGACGTCATTCCGGTCCTGAGCGGTGTCGACTACGAGCCGAAATTCATCGCCGAAACGGTCGCTCTCATCCATCGCCAGTATGCGCGCGAAGGAAATTCGCCGCTTCTCGGCCTGATGATCAACAAGATGAAGGTGAATGCAGACCGCGAGCGGCTGAAGGAGGCATTGACGCCGTTCGGCCTCGCCTCCTCGACCATCCTCGGCGCGATCCCCTACGAGCCGAACCTCAACACGCCGCGCCTGTCGGATCTGGTCTCGTCGCTCGATCTGAGCGTCGTGCAGGGCTCGAAACTCGATGCCATCAGAGTGCGCGAGATCGTCGTCGGCGCCCGTTCGGTCGAAAAGATGATCGACCGCCTGCGCCCGGAAACCCTCGTCGTCATGCCCGGTGACCGCAGCGATATCGCGCTTGCCTCGGCGCTTGCCCATAGCCGCGGCGTACCGCTTGCCGGCCTGCTGCTCACCTGCGGCGCACCGTTAGCCACCCCGGTTGCAGATCTGATGGCCTCGGTCGGCTCCAACATCCTGCCGATCCTGTCCACCCCCGACGACACTTATGCAACGGCCTCGCGTCTCGCCCATCTGAGCTACCATGTCAGCCAGGATGACAGCCAGCATATGGAAAAGGTCATCGATTTCGTCGCCGAAAATATCGACACGACCTCGCTGCGCGACCGGATCGGCACCTCGACCGAAGCCCGGCTGTCGCCGCCGCGCTTCCGCAATCACCTGATCGAAGGGGCACGCCGCGCCAACAAGCGCATCGTGCTTCCCGAAGGTGAAGAGCCCCGCACGCTGCAGGCCGCCGTCATCTGCCACCAGAAGGGCATCGCCCGTTGCGTTCTGCTCGGCCGGCCCGATGCCATCCAGATGATCGCCAAGGCCAAGGACATCGAGCTGCCGGCCGATCTGGAAATCCTCGACCCGGCCGCCGTGCGCGCCAACTATGTCGACGCCATGGTCGAGCTGCGCAAGTCCAAGGGCATGACGCCTCCCCAGGCAATCGCCCAGCTGGAAGACACGGTCGTCCTCGGCACGATGATGCTCGCCGTCGGTGAAGTCGATGGCCTGGTCTCGGGTGCGGTTCATACCACGGCCAGCACGGTGCGCCCTGCCCTGCAGCTGATCAAGACGGAACCGGGCCAGAGCATCGTCTCCTCGGTCTTCTTCATGCTGATGCCCGATCAGGTTCTGGTCTATGGCGATTGCGCCATCAACCCCAACCCGACGGCCGACCAGCTGGCCGAAATCGCCGTCCAGTCTTCCGACACGGCAAAGGCCTTCGGCATCGATCCGCGGGTTGCGATGATCTCCTATTCGACCGGCACGTCGGGCACCGGCGGTGATGTCGACAAGGTGCGCGAAGCAACCGAGCTTGCCAGGCAGCGCAAGCCCGATCTCCTGATCGACGGCCCGATCCAGTATGATGCGGCAAGCGTCGAAAGCGTCGGCCGCTCGAAGGCTCCCGACAGCCCGGTCGCAGGCCGCGCCAATGTCTTCGTCTTCCCGGACCTGAACACCGGCAACACCACCTACAAGGCCGTTCAGCGCTCTGCCGACGTCGTTTCCGTCGGCCCGATGCTGCAGGGCCTGCGCAAGCCGGTCAACGACCTGTCGCGCGGTGCGCTCGTCGATGACATCGTCTTCACCATCGCGCTCACTGCCATCCAGGCGGACCAGCAGGCGGCAGGTGAAGCCGGTTCCGAACCGGCGCGCAAGGACGCGGTGAACGCATGAACATAGCCCAGCAGGACCCGGAAAGCCGGGACAAGATGACTTCGGCCTTCTTTCGAGGGCCGGAGGCAGGCGGCTCCCTGACGCCGGACGCGATTGCGATCGCGGCTGAAGAAATGGGCGTCAAGAAAGCCAGCTATGACACGCTGACCCTGCTGGGTCTGGCGGTTCTCGCCGGTGCCTTTATCGGGCTCGGCGCAATGTTCGCCACGACGACGGTCGCAGGTGCGGATGGAATGCTGTCCTACGGTCTCACCCGACTTCTGGCCGGGCTGAGCTTCTCGCTGGGCCTCATTCTCGTCCTGATCGGCGGCGCGCAGCTTTTCACCGGCGACATGCTGATGGTCATGGCCTGGGCAAGCCGCCGGATCGCCACCAAACGCATGGTGCGCGTCTGGGTGCTCGTCTGGCTCGGCAATCTGGTCGGCGCGGTCGTCATCGCCGGCCTCGTCTTCCTCTCGGGCCACTACACGTTTGGCGGCAATGCAATCGGTATCGCAGCCATGCATTATGCCGAAGCGAAATCCGCCCTTCCGGTGGTCGAAGCCTTCACGCTCGGCATCCTCTGCAACGTGCTGGTCTGCTTGGCCGTCTGGCTGGCATTGGCCGGACGCTCCGTTGCCGACAGGATCCTCGCCATCGTCTTCCCGGTCACAGCCTTCGTTGCCGCAGGCTTCGAGCACTGCGTCGCCAACATGTACTATCTCAGCCTCGGCCTGATGATCCGTTACGGCGCGCCGGAAAGCTTCTGGACCGCCATCGGCCATGCACCCGGCGAAATCCCGCTCAGCGGCGTCCTCACCAACCTGACCGTCGTCACGGCCGGAAACTGGGTCGGCGGCGCTCTCCTCGTCGGCGGCGTCTACTGGTTCATCTACCGTCGCCCGGGCAAGCCCCACCACTGATCACCAATACCTGTGGCGCTGCTACACCCGTTCCAGCGCCACGGCGATCCCCTGCCCGACCCCGACGCACATAGTCGCAAGCGCATAGCGTCCGCCACGCCGGGAAAGCTCAAGCGCTGCAGTTCCCGAAATTCTCGCTCCCGACATCCCCAGCGGATGACCAAGCGCAATCGCGCCGCCATTCGGATTGATATGGTCGGCATCTTCGGCAAGCCCCAGCTCGCGCAACACCGCTATGCCTTGTGAGGCAAAAGCCTCGTTCAGCTCGATCACATCGAAATCCTGCGGCGAAAGCTTCAGCATCGCGCAGAGTTTCCGCGTCGCCGGTACCGGCCCGATGCCCATGACACGCGGCGCCACCCCGGCAACCGCGCCGCCCATGATACGGGCAATCGGCGTAAGGCCATATTTCCTCGCCGCAGCCTCTGAGGCAATGATCATTGCCGCCGCGCCATCGTTGACGCCGGAGGCATTGCCCGCCGTCACCGTGCCGCCATCCTGCTTGAACGGAGTTCCCAGTTTTGCCAGCGCCTCGATCGTCGTTGCGCGCGGATGCTCGTCCTTCGAGACCACGGTTGCATCGCCCTTGCGCTGGGCAATCGTCACCGGTGTGATCTCGACCGCGAGGCGGCCATTCTCCTGTGCGGCCGCCGCCTTCGCCTGGCTGCGAAGTGCAAACGCATCCTGATCCGCACGGGAAATGCCGTATTCTTCCGCCACGTTCTCGGCCGTCTCCGGCATGGAGTCGATGCCATATTGCCTTTTCATCGCCGGATTGACGAACCGCCAGCCGATCGTGGTGTCGTGGATTTCGGCGGTGCGGGAAAAGGCGCTGTCCGCCTTGGGCAGCACGAACGGCGCACGGCTCATGCTTTCCACGCCGCCTGCAATCATCAGGTCCACTTCGCCCGCCTTGATGGCCCGCGCAGCAGCGATCACCGCATCCATGCCCGACCCGCACAGCCGGTTCATCGTCGTGCCCGCAACCGTAGCCGGCAGGCCCGCAAGCAGCGCGGCCATGCGCGCGACATTGCGATTGTCCTCCCCTGCCTGGTTGGCGCAGCCGTAGATCACGTCGTCGACGGCATTCCAGTCTATGGCGGCATTGCGCTCGATCAGCGCCCTGATCGGAACTGCCGCCAGATCGTCCGTACGTACCGAGCCAAGAACCCCACCGAAACGGCCGATAGGGGTACGGATATAATCGCAGAGGAAGGCGTCAGGCATAGGCTGCTCCCGAAGGTTGGTCGGCAGCAGCCAACACCAGCAGATAAGAAATTACAAGCTTCAAATATTTTGCCACACCCGCTGACGATCACGCTCGGGGAAAGCAACGGCATTATCAACCCACCGCTGAACGACGAACCACCACGCTCTTTTCGGCATAATCCTCCGGGGGCTCGAATGTCATTACCAATTCGAAGGTTTAGGTGAGTGGATTCGGGAGCAACATTGATCGGTATTTCTGGCCAGCCAGCGATAATGAATTAATTATATTTGTAAGCTAAGTATCTGGACACGTTCGATGCTCGCGTGACTGGGAACATCGCCATTACGATGAATTCGGGGGCAAAAATGACTGGCGTATCCAGGTTCAGAAGTATTTTCTCGCGGCCTGTCTTCTGGCTGCTCGTTGCATTTTTCCCGCTGATCCTGCTTCTCATCATCCCGACGGTGGCCCCGATCGGGCCGATGTATTGGGACACCTATCTCTATCTTGATGCGGCGCAGCGCATATGGATGGGCCAGATCCCGAGTGTCGACTTCCCGACCCCGGTTGGCCCCATGCCCTATTATCTGTTTGCGGCGGGCCTGAAACTGTTTGCGAATGCGCAGCCGCTTCTCCTGGCCCAGTGGTGCATCCTGCCGGTCGCCGCCCCTCTTCTGGCGCTCGCTCTTTCAGACCTCTCCAGACACGGCAGGGCTTACGCTTTCGCGCTGCTTGTGCCCTTCGTCGTCTTCGCCACCTTTCCATCCAATGTGAGCGCCTATCACCCGTTTCCAACATTGGACGGTTTTGGCATCTACAACCGCCACAGCGTCGTCTTTCTCTATGTCCTGACAACCGGCCTCCTTTTCCTGAAAGACGGTCGCAGGATGGTCCTGCTGATCGCGGCCACGATGCTGGCCTTATTGATGACCAAGGTCACGGGCTTCCTGGTCGGTGGCCTGTTCTGCCTTCTGGCGCTTCTGTCCGGCCGCACCTCCCTGCGCAACAGCATCGCCGCCGTCGTGCTGTTCCTGATACCGCTCGGAATTGCAGAACTGCTCACCGGCATCGTGTCGGGCTACGTGCATGACATCATCCAACTCGCAGGCATGAACGAAGGCTCGCTGCTTCCCCGCTTCCTGACAGCAGTCTCCCTGAAGCTCGATGTCGTTCTGCCAGCCGCGTTGATGACGCTTCTGCTGCTCTGGATCGACTGGACTCGGGCCGACAGGAGCATCCGGTTCTTCGATCATAACGTCTGGTGGTTCTCGGTTGTCGTTGCGGGCGGTGTGATATTCGAGACCCAGAACACCGGCAGCCAGGAATTCATCTTTATCTGGCCGGTCCTGTTGATGGTCTTCCAGCGTGTCAGGCTTGTCGAGCAAGGCCCGAAAATGGCCTTCCTCGCACTCGCCGCATTCTGCGTCATCCCGACCTTCACCAAGGTTGCGCATAAGACACTCCGTGCCATCGTCGTCGCCCCGACCTACGACACGCTGCACCTGCCGGACGTGAAGAACATGCAGCAGGTATCGCAGCGACGGGAGATCATCGAGCGCGCAACGTATCTCGAAAGCCACTACGAAAATTTCGCCTCCGCCTATGCGGACCTGACCGACCATGGGCAGCTGCCGAGCTGGCAATATTATTCGGAACTCGATTTCCAGCTTTACTGGATCATCTCGGCCAACAGTCTGGTGGAAGCACTCAAGACATTCGAGACGCAGAACAATGTCCGGCTCGACAGCCTGATGAATCTCGACTTCACCAACCCATTCCCCTGGCTCTTGGACCGCAATGCGACGAAACACATCCAGATCGGCGCAGACCCTTACCGCACCGTCCCGCCCCTGGATGAGGAAGCAATACGAGCGATTGGCGAGACGGCCGCGGTACTGCGACCGAAATGCCCGCTGACGCCGGGACGCCGCAAGCTTTTTGAGCATTATGAACCGGCATTGAAGGATCGGCAGGTCGTGGAAGTCCACCCCTGCTGGGACATTCTTCTGCGCCGCGATATCCTCGCCGCAAAGCAATAAGGGCCAAAAAACAGCAAAGGCCGGGAACAGCTCCCGGCCTTCGACACTGGTTCAGTTCGTTATGCTCACTTCACCTGGGCAGCGACGAAATCCTTGACGATACGGACGATACCGCGGGACATGACCTCGTCCAGCGCCGTGATGAAATCATCCACATGGCTCTTTTCGCAGATCAACGGCGGCTCCAGCCGGATGACGTTGCGATTGTATTCGGTAAACGCCACCAGCACGGCGTGATCGCGCAACAGATGGCTGCCTATAAAGCCCGGCAGCGAGCCCTTCAGCTTGTCGTCCAGCATGGCGACAACCGGGCGCAGCACCAGCGGCATGGTCTTGGACAGATCGTGGAACTCGATGCCGATCATCATGCCCTGACCGCGTACCTCTTTCAGAAGCGACGGATAGCGGACCTGAAGTTCCTTCAGGCGCTCGAGCAAATAGTCGCCCGTGTTCGCCGAATTGTCGATCAGGTGCTCGTCGTAAAGCACGTTCATCGCTTCGATAGCCGTCACGCAGGCTTCGCCGATGCCGCCAAAGGTTGCCATCGCATGGATCATCGCCGTTTTCGGCGTGCCATAGGCCTTCATGTAGACATCGCGCTTGGCGATCATTGCGCCGACAGCCGACTTGCCGCCGCCGAGCGATTTCGCCAGCGCCGTCACATCCGGCACGACGCCATGATGTTCGAACGCATAGAACTTGCCGGTGCGGCCGAAACCGCACTGTACTTCGTCGGCGACCCACAGAACGCCATACTTGTCGCAAAGCTCGCGCAGGCGCTGCCAGAAGGCAGTTTCGGCCTGAATGATGCCGCCGCCGCCCTGAACGGTTTCGAGCACGATGACACCGATTTCCGGATCGTTGCGGAAAGCGTTTTCGATCGCATCGATATCGCCGAACGGCACCCGCACGGTGTTGTCGACAAGCTTGAATTCGCCGCGATAAAGCGAACCGTCGGTAATCGACAAAACGCCCTTGGTCTTTCCGTGGAAGGAGTTTTCCGCATAGACGATCTTCGGCCGCTTCGGACCGGCGGCACGCTCGGCCACCTTGATCGCAGCTTCCATCGCTTCCGAACCGGAGGAGCCGAGGAACACCATGTCGAGTTCGCCCGGCGAGCAGGCGGCAAGGTTATGCGCCAGCGCCGTCGCATATTGCGACATGAAGGCGATGGCGATTTCCTGGCGGTTCTCGTCCTGGAATTTGCGGCGCGCGTCGAGGATGCGGCTGTGATTGTGGCCAAGCGCCAGAGAGCCGAAGCCGCCGAAGAAATCGAGAATCTTGCGACCGTTCTGATCGTAATAATACATGCCCTCGGCACGCTCGATCTTCACCTTGTGGAAGCCCAAGAGCTTCATGAAGTGAAGCTGGCCGGGATTGAGGTGGCGGGTGAAGAGATCCGTCATCTTCGCCACATCGAGCGCCTTGGCGTCCTCGACCGATAAAAGCGCCGGCTTGGCGATCGGTTCGCGAGCCGGATTTGCGGAAAGATCGATCATCGCATCGTCACTGTTGAGGCTGATTGCATTGGCCATCGTCATTTCCTTCTCAAGCTGCCTTGGCGTGGGAAACATTGTCCTGCGAACCGCCGGCAAGTCCCTTGCGATATTCGGAATAGGCGGCGATCAGCATGTCCTCGTCGCGATATTGCGGCACCCAGCCGAGCTCGCGCTCGCCCTTGGAGACGTCGAGAACACACATTTCGTCGGCGATCAGATATTGTTCCGGATCCATGATCGGCATGTTGATCAGGTCGAACAGGTCGAGTGTGCGCTTCACCGCCCAGGCAGGCGTCGGCAGCAGGATCGACTTCGAACCGGCATGCTTGACCAGATCGCCAAGCAGCTTGCGCACCGGCGGCGGATTGAGAGAGCCGAGATTATAGACCTCGTTCGGCACACCGGCGTTAAAAGCCGCATGCGCAGCGGATGCGCAATCGAAGACCGAAATGAACTGATACGGGTTCTTGCCCGAGCCGATCATCGGCACCGGCAGGTTGTTGTCGATCAGCTTGAACAGTTTAGACAGGATGCCGAGACGGCCCGGGCCGATGATCAGGCGCGGGCGAAACAGCGAGATATTCATGCCGCGCTTGCGCCATTCGGCCGACAGCTCCTCGGTCTTCAGCTTGGAAAGACCGTATTCGCCGAGCGGAGCCACCGGGTGCTCTTCCGTCTGCGGCCAGACATAGGTGTGCCCGTAGACCATGTCGGTGGTGAAATGCACGAGCGACTTTGCGCCCGCCTGATCCATCGCCTTTATGATGTTCTCGGTACCGTAATAGTTAACCGGGAAGAAGAAGTCGTGCCGCTTGGCGCGCACCTGCAGCGGCGACAGCATCTTGGCGGAGAGGTTGTAGACCATGTCATCCGCATGGATGCCGAGCTTGGCGATCGAGGC
Source organism: Aliirhizobium wenxiniae (assembly GCF_019511445.1). Lineage (GTDB taxonomy): Bacteria > Pseudomonadota > Alphaproteobacteria > Rhizobiales > Rhizobiaceae > Neorhizobium > Neorhizobium wenxiniae_A. The sequence continues at coordinate 397,128 of NZ_JAEUAN010000002.1, forward strand.
GGGATCGGTCACGTCGACGTTTTCGAAGCGGATAGTGCCATAGTGCGGCAGATCGCTCTTGGCGATATCCGCAACGATGACTTCATGGCCCTCAGCCTGCAGCCTTGGTGCAAGATGACGTCCTACGAAACCGTCGCCGCCGAAAATGATATGTCTCATGGTTTGAATCCCCGTCGTTCTGTCGGTTCTAAAACTGGTTGGTCAGGAGTTGACGCGCTCGATGGACGCTGTCTGTTCCGGTGTTTCCTTATGCCCGCTCTGCGCGATCAGCACTGTGCCGACGCAGATGAAGGCGATGCCTGCGATCTTCATGGCGCCCAGTTCCTCCTTGAACAGCAGCCAGGCCAGAACGGCGACGGCCACATAGGCAAGGCTGAGGAAGGGATAGGCGAAGGACAGATCGACCTTGGAGAGCACATAGAGATGCGACGCCATCGAGATGACGAAGGTGGTCAGCCCGAAGAAAACCCAGGGGTTGAAGACGATCTGAAAAATCCGCTGGATCATCGTGTCGGCAGAGAAACTCAGCGGACCGAGCGACAGCATGCCCTGTTTCAGCAGCAGCTGTGCCGCCGCGTTGGTCAGCACCGTGAAGAGGATAAACGGGATGTATTTCATGGGCGTCCTCGTGGGTGATCCGTGGCAAGCGCCGTACGGCGCCAGAAATCAGAGCAGAAACTTTCGTCCCGCAGCGTTTCCAACTGCGTCCATTGCGGAAAGCCGGTTTTGAACACGTCGGCACTCATGCGGCTGTCCTTGTACGGGTTGACCCGTCCGCCGGCATCGAGCGTCATGTGATCGAGACGCGTTAGCAGCTCAAGCGTCTTTTCGCCGTGATTGGGAAAATCCATCGTCAGCGTGTAGCCCGGACGCGGAAACGACATGAAACCTGGTGAAGGCACATCGCCAAAACGCTTCAACACTGTGAGGAAGGACGACAAACCGGCCTTGCGGCTTGCTTCCAGCATGGCCGGAATGACCGAACGCCCGGCTTCGAACGGAATGACGCTCTGATGCTGGAAGAGGCCCTTCGGCCCATAAAGCCGGTTCCAGTCTCCAACACCATCGAGCGGATAGAAGAACTTGCCGTAACCGGCCAAATGCGGTGCGGACTTCAGCCTGTTGACGTTGAAATAGGCCGTGTTGAACAGCCCGAGGCTCACCCGGTTCAGCGCCGAAAACGGCAGCTCGAACGGAACGCGGATCTTCGCCTTGACACCCTCGGTGCGGAAATTGCCGTTATCCGCATGATTGCCGGTAATCAGCACGCCACGTCCCGCCGATCTACCGGAGGCAAGCTGATCCAGCCAGGCGACGGAATATTCGTTTTCCCGGTCGGCATCGGCCGCAAGATCGAAATAGCCCTCGAGGCTGGAAAAGGCCGTCACCTTCTCGTCAATGTCGAGCGAGCCGACCTTCATGAGCTTTAGTCTGGCGGACAGAATAAGCCCCGTCAGCCCCAGCCCCCCGATCGTCGCCGAGAACAGGTCTGTATTCTCCGTCGCGCTGCAATGATGGATGTGGCCATCGGAACGCAGCAATTCGAAGCTTTCGACATGGCAGCCGAACGTTCCGCGAAGATGGTGGTTCTTGCCGTGAACGTCATTGGCGATCGAACCGCCGAGCGTGACGAAACGCGTCCCCGGCGTTACCGGCAGAAAGAACCCGTGCGGAGCGATATAGGCGACCAGCTCTTCCAGCGAGATGCCCGCCTGCGCCTCCACGACGCCTGTCTCGAGATCAAGGCCGAGCACGGCCTTCTGCTGACGCATCGGCACGAGCGAGCCTGCATCATTATGGCAGCTGTCGCCGTAGGATTTGCCGTTGCCGAAAGCCAGCAGACCCGACCGGCCGGCTGCACCTCCGCGCAGCACCTCAATCGCCTGTTCAAAGGCGATTGCCTGTCTGGCATGACGGCTGATGCGACCGAAACTGTCAAGGCTCGCCTGCATCACAGCACACTCGCTGCAACGAAGAGCATGACGCCGACTGCAATCACCAACTGGCTGCGCCAATCGGTTGCGATGAAGACGACCGGATCATCGTCCAGCTCCTTGCGATGCGCCAGGATCCAGATGCGGACATTGATATAGAGAACCATCGGCACCAACGGCCAGATCACCCAGGGCTCGCTATAAAGTGTGCGGATGTCTTCCGACTGGATATAGAGGGCTAGAACCATCGCGGCAGCAAATGCGGAAGAGACGCCGCTTTGGGCGACGATATGAATATCCTCCGGGCGATAACCGCGGCCGGCAATGCGGTCTCCGACGTCGGCCGTCGTGTGACGCAATTCGACATAGCGCTTCACCAACGCCAGAGACAGGAAGAAGAACAGGCCGAAAGCGATCAGCCAGAAGGACAGCGGCAGGTCTGTTGCCGCCTTGCCTCCAAGGATACGCAGGGCATAGAGACCGGCAAGGCAGAGGACGTCGATCAGCAGCATCCGCTTCAGGGCCAGGGAATAAGCAGTTGTCACCACCAGATAAAGAACGATGACCGCAGCGAACTGCAAAGGCAGCAGCGAGCAGATGGCCGCCGTCGCGACGAGAAGCAGCGCGGAAACCGTAAGGCCATAAGGAATGGAGATGGCGCCACTTGCGAAAGGCCGGTTCCGCTTCCTCGGGTGCTGGCGGTCGAGCGGCAGGTCGAGAATGTCGTTGATGATGTAGATGGCGGATGCCGAAAACGAAAACGCCACCATGGCCAGCGCTGTCGCGATGAAGGTCTCAGGCTGGAAGATCGTGTGCGCAAGTACCGGAGAGGCAAAAACCAGGAAATTCTTCAGCCACTGATGCACGCGCAGCATCTTGATATAAGTCTTGATATCAGAGCGCCTGGCATCAAAACGCATCGAGGAATGCGCTCTTTGATATCGATCAGCCGCAGCATCCGGCGCAACCACGATCGCACTGCGTGCAATCTCGAAAACCGCAATATCCGCACGGTCGTTACCGGCATAATCAAAGCCCTGCGGCCCGTAGAGTTCTGAAAGCAGCGCGGCTTTGCGGTGCGAAGCCAGATTGGTCTTTTCGTCCGTATGATAGACGGCGCTAAACAGGCCGAGATGTGCCGCCACGGCTTTCGCAAACGGCTCGGCGGCCGCCGTCACGAGAATGAGGTCGCGTCCGCGAACACGCTCTGCACGCAGGTAGGAAACGAAGTCCTCGCGATAAGGCAAATGGCTGGCATCCAGCGTGACCCGCCGCGCTATTTCCGTCTTCAGCCGCGCCTTGCCCGAAAGCAGCCAGACCGGCAGGAGAAATAGATAGAGGGGGTTCGCCCTGATGAGCTGGAACGCGCTTTCCCACAGAAGATCGGTGGAGATCAGCGTCCCGTCCAGATCGACCGCCAGAGGTATGTCAACGATGTTCTGTAAACGCACATTCATTGTCAAAATAATCCCTCAGCCAAAGTCGAAACGTCATGGCGTCCGGATCGAAAAAGCTTCGCTCAATCTGCTCGCCTGGCTTGGCTCGGCGGATTTCCGTTGGCATCTGACATTCAGCCACAACCAAACATTGCATCGCGGCTGATGGGAAAATATGCCGCAACCAAGAATGAGCAGTTAATAAGGCGGGATCTTGCTCCGGTTTGGAGCGAATTTTCCCTGACAATTTCGATTAGGGTTTAGAATTTGCTGGGAGGCGTTGCTAATGAAGCGTTACCTCGGCTCAAACAATTATTCGGGAAGATGCAGCTATAGTCGTAGCCTTGCGAAAATTCGCTCCGATTTACTACAGCTGGACCAATCGCAGACAGAACCGTCATAGGTTGAAGCATCATTTTTCGCGCATAGCGGGCAGGATTAAAGATCGGAGGTCTCTCGCCTATGCGCGAGCGGCAAAACGTTTGATCGCGTCCATCATTGGCTTGGTCTTGTAGTCGCGATCCAAAGGCAATGGACGGTTCAGGCGTCCGTCATCGCGGGTAAACCACGTGGGCACCCATGTATAGCGATCGGTAATCCCCCAGGTCAGGATCGCGGTCGGCGGGTTCGCATCGGAAATTGCCTCCAACAGATCCGTGACTCGTACTGCGATGACCTGATCGCGCTTTTTCTCGTCAGCGGGCAGGAGATTGTCGATAACATCGAGCTCCGTGACCAGCACATCGACATCCATCGCCTTGAGTTCGGCCACGAAGGACGACACGCCTTCCTTGTCTATTTCATACTGTCCCTTCAGGTGCCCCTGAAAGCCGACCGCATGGATCGGGGCGCCGCGATCACGAAGATCGCGCACGACACGCAGGAGCGCATTCCGCCGGTTCTCGTAATACTCGCCGACACATTCGATATCATATTCATTGATGACAAGCTGCGCCTGCGGATCTGCTTCTGCCGCCAGGCGAAGTGCCGTTTCGATATATCCCTTGCCCATGTTCTCAAGCCAGAGATTGGGCCTCAGATAGTCGGAGCCACGCGGGTCCTCTGCAATTGCCTCGTTGATGACATCCCAGCTCGGAATGCGTCCCTTATATTGCCCCACGACGGTATGGATGTGCTTGGTCATCGCCTTTTCAGCGGCCTCCGCGCCACGAATGGACGAGGTCCAGTCCGGCATCGCCCCGTGCCAGATCAGCGTGTGGCCGCGCATTTTCATGCCGTTCTGATCGGCGAAAGCGAGCAGCTTGTCACCTTCATAGAAATCGAACCGATCCTCCGAAGGCCTCACCACTACCCATTTCAGCCCACCCTCCGGGACCACCAGCTGGCAATGCTCGGCAAGGACTGTCCGATAATCATAGTCATCCACCAAAGCATCGCCGCGTACCGCCGAGCCATAGGGTATCCGTCGCGATGGTGCAGCGGCATGGGTCGCGGGAACCTGAAGCGCCGCATGCGCCGCTACGGCAAGGCCAACCTGAACGAAATCCCGTCTGCGCATGGATCTATCTCGCCTTGATCGGAGGAAGCTAGGAGCTGCATGAGACGCTAACTGGGCGACGTTATGATAATATTACCTTGGTTGACGAAGGTTATTTACCAGCGGTTAACATATCTCGGCTTCCTGTTGAAACGGACCGCGGTTTCGTCCAGCACCACAGGACCTATCAGCTTGAAACAAGCAGGGGAAATTTCCCGGCCAGGAATGTTGCCGGCCATGCGCGCCGACCCCGCCACATGGAGTTTCGGCTCCGTGATCTTGCTGCTGCTCTTTTGCTATTTCTGGATCGGCCTTTCGCCCTTTGCTCACTCGGATGGCAGGGGAGGCCTCCCTTCCACCGGCAACCTGCTAAACCAGATTTCCGTCGTAGTCCTGTTCACCACCGCCATTGCAAGCCTGTGGCGCAATCCGGGCAAGAGCGTATTTTTCAGTCCGCATCTCTTGCTAGCCCTGATCCTTGTCTGGTTCTCCTTCGCCTCCGTGTTTTCCTTTGATCCGGTAACGGCCTTTCGCAGGATCATCTACGCATTTCTCGTCTGCGGTTGCGCCAATGCCGCACTTTTGCTGCCGCGGGACAGCCGCGACTTTGCAAGGATCATCGCCACCTGCGCGACGCTGACCTTGCTGCTCAATTATTTCGCCGTGTTGGTCATACCCTCGGTCGGCGTCCATGGGGCCCATGAAGTCGAAGCGGCACTCGCCGGAGACTGGCGCGGGATTTTCGGGCACAAGAACGCCGCCGCTGCCGGCATGGCCTATTTGGCCCTCTTCGGTCTCTACCTGCGAAAAGCGTCCTATCCGAAGCTGGGATCTCTCATCGCGGTTCTATCCGCCATCTTTCTTCTGTTCGCTGGCGGCAAGACTGCAACAGCGATGCTTCCCGTCGTCCTGCTGCTGGGCTGGCTGTTCGAACACTGCAAACCATTGCGTGGTTTCATCACCGTCGGGCTGGTCATTGCGATGAACGTCATCCTCATCGAAGTCTCAAGCTCGCCGGCAATCGGTGCCATGGTGGCCGACCTCGGGATCGACGCGACCTTCACAGGGCGAAGCGCGATCTGGAGCTTTGCCCTTGCCCGCGTCTCCGAATCCCCGTTCATCGGTTATGGCTTTCAGTTGTTCTGGGGAAGCGAATTTCTTCGCAACATCACCACGGAATCCTGGGCCCACCTCGCCGCGCATTCGCATAACTCGTTCCTGGAAACACTTCTGAATGGCGGTTTCCCGGCCCTCATACTCATGGTCCTCTGGCTCCTCATCCTGCCGCTCAGGGATGCGGATGAAGCCTTTGCCACGCAGAACGATCCGAACCTGACGCGCCTGTTTCTCCGGATCTGGATTTTCTCGATCCTTCTGGCAGGCATGGAAAACCTCTTTTTCGTCAACAACGGCCCACTGTGGTTCACCATGCTCATCGCCGTGTTCGGCCTTAGATTGCAGGCGCTCGCCAGCCTTCAGTCTCGGCAGATGTGATGACGGTGTCGTTGATGCCATGTGATGTTAACTGAAAGCCGAACATAGATTTGTATTCACTGATCTCCTTTCGTATTGAAACACGTCGCCCCACGCGGCAGGCGCAAGGGCAGTGAACAGCACAAACGCGAACAGGACCGGAGAGCCAAGCGTGCAGGACGTTAGCAGAGCTTCCGTAGAGGCTGTCATTTGCATTCCGACCTTCCGCCGACCGGATGGCGTGGCGCGCACGCTCCAGTCGCTGCTGGCCCAGCAGGGTGACATGCGCTTCGCAATCATGGTTGTCGAGAATGATGCCGAAAATCCGGTGGGCGCCGTCTCCGCGCGCGAAACGCTTGATGGTTCCGATGTTCCGTCCGCCGTTGTGATCGAAGCTAGCCAGGGCAATTGCCACGCGATCAACCGGGCATTCACGGAAGCCCGCGAGCGTTTTCCGTCTGCAGATTACTTCCTGATGATCGACGATGACGAGATCGCAAGCCCCGACTGGCTGGCAAAGATGGTCTCGACGGCGCGCCGCACCGGAGCCAGGATCGTCGGTGGCCCGGTCATCCGTCAATTCGATGTGCCGGTATCGCCATCCGTCAGCCGGCACCCGCTTTACGGCTTCATCAATGGACCGACAAGGCAGGTTCCCGTCATTCACGGCACCGGAAACTGCCTCATTCACAGGGATGTCTTCGTCCGTCTGGAACCGGCCCTGTTCGACATCGCCTTCAACTTCCTCGGCGGCGGCGACATGGAATTCTTTGCCCGCTGCCGCGCAGCCGGCTTTACCTTCTGGTGGTGCGAGGAAGCGGTAATCCATGAAACGGTCGCGGCAGAACGCACGACGCCGAAATGGCTGATGCGCCGCTCGATCCGCACCGGCAGCATCAACTATGTCATCGACCGCAAGCGTATGGCCGCACCTGCCAGACTTCATGCCAAGAACCTTGTTTCGCTGGGCCTCAGCATCTTCAAGGCGATCGGGCTTCTGGCTCGGACAAAACGCCTTCTCCCGGCCACACATCCGGTATTGATGTCGATCGGTCGGGTCACCGCAAGCTTCGGCTTCCTTCCGGTGCCTTACAAGGCGAGCGAAATTCCGGCTGCCGAGCGTCAGCCGGCACTAAAGGCCGGACAGCACATCACCGAGAGCTGATTTTACCTGCAAGTCAGGCTGTCCGCTGTTTTGCCGGCTCCGGCGACCCATCGGCCGTCCGTGACGAACGCCTGATATCGTTCTGCGCCCGGAAAAGCGCGCGCCAGGCAAGAATTGCGATCAGGATTTCCAGCACATAGGTCGTCGCGATCACGCCGCTGACACTGGCGTAATAGGCAGCGGCAGCCACGAGCCCCGCACCCGCGATATTCGAGACATTGAGAATTTTTGCCCGCACATTCTGCAGGCTGGATGCACCGAGCGCTTCGAAAGCGGTGGCGCTGACCGCAATCGGGATCACCGCCCAGCACAGCGTCCGGGTCATCCAGGACAATGAAACATAGTCATGCCCGAACAGAAGCGGCAGCCATGGCGTGATGATCCAGATGAACAGGCCGGCTGCAATGCCGATCGCCGTCGTCAGAACCAGCATGCTTCTGGCGCGTGCCAGAACAGCCCCTACACCGCTCAAGGCTGCGGCGGCATAGCTCGGATAGACGATCCGGTTAAGCGCCTCGACCGCCATATAGGAAGCTTCCGTCAACCGGCGGGCAATCGAATAACTGCCGACGATTTCCGACCCAGCCACGGCGCTCAGGACAAGAATATCGGCATTGCTGCGCCCCGCCTTGAAGAAGAACTGGCTGGCGAACATGATGCCGATCGGCACCTCTTCGCGAACGATCCTGAATTTCGGCCGGCCCAACCGGCGTATCGCGATCAACGCAATCACCGCAACGACCGCATGCGCGGCGAAATTCCAGACAGCCCATTCCGCCACGGTGGTGATGTTGAAGACGAGGCAGCTGACGACCGCCGCCATCATGCGCAGCGCGGCGAACAGGAACTCGATCCTGTTGGCGACCGAAAAGCGCGAATGGGCGATATAGCTGTTCGTCGCGAGCCAGATGATCTTCAACAGGATGATATTGGTGAAAAGGATCAACGCCGTGGCGACAAGCGTTGTCAGCACGTCATCCGAGACGGGAAATATCAGCGGAATGGCGATCATTCCGGCAACCACCAGGACCGCGCCTGAAACGAGATTGAGAATATGCACATGCCCGAGCATGTCGGGATAGAAGCCCGGTTCCTGCGCAACTCGCCGGACCAGCGATTCCTGCGACCCTAGACCGCACACCTGTATGCCGAGATTGGTCAGCGCGGTGATCGTTGCATTCAGCGCGAACTGCTCATGGCCGAGATGACGCGCAAGCAGCGCGAAGGTCAAAAGCATGGTGACGCTCGATGCAAGCAGTGCCCCGCTCGATCCGACATAGGTACCGAGATGGCGGGCGAATTGCCGGAATTCGTGCTTGGACCTCAATCCCACTCGTTACCTCCAACCGGCGGCCTTTATGTCGTAAAAGCCTGCATGCCGGTGCGGCTGTCTATCCTTGGATATTCGCACCGGCCAGCACTATGCGCGAACGGGATTAACGGAGCCTTAGGTCGAACCTTGGCAGTCTGCATTCTGCTATGTCCGGAGCCATGATCATCGAATGACCGCCACCGTCAGTCTCGTTACGCCAACATATTCCCGCGACTTCGAGTCATGCCGTCTTCTGTGCGATTCGATCGATGCATACATTACCGGTTACGATCGGCATTATCTGCTCGTCGCCGATAGCGACCTTGAGCTTTTCTCGCAGCTTGGCAATGAAAAGCGGCTGGTGCTTCCCGATTCGGTGCTCTTGCCCGGCAAGCTATATCCATTGCCAGGCTTCCTGAAATGGAAGGGCCGTCAATACTATTGGGCCCCCGGCACGGGCCTTCCCGTTTATGGCTGGCATGTGCAGCAATTGCGGAAACTTGCGATGGCGCTGCTGCAATCCTGCGAGCGGGTCATGTGCATCGACAGCGACAATTGCTTCGTGCGCCCGTTCGACGTCGCAAGATTTGCCGGTGATCTTCTCTCGCCCCTTTATGTCGACCTGGGCGGAGTGAACGACACACGCCCGAACCACATCCTGTGGCAGAAAAATGCCTACCGCGTCATCGATACACCGGAGCCGCCTTTGCCCGGTGACGATTATATCGGCCAGATGATCGTCTGGGATCGCGAAAGCCTTAATACCGTCATGGACAGGATAGAGACCGTGACCGACCTGCCTTGGTGGAAGGCTCTGTGCAAGGCGCGCGATTTTTCCGAATACATCCTCTATGGCGTCGGCGTCGCCAGCAATCCATCCCTGATGGGCCGCCATCGCATTGTCGAGCAAAGCTTCTGCGCCACCTATTGGAGCGGACCCGCGCTTGACGAAAGGGGCATTGCAAACCTGATCGACAGCATGGGCAAGGATCAATATGCGATCGCCATACAGTCGCATACGCAGACCGACACCTCGCTGATCAGACGTGTGGCATTGACCCGTAATCTCTGGAGCTAGAGCCTTTCCGGGTTGAGTTGAGCCATTCTGTAGGCTGAGACGGAATCGATTTGGCCGATGATCGCATTCCAAAGCGAAGCGATCTCGGCATCCATGTCCAGCGGTTGCGGCAAGCGCCCGATCATGTCGCCAACAGCTTTCGCCATCGTCTCGACATCTGCATCATGCGGGCAAAGGACGATGTTTCCGTTGCGGATCAGCGCCTGAAACAGGCCATGATGCTCAAGCCCTGAAGGGTCAACCGGTGCGTTGGTGACGACGATCCGGCCACCGAGCGCTGCCGCAAGCACACTGCCACGCCGCGCGGTAAGCCCTTCTGAAAACCGGTAACAGAAGATATCGACCTCGCGGCAGGCCGCAAAGACGTCCTCGTCCGTGGCAAGATAACCCGTGACGATCACCCGATCGGCAAGTCCTAGCGCCTCGACCCGATTGCGGAAATCCTCTTCGACATTGTCCATGCCCTTGATGAACGAGCCGACAAAGGCGACTGCCACATCCTGTCCATCGTCAACAAGGGTTCGCGCGATTGCCAGAAGTTCGGCGCAGTTCTTTTTCGGATAGATAGATCCGAATTGACCGAGGATTGTCCGCCCGCCTGCACGGAGTTTGCGAATGGCAAGGGCGGCCGGCTCCGCCTGCTCTTTCCCGCTCGGCAAAAGATTCGGCGGAATTGGAATGATCGCTGTTCTCTTCCGGCCCACGGGATAGCGGCTCTCCAGCCATTCACGCCGAACCTCGGGCGCCGAGAAAAGAATGGCATCGGCAAACAGGATGACCGGCCAGAGGATTAACCGCCGTTTCCAGTCGAGGCTTGCCCACTCATGTAGAACGACGATCACTTCGGTGCGCTTCAGCTTCGCCAGGATGGCTGCCGCAAATGGCTCCACCAACCTTCTCTTCCAGGCAACGATGGGGAAATTGAAGACGACCGCATCGGCTTGCGCCAGATTTCGTGACAACCGCCCCAGATTTCCGTCCAGAATATCGCTGACGGCACGCGGCCCCAGTCTGACCGAGAGATTACGGGTAAATGCCTCCACACCACAGACGGTCGTGGCATCGGATCCAAGTACGAGATAACGCGTCAATGTCCGTGATCCATTCAATCCAGGAATTTCCCCAACCAGAACCGGTAACTCTTAAACTTCTGCGCCTAAACTGAGGAGCAAGGCGCCAATAACCGGCACCAGCCACCATCTTCTGCGGCATGGTTTACCGCTTATTAGCGTAGATAGAGTTTCATTGGCAGCGAAAGGCAGGTCCGGCCCCATGTATGCCATGTTAAGACCACCAAAATTTCTTCGACGGGACGCGGCTTCGAAAGAAGCCGGCGACACTGCGGGTAATGCTGTTTCCGCCCCCGGTCACCATTCTCTGCTTTCCTATCTCGGATCGGACGAAGAACCTCAGGCCGCCTCGTCGTCGGCAAGATCTGTGCAGCCGCCACCTGCGCCTGCACAGATGACATGGCCGGATATCAGTCCTGGCATGGTGCTCGGCTGGCTCTGGGCCGGCAGGTATCTTGTCCTCCTGTTCATCATTCTGGGCGCGCTTGCCGGATATGGCTTTGGGAATTTCTCCAAGCCGAAATTCACCGTAGGTTCGCAGATCTTTATCGATCCGACCAATTTGAGGGTCGTCGACGATGATATTTTCGCCTCCAACAACCAGCTCGACATGCAGATCTACGATGTCGAGAGCAAGTTGCGCATCCTGACATCGGCGAGCGTACTCAACAAAGTTATCGACGCGCTTCATCTGGATCAGGATCCGGAATTCCGTGACGAGGGATCCGGCGTATCCCAGTCCGCACGGCTCGATGCGCTGCGCGCGCTCGAAAAACATATCCTCGCGAGGCGCGAGGAAAATTCCTTCGTCGTCAATCTCGATGTCTCAAGTGAGTCCGCTCCCAAGGCGCTGGAAATCGCCAATTCCATCATCGAAAATTTCCAGGACGAACTGATGAAGGCGCAGGCGGATAATGCCGGCCGGGCCGCGACGGAACTGTTCTCACGGCTCGATGCATTGAAGAACGAAGTTTCGGTCGCCGATGAAGCCGTACAGAAATTCAAGCGCGAGCATAACATACTGTCCTCCTCCGGCGAACTCGTCAGCAGCATCGTTGCGAACCAGACCAATACACAGCTCGTCGACGCTCAGGCCCGTACCATCCGGGCGCGAAGCCGCTATCAGGAACTTTCGACGGGTAGCCCGGACAATCGCCTCGACAGCGCCTCGATCGATTCCCAGACGATGACGGCGCTGCGGACCCAATATGCTGCCGTGAAGCGGGAACTCGACGCACAATCCGCTGTCTTCGGCGCAAGGCATCCGCGGATTTCCGCCATGCGGCCGCAGCTGGAAGCGATCCAGGCCCAGATCGCGGCTGAGCAGAGCCGCATCCTCACCGCAGCCAGATCAGAACTGGCACAGGCCGAAGCCGCTTTGATGGCGCAGCAGAACCAGGCGAACACGATGAAATCCGTCGTCTTTGGCGACAATGAAGCTCTCGTGCAGCTGCGTCAGCTGGAACGTGAGGCGGAATCGAAGTCCGCCGTCTACCAGGCGTTCATGGGGCGCGCCAAACAGATCGCCGAACGCCAGCAGATCAACACGACCAATGTCAGGGTGATCTCGCCGCCGACCATTCCAAAGACCCGCAGCTATCCTCCCCGCACGCTTTATCTGACGGCAGGAGGCCTGTTCGGCGGCTTCGTTCTGGGCTGCTGTATTGCTCTTGCTCTCGGGTTCCTGAGCCTGATCTCGATGCGGCCGAGCGACAGGCAACGCGCCTGAACCTCAAACCCGAAACGGCGCCTCAAGGGGCGCCGACTCAACTCTATCTGTCGTTTGAAACATAGAAGCCTTTATCGCGAGTAACGCAGCAATGCGTAGACTGCGACGGGATTTGTCAGCATGTAGCGAAGCGTCAGGCGCCTTGGCTCGTTATACATCCGATATGCCCATTCCAGCCCGCGGCGCTGCATCCACATCGGCGCGCGCGGGTTCTTGCCCGACAGGAAGTCGAACAATCCGCCCGAGGTCTTGATCACGCCAACGCCACGCAGCTTTTCGAGATTACGGCTGACGAATTTCTGTTCGGACGGAAAGCCGAGGCCGATCCAGAGGATATCCGGACGCTTGGCGCGGATATCGGAAACGATTGCCTCTTCCTCTTCCGGCCTGAAATAGCCGTTACGACGCCCCACGAAGCGCAGGCGCGGATAGAGCTTGCACATCGCGACCACCGCCTTGGCGTTGATCTCTTCGCTTGCGCCAAGGAAATAGAAGGTGACGTTCTCATCCTGTGCCCGCTCGGCAACCGCATGAACGAGATCGGTTGTCGCCACTCGCTCGGGTAATGCAGTCTGGCAGAGAAATTTCGAGCAATGAACCATGGGCATGCCATCGGCGTGGATTTGATCCGCCTTGAGCATGAGGTTCATGAATTCGGGATCTCGAACACACATGGCCAGAACCTGGCCGTTGGCGGAGGTCGAATAAAAGGGAAGGTTGTTCTGCCCGCGGGCGCGAAGAGCCTGGTCGATAAAGCCTGAAGCCGCCTCGGCCATCGTCGAGCGCACGATCGGCAGACCGCCCAGCACCACATGGGGCCAGTCCGCCATCCCGGAAACATTCATGTCGTCCGCTTCAAGGGCCATCGAGAGCAAAACAAAGGATCCGTTACGTTACAAAGACATCCTGTCCCTGGAGTGATGGAACACGAGAGAGGCGTCCCATTCAAATACAATTCAGGAAGATGGTTACGATATATTTCCGAAAATATACTCAACACTTAATTATATTTTACTAAAATTAAATCATTGATGGAAATCGCTGCTTAAGCCCATTGCATCCTTCGCATCGGCTCTCAACCTGTCGATCAACACGGCAAAACCGGCGACGTTGGTGTGGCGCAATCACAAACGGCAGTCAAGACGATTCAACTCAGGTTTGCAGCATCTCACGAATCACTTATATATCTAGCGAATCTAAGTGCTTGGGAGCGTTTCTCCAGCCAGTGGTGTCGCGTAGGCCGGTTCAGCTTTCGATCTTCGGTCTATGGAGACTAGATGCGTTCAGGTCGCACCATCAAACTTGGCCTCTTGATTGCGGCTGCCATCATCCAGACAGCGTGCAGCCAGACATCGCACCGGAATGCCGTTCAGCGACAGCAGGCGGCAAAGGCACAGACGCTTGCTCCATCCCCGACGAAACCCTCGCCCGAAGTGACGGGATCAATAGCGGCCCCTGCGCCAGTCACCGACATTGAAAGCGCAGTCCGCCGTGTTGTCAGCTGGCACCCCTCGATCCAGGAAGCGACCGGCCGTATCAGGCAGCAGAACGAATTGATTGCCGACGCACGATCGGGATATCGACCGTCGGTCGGCGGTGGCCTCGATCTTGCCGCGCAGAAAGGCGACCGGGGCGACTGGGCGCCGAAATTTAACGTCACCGCCAGCCAGATGATCTACGACTTCGGCAAGGTCTCTGGTCGGGTCGAAGCGGAATCCGCCATTTCCGACGTCCGCCGGGCGGAATTTCTCGCCACGGTCGATGATTTGATCCGCGAAACGGTACTGGCCTCCGTAGAGGTCATGCGCAATGCAAGACTTGCAGCCATAGCAAGGGAACAGGTCAACGATGTCTCGGCCATCGCCGAACTGGTAGATGCGAGAACCGATCGCGGCGCCAGCACGCGTTCGGACAAGTTGCAGGCGCAGGCCCGTATCCAGGCAGCACAGTCGACCGCGCTGGAGATCAATGCGGAAAAGCAGCGCTGGGAGGGCTCGTTGAACTCGCTGCTTGGCCAGGTCAGCGCGGCCAAGCTGCGCCCGTCCTTCCCCTCGTCCCTCAACAAGGCCTGCGCCGGCCCCGAACCCGTGTGGGAATCCGTTCCGACCGTTGTGGCCGCCAAATCCCGCAAGCGGGAAGCGGATGCGCGCGTCAAGCTGGCCCGTGCCGACATGCTACCCACGATCGCGCTGGAAGGCACGACCCGGATGAAGACATGGGGTGACGGCGATAGCGATTATATGATCGGCGTGACCGTTAAAGGAGATCTCTACAACGGAGGTTCCTTCAGGGCTCGCCAGAACGCCGCCCGATATGGCGCGCAGGCCTCCGATGCCGCCATCGCGGTTGGCAGGTATGACGCCCAGAGATCATGGATCCAGTCGGCTTCCCAGGTCACCAGCCTGAGCACGCTTCTGAAATCACTCGGATCACGGCAGACAATGATGCGCGAAACGCGGGATCTGTATCAAAAACAGTTTCTCGACCTCGGCACCCGCACGCTGCTCGACGTATTGAACGCCGATCAGGAACTGCATTCTGCACGTTTCGATGAGGTCAACACGCGGTTTGACCTCTACAAGCTGAACGTCGAATGCGCCTATGCAGCCGGCAGGCTTCGTGACGCTTTTGGACTATCCTCACGCGCCTCCCCTCCTTCTCCGGAAGAGATCTCGGCGGATGCTCAAAAGATGCAGCTCCGGGCACCCCGCACCTGAATTCAGATCCGGTTTTCCACAGCAGCACGGCAAAAGCATATCGGGATGAAGCGTCCGAGTGACGTCTTCGTCGCAACCTGGGACGGCAACGCTTCATTTCGGTTCGCCCGTTTACGCTTCCTTAAGCCACAAAGACAAACATAAGCGACATCTAATTGAAGATTGCATGAATTACAGCAACTTCATTCAGGTGTGCTGCTAACGACATCCAACGAGCCACGTCAGCCCTGACCGGTGACGAGGAACGGGAGGACTCGCTTTCAAGGCGGGGGGGCAGAGCACCAGAAAAGGGCATGATGCCCGGCGCCTCACAGGGAGAGTCAGATGGTCGCTGTAATACTGGACAAGACAAGCGGACAGACAACAACCGTAAACGGCAACGATATCGTCCTTTCCAAGCCAAGCACCGTCAAGCTTTCCCTATCTCCAGACCAGATTGCCGCAACCACCCGCGCCGGGAATGACCTACTCATCGATGTCCGCAACGGACCCGATATCCGGATCGAGAATTTTTACACTGGCGATGGCGCTGAGCGCAGCGAACTCGTGCTCGAAGATTCCTCAGGCAATGTCTGGCAGGGCGAATATACGGATGAACTTGCGAATTTCGAATTTGTGGACGGCGCTCCGATCGACCAGCTGGCAGGCGCAGGTGCGGCAGCCGGAGCAGGCGGTGCCGGATCGATACTAGGCCTCGCAGCCGCCCTGGGTCTCGGTGCCGCAGCTGTCGGCATCGGATCAAGCTCGGGTGGAAGCGACTCCGATGACAGCGATGCGGATGCTGATTCCGATGCGGACGCTGACGCAGACGCCGATGCGGACGCTGATGCGGATGCGGATGCGGATGCCGACGCGGATGCAGATGCCGATGCCGATGCGGACTCGGATTCCGATTCAGATACCGAGGCACCCGCAGCACCGACCAATCTTTCGGTCAACGACACAGGAACGACCCTGACGGGACGCGGAGAGCCGGGCGCGGAAGTAATCGTGACCAATGCGGCCGGTGTAGTTGTCGGCACGGGCATCGTTGGCGCAAATGGCTCGTTCAGCATCACGCTCAATCCTGCCCAGGTAGACGGTGGCGAATTGGATGTCGTTCTGGAGGATGCCGCAGGCAACACCTCCGATCCCGGCACAACGCCGTCCCCGGACCTCACCGCACCCGACGCGCCAACCAATCTTGCGATCGGTGATGATGGCGCAGTCCTGACCGGTCGCGGCGAACCGGGAACGACGGTGACGGTCAGGGATGCCGATGGTGTAACCGTCGGCACCGGAACAGTCGGCGCGAACGGCACCTTCACGATTGAACTGGATCCCGCGCAGAACAACGGCGGTGAACTAGAAGTCACCCTCAAGGATGCAGCCGGAAACGCGTCTCAACCGGGCGCGGTCGATGTCGACGACACCCTGCCCCCTTCGGCACCGACCAATCTCGGCGTCAATGGCAGCGGCACAGTGATCACCGGGCGCGGCGAGCCCGGCACAACGGTGACCGTGACCAACGCTGATGGCGATCCGGTCGGCACCGGCACGGTCGGCGCCAACGGCACATTCACGATCAATCTCAACCCGGCTCAACTCGATGGCGGCGCACTTGAGGTCGTACTGACGGATGGCGCCGGCAATGCGTCTGACCCGGGCACCGTACTGTCGCCCGATCCCGACGCACCGCCAGCTCCGACCGATTTGAGCGTCAACGGTTCCGGCACGATTTTGACCGGCGAGGGGCAGTCCGGCGCACAGATCAGGGTTACCAATGCCAGCGGCCAGATCATCGGCACGGCGACGGTCGCCAATGACGGCACGTTCACCGTTACGCTTGCCCCGGCCCAGATCGACGGTGGTGAACTGCGCGTGGTTCAGAGCGACGACAACGGCACGTCGCAGCCCGGCGTGATTTCGTCTCCCGACTTGATCGATCCGGCCGCCCCGACCAATCTCGATGTCAACGATGCGGGCACCACCCTCACCGGCCGC
The DNA here is from genome assembly GCF_019511445.1 of Aliirhizobium wenxiniae. Classification (GTDB taxonomy): domain Bacteria; phylum Pseudomonadota; class Alphaproteobacteria; order Rhizobiales; family Rhizobiaceae; genus Neorhizobium; species Neorhizobium wenxiniae_A. The sequence goes on from NZ_JAEUAN010000002.1 coordinate 414,523, forward strand.
GGCGAACCGGGCACAACGGTAATCGTCACCAATGCGGCTGGCGACGAGATCGGTACGGCAACGGTTCGCCCGAACGGCACCTTCACCGTCACGCTTAACCCCACCCAGACGGATGGCGGCACGCTCGAAGTGGTGCTGACGGACGCGGCTGGCAACGCATCCCTGCCGGGAACGACCGAAGCCCCGGATCTCAGCGGACCTTCTGCCCCCACCAACCTGAGCATCAGCGAGGATGGTGCAGTCCTGACCGGACGCGGAGAGCCGGGCGCAAAGATTACGGTAACGGATGCCGATGGCGTCGTGGTCGGCACGGTAAGCGTCGGCCCGACTGGCAATTTCAGCATTCCGCTCAACCCCGCCCAGACCGATGGCCGCGATCTTCAGGTTATCGCGGAAGATGCCTCGGGCAATGACTCACCCCCGGCAACCATCCCC